>NZ_JBKBIB010000006.1:0-177742 GCF_046299535.1 Brevundimonas sp. | reverse complement strand
GGCGGTGTCCGTCCGGCGCGGCCGCGCCGCGGTGGCGGTGGTGGAGCTGTCCACCGGGCAGGTGGAGACCATCGTCAGCGATCCCGGCGATCTGGCCGCCAATCTGGCCGCCTTCCGCCCGTCCGAGGTGCTGGTGCCTGACCGGCTGTTCTCCGACGACGACATCCGCGCCGCCCTGGACGGCTCCGGCGGGGTGGTGCAGGCGCTGGCGCAGGGGCTGGCCGAGCCCGCCGCGGCGCGGGATCGGGTGCAGCGCCTGTACGGCGTCGCCACCCTCGACGGTTTCGGCGCCTTCGAGGAGGCCGAGGTGTCCGCCCTGGGCCTCGCCGCCGCCTATCTGGAGACCACCCAGGCGGGCCGCCTGCCGGTGCTGAAGGCCCCGCGCCGTGCGGCCCAGGCCGGCTGGCTGGCCATCGATCCGGCCACCCGCACCAGTCTCGAGATCGACCGCGCCCAGTCCGGCGCCCGAGAGGGCAGCCTGCTGGCCTGCGTGGACCGCACCATCACCTCGGCGGGCGGCCGGTCCCTGGCCGAGCGCATCACCCGGCCCCTGCGCGATCCCGCCGCCATCAATCATCGACTGGACGCCGTGCAATGGTTGCTGGAGCGCCGCGACCTGCGCCGCGACCTGCGCGAGGTCCTGTCCGGCTCGGCCGACGTGGCGCGGGCCGTGACCCGGCTGGCGCTGGGGCGGGGCGGCCCGCGCGATCTGGCCGCTGTCCGCTCGGGTCTGAAGACCGCCGAGGCCGTCTCCGCCCTGTTCGCCCGATCCCCGGACCCTCTTACCGGCCCGCCCGCCGAGATCGAGGACCGGCTGTCGGACCTGTCTCCCACGCCCGACACGGGCGCCCTGCTGATCGATCTGCAGGAGGGGCTGGTGGACGAACCGCCCCATCTGGCCCGCGACGGCGGTCTGGTGCGCCCCGGCTGGCGGCCGGAGCTGGAGGCCGTGCGCACCCTGCGCGACGACAGCCGCAAGGTGATCGTGGATCTGGAGCAGCGCGCCCAGACGGAGTCCGGCGTGGCCTTCAAGGTCAAGCACAACGCGGTGCTCGGCTATTTCCTCGAGACCAGCGCGAAGAACGCCGAACCCCTGCTGCGCCCGCAGTCGGGCAGCCCCTTCATCCATCGCCAGACCCTGGCCAATCAGGTCCGCTTCACCACCGTGGAGCTGTCGGAGCTGGACGCGAAGATCAGCCAGGCCGGCGCCCGCGCCCTGGCCATGGAGGGCGAGATCTTCGAGGGCTGGCGCCGCGCCGTGGCCGATCTGGCGCCCCCGCTTCAGGCCGTGGCCGACGCCCTGGCCGAACTGGACGCCGCCGCCGCTCTCGCGGAATGGGCCGTCGAGACCAACGCCGTGCGCCCCGATGTGGACGCCTCGCTGATCTTTCAGGTCTCGGGCGGCCGCCACCCGGTGGTCGAGGCCGCGGTCACCCGCGCCGGCGATCCCTATACGCCCAACAACTGCGCGCTGGACGGCTCGGGCGCCGACTGCGCGCGCCTGTCCATCGTCACCGGCCCCAACATGGCGGGCAAGTCCACTTTCCTGCGCCAGAACGCCCTGCTGGTGGTGCTGGCCCAGGCCGGCGCCTTCGTGCCCGCCAGATCCATGCGGCTGGGCGTGGTGGACCGGCTGTTCAGCCGCGTCGGCGCCGGCGACGATCTGGCGCGGGGCCGCTCCACCTTCATGATGGAGATGGTCGAGACCGCCGCCATCCTGACCCAGGCCACCGACCGCAGCTTCGTGGTGCTGGACGAGATCGGCCGGGGCACCGCCACCTATGACGGTCTGGCCATCGCCTGGGCCGTGGCCGAGGCCCTGCACGAGACCAACCGCGCCCGCACCCTGTTCGCCACCCACTATCATGAGCTGGCCCGGCTGGAGGAGCGGCTGGCCCACGTCTGCAACCTGTCCATGAAGGCACGCGAGTGGAACGGCGAGCTGGTCTTCCTGCACGAGGCGACGCCCGGCGCGGCGGACCGCTCCTACGGCGTGCAGGTGGCCAAGCTGGCGGGGGTGCCCCCCTCGGTGGTGGGCCGCGCCCGCGAGGTGCTGGATCGGCTTGAGGCGGACAAGGCCTCCAGCGTCCGGCTGGACGACCTGCCCCTGTTCGCGGTGCACGAGCCGGAGCCCGTGTTCGGTCCGTCCCCCACGGACGAGGCCCTGGCCTCCATCAATCCCGACGAGCTCAGCCCGCGCGAGGCGCTGGAGGCGCTGTACCGGTTGAAAGGCCTGGCCCGCCCGTGACCCGGCCCTCCGCCCTGGATGACCGTCTCGCCGCCCTCAAGGACGCGGCCGACGTCCGCGCCGAGGTGGCCGCCGCCCTGTCCGAGCACTGGAGCGCGGGCCGCGAGAAGGCGGCCTCGAAACTGGCGTCAGGCCTGGGCGGGGTCGAGGTGGCGCGCCTGTTCTCCGGGGCCGCCGACGAGATGCTGCAGGCCCTGTGGCGCTTCACCACCCAGGTCCTGCACCCGTCCGACAGCGTCGACGAGGACGGCAAGCTGGCCCTGCTGGCCACCGGCGGCTACGGGCGCGGGGTGCTGGCGCCGTACTCGGACCTGGACCTGCTGTTCCTGCGCCCGGCCCGGGCCGGCGAGCGCATCGAGCGCGTCACCGGCTTCATGCTCTATGTGCTGTGGGATCTGGGGGCCAAGGTGGGCGTCGCCTCGCGCACCATGAACGAGGCCCTGACCCTGGCCCGCGACGACATGGTCATCCAGACCTCCCTGCTGGAGGCGCGCTTCCTGGCCGGCGACGAGGTCATGGCCGACGCCTTCCTCAAGGTGTTCCGCCGCGAGATGACCAGGACCGACCCTCGCGCCTTCATCGCCGCCAAGCTGAAGGAGCGGGACCAGCGCCACTCCCGCGCCGGCGCCGTGCGCTACCGGGTCGAGCCCAACATCAAGGACGGCAAGGGGGGCCTGCGCGACCTCAACGCCCTGTTCTGGATCGCCCGCCGCCTGACCCCCGACAGCCTGCTGGGCGCCGAGGCGCTGGAGGGCCTGCTGACCGGCCGCGAGCGCCGCACCTTCGAGGAGGCCTTCGACTTCCTGTGGCGGGTGCGCCATCACCTGCACCGCACCGCCGGGCGGGCCGAGGAGAAGCTCACCTTCGACCTGCAGCCCGAGGTGGCCCGGCGCATGGGCTGGCAGGGGCGGGGCGACGAACCGGCCGTGGAGCGCTTCATGCGCCGCTATTTCCTGGTGGCCCGCGACGTGGGCGGCCTGACCCGCGCCCTCTCCGCCAAGCTGGAGGAGCGGGGCCAGAAGCACGCCCTCAGCCTCACCCGCCTGATCCCCCGCCGCCGCCGCCAGCTGGGCGAGCCCGGCTTCGTGGAGGACCACGGCCGCCTGTCGATCACGGGCCCGGGTGTGTTCGAGGCCGAGCCCTTGCGCCTGCTGACCCTGTTCCAGCTGGCGGACCGTCACGATCTGGACCTGCACCCGGACGCCTTCTCCGCCGTCACCCGCTCGCTGAATCAGGTGACGCCGAAGCTGCGCCGCGATCCGGCGGCCTCGGCGGCGTTCCTGGACATTCTGGCGGACGGCGACCGGCCGTACCGGGTGCTGACCCTGATGAACGAGACGGGGCTTCTGGGCCGGTTCCTGCCGGAATGGGGCCGCATCGTCGGCCAGACCCAGTTCAACATGTATCACGCCTATACGGTGGACGAGCACACCCTGCAGGCCATCGGCGTCATCAACGACATCGCCCGCGGCAAGCTGAAGGACGACCATCCGCTGGCCTCCTCCCTCATGCCCCTGATCCGGGATCACGCGGTGCTGATGCTGGCCATGCTGCTGCATGACGTGGGCAAGGGCGGCGACCGCGGCCAGCTTGAGGACGGCGCCATCGCCGCGCGCCGGGCCTGCGAACGGCTGGGTCTGGACCCCCGGCGGGCCGAGCTGACAGCCTGGCTGGTGCGCCAGCATCTTACCCTGTCCGACTACGCCCAGAAGCGCGACGTGTCTGATCCGGCCACCGTGCGCGCCTTCGCCGAGATCGTCGGCGATCTGGAGCGCCTGCGCATGCTGCTGGTGCTGACCGTGGCCGATATCCGCGCCGTCGGCCCGGGTGTCTGGAACGGCTGGAAGGGCCAGCTGATGCGCGACCTGTACCGCCACACCGAGCGCCAGTTCCGGGGCGACGCGGCCGGGATGGACGATCCCCTCAGCCGCCCCATGGCCGCCTATGACGCCCTGGTCGAGCGCGCCCGCCGCGACGGCGCCGCCGCCATGGCGGGTCCCTCCGACAATCAGGCCGCCGAGGTGGCCATCGCCGCCACCGACCGCCCCGGCCTGTTCGCCCTGATCGCCGGGGTCATGGCCGATCTGGGGGCCGACATCGTCGGCGCACGGGTCACCACCGCCGCCGACGGCATGGCGCTGGACATCTTCCAGCTCCAGGACGGGGCGGGCGAGCCCTACGGTCTGGCCGAGCCGCGCCGTCTGCGCCGACTGCTGGCGGCGCTGGAGCGGGTGGGGCGCGGCGGCGCCGTCGCCCCCGCCGACCCGGCCGCCCCTGCCAGCCCCCGCCGCGCCGCCTTCGACGTGCGCCCGGTGGTGATGATCGACAATGCGGCGTCCGAGACCGCCACGGTGATCGAGGTGTCCGGCGCCAACCGGCCGCGCCTTCTGGCCCAGCTGTCCCGCGCCCTGGCCGATCTTGGCCTGTCGATCCGCTCGGCCCATGTGGTCACCTTCGGCGAGCGGGCGGCGGATTCCTTCTATGTCACCACAGACAAGGGCCAGAAAATTACTGGCGAAAAGCGGTTGTCCATCATTCGTTCGGCGCTGGAGGCGGTGATGGATCAGGCCCCGCCGCCCGGTCCGCGGGGGCGCCCGCTGATCCGCGCCCGCGCCAGCGCCCGCGACGTCTCCGAACTGGGCCGCAAGGCCGCCGTTCCCCGCCGCGCCGAAGCGCGCTAAGGGCCATCAACGCGCCATCCCGGATGTTTCGCTGAATGACCATCGATCCCGAAATCCGGGCCTCGGCCTCGACCAATCCGCTTGCGCCGGAGCCCCCCAAGTCCGGCGGCGTGATGCGCTCCTCGGCCATCTTCAGCGGCCTGACCCTGATCAGCCGCTTTGTCGGCTTCGCCCGTGACATCGCCATCAACGCGGTGCTGGGCGCCTCGGTGGGTCCGGCGGCGGACGCCTACAACACGGCCCTGAGCTTTCCGAACCTGTTCCGCCGCATCTTCGCCGAGGGCGCCTTCGCGGCCGCCTTCGTCCCGGCCTATGCCAAAAAGCTGCGCCTGGACGGCGAGGCGGCCGCTGACAAGGTGGCCACCGACGCCATCGCCATGATCGCCGTCTCCACCCTGATCCTGACCCTGGCGGCCCAGCTGGCCATGCCGTGGCTGATGGCGGTCATCAACATCGGCTTTCTGGATGACCCGGTCCGCTACAATCTGGCGGTGATCCTGACCCAGATCACCATGCCCTATCTGCCCTGTATGGCCATCGCCGCCCTGCTGTCGGGGGTGCTGAACGCCCGGGGGCGGTTCATCGTCTCGGGCGCCTATCCGATCCTGATGAACGTCATCATGCTGATCGCCGTGCTGACCTCGCGCGGGGGGCCGGAAGCGGCGGCCTACGCGGTGTCCTGGGGGGTGCTGATCTCGGGCGTGGCCCAGGCGGGGCTGTGCTTCTGGGCGGTGCGCAAGGTCGGGGCCAACATCCGCTTCCGCATGCCGCGCCTGTCGCCGGAGGTGAAGGCCATCATCATCACCGCCGTGCCGGCCGTGATCGGCAACTCCGCCACCCAGATCAACGTCTTCCTGTCCGGCAATCTGGCCTCCTTCGTGGAGGGCGGGCGCAGCTGGCTGGCCACGGCGGACCGGCTTTACCAGCTGCCGCTCGGCCTCGTCGGCGTGGCCATCGGCATCGCCCTGCTGCCCAAGCTGTCCTCGGCCATCGCCGCCGAGGACCGCGCCCAGCAGCAGGCCTCCATGGATGAGGCGCTGGTCCTGGCCATGGCCCTGACCCTTCCGGCCGCCACGGCCATTCTGGCCATGCCGTATTTCCTCATCGACGGCCTGTTCACCCGCGGGGCGTTCCTTGAGGTGGACGCCCTCAACACCGCGCAGATCCTGTTCCAGTTCGGCTGGGGCGTGCCCGCCTTCATCCTGATCCGCATCCTGGCGCCGGCCTTCTTCGCCCGTCAGGACACGAAAAGTCCCATGAAATACGCCCTTGTGGCCGTGGCGGTGAACGCGGTGCTGGCCCTGTCCCTGTTCCTGATGGGGGCCGGCGTTCAGGGCATCGCGGCGGCCACCAGCGCGGCGGCGTGGGTCAATGCGGGCCTGCTGGCCCTGACCCTGTGGCGCCGGGATCATTACCGCCCGGCCGCCACCGCCATCCGGCGCATGGCCCGCATTCTGGTCGCCAGCCTGGTCATGGGGGCCATGCTGGTGGTCGCCGCTTCGTCCCGCGCCATGATCGAGGTGCCCATCGACGGCCTGCTGGGCCGGGGCGGCAAGGAGATCGCCCTGATCGGCGTCACCGGCGTGGGCGGTCTGGTCTATCTGATCCTGCTGTTCGTCACCCGGGCGGTGACCATCGGCGAGGTGAAGGGTCTGATCCGGCGCGAGCGCAAGGCCTGATCCCGGCTTGCCCTGCGGGCGGCGCTGGGGCATTGCCACGCCATGTCCGACGCTGAACCCATCGCCTATTCCGGCCCGCGCCGCATCCTGTCCGGCATCCAGGCCTCCGGCGCCCTGCACCTGGGCAACTATCTGGGTGCCCTGAAACGCTTCACCGCGCTTCAGGATTCCGGCGCGCCCTGTTTCCTGTTCGTGGCCGACATGCACGCCATCACCGTGTGGCAGGAGCCCGAAAAGCTGGCGGCCCAGACCCGCGAGATCGCCGCCGCCTACCTCGCCTCGGGTCTCGACCCGGCGAAGTCGGTGATCTTCCCGCAGTCGGCGGTGCGCGCCCATGCGGATCTGGCCTGGGTCTTCAACTGCGTCGCCCGCCTCGGCTGGCTGGACCGCATGACCCAGTTCAAGGAGAAGTCCGGCAAGCACAAGGAGCGCTCGTCGGTGGGCCTGTACACCTATCCGGTGCTCCAGGCCGCCGACATCCTGCTCTACAAGGCGACCGAAGTGCCGGTGGGCGAGGACCAGAAGCAGCATCTTGAGCTGACCCGCGACATCGCCGCCAAGTTCAACAACGACTTCGGCGTCCCCGGCTTCTTCCCCCTGCCGGACCCGCTGATTCAGGGGCCGGCCACCCGGGTCATGTCCCTGCGCGACGGCGCGGCCAAGATGTCCAAGTCCGATCCCTCCGACCAGAGCCGCATCAACCTGACCGATGACGCGGACGCCATCGCCGCCAAGATCAGGAAGTCGAAGACCGACATGGGCGTCATGCCGGAGCCGGACGAGGCGCTGGACGACCGGCCCGAGGTGAAGAACCTCATCGCCATCTACGCCGCCCTGTCGGACCAGACCCGCGAACAGGTCACCGCCGAGTTCGCCGGCCAGGGCTTCGGCGCCTTCAAGCCGAAGCTGGCCGAGCTGGCGGTGTCGTCGCTGGCGCCTGTCACCGCCGAGATGCGCCGTCTGATGGATGACCCGGCCGAGATCGACCGCGTGCTGAAGTCCGGCGCCGAACGCGCCGCCGAAATCGCCGATCCGGTGGTGGACGAGGTCAAGCGCATCGTCGGCTTCTGGCGCGCCTGATTATTTAATCCCGCTACTTCCCACGGCCTTATAATGCCGCCTCATGGGACGAGACGGGGAGGGGCGATTTCGGACAATTCGGACAATTCGGACACTGTTTTTTCAGCGCGGGGTCCGAACCAACGGTCGCCTAGCTGGTCCAGCGCAGGGTCGCGGCCTTGACGGGATTGGCGAAGGCGCGCTCTTCGGCGCGGCTCTTCAGCCATTCCCGCTTCAGCTGCTGATACCACTTGGCCTGCCTGTCTGCGTCGTCGACCCAGATGAGGGCCGGGTCGTAGCGCAGGCCCTCGTTCTGCAGGTTCACCATGTCGCCGTCCTGCTTCAGGAAGGCGCGGGCGCCCAGCTTCAGGAAAGGGCGGATCAGGTCGAACACCCAGTGGTCGGACCAGAAGATCTGGGTGATGCGGGTCATCGTCTCCGTCAGGGGCGTCAGGCAGGTCAGGGCCAGCACCTGCTTCTCACCCACCTGGATATGCTCCCAGCGATAGCCGGGCAGGCGGAAGGTGATCTCGGTGGCGGGCGCTCCGCCCAGAATGCGGTAGGCGTAGGAGTTGGACGAGGGCGCGTGGCGCACCATGGCGAAGCCGTGCTCGCGCGGCTCGAAGGCCTTGGCCTTCTCGTGCTGGCTGTGGGCGCTGCGCCACCACCACTGCTGGTGCACATAGGGGCCGTGTGCCGGGTCCATCAGACCGACCACGGCATGGTCCACATGGCTGTCGAAGTCCATGCTTTCGACCAGCTTGGCGTCTCCGCCCACCACCCCGGGAAATACGGGTGGGTCATGGTCCGGCTGGGACGGACTGCGGGGATCGGAGGCCATCCAAACGAACACCAGGCCCTGGCTTTCCACCACGGGATAGGACCGCACCCTGATCCGGTCCGTCTCGAAGGCCTGCTCCTTCACCAGCGACGGGATCGCGGCGCACACGCCGTCTGTCCGGAAGCGCCAGCCGTGATAGGGGCACTCCACCGTCTCGCCCTCGCCGTCATGCTGGACCAGCCGTCCGGCCGACAGGGGCGCGGCCCGGTGGGGACAGATGTCCCGCAGGGCGTAGACCTGGCCCGCGCGGGTGCGCCCGATCAGCACTGGCTCGCCCAGCAGGTCGTACCGCTTGAGGGCTGCTGCCTTCACATCCCGCGACAGGGCCGCGAAATACCAGGCGTCGGTGATGAAGCCCTTGCCGAAGGCGGCGGTCGGGGCCCGGGCTTCAGGCTGTTCAGGCTGTTCAGGCTGTTCGGGCGGTGCGGCGGAGGTTGTCATGACGCTTGTCTATCACCGTGTCGCTGTTCTGGGCGAGGCCCTGAACAACTCACTTTACATTTCAAAGTAAGGTGTGTTTATGTGCCCGCAGCTTCCAAGGGAGACCCACATGATCCGCAAAGCCTTGATGATCGCCGCCGCCGCCGCCGCCGCCGCCGCCGGCATGGCCGTGGCCGCCGCGCCCGCGCTGGCGCAGTCCGCCGGTCATCATGATCATGGCGCGGCCCATCACGCCCATGCCGCCTTCGCCTCGGACCGCCTGCACGTGATGGTGGAGGGAGAGGGGCAGGACGTGATCCTCATTCCGGGCCTCAGCTCGTCGCCCGAGATCTGGCAGGGGACCGTGGACCGGCTGGGCGGCGGCTACCGCTTCCATCGGGTCCATGTGAACGGCTTCGCGGGCGCCCCGGCCGGCGCCAACGCCGAAGGCCCGGTGTCCGCCCCCGTGGCCGAGGAGATCGCCCGCTACATCGCCGAACACGGCCTCCAAAGCCCGGCGGTGATCGGCCACTCCATGGGCGGAACCATCGCCATGATGCTTGCCGCGCGCCACCCCGACGCCGTGGGCCGCCTGATGGTGGTGGACATGGTCCCCTTCATGGGCGCCATGTTCGGCCCGCCCGGAACCACCGCCGAAAGCGTCGCCCCCACGGCCGATCAGGTCTACGCCGCCCAATCCGGCACTCCGCGCGAGGCATATCTGGCCCAGGCCGAGCAGACCATCATCGGCATGATCCAGACCGAATCCGAGCGGGCGGCGCCCCTCCGGCACAGCCGCGACAGCGACCAGCAGGTCTCCGCCGCCGCCTTCCGCGAACTGATCGTCACCGACCTGCGGCCCGAACTGCCTGCCATCACGGCCCCGACCGAGGTGCTGTACGTCAAATTCAACGATCCGCGCATGACGCCCGAGATCACCGACATGATCTACCAGATGTCGTTCCAGACCCTGCCCGGCGCCGAGCTGATCCGGGTGGATGACGCCGCCCACTTCATCATGCTGGACCAGCCGGACCTGTTCGCCGAGCGGGTGCGCGCCTTCCTCGACTGACGCAAAAAGTCGTAAGTTGACGTTGACGTAAACGTAGCATTTCGTCGGCAAACGCGCTAAGGAAGCGTCCTCAAAGGAGACGCACCCATGGCCGACGCCTACATCTTCGACGCCGTGCGCACCCCGCGCGGCAAGGGCAAGAAGGACGGATCCCTTCACGAGATCACCGCCCTGTCCCTCGCATCCCAGGTTCTGGAGGCGTTGCGCGACCGCAACGACCTGGACACCTCGCAGGTGGACGACGTGATTCTGGGCTGCGTGGCCCCGGTGGGCGAGCAGGGCGCGGACATCGCCCGCACCGCCGTGCTGACCGCCGGCTGGTCGCAGCTGACCGCGGGCGTCCAGATCAACCGCTTCTGCGCCTCGGGCCTTGAAGCCGTGAACATGGCCGCCGCCAAGGTGGCCTCCGGCGAGGCTCGCATGGCTGTGGGCGGCGGCGTCGAGGCCATGAGCCGCGTGCCCATGGGCTCCGACGGCGGGGCCTGGCCCATCGACCCGTCCAGCGCCATCGCCACCTATTTCGTGCCCCAGGGCGTCTCGGCCGACATGATCGCGTCCAAGTATGGCTTCAGCCGCGATGACGTGGACGCCTATTCGGTGGAGAGCCACAAGCGCGCCGCCGCCAGCTGGGCCGACGGCCGGTTCAAGAAGTCCGTGGTGCCGGTCAGGGACCAGCTTGGCCTGACCATCCTGGACCACGACGAGACCGTGCGGCCCAAGACCGACATGCAGATTCTCGGCGGTCTGAACCCGTCGTTCCAGATGATGGGCGAGATGGCTTTCGACGCCGTGATCAACCAGCGCTACCCAGAGGTGGAGCGGGTCAATCACGTGCACACCCCGGGCAACTCCTCGGGCATCGTCGACGGTTCGGCCGGGGTGCTGATCGGCACCCTCGAGGCGGGCAAGGCTCTGGGCCTCAAGCCTCGTGCGAAGATCCGCGGCGCCGCCTCCATCGGTTCGGAGCCCTCCATCATGCTGACGGGCCCCGAGCCCGTGACCCGCAAGCTGCTGGGCCGCCTGGGCATGGAGGCCGGCGACATCGATCTCTACGAACTGAACGAGGCCTTCGCTGCGGTGGTCCTGCGCTACATGCAGGCCCTGAACATCCCCCACGACAAGATCAACGTGAACGGCGGCGCCATCGCCATGGGCCACCCCCTGGGCGCCACCGGGGCCATGATCCTGGGTACCGCGCTGGACGAGCTAGAGCGCTCGGACAAGACCACCGCCCTGGCCACCCTGTGTATCGGCGGCGGCATGGGCACCGCCACCGTCATCGAACGCGTCTGATCCGAAGGAGAAGCACCCATGGAAAACTTCAAGATCGAGATCGACGGCGACGGCATTGCGCTCATCACCTTCGACGTGCCCGGCCGCTCCATGAACACCCTGACCTCGGGCGTCATGAACGAGATCCCCGAGTGGGTCGAACAGGTGAAGGGCGACGACGCCATCAAGGGCGTGGTCCTGACCTCCGGCAAGCCCTCGGGCTTCTGCGCCGGCGCCGACCTTGGCGACATGGCCGGCGGCATGCTGGGCGGCTCGGACCTGCAGGCGGCCTATGACGCCGGCTGGCGTCTGAACGGCGCCCTCCGCGCGCTGGAGACCTGCGGCAAGCCGGTGGCCGCGGCCATCAACGGCCTGGCCCTGGGCGGCGGCCTCGAGCTCACCCTCGCCTGCCACTACCGCGTGGTCGGCGACAATTCGAAGATTCAGCTGGGCCTGCCCGAGATCAAGGTGGGCCTGTTCCCCGGCGGCGGCGGCACCCAGCGCCTGCCGCGCCTGATCGGCGTGCAGGCCGCCCTGATGCAGATGTCCGAGGGCAAGAGCTGGCGTCCGAAGGACGCCCTGTCCGCTGGCGTCGTCCACGAGGTGGTCGAGCCCGGCAAGGAAGTCGAAGCGGCCAGGGCCTGGATCAAGGGGGGCGGCAAGGCCGTCCAGCCTTGGGACGAGAAGAGCTTCAAGCTGCCCGGCGGCGGCCCCTATCATCCGGCGGGTTCGCAGGTCTTCATCATGGGCAACGCCATGCTGAGGAAGCAGTCCTACGGCAACTATCCGGCCGTCACCAACATGATGAAGGCGGTCTATGAGGGCGTTCAGCTGCCCATGGACGCGGCCCTGCGGGTCGAGACCCGCTACTTCATCAAGACCCTGATGACGCCCCAGGCCCAGGGCATGATCCGCTCGCTGTTCCTGTCCAAGCAGGAACTGGACAAGGGCGCCCTGCGTCCGGCCGACGTGCCGAAATCCGACCCCAAGAAGGTGGCCGTTCTGGGCGCCGGCATGATGGGTGCGGGCATCGCCTATGTGCAGGCCATGGCCGGCATCGAGACCATCCTTATCGACGTCAGCCAGGAAGGCGCCGACAAGGGCAAGTCCTACGCCGAGGACATCCTGAAGAAGCGCGTCTCGCGCGGTCAGATGACCCAGGACAAGGCCGACGCCGTTCTGGCCCTGATCACCCCGACCACCGACTATGACCTGATCAAGGGCTCGGATCTGGTGGTCGAGGCCGTGTTCGAAAGCCGCGACCTGAAAGCCGAGGTGACGAAGAAGGCCGAGGCCCAGCTGGCCCCCGGCGCCGTGTTCGGCTCCAACACCTCGACCCTGCCCATCACGGGTCTGGCCGAGGCCAGCGTCCGTCCCGAGGACTTCATCGGCATCCACTTCTTCTCGCCGGTCGACAAGATGATGCTGGTGGAGATCATTCTGGGCGAGAAAACGGGCAAGGCGGCCATCGCCAAGGCCCTCGACTATGTGATGAAGATCAAGAAGACCCCGATCGTCGTCAACGACGGGCGCGGCTTCTACACCTCGCGCTGCTTCGGCACCTATGTGGCCGAAGGTCTGGCTATGCTGGAGGAAGGCTATGCGCCGGCCATGATCGACAACATCGGTCGGGCCACCGGCATGCCGCGCGGCCCGCTGGAGATGCACGACGACGTGGCCCTGGACCTGTCGGTCAAGATCACCAAACAGACCAAGGCCGATCTGGGCGACAAGTTCACGCCGCAGCCCGGCATGGAGATCGTCGAGAAGATGGTCGAGGAGCTGGGACGCTACGGCCGCAAGAACGGCAAGGGCTTCTACGACTATGACAGCAAGCCCAAGACGCTGTGGAAGGGCCTGTCGGAACTGGCGCCGGTGACGATCGCCGAGTCCACGCCCGAGCTGGTCGAGGACCAGAAGCGTCGTCTGCTCTACCGCCAGGCGGTGGAGGTGGCGCGATGCTGGGAAGAGGGCGTCATCGACGACCCGCGCGAGGCCGACGTGGGCGCCATCCTGGCCTGGGGCTTCGCGCCCTGGACCGGCGGCCCGATCACCATGATCGACCAGATCGGTCTGAAGGCCTTTGTGGAACAGGCGGACAAATACGCCGAGAAGTACGGCGAACGCTTCGCCCCGCCGCAGTTGCTGCGCGACATGGCGGCGAAGGGTGAGACCTTCTACGGCAAGTTCGCGGGCAAGAAGGCGGCCTGACCGTCCCCTGACGACCGAATCGGCTGCACGGGCGCGTCGGGAGAACCCCGGCGCGCCCGATGCGTTAGGGGGCCATGGGGAAACAGCCACGCTCTCGCGCAACCACCACCACCAAGGCCGAGACGGCTGAACAACGGGCCGACGACGGTCGTCTGCTGCGTCAGACCCTGCTGATCGCCGCCGTCATCGTGGCGGCGCTGCTGATCTGGCAGCTCAGCCACATCCTGCTGCTGGTGTTCGGGGCCATTCTGGTGGCCATCGTCCTGCGCACGGTGGCCGAGCCCTTCGAGCGGTTCGCCCGCCTTCCGCCCCGGCTGGCGGTGCTGGCGGCCCTGGTCTCCCTGCTCATTCTGATGGCGCTGGGGGGCTGGGCGTTCGGGCGTGAAATCTCAAGCCAGACGTCGGACCTGACTGACCGCCTGCCCGATGCGTGGCAGGCGGCCCGGGGCCAGTTGGCGTCCCTGCCTTTCGGCGCCGAGGTCGTCGAACGGATCGACAGCCTGATCGATCAGGTCGGCCAGGAGGACGAGGCCGGGACGGCCCCGCCCCCCGCTGAAGACGGGGAGGGTTCGCCCGGCGTGGCGCCCGCGCCGCCCGCCGCCGAGGGCGGTCTTCTTTCCGGCGGCGTCTTCGCCAATGTGGGCGCCTTCGCCGGGCTGGTGGCCAGCGTCATCGCCGAGCTGATGCTGGTGATCTTCGCGGGTCTGTTCCTCGCCCTCAATCCGCAGAGCTACAAGGCGGGCTTCGTGCGCCTGTTCCAGAAGCGCAGCGCCAGCACCGCCGACACCGTGGGCAAGGCGTTCGATGTCTCGGGCACAGGTCTGCGCCGCTGGCTGCTGGGCCAGCTGGCGGCCATGGTCGCGGTGGGGGTGGTCACGGGCCTGGGGGCCTGGGCCATCGGCCTGCCCTCGCCGCTGGCCCTGGGCATGATCGCCGGGGTGCTGGAGTTCGTGCCCATCATCGGACCGATCGTGGCGACCATCCCGGCCCTGCTGCTGGCGGCCACCATGGGGCCGGAGATGATCCTGTGGACCCTGCTGCTGTATCTGGTGATCCAGCAGATCGAGGGCAATCTGATCATGCCGCTGGTGCAGAAGCGCATGGTGTCCCTGCCGCCGGTGATCGCCCTGTTCTCCATCCTCATCTTCGCCGCCCTGTTCGGGCCGCTGGGCGTGCTGCTGGCGACGCCGCTGGCGGTGGTGGTTTTCGTGCTGATCAAGGGGGTCTATCTGGACGAACCGATCAGCGAGAAGGATGCTGCATCCTCCAAATGACGAGGAGCGCCCCATGGACCGCCGCCTGATCGCCACCGACGGCCTGACCCAGTCCGTGCTGGAGGCGGGCGAGGGGCCGCTGGTTCTGCTGATCCACGGCTTTCCCGAGCTGGCCGTCAGCTGGCGCGCGCAGATCGAGGCCCTGGCCGAGGCGGGGTATCGTGTGGTGGCCCCGGACATGCGCGGCTACGGCGCAACCGACCGCCCCGGGAAGACCGAAGACCACACCATCCTGCATCTGGTGGGCGACATGGTCGATCTGGTCCGGGCGCTGGGCGAGCGATCGTGCGTGGCGATCGGCCATGACTGGGGGGCGTCCGTGGCCTGGCACTGCGCCTTGATGCGCCCCGATCTGTTCACCGCTGTGGCCGGCCTGTCGGTGCCGTTCCAGCCTCGCAGAGCCAAAGGTCCGCCCATCGCCGCCATGCGCGCCATCGCCGCGCGAGCCGGGACTGACGATCTCTACATCACGCGCTTTCAGGATGAGGAGGCCCACCTCTCCTTCGACGCCGATCCCGAAACGGCGCTGCAGAAGATGTTCTGGGCCTATGACGGCGCCACCCCGGCTGATCAGCGCCACACAGGCTTTCTGAAGCCGGGGCAGTCCATGGTTGACGGTGTCAGCGATGAAGCCGTCCGGCCACCGTGGATGAACGCGGACCATTTCGCCGAGTATGTGGGCGCGTTCCGCGCGAGCGGGTTCAAGGGGCCTCTGGACTGGTATCGCTGCATGGACCTGAACTGGTCCCTGACCGGCTGGCTTCAGGGCCGGACCGTAGACGTCCCGGCCCTGTTCATGATCGGGGAGCATGACCCCGTGCGCCACTACGCCGGGCGGCATGAGAAGGCGCAAGTCGAATGGCTCACCGATCTGCGCGGCATGATCGAGGTTCCCGGGGCCGGCCACTGGCTGCAGCAGGAGCGGCCGGAGGCGGTCAACGCAGCGCTGCTGGAGTTCCTGGGCGGCCGCCCGGGCGTGAACGCCGGGCAGGCTGAAGCGCCCGTCGGTGCGGGTTAGCGGGAAGGGAACGGGGCGCCGGGCCGACGCCCGGTGTAAGGATAGACAAATACCGTTTCGACGAAGGCTGACGCCCCGCGTGACCGTTCTGCCAGAGCCCCCGGTAGGCACGCGTCTTAGGCGCTAGCCGGTGTTTAGGCCCTGAACGGGCGGGCATGGACAGCGCTCCATGTCCCGGACCCGGCGAGTAATCCGCCCCGCCGCTATATCCCGCTCGATCACAGCCCGTCGCCGCAAGGTCGCCGGCCGAGCGCCCTTCCCGTGCGACGGGATGGGAAAAGCATACGGGCCGGGGGAACGCGGTCGGAAAACTGGACGAAGAATTTTCGCGACCCCTTGTCCGCCAATCCATTGGCTCGAAAAAATGCGGGTGCCGCGGCCGAGTTCGTCCCGCTTTTTCCTTCTCCCCTTGAAGGAGAAGGTGGCCCGCGAAGCGGGTCGGAGGAGGGGTGAAGCGCCATCCTTTCCTGATTGGCGCCCCTCGGAATGCGCGATCAACACGAGCGAATGCCGCCGACGTGCAGCGCGAGACCATCCGACCCCGGGATTCCACCCCTCATCCGTCATGCTCCGCATGACACCTTCTCCATCAAGGGAGAAGGGACGCGGTGTACTTGTGCGCGCCGGGCGGGACGCTTAACCGGGCCCGACCGTTCAGGGAGTCGCATCCATGTCTCATAATCCAGCACCTGATCCGCTGGGCGTTCAGCGCGCCGGGCGGCTGCGCCAGCTGGCATGGGTCGTCGGCGGGGTGATCGTGCTGGCCGTGTCGTCCCGCATCGCCATTCCCATGGTTCCCGTGCCCATCACGCTCCAGACCCTCGCCGTGACCCTGATCGGGGCGCTCTACGGCTGGCGGCTGGGCGGGCTGACCGTGGGGGTCTGGCTGGTCGCGGCGGCGGCAGGCCTGCACTTGTTGTCGGACGGCGCGAGCGGACTGGCGCCGTTCGCGGGGGCCACCGCCGGCTATCTATTCGCCTTCCCGCTGGCCGCCGCCCTTGTGGGCGTCCTGACGGCGCGGGGCTGGAACGGACGGCGGCCCGGACTCCTCCTGGCCGCCATGCTGATGGGCAACGGGCTGTGTCTGGCGCTGGGAGCGGCCTGGCTGGCGGCCCGGATCGGGGCGGCACCCGCGCTGGAGGCGGGGGTGCTGCCGTTCCTCCCGGGCGCGGTGGTCAAGTCCGCCGTGGGCGCAGGGGTGGTCGTCGCCCTGCACAGGATGACCATGCGCCGGGACTGACTGTCGACTATTCCCGGGCTTCGGTCTCGGCCACGCGAATGGCGTCTGCCGGCTCTGGCAGGGTGACCACCACCGTCTCCGGCGCCGCCGCCAGACGGGTCAGGTCGCCGCCAGCGCGCAGCACGTCCAGGGCCCGCTGGAGCTGATAATCCTCCTCCTCCGGGTGGTCCTCGCCCGGCGCCTCGCGGGGAATGTGGGCCCCGCGCCGCTCGGCGCCGATGGAGGAGTCCAGGGCGTTGGAATAGGCCGCCTCGCTGTAGATGAAGGACGAACGCGACACGATGCGCGCCTCGGCGGCGGTGCGGGCCACCTCAAGATCCGGCTCGATGCCGATCTTCTGGATCGACTGGCCCGAAGGCGTGTAGTAGCGCGCCGTGGTGATGGACAGGGCGCCGTCCCGGCCTTCCCGCAGGGGCAGAACGGTCTGGACCGAGCCCTTGCCGAAGCTGGTCAGGCCCACCAGCGTGGCCCGCTCGTGATCCTGCAGGGCGCCCGCTACGATCTCCGAGGCCGAGGCGGAGCCGTAGTTGATCAATACGGCGATGGGCAGGCCGTCGGCCAGGTCGCCGGGGCGGGCGGCATAGCGTTCGATCTGCTCGGGCGTGCGACCACGCTGGCTGACGATCTCGCCCCGCTCCAGGAAGGCGTCGGACACGGCGATGGCGGCAGTCAGCAGGCCCCCGCCATTGTTGCGCAGGTCCAGAACATAGCCGCGGATGTTCGGGTTCTCGGCCTTGAGGCTGGCCATGACAGTATTCAGTTCGCGGCCGGTGTTCTCGTTGAAGGTGGCCACGCGGATATAGGCGAACTCGCCTTCCATGCGGCCGGTGACGGAATCCACGCGGATCACCTCGCGGGTCAGCACCACCTCGCGCGGCTC
This sequence comes from Brevundimonas sp., assembly GCF_046299535.1. GTDB lineage: Bacteria > Pseudomonadota > Alphaproteobacteria > Caulobacterales > Caulobacteraceae > Brevundimonas. Next base: position 159,847 of record NZ_JBKBIB010000006.1, on the reverse strand, counting down.
CTCGCCGTCGCGCAGGAAGGTGACGGTGACATCGGTGCCGGCGGCGCCGCGCAGGCGCTCCGAGACCTGGCTGACCGTCAGGCCCGCTGCGCTCTGTCCCTCAATGGCCGAGATGACGTCGCCGGGGTTGACGCCGGCGCGGGCCGCCGGGCCGCCGTCCATAGGCGAGATGACCTTGACCATGCCGTTTTCAGACGTGATCTCGAGCCCGACGCCGGAATACGAGCCCTCGGTGCGCTCACGAAGGCTGTCGAAATCCTCCGGCGCCATATAGCTGGAATGGGGGTCCAGCGCCGTCATCATGCCCCGCAAGGCGGCCTGGATCAGGTCGGTGTTGTCCACCTCGACCACATAGGCCCGCTCCACGATGGCCAGGACGTCGCCGAACAACTCCAGCATGCGAAAGGTCTCGCTGCGGGGTGTCTGGCTGGCCACGGCCACGGCGCTGCCCCCCAGGGCGATGGCGGCGGCGCCGATCAGGAGCATTTTACGCATTCGGTCTCTCGGTATCGGGAAGGATAGCAGGGTCATATCAGTCACCCCCACAGCGACGAAATCATGGCGCGCCGCCATTCGCCTATAAAATCAGGCGGGAAGGCCGGCGTCGAGCACGGATCACTCAAGCCATGCGGACGGGTCGACCGGGCGGTTGTCCCGGCGGATTTCGAAATAGAGGTCTGCGTCAACGCCATCAGGCAGACGACCGATGATCTCGCCGTTCGCCACGCGGTCGCCTGTTCCCACCTGCAACGGGCCCAGCCCCGCGATGACGGCGCGCCAGCCCGGCGACAGGTCCAGGATCACCACCTCGCCCCAGCCGTCCAGCGGCCCGGCATGGGCCACCACGGCGTTCATGGGCGCGCGCACTTCGCCGCCTCCGTCCGCGCGCCAGGTCCAGCCCCGCGAGGCGCGGCTGTAGCGCGATGAAGGCGAGCCCTCGACCGGGGCGGTCAGGCGCCCCACGCCCGGCGATGCGGCCGTCGCGGTCCGCGCGGGACCGGAATCAAGGGGGGCGACGGCGCCGCCCAGCGCCTCGATCCTGGCCTGCAGGGCGCGGGCGGCCCGCTCGGCGCGCTGGGCGTCGGCGCGCAGGATGACGGCCAGATCCTGTCGACGCCGGCGCATGGACTCCATCTCGGCGCGGCGGTCCATCTGTTCGCTCTCCACCGTGAACAGGGCCTCGCTGGCGAGAGCTGCGCGGCGGCGCACGGCGGCCACTTCGGCCTGTCTGCCGACCAGGGCCTGGGCGCGGGCCTGCAGTTCGGGCGATATGGCCTGCATCAGGATCGCCGCGCGCACGGTGTCCACCGCCTGGTCGGCGGGAATCAGAAGAGGCGGGGGGGGCTTTCGGCTCATCATCTGCAGGGCGGACAGCAGGCGGCCCTGACGCGCGCGTTCGCCGGCCAGGGCGCTGACCAGCACGCCTTCCCGCTCGCCCAGCTCGGCCAGGCGGGCGCGCTGGGCGTTGATGGCCACGGTGTCTCCCGCATCCCGCATTTCCAGCCGTCGCAGATCCTGATCCAGCCGCGCGATCTCTTCGGCCGCTTCTTCAGCGTCCGCGCGCAGCCTGCGGGCGCGCAGCGCCTCTTCCCTGTGTTCGACCCGCAGACGCGCCAGTTCCTCGGCCGGCGCGTCCGCGCGCTGGCCGACGGCCGGGGGCGCGGACGCCAGAACGGCCAGAATCACGAGCAGGGGGCGGAGGAGCGACATCAGTCGCGATGATAGGGTGATCCGGCCATGATGGTCACGGCCCGGTAAACCTGTTCCGCCAGCATCGCCCGGGCCAGGGCGTGGGGCCAGGTCTGGGGCCCGAAGGCGAGGGTGGATCGCGCCGCGTCCAGCACCGAGCGGTCCAGCCCGTCGGCCCCGCCGATGGCGAACACCAGTCGCCGCTCGCCCTGATCCCGCAGGCCCGCGATGTGATCGGAGAAGGCGCGAGATCCGTATGTGCGCCCCCGCTCGTCGCAGGCGATCAGATGGGCGCCCTCGGCGGCGGCGAGGATCAGCTCGGCCTCGGGCCCCTTGCCGGGCTTTTTGGGGTCGAGGTCGATCAGTTCGACGGGGCCGAGGCCCAGGGCGCGGCCGGCCGCGGTGGCCCGGCGCACATAGTCGTCGGCCAGTTGGGCCTCCGGGCCGCGGCCCGCCTTTCCGATGGCGATGACGCCGATGCGCACCGGGTGCGGCGCGTCAGGCCGACTGGGTGCGGTGGGCCGAGTCCACCGACCAGATCTTCTCGATGTTGTAGAAGGTGCGCACTTCGGGGCGGAACAGGTGGACGATCACGTCGCCCGCATCAATCAGCACCCAGTCGCAGTGCGGCAGCCCCTCGACCTTGGCCTTGCCGAGGCCATGCTCCTTGAGCAGGCGCAGCAGGTGGTCGGCCAGGGCGCCCACGTGACGCTGGGACCGGCCAGAGGCCACGATCATGGTGTCGGCCATGGGGCTCTTGCCCTTCAGGTCGATGAGGACGATCTCCTGGGCCTTGTCGTCATCCAGGCGTGCGAGGATGGCCGCTTCCAAGGCGGCGGCGTCGATTTCGGGCGTCTGGGGGTCTTCGGCGCGGACGGGCGCGATCGGCTCCATTTCACGCGCGGTGTTCGAAACGGCCGGGGCTTGCGTCTTGGACGCGGGCGAGGGGGACAGCGAAGTGCTCCACATTGACTGACTTGAACCGCACCCTAGCACGGATCCGCGCAATGGTCACCCGGCGGCCCGGATCGCCGTGGAAGAGGCCCGGTTCAGCGGCGCGGTGAGATAGGTCCAGGCCGGGGCGGACATGTCGGGCAGCAAGCGGGCCTGCTCCTGGGGTACGCGGAAGGCGGCGTAGCGGCGGGCCGCCGGGGCGGTGCGGCTTTGCAGCTGCGAGCCCGGCCGGGCGATCACGGCCATGGGCATGGCGGCGGCGATGTCCGTCCAGCCGCGCCAGCGATGGAAGGTGGCCAGATTGTCCGATCCCATCAGCCAGACGAACTTCACCCCCGGATGCCGCGCGGTGATCGCGCGCAGGGTGTCCACGGTCCACCGGCAACCCACCCGGCTCTCGAAGTCGGACACCACCATGGCCGGCCCGCGCGCGAACGCCCGCGCCGAGGCCATGCGCTCGGCCAGCGGGGCGGTTTGACTGGCGTCCTTCAGGGGGTTCTGCGGTGAGACCAGCCAGATGACCCGGTTCAGACCCAGCCGCTGCATGGCGGTCTCGGCCACATGGGCGTGGCCCTCGTGCGCGGGATTGAACGAGCCGCCCAGAAGCCCGACCCTCAGACCGGGCTCCAGCCGCAGGCCGTCGCGCAGCAGCCCCGGTCGGGGACCGGCGGAGCGGGGCGCGGGGCCGGCGTGGAAAAAAGCCAAGGGCGGGGGCTCGGGAAGGCGCTGGAGCGACTTATGCTCACCCGCGCCCTAACACGACGAAATCCCGCTGTCCCGCCAAACCGGACGGCTGCGCGTGCTCAGCCGTCGTAATGGGCGCAGAAGCCACTCATGTGGGTGCGATATTCGGTGAGCGACCCAATGTCGACTTGTTCCCGCAGGGTCTCCACCTCTGCTTCGTCTTCAATAGGCCGGGGCGTCCAGACATTCCTTGAGGTGCATCGTCCCTGTGTTCCATAACGTTGGGGCCTGCCCCTGTTCACCGCCACCCGGTCGTGCAGATAGGCGTAGCTGGACGGTCGCGTTTCGCCCAGAGCGACCAGCGGCTCCAGCAAGGCGAGGACCTCGGTCTGGAAAGCAGGATCTCTATCGGCGTGCTGGACGATCAACCAGGCTGCACGGTCGGCATCCTCCCCATGCTCGGATATCCGGAACCAGCCATGCGCGTCTAACTCTCCTTTCAGCCAGACGGCGTTTTCCATGTCCTGGCGACAGCCCTCGGCCGCTATGGTGCGATTGATGCGCTGCATCACACCGGGCGACACGTCGCCAGCCCAGCCATCGGGCCCGTCCAGATATCCCCCACGCCAAGCCTGATCCCACGCCGACCGCCTGAACAGTTCGGCCAGCCGGGGCGTCCGGGCGTCCCGCGCCGCCTCGACCCAGTCCCGGGCGTTAGCCAGATCGTCCGCCTGCACCTCTTCACCGGAAAGGACCGTTCCGACCAGAGCACGCCAGCGTGCCAGGTGGTGTTCCGCCGCCGCACGGTCGGCGCGCCATGTGTCATGGGACTCCGCGGCGCTGGCGGTGGAGAGCCCGGCCAGGACCGCTTGTTCGGCGGGTGTGACGCAACGAGCCCCGGCCGTCCGCCGCTCCACCTCCTGCTGAACCGCGATATCGAGTTCTGAAAGGCGCTCGACGTCTCCCAACGACGAGTAATCAAAGGCGGCTGCCGCTTCGGCGTCTTCCAGCAGGTCGAGAAGAGGGCGCGGCGGCGTTGAGTCGAGCCCGACGAACAGGACAAGGGCGAGGATGCTTCCAATCATCGCCGCAGAGGATCACGACCTTTCGCGGCTGTCCATGAGGACGAGTTAAGGCCGAATCTGGCCCTTGCCGCGGATGACGTATTTGAAGCTGGTGAGTTGCTCGGCGCCTACGGGGCCGCGGGCGTGAAGGCGGTCGGTGGAGATGCCGATCTCGCCGCCGAAGCCGAACTCGCCGCCGTCGGCGAACTGGGTCGAGGCGTTGGCCAGCACGATGCCCGCGTCCACCTGGGCGAGGAAGCGTTCGACGGCCGCGTCGTCCGAGGCGACGATGCATTCGGTGTGGCCCGACCCGTAGGCGTCGATGTGCGCGATGGCCTCGTCGATGCCGTCCACCACCTTCACGGCGATGACGGCCTTGAGATATTCGGTGGCCCAGTCCTCGTCGGTGGCCGCCGTGGCGGCCGGGACCAGCGCTTGCGTGGCGGCGTCGCCGCGCAGCTCACAGCCCTTGTCGGCCAGGTCGGCGGCGATCCTGGGCAGCAGGTCAGTGGCCACGCTGCGATCGATGATCAGGGTCTCGGCGGCGCCGCAGACCGAGACGCGGCGCATCTTGGCGTTCACCGTCACGGCGCGGGCCGTGTCCGGATCGGCGCTTTCGTGGACATAGACGTGATTGACGCCTTCCAGATGGCCCAGCACGGCCACCCGGGCCTCGGTCTTGACCCGCTCCACCAGCGAACGGCCGCCGCGCGGGATCAGCAGATCGATGGAGCCGTCCAGCCCGCTCAGGATGTGGCCGACCGCCGCGCGGTCGCGGGTGGTGACCATCTGCACCGCGTCGGCCGGAAGCCCGGCGGCGGTCAGGCCCTCGATCAGGGCGCCGTGGATGGCGAGGTTGGAGCGCAGGCACTCGGAGCCCCCCCGCAGGATCACCGCATTGCCCGCACGCACAGCCAGGGCGGCGGCGTCGGCGGTCACATTGGGGCGGCTCTCATAGATGATGGCCAGCACGCCGATGGGGGTGCGGACCCGGGCGATGTCCAGGCCGTTCTCCGGCGTCCAGCGGGCGGTCTCGGCGCCGACGGGGTCGGGGATGGCGGCGATGGAGTCCAGCGCCCTGGCCACGCCTTCCAGCCGGTCTGCGTCCAGACCCAGGCGGTCCAGCATGGCGGCCTCCATGCCCTTGTCACGGGCGGCGTCCTGATCGGCGGCGTTGGCTTTCAGCACGTCCGCCGCGCGGGCGCGCAGGGCGTTGGCCATGGCGCTGATGGCCTTGGTCCGGACCTCGGGGGAGGCGAGGGCCAGCTGCCGCGCAGCGGCCCGGGCGCGCCGGCCCATGGCCAGCATCTCCTGTTCCAGATCGGCGGCGTCGACGGGCGGCGGGGCGGTCTTGGTCATGACAGTCATGCCCCTAACATCGCCTCAAACCCTGAAATTTCAAGGCCCGGTCAGCGTTTCGGCCGTTTCGGACGGACATTATGCGGGCCGCGCGTTTCCACCACCGTGTCCCTCAGCGCCAGGTCATCGGCGTGAATCACCACCGGTCCGCCCGCATAGCCCAGCGCCTCCTTGAGAGCCCCCGAGCGCATCCCCTTGATCGTTTCCACATCCCGGGCGTCATAGCGCACCAGCCCGCTGGCCAGTTCGGCGCCCGTCTCGTCCAGTAGCACCACGGTGTCGCCCTTGCCGAATGCGCCCCGGACGTCCTTGACGCCCACCGCCAGCAGCGACTTGCCCGAAATCAGGGCGCCCCTGCATCCGGCGTCCACCACCAGTTCGCCCCGCGTGGCGAGCGAGCCGCCGATCCACTGCTTGTAGGCGTCCTTGACGGTCGTGGAAGCGGCGATGACCGTGCAGCGACGGCCCTGCTCCAGATGCTGGGCGCCCCGCGTCTTGGCCCGGCCTGCAGCGATCAGCGTGATGCAGCCGGCCTCCGAGGCGATGCGCGCAGCCATGACCTTGGTGGCCATGCCGCCGGTGCCCACGCCCGCTTCGGCATTGGCCCCGGTGGCCATGGCCTCGATCTCGGGCGTCAGGGTCTCGATATAGGGAATGTGCTTCGCATCCGGATCGACGCGCGGATCGGCGGTGTAGATGCCGTCCACGTCGGACAGCAGGATCAGCAGGTCGGCGCTGATCATCTGGGCCACACGGGCGGCCAGACGGTCGTTGTCGCCATAGCGGATCTGCTCGGTGACGATAGTGTCGTTCTCGTTGATGATCGGCACCGCGCCCATTTCCAGCAGGGCGCCCACGGTGGCCCGCGCGTTCAGCCAGCGACGCCGTGTCTCGGTGTCGTCCCGGGTCAGCAGAATCTGGGCGGTGATGACGCCGTGCGGATCGAACGCCTGCTCCCATCCTGCCATCAGCAGCGACTGACCGGCGGCGGCCGACGCCTGTTTCTTCTCCAGGCCTGGCCCGCGCGCCTTCGGACCCAGCCGTCGGCGTCCAAGAGCGACTGCGCCGGAGGAGACGATCAGAACTTCCTTGCCCTGCGCCTTCCAGCCCGAAATGTCCGAGGCCAGTCCCTTCAGGCGAACATGATCCACCTGATTGGTCTTGCGGTCCACCAGCAGGGAAGAGCCGATCTTGACCACGATGCGCCGGGACTCCGAGATCACCCGGGCGGCGCGGGTCATGCGCCGGGGCTTGTCGGCGTGGTCGTCCATAGCGGCGGCGGTCTCGATCCTGGTCTCGTCGGTCATGGATGGAATGGGGCGGCCCCTCAAGGGGTCCAGCCGCCCTGCGTCTCCTCAGTGGTTTCCTGCTCGGTGGGGATCTCGCCCCGGCTCTTTCGCACCTCGGCCCAGGCGGCTCGCAGAAGTTCGGGCACTCCTTCGCCGGAGACCCCCGAAACCAGCATGGGCCGACGACCGGCCACGGCTTCAAGCTCGCCGGCTTTTTCCTCGCGCAGTTCAGGCGTCAGGGCGTCGATCTTGTTCAGGGCGAGGATCTCGGCCTTCTCGCCGAGGCCCTCGCCATAGGCTTCCAGCTCGGCGCGGATGGTGCGCCAGGCCCCGGCCACATCATCCTGGGTCCCGTCGACCAGATGAATCAAACTGGCGGTGCGCTCCACGTGGCCCAGGAAGCGTGTGCCCAGTCCCGCGCCCTCGCTGGCGCCCTCGATCAGGCCGGGGATGTCGGCGATGACGAAGCGCTCGGTGGAGCTCAGGTCCACCACGCCGAGGTTGGGTGTCAGGGTGGTGAAGGGATAGTCCGCGATCTTGGGCCTGGCTGCGCTGGCCGCCGCGAGGAAGGTGGACTTGCCCGCATTGGGCAGTCCCGCAAGACCCACGTCGGCGATCAGCTTAAGCCGCAGCCAGATCCACTTCTCCTGCCCTTCCTGGCCAGGATTGGCGTGGCGCGGGGCCTGATTGACCGGACCCTTGAAGTGGACGTTGCCCCAGCCGCCGTTGCCGCCGCTGAGCAGCTTCACCAGCTTGCCGGGCTCGTCCATGTCCAGCAGGACCGTTTCCTTGTCCTCGTCCAGCACCTGGGTGCCCACCGGCACCTTGAGCACCACGTCCTCTCCCTTGGCGCCGTGCATCTGGCGGCCCTGGCCGTGGTGGCCGGTCTGGGCCTTGAAGTGCTGCTGGTAACGGTAGTCGATCAGGGTGTTCAGCCCCTCGACCGCCTCGATCCACACATGGCCGCCCCGGCCGCCGTCGCCGCCGTCCGGCCCGCCGTTGGGAATGAATTTCTCGCGCCGGAACGAGACGGAGCCCGCCCCGCCGTTTCCGGAACGGATATAGATCTTGGCCTGGTCGAGAAACTTCATGACGGGGCTTATGCCGCAATGCGGCGCCGAACGGTAGGGCGCCCCTGCGCCATGATCATACCAGAAGGGCGCGCAGCACCCCGTCCAGCACCTGACGCCCCCGCGCCGTGGCGGCGATCCGGGTCCCGCGCGTCGCCAGCATCCCCTGATCCGACAGATCATCGGCCCGGGTCTTCAGCCCCATGGCGGCGATCAGTCCGGCGTCCACGCCGTCGGTGGTGCGCAGGCCCAGCAGCAGGCGTTCCTCGTCCGCCTCGGTCGGCGACAGGCGCTGCGCCTCGCTCCATGGCTGGCCGGCGCCGACGCCCGCCAGATAGTCCGCGATGCCGCGATGGGCCACGGTGGCGGTGCGCATCTGGTCCAGCGTCAGGCGCCCGTGGGCGCCCGGCCCGAGGCCCACATAATCCCCGCCGCGCCAGACATGCAGATTGTGCGCCGAGCGCGCCGTCTCGCCCCGGGCGTGGTTGGAGACCTCATAGGCGTCGAAGCCGCGCGCCTCCAGCACCGTCTGGGTGGCTTCGTAGAGATCGGCCGAGAGATCCTCGTCCGGGGGGACCAGCGTGCCGCGCGCGAAGGCCCGGCCGAAGGCGGTCACAGGCTCTATGGTCAACTGGTAGGGCGAGATGTGCTCGAACCCCAGATCCACGGCCCGGTTCAGCTCATCGGTCCAATGGGCCACAGTCTGGCCGGGGCGGGCGTAGATCAGATCGATGGACAGCCGCGCGAAGACCGCCCGCGCCAGTTCCAGCGCCCGCATGGCCTCGGCCGCCGAATGATTGCGCCCAAGGAATCTGAGGGCCTCGTCGTCCAGCGACTGCACCCCCAGCGACAGGCGATTGACGCCTGCCCGGGCGAGGGCGGCGAAGCGCGCGCCTTCCGCGTCGGTGGGATTGGCCTCAAGGGTGATCTCGATCTCACCGCCGCCCGGGAACAGGGTGCGCGCCCGCTCGATGACGCGGGCCACCTGATCGGGCGGCATCAAGGAGGGCGTACCGCCGCCGAAGAAGATGGAGGCCAGGCGGCGCGCGCCGAGCAAGGCGGCGTGGGCCTCCATGTCGGCGATGATGGCGTCGGCCAGAGCCGCCTGTTCCTCCGTTCGGCCCCGGTCACGCACCACGTTGAAATCGCAATAGGGGCAGATGCGGGCGCAGTACGGCCAGTGGACGTAGAGCGCGGCCGTGTCCGGCTCAGTCAAACAGGGCGGCCTTCAGCTTCTCGAAGGCGCGGGCGCGGTGGCTGATGGCGTCCTTTTCCGTCGGCTCCATCTCGCCGAAAGTCTGCTCGCCGCCGTCGGGCGTGAAGATGGGATCGTAGCCGAAGCCCCGGTCGCCCTTCGGCGGGAAGGTCAGACGGCCGTCCACCCGCCCTTCGACCACCAGACAGGGGCCGTGGGGCCAGGCCACGGCCAGGGCGGAGGTGAACCATGCACTGCGGTCGTCCGAGCCGATTTCCTCCAGCCGCTCCTCCACCTTCTTCATGGCGTGGGCGAAGTCCTTGTCCGGGCCGGCCCAGCGGGCCGAGAAAATGCCCGGCGCGCCGTCCAGGGCCGCGACCGACAGGCCGGAGTCATCTGCGATGGCGACGAGGCCGGAGGCGTCCGCCGCCGCCCGCGCTTTCAGCACAGCATTGCCCACGAAGGTGGATTCCGTCTCGTCGGGTTCCGGCAAATTCAGTGACTTGGCCGTAATGATCTCGAAACGACCCTCCAGAAGGGCGGCGATCTCCACCGCCTTGCCCGGGTTGTGGGTCGCCGCGACGATCTTCTGTCCCTTGTCCAGCTTGGCTTTCATGTTTGACCTTACCTGCGTTTAATGCATTGCAAAAGTTTAATATCGAAAAACGATAAATCCGCTTGCCCGTTTATCGGCTAATCCGTATTGATAATCACCAAGAACGGGCCGCAACGTTCTTGCAGGTGCGAAAGATTAAGCCCCTGTAATGATGCGGTGCAACATAGCCGACCCTCACTGAAAACCGAGGGCGGCGCCTCAGGAAAGACGGAGATAGACGATGCATACGATGAACGTTTCCATGTGGATGGAAAAGGTCGGCGTGACCCTGGTCAGCGGCCTGATGATGGCGGGCCTGCCTCTGGCCGTTGTGGCCATCATCGTCCAGTCCCTGTGATCGTGGTCACGCTGAAAGAGCTTTGACGACGACCATGAAGGACGCGAAAAGCAAGACCGCGTGCGGGCTCGCCGGGCCCCGCGCGGCGCCTTCGCCCCTTCGCCCGGCGTGACACGACCTGATCCGACAGGGAACCGCCCGTCATGCCGATAAGGATATCTCCCCCTGCGCTCAAGGCCCCCGGCCTCAAGGCCCTGGGACCGGGCTCCGTGTCCAGCCTCCTGAAGATCGCCCTGGACGTCGCCTATGTGCTCATGTGGGCGCTCACCGGCTTGCTTTTGCTGGTTCTGGTGGCCTCTTTCTTCATCCCGCTGGACAATCTGACCGTCACCGTCAGGACAGAGCGCCAGTTGCCCCTGACCCGCCCTCTTCTGGTGTTCGGGGTCGGCTCCGTGGCGGCGTATTTCGGGGGCTTCGTTCTGATCCTGCGCAATCTGCGAAAGATTTTCCGCACCCTGACCCTGGGCGATCCGTTCCAGCCGGAGAACGTACGCCGCCTGCGCCAGGTGGGCGTTATCCTTGCGGTGGTCACCGGCGGGGTGTTCGCGGCCCAGATGATGATGGCCCGTATCGCGCCCGGCGTGCTCTCCCCCCAAGGGATCAGCGAACTGCTCACCCCCGTGTTTTCCGTGCTAGTCGTGTTCGTGCTGGCCGAGGTGTTCCGCGAGGGCGCCCGTCTGCGCCGCGAATCCGAACTGACCATCTGATTATCGCCGAAAGCGTATCTGTTTCATGGCCATCCGCGTCCAGCTTGACCGTATCCTGCTCGATCGGCGCATGTCGTTGACGGAGCTGGCCGATCGCGTGGGCGTGACCCTTGCCAATCTGTCGATTCTGAAGACCGGCAAGGCGCGGGCCGTCCGCTTCTCGACTCTCGACGCCCTGTGCCGTGAACTGGACTGCCAGCCGGGCGACCTTCTGGCCTGGGAGCCGGGCCCGGCCGAGACGCCCGACGAGGCCGACACCGACGACGGCGCCTGAGGCCATGGGGCGCAAGCTCACACCCGAAGATCGCGACATCTGGAACAAGGTGGCCCGCACCGTCTCGCCCGCCAGGCCGCGCAAGGCGGAGCGCATCGCGGTGACGGCCGCGTCGGTCCAGTCGGCGCTGAAGGCCCCGCCGAAATTCGTCAAGCCGCCGTCCATGATCCCCGCCGCGGCCCCGTCGTCACGACAGGGGGTCGCCCGCACCGCACAGGGCGCGCCCGACGCCCTGGAGCCGCGCCGTCATCGCCGCATCGCCCGCGAGCGCGATCCCATTGAGGCGACGCTGGACCTGCACGGCTTCGGCCGATTCGAGGCCCAGGACCAGGTCACCGCCTTTCTGACCTCATGTCAGTCGCGAGGCCTGCGCGCCGTGCTGCTCATCACAGGTCAGGGACGGCGCGGAGGCGGCGTCATCCGCGCCTCGATCCATGAGTGGCTGCAGGGTCCCGGCCTGCGCGGGGTGGTGTCCGGTTTCGCCGCCGCACACAGGCGTCACGGCGGCGACGGGGCGATCTATGTGACCCTGAAGCGCAAGGGTTGAGCTTCAGCTGGCGACGGGCGGCTCCGCCGGAACCGGCGCTCCGCTGCCCGGCAAGCCGATATGCACCAGAACCCAGCGATAGGCGCCGGTGCGCTCAAAGGTGAAGATCGTTTCCGATCCGCTTGCGTCCGCTACCGCCATGCGGGCCCGGTTCACGCCCCAGTAGCGCGGCCGGGGCCAGGGCGCGTCGGCCTCTTCCGGTGGCGAGACGGCGCCGACGCGGGAGCGCTCAGCCGCAGATCGTCCCTCGCCCCGCGTCAGGGCGGCCAGGGCGGCGGGGGTCAGCCAGGCGTCCGCGTCCGGCGCGGGGCGGGACGCATCCTCAAACTGGCGCCGCACCGCTCCTATGGGGTCTTGCAGAAAAGCGGGCGGGGGAACCTGCGCCCCGGGACTTTCGTCCAGCTGCTGGCGTAGCGACCGTCGCACCGCGCCGAAATCCACCAGCGTCTGGAGCCCGTTCACATCCCCTGACTGAGCCGCGGACCGCAGCGCGAAGAAGGCCACGCCGGGCGCCCCGAAAAAGCCGAGCACCGCGACGACGACCGCCGTCACGAACAGATTCAGCAGAATTCGTCTCATGAGCGCACCATGCCCCATACCGGCATCCCGGCAAAGAAAAGGCCCGCCGGACGCGAATCCGGCGGGCCCCTATCGATCGGACGACGGGTGTTACGCCATCGCCTTTGTCAGGTTCTCGGCCACCTTGTCGAGGAAGCCTTCGGTGGTGAGCCAGCTCTGGTGGTCGCCGACCAGCAGGGCCAGGTCCTTGGTCATGGAGCCGCTTTCGACCGTGTCGACGACGACCTTTTCGAGCGTCTCGGCGAAGTCGATCAGGGCCTGATTGCCGTCCAGCTTGCCGCGGTGCTTGAAGCCGCGGGTCCAGGCGAAGATCGAGGCGATGGAGTTGGTGGAGGTGGCCTCGCCCTTCTGGTGCTGGCGGTAGTGGCGGGTGACGGTGCCGTGGGCGGCCTCGGCCTCCAGGGTCTTGCCGTCGGGGGTCATGAGGACGGACGTCATCAGGCCCAGCGAGCCGAAGCCCTGCGCCACCACGTCGGACTGGACGTCGCCGTCGTAGTTCTTGCAGGCCCAGACGAAGCCGCCGGACCATTTGATGGCCGCGGCCACCATGTCGTCGATCAGGCGGTGTTCATAGGTCAGGCCGCGGGCGTCGAACTCAGCCTTGAACTCCTCGTCGAAGACCTTCTGGAAGATGTCCTTGAAGCGGCCGTCATAGGCCTTGAGGATGGTGTTCTTGGTGGACAGGTAGACCGGGTAGTTGCGCGCCAGGCCGTAGGCCAGGCTGGCCCGGGCGAACTCGGTGATGGAGTCGTCCAGGTTGTACATGCCCATGGCCACGCCGGCCGAGGGGGCCTTGAACACCTCGTGCTCGATGACCGCGCCGTCGTCGCCGACGAACTTGATCGACAGGGTGCCCTTGCCAGGGAACAGGAAGTCGGTGGCCTTGTACTGGTCGCCGAAGGCGTGGCGGCCGACGATGATCGGCTGGGTCCAGCCGGGCACCAGACGGGGCACGTTGGAGCAGATGATGGGCTCGCGGAAGACCACGCCGCCGAGGATGTTGCGGATGGTGCCGTTGGGCGAGCGCCACATCTTCTTGAGGCCGAACTCCGCGACCCGCGCCTCGTCCGGGGTGATGGTGGCGCATTTGACGCCGACGCCGTGCTTCTTGATGGCCTCGGCGGCGTCGATGGTCACCTGATCGTCGGTGGCGTCCCGGTGCTCCATGCCCAGGTCGTAGTAGTCCAGCTCAAGATCCAGATGCGGAAAGACCAGCTTGTCCTTGATCATCTGCCAGATGATCCGGGTCATCTCGTCGCCGTCGATGTCCACGATGGGGTTGTCGACCTTGATCTTGGCCATGCTTCTTTGCCTTCCAGTTCGGGGAGAAAAGTGTCGGGCGGGGTATAGCGAGCGCGGCCGCCGGTGCAAAGCCCGGCCCGGGGGCGGGCCATTCGCCCGTTGCGCCGTGGCGGGGGCGCTGATAGCGCTGGGTGGTCTTCGTTCGGAGCATCCGGCCCATGCCGCGCCGTCCCCTTTCGCCCGCCCGGGCGCCCGTCGTCCGTCCGTCGCTGGAGGCGTTCCGCAAGGCGTCGCCGGGGGAGATCCTGACCGATCTGCTGACCTTCGACCGGCTGCTGACCGGGCCGGTGATCCATCTGATCTACTGGGCCGGGCTGGCGCTGATCGTGCTGGGCGGGTTCGTGGTGGTGGGCGGGGCCGTGGGTCTGGCCCTGAACGAGCCGGGCTGGCTGGCCTGGGTGCTGGCCATACCGACGGTGGTGGTCGGCCTGCTGGTGCTGTTCATCGTCGCCATGCTGTGGCGCTCGTTCTGCGAGCTGTATGTGGCCCTGTTCCAGATCGCGGCGGACCTGAAGGTCATGCGCGCCTATGTGGAGCAGGATCATGCACCGGCCCACCCCGCCGCGGACAGCCGGACTTCCGGCCCGCGCGTGGAGCCGTGAAGGCGGTCGACGTCCTGATCATCGGCGCAGGTCCGGCGGGGCTGACGGCGGCCACCTATCTGGCGCGGTTCCGGCGTTCGGTGCTGGTGGCGGACGGCGGCGAGCCGCGCGCGGCCTGGATCCCGCTCAGCCACAACATGCCGGGCTTTCCCGAGGGCATCGGCGGCGACGCCATCCTGACCCGCATGCGGCTTCAGGCCGAGGAATACGGGGCGCAGATCCGGCCGGTCTTCGTGGAGGCGCTGGCGCGCGAGGGCGACGGCTTCACCGCGCATATAGGAGATGACCGCATCACCGCCCGCGCCGTGCTGCTGGCCACCGGCGTTGTGGATCATCATCCGGACCTGCCGGGGGTGGAGGACGCCATCGCCCGCGCGCTGGTGCGCATCTGCCCCATCTGCGACGGCTATGAAGCCATCGACAAGTCCATCGCGGTGATCGGCGACAGCGACCTGGGGGCCCGGGAAGCCGCCTTTGTGCGCACCTATTCGGACCGGGTCTGCCTGATCCATGTGGGGCCGCCCGAGGCCCTGACCCGGCGCGACGACCTGAAGCGGCTGGGCGTGCCGGTGATGGAAACGACCATCGAGCAGGTGCATATCGAGGGCGACCGCCTGACGGCCCTGTCGTGGGGCGGCCGGCCGACAAGCTTCGACGCGGTCTATTCGGCCCTGGGCACCACGCCCCACTGCGGTCTGGCCGTGGATCTGGGCGCGGCCCTGGGCGAGGACGGCCGTCTGGTGGTCGATGATCACCAGCAGACCACCGTGCCGGGCCTCTATGCGGCGGGCGACGTGGTGCGCGGCCTCAATCAGCTGGCCGTGGCCTCGGCCGAGGCGGCGGTGGCCGCCACCGCCATCCACAACCGCTTCAGACGGGCGGAAGGGATGACGGCGGACTGAGCGGCTGCGGTCAGGCGCGCCGGGCGGCGATCCAGTCGTCCACCACACGCTCGAGCACGGTCAGCGGCACGCCCCCGGCGTTGAGGGCAGTGTCATGGAAGCTGCGGATGTCGAAGCGGTCGCCCAGCTGGGTCATGGCGCGGGTGCGCAGGTTCTCCCACACGGTCTGGCCCACCTTGTAGCTGGCGGCCTGCCCCGGCCAGACGCAGTAGCGCTCCACCTCGGTGGTGACCGTGCTTTCGGCGTCGCCCAGGGTCTCGACCATGTAGCGGATGGCCTGTTCGCGGCTCCAGCGCTCGGAGTGCAGGCCGGAATCCACCACAAGGCGGACGGCGCGGAACATGAACGACTGCAGATAGCCCAGCCGGCCCCAAGGGTCGTTGTCGTAGACGCCCATCTCGTCGGCCAGCTGTTCGGCGTACAGGCCCCAGCCCTCCGAATAGGCCGAGAAGCCCAGCAGCTTCATCAGCATGGGGGCGTCGTCGTTCTCCATCTGCAGGGCGATCTGGTGGTGATGGCCCGGCGACGCCTCGTGATAGGTCAGGGTCGGCAGGGTGAATTTCGGCCATTCGGCCGTGTCGCGCAGGTTGATGTAATAGGCGCCCGGGCGAGACCCATCCAGGGCCGGCGGCTGGTAATAGCCGCCCGGCGCGCCCGCCTCGGTGGTGACCGGCACGCGGCGCACCTCCACCGGCGAGACGGGGATGCGGCCGAAATATTCGGGCAGACGACCCTGCATGTCGGCCATCTGGGCGTTGAGCGAGGCCAGCAGCTCCTCGCGGCCCGCATCGGTGTTGGCGTAAAGCTGGGCCGGGTCGCGGGCCAGGGCCGAGATGCGCTCACCCACCGTGCCCTCGGTGCGGCCCTCGGCGCGCAGGATCTGGTCCGCGCGGGCGGTCAGTTCAGCCACCTGCTCCAGCCCCATGGCGTGGACCTCGGCGCCGGTCATCTCGGTGGTGGTGAAGTAGCGCAGGCCGAAGCGGTAATACTCCTCGCCGCGCGGCAGCCGCCACACCCCCGCATCATGGACGGCGTTCGCGCGCTGGCTGCGCAGGGCCTCGGCCTGACGCTCCACCGCGGGATAGATGCTGCCCTCGACGATGCGACGGGCGCGCTCGCCCCATTCGCCGGGCAGACCCGCTTCCGTCGCGCGCCGCTCGATCGAGGCGGTCATGACCGACTCGGCCGCCGGCGTGCCGGTCAGGTTGCCCAGCAGGCCCACGGTGCGCTCGATGACGAAGTCCGGCGGCACGGCGCCCGCCGCGAAATCGGCGTGCATGCGCTCGGTTTCCTGGTCCAGGGCTGTTGGGAAGGCTTCCAGGCGCGCGAGATAGGCCTCGGCGTCCTCGGCGGTCTCGATGCGGTGCTGGGCGTCCAGGAAGTCGGGGATGCTGTTGTAGGAACCGCCCAGCTGGTTGACCGTATAGGGCGACGGGAAGCCCTGGCCGTAAGGGAAGTCGTAGCTGGAGGCGACCGTGTCGCCGAAATATTTGACCGTGTCGAAATGGATCTGGCTGCGCGCGGGCAGGGCCGCGCGGTCGATGGCCTCGATCTCGGTCATGAAGCCCTGGAACACCACCTTGTCCGCCTCGATCTTGGCGGCGGAGCGGTCATCCAGGCGTGATTTCAGGGCGGCCATCGGGCCGGTGTCCAGACCCAGCATGGTCACCGTCTCGGGCGACGTCATGACCATCTGCTGGACAATGCGCTCCATCAGGCCGTCCAGAGCGGCCTCGGCGGTCTCCTGACGGGCGAAAGCCAGAACCTGGCCGGAGGCGGCCAGACCGGCCCCCGCGGCGGCGGTGAACAGAAGGCGGCGGCGGTCGATCATGGCGAAACTCCCCGTTTTCAGACTGAAAGGGGTATCACCCCTCTACAGGAGAGCAAGTCCGCTGCGCCTTACAACTCTTTCATCCTGGCGTGCGGTCAGGCCCGCATGACATCTTCCAGAACCGCCAGCGGCATGGAACCGTTCTCCAGTAGCCGGTCATGGAACGCGCGCAGGTCGAAGCCCGGCCGCGCCTCAGCTTCCTCCCGCAGGCGCGCGATCACCGTGTGGCCGACCTTGTAGGCGCAGGCCTGGCCCGGCATCACGCAGTAGCGATCGATCTCGCTCTGGGCGGCGTTGGGCGGCTTCACGCCCTGGGCGACCATGTAGTCGATAGCCTGCTGGCGGCTCCACCGCTTGTCGTGAAGGCCGGTGTCCACCACCAGGCGCGTGGCCCGGAACAGATAGGACAGAAGATAGCCGATGCGGCCCACCGGATCGTCCGCATAGACATCCAGATCGTCGCCCGCCACGCTTTCCGCATAGAGGGCCCAGCCCTCGTTGTAGGCCGAGAAGCCGCCCGCGCGGCGCCAGTCGGGCAGGTGCGCGGACTCGCGCTGCAGCGCCACCTGCAGGTGATGGCCCGGCGACGCCTCGTGATAGGTCAGGGTGGGCAGGGCGAACTTTGGCCAGTTCGCCGTGTCGCGCAGGTTGATGTAGTAGGCGCCGGGCCGCGATCCATCCAGCGGCGGGCCCTGGTAATAGCCGCCCGGCGCCCCGGTCTGGATCTCCACCGGCACGCGCCGGATCTCCACCGATGAGCGCGGCAGGCGCCCGAACATGGCGGGCAGCAGGGGCTCCAGCGCCTCAACCTGGGCATTCAGGGAGGCCAGCAGTTCGGCCCGGCCCTCGTCGGTGTTGGGATAGAGGTATTGCGGGTCGTTGTTCAGGGCCGTCACCCGCTCGCCCACCGTGCCCTGGGTCATGCCCAGCGGCCGCATGATGGCGTCGATCTCGGCGGAGATTTCGGCCACCTGCTCCAGGCCCATCTGGTGGATTTCGTCGGCGCCGAGCGTGGTTGTGGTGTTGGCGCGCAGGCCCTGGGCATAGAAAGCTTCGCCGTCCGGCAGACGCCATACGCCCACGTCCTCGCCAGCCGTCCCGCGCTGGGCCTCCAGCACCGCCACCTGCCGCTCCAGAGCGGGCTTGATCCGCTGATCCACGAGGGCGGCGGCGCGGGCGTCGTAGCCGGCGAGGCCCAGGGCCTCGGTCTTGCGGGCCAGGGCGGCGACCAGGGTGGTCCGGTCCGTGGGCGTGTCGCGCAGGGCCGAAACCTGGCTGATGGTCTTGTCCAGGATCACGCTCGTCAGGGCCACGCCCTGGGCCGCGTCGGATTCGATCCGTGTGGTCTCATGGCCCAGGGTGTCGGCGAAGGCCTCCAGCCGCGAGAGATAGGCTTCAGCGCCCGTCGCGTCCTCGATGTGGTGCTGGTTGGCCAGGAAGTCGGGCGTGTTGAAGTAGGAGCCCGCCAACTGGTTGATCACATAGGGGCCCGGGCGCCCGATGCCGGAGCC
The DNA here is from genome assembly GCF_046299535.1 of Brevundimonas sp. Classification (GTDB taxonomy): domain Bacteria; phylum Pseudomonadota; class Alphaproteobacteria; order Caulobacterales; family Caulobacteraceae; genus Brevundimonas. Next base: position 141,335 of record NZ_JBKBIB010000006.1, on the reverse strand, counting down.
GTAGGTGAAGCGCGTCCCCAGGGCTGTGGTCTCGGCGCTGAAGGCGGCCACGGCATGATTGATGCGCCCAGCCTCGCTGAGCCCTGTCGTGTCGAGGGCCTGAAGCTCTTCCCACTCCCGTCTGGCGCGGACACGGTTCGCCTCAACGGCTTCAGGGCTGGCGTCGGTGAGGCGTGACGCGAGATGCGCCTTGTCGCCCCGGTCAAGACCCAGACTGGTGGCGCGTTCAGGCGACCGCTCCAGACTTTCCTCGAAGCGTTGCGCCATCAGGGCGTCGAGGCGGGCGTCGGCGTCCCGCGACGCCCGAGCCAGGGCCGGAGCGGCGCAAAGGGCTCCGCCGGCGGCGGCGGTCAGCAGAAGGCGGCGACGGTCGATCATGGCAGGGCTCCTGTGGACTGACGTGAAGGCGTAGACAGTCCGGCAGCCGGAGGCAAACCTGGCCCGGCTTCAGCGCCGGGCCTTCCACGTCGCGCGGTCCTGGCCCCAGATGTCGACGGGGTGGTCCTCGTAAGGCGCGGGCATCCGGCCCGCTCCGCGATTGGTCGAGCCCAGCCGTTCGGCCACCTTCTGCGAGGGGCGGTTGTCTGGATCGATGCAGTGGATGACGTCGTCCCAACCCAGCACGTCGAAAGCATAGTCGATGGCCGCCGACGCGCCCTCCACTGCATAGCCCTTGCCCCAGGCGTCCCGGTGCAGGCCCCAGCCCACCTCCGTCCCTGGCCAGTCCAGCGGCGTCCATGGGCCCAGGCGACCGACCCACAGACCGCTGGACTTCTCGACCACCGAGAACATGGACACACCGGTGAGATGCCACGCGCCCGCCATGCTCATGAATCCGCGCCACGCGGCTGCGGGCTTCTGGCCGCCGCCCAGGAACCTTGCGCTCTCCTCGTCAGCCATGAACTCCGCCCAGCGGGGGAAGTCCGCCATTTCGACAGGCCGCAGGATCAGCCGCTCGGTCTCGATCCTCACATCGGTCAAAACAAATACTCCCGCTCAAGGGTGTAGTGGGATCCCGCGCCGGTCAGGACGCTGGCGTAGAGCCCGAACCGGTCAACCCGGAACGGCGGGGATTTCAGCAGGTTGTGGCCGGTCATCCAGGCGCCCACCCGGTCGTCCTGGGCTCCCCTCAAATAGGCGAGGGTGACGTGCGGCCGATAGTCACGGGATTCCAGGGCCACGCCCGCCCTCAGCGCCGCCGCCCGGCACCGGCCCGCCAGGATGTCCAGGGGCTCCGAGGCTGCAACTCCGGCCCAGAGGGCGCGGCTCCGGTGGTCCTCACCGAAGGCTCCGACGCCTTCAAGCGTCAGCTCGAACGGATCAACGCGCGCCCTTGTCAGTTCGGCCGTCAGGTCATCGGCGCATGGTCCAGTGACATCGCCATAGAACGCCAGGGTGATGTGCAGCGCCTCGGCGGGCCGCCAGCGCGCCCCGGGCAGGCCCCGCTGGCGGCGCGAAAGCCCTTCAGCGATGTCGAAAGGAATCGGAACAGCGGTGAACAGTCGGACCATGTTGCATCCCTAACGCGGCGCCGCGCACCGCGACAGACCGGTTTTGCTTGCAAGGGCGGGCGCGGATTCCGATATTCGGGGAGAGGTCCGGGTCCTGACCCGGCCATTTGGAGATAGAGAGACGCGATGAACGACTTCAACCGAGGTTATCCGGCCCAGGCTCCGGCCCGCGCGGACATGGCGGTGGACGCCGGCCTGCGCGCCTTCATGCTGGGCGTCTACAACAAGCTGGCCCTGGGCCTGATTGTGGCCGGCGCCCTGGCCTACGTGACCGGCAATGTGCCGGCTGTGGGCCAGTATCTGTTCGCCGAAACCGCCCAGGGCGGCGTCGGCTACACCCCGCTGGGCATGATCGTGGCCTTCGCGCCCCTGGCCATGCTGTTCGGCTCCATGTTCTTCATGAAGAACCCGACGGCGGGTGGAGTGAACCTGCTCTACTGGGCCGTGGTCGCCACCATCGGCGCCGGGCTGGGCGTCGTGTTCCTGGTCTATACGGGCACGTCCATCGCTTCGACCTTCTTCGTGACGGCCGCCGCCTTTGGCGCGCTCAGCCTGTGGGGCTACACCACCAAGAAGGACATGTCCGGCTGGGGCACCTTCCTGGTCATGGGCGTGATCGGCCTAGTGATCGCCATGGTCGTCAACATGTTCCTGCAGAACCCGATGATGTACTTCGTCATCAACGCCCTGGGCGTGCTGATCTTCTCCGGCCTGATCGCCTTTGATACGCAGCGGTTGAAGATGACCTATTACGCGCTGGGCGGCGACAAGGCCGCCATGGGCGTTGCGACCGGTTTCGGCGCCCTGGCCCTGTTCATCAATTTCGTGAACCTGTTCCAGTTCCTGCTGGCCTTCATGGGCGGCCGGGAATAGCCACCACTCTTCGCCCGACGGCCCCTTGGCGCCGTCGGGCGGATCTTCCCCCTCCGCATCGTCTGATCAGGGTCGGCCCTCGGCGATTGACGCGCGACCCGGCGCCGCGGACAAGGGATCCATGAAATCGCCCCTCTCCCTCACCGGCTCGGCCGTGTCCAGAAACGCCCTGGTCATTCTGGCCGTGGTGGCGGCGGGGGCGGCCATCTACTGGCTAAGGGACATACTGACGCCCCTGGCCATGGCGATCTTCCTGCTGATCATGATCGACGGGGTGCGCCGGGTCATCGAAAACCGCACGGGCTTGGCTAATGGGCTATCCATGGCCGCTGCCGTGACCCTTGTACTGCTGGCCTTCATCGCTTCCATCTGGATCATCGTCGACGGGGCGGCGGGCTTCATCGCCCAGGCCACGACGGTTGTGGAGCGGCTGGACGCCATTATCGCCGACATCGCGGGACTGATCGGCGTCGAGGTCGCCCCCACAGCACGGGAACTGATTGGCGAGATAGACCTGCGCGGGCTCCTCGCCGAGGTTGCCGTGGATGTGCAGAATATCGCCACTGGCGCCTTCTTTGTTCTGGTCTATCTCGGCTTCCTTCTCGCGTCCCAGGTGGGCTTCAGAAAGAAGATCGTGAACATGTTTCCCCGCCGCCATGATCGGCAGGAGGCCATGGCGGTGTTCGAGCGGGTGCGGGGCGGAGTCGAGGGCTACCTGTGGGTCCAGACCGTGACCGGCGCCATGATCTGCGCGGTGGCCTATGTGCTGATGCGGGCGGTGGGGCTGGAGAATGCCGGCTTCTGGACCTTCGTCATTTTCATCGTGGGCTATATTCCGATCCTGGGCGGCGCCATCGCCGGACTGGCTCCGCCGCTGTTCGCCCTGGTGCAGTTCGAGACCTACTGGCAGGCGGTGGTGCTGCTGACGGGGCTGCAGGCGCTGCTGTTCATCATGGGCAATGTGATTCAGCCGCGCATGCAGGGGGATAATCAGAACATCGATCCGGTGGTGGTTCTGCTGTCGCTGGCCTTCTGGGGCCAGATCTGGGGCGTGGTGGGGATGTTCCTGTCCACGCCGCTGGCTGTGGCGGCCATGGCCATTCTGGCGGAGTTCAAGGGCTCGCGCTGGATCGCGATCCTGCTGTCCGGCGACGGCGAGCCCTATGCCGAGGACCCGCGGGAGCCTGTCCCGAAGCCCGCCAGGCGATCGCTTCTGGACAGACTGCGGCGGAAAGACGCGGGCGCCGGCACGGCCACTTGATCGCCGCTTTCGCCCGCCTATCTGGCTATCAGCAGCCCGGCCTTCTCCCTCCCCCTCCCGATGGCCGGGTCAGCGGCCGATCCTCTCCCCCTCCCTGGATCGGCCTAGAGACCGCCGGGCGCCTCGCGCCCGGCGGTTCTCAATTGGGCCATCATTGAAATAGCAGGACTTTTTCTGCATCCAACACGCCCGGAGCGCGTATTAGGCTGCCTGGGAGGGGCGCCCACGGTCGGCGATCGCCTTCGCGCGAAGGCCGATCCGCAACGAAGGATCAGTCTCTCATGAAAACCCTGATGATGATCGGCGCCTCCGCCGCCGCACTCACCCTGTCCGCCGGGCTCACTCACGCCCAGAACGCGCCCCGGGACTGGAGCGGCCCCTATGTGGGCGGCTCGTTCGACTATTCGGTCAATGACCATGATCAGAACGAAACCCTGACGTTCGACACCGACCTGGACGGTGAATACGGCGACCGGGTGCCCACGGCCACGGGAGGCAACGCCTTCGCCCCGGGCTACTGCGTCAACGCCGGCAACGGCCCCACGCCGGCTGACGGCTGCAGCAGGGACCACGACGGCGCCGGTTTCGGCGTTCGGGGCGGTTATGACTGGCAGTTCGGCAACTGGGTCGTGGGCGTGGTGGGCGAAGCCAGCCGCGTCGACGTGGAGGACAGCGTCACAGGCTTCAGCACGACACCCACGCTGTACACCCTGACCCGCACTCTCGACTGGACGGCCGCCGCACGCCTGAGGGCCGGCTACGCCATGGGCGACACGCTACCCTATGTGACCGGCGGCGCTGCCTATGGCCGGATCACGAACAGCTTCTTCACCGGCAACGGCGCCAACAGCTTCACCGTGCAGGAAGACGATGAGGACGCCAAGGGCTGGCAACTGGGCGGGGGCGTGGAGCACCGGGTGACGGACAACCTCAGCGTCGGCGCGGAATACCTCTACACGTCGCTGGACGCGGGCGATCATGTGATCCGCGCCGGCGGGCCCGCCCCGGAGGGCAATCCGTTCCTGATCACCAATCCGGGCGGGACGGACATGACCCGCACCAGCGACGAATTCAACACGCACACCTTCCGCCTGACGGCGGCCTACCGGTTCTAGAGCGAAAGACCCGTAACGGGCCGGGCGTCGTGCGACGTCCGGCCCTTCTCTTTGCCCCTTTCGCGGAACACGCGGCTGAACTAGCTAGGGCGAAATGGTTGATCGGGCGCACAACCCGGCTAGGGTCAGCCTAAAGATCAGAACTAAAGCGGCTCACGGCCGCGGCTCGGACGGAAACATCATGCGCGGCGAAAACCGGACCCCGGCGAAGGAATCCAGCGCGGGCGCCGACAATGCCCCTGACCTGGAGGCGCTGGGCAAGCGCTTCCTCAAAGCCCTGGGCCAGAAGGGCAAGCCCGACGCCCTGCAGACGGAGTTTCTGCGTCAGGCCCAGGAAGACTACGCCGCCGACGAGACCCCCGAGGTGGGGCCTGATGATCTGGCCTGTGTCCTGGCCGCGTTCTGGCTTCTGGGCGACAAGCGCAAGACCGGCGATGACCCGCTGATCGACATTGCGGCGATCTCGGATTGTGAGGGGCGGGCGCTGGGCTACGACGCCATCCAGGTGATCCAGGACGACGCCCCGTTCCTGGTGGACAGCGTCATGGGCGACCTGGCCGCCGCCGGCGTCTCCGTGCGGGCCATGTTCCACCCCCTGCTCAGGGTCGGGCGTGACGCGGCGGGCGCGCGTGTCGAGGCGGAGTCGCGCGAATCCATGATCCTGGTCATCGTCGACACCTTGCCGCCGGAGCGGCGCAAGGCGGTGACCACAGGTCTGACCGCGACCCTGGCGGACGTACGCTCAGCCGTCACGGACCATGGTCGCATGACCGCGCTGATGCAGCGTTGTGTCGACGACCTGATCAGCCAGGGGCCACCCATCGATCCGGAGGCCCTTGAAGAGAATCTGGCGTTTCTGAAGTGGCTGAACGACGATCATTTCGTTTTTCTGGGCGCGCGCGAGTACGAATTTCCCCGCACGAAGGACGGAGCCTATGAGGCCGAGGCGCCCCTGTCGCAGTCGGGGGACGGACTGGGCGTTTTGCGCGACCCGGAACGCCGGGTATTGCGCAGGGCCAGCGAACCGGCGGTCCTGACACGGCAGATGAAGCGTCAGCTGAACCTCGGCGAACCCGTCAGCGTGGCCAAGGCCAATCTGCGCAGTCGGGTCCATCGCCGGGGTTATATGGATTATGTGGGGGTCAAGCGTTACGGCGCTGACGGCAAGGCGGCGGGCGAGACCCGGTTTGTGGGCCTGTTCACCGCCGAGGCCTATGACCGTGCGGCCTCCGAAGTTCCGCTGATCCGGCGCAAGGTGAGGAATGCGCTGGAGCGGGCAGGCAAGGCGCCCGGCAGCCACAACCACAAGCGCCTTCGCAACATCCTCGAGAACTACCCCCGCGATGAACTCTTCCAGATGACGGAAGATGAGTTGCTGGAGATCGCCGGCGGGGTTCTGCACCTGCTGGATCGGCCCCGGGTCAAGATTTTCACCCGCAAGGACCCGTTCGACCGGTTTATCTCGGTGCTGGCGTATGTGCCACGGGAACGGTTCGACGCCAGCGTCCGGGAGCGCATCGGCCGCCTTCTGGCGGCCGCCTGGGGCGGTCGCCTGTCAGCCTGGTATCCGCAGCTGACCGACGCCCCCCTGGTGCGCATCCACTACATCATCGGGGTGGAGCCTGGAGAACATCTGGATCCGGACCTGGATGAACTCGAGGCCATGGTCATGGAGACCAGCCGCACCTGGGCGGATCGTTTTGAGCATGCGGCGCGCCGCGCGGGTGTGGCCGAGGCCCAGATCGGCGCCCTGATCTCCAAATGGTCCGAGGCTTTCGGGGCGGGATACCGTGACCGCTATGACGCGGTGGAAGCGGTCACGGATCTGTTCGAGTTCGACGTCCTCGGAGAGGAGGCTGGCGGCTCGTCCGTGGCGGTGCGCGCCTTCCGGCTGCCTGAAGACTCCAGCCTTCAGTTCCGGTTCAAGCTGTATCGCCGCGGCGACCCGGCCCCCCTGTCCGATGTCCTGCCGATCCTGGCGGACATGGGGCTGAAGACCATCGAGGAGTATGGCCACTCGCTGAAGCCCGCCGGCGGCATAGCGGTGCATGTGCACGAATTCCTGATGGAGGACCCGAGGGGCGAGGGCCTCAGTTTTGGCGACATCAAGAAACCGTTCGAGGAGGCCTTCGCCGCAGTCTGGACCGGCCGCACCGAAAGCGACGGCTTCAACCGGCTGGTGATCGAACTGGGCGTGGACTGGCGCCAGGCGGCCCTGATCCGGACCCTGGCGCGCTATCGCCAGCAGACCGGCATGGACCCCAGCCAGGCCGTGCAGGAAGAAGCCCTGCGCGAACATCGCGTGGTGGCCCGCGCCCTCCTGGATCTGTTCCATGCCAGGTTCGACCCGTCCTACGAGCATGCCCAGGGGCGTGAAAAGGCCGTCAAGGCGCTGGTCGCCGATATCGACAGGGCCCTGCAGGACGTGGCCAGCCTGGATCATGATCGGGCCCTGCGCCGGTTGTCGCTGCTGATCCAGGCCGTCAAGCGTACGAACTTCTATCAGATCGCCGAGGACGGCGGTCCCAAGTCCTACATTTCCATCAAGATCGCCTCGCGCGAACTTGCCGACCTGCCGGCGCCCAAGCCCCATCGAGAAATCTTCGTCTGGGCGCCCCATGTAGAGGGCGCGCATCTGCGCTTCGGGCCCGTGGCGCGAGGGGGCTTGCGCTGGTCGGACCGGCGGGATGATTTCCGCACCGAGGTGCTGGGTCTGGTCAAGGCGCAGCAGGTCAAGAACGCCGTGATCGTGCCGGTCGGCTCCAAGGGCGGATTCTATCCCAAGTGCCTGCCGCGCGGCGGGAGTCGGGATGTGGTGCAGGCCGAAGCGATCAGGGCCTACAAGACCTTCCTGTGCGGATTGCTGGACCTGACGGACAACATTGTGGCCTCCGGCGAGGTGGTGCGTCCTCCCTCGGTGGTCGCGTGGGAAGACGACGACCCCTATCTGGTGGTGGCGGCAGACAAGGGCACCGCCACCTTCTCGGACATCGCCAACGGTGTTTCGGCGGATTACGGTTTCTGGCTGGGGGACGCCTTCGCGTCGGGCGGCTCGGCCGGCTACGACCACAAGGAAATGGGCATTACCGCCCGCGGCGCCTGGGAGGCCGTCAAGCGCCACTTCCGCGAGATGGGCAAGGATATACAGTCCGAACCCTTCACGGTGGTGGGCGTGGGCGACATGTCCGGCGACGTGTTCGGCAACGGCATGCTGCTGTCGAAGCAGATTCGTCTGGTCGCGGCGTTCGATCACCGGGACATCTTCATCGATCCCGATCCTGATCCCGCGACCTCCTTCAAGGAGCGCAAGCGCCTGTTCGAGCTGCCGCGTTCCTCCTGGCAGGACTACGACGCGTCGAAGATATCCAGGGGCGGGGGCGTGTTTCCGCGTTCGGCCAAGTCCATCAGGCTGACGCCCGAAATCCGGGCGGCGCTGGAGATCGATGCGGAGGAAGTTGATCCCTTCACCCTGATGAAAGCGATCATCACCGCCCCGGCGGAGCTGCTCTACTTCGGCGGCATCGGCACCTATGTGAAGGCGGCGCACGAAACCGACCTGCAGGTGGGCGACAAGGCCAATGACGCCATTCGCGTCAACGGCGTTGATCTGAGAGCCAGGGTCGTGGGCGAGGGCGCCAATCTGGGTCTGACCCAGGAGGGCCGGATAGGCTTCGCGCGCAACGGCGGACGGATCAACACGGACGCCATCGACAACTCGGCCGGCGTGGATTCCTCCGATCATGAGGTCAACATCAAGATTCTGACCGGTTCGGCCATCGCGGCGGGCAAGCTGAAGGAGAAGGCCCGCAACGCCCTTCTGGCCTCGATGACCGAGGACGTGGCCCGCAAGGTGCTGGTCCACAATTACGATCAGACCCTCGCCATCAGTCTGCAGGAGCGCAATGCGGTGGCGGAGCTGGAGGCCCAGACACGCTTCATGCACCGTCTGGAGACACAGGGGAAACTGGATCGCGTTGTGGAGGGCTTGCCGGGCGATGCGCGGCTGTCCGAGATGCGCGCCGCCGAGGCGGGCCTGACAAGACCCGAACTGGCGGTCCTGACCGCCTATTCCAAGCTGGAGCTAGCCGAAGACATCGTGGCGTCGAAAGCGCCTGAGGATCCCTTCTTCGAAGGGGTTCTGGAGGGCTATTTCCCCGAAGCGCTGGGCAAGTTCGACAAGGCCATGAACAGCCACCGGCTACGTCGCGAGATCGTGGCGACGGTATTGTGCAACGACATCGTGAACATGTGCGGCCCCACATTCCCGGAGCGCCTTCGCATCAGCGCGGAATGCGACACCACCGCCCTGACCATCGGGTTCGAGGCCGCCCGGCGCATCTTCCGCCTGGACGAGGCCTGGGCCGCGGTTTCTGCCCTTGACGGCAAGATCCAGGCCGAGGCGCAGTTGCGATTGTATGAAGAAATCGCCGTCGTTCTGCGTCGCCAGACCTTCTGGCTGGCGCGCCGTGTAGCGCGTCAGAACATGGGCGGCGTGGGCGATCTGATAAAGGCCTATCGCAAGGCGGCGGATGAACTGCGTGAGGCTGGCGCGTCTGTCCTGTCCCGGTTCGAGCAGGCGCGGCTCAAGTCGCGCAAGGAAAGCTTTGTCGAGGCGGGCGCGCCGCGCGAACTGGCCGCCATCATCGCCCTGATGCGTCCCATGGTGGCGGCCAGCGACATCGCTGATCTGTCTCGTGAGGCGAAATGGTCGCCGCCCGCCATGGCGAGGCTTTACCATCAGGTCGGCGCGGCATTCGATCTGGACCGCCTGCGCGCGGCCGCCGGTTCCCTGGCCTCCGCCGACCATTATGAGCGGCTGGCTGTGCGCCGCATGGTCGAGGACTTCATGGCGGAGCAGGTTGTCATCACCCGCGCCGTGGCCCGGGGCTGCAAGGAGGCCGTGGGGGAGAGCGAGAAGACCGCCGAAGCCGCCGTCGATGGCTGGGTGGGCGATCGACAGGGCATCGCCGAGGGCGTGCGACGGGCGGTGGACGAGATCGAACAGTCCGGCCACGGCTGGAGCTTCGCCAAGCTGACCATCGCCAATGTTGCGGTGCGCGACTTCGCCGCCGCGGCCGCGCAGTCCATGGCTGCGACCAAACGGTTCGGCTGAAACCAGACGGGGGGCTGACCATGCCGCGTAAATTCCTGGTGGTGGTGGACGACACCCCCGAGTTTGATTCGGCGTTGCGCTTCGCCGCGCGCAGGGCCCGCTCCACCGGAGGGCGCGTGGTGCTGTTGCGCGCCATTCCGCCTTCGGCCTTTGAGCATTGGTCCGGGGTTCGGGAGGAGATCGAGCGGCAGCAGCGGGAGGAGGCCGAGGCGCTGCTGAACCGGATCGGCGAAAAGGCGGCGGCGCTGTCGGGCGCCGCGCCGGTGTTTCTGGTGGAGGAAGCTGAAACGCGCGAGGCCATTATCCGGGCGGTGGACGCCGACCCGGAGATCAAGATCCTCGTGCTGGCCGCAGCCGTGGGCGGGCGCGGCCCGGGGCCTTTGGTGGCGGCCATGGCCAAGGAGGGCGCGGGTGTGGGCGGCCGCCGTCTGCCCATCACCGTGGTGCCGGGGGATCTGGACGACCAGGAGGTCGAGGATCTGGCCTGACCTTGCGAAACGGCCTCAGGGCGCGCATCTCAGGACCATGTTCATCCAGACCGAAGCCACTCCGAATCCCAACGTCGTCAAATTCCTGCCCGGCCGGGACGTCTCGCCCGAGCGAGCGCTGGAGTTCCGGACCATCGATGAGGCCGGGGTTTCACCGCTTGCGGAAGGCCTGTTCCAGCTGGAAGGGGTCGAAGGGGTGTTCTTCGGGGCTGACTACGTGGCCGTGACGCGCTCCGCCGCCGGCCCGGACTGGAGCGCCCTCAAGGCCCCGGTGCTGACCGCCCTGATGGACCACTTCACCTCCGGGGCGCCCCTGACGCGCGGCGAGGCGGCGGAGGCTGACGGTCACGCGGGCGGGGAGGGTGACAGCGACGTGGTGCGCGAGATCAAGGCCTTGCTGGACACGCGTATCCGCCCTGCGGTGGCCCAGGACGGCGGGGATATCCTGTTCGATCGCTTCGATGAGGCCGACGGGGTGCTGTGGCTGCGCATGCGCGGGGCCTGCGCCGGTTGTCCGTCATCATCCGCCACTCTGAAGGCCGGCGTCGAGAACATGATGCGTCATTACGTGCCCGAGGTTGAGCGGGTCGAACAGACGCTCTGAAACCAAATGGTCGCTCGCCAGTGAGTGCAAGGCGGTTCATGCTGTTTGCATGACGCGTTTCCGCGATGACCCGCAGGCCAATGTGCTCGGCCAGGCCCTGGCCGCCCTGCGCAAGGCGCGCGGCCTGAGCCAGGCCGAGGCCGGCGCGCGCATGGGCGTGACGAGTCAGGCCTGGGGCCTGTACGAGGCAGGCCGTCGTCCCGGCATGTTTCGACCGGATGTTCAACGCCGCCTCACCGCCGCGCTTGACCTGACCCCGGAGGATCTGGCGCTGGAGACGGCGCGTCAACCCGCCTCGCCCATACCGGCCGCGGAACGATTTGAGGAAGGCGGAAGGGCCTTTTCCGTAAAGGGTTACCGTGAGCCGGTCAGACGGACCTTGCAACTCCGAGATGATGATCTGGCGCCCTGGGCCGTATCAGGCGTGGTTCTGGTCTATGACCTCTCTGTCTGGCCCCGGCGGGATCAGGGCTGCGTGGTCGAGACGGACGACGGGCCTGTAATCGGTCTTTATCATCGGGGCGACCGCGACACCGTGATTCTTCGCAGTCCGGGCGGCGACAAGCGCGTGCTGGAGCGCGGCCATATCGGGCCCGTAGGGGCGGTGGTGGCGCGCCTGGAGGGCGTGGACTGGCCGCAATGAAACAATATGGTTGTATTTTGCGCTCGAAAATGAAACCTTCAGGCGTCGCCGTCCCTGGAGGTTTCCATGCCCCGCCGCTCGCCCCACCCTTCGCCCGAGGCGGATTTGCTGGACCGCGATCTGGGTGACGCCATCCGACGATTTCGTACTGACCTTGGCCTTTCCCAGCACGCCCTGGCCGCGCGCCTGTCCCTGAGCGGCCAGCAACTTCAGAAGTACGAAAGCGGGGCCAACCGGGTGTCGGCCTCGACTCTCTACCGGCTCGCCCGCGAACTGGACCAGCCGGTGTCGGCCTTTTTCCCTGCGCAGGGCGGGCGGGATGGACTGGAGGCGCTGCTGGACACGCCGGAAGGGCGCGCCTTGTCACGGGACTTCGCCCGCATTCATGACATGGGACAGCGCCGGGCGGTGGGCGTGATCGTGGAGGGACTGGCGCGGCCGGCCTGAGGGGCCTATTGCGGCGGCCTGATGAAGACCCTGATCATCGACACGGCGCTGGGCGCCTGCACCGCCGTCGCGGCTGACCATTCGCTCGTGGTTGCGGCCGCAACCGAAGGCATGACGCGGGGCCATCAGGAGCGTCTTGGCGGCATGGTCAGGACGGTCATGGCGGCGGCGCGCTGGAGCTACGATGATCTGGCCCGCATCGCCGTAACCACCGGACCAGGCTCGTTCACCGGTCTGCGGGTCGGGCTGGCGTTTGCCCAGGGGCTGGGACTGGCGCTTGATCGGCCCGTTTCGGGCCTGTCCACTCTGGGGGCTTTCGCGCACGACGTGGAGTCCCGGGGGGTGGTGTGGGCCCTGATCGATGCGCGGCGGGGGCAAGTCTACGGACAGCCGTTTCAGGACGGCGCCCCGCTGGATGATCCCGCCGCCCTCAACCTTGAGGCCGCGGCCGCGCGGATGGCCGGGACGCAGGCGCGCATCGCTGTGGGATCGGGCGCCGCCCTGACGTCTGCGCCCGGCGTCGAGACGATCGTTCTCGCTGCGCCTTCGCCCAGGGCGCTGGCGCGTGTGGCCGCAGAGCAGCCACAGGGCGAGGCGAGGCCGCTCTATCTGAGGGCGCCGGACGCCAAACTCCCGGGCGGGCGCGCTCCGGAATGAAGGACCCGGCGCATCTGGCGGCCATCCACGCCTCGGCTTTCGACACGCCCTGGGACGCTGCGGCGATCACGGCGTTGCTGGACATGCCGGGGGCGGAACTGGAGGTCGCGCAGAACGGATTCCTGCTGTGGCGGCGCGCGGCGGACGAGGCTGAGATCGTCACCCTGGCCGTGCATCCCGAAGCCCGGCGACAAGGAACGGGCGGCGCCTTGCTGGATCAGGCCGTGAAAAACGCCCGGGATCTGGGCGTGGTTCGTCTGGTCCTCGAGGTGGCCCATGACAATACTGCGGCGCTGACCCTGTACGCTTCCCGGGGGTTTGAGCTGGCCGGGAAGCGCCCTGCATATTACGCCCGACCGGACGGGGCGCGGGCCGACGCGCTGATACTGGCTCTCAACTTGGCGTGAACGCTTTCCTCTTGGCCGGGGGATGACTATTCTGGAGTCATGGACCGGATCGAGAAACTCTGCGCCGAGCGCGGCATGCGCATGACCGAGCAACGTCGCGTCATCGCGCGCGTGCTGTCGGAAGCTGAAGACCACCCCGATGTGGAGGAGCTGTACCGCCGCGCCTCGGCCATCGATCCGCACATCTCCATCGCCACGGTGTACCGCACCGTGCGTCTGTTCGAAGAGGCGGGCGTGGTCGAGAAGCACGACTTCGGCGACGGCCGCAGCCGCTATGAAGAAGCGGGCGACGACCATCATGACCACCTCATCGACACCAAGTCCGGCGAGGTCATCGAATTTTATGACGCCGAGATCGAACGGCTGAAGACCGAGATCGCCGAGAGGCTGGGTTTCAAGCTGATAGGGCACAAGCTGGAACTGTACGGCACGGCCATCGAGGGCGCTTCGCCCACCAGCCGCGAGGGCCTGATCTTCACCCGGCACAACCGTCGCACCGAGGACGCCTGATTCGGCGCTGGCGCTTGTGGGGGCGGTCCTAAATCCCCATAACCGCGCGATGATCGACGCCCAAGACAAGCCGACGTCCGAACGGGCCGAAAAGCGCCTGTTCATCAAGACCTACGGCTGCCAGATGAACGTCTATGACTCCGAGCGCATGGCCGACGTGCTGCGCCCGCTGGGCTATGCGCCGACCGACACGCCCGAGGACGCCGACTTCGTCATCCTGAACACCTGCCACATCCGCGAGAAGGCGGCCGAGAAGGTCTATTCCGAGCTGGGCAAGCTGAGGATGCTCAAGGACGAGAAGGCCTCGAACGGCCGGGGTGCCATGACCATCGCTGTGGCCGGCTGCGTGGCCCAGGCCGAGGGCGAGGAGATCATGCGCCGTCAGCCCGCCGTGGATCTGGTGGTGGGGCCGCAGGCCTATCACCAGCTGCCCGAGCTGCTGACCCGCACGGCGCGGGCGCGGGGCGAGCGCATCGGCGCCGACTTCGCCCCCAACGCCAAGTTCGACGCCTTGACCAATGAGAAAATCGGCGCGCGGGGCGTCAAGGGTCCGACGGCGTTCCTGACCGTGCAGGAGGGCTGCGACAAGTTCTGCACCTTCTGCGTGGTGCCCTACACCCGCGGCGCCGAATGGTCGCGCCCGGCCGCCGACATCCTGAGCGAGGCGCGCCAACTGGCGGCGCGCGGCGTGCGCGAGGTGACCCTGCTGGGCCAGAACGTCAACGCCTATGACGGCGTGGGCCCGACCGGCGAGATCTGGACCCTGGCCCGGCTGGCCTGCGCTCTGGCGGAGATCGAGGGGCTGGACCGCATTCGCTACACGACCAGCCATCCCAACGACATGGGAGACGACCTGATTGCGGCGCACGGCGAGCTGGACGCCCTGATGCCCTATCTGCACCTGCCGGTGCAGTCAGGGTCGGACCGGCTGCTGCGGCTGATGAACCGCAAGCACGGGCGTCAGAAGTACTTCGATCTGATCGACCGCATCCGCGCCAGCCGGCCGGACATAGCCCTGTCGGGCGATTTCATCGTCGGCTTCCCCGGCGAGACCGACCGGGACTTCGAGGACACCATGGACCTGGTGCGGCGGGTGAATTACGCCTCTGCCTTCTCGTTCATCTATTCGCCGCGCCCGGGCACCCCGGCGGCGACCATGGGCGCGCAGGTGGAGCCCCATGTGGCGTCCGAACGCCTTCAGGCGTTGCAGGCCCTGCTGTTTGAACAGCAGGTCGCCTTCAATCAGTCCCAGGCGGGCAAGGTCCTGCCGGTGCTGTTCGAGCGCAAGGGCCGTCATGGGCGTCAGGCCATCGGCCGCTCGCCCTATCTGCAGTCCGTATACGTGGAGCACGCCGACCACCTGATGGGCCAGATCGTCCCGGTCCGCATCGAACGCGGCCAGCAGAACAGTCTGACCGGCGCGCTGGTTGATGAGCCGCAGAGTTCCTTCACGTCACAGGCGACCGACAGCATGACCTCCCTCCGCCCTCAAGCTGCGAGCGACCGCGTCGCGAGCGTCAGGGCCCAGTAATGTCCAGAGAGTCCGAGTTCCTCGCCCTGTCCGATGTCGCCCTCAGGTCCGTGATCGGGCCGGGCAGCCGCCACGTGGCCCTCATCGAGGACGCCTTCAAGGTTCTGGTGGAATCGCCGGGCGGCGGGGTGTCCATCAACGGCTCGACCAGGGACCGGGCGGCGGCCAAGCGTGTGGTCGAGGTGCTGGCCAAGCGGGCTGATCTGGGGGCCGAGATCACCGAGGCGGACGTGCGCACGGCGCTGGGCGCCCAGCGCTCCGGCGGCAAGACGCCCGAGGGCGTGGCGCTGCCCGTGGGCCGTCGCGGCGCCATCGCCCCCAAGACGCCGGCCCAGGCGCGCTATCTGGAGGCCCTGGCCCGGTGCGAGCTGACCTTCGGCGTTGGCCCGGCGGGCACGGGCAAGACCTTCCTTGCGGCCGCTTACGGCGCGTCCCTGCTGCGGCGTGGACAGGTGGACCGTCTGGTCATCACCCGGCCGGCGGTGGAGGCGGGCGAAAAGCTGGGCTTTCTGCCGGGTGACCTGAATGAGAAGGTCGACCCCTATCTGGCGCCCATCTGGGAGGCGCTGAACGAAATCCTGGGCGCCGACGATGTGCGCCGCCGACGGGACAAGGGCGAGATCGAGGCCGCGCCCATCGCCTTCATGCGCGGCCGGACCCTGTCCCACGCCTTCATCATCGCGGACGAGGCCCAGAACCTCACCCGGCTGCAGATGAAGATGGTGCTGACCCGGCTTGGCGAGGGCGCGCGCATGGTCGTGACCGGCGACCCCAGCCAGGTGGATCTGGTCAACACGCGGGACTCCGGCCTGCCGCACGCCCTACGCATTCTGGAGAACGTGAAGGGCGTCGGCGTGCTGCGCTTCGAGGCCGCGGACGTGGTGCGCCACGCCATGGTGGAGCGGATCGTGCGGGCCTATGACGCCGACGCGGCCGCCGCGCGGGGCGGCGACGCGACCGCGCCATGATCGATATCGAGGTCGAGGACGAGACCTGGTCCGTCGACGTCCCGGATGTTCGGGGCGTTGTTGTCCGGGCGGCTGAACAGGCTGCGCCGCCGGGCGACGTGGTGATCCTGCTGACCGACGACGACACCGTGCGCGACCTGAACGCCCGGTTCCGCGGCAAGGACAAGCCCACCAATGTGCTGTCCTTTCCAGCGCCGGCGAGCGCCCGGCCCCATCTGGGCGACATCGTCCTGGCCCATGGAGTCTGCGCGGCGGAAGCCCGGCAGCAGGGCAAGCCCTTTGCCGACCACCTGAGTCATCTGGTCATCCACGGAGTGCTGCACCTGACCGGGCATGATCACGAAGCGCATGACGAGGCCGAGGCGATGGAGGCGCTGGAGCGCACGCATCTTGCGGCGCTGGGGATCCCTGATCCGTATCTGTCTCGAAATGACACCTGAAACCGACCCTGCCGCGCCTGTCTACGCCGAGCCTGAAACGGTGGGTGCGGCTCCGCGCCGACGGGTCCGTGGCGCATGGCTCCGGATGGGCGCGGGTCTGACAGCGCTGATCCTTGGGGCGGCGGCGGCGGCGGCGCACCCGCCTTTCGGTTTCCTTTTCGGGATTCTCGCCTATCCGGCCCTCATGCTGCTGGCCGAGCGGACCCTGACCACACGCGGAGCGTTCGGGCTCGGCTGGCTGGCGGGTTTCGCCTATTTCTTCATCAGCTGCTGGTGGGTGGCGGAGGCTTTTCTGGTCAACGCCGAGGCCCACGCCTGGATGGCGCCGTTCGCCGCCTCGCTGCTGCCGGCGGGGCTGGCGCTGTTCTGGGGCGGGGCCGTGGCGATCTATCGCCGTTTCCATGTGGCCGGCCACCCGCTCCGGCCGTTGCTGTTCGCGGCGGCTTTCTGCGGCTTGGAGTGGCTGCGAGGCACGATCCTGACCGGCTTTCCCTGGAATCCGGCGGGCGCCGCCTGGGGCGCGGGCTCTGCGGCGTCGCAGTTCGCGGCGCTGGCGGGAATCTATGGGCTCAGTCTCGTCACGGTGGCGGGGGCGTCCCTGATCGGGCCCCTGTTCAGCGCGGGACGACTGAAGACTCGTGTCGGAGCGGCGGTGCTGGGCATGCTGATGATCGGCGCCATTATGGTCAGCGGCGCCCATCGCCTCAGCGTGGCGCGGCCAGAAGCGTCCGACACGACCGTGCGTATCGTCCAGGCCGACGTGCAGCAACAGGCCAAGTGGGACGCGGAGAATTTCGAGGCCATAGTCCAGCGCTATGTGAATCTCACGGCCCGGCCGGGAGCGCAGGTTCCGGACGTGATCGTCTGGCCCGAGGGCGCCTTGCCCATCACGGCCAATGAAGCGTTCGCCCAGGGCTCGCCCGTGGCCGCCGCAATGGCGCGGGCGGTTCAGCCGGGTCAGACACTTCTGGCGGGCTTCAGTCGCGCAGAGCCGACTCCCAAAGGCGAGTGGCGTTATTTCAACAGCCTCTTCGCCCTGTCAGACGCCGGCGACGCGGGCCTGAGGGTGGAGGCCGTCTATGACAAGCACCGGCTGGTGCCGTTCGGCGAGTACCTTCCGGTCGGCGACCTGATGAGCTGGACCGGTCTGCGCAGTCTGGTGCATGTGCCGGCCGACTTCAGCGCCGGCCCGGCGCCGGCGCCGCTGGCTTTGCCCGGTTTGCCCGACGTGCAGCCGCTGATCTGTTACGAGAGCCTCTATCCCGGCTTTACCCCGGGGGGGGCTGCGCGGCCCGCATGGATCGCCAATGTGTCCAACGACGCCTGGTTCGGCCGCACCTCGGGTCCTGTCCAGCACCTGAATCTGGCCAGCTACCGGGCGATCGAGACGGGCCTGCCCATGGCCCGGGCCACCCCGACGGGGGTTTCAGCGCTGATCGACCCCTGGGGCCGGGTTGTTCCAGGCAAGCGCCTGGAGCCGGGCGAAAGCGGCGTCATCGACGCGCGCCTGCCCCGGGCGCTGGCGCCGACCCTGTACAGCAGGATCGGCGACACCGGTTTCGGCCTGATGTTGATTCTTGCCCTGGGGGCGGGACTCTGGCCGATGCGTTCATGGATTTCGCGCCGCAGGAGTCTCTCCGGGAATTAAGATGACATCCTGTAGATTGAGGCTCATTCAGGCTAAAATGCCGAGCGGAAATTGCTTCTGGAGGCGGCGATCATGGCGCGTACAAAGAGCGACGACGGACCCCATCTGGTGGACCGCCATGTCGGCAAGCGGGTCGAGGCGCGGCGCAAGACGCTAGGCTACAGCCAGAGCCAGCTGGGGGCTGCGCTGGGCCTGACGTTCCAGCAGGTTCAGAAGTACGAGAAGGGGGCCAACCGCATCTCCTCGTCCAAGCTCTGGGAGATTGCGCAGTTCTTCAAGGTCGAGCCGAGCTACTTCTTTGAAGGATTGACCGCCGCCGCTCCCGGCATGGCCGAAAGCGACACGGTCGTCTTCGGCCACGACTTTCCCGTGACGCGCCAGAGTCAGGAGATTGTCCGTCTGGCGCCCCAGCTGTCCCTGCGCCAGCAGAAGATCGCCCTGGAGATGATCCGGGAGATGCTGGGCGACAAGGCCGGCCCCGAACAGGACTGACTCAGCCGCCGCCCCGCTGCGCCTCGCGCGCCTTTTGCTCTTCCCAGTAGGCGGCTCCGTTGTCCGGCTTGAACATGGTGCGCGGCGTGCCATCCGAGGTCGCCACAATGAAGGTGTTGCTGGACGCCTGATAATAGAGCGTGTCGCCATTGGCGCGGCGCAAGGTTTCCGTGCCCGCCGGCGGTCGGGTGATAAAGGCGTGAGCCTTGTCTACATACTCGTCCGCCGAGCGGGCGTCGAAGGCCGCGCCGTTACGCTCATAAAGGCGCTGGATGTTCTCGTTGGCGGTGCTGCGCCGGTTCGAGGTCCAGCGTGCCTTCTCAACCGGCGCCGCTCGAGGCGCCGCGGTTTCGACGGGGCCGACCGGCGCCTCGACAGCCACATCGGCGCGGTCCCGTGTTTCGACCGCGCTTTGCCCGTTATCGCATCCGGCGAGCACCAGGCTGGCCGCCAGCCCCATTGCAAGCGTCCCGCGCATTCGCGTGATCATGTAAAGCCTCCCTGAAATCCCGCGAACCCACGTTATGCACAAAGTTAATGTTCCTGCAATGTTCTTTTTGGTGTGGCCAGAGCCCTCGACGGCGGCGGCGGCGGCCGTTAAGGCGAAGGCATGACCCGGACGGCCCCGAAAATCCTCCTGATCGTCGGCGGCGGCATCGCCGCCTACAAGGCGCTGGAGCTGGTGCGCCTGATGAAGAAGGCGGGCATGACGGTGCGCGCCGTGCTGACCAAGGCGGGCGCAGAGTTCGTGACGCCGCTGTCGCTTGCGTCTCTGACGGGCCATCCAGTGCATCAGGCCCTGTTCTCGCCGGAAGACGAGACGGCCATGGGCCATATCGAGCTGTCCCGCTGGGCCGATCTGGTCGTGGTCGCGCCCGCCACCGCCGGGCTGATGGCCAAGGCGGCCAATGGGCTGGCCGATGATCTGGCCTCCACCGCCCTGCTGGCCACCGACAAACGGGTGCTGCTGGCCCCGGCCATGAATGTGCGCATGTGGGAGCATCCGGCGGTGATGGCCAATGTGGCGCGGCTGACCGGCTTTGACGGCCTGCACGGCATGGCGGTGGTCGGCCCCGACGACGGCGAGATGGCCTGCGGCGAGTACGGGCCGGGCCGCATGGCCGAGCCCGCCGCGATCCTCGAAGCGGTGCAGGGGCTGCTGGCCGGCGCCGCCGGACGCCCCCTGAAGGGCAAGCGGGCGCTGGTGACGGCGGGCCCGACCTTCGAGCCCATCGACCCGGTGCGGGGACTGACCAATCGCTCCAGCGGCAAGCAGGGTTACGCCATCGCCGCGGCCCTGGCCGATCTGGGGGCCGAGGTGACGCTGGTGTCGGGCCCCACGGCCCTGAGCGCGCCTCCGGGGGTGACGCGGGTGGATGTGGAGACGGCGGCCGAGATGCACGCGGCGTCCATGGCGGCCCTGCCCGTGGATGTGGCGGTGATGACGGCGGCGGTGGCCGACTGGCGTGTGGACGACGTGGCCAGCGGCAAGATCAAGAAGGCCCCGGGCGGGCCGCCCATGCTGAGCCTGATCGAGAACCCCGACATTCTGGCGGCGGTGTCGTCGGCCAAGAGCATGCGTCCCCGGCTGGTGGTCGGCTTCGCCGCCGAGACCAGCGATCTGGAGACCCAGGCCCGCGCCAAGCTGTCGCGCAAGGGCTGTGACTGGATCGTTGGCAATGACGTGTCCGACGAGGTGTTCGGCTCGGACGGCAACGCCGTGACCCTGATCACCAAAAGCGGCGCCGAGACCTGGCCGCGCCAGTCCAAGGCCGCCGTGGCCCGCGCCCTGGCCGCCCGCATCGCGGAGACCTTGGTCGGGGTATGAGTGAATTTCGCGCCGTTCGGAACCAGATCGCCGATGCGCTCAAGGGGCACGGCATGACCTGCGACGCCGGAAAGTACGACCCCGAGCATTTCGGAAATTGGATCATACAGTTCCGTCGAGGCGGCCCGCCCTGGACTTGGCATGGCCGCATCGTCAGTGACCGAGGACAGGTACTGGTGAATCTGTTCCCTAACGCCCCAGCCGAAGTTGCGACGCTCCTCCCAGACTTCTCTGCAGACCTTGAAGAATTCATCCAAGCCGTAGGTTCGAAGTATCCCTGATGACTGTGACCGCCCGTATCCTGCGCCTGCCCCACGCCGAGGACCTGCTGCTGCCCGCCTATGAGACCGAGGGCTCGGCGGGCATGGACCTGCGGGCGGCGGTGCCCGATGACCAGCCCATGACCCTGGCGGCGGGCGCCCGGGCGCTGGTCCCCACGGGGCTCAAGATCGCGCTGGAGCCGGGCTTCGAGGCGCAGGTGCGGCCCCGCTCGGGTCTGGCGCTGAAGCACGGGATCACCTGCCTGAACAGCCCGGGCACCATCGACAGCGACTATCGCGGCGAGGTGGGGGTGATCCTCGCCAATCTGGGATCCGAACCCTTCGTGATCCGGCGCGGCGAGCGCATCGCCCAGATGGTCATCGCCCGTCATGAGCGGGTGCAATGGTCCGAGGTGAAGAGCCTCGACGAGACCGCGCGGGGCGAGGGCGGTTTCGGCTCCACAGGGCAGTAGGCGCTAAAGTTTCAGCGGCCCGCCGCGTGCAGGGCCGGACCGTGGTCGCGCAGCCATTTGCGGAACGGGCGGTGATCGCCCACCAGCCCGTGGACCACGGACCAGTAGGCCGGGCTGTGGTCCGCATGGACCAGATGGGCGACCTCGTGGGCGGCCAGATAGTCCAGCACCGCGGGCGGGGCCATGACCACCCGCCAGGAATAGCGGATAGAGCGGTTGTGCGGGCTGCACGAGCCCCAGCGCGAGGCGGGGTCGCCGATGCTGACACGCACCGGCTTGAGGCCCAGACGGTCCAGGTGGACGTGGGTGCGGGCCGTGAGGGCCGCCTTTGCCTCGGCGCGCAGCAGGCGCTCGACCCGGCGGTGGAAGGCGTCGTCCCCGCCGCCGGAGATGATGGCCGGGCCGTCGGGGTGATCGGGGACCAGCCGCGCGGCGGCGGCGTTGCCCGACGCGATCAGACGGACCGGGCGGCCGCCGAACAGGATCTCGGCGCCCGGCGCGAAGGGCGCGCTGTCCGGGCGTTTCGCGAGGTGTTCGGCGATCCAGTCGCGGCGGCTGAGGGCGAAGTCGATGGCCTGGGGCATGGCCCGCTCGCTGGGGGCGGTGACCACCGCCTCGCCGGCGCGGGCGTCGATGCGGACACTGACCCGCCGCGCCCGCCGGTTGACCGACAGGCGCAGCGGCAGGCCGTCAATCTCCAGCTTTTCGCCGTGCCCTGGGCGCGGTTTTGCGAACAACGCGATCCTCGTTGGCGGCGATGAAGTCGCGGGCGCGGGTGTAGATCTCGTCCCGGAACCGGCGGCCGTTGAAGACCCCGTAGTGCCCCACCTGCGGCTGGACGTAAAGCAGGCGCTGGTCGTCCGGGATGTTGGGGCACAGGCCGTGGGCGGCCTGGGTCTGGCCGACGCCCGAGATGTCGTCGTTCTCGCCCTCCACCGTCATCAGGCCGATGTCGGTGATGGCCTCCGGCCGCACCAGCCGCTCGCCGTGCTTGAGCAGGCCCCGCGGCAACAGGTGGCTCTGGAACACGATGTCGATGGTCTGGAGATAGAACTCCTCGCTCAGGTCCAGCACCGACAGATACTCGTCGTAGAATTCCTGGTGTTTCTGGATGCTGTCGCCGTCGCCGTCGACCAGATGCTCGAAATAGCGGCGATGGGCGTCCATGTGCCGTTCCTCGTTCATGGACATGAAGGAGTACAGCTGCACGAAGCCCGGATAGACCCGCCGCCCCACGCCCGGATAGGGCAAGGGCGTGGTGTGGATCATGTTGGAGCGGAACCAGGCGAAGGGCTTTTCCTCGGCCAGCTGGTTGGTGACCGTGGGGGACAGGCGCGCGTCGATGGGCGAGCCCATGTGGATCATGGAGGCCGGGCGGGCCGGATCCTCGTCCTCGGCCATCAGGGCGGCGGCGGCCAGCACAGGCGGGCCGGGCTGGCACACGGCCACCACGTGAGCGCGCGGGCCGATCTGGCCCAGCATGGCCCGCACGTGGTCCATGTAGTCGAAGAAGTCGAAACGGCCCTCCAGCACCGGCACCTGACGGGCGTTGGTCCAGTCGGTGACGTGGACGTCGAAATCCTGCAGGAAGGTCTCCACCGTGCCGCGCAGCAGGGTGGCGTAGTGGCCCGACAGGGGCGCCACGATCATCACGGCGGGCGCCTTGATGGCCTTGCCGGCGCGCTTGAGGTCGGCCTCGTTGCGGGTGAAGCGGATCAGCCGGCACCAGGGCGAGGACCAGACCACTTCCTGCACCGTGCGCACGGGGTGGCCGTCCACATTGACCACGTCCAGGTTCCAGTCCGGCTTGCCGTAGCGGCGGGTCACGCTCTCGAACAGCTCGGCCGAGGCGTAGGCGGTGCGGCCCATGGCCGTCTGGGACGCCGGATTGAACGGCGAGGACCAGAACTCCCGCATCATCTGGGCCCCCAGTCGCATGGGGGCGGCGGACTGATAGGCGAGTTCGTGAAGCGTATAGAGCATGGGCCCGGACGGATGACGGCCCTCGCGGGCCAGACGGATCAGCGGAGCATTAAACGCGCTGCACTGCAAAAAGATTATCAACGATCATGAATCATCGCCGCCCCCCGCCACGGAGGGCGACCGGGTCGGTCGGCGATTTCGGACCCGGGACGGAAAAACACTGTCCGAATTGTCCGAATTGTCCGAAATCGACGGCTCACCGAGGTCGAGATCCATCATAGATCCGAGGGAACCGGGGGGGCGGAAAAAGGGTGTAACCGCGACGTTTCCGTTCTGTGGCAAGGGATCAGCGTCGCGAATTGGGAGGTGTTGCGGCCTAGGCCTGGCGGAATCCCAGCACGTCCTGCATGTCATAGAGGCCGGGACTGCGGGACTTGACCCAGACGGCGGCGGCCACGGCGCCCTTGGCGAACAGGGAGCGGTCGATGGCCGAATGGCTGAGGGTCAGGATCTCGTCGTCCGAGGCGAACAGGACGGTGTGGTCGCCCACGACGCCGCCGGCGCGCAGGGCCGCGAAGCCTATGCCCCCGGCCGGACGCTCGCCGGTGATGCCCTCGCGGGCCGGGATGCGCAGGTCGGCCAAGTCGGCGTGGCGGCCCTGGGCGGCGGCCTCGCCCAGCATCAGGGCGGTGCCCGAGGGGGCGTCCACCTTCTTGCGGTGATGGCTTTCCAGCACCTCGATGTCCCAGTCGGCGGCGTCCAGGCGGGCGGCGGCGCGCTCCACCAGACCCACCAGAATGTTGACGCCGAGAGAGAAATTGCCGCTGCGCACGATGGCGACCTTTTCAGCCGCCCTGGTGATCTCCGCTTCCTGTTCGTCGGTCAGCCCCGTGGAGCCGATCACCAGCGCGGGGCCGCCGCGCCCGGCCACATGGCGGGCCAGCTCGACAGAGGCTTCAGGGGTGGAGAAGTCGATGACCACGTCGCACAGGGACAGGTCGGGGGTCTCGCCCCGGTCGAAGCGGGCCGCGACCACCAGATCCTCGCGCGCGTCCAGCACCTGGCCGACGGCGCGGCCCATGCGGCCCCGGGCGCCCGAGACGCCCACATGGATCACACCGCTCAAGCCGCGCTTTCCTTGCGGGGCGCGTCATCATTGCCGGTGATCTCGCTCCAGAATCGCTTGGCCTTGGAGGCGAAGCCGGAGTTGCGGGGGTTCTGGGCCTCGCCGCAGCATTCGGCCAGCTCCTTCAGAAGCTCCTTCTGGCGGGCGGTCAGGTTCTGGGGCGTCTCCACGAACAGCTCCACCACCAGGTCGCCGCGGCCGCGGCCGTCCAGCCGGGGCATGCCCTTGCCCTTGATGCGCACGGTCTTTCCGGTCTCGGCGCCCTCCGGCACCTTCACATTGGCGCGGCACTGGCCGTCGCAGGCTTCGGATACCAGGCACGGCGCCTCGATCTCGCCGCCCAGCGCCGCCACGGTCATGGGCACGGGCACAGTGACCAGCAGGTCCAGATTGTCCCGCTCGAACAGTTCGTGTGGCTTCACCGACAGGAAGACATAGAGGTCGCCGCGCGGGCCGCCGCCCATGCCCACGTCGCCCTCGCCGGCCAGACGGATGCGCGAGCCGTCATCCACGCCCGCCGGAATCTTGAGGGACAGGGTGCGGTTCTTGCGCACCTGGCCGTGGCCATGACACGAGCCGCAGCGGTCCTTGATGACCTTGCCCTGGCCGCCGCAGTGGGGGCAGGTGCGTTCCACGGCGAAGAAGCCATTGGCCTGACGCACCCGGCCCTGTCCGGCGCAGGTGGCGCAGGTGGTCGGCTGGCTGCCCGCCTTGGCGCCGGAGCCGTTGCAGGTCTCGCAGGTCGCCGTGGTGGGGACCGTGATCTCCGCCTCAAGGCCCCGATAGGCCTGCTCCAGGGTGATCTCCAGATCGTGCCGCAGGTCCGAGCCCCGCCGCGGTCCGCCGCGCGAGGAGCGGGCCCCGCCGAACACGTCGCCGAACGCCTCGCCGAACACTTCGGAGAAGATGTCGTTGATGTCGTGGAAGCCCTGGCCGCCGCCGCGTCCGAAGCCGCCGCCCGCTCCGCCGTTCACCCCGGCATGGCCGAAGCGGTCGTAGGCCGCGCGCTTCTGGTCGTCCGACAGGACGCCGTAGGCCTCGCTGATTTCCTTGAACTTGCTGGCCGAGTCCTCGCACCCGCCGTTGCGGTCCGGATGGTGCGCCATGGCCAGCTTGCGATAGGCGGCCTTGAGGCCGGCCGCGTCGATGGTGCGTTCGACGCCCAGGATTTCGTAGTAGTCACGCGCCATAAGGCGTACCCGATTCCTTGTTTCGCCCCGTCGCGCCGAAGGGCTCCGGCGCTGTCGTCATGCCTCAGATGGTGTCCGCCCCGACGGATGCAATGTCCGCATGGGGGTCAGGGGTATCGCCATCCGCGATCAGAAAAAAGCCCCGCTCGCCTCTATGGGGAGACGAACGGGGCCGTGGTCGGTCAGACCGCCGCTCAGGCGCTCTTCTTGTCGTCGGAGTCCGAGACTTCCTCGAACTCGGCGTCCACCACGCCGTCGTCGGCGGGTTGCTCGGCCTGGGCGCCGTCAGCGCCTTCGCCGGAGCCCTGCTGGGCCGCGTACATGGCCTCGCCCAGCTTCATGGACGCCTGCACCAGGGTCTGGGTCTTCGTCTTGATGTCTTCGGCGTTGTCGCCCTCGCGGGCGGCCTTGAGGTCGGCCAGGGCCGTCTCGATGGCGGTCTTGTCGTCACCGGAAACCTTGTCGCCGTGCTCGGCCATGGCCTTCTCGGTGGAGTGGATCAGGCTGTCGGCGCCGTTCTGGGCCTCGACCAGCTCCTTGCGGGCCTTGTCGGCGGCGGCGTTGGCTTCCGCCTCCTTGACCATCTTCTCGATGTCGTCGTCCGACAGGCCGCCGTTGGCCTGGATGCGGATCGACTGTTCCTTGTTGGTGGCCTTGTCCTTGGCGCCGACGTTGACGATGCCGTTGGCGTCGATGTCGAAGGTCACCTCGATCTGGGGCATGCCGCGCGGCGCCGGGGGAATGCCCATCAGGTCGAACTGGCCCAGCATCTTGTTGTCCGCCGCCATGGGGCGCTCGCCCTGGAACACCCGGATGGTCACGGCCGACTGGTTGTCGTCGGCGGTGGAGAACACCTGGCTCTTCTTGGTGGGGATGGTGGTGTTGCGCTCGATCAGCGGAGTGAACACGCCGCCCAGGGTCTCAATGCCCAGGGTCAGGGGGGTCACGTCCAGCAGCAGCACGTCCTTGACGTCGCCTTGCAGCACGCCGGCCTGAACGGCGGCGCCGAGGGCGACGACTTCATCGGGGTTCACGCCCTTGTGCGGCTCCTTGCCGAAGAAGGCCTTCACGGCCTCCTGCACCTTGGGCATGCGGGTCATGCCGCCGACCAGAATCACCTCGTCGATGTCCGAGGCCTTGAGGCCGGCGTCCTTGAGGGCCTTCTGGCACGGCTCGATGCTGCGCTGGATCAGGTCGTCGACGAGTGCTTCGAGCTTGGCGCGCGACAGCTTGATGTTCAGGTGCAGCGGGCCCGAGGCGTTCATGGTGATGAAGGGCAGGTTGACCTCGTACTGGGTGACCGAGGACAGCTCCTTCTTGGCCTTTTCGGCCTCTTCCTTCAGGCGTTGCAGCGCCAGCTTGTCGGAGCGCAGGTCGACGCCCTGCTCCTTCTTGAACTCGTCGGCCAGGTAGTCGACCAGACGCAGGTCGAAGTCCTCGCCGCCCAGGAAGGTGTCGCCGTTGGTGGCCTTCACCTCGAACACGCCGTCGCCGATCTCGAGGATCGAGACGTCGAAGGTGCCGCCGCCAAGGTCATAGACGGCGATCTTCTGGCCGTCGTTCTTGTCCAGACCATAGGCCAGCGCGGCCGCGGTGGGCTCGTTGATGATGCGCAGCACTTCCAGCCCGGCGATCTTGCCGGCGTCCTTGGTGGCCTGACGCTGGGCGTCGTTGAAATAGGCCGGGACGGTGATGACCGCCTTCTCGACCTTCTCGCCCAGATAGGCCTCGGCGGCCTCCTTCATCTTCTGAAGGGTGAAGGCGGAGACCTGCTGGGGGGAATAGTCCTTGCCGTGGGCGCGCACCCAGGCGTCGCCGTTGGGGCCCTTGACGATCTCGTAGGGGACCATCTTCTTGTCCTTCGCCACGACGGGATCGTCATAGCTGCGGCCGATCAGGCGCTTGATGGCGAAGAAGGTGTTCTCGGGGTTGGTGACCGCCTGGCGCTTGGCCGGCTGGCCCACCAGGGACTGGCCGTCATCCTGGATCGCCACCACCGAAGGGGTGGTGCGGTTGCCCTCGGCGTTCTCGATGACCTTGGGGTTCTTGCCGTCCATGACCGCGACACACGAGTTGGTGGTGCCAAGGTCGATGCCGATGATCTTGCTCATGGGCGTTGTATTTCACTCCGTATCGGCGGGCGGTGCGGCGGCCTTTGGATCAAGCGCCGCGCGTGACCGCCCCCTGTGGGTTGGTAGGCTTGCCGGGCGAACCGGCGGTGGGGCTCCTTAAGCGAACAATTCCCTCAAAGGAATAGGGTCTTGTCCACGTTCCGGTCGGATATGGGAAAGGCCGCAAGGGGTGCAAGGGCTTGGCGCGAGATCGCATGGGGCCGATATGAGCTTGATGACCCGCCCCGCGCCCCTGATGACGGACGACGCCCTCGACGGATTCCGCCTCTGGCCGGGACGGCTTGCGGCGCCGGATCAGGCGCGGCTTCGGGATCAGGTGCTCGCGGCGCTTCGGGCCGCGCCGCTGTATCGGCCCGTGACGCCGGGCGGACGGCCGTTTTCGGTGCGGATGAGCAATCTGGGACCACTGGGATGGGTTTCGGACCGGGCGGGCTATCGCTATCAGGCGACACACCCGGAGACGGGCGCGCCATGGCCGCCCATTCCGGACGTGCTGCTGAGCCTGTGGCATGAATTGACCGGCTGGCCGCAGCCGCCGGACGCCTGTCTGGTCAATCTGTATGATGCGGACGCCCGCATGGGATTGCATCAGGACCGGGATGAGAAGGATCTGGAGGCCCCTGTGCTGTCGGTCTCGCTGGGGGACACGGCCGTGTTCCGGATCGGGGCGGCGGGGGGCGGGCGAACGCGGTCGGTGCGTCTGGCCTCGGGCGACGTGTGCATGCTGTCGGGACAGGCAAGGCTGGCCCGGCATGGAATCGACCGGATTCTGGGGGGATCGTCCAGTCTTCTGCCGGACGGCGGACGGATGAACCTGACCCTGCGCCGGGCGACCTGACCCGCTCGTGATTCGACCCGCAGCGCGGCGCGGGGCAAGGTCGCGTTTTCCGCGCCGGCCCGGAGATCCGTCATGAGCGTGAACCTGATCCGTCCTGAAGGCCCCAGGCCCGGAGACTTCAAGATCAGCCGACGCCTGCTGGGCGGGCTGTTGTTCGCGGGATACGCCAGCGCGGCCGTATCGCAATCCGCCGAACCGGTCGTCACCGGTGACGCTGGGCTGGTGACGGAGGTGGTGACCCTGCCCGCCCCGGACGGCTTCGACCTGCCCGCCTATGTGTCCCGGCCAGAGGGGGACGGGCCCTTCCCCGTCGTGGTGGTGGTGTCCGAGATCTTTGGCGTGCACGCCTACATCCAGGATGTTTGTCGACGTCTGGCCAATGAGGGTTATGCGGCGATCGCTCCGGCTTTCTTCGTGAGGGCGGAGGACCCCGCGCCGCTGACCGACATGACGCGAATTCAGGAAATCGTGGCCGCCGCCGGCTACGAGCAGGTCATGGGCGACGTCTCCGCCGCGCTGGAATGGGCGGACCAGCAGATATGGGCGAACAGCGCGCGCGTGGGAATCACCGGCTTTTGCTGGGGCGGCAAGGTCGTCTGGCAGGCGGCCGCCCGGTTCGCCGTCATCAAGGCGGGAGTCGCCTGGTATGGTCGTCTGGCCCCGGCGGAGGGCGGGGATCCGGGACAGGGCGCGCCCTGGCCCGTGGATCTTGCGGGCGACCTCAAGGCGCCGGTTCTCGGCCTGTACGCCGAGGATGACCGCGGCATCCCTCTGTCCTCGGTCGAGCAGATGCGCGCGGCCCTGGTGCGAGAGGGCCGCGTGGACAGCGAAATCATTGTCTATCCCGGCGTCCAGCACGGTTTCCATGCCGATTACCGGCCCAGCTATGACGCAGAGGCGGCCCGGGAGGCGTGGAGCAGGCTGCTGGTTCACCTGGGCCAGCGCCTGGCCGGGTGACACGGGGTGTTGTTGCGGGAAGGGGCGGATCAGTCAGGAGGGCGCAAGACGTGAGGAGATGCCTGTGAGGGGTGAAAACGGCGGAAGGCGTCTTCTCGCTTGCCTGGCGGCCCTTGTTCTGGCGGTTCCGATGGCCGCCTGCGGCGGCGGGGGCGGAGGAGGCGGAATCGTCGCGCCGCCTCCCCCGCCTCCCCCGCCTCCTCCACCTCCACCACCACCCCCGCCGACACCGCCGCCCCCTCCTCCGTCTGCGCCCCCCGACCCGAACAGCGCCGAATACCAGCGGAACTACGGGCTCGGCGCGATCGGGGCGATAGAGGCGTTCAACGCGGGCGCGACGGGGCGGGGCATAACGGTCGGCGTCGTCGATACCGGGATTGATTTCAACAATGACGACCTGAGGGACAATATCTCTCCGCTCTCGACCGATGTGATCATCGGCCGTAACGCGCCGCAGGGGACCGACAACCACGGCACCCTGGTTTCCGGCGTGATCGGCGCCGCCTTCAACGGGTTCGGCACCATCGGGGTGGCTTATGAATCCACCATTCTGTCGATCCGCGCCGACATTTCCGACTGCAACGATCCCGACGACACCGCCTGCTTTCGCTCCAGCGACCTCGTACGCGCCCTGGATTTTGCTGTGGCCAACGGCGCGCGCGTCATCAACCTGTCACTCGGCGGGGAGGGGCCTCTCGGAGGCGCCTTCGAAGCGGCCATGCAACGCGCGGTCAACGCGGGTGTGGTTCTGGCCATTGCGGCCGGGAACGACGGCGGCTCCTCGCCGCAATGGCCGGGCAGATACGCCACGGACCCGCGCTTCGCCGGCAGCGTCATCGTGGTGGGCGCCACCAATTCCGCCAACGTGATCTCCGGGTTTTCCAACCGAGCCGGTGTGTCGGCCAGTCGCTATGTGGTGGCGCCCGGCGAACAGGTGATCACCGGTTGCGACGGAACCGGCTGCTGGCGTGTTAACGGGACATCCTTTGCGGCGCCCCATGTGGCGGGGGCGCTGGCCCTGCTGCTGCAGGCCTTTCCCAATCTGAGCGGCGCCGACGCCATCGCTATCATTCTCGAAACCGCCCGTGATCTGGGCGCCGCTGGCGTGGACCAGACCTACGGGCGCGGCCTGCTGGATCTGGCGCGCGCGTTCCAGCCCGTCGGCACGACGAGCATGCCTTCGGCTGCCGGGGACCACGTCGAGATCGGGATGGAGCCGGGGGCCCACATCGGCGGCGCCTTCGGCGACGCCCTGACGGATGCGCCCGGACTGGCCACCATCGCCTATGACAGCTACCAGCGGCTGTTCCGCGTGAACATGGGGGCGGCCTGGCCGACGGCGCCGCGCCGCACGTTCCAGCCGTCAAGCCCGTCCCCGGCCCGCACAACACGTCTGACCATGGACGCTCCTGGAGGCGTGACGCTCAATTTCGCCGCCTCCGCCGATATGCCTGAACGGGAACCCGCAAGCCGGCGCTTCACACCGTCCGAAGGCCCCTGGATGGGCCATGAAGACCGTCAGGAAATTCTGTTCGGGGTGCAGGCGGGCCGACTTTCGCTCGACGCCTGGAGCGGCATGGGCGGCGCCCGCGCGCCTTTCCGGACGGGGGCGGGCGACGGTTTCGCGGCGCTGGTCCAGGCCGACCAGGCCGTGCGCGGCGCCATGGCCTTCGGGCGATTTTCATTCTCCGCCGAGACGGGATCGGGCGATCGGCGCATGATGTTCCGTCCGGTGGAGGAGGACGCCGCCAGCTACGCCCGGGTCGGGGCGGGCTGGACCGGGGAGCAACTGCGGCTGACGGTCTCAGGCGGCGCGCTGGACGAACGGCTGGCGCCGCTGGGGGGATTCATGCCGGCCTCGTCGCCCTACGCCCTGCCGTCACGCACGCAGTTCATGTCGCTCGGATGGGGCTGGCGGACGGGCTACGGTCTGGACCTTTGGGGCGAAGGCGGGATGGGCCGCACCGTCATGGAGGGACGAATGCTTCAGCTGGAGGGGAACGCGCTCAGTTCGACCTGGCGGGTGGGCGCCACATCCCGCTGTTTCCGGGTCGGATTCGGGTGCCGCAGCCTGGCGCTGGAGCTCTCCCAGCCGCTACGGATCGAGACCGGCGCCTTCAGCACGATCCTCGCCGATGTCCCGGATGACTATTTCGATCCGGTCACCTTTTCCCGCCGCACGTTTTCCGCCAGCCCGAGCGGCCGTCAGACGGATCTGGCCCTGCGCAGCGTGCACGCCGTTCCCGATGGTTCGGCCGTGCAGCTCGAAGCGGTGATCATCCGGCAAGAACTGCATCGCCGGAACGCGCCGCTGGGCTATGGCTTCATGGCGCGATGGGGACAACAGTTCTGAGGCGGGGTCAGGCCCTGGCGTCGAGCCTTGCGCCGGGCTCCTGCGAGCCGCCGCCCGAGCCGCGCGCAGCCACCACCACCATGGCCGGGCGCACGACCCGGCCGAACAGGGCGTAGCCCGCCTGCATGGTCTGGATGACCTGGCCGGCGGCCACGGTGTCCGACGGCTGCTCCATCATGGCCTGATGCAGGTTGGGGTCGAACGCCTCGCCGGCCTCCGGGGCCACGCGGGTCAGGCCGTTGGTCTCGAAGGCCGACAGCAGCGACTTTTCGGTCATTTCCAGCCCGGTGACGAGACCACCCACGGCGGCGTCGGTGTTATCCCTGGGCGCCGCCTGCAGCGCGCGGGACAGATTGTCGGCCACGCCCAGCAGATCGCGGGCGAAGCGGGTGATGGCGTAGGCGCGCGCGTCATTCATCTCGCGCTCGGCGCGGCGCTTGACGTTGTCGGCCTCGGCCACCGCGCGCAGGGCGCGGTCCTTCCACTCGTCGCGTTCGGCGATCAGGGCGTCGATGGGCCCCAGATCGTCCTCCTGTTCGAACGCGTGGGCGGGATCGGCGTCCAGCCCCGCCTCGGCGTTCAGGTCGGCTTCGTCGCGCGCTTCGGCGTCGTTTCGGTCGTTATAGGTGTCGCTCACGTTTCCTGTCCGTCCAGCATCCGGCCCAGCACCCGGGCGGTATAGTCCACCAACGGTATGACACGGGCGTAGTTCAGTCTTGCGGGGCCGATCACGCCGATGGCGCCCAGAACCCGCTGTCGCCCCGACATATAGGGCGCCGCGATCACGGCGGAACCGGAAAGTGAAAACAGTCTCGTTTCGGCGCCGATGAAGATGCGCACGCCCTGGGCGTTGGTGACCCCGTCCAGCAGGCCGATCAACTGCTCCTTCTGCTCCAGGTCGTCGAACAGGACGCGCACCCGCTCCAGATCCTCCAGCGCCTCGCGGTCCTGCAGCAGATTGGCGCGGCCGCGCACGATCAGGGCGCGCTCGCGGTCCGGTCCGCCGGACCAGGCGGCCATGCCGTCCTCCACCAGCCGGGCGGCGGCCTCGTTCAGATCGCGCCGGGCGGCCTGAAGCTCGGCGCTCATCTCGCTGCGCGCCTCCTGCAGGGGGCGGCCCTTGAGGCGGGCGTTGAGGAAGTTGGAGGCTTCCTGAAGGGTCGAGGCCGTGACCCCGGCGGCCAGAGGCATCAGGCGATTCTCCACCGTGCCGTCCTCGGCCACCAGAACCGCCAGGGCCTGACCCTCGCCCAGGGCCACGAACTCCACGTGCCGCACGCCGGTCTCGCGCACCGGGCTGGCCACCACGCCCGCGCCGCCCGCAAGGCCGGACAACAGGGACGAGGCCGCGTC
Organism: Brevundimonas sp.; assembly: GCF_046299535.1. Lineage (GTDB taxonomy): Bacteria > Pseudomonadota > Alphaproteobacteria > Caulobacterales > Caulobacteraceae > Brevundimonas. The sequence goes on along the minus strand of NZ_JBKBIB010000006.1, from coordinate 108,194 downwards.
CAGCGCCTCCTCGAAGCCGCCCCGGCCCGCCGCGCCCTTGTGGACGGCCAGACGCGCGTCGATCTCTCGGCGCTCCTCCTGGCTGACGTCGCCGATCTCCAGCAGGCCGTCCACGAACAGGCGCAGGCCCGCGTGGGTGGGCGCCCGTCCGGCCGAGGTGTGGGGGGCGTGCAGCAGGCCCGCCAGGGTCAAATCCTGCATGGTGTTGCGTATGGAGGCCGGCGACAGGGACACCCCGCTCAGGGACAGGGTGCGCGAGCCCACCGGCTCGCCTGTCTCCAGATAGGTCTCGACGATGCGGCGGAAGATATCGCGCGCCCGGTCGTCCAGCACGGTCAGCGGGGCGGAGGGGGCGAACAGGCTCATGACCGTGCCTTCCCTGCAGGGGGCTGCGGACAAATGGATTTCATGGCTTCGGGGCGGGACAGGCTCACCCTTTCAGGATAAGCCTCCGGGCGATCACTTCCAATACGATTAAGCGAGACCCATGCGCCCGTCTGACCGCACGCCCGAACAGCTTCGTCCCGTCACCCTCGAGACCGGGGTCAACCGCTACGCAGAGGGCTCGTGCCTGGTCAGCTTCGGCCACACGAAGGTTCTGGTGACCGCCTCGGTGGAGGAAAGCCTGCCGCCGTGGCTGCGCGGCAAGGGGCAGGGCTGGGTCACGGCGGAGTACGGCATGCTGCCGCGCGCCACCCACACCCGGGGCCGGCGAGAGGCGGCGGCGGGCAAGCAATCGGGCCGGACGCAGGAAATCCAGCGCCTGATCGGCCGCTCCCTGCGGGCGGTGGTGGACATGAAGGCGCTGGGCGAGCGGCAGGTGCTGATCGACTGCGACGTGATCCAGGCCGACGGCGGCACCCGCACCGCCGCCATCACCGGCGCCTGGGTCGCCATGGCCTCGGCCCTGAATTATCTGAAGGACGAGGGCGTGCTGAAGACCGATCCCATTCTGGACCAGGTGGCGGCGGTGTCCTGCGGCGTGTTCAAGGATACGCCGGTGCTGGACCTTGATTATGAGGAGGATTCCAACGCCGAGGCGGATTCCAACTTCGTCCTGACCGGATCGGGCGACATCGTGGAAATCCAGGCCACGGGCGAGAAGCGCGGCTTCAGCCGGGCGGAGTTCGATCGCCTGTTCGTTCTGGCCGAAAGCGGCTGCGCCGAACTGTTCGCCCTGCAGCGGGCCGCGCTGGGGCGGTAAGGCTCAGGCGGCGAAGCGGGCGAAGGCGGCGACCACCTGTTCGTAGGCCGGGCGCTTGAACGGCACGATGAGGCCGCAGACTTCGTCCAGCCGGCCCCAACGCCAGCTCTCGAACTCGATGGGCGGATGGGCCTCAAGGTCGATCTCGGCCTCGTCGCCGGTGAAGCGCAGGGCGAACCACTTCTGTTTCTGGCCTTTCCAGCCCCGGGCGATCTTCGCGCCGGAGGCCTCGGGCGGGAAGTCGTAGGTGATCCAGTCGTCGGTGGCGGCCAGCAGGTCGGCGGAGCGGACCCCGGTCTCTTCGAGCAATTCGCGGCGGGCGGCGGCTTCCCAGTCGCTGCGCTCGACCTCGTCGGCGTCGACGCCGCCCTGCGGAAACTGCCAGCACCAGGGCTCGGGGGTCTTTGCGCGGCGGCCCAGCCAGACGCGGCCGTCCGGATGAAACAGCACCACCCCGACATTGGGCCGGTAGAGCGACAGGTCGGCCACTAGCGGCCGGGCCGGCGGGTCATGGCCGAGGCAGGGGCCAGTTGCAGCCCCCGGTCCGACAGGCCGTCAGCCCAGCGGGCGGCCGCCTCCACCGTCACCGGATAGGAGAAGCCGGTCCCAAGAGCATCGCCGTTCTCGCGGGCTGAAGCTTCAAGGGCGTTGAGTTGGGCCACGATGGCGGCGGGGCTCTGGACCTCGTCGATGATGCGGTCGGCGCTGGCGCGGGCGTAGGCGCCGGGGCGGCGGCGGGCGGAGCCGTCGTCCACGAAGGCCAGGCCCCGGCTGCGCATGACGCCCAGGAAGGCGGCCATGCCGCCGTCGGAGGCGACGAAGCGCTCACCCAGATAGTTGGTGACGCCGAAATAGCCGCTGGCCCGGCCCAGCAGCCAGTCGAGCCTTTGCCGGATGTCGTCGGGCCCGGCGTTGGCCAGCAGGGTGTAGGGGCCCGGATCGTTGTCAGGATAGCCCTGGGGCTCCATGGGAATCTCGATCAGCACCTCGTGGCCGTGGGCGCGGGCCAGGTCGATCCAGCCCTGAAGGCCCTCGGCGTAGGGCACGAAGGACAGGGTGACCTCGGCGGGCAGGCGCTCGATGGCGGCGCGGGTGGTGACGGCGTTCAGGCCCAGACCACCCACGATCAGGGCCACCCGCGGCTGGCCGTTGGGACGGAAGGGGCGGGCGTAGGCCTGGGCCGGGGTGCGGCCATCGGCGTTGATGACGGGCAGCGGTCCGTTAGGGCCGGGCTGGCTGAGCCCGGCGATTGGAGCGGCGGGCAGCGGGTCGGCAGGCGGGCGGCGCGGGGCGGTGATGGCCGCGCCCCCGGCGGCGGTGGCGCCGTCCGGCAGGGTGATCAGCGCCTCGCCGGTGATCGGCGCGCCCTCGTCATCCAGGGCGAAGCCCGGGGCGGTCAGATCCTGGTACAGGCCCAGTGTATCGAGTGTGAAGGCCTCCATGCCCGTGGGCGGGGCGGTCGCGACGGTCTCGGGACGGTCGAGGGAGGCGCGCGCGGAGGGCGTGCCCGCCGTCGGATCGCCCAGAACCGCGATGAACAGGGCTCCTGCCCCCACCATCAGGATCAGGGCGCCGATCACGGCCACGACCGGGCTACGCACAAAAGTCAGCGCGGCGGACCGGTTCAGGCCCGCACGGCGGCGGGGAGCCGTTCCGGCTGTAGCGGCCAGGGCGGACTGACGTTTTGCGAACATGCGCGGGCCTGCGGACTCGGCTTGGCGAACTCTGGAGCTCCATGGTCGCAGACCCCCGGTTAAGAAAGCCTAACGGGCCGTTCACCATGACGAGGAGATCAGTCCAGCTTCAACGCCTCGGCCAGCATGCGCGCTTCGGCCGCCCGGCTGGAGCCGGCGCGCCAGGCCACCACGATCTCGCGGCGGGGCGCGGGTCCGTCGCCGGGCGCCGACATGGGCCGGGTGACCACGCCCGACCCCTCGGTCAGGCCGGCGCGAACCGCCATGCCGGGCAGGAAGCTGACGCCCAGACCGGCGTCGATCATCTGCACCAGGGTGTGCAGTGAGCTGGCGGCGAAGACATCGGCGCCGCGCGGGGCGTCGATGTCGAAGGCGGCCAGGGCCTGATCTCGCAGACAGTGGCCGTCCTCCAGCAGGATCAGGTCGGACTGTTTCAGGTCGCTGGCCTGAAGGGTCTCGGCGCTGGCGACCGGGTGGCCGGCGGGGGCGGCGGCGAGAATCTCGTCAAAGCCGATGCGCGCGTGGTCGATGCCTCCCGCCTCATAAGGCAGGGCGATTACGGCGGCGTCCAGCTGGCCGGCCTTCAGCTGGGCCACCAGACGCGGGGTCAGATCCTCGCGCAGGAACAGGCGCAGGGCCGGGTGCCGGGCTTTCAACCGCGGAAGGGTGGCGGGCAGAAGGAACGGCGCGATCGTCGGGATCACCCCAAGCCGGAAGCGTCCGGAGAGCGGCTTGCCGGCGTTGCGGGCGGCCTCGACCAGATCCTCGGTGCGGGCCAGCACGTCCTCGGCGCGCTTGACGGCCTCCGCGCCCACGGCGGTGAGCTGGACCGCGCCCCGCGTGCGTTCGACCACAGGGGCTCCCAGCACCTTCTCCAGTTCCTGCACGCCGGCGGACAGGGCGGGCTGGCTGACATGCGCCGCCTCGGCCGCGCGGCTGAACGAGCCATGCTCGGCGAGAAGTTTCAGATACTGGAGCTGGCGCAGGGTGGGGAGCATCGCTGCGGCATAGGCCCTTTCTATGAGAAGAGCAAAAGTCATCGCGCCTGTTTATGTCGAAGGCGGGTCCGCTCTTATGCCGCCTATAGATAAATCTTATGGGGATGCGTCGTCATGACAGTTTGACTTTGTGCGCCGCACAGGTCACTTCGCAACTGCGGTCGTCACCTCCCCCGACGATCAATCGAAACAAAAGCAACGGAGAAACCTGATGCTCGGCGTCGGTGCAAAACTGCCTGAATTCAAACTGGTCGGCGTGAAGCCCGGCTTCAACAACCACGAAGAGAACGGCGTGTCGGCCTTCGAGCCGATCACCCAGGACAGCTTCGAGGGCAAGTGGAAGGTGATCTTCTTCTATCCCAAGGACTTCACCTTCGTGTGCCCGACCGAGATCGCGGAATTCGCCAAGCTGGCCCGCGATTTCGAGGACCGTGACACGGTGGTTCTGGGCGGCTCGACCGACAACGAGTTCGTCAAGCTGGCCTGGCGCCGCGACCACGCCGACCTGGACAAACTGCCGATCTGGTCCTTCGCGGACAACGGCGGCAAGTTCGCCCGCGACTTGGGCGTGCTGAACGAGGACGAGGGCGTGGCCCTGCGCGCCACCTTCGTGGTGGACCCGCACAACGTCGTGCAACACGTCTATGTCACCAACCTGAACGTGGGTCGCGCCCCGGCCGACACCCTGCGTGTGGTGGACGCCCTGCAGACCGACGAGCTGTGCGCCTGCAACCGCCCGGTCGGCGGCGAAACGCTCGCCGCGTAAAGACGGCGAACTGAGCGTGTGGAGGCGGCGGCGCGATGTCGCCGCCTTTACGCTGCTTGTTTTTTAAGGGCGCTACCGCTCGACGCGCGGCGTCTCGCTGCTTGAGCGCGTTCATGCGCTGCGGCTCAAGTAGCGAGCGCCCGCGGCGCGAGCGGTAGCCGCACAAACCATGGGGCTCAAGCAGCGAGCGGCCGCGCCGCGAGCGGTAGCCCCCAACGGAGAATTTCATGTCCATCGACGCCCTGCGCGACCTGATGCCGTCCTACGCCAAGGACATCTCGCTGAACCTCAGCTCACTGGCCAACGAGACCCTGCTGAACGACCAGCAGAAGTGGGGCACGTTCCTGGCCTGCGCCCATGCGGTGGGGTCGGCGCCGGTGGTCCGGGCGACCGAGGCGCTGGTGGCCGACAAGCTGACTCCCGAGGCCGCAGACGCGGCCCGCGCGGCCGCCGCGATCATGGGCATGAACAACATCTACTACCGCTCGCTGCACCTGATGAAAAACAGCGAGTATCAGACCCTGCCGGCGCGCCTGCGCATGAACATCATCGCCAACCCGGGCGTGGAGAAGCTCGACTTCGAGCTGTGGTCCGCGGCGGTGTCGGCCATCAACGGCTGCGGCGCCTGTCTGGACGCCCACGAGGGCGAGCTGAAGAAGCACGGCGTGGCCAACACCCAGGTCCAGGCCGCCCTGCGCATCGCCTCGCTGATGAACGCGGCCGGGCGGGTGGCCACCGCCGAGGCCGCGCGCGCCTGATCCGGTCCCTGGCGGAGACGGGTCGCCCGTCTCCGCCGCCGGCCGTCAGGCCGCGTCGAAGGTCAGGGGCGCGCCCCAGAACTGGCTGACGAGCGCCGACTGGGGGCCGGGAATGCCGGTGGTCAGGAAGGTGCGGCGGCCCGTGTTCCCGATGTCATAGTCCGGGTGGCGGGCGAAATACCGCTCCAGCGAGTCGGCCACGGCGGTGGGCTGGTGGATCAGCTCCACCCCTTCGGGCAGGGCGCCCTTGAACACCTCGGCCACGATTTCATAGTGGGTGCAGCCCAGCACGGCCTTGTCCGGATGGCGGCCGATGCGGCGGCGCAGGGCGTCCACGTGGTCGCGGACCACCACTTCCAGCTCCTCGGCCGGCGCGCCCAGCTCGATCAGGCCGGCCAGGCCGGGACAGGGCTCGGTGAAGACGGCGATGTCCTCGCGGCGCTTGTCGATCTCGATCTCGTAGACCCGGCTCATGGCCGTGGCGGCGGTGCAGAACACCCCGGTGACGGCGATGGCCTCGATCTTTTCTTCCCGGGGCTCGGCCTCGTAGCTCCAGGGCAGACCGGTGGCCGCCTCGATGGTGGGCACGATGATCCCCAGCACATTGATCGGGCGGCCCAGACGCTCACGCTCCTGGGGTATCCATGTCTGCTGAAGGCGGCGCAGGGCGATGGCCGAGGCGGTGTTGCAAGCCAGAATGACCACCGACGCCCCCGCATCGAAAAGGCGCCGGCATCCCTCGCGGGTCAGGTCGACGATCTCCTCGCCGCCGCGCCCCCCGTAGGGGGCGTGGGCCTGATCGGCCAGATAGATGAAATCGGCGCTCGCAAACCGGTTCACCAGTTCGCGGTGAACGGTCAGCCCGCCGACGCCTGAATCGAAAACACCAATGGCCATGGCCGGGCTTTAGCCGGATTTCCCCAGACCGAACAGGCTTGCGGCGGTGGCGACGGGCCTTCATTAGATCATGTTCAGGTGACGGTCAGGCGCAGGCTGATAATGTGCCGGTCACGAAAGGCCCTGAACGGCGCGCATGTCTTGCGCCGGGCGGCCTGAAATAACGGGAGTTCTCATGAACAGACGGCAGATGATCCTCACCAGCGCGGGCGTGCTCGCGGTCACGGCCTGCGCCACCACGCCTTACGCAGCCGCCGGTCCGGAAATCCGCACCGGCAACGTGCTGGCTGACCCGTGGCCGGGGCCGTACCAGGGCGTGCCGCCGTGGGATCAGGTGACACCGGACCTGCTGCGCGACGCCCTGAACAAGGGCATCGAACAGATGCGCGCCGAGGTGGCCGCCGTGGTCAATAACCCCGAGCCCGCAACCTTCGACAACACCATCCTGCCGATGGAGCGGGGCGGCCAGCATATCCAGCGCGCCTCCTCGATTTTCGGCGTGATGATCGGCAACATCGGCTCGTCCGATTATCAGGCCCTGAACCGCGAGATGTCGCCGATCCTGTCGGCCGCCAGCGACGAGATCACCTTCAACGAGGCGCTTTTCCAGCGCATCCGCACCGTTCATCAGAACGCCGCATCCGCCGGCCTGACGGCTGAGCAGGCCCGTGTGGTCGAACGCCGTCACGACGCCCTGGTGCGCAACGGCGCCGCCCTGGACGCCGCGGGCAAGGCTGAACTGGGTCGCATCAACCAGGCCCTGTCCACCGCCTTCACCGACTTCCAGCAGAAGGTGGTGGCCGACGAGCAGCTCTTTACACATATCACTGCAGAATCCAGCGTGGCGGGTCTGCCGGACTCCAACAAGTCTGCGGCGGCGGAGGCTGCGCGCACCCGCGACCTGCCCGGATGGGTCATCGTCAACACGCGCTCGGCGGTCGATCCTTTCCTGTCCTTCGGCGACGACCGGGCCATGCGCGAGCAGATCTGGCGCAAGTTCGTCAACCGGGGCGACAACGGCGACGCCAACGACACCAAGGCGACGATCGCGGAAATTCTGCGCCTGCGCGCCGAGCGCGCCCGCCTGCTGGGCTTCGAGACCCATGCCCACTGGCGCATGCAGGACACCATGGCGGGCACCCCCGAAGCGGCCATGGAACTGATGAACCGGGTCTGGCCGCCGGCCGTCGCCCGCGTCGGCGAGGAAGTGGCCGAGATGACCCGCATGGCCGGCCACGAGATCGAGCCGTGGGACTACCTGTACTACCTCGAGAAGGTCCGCAAGGAACGCTACGATCTGGATCAGAACGACCTGAAGCCGTACTTCGAGCTGAACGCCATGAAGCGCGGCATGTTCTACATGGCCGAGCGACTGTACGGCATGGTCTTCACCGCCCTGCCCGCCGGGACGGTGCCGGTATTCCATCCGGACGTGGAGGTGTTCGAGGTCACCGATCGCGACTCCGGTCGCCATATCGGCCTGTTCTATTCGGATGACTTCGCCCGGTCCGGCAAACGGTCCGGCGCCTGGATGACCACCTACCGCAGCCACTCGACCATCGACGGCGAGCGCAATGTGCTGGCCTCCAACAACAACAACTTCATCAAGGCGCCGGCGGGCGAGCCGCTGCTGATCTCGCTGGACGACACCGAGACCCTGTTCCACGAGTTCGGCCACGGCATCCACTATCTGTTGTCGACGGTGAACTATCCCAGCCTCGGCGGCACGCCCCGCGATTTCGTGGAGTATCCTTCCCAGGTGCACGAAAAATGGGTTCTGACCCGCCCGATCCTGGATCAGTTCGCCCGCCACCACGAGACCGGCGAGGCCATGCCCCAGTCGCTTCTGGACCGGATCGAGGAGTCCTCGACCTTCGCCCAAGGCTATCACACGGTCAGCTATCTCTCCTCGGCCCTGGTGGACATGGACCTGCACAACCGCGCCGAGCCGGTCACCGATCCGGCCGCCTTCGAGCGGGAAAGTCTGGCCCGCATCGGCATGCCGCGCCAGATCGTGATGCGGCACCGCCTGCCGCAGTTCAATCACCTGTTCACCTCGGACGCCTATTCGGCCGGGTACTATTCGTACCTCTGGTCGGAAGTGATGGACGCCGACACCTGGGCGGCGTTCGAGGAGACGGGGGACCCGTTCGATCCGGCAACGGCGCGCCGCTTCAAGGAAATCATCCTTGCGCCGGGCAACACCACCGACCGGGGCGAGGCGTACCGTCAGTTCCGGGGGCGGGATCCGGATGTGACGGCGCTGCTGCGCACCCGTGGTTTCCCCACGAACTAGACGTGCAGCACGCGTGAAATCAGGCCCGTCGGAGTGATCCGGCGGGCCTTTTTTCTTCGTACACGCCCTTCTGTCGGGCTCCAGACAGACAGCTTGGCAGGAACCACCTATGGGTGAGTTTAAGTGCGCAAGGGGCTGTGCAAGGGGCGTCAGTGAGTATCTACACATTCATGTTTATGGACGCGGCCGGCGTTTCAGCCATGCTGGACTTCAACGACTGCGCCGACGATCATGCCGCGCGCCGTCACGCCCTCGACTTGCTGGCTGCGGCCCCGCATCGCGGGGGCGTCGAGTTCTGGGCCGAGGGGGGCCAGCCGATGCAGGTCACCGCCGACGATCTCAAAGTCCCGGACTAGGCCGCCCGACATGCTGACGAACCAGACACTCACGGCCAACCGCCTGCTGGGAGCGCTAAGCGAGTCCGATCGCATGGCCATCTCCCCTTTCCTGACCCGCGAAGCCATGGTCAGCGGGTACCTGTTCTACGACCCCGGCGACACCATCCAGCACCTGTATTTCGTCGAGAGCGGCGTGATCTCGCTCATCACCCTGCTCCGCGAGGGCGATGCGGTGGAATGCGGCATGGTGGGGCGTGAGGGGGTGCTCGGCGCCGGACCGGCTCTCGCGGGCCTGCCGATCTATACGCGGGCCATCTGCCAGGTGTCCGGCTCGACCCTGAAGATCGCCGTGGATGACTTCCTCGGCATCGTGGACGCGCGCCCTGCGTTCGGGCGCGCCCTGATCCAGTATCTGGAAGGTCTGGCCAATCAGGCCCAGCAATCGGTGGCCTGCCGCGCCTGGCACCGGGCCGAGGCGCGGTTCTGCCGCTGGCTGGTGGCGGCCTGCGATCAGGCGGGCCGCGACGAGATCGACCTGACCCAGGAGTTCCTGGCCCAGATGCTGGCGGTCCAGCGCACCACTGTCAGCCAGATCGCCGGCGAGATGCAGGCTCTTGGCCTGATCCAGCAGAAGCGCGGCCGCGTCGCCATTCTCGACCGGCCGGGCGTCGAGGCGCGCGCCTGCGAATGCCTGGACGCCAGCCGCGCTCGCTGGAACGACGTCTGGCCGTTGCCGCGAAGCTAACTCAGCCGCTGTTCCGCAGGCCCGCTGCCACGCCGTTGATGGTCAGCAGGATGCCTTCGCGCACGCGGGGATCGTCGTCGCCGGCGCGGCGGCGGCGGATCAGCTCGATCTGCACGTGGTTCAGCGGCTCCACATAGGGCATGCGCAGGCTGATCAGGCGGTCCAGCTCGGGCTGGCCGCCCAGCAGGTCGTCATGGCCGGTGATGGCCAGCACGGCGTCGCGCGTGCGGTCATGCTCGGACTGGATGGCGCCGAAGACGCGCATGGCCAGGGCCTTGTCGGGCACCAGCGAGGCGTAGCGGCGGGCGATGGACATGTCGGCCTTGGCCAGCACCATCTCCAGGTTCTGGACCAGGGTTTTGAAGAAGGGCCAGTCCGCCGCCATGGCGCGCAGTTCCTCCATGTCCGCCGACTTCACCGCCGAGCCGAACCCGAACCAGCCGGGCAGCATGACCCTCGACTGGGACCAGCTGAACACCCAGGGAATGGCGCGCAGATCCTCGATGGCGGCGGAGGTTGAGCGGGAGGCCGGGCGCGAGCCGATCTTGAGGTCGGCGATCTCGGCGATGGGGGTCGCGGCGCGGAAATAGTCCACGAAGCCGGGCGCATCATAGACCACGGCCCGGTAGGCGGCCATGGAGGCGCGCGACAGGGTCTGCATGGTCTCGCCGTGGCGTCCGGTCAGGCTGTCGTCGGCGGGCGGCCGCAGGGAGTTCAGCAGCACGCCGCATGTCAGGGCGTCCAGATTGCGGGCCGCCACCTCGGGCTCGCCGTACTTGTTGGCGATGACCTCGCCCTGTTCGGTGATGCGGATGCGGCCGGCCACGGTGCCTTGGGGCTGGGCCAGCACGCCCGCGAAGGACGAGCCGCCGCCCCGGCCGACGGTGCCGCCCCGGCCATGGAACAGCTGCAGTTTGAGCCCCGCCGCCCGGGTCACGTCCAGCAGGGCGCGGGAGGCCTCGTGCAACTCCCAGGTGGAGGTCAGGTAGGAGCCGTCCTTGTTGGAGTCGGAATAGCCGATCATCACTTCCTGAACGCCCCGCGCCCGGGCGACGGCGCGGGCGGACGGCTCGGCCAGAAGGCGCTCCAGCGTCGGCTGGGAGGCGCGCAGATCCTCGATGGTCTCGAACAGGGGGGCGGCCTGGATGGGGCACTGTTCCGGCGCCTTGGGGCGGTACAGGCCGACCTCCTTGAGCAGCAGATAGACCTCCAGCATGTCCGAAGCCGAGGTGGTCTTGGACACGATGTGGGTGCGCACGGCGTCGGGGCCGTAGAGCCGCAGGGCCTCGCCCGCCGCGGCCAGGATGGCCCGCTCCTTGAGGGTTTCCTCGTCATAGTCCGCATAGGGAGAGAACAGCGGGCGGGAGGATGTCAGCTCGGCGGCCAGCAGGGCCAGCCGGCCCTCCTCGTCGAGCGCCAGATAGTCGCCCGTGACCCCGGCCACCTTGAGCAGGTCGGCCACCACACGCTCGTGCACGTCGGAGTTCTGGCGCAGGTCCACCGTGGCCATGTGGAAGCCGAACACGTCCACGGTGGTGATGAGGCGGTTGAGGGAGTCGTCGGCGAACACCGCGCCGTGGTTCTCGGTCAGGGAGGCGTGCAGCACCTGAAGATCGGCGCGGAAACCGGCGGGGCCCTCATAGGGCGGGGCCTCGAAGCGGGCGGGACGGGGGGCCGGAACCCGGGTCAGCAGCGGGAAGGTGGCCGACAGCCGGGCGTAGATGTGGCTGAGCGCCTTGCGATAAGGCTCGTCGGCGCGGTGGTCGGAGGTGTCGCCGGACCCCTCGGCCAGGGCCTTCATCTCGGGGCTGATGCGGGCCAGGGCGCCGGACAGGCTGAGCTCCGCGCCCAAGGCGTGCACCTGATCCATGTAGTGGGCGAGCACGGCGCGGGACTGGGTGCGGAAGGCGGCGCTGAGCACCTCGGCGTTGACGTTGGGATTGCCGTCCCGGTCGCCGCCGACCCAGCTGCCGATCTTCAGGAAGGGCTTGAGGTCGGGGGCCTCCAGCAGGTCGCGCCAGGCGTGCAGCCGCTCCGGGGCCACGTTCAGGAACACCCGTTCCAGGAAGGACACCACGGTGTTGATCTCGTCCTGCACCACCAGCCGGCTCTGGCGCACCAGACGGGTGGCCCACAGGATGACGATCTGGCGGCGCAGGCCCGCGTTGCGCTGTTCGATGTCGCAGGCGGCCCCGCCCTTGTCGCAGGCGTCCAGCAGATCGCTGACCCCGGCGATGCGGTCGATGACGCTCTTGCGGCGCACCTCCGACGGGTGGGCGGTCAGGACCGGCGAGATCAGGGCGTGTGACAGCAACTCGCGGATCTCGCCCATGCCCACGCCTTGATCGGACAGGCGCTTGAGAGCCCCGGCGGGGGTGTCGGGCCGGGCGGCGGCCTCGGCCTGATCCAGGGCGCGGCGCTTGCCGGCCCGGTCCTCGGCGATGTTGGCCAGCAGCGAGAAGGCCGCGAAGCCGTGGGCCAGACCCACCGCCTGATCCAGATCGATATCCTTGAGCAGGGCCTCCAGCGCCTCGGCGTCGCCGTCGTCGTCGCGGTGATAAGCGACGGAGGCTTGGCGCACCGCCTCGATGCGGTCGTAAAGCGCCTGCCCGCCCTCGCTCTTTATGACCTCGCCGAGCATCGCGCCCAGAAGGCGGATTTCGTCACGCAAGGTCTCGTCGGCGGCGGCGGTGGGCGTCATGGTGTGTCCTGAAAGCGCGGGAAGGCGCACAGTCTGACCCCAACGGGGGGCCGGTGGCGATAGAACCAGCGCGTTTTTTGCGCGACTGAAACGGTTTGTGCGCCGGATCGATCCGGATTCGACAAACGGCGGGAAATCGCGCATAAGCCGCCGCTTCCGGCGCAAGTGAACCTTCGCGTCTCCACCATCACGACCCCGATCCCGCGCTCAAGCAGCGAGGCTCCGCGAGCCGAGCGATAGCGCAAAAGGATGTGGACGAGGATGGCGAGAACCCTCTGCCGACGTGATCGTCGCCAGAGGCCGTTTCTCTATGGGGCCTGGTTCATCGCCAAACGAGGTTTGTGAATGTTCGAGGCTCTGAACGAGCGACTGACAGGCGTCTTCGACCGGATCACCGGTCGCGGCGCCCTGTCCGAAAAGGACATCGCCGAGGCCATGCGCGAGGTGCGCGTGGCCCTGCTCGAGGCCGACGTGGCCCTGCCCGTGGTCAAGGACTTCATCGCCTTCGCCTCGGAACGGGCCCAGGGCGAGGACGTGATCCGCTCGGTCAAGCCGGCCGACCAGGTCATCAAGATCGTCCACGACGGCCTGATCGAGATGCTGGGCGGCGAAGAGCCGGTTCCGCTGAACCTGAACGCCACACCGCCGGCCGTCATCCTGATGAGCGGCCTGCAGGGCTCGGGCAAGACCACGACGTCGGCCAAGCTGGCGCTGAAGCTGACCAAGACCGAGCGCAAGAAGGTCATGATGGCCTCGCTGGACACCCGGCGTCCGGCGGCCATGGAGCAGCTGGAGACCCTCGGCAAGCAGATCGACGTGGCCACCCTGCCCATCGTCAAGGGCGAGAGCGCGGTCCAGATCACCCGGCGCGCCCTTCAGGCGGCCAAGCTGCAGGGCTTCGATGTCCTGATCCTGGACACGGCCGGACGCACCACCCTGGACGAGGCCATGATGGCCGAGGCGGCCGAGGTCGCCGCCATCTCGAAGCCCGTCGAGACCATTCTGGTGGCCGACAGCCTGACCGGCCAGGACGCGGTGCGCACGGCCCGGGCCTTCCACGAGCGCCTGCCCCTGACCGGCCTGATCCTGACCCGCGCGGACGGCGACGGCCGCGGCGGCGCCATGCTGTCCATGCGGGCGGTCACCGGCCTGCCGATCAAATATCTGGGCGCCGGCGAGAAGGTCGACGCGCTGGAGGTGTTCGACGCCCGCCGCGTGGCCGGACGCATCCTCGGCCAGGGCGACATCGTGGCCCTGGTGGAGAAGGCCTCCGAGGAGCTGGACCAGGTCAAGGCCGAGAAGATGGCCAAAAAGCTGGCCAAGGGTCAGTTCGATCTGGACGATCTGGCGGGCCAGCTGGCGCAGATGAAGCGCATGGGCGGACTGCAGGGCATCATGGGCATGCTGCCCGGCGCCGCCAAGATGAAGGCCCAGATGGCCAATGCGAACATCGACGACAAGGTGATCTCGCGTCAGGAAGCCATCATCAGCTCCATGACCAAGGCCGAGCGCAAGAAGCCGGACGTGCTGAACGCCAGCCGCAAGCGCCGCATCGCCGCGGGCGCCGGGGTCGAGGTGCAGGAGATCAACCGTCTGCTGAAACAGCACCGCCAGATGGCCGACGCGGTCAAGGCGCTGTCCAAGGGCGGCGGCAAGAACCTGCAGAAGATGGCCGCCATGATGGGCATGGGCGGTATGGGGGGCGGCGGCCCCGACATGGCCCGGCTGCAGGCCATGGGCGGCGGCAAGCTGCCGCCTCCCGACCCCGAGAAACTGAAATCGATGCTGCCGGGCCTGGGTGCGCCCGGCGGCCCCGACCTACCCCCCGGCGGGCTTCCCGGCCTTCCCGGATTCCCTCCGAAGAAATAACGACCTTTAACGAAAGAGACTGAAAATGCTGAAGATTCGCCTGAGCCGCGGTGGCGCCAAGAAGCGCCCCTACTACCACATCGTGGTGGCCGACTCCCACTCGCCGCGCGACGGCAAATTCATCGAGCGCGTGGGCAGCTACAACCCCATGCTGCCCAAGGACCACGCCGAGCCCCGCGTGAAGCTGAAGGCCGACCGCATCTCGGAGTGGCTCAAGAAGGGCGCCCAGCCCACCGACCGCGTGGCCCGCTTCCTGAGCCAGGACGAGGCCCTCGCCGGTCAGGTCACCTGGACCCAGGGCAACAACCCGAACCGCGCCAAGCCCGGCAAGAAGGCGCAGGAGCGCGCCGCCGAGCGCGCCCAGCGTGAAACCGACCGCGCCGAGGCCGAAGCCGCCGCCAAGGAAGAGGCCAAGGCCGCTGCTGAAGCCGCCGCCGCCGCGCCGAAGGAAGAAGAAGCCCCGGCCGCTGAAGAGCCCGCCGCCGAGGCCCCCGCTGCTGAAGAGGCCGCCCCGGCTGAAGCCGCGGCTGAAGAGGCTCCGGCCGCCGAGGAGGCCCCCGCCGCCGAAGAGGCGACCGAGGAAAAAACCGAGGCTTAATCTGCCGCCCTTCCCGGCGCAGGTCGGGATCCGGAAAAGTCAGGAGCAGCGTTTCCCACCGAGGCGCTGCTCCTTTCCGTTTCCGGCGGGCGCCTTACGATCTGGATCCCGGCCTTCGCCGGGATGAGCGGAGTTCTGGATGATGTCCGACGCAAAACTCATCCTCGTGGGCCAGGTGGCCGGAGGCTTCGGGGTGCGGGGCGAGGTGCGGGTGACCGCCTTCACCGCCGATCCGCTGGCGCTGAAGGCCTATGGCCCGCTGCTGCGCGCCGACGGAGGGGTCGGCCTGACCCTGACCACGGCCCGCGCCGCCAAGGGCGCGGTGATCGGCCGGGCGAAGGAGATCGAGACCAAGGAGCAGGCCGACGCCCTGCGCGGCCTGAAGCTGTTCGTGCCCCGCGAGCGCTTTCCCGCGCCGGACGAGGACGAGGTCTATGTCACCGACCTGATCGGGCTGGAGGCGCGGGACCCGGACGGGCGCGTGCTGGGGCGGATCAAGGCGGTGCAGAATTTCGGCGCCTCGGACATGCTGGAGATCACGCCGGCCGAGGGCGGCCAGACCTGGTACCTGCCCTTCACCCTCGAGGCGACGCCCGAACTGCACATCGCCGACGGCTGGATTCTGGCGGTGCGCCCGGCCGAGGTGGGCGAGCGCGAGCCGGACTGATCAGTCGGCGTCCGCGAGGAAAGCGAGGATCGCGTCGCGCGCCGTCGGTTCCTCGAGCATGGGGGCGTGGCCGACGCCGGGGACTTCCACGAAGTCCATGTGCGGGGCGGCCTCGCGCATGCGGGCGGCGATGTCGGGGCTGAGCAGGTCCGACGTGGCGCCGCGCACCAGCAGGAGCTTGCGGCCCTGCCCCAGATTGCGGAAGGCGGGCCACAGGTCGGGGACCAGGGCCTCCTTGCCCGCCGCACGCATGGGAACGGTGATGTCGGGATCGTAGTCCAGCACCGGAACGCCGTCCGGGCCCTCGCGGAAGACGCGGCGGGCGAAGGCCATCCAGTCGTCGGGGCCGTAGTGCGGCAGGGCCGCGCCGTTGGTGCGCCGGGCGTAGTCGGCGGCGTCGTCCCAGTTGCGGATTTCCACTTTCTGACCCGTGTAGGACGCGATGCGGGCCAGGCCCTCGGGCGCCACCTCCGGGCCGATGTCGTTGAGGATGGCGGCGGCGACCCGGTCCGGGACCGCGGCGGTCAGGACCATGGTGATCAGGCCGCCCATGGAGGTGCCGAGAAACACCGCCTGCCCGATGCCCGCCTGATCCATCAGGGCGAGGACGTCCCTGGCGTAGACCGGCGGCTGATAGGTCATGGGGTCGGCGGCGCGGTCCGAGCGCCCCCGCCCGCGCACATCCAGCGCCAGCACCCGGCGGCCGGTGGCGGCGATCAGGGGGGCGATGGTTCCGAAATCGGCGCTGTTGCGGGTCAGGCCGTGGATGGCGATCACCGGCAGGCGCGCAGGCCCCTCGGCGCCTGCATAGTCGCGGGCGTAGAGGCTCAGCTCATCGGAGGTCCAGCGGCGGTCGGCATAGATCATGGGGCGCTCCCTGTTGGGGCGCTGACCCTAATTCATCGACAGCGGAATTAAAGACCCGAACCGGCAGGGCGCCGGACAGGACGCCCACCTCCTGGGCGCGGGACCGGGGCATGACCAGCACCCCTCCGGGGGTGGAGACCACCACCACGTCGGTCATGCCGATGACAGCCACCGGCGGCCCGCCGCTCCAGACCAGACAGCCGGAGGACTCCACCGCCGTGGCCGCCCCCTTGAGGTGATTGTCAGCGAGGTCGCGGCCGGATGCGGACCACAGGGCGTTCCAGCAGCCCACATCGCGCCAGCCCACGTCGCAGGCGATCATGGCCAGAGCGTCGCTGTGCTCGATCACCGCCCGGTCCAGCGACATGGATGGTCCGGGCGCGGCGGCCAGGGTCATGCGCGAGCCCCGCCGCCGGGCGCCGGACCATGCCGCCTCGGCGCGGGCGGCGACTCTGGGGGCATGGAGAGCGATCTGGTCCTGAAAGACGGCCGGGCGCCCCAGAAACAATCCCATGTTCCAGCCCCAGTCCCCCTGGGCGATCATGGCCTCGGCCGTCTCCCGCTCGGGCTTCTCAATGAAGCGGTCGATGCGGCGAAGCCCGCCGGGCCGCGCCGGGCCGGCGCGCATGTAACCATAGCCGGTTTCGGGCGCTTCGGGCCGGGCCGAAAACAGGACGATGTGGTCGCCCGCGCTTGTGGCGGCGGCCAGGACGACGGCGCGGAAGTCCTGTGTTCTCTCGATGCGGTGGTCGGCGGGAGCGACGAGGACGGCCGCGTCCGGCGCGATTTCCATGGCGGCCCGGACGGCGCAGGCCGTGGCCATGGCCGTGCCGCCGGGTTCTGCCTCCGTCAGGATCATGGCGGGCCGGACGCCGATGGCGCGCAGCTGCCCCCGCACCAGATCCTCATGGGCCGCAGCGCAGACGATGATCGGCGCCAGGAACGGTGCGGCGGGCGAGGGCGCGAGGCGGCGCACCGTGGCCTGCAACAGGGTTTCGTCCCCCGCGATGGCGTGGAAAGGTTTGGGCCGCTCGGCGGTGGACAGGGGCCACAGGCGCGAGCCCGACCCGCCGCACAGGATCACCGGCAGGACGCTGTGGTCCATCCTTCAGCCCTCCCCAAAAGCTCCCGATGGGCACCCTAGAGAAAAAGGTTAACGCGTAGCAAGCGGCAACCGGAGTTGAGCGGCCGGGCGTGGCGCGGGCGGCTCTGGCTTGTTAGGAGGCGCCCAGACGTTTTCAGCCGAGGCCAGACCATGCCCCAGTCCGCTCCCCAGACCCTCAAGGCCGGCGTCGCCGGCGCCGGCGTCATGGGCCGCAATCACGCCCGCGTCCTGGCCGAGGTCCAGGGTGTGGACCTGACCACCATCTTTGATCCGGACGCCGTCACAGGTCAGGGGGTGGCGGATCTGTACGGCGCGGCCGCCGTGACCACCGCCGAGGCCTTCGTGGACGCCGGACTGGATTGCGCCGTGGTGGCGACGCCCAACCGCTTCCACGCCGACCTTGGCGTGGCCCTGCTGGAAAAGGGCGTTCACGTGCTGGTGGAAAAGCCCATCGCGCCGACGGTCGAGGACGCGCAGCGGATGATTGACGCGGCCAAGGCGAACGGCCGCGTGTTGATGGTCGGCCATGTGGAGCGCTTCAATCCGGCGGTGGAGACGGTGCGCCGGGCCATCGCCGACGAGGACGTCATCTCCATCCAGGTCACGCGGGTCGGGCCGTTCCCGCCGCGCATGGGCGAGGTGGGCGTTGTCATCGATCTGGCGGTGCACGACATCGACATCATCCGCCACCTGACCGGTTCGGAGATCACCGAGGTCCAGCCCCAGCTGGCCCGCACCCGCGCCGAGCGCGAGGACACCGCCCTGCTGCAGTTCCGGCTGGAGAACGGGGTCATCGCCCACATCACCACCAACTGGCTGACCCCCTACAAGACCCGCACCCTGCAGGTGGCGACCCGGGGCAAGTTCGTGGTGGCGGACCTGATCACCCGTCAGGTGACCGAGTATTTCGGCCAGCAGGCCGACGGCTCCTACTCCACCCGCATGCTGAACAGCTGGCCCGCCGAGCCGCTGAAGCTGGAGCTGGAGGCGTTCGTGCACGCCATTCGCACGGGGGAGCCACCCGCCGTCACCGGTCAGGACGGGCTGAAGAATCTGGAAGTGGCGCTGCGGTGTCTGGGGGAATAGCGGCGTTATGCCGCCGCGACACGTTGGGGCGTGTGATCGATCATAGCGACCATGCAAGCGCCGCGCGGATCTGTCTGGATGGTTGCAGGGGTATTCGCCATCGTCGGCTGTTATGTCGGCGGAGTGATCGTAGTCGCGTTCGCCCTGTTCGGGTCCAGGCAACCGGTTGGTCTTGATGACCTCCTGCTCCTGCCCCTCGCGGCACTGGCGGGTTATCCCTTCGGGATCGTTCCGGCCTTGCTGACCGGCGCCGTGAGCGGCGCCATTTCCAGATGGATGCGCTCCAAAATCCTGTGGGTGATGACAGCGACGATCACGGGCTTTGCCATCTCCATCCTCACCTTCCCTGAACCGAGCGAGAACTGGCGCTTCATCGGTCCCATCGGGGCGGTGGCGGCCTTTGTCTCGGCTCTTGTCGCTCTGAATGTGCGTCCGCGCTGGTCGAACTAGGATCCTCGGTCCAATGCGCCGGTCACATCCGTCTGGGCGAAGTCGTCACCGATGTAGAGAAGCGGGCAATCGTAAAGCTGAGCCACGGCGTAGCTGAAACAGTCGCCGTAATTCAGGTGCGCCGTGTGGAAGCCCTTGCCCCAGCGGATGTAGGAAGCGGCGGCGAGCTCGGCGAATTCCGGTGTGACGTCCTCAATCTCAAGTTCGAGCAGGGCGAGCAGCGCACGGAGTTCTTCAGACACGCCCTTTCGGGCCGCCACGATGAGTGACTCGGTCAGGGTGGCCGCCGACATGACGAGCGGGCCGCTCAGAAGGACCGTCTCGCAGCCCGCCGCCTGTTTTTCGCCTGCGACCACTGCGATCAGAGCTGAGCTGTCGACGGCGATCACCCGGGCAGACCGTCGTCACCATAGAGAAAATCCTGGCTGCGCGCGGCGTCGAAATCAGGTGGCAGCTTCGCCTGCGCGGCTTTCTGAAGCTTGCGGATCAACTGAACCTTCTCCTCGCGGCTGAGCCTTGGACGGCGGCGCACGAGTTCAACCACCTCGTGTCCGTTGCGCGTCACCACGACTTCCTCGCCCGCCTCCGCGCGACGAACGAGTTCGGCCAGGCGGCCCTTGGCTTCGGACAGGGGGACGTGGGGCATGGCAAGAATATGGACCATCCGGTGGTCCAATTCAATTCACCCCACCATCTGCATGCCCAGCCATTCGGCGATGAGGGCGGGCTTGTCGCCGCCTTCGATCTCGACGGTGACCTCGTGTTTCAGCAGCCAGCGGCCGCCCCCCTTGTCGTCGGCGGCGAGCAGTCTGAACCGGGCGCGGATGCGCGACCCGGACGGCACGGGGGCGAGGAAGCGGACCTTGTCGAATCCATAGTTGACGCCCATCACCACGCCTTCCAGCGGGGCCACGCCGTCGAAGGACATGCGCGACAGCAGCGACAGGGTCAGGAAGCCGTGGGCGATGGTGCCGCCGAAGGGCGTGGCCTTCGCCCCCTCGGGGTCCACATGGATGAACTGGCGATCCTCGGTGATGTCGGCGAAGGCGTCGATGCGGGCTTGATCCACCGTGATCCAGTCCGAGACGCCCACCTCGGTTCCGATCAGGCCGGACAGGGCGGACGGGGCGATGGGCGTCATGGCGTGTCTCCGGGAAAACGGTTCTCGATGATGGCGGCGAACAGCGCGGGGTCAACATTGCCGCCGGTGAGCATGACCACGGTGGTGCGGTCTGCGGCCGGAATCTTGCCCGCCAGCAGGGCGGCCAGGGACACGGCGCCGCCGGGCTCCACCACCAGTTTCAGCCAGCGGAAGGCGAAACGCATGGCCTCGGCCACCTCGGCGTCGGTGACGGTCAGGGAATCCTGCACCCGGCGCTGATTGATGGGGAAGGTCAGTTCGCCCGGCATGGGCGCCATCAGGGCGTCGCAGATGGAAGGGGTCGCCGCCCCATGGGTGGCGCGGGCGCCCTGGGCCAGGGAGCGGCCGTGGTCATCGAAGCCGGCGGGCTCCACCACCACGGCGCGGGTGTCGGGACTGCGGGCCTCCAGCACAAGGTTGATTCCGGCCATGAGGCCGCCGCCCGAAACACCGCACAACAGTTGATTCACCGGTCCCGCGCCCATGGCGTCCGCCTGGTCCAGAATTTCCAACGCCGTGGTCCCCTGCCCCTCGATGACGAAGGGGTCGTCGAAGGGCGGCACCAGCACGCAGCCCCGCTCGCGGGCGATCTCCGCGCCGATCTCTTCGCGGCTTTCGGTCCAGCGGTCGTACAGGCGCACCTCGCCGCCGAAGGCGCGTACGCCCTGCACCTTCACGGCGGGGGAATCGGACGGCATGACGATCAGGGCGCGGGTTCCCACCGCACGGGCGGCCGCCGCGACCCCCTGCGCGTGGTTGCCCGAGGAATAGGCCACCACCCCGCGCGCCTTCTCGTCCTCGGTCAGGCGGCTGATGCGGTTACAGGCGCCGCGGAACTTGAAGCTGCCGGCGACCTGCAGGGTCTCGGCCTTCAGCAGCACCCGTCCGCCCACCCGGTCGTTCAGGGCGGGATGCTCGATCAGGGGCGTGCGCACGGCGGCGGGAGCGATCTGGCGGGCGGCGTCCAGAACGCCTTCGAAGGAGGGAGCGGAATCGGCCA
Source organism: Brevundimonas sp. (assembly GCF_046299535.1). Taxonomy (GTDB): domain Bacteria; phylum Pseudomonadota; class Alphaproteobacteria; order Caulobacterales; family Caulobacteraceae; genus Brevundimonas. The sequence continues at coordinate 87,014 of NZ_JBKBIB010000006.1, read as the reverse complement.
TGAACCTCACTTAGCGTAACGCGCGGATCATCGCTAAGGTGGCGTCCATGAGCGGATTGATCCTCGTCATCGACCAGGGCACCACCTCCACCCGCGCCATCGCCTTCGAGGGGGCGGTGGAGGACGCGGTGCGCCCCGTGGCCGTCAGCCAGATCGAGCTGGCGCAACATTTTCCGCACTCCGGCTGGGTCGAGCACGACGCCGCCGAGATCTGGCGCGCCACGCTGCAGACCTGCCGCGAGGTGATCCGCAAGGCGGGCGGCGCGGCGCGGTTTTCGGCCATCGGCATCACCAACCAGCGCGAGACCGCCGTGCTGTGGGACCGCAAAACCGGCGAGCCGCTGCACCGGGCCGTGGTCTGGCAGGACCGGCGCACCGCCGACGTGGCCGCGGGCCTGCGCGAGGCGGGTCATGAGGCCATGGTCCAGGCGGCCACGGGGCTGGTGCTGGACCCCTATTTCTCGGCCACCAAATTCGCCTGGCTGCTGGATGCGGTTCCCGGCGCCCGCGACCGGGCCGAGGCGGGCGAACTGTGTCTGGGCACCATCGACGCCTGGCTGATCTGGAACCTGACTGGCGGGCGCAGCTTCGTCACCGATGCGTCCAACGCCTCACGCACCCTGCTGATGGACCTGAAGACGGTGCAGTGGCGCGAGGATCTGTGCGACCTGTTCCGGGTTCCGGCCTTCGCCCTGCCGGAGATCCGCGGCTGCGCCGAGGTGCTGGGCGAGAGCGAACCCAGCCTGTTCGGCCAGGCCTTGCCCATCGCCGGATGCGCCGGGGACCAGCAGGCGGCGCTGGTGGGCCACGGGGCGCTGGAGGCGGGCGAGGCCAAGATCACCTACGGCACCGGGGCCTTTCTGGTGGTCAACACGGGCGACACGCCGGTGGCCTCCACCAATCGCCTGTTGACGACCCTGGGCTACCGGGTCGGCGGCCGCACCGCCTATGCGCTGGAAGGCGCGATCTTCTCGGCCGGATCCACCATCCAGTGGCTGCGGGACCAGATGGGCCTGATCGGCGCCTCGCGGGATTCCGAAGGGGTGGCGCAGTCCCTGAGCGACAACGGCGGGGTCTATCTGGTGCCCGGCTTCACCGGTCTGGGCGCGCCGTGGTGGAACGCCGAGGCGCGCGGGGCCATCACCGGCCTGTCGCGGGGGACCGGCCCGGCCCATGTGGTGCGGGCGGGGTTGGAGTCCCTGGCCTACCAGACCCGCGATCTGCTGGATGCGCTCGCCGCCGACGGCTCGCCGCGCCCGGCGGTGCTGAAGGTTGACGGCGGGGTCACAGCCAACGCCTTCGCCATGCAGTTCGTGGCCGACATCTGCGAGGTGACGGTGGAGCGTCCCGCCTTTCAGGAGATGACCGCCCTGGGCGCCGCGCGGCTGGCGGCGCTGGGCTGCGGCCTGACCACCGACCTGCCCCGCGCCTCGGGCGAGGCGCCCGCCTGCTGGACGCCCCGCATGAAGCCGGAAGACCGCGACCGCCTGCTGACCGGCTGGAACAAGGCGGTCCGCGCCGCCATCGCCGCCGCCTGATCTCAAGAAAAAGAAGATGAGTATGGAAACGCCCGACCCCCAGGCCGCCTTCGCCGGCACCCGCCCCGTCGATCCCCGCCACGCCTTCGACACCGCCGCGCTGGAGCGCTGGATGGCGGAGCATGTGGCGGACTACGCCGGGCCGCTGAGCGTCAACCAGTTCAAGGGCGGACAGTCGAACCCCACCTATGAGCTGGTCACGCCGGGCCGGACCTATGTGCTGCGCCGCAAGCCGCCGGGCAATCTGTTGCCCTCGGCCCATGCGGTGGACCGGGAATTCCGGGTCATCTCGGCCCTGGCCAAGCAAGGTTTTCCCGTCGCCCGGCCTTACGCCCTGTGCGAGGACGCCGGCGTCATCGGCTCCATGTTCTATGTGATGGACAAGGTGGAGGGCCGCGTCCTGTGGGACCTGAAACTGCCGGGCATGGAGCCCGATCAGCGGCGGGCGATCTATGAGGCCCAGACGGATACGCTGGCCCGGCTGCACGCCATTGATCCGGAGGCGGCGGGTCTGGGCGACTACGGCCGGCCCGGCAACTATTTCGCCCGGCAGGTGGGGCGGTGGTCCAAGCAGTATGCGGCCTCCGAAACCGAGACCATTCCCGCCATGGACCGGCTGATGGCCTTCCTGCCCGACAGTTTGCCGCCGGAGAGCCCCGCGCGGATCGTCCATGGCGACTGGCGGCTGGACAACATGATCCTGGCCCCGGACCAGCCCGAGGTTCTGGCGGTGCTGGACTGGGAGCTGTCGACCTTGGGCGATCCCATGGCGGACCTGTCCTACTATCTGATCGGCTGGGTCATTCCGGCCAGCCAGCGCAACGGCGTGGGCGGGGCGGACCTGAAAGCGCTGGGCATTCCGACGGTGGAGGAGACGGTGGACCGCTACGCCGCCGCCACGGGCATGCGGCCCGACAATCTGGACTGGCTGATGGCCTACAACCTGTTCCGTCTGGCCGCCATCTGTCAGGGCATCGCCGGGCGGGTGCGCGACGGCACCGCCTCCAGCCCCCAGGCGGTGGCCACCGCCGCACAGGTTCACCCCCTGTCGGAGGCCGCCTGGGGCTTCGCACAGAAGGCCGGCGCCTGAGTCTTTCTCGCGCGTTGTCTTGATTATCGCCCCAATTCCGCGTTAGCCCGCGCTTCCTTGAGCGCCGCCCCGGCTGCGCCGCACGCAGCACTGGAAATTCTCGCTCCGCATGAGAGATCTGAAACAGACCGGCTTTACCGACCGCATCGCGGCCCAGCAGGCCCGCAAGAAAGCGCTTCTGGAAGGCTTCAAGCCCAAGCCCGCCCAGCCGGACCCCGAGTTCGACAAGCTGGCCGCCAAGCGCGCCGCCGAGAAAGAAGCCATTCGCGCCCAGCATGAGGCGGAGAAGGCCGAGAAGAAGCGTCTGGCCGCCGAGAAGGAAGCCGCCCGCCAGGCCGAGGCGCAGGAGGCCCAGGAGGCCGTCGACGCCGAACGCCGCGGCGCCCGCAAGGAACGCAAGGCCCTGACCAAGGCCGAGCAGAAGGCGGCGCGCGACGCCCGCTACGCCCGCCGCAAGGCCGGCCGCTAAGCCTTTCACGCCCTGAAGACATCTGGTCAGGCCGCATCCGCCACATTATCTGTGGCGGATGACCGCGCTCACATCCCGCACCGTCGCCCGCCTGCATCCCGCCCAGCGGGATGACATCGGCGACCTGATCACCCGTCGCCCGTTGCCGGGACCGGACCTGCCGCAGGTGGATCCGTTCCTGTTCCTGAACCATCACGGCCCCCAGACCTATGCGCCGGGCAACCGGGGCCTGCCGTTCGGGCCGCACCCGCACCGGGGCTTCGAGACCGTCACCTTCATTCTGGATGGCGAACTGTCCCACGCGGACAGCGGCGGCGGTGAAAGCATCATCGGTCCGGGCGGCGTGCAGTGGATGACGGCCGGCTCCGGCCTGATCCACGCCGAGTTGTCGCCCGCCAGCTTCAAGCGCGACGGCGGGCCCATGGAAATCCTGCAGCTGTGGGTGAACCTGCCGTCACGGCTGAAGATGACGGCGCCCAACTATGTGGGGCTTCAGGCCCACGACATTCCCAAGGTGGAACTGGACGACGGCCGCGTGACCGTCGAGGCGGTTTCGGGCCGATGGGTCGGGACCGAGGCGCCGATCCAGTCGCTGATCGACGTCCAGATGGCGGTGGTGCGGCTGAAGCCAGGCGGGATCTTCGAGGCGCCGATCGCCCGGGAGCGGAACGTCTTCCTCTATGGGGTCCGTGGTGATGTGACTGTGGGGGGCTCTCCGGTCGCTGCCTGGAACCTCGCCGCGCTGAACGATGACGGCGACGGGGTGCGCATCGAGGCCTCAAGCGACGCGGTGGTCCTGCTGGGCCATGCGGCGCCCATCGGCGAGCCCGTCTTCGCCCACGGGCCGTTCGTGATGAACACCCGCGAAGAGATCATTCAGGCTGTTCAGGACTATCAGGCCGGGCGCTTCGGCCCGCCGCCGCCGGTCTGAGGCGCCCGCGTTCCTCACGGATCAGTCGGGGGTACGCGCCAGCCAGTCGTCGATCTGGGTCACGGCCTCGCGGGTGCGGCGATGGCGTTCGGCCGTCACGGCCGGTTCGACGGGCGGGGACGCATATTCCACATAGGGCGTCGGCGACTGACGGCGCGCCTCAAGTTCGCGCAGGGTGAGGCGCGTCTCCGTATCCAGGCGGCGGGCCGTGTCTGCGCGGGCGTCGGCCTGAAGGCGCAAACTCTCCATCCGGGCCTGATGCCGCTCGACCTGATAGCGGTGGGGATCGACCCCGTAGGGCGCAATCTGGGCGTGAGCCGCGCCGGAGGCGGTCAGGCCGGTCAGGATCAGTCCGGTCAGAATGCGCATGATCACAAGATGCGGCGTATCCGCCCGTTCTCCAAGCGTGGCCGCAACCCATGGCCGTCTACGTTGTTGGTCAGGCTCATGCGAGCAACCACAGGAGGACCGCATCATGGCAGAGACTCTCAATGGCAAGACCATCGCCATCCTGGCCACCGACGGCTTTGAACAGGTCGAGCTGACCGAACCCATGAAGGCGCTCAAGGACGCGGGCGCGACGGTGGAGATCGTCTCGCCCAAGCAGGGCGAGATTCAAGGGTTCAACCATTTCGACAAGGGCGACACGTTCAAGGTGGACCGTGCGGTCAGCGCGGCGGACGCTTCGGCCTACGCCGGGCTGTTGCTGCCGGGCGGCGCCCACAACCCTGATACCCTGCGTGTGGATGAGGACGCCCTGAAATTCGTGCGCGCCTTCTTCGACGCCGGGAAGCCGGTGGCGGCCATCTGTCACGCGCCGTGGATCCTGATCGACGCCGGCGTGGTCGAGGGCCGCAAGCTGACCAGCTACAAGACCATTCGCACGGACCTGCGCAACGCCGGCGCCGAGGTGGTGGATGAGGAGGTCGTGGTGGATGAGGGTCTGGTCACCAGCCGCGACCCCGACGATCTGCCCGCCTTCTGCGCCAAGATGATCGAGGAGTTCGCCGAGGGCCGCCACGAAGGACAGGCCGAGGCGGCCAGGGACGCGGATCGACCCGTCGCCCACTGACGGACCTGCGGCTCACGGGCCGAGACCACTTGAAGATATAAGGATATCTTTATATGGCTGGCGCTTCCTCGAACACCGGAGCCTCGCCCGTGAGCCGCACCTCCTTCGTCTTTACTTCGGAAAGCGTGTCCGAAGGCCACCCCGACAAGGTGTCGGATCGCATCTCCGACACCATTGTCGATCTGTTCATGGCTCGGGATCCCGAGGCGCGCGTGGCGTGCGAGACCCTGACCACCACCAACCGCGTGGTGCTGGCCGGCGAAATCCGGGGCAAGGGCATCTGGGAGAACGGAGCCTGGGCGCCGGGCATCGAGGCCGAGATCGAGGACGCCGTGCGCGCGGCCGTCAAGGACATCGGTTATGAGCAGGACGGCTTCCACTGGAAGCACCTGACGTTCGAAAACCACCTGCACGGCCAGTCCGCCGACATCGCCGTGGGCGTTGATGCGGCAGAGGGCAAGGACGAGGGCGCGGGCGACCAGGGCATCATGTTCGGCTACGCCTCGAACGAGACGCCCGAGTTGATGCCCGCCACCCTGGCCTACAGCCACCGCATCCTGAAGCGCCTGGCCGAACTGCGCCATGGCGGCGAAAAGCGTCTCGAGCCCGACGCCAAGAGCCAGGTCAGCCTGTTCTACGAAAACGGCGTCCCGGTGCGCGCCACCGCCATCGTCGTCTCGACCCAGCACGCGAAGGGCATGACCCAGGCTGACGTGGCCGCCCTGGTCAAGCCGGTGGTGGCCGAGGTGCTGCCCGAGGGCTTCATCACCGACGAGACCGTCTGGCACATCAATCCCACCGGCGTGTTCGAGATCGGCGGCCCGGACGGCGACGCCGGCCTGACCGGCCGCAAGATCATCGTCGACACCTACGGCGGCGCCTCGCCCCACGGCGGCGGCGCCTTCTCGGGCAAGGACTGCACCAAGGTGGACCGTTCGGCCGCCTACGCCGCCCGCTATCTGGCCAAGAACGTGGTGGCGGCCGGACTGGCCGACCGCTGCACCATCCAGCTCAGCTACGCCATCGGCGTGGCCAAGCCCCAGTCGGTCCACGTGGACCTGCACGGCACCGGCAAGATTTCCGAGGACGTGCTGGAGCGCGAACTGCCCGCCATGATCGGCGGCGCCACGCCCCGCGCCATCCGCGAGCATCTGGGCCTGAATAAGCCCATCTACGCCCGCACGGCCGCCTACGGCCACTTCGGTCGCGAGCCGGACGCCGACGGCGGCTTCAGCTGGGAAAAGACCGATCTGGTCGAAAAGCTGAAGGCTCTGGCCTAAAGCGCCGCGAAGGTGTCGCAGGCGGCGGGGTCGCCCGAGTCATAGCCCCGCCGCAGCCACTCCATGCGCTGGGCCGAGGTGCCGTGGGTGAAGCTCTCCGGCGACCGCTGTCCGCCGCCCAGGCGGTCGTCGCCGATGGCCGAGGCCGCGTTCATGCCCTCCTCAAGACTACCCGCCGTCAGGGCCACCTCTCCGCCCGAGACGGCGGCTGCGTTGGCGGCCCAGACGCCCGCATAGCAGTCGGCCTGAAGCTCCAGCGCCACGGAATAGCGATTGGCCTCGCCTTCCGACCGGGCCCGGCTCTGGGCCTGTCGCACCTGATCCGAGGCGCCGGTCAGGGTCTGGACGTGGTGGCCGATCTCGTGGGCGATCACATAGGCCTTGGCGAAGTCTCCGCCGGCGCCCAGCTGTTCGCTCATCACCTGCCAGAAGCCCAGGTCCAGATAGACCGTCCGGTCCGCCGGGCAATAGAACGGCCCCATGGCCGCCTGGCCATAGCCGCACCCATCGGTTGAGGTGCCCTGTTCGTACAGAACGAAGCCGGGCGCCTGATAGCCCTGCATCTGCGTGGCCCAGACATCGTTGACGTTGGTGCCGATGACGTCGACGAACAGCCCCGCCTCGTCCTCGGGCGTGCCGACCTCGCCGCGTTCGGCCTGGCCCAGTCCGCCCAGCTGGCCGGCCACCTGGGTCGTCACCTGTGGATCGATACCGAACACCAGATAGACGATGATACCCAGCACGGCCGCGCCGATGCCGCCGCCCGCGACCCCAGCGCCCATGCCCCGCCGGTCCTCGATGCCGCCGCCCCGCCGTCCGCCTCTCCAGCGCATGCGCCGCCTCCCGCCCTGTTTCTGTGGTTCAAGCTACGCCGGAACGCGGGACGAGGGGAAGGGATGCGTCACCCCTCCTCGTCGGCCTGGAAGGGAAAGCGCCGCGGCCAGAAGTCGGCTAGTTCGGGCAGGGCGTCCACGCGGCGGACCACCTGACTCATCTTCGGCGCCTCGGAATGGAAGCGCCGCCGCCCGGGCGTCCAGCGGCTGGCCACGGTGACATAGAGGTCCAGCACCGTGTGCTGGTCGCCCAGGATGAAGTCGCCGGGGTTCACCTGCGCGTCCATCACGGCCCAGCAGGCGGCGATGCGCTCGGCGGTGCGCTCCCGCACGGCCGCCTGCGCCGCCGCGTCGTCGCCCACCAGGCGCGAGGGCTCGTCGCGCACCCAGAACATGGAATAGATCGAGGCGGGGATGAAGCTCATCCAGCGAAGAAATTGGGCCCGGCGCGGATCACCCGGCGGGGGCGCCAGCCGCGCCCCGGGATGGCTGTCGGCCAGCCAGATCAGGATGGCGGCGCTTTCCGTGATGGTCTCGCCGTCCGGCGTGATCAGGGCCGGGATCTGGCGCATGGGATTGACCGGGGCGACCCGATCCCGTTGCGCCTCGCCCTCCCAGGTGGGCGCCTCAATCACCTCGTGATCGATGCCCAGCAGCGTCAGGGCCGCCTCCACGGGGACAGAACCCGAGCCGGCGGCGCCGTAGATCGTGAAACTCATCCCCAGGTTCCTCCCCATCAAATCCGCATCGACACACCAGATATAGGGGCTGCGGAAAAAGTGATCGCAACATAGCCTTGTTTTGTCTTGGCGCCGGGCGGCTGCACCATCATGGTGAAAGTCGCTCCGTCGCCCGAGTCGCATTCGAGAATACCATGAACGCCATCACCCCGATCCGTTCCGACCTGCCCGGTCTGCTGACCGCCTCGGCCGCCTACAAGCCGTTCCGCTATCCGTGGGCCTTCGACATGTGGAAGAAGCAGCAGCAGGTCCACTGGATGCCCGAAGAGGTGCCGCTGGGCGAGGACTGCAAGGACTGGGCGACCAAGCTGGACGACGGCGAGCGCAACCTGCTGACCCAGATCTTCCGCTTTTTCACCCAGGCGGACATCGAGGTGCAGGACAACTACATGGAGCGCTACGGCCGGGTCTTCAAACCGACCGAAGTGAAGATGATGCTGGCCTCCTTCGCCAATATGGAGACCATCCACATCGCGGCCTACGCCCTGCTGCTCGAGACCATCGGCATGCCCGAGAGCGAGTTCGGCGCCTTCATGGAATACGAGGCCATGAAGGACAAGCACGACTACATGGGCCAGTTCGGGGTCGAGTCCAACGGCGACATCGCGCGCACCCTGGCCATGTTCGGCGGCTTCTCCGAAGGGCTGCAGCTGTTCGCCAGCTTCGCCATGCTGATGAATTTCCCGCGCTTCAACAAGATGAAGGGCATGGGCCAGATCGTCAGCTGGTCGGTGCGCGACGAGAGCCTTCACTGCGAGGGCATCATCAAGCTGTACCACGCCTTCAACCATGAGACCGGCGCGGTGACCAGGGCCGTGGCCGACGACATCGTCGACTGCTGCAAGACCGTGGTGGACATGGAGGACAAGTTCATCGACCTGGCCTTCGAAACCGGGCCGGTGCAGGGCATGACCCCGGACGACATCAAGAAATACATCCGCTTCATCGCCGACTGGCGCCTGCGCCAGCTCAAGCTGCCCGAGGTCTACGGCGCGACCGAGAATCCGCTGCCGTGGCTGCAGTCCATGCTGTCGGGTGTCGAGCACGCCAATTTCTTCGAGGCGCGCGCCACGGAGTACTCCAAGGCCGCCACCAAGGGCGCCTGGCACGGCGCCGAGGGCGTCTGGGACTCCTTCGACGCCCTCATGAGGAAGCGCACGGAAGGCGCGGAAGTCTAGACTCGTCTAGGCCCGCTCCAGCCGGGCGACGAAGAAGCCGTCCAGGCCGCCGTGCTCGCTCCACATGGACGGCAGGATGCGTAGCCAGCCCTCGTTCGCCAAAGCCTCGACCGGGGCGCCCACGGCCGCCGGGTCGGCGGCGGCCATACGGAAGTCGGGGTGGCGGCGCAGGAAGGCGATGATCTGGCTTTCGCCCTCCTCGCGCTCCAGCGAACAGACGCAATAGACCAGCCGTCCGCCGGGCTTCACCCGCGCGGCGGCGGCGTCCAGCAGGCGGTGCTGCACGTCCGCCAGATCAGCCACATCGGCGGGCCGGGTGCGGCGCAGGGCCTCGGGATTGCGGCGATAGGTGCCGGTGGCCGTGCACGGCGCGTCCAGCAGCACAGCGTCGAAGGTTCGCCCGTCCTCCCACTCTTCGGCCGGAATAGCGAACGCCTCGGCGGTCAGGCCGGTGCGCTCCAGGTTCTGGGTCAGGCGTCGCAGGCGCGACTCCGACCGGTCCAGCGCCGTGACCCCGGCTCCCGCTGCGGCCAGTTGCAGGGTCTTGCCCCCGGGCGCCGCGCACATGTCCAGCGCGGTCTCGCCCGGCTTCACGTCCAGCAGGCGGGCCGGGACGGCGGCGGCGGCGTCCTGGATCCACCAGCTTCCGTCGGCGAAGCCCGGCCATTCGGAGATGTCGCCGCGCCGGGTGGTGCGCACCGAGCCGCCGGGCAGAACCACGCCCTCCAGCGCCTCGGCCAGAGCCGGGGCGTCTGCGTCGGGCTTCAGGCTCAGGTCCGTGGCCGGTTCAGCCCGTCCGGCCTCGGCCAGGGCGACCAAGGCGTCAACGCCATAGGCCGCCCGCCAGCGCGCGGCGATCCAGTCCGGCAGATTGGCTTCGGCGGCGGTCTTGTCCGGCCCGTCCCGGCCGATGCCGCGCAGCACTGCATTGACCAGACCCTTGTAGGGGCGGGTCTTGACGTCCCGCTCGGCCAGCTTCACCGCGCTCGACACCGCCGCGAAGTCCGGGGTGTTCAGCACCATGGTCTGGGCCAGGGCCACGCGCAGGATGGTGCGCACGGCCAGCGGCGGGCCCTTCTTCAGGCGGCGGTCCAGAATGGCGTCGATCTCGCCCAGACGGCGCAGCGCCGCCATGGCCACGGCCCGGGCGAAGGCGCGGTCCTGGGGCGACAGGCCCTTGAGCTCGCGGAAGTTCAGCGCCTCGTCCATGCCGCCGCGCCGCTCCAGCGCCGCGTTCAGCAGCACCCCGGCGGCGATGCGGGCCTCGATGCCGGCCTCGTTGGTATCGTTCAAACCGTCACCTGCGTGCCCATCTCGACCACGCGGCCGGCGGGAATATGGAAGAAGTCCGTGGGATTTGCGGCGTTGCGCATCAGGAACACATAAAGCTTGTCCTGCCAGTGCGGCATGTTCTTGCCCGGCGCCGGGGCTACGGAGCGGCGGCCCAGGAAGAAGCTGGTGGACATGATATCGAACTTCAGCCCCTGTTTCCGGCACAGGCCCAGGGCCTTGGGCACATTCGGGCTTTCCATGAATCCGTAGTTGATCGTCAGGCGCTTGAAGTCATCGTTGATGAGCTCGATCTCGATCCGCTTTTCCTGAGCCACGCGCGGCCGGTCAAGCGTACGCACGGTCAGGATGATGTTCTTCTCGTGCAGCACCTTGTTGTGCTTGAGGTTGTGCATCAGGGCCACCGGCGCCACGTCCGGGTCCGAGGTCAGGAAGATGGCCGTGCCGGGCGTCCTGTGCGGCGGGCGGGCGCCCAGCATCTCGATCAGGTCGGCCATGGGCAGGCTGTCCTTGCGCGCCTTGTCGGTCAGCAGCCGGGTGCCCCGCGTCCAGGTCCACATGACCATCACGATGGCCCCGCCGATGGCCAGGGGGGCCCAGGCTCCCTCGGGAATCTTCATCAGGTTCGAGCCGAAGAAGGCGATATCGATGATCATGAACGGGGTCAGGGCCAGGATGCTGACCAGCAGGCTGCGCTTCCACATGTAGCGCACGATGAAGAAGGCCAGCAGGCTGTCCACGAACATGGCCCCGGTGACCGCCACCCCGTAGGCGCCCGCCAGTTGGGAGGAGGTGGGGAACATGGCCAGCAGCAGGAGCACGCCGGCCAGCATCATCATGTTCACGGACGGCACGAAGATCTGACCCGCCTGGGTCTCTGACGTGCGGCGGATGTTCATGCGCGGCAGCAGCCCAAGCTGGACCGCCTGCTGGGTAATGGAGAAGGCGCCGGTGATCACCGCCTGGCTGGCGATGATGGTGGCGAGGGTCGCCATGATCAGGATCGGCCAGTAGGCCGCCTGGGGCACCATCATCCAGAACAGGTTCTCGACGGCGGCGGGCTGGGACAGGGCCAGGGCGCCCTGACCCAGATAGTTCAGCATCAGGCAGGGCAGGACGAACACCAGCCAGCCGGCGCGGATGGGCGCCTTTCCGAAGTGGCCCATGTCCGTATAGAGCGCCTCGGCGCCGGTGACGGCCAGAAACACGCTGCCCAGGATGATGAACCCGAGGAAGCCGTTGTCGATCAGGAACAGAATGCCGTAGTGCGGCGAAATCCCGCGCAGGATCGAGACATCATCGAAGATGTGCATGATCCCCAGACCCGCCAGGATCAGGAACCAGACGGCGGTGATGGGGCCGAAGGCCCTGGCCAGTCCGGCAGTGCCGCGGGACTGCACCATGAACAGGGCGATCAGGATCCCGGCGGTTATGGGCAGAACGAAAGGCGTCAGCAGGCGGCCCACGCCGGGCGCCTCGCGCAGGCCCTCCACCGCCGAGAGCACGGACACCGCCGGGGTCAGGACGCCGTCGGCGTAGAACAGGGCTGCGCCGCAAAGGCCCAGGAAGAAGATCAGCGTTGATCGTCGCCCCAGAGACCGCTGGGCCAGCGACATCAGGGACAGGGTTCCGCCCTCGCCCTTGTTGTCCGCCCGCATCAGAAAGATGACGTACTTCACCGTCACCACCAGAATCAGCGCCCAGAAAATCAGGGACAGCACGCCCAGAACCGCCATCTCCGGCGCGCCCGAGGTGCGGGCCAGGGATTCGCGCATGGCGTAGAGCGGACTGGTGCCGATGTCGCCGAACACCACGCCGATGGCGCCCACGGTGAGGGCGAGCATCGGACCCCGGCCATGGCCGGTCCCGTGGGTCGAATGTTCGGAAGCGCCATCTGGCGTAGGCGAAGCGGCGGTCGAGGCGCCGTTTTCGCCGGGAGCAGTCCCAGCCATTCCTGATCCTCCGGCGTCGCGGCGGCGACAGCCATCAAAGCGGCGGGGCTTTACGCCCTTTCCATGAGGGGTTCAATCGCGCTCCCCCATTATTTGTTGCATTGCACAACCGCTCCTGTTTGTGAAACGCGGCTTTGCGTCCTATCTCACAGGGTTGGAGCCATCATGTCAGACAGCCAGAGATTTCCCGTCGCCGCCCATACCCTGGCCTATCTGGCCCACAAGGGGGCGTTCGATGCGACCGCCGCAGCGCCCTCGTCGGTGCTGGCGGCCTCGATTCCCACCAATCCGGTGGTTATCCGGCGCGTCACGGCCATGTTGTCGCGGGCCGGACTGATCGCCACGCGTCCGGGAGCCAACGGGGGGGCCTGGCTGACGCGCGGCCCCGAAACCATTACCCTGGACGAGGTGCTCAAGGCCGTGAACGGCTGCGCCCATCTGGGGTCGCCGCCCGCCGGCGCCAAGGGCTGTCCCGTCGGTCAGCACATTCCGCGTCAGGTGGCCAAGGCCCTGACGGCCGCCGAGGACGCGGCGGCCCACGCCCTGTCGCGCATCACAATCGCAGACCTTCTGGCTGACAACCCCGCCTCCCTGTCGGCCATCCGGCTGCCCGCCGCGTGAGCGCGCCGACGCCGCGTCCCCTGATGCTGATCACCGGCGCCTCTGCGGGGCTGGGCGAGGCCTTCGCCCGCCAGTACGCCGCCCACGGATGGGATCTGGCCCTCACCGCCCGCCGGGAGGACCGTCTTGAGACCTTGGCTGCGGAACTTCGCGCCCGCCATGGCTGTCAGGTGATCACGGTCGCGCTCGATCTGGCCGAGGTCGGCGCCGCCGACAGGCTGGTGAATGCGGTGGAGGCCGGGGGGCGTCATGTGGACGGTCTGATCAACAATGCGGGCTACAGCCTGACGGGCGGGTTCCTTGCGTTGTCGCCGCAACAGCATGCGGGGATGCTGGCGGTCATGGCCAGCGTCCCTGTCGCCCTGTCGCGCCGCGTCGCGCCGGGCATGGCGCAGCGAGGGTTCGGCCGCATCCTCAACATCGCGTCCCTGGCCGGCTTCCTGCCCGCCACCGGCGGCGACACCCTTTACGGCCCGCTCAAGAGCTTCCTGATCAAGGCGTCACAGGGCCTGCATCTGGAGCTGAAGGGGACCGGCGTGCACGTCACCGTCCTGTGCCCCGGCTACACCCTGACCGAGTTCCACGACGCCAACGGGTCGCGCGAGGCGGTCAGCACCGCCTATCCCCGCTGGATGTGGATGGAAGCCGATCCCGTCATTCGCGCCGGTTACGAGGCCTGCGAGGCCAATCGGCCCGTGTCGATCCCCGGCGCGTTCAACCGCTTCATGTCCGTCGCGTCCCGGGTCACCCCTACCGGCTGGGCCCTGAAGATGGCGGATCGCCATGCGAGGCGGCTGGGACGACTGGAGTCGCGAAAGCGAGGCGCCGCCGCGTCCTGACCCTCAGGCCCGCCCGCCTGTTGTGGACAGCATCGCGGCGTCGACGCCGATCCCGGCCAGGGCGCGGCTCCACTTCGTCCCATGGTCCTCATCGAACAGCAGTTCCGGGCTCGGCTCCGCGGTCAGCCAGACATTCCCGGTCAGTTCGCTCTCCAGCTGGCCCTCGCCCCATCCGGCGTAGCCCAGAACAAGAACTGACCGGTCGGGGCGCCGGGCGGGATCCGTCAGGGCCGCAAGGGCCTCTCGCGTGGCGGTGATCGCCAGTCCCTCGCTCACGGGCAGGGAGGCGTCCGGCGCGTTCCAGTCGTCCGTGTGCAACACGAAGCCTCGCTCTCGGTCCACCGGTCCGCCCAGCAGCACCGGCTGCTCGGGGGCGCGGTCGGCCTCGGGCATCTCCAGCTTGTCGAGCACTGCGCGCAGGTCCACGCCGGGTGCCGGCCGGTCCAGCCGCAGGCCCATGGCGTGATCGGCCTGGTGGGCGCAGATGAGGATCACCGCATGCTCGAAGCGCGGATCCCCTATGCCCGGCATGGCGACCAGAAGCTTGCCCGCAAGGGACTGGAATTCCGACATGGCGCCATCATCGGCGGCGCGTCGCTCCGATGCAAGGGAGGTCAGGGCTCCAGCTCGATGTCCCAGTAGAGGTAGTCCAGCCAGCTCTGGTGCAGATAGTTGGGCGGGAAGCGGCGACCCAGGTCCTGCAGTTGCCAGCTGTTGGGGCGGAACGGATTGCGGCGGATCGGCATGTCCGCCTGACGGGGCGTACGGCCGCCTTTCCTGAGATTGCACGGCGCGCAGGCGGCGACGATGTTCTCCCAGCTGGTGGTTCCGCCCTGGGAGCGGGGCAGCACGTGGTCGAAGGTCAGATCGGCGCCGGAACCGCAGTACTGGCAGACAAAACCGTCGCGCAGGAAAACATTGAAGCGGGTGAAGGCGGGCTGGCGGTCCTGGTCGATATAGCTTTTCAGCGAGACGACGCTGGGCAGCCGGAATTCCAGCGAGGGACTACGCACCACCTTGTCGTAGGTGGAGACCACATCCACCCGTTCCTGGAACACCGCCTTGACCACCTCCTGCCAGGGCCACACGGACAGGGGGTAGTAGGACAAGGGGCGGAAGTCGGCGTTCAGCACCAGGGCCGGAAAGCCTGACGGCGGGCGGGACAGGACCTGCATCAGGCCCCTCCCGCGCGAATCACGGAGAGGTTCGAGGCGACGGGACTGAAGACACGCCCTCCTTCACGCTCGGAACCTCTCGACCCTAGCCCTGATTCGATGACGCCGCCATGACCTGCCGATCACAGTCGGGGGAAGGCGCGACGGATCAGAGGGCTTCGATCTCGGCCTCGGTCAGCGCGCGCGAAACACGAACGCGGCACCGGTCAGGACGGCCTCCCAAAGATCTGACGATCAGGTCCGCCTGGTCGCCGACGCACAGGCTTGAGCCGCCCAGGGTGTCAACGCCGACCTGCTGGGCCCAGTCGACGTCCGCGCAATATCCCACGGTCGTCAGTTCATAGGCGGCCCGGCCAGCGTGGACGATGATCGACTCTCGTCCCTGGCTGCTGAACGAATGGATCTGGCTGGCGAAAATGCACTGTCGGGCCTGTCCCTCAGGCGTGTCCATGGCCGGCGTCGGCGCGCAGGCCGATACGGCAAGGCCCAGAACGCCGGCAGTGAGAATTGCGATACGCATGATGGTGTCCATTAATCCCGGTTATCCCCACTTCTGCCAGCATAAACGCGCTGCGTCGCCGCCGGACTTCACGAACCCGTGAGGGCCGCGCGTATGCCCGCGATCTTGGCGTCGGTTTCGGCCAGTTCCGCGTCCGGGTCGCTGTCGGCGACGATGCCCGCTCCCGCCAGGGTCCGAAAGCGCCACCGGCCGCCGTCACGACGCAGGGCGACGGTCCGGATCAGGACCGAGGCGTCCAGGACGCCGTCGAACCCGGCCAGGAACAGACTGCCGCACCATGGGCCGCGCCCGGTTTCGTGTCCGGCGATGACCCGCATGGCCTGATGCTTGGGCGCTCCGGTGATGGAGCCGGGCGGGAAGGTGGCCGCCATCACCCCGGCGGGTCCCGTGCCTGGGGTCAGCCGCCCCTGCACCGTGGACACCAGATGATGGACATTGGCGAAGGTCTCGAGGCGGAACAGGTCCGGCGCCGTGACGCTGCCGGGCGTGCAGATCCGCGACAGGTCGTTGCGCATGAGGTCCACGATCATCAGGTTCTCGGCCCGATCCTTGGGGCTGGCGAGCAGTTCCGCGC
This sequence comes from Brevundimonas sp., assembly GCF_046299535.1. Taxonomy (GTDB): domain Bacteria; phylum Pseudomonadota; class Alphaproteobacteria; order Caulobacterales; family Caulobacteraceae; genus Brevundimonas. The sequence continues at coordinate 70,912 of NZ_JBKBIB010000006.1, read as the reverse complement.
TCAGCGCCACGTCCTCTTCCGGAGTCGATCCACGCGGCCGTGTGCCCTTGATGGGTCGGGCCGTGATCCGGTCCTGTCGCACGCTGAGGAACGATTCCGGCGAGTTGGACGCCAGCACATGGTCGCCCATGTCCCAGAAGGCGGCGTAGGGCGCCGGGCTGGCGGCGGCGAGGCGGACGAACAGGTCGAACGGCTCCGCCCCGGCGATCAGAAGCCCGGCCCAGGCGCGGGCGATGTTGGCCTGAAAGATCTCGCCCATCGCGATGCGCCGGACCACATCGGCCACCGCCCTCGTGTAATCCCTGGCCGGGCGTTCGGGGGTGAAGGCGTCGGCCAGGGGGCCCTCGAGGGGCCGCGGCTCCCGGGCTGACGCCAGCCACGCCGAGGCGCGGTCCGCCGCAGCCTGCGCCATGGCGTCATCCGGGCCCCGTCCGATGACGAGCACCCGTCGCCGCTGATGATCAAACGCCAGAAGCGCCTCGTAATGCGCCAAGGTCAGGGCGGGCCAGTCCTGATCGTCGGGCCCCAGGGCGCCCGGCGGCGCGGCAAGATCGTAGGTCGCCAGCCCCGCCACCCCTCCGGTAAATGGCGGCAGGTCCGATCCTGCGCCGATCCGGGCATCTGAAAGCATGGCCAGACGCGCGAAGGGGGCCGGCTCCCCCTGAAGCACTCGCTCCACCCGGGTCGGTCCGGCGGCCACATAGGACCAGCGCCCGTTCGGCCCTCCGTCGGACAGCAGGACAAGCCGCCCGGCGACGCCGCCCAGCCCCGCCGCCACGTGCAGCGGATCAACCCAGTCCTGCTCTCTCAGGGCCAGCGACAGACCCTCCATGGTTCAGGCCGACAGCCGTTCGCCGATGCGGTCGCGCAAGGCCGCGTCCACGCCCAGGGCCTGCTCCAGATAGGCGTCGATGGAGCCGTGCGCCTCCACCATCGCCTTGACGGCCGCGTCCAGATAGCCGGGCTCAACGCCCAGGAAGGCGACCACGGCGGCGTGAGAGGCCGGACGTCCGGTCCAGGTCTCCAGCTGTTTCGCCACAGCCGGGGCGCGACCCTCCAGATCCACGGCGTGGTTGGTCAGCAGATAGTCCTCCATCATCTCGTCGTGTGCGACGCCGAGCAGATGGTGCGTCAGGGCGGCCAGCAGGCCGGTCCGGTCCTTGCCCGCCGCGCAGTGGATCAGCACCGGCCCGTCGCTTTCGCCCAGGGCGTGGAAATAGCGGCGGAAGAGGTCCAGGTGGGCGTCCTCGAACGGCAGGCGGCGATAGGTCTGCGTCATGAAGGCCCGGCCGCCTTCCTCGGTCAGGGGCGAGGTCTTGAGGAAGGTGATGTGGGGCGCCTCGCCGTCGTCGGCCTTGTCCCACGCGATCACCTGACCCGAGAAGCCGGGCGGCCGTTTCGACGGTTGCGCGCGGCGTTCCGAGACCCTGCGCAGATCAACCACCGTGGCGACGCCGAGGGCCTCCAGACGTGCCACATCCCCGTCCGACGCCCGGGCATGGTGGCCGGAACGGAACAGTACGCCGCCGCGCAGGCGTCGCCCGGCGGCGGTGGCGTAGTCGCCGTAGTCGCGAAAATTCTCGACAGCGTCGAAGCGGTGGAGGCGGGAGGCGGTCATGCCCCTGTCTATAGGCGCCCTATCGCTGCTCCACCAGCCGGGCCATGGCGTCGAGATACTCGACGAAGGCCTTGCGTCCGGGGTCGGTCAGCCGGGCGCGGGTCAGGGGCCGTCGACCCTGGAAGCTCTTGATCACCTCCACGAAGCCGGCGTCCTCCAGCTTTCTCAGGTGCACCGACAGATTGCCGTCGGTGACCTGAAGGCGTGTCTTCAGCTCGTTGAAGTCGGCCATGTCCGCACCGGACAGATAGGCCATGATCCCCAGGCGCACCCGTCCGTGAATGACCTCGTCGATGTCGGCGATCTGGAAATCATCCGCCATGGGTCAGACCACATCCGAGGGTTCCTGGCGCATCAGGGCCAGTCCGGGGATCAGGGCGACGACCATCATCAGGCCCGCGAACACCAGGTAACCCCACGTACTGTCCGCGAACACGCCCAGCAGAACGGCTCCGCCATAGGCGACCAGAGCCACGCCCGTCATCCATCGGGCGCCGGACATGGCGCCGGCCACCATCCAGGCCGACCCGTAAGCCGCGAACACCACGATGGGCATGGCGCGCATGAGCGTCCAGTCGCCCGAGGTGAATCCGACGGCCATGAAGGCCACCCACATGGCGAAGATGCCGAAACCCACCGCCGACCACGCCGCGCCCACCGCCTTGTTGCCGGGAGAATAAAAGCCGGGCTTCGTCTGCTGGCGCCGGATCAGAAGCGTCAGGGCCACGGCGAAAACGCCGCCGGCGCCGAGCCACAACCAGAGCTGGGCCATGGGATCGACCACCAGCACGTCGGTCACGATGGCCCACTGACCCAGACTGGCCAGGCCGAAGATCAGGCCTGCGGCCACCATCACCGGGCCGGCGAGCAAGGGCGCATGACGACCGTCATGGGCCAGGCCGCGCATATAGGCGATGTCGTCATGGATGGACTTGCTGTGTTGATCGGTCATGAAGCTTCTCCCCTTGGATGGGCTGACCTTACCACCAAGCTTTAAAATGTAAAGTGCTTTCTTGTGGTATCGCCCGGCCCCCGGGTGCAAGCCCCCGTCATGGCCATGAGCTTCACCCACATCGCCTACGAAGCGCTGGATGTCTGCAATGCCGTGTCCTGGGATGCGGTCCGGGAGGCCATCTCTGGTGCGGGACTCAACCCCGGCGCGCTGGCGCTGGATCTGGGCGCCGGCAACGCCACCGTCGCCATCGGTCTGGCGCGCGACCTCGGGCTCAAGGTGCGGGCGGTGGAGCGCGACCCCGTCATGGCCGACCTGGCCGGCCGGCGCATCGCCGCCGCCGGTCAGGGGGAGCGGATTGAACTGCTGGTCCAGGATTCCAGCCAGGTTCTGGGTCGCCCCCCGTTGCCGGAACTCATCACGGTTCTGGGCGCCACAGACGTGGCGGCGCCGGGCCTGCGCGATCCCGTCGCGGTGTTCGCGCGGCTCAGGGACGCCGTGGCCCCCGGCGGTTTCCTTCTCTGGGGCGAGCCGTTCTGGAAGGCCGAGCCCAGCGCGCCCCTGCGTCAGATCATCGAGATGACCAACACCTACCAGACCGACGCGGGCTGGAAGGCGGCGGCCGAACAGGCCGGGTGGCGCGTCATTCATGTGCGCCACAGCACCGACGAGGAATGGCGCGTCTATATCGACACCATGGACGCGTCTGTGCGCGCCTGGGCCGCCGCGAACCCCCAGGCGCCTGAGGCTTCGCGCCTGATGGCCCGCGCCGACCTTCAAAAGGCGATGTTCGAGACTGAAGGTTCGCGCGTCTTCGGCTTCGGGTTGTATTTGCTAGGGTGCTAACGCCTGGCCCGCGGGGCCTCGCTGCCTGAGCGCATATTTGTGCGCTACCGCTCGCGTCGCGGACGCTCACTATTTGCACGCGGGTGCGCCTCGCGCCGGGACAGCGCACCCGACGCCCTAAAGCCGCGAGCGACCGCGTCGCGAGCATAGGGCCCGCACAATGGCGAGCCGCCGCGCGGCGAGCGATAGGGCCCCTTTATCTGAACGGAGGCTCGTCGAAGGCGCGCAGCTTGCGGGAGTGCAGGCCGACGCCTTCCTGGCGCAGCAGGGCCACCGCCTCGATGCCGATCTGCAGATGCTCGGAGATGGAGCCCTCATAGAACCGGTTGGCCTGGCCCGGCAGCTTGATCTCACCGTGAAGGGGCTTGTCGGACACACACAGCAGGGTCCCGTACGGCACGCGGAAACGGTAGCCCTGGGCCGCGATGGTGGCGCTCTCCATGTCGATGGCCACGGCCCGGCTCTGGTTGAAACGCAGGGCCGAGCGGGAATAGCGCAGCTCCCAATTGCGATCGTCAGTGGTGACCACGGTGCCGGTGCGCAGGCGCCGTTTCACCTGCTCGCCCGGCATACCGGAGACCGACTTGGTGGCGTCGTACAGGGCGCGCTGGACCTCGGCGATGGAGGGGATGGGGATGTCCGGCGGCAGCACCGCGTCCAGCACATGGTCGTCGCGCAGATAGGCGTGGGCCAGCACATAGTCGCCGATGGACTGGCTGGCCCGCAGGCCCCCGCAGTGGCCGATCATCAGCCAGGCGTGGGGCCGGGTCACGGCCAGATGGTCGGTGATGGTCTTGGCGTTGGACGGCCCCACCCCGATGTTGACCAGGGTCACGCCGCGCCAGCCGGGCGCGGTCAGGTGCCAGGCCGGCATCTGGTGACGACGCCAGGCGCCGTCCGACAAGGCCGCGTCGGCGTCCGGATCATCCCGGGTCACCACCACGCCCCCCGCGCAGGACAGGGTCTCGTAGGGGCTGTCCGGGTCGGCCAGCTGGGCGCAGGCCCAGCGCACGAACTCGTCCACATAGCGGTGGTAATTGGTGAACAGGATAAAGGACTGGACGTCATCCACCGGCGTGCCTGTGTAGTGCTTCAGCCGGGCCAGGGAGAAGTCGGTCCTGAGCCCGTCGAAGTGGGACAGGGGAAAGGCGCCCGAGGCCGGGTCGAACAGGCCGTCGGCGATCTCGTCGCCGATATGGGCCAGTTCGGTGGTGGGGAAATACAGGGCGATGGCCGAGGTCATGGTGCGGTCCAGCGTCACCCCCGAACCGTCCATCACATAGGGGAAGGGAATCTCCTGGCGGGACGCTGTCACCTCGAAGGTGGCGCCGTAATCGGCTTCAAGCAGTTCAAGCTGTTCGCGGATATAGGAGCGGAACAGGTCCGGCCGGGTGATGGTGGCGGCATAGTCGCCGGGCCGCGACAGGCGGGCGAAGGCGCGGGGCTCCAGATCGCCCGGCCGCTCGCCGCGCCAGCTGACCTTCAGCTCGGGATAGGCGAACAGGCCCCCGGCGCGGGCGTCGGGGTCAGGCAGGGCGCCGGTGTCGAGGAACTGTTTGACGGCCTCACGCAGGGCGCCGACGGAGCTGGAATAAAGGTCTTGCAGGCGGTCCAGCACCGCCTCGATGGTCAGGGTCTCGGTCATGACCCAGTCTAGCGGGCAAGCGTGACGATGGCGAGACGTCCGGGGTGTATGCGCAGGCTGAGGGTCAGGACAGGGCCTCCGTCAGGAACCCGGCCATGTCGTCCAGCACCGGGGCCTTGCGCCGGAACAGGGGCGAGAAGGTCGCGATCAGGTCGGCGTGGTTGAGACCCTCATACAGGCGCAGGGTCGAGGGCGCGCCCAGCTCGGACAGGCGTGCGTGCAGGATTTCGGAATCCTCGGCGTGGACCGTGTCGTCGTCGGTCCCGTGGCCCAGCCAGACGGGCGGGGCGTCGGCGCGGGCGAATGTGACCGGCTGGGTCAGGGTGGGATCCGGCGCCCGGCCGAAGGCGTTGCGGCTGGCGGCCACATCGAACGGCAGGAAGTCATACGGACCCGCGAGACCCGCCGCCGCCCTGATCAGATCCGGACGGTCGATCCCCGTCATGTAGCGGCGGTCCAGGGCGATCATCATGGCCAGGTGCGCGCCGGCCGAATGGCCGCCGACCGCCAGCCGCGCGGGGTCGCCTCCGTACCCGGCCGCCACGTCCGCCGCGGCCGCCGTGGCCAGGGCCGCGTCTTCGATGAAAGCGGGGAAGTGAACATCCGGCGACAGGCGATAGTCGGGCAGCGCCACCAGAAAGCCTCGCGCCGCCAGGGCCTGCGCCGCCCAGCCGTAGAGCTCTCTCGATCCGGAATCCCAGCCGCCCCCGTAGAAGAAGACCACCACCGGCACGTCCGTTCGGTCCGCAGGGGCATAAAGGTCGAAGCGTTGGCGGTCTTCGGATCCGTAGGCCAGACCCTGCGCCACGCGACGGGCGTTACCGTCGCGCGGGCCCAGGGCGTTCAGGGCGCCCAGCGGCGAGCATCCAGCCATGAGGCCGGCCAGGGCGGGCATGAGCAATCCGCGTCGGGTCATGGGTTTCCGTGTCAAAGCTTCCGGTCAGATACGCACGGCGCCCCGGGCAGGTTGCGAGCGGGGACGCTGATGTGCGGCCGAAGGATTCCCCTAACGGGCTTCGCTGATCAGGGCGCCGCAGTTGGCGTCCTCGGCCAGTCCCGGCTCGATCAGACCCAACACCCCGGCGATCGGCGCCACCAGCGCGCCTATGGCGGCGATCAGGCCGACCTGGCCAGCGATGGCGGCCTCGTCCACGCCCACCGAGGGCGCCCGGATCGGGCCCGAGATGGTGATGGGAGACCACACCCTGAGCAGGCGAGGACGTTTGCTCTCGCCGTCGATGCGAAGGTCCAGACGCTCGTTGCGCAGATCAAGCGTTCCCTGGCCCTGGGCCAGCACCACATCGGTGTCGATGACAAAGGTGGAGGCTGTCCCGATCCCGTCGCGCACATCGAAACTGGCGACCGCGCAGCGGACGGGCGTGGTCCGCTCGTCGTCCGACAGCAACAGGCGCAAGCCCCGGCCCACATTGATGCCCAGCAGTTCGGCGAAGGCCTCGCGCATCTGGCCTTGCGGGACCACCACGGTGATGGTCCCGCGCGATCGGGCGGCGAAGTCGGCGATGGAAGCCCCCGGGCCCTGCAGCCGAACCCGGCCCAGGGCGCGGCCTGTCACGGTCGGCTGACCATCCCGCGCGGGAATGACGGCCTCCAGTGGATAGCCGGCCAGCCGAAGGTCGACTGTGGACCGGGGGACATCACCGGTGGCGTCGATGCGGGCCGTCCCGTTCAGTTCGCCCTGCGCAAAGGTGAAGGTGATGGGGTCAAGCCCGAGAATTCCGCTCTCAAGGGCGGCCCCCAGGCTGACGCCCGTGACGGCCAGTTCGTTGCGCTTCACCTCATCAGCGCGAAAATCCAGTCGGCCGTCCATGGTGCGCAGCCGCTCGGTGCGCAGGGGGGCGTCGGGCAGCAGGCGCGCCTGGGCGCGCATGGCGCCGGCCCGGGCCCTCTGTTCGGGCGAGGCCGTTTCGGTCGGGTCCGGCGGCGCGCCCAGTACGGCGAACAGGTCGTCCAGATCCAGAGAGCGACTGCGCAGGTCCGCCTCCACCCGCAGGCGGTCGTCGACCCGGTCCACGCTGACATCGCCCGACAGATCGCTGTCCCCCACCTGTCCGGTCACATTGTTGAAGGTCCACAGACTGCCGTCGCGGGCCAGGTCGCCCTCAAGGGTGTAGGGCGGCGTATTGGGCGTCACCACGCCGGTGATCAGGTACAGGTTCGCCAGATCGGGGCCGGACAGGCTGAGATCGGCGGTGAAATGGCTGAGGTCGAAGGGACGGGTGATCTGGCCCCGGGCGCTCAGTTCGCTGCCGGCGCCGGTCAGCTCGGCGCGGAACCGCCAGGGCCGGTCCCGGCGCAACTGGACAAAAGGTTCGCCCAGCACCCGCAGGGTCAGGGGCTGGCCGTTCAGGGCGCCATCGCCCTGGAGGCGGAAACCGGATCGCTCGTCGTCGTCGGCCACGCCCTCGGCCACTTCCCGGGCGTCGATGGCCGCGTCCAGCGTCAGCCCGCGTCCCTGTTCATCCACCCGCACCCGTCCGTCGCGGATCAGAAGACGCTCGATCAGGGGCAGGCGTGTGGGTTCGTCCGGGCCCGTGTCGTCCAGCACCCAGCTGCGGCGTCCATCCTCATCCACGATGAGCACGATCTCCGGCTCGATCACCACCGCGCGGGTCAGCTCCAGTCGGCCGGCGAGCAGTCGGGTCAGCCGCGCGGAGCCTTCGAAGCGGGCCACCTTCACCGTGTTGTCCTCGTCGGCCCACTCCGGTCCGCCGATGCGCAGACCTTCGACCGCCACGGACGGCGTCCAGCTGAACAGGGTCACGTCCAGGTCGCCGTCGATGCTGATGTCGCGATCGTATTGCGCCGAGGCCCATCGGCCGACGGGGCCCCGCAGATAATTCCAGTCGAACAGGGCCAGACCTAGAACCACGGCCAGAACCAGAACGCCCGCCACGGCGCCTGACGCCATCTCGGCACGGCCCGGCCGGCGCCACGCCCGCCAGACAGGGTCATGGGCGCCGACCCAGGCGCGGCCTGCCTGGAAGCGCGAACGGCCGTCCGCCCACAGACGTCCGCTACGCTCGACGGCGTCAGCCCTCAGGCGGGTCCAGTCAGGACGTTTCACGGCGTGTTCCCGGGCATGACCACAGGAAACGCCTCATTGTCGAATTGGTGTCTGGAAAAGCGGTCAGGCCGCCAGTTCGGCCTGATCCTCGCGCAGCATTTCGGCGACGCGCAGCAGGAAGTCCCGGCGACGCTCAAGCGCCTCCACGTCATCCGGGCCGATGCGGCCGTGGCGCACGTGGGTGCGCTCTGACTCCGAGACCAGGCGCTCGGCCACGGCGGCCTGGTGGCCGGGCGTCTTGCGACGGTCCATGAGCTCGGCGTGAGACTTCAGTTCGCGGACACGGCGCGTCAGCGCCTCCTCCACGTCCTGTCCTCCGTCGGCGCGGGCGGCCATGGCGGCGAAATCGCGAACGTAGAGTTGAACGAAGCCTTCTTCGACCATCGTTTGTCCTTTCCAGTCTGACGCCGGCCCAGGGGAAGAAACGCCGGTCGCGCGGCCGCCCTTTGCAGGGTTCAGGCGCGCAGGCGGCGAAAAGGGCCGGGGATGCGGGCGGCCGATAACGGACCGCATGGGTGTCACCCTCTTAGCACACCCTTGTGGAAAAAGCCATTTTGTTGATCAGAGCGTGAATTCGCGTTCAGGACGCATCCGCCTTCGCGACTGACGGCCTCCTGTGGCCATGAAGACCTTCGCCGCCCTTTTCATGCTGATCGTCGCCAGTTGCGCAGGCGCGGTCCCGGTTATGGCCGGTGTTGAGTACGCTTCGGTTCCGGCGGCTTCCGGCCTCGCGCCTCCAGGCCTATAAGAAAATCGAGAACGGGGGCTTTCATGCGTGGACATCATATTATCGGTCTGGCCCTGGCCCTGGCCCTGTCGGCGTGCGCGTCAGATGCGGACCTGGGCAGGGACGGTCTGCCCCGGCTGGAGCGGCCGTCCGAAGTGCTGTTCTGGAGCCAGACGGAGCGGGAGGCGGGATTCCGCGCCATGGAGCGGATCACCCCCCACCGGGCCGTGGCGGCGGGCGCCGCCGTCCGCGCCCTGCCGCCGGGCGCGCCCCTGGATCTGGACGTGGACGCGTTCATGGAAGCCGAGCGTGTGGCGGGCCTGCTGGTGCTTCAGGACGGACGGATCCGGCTGGAGCGGTATGGGCTGGATTTCGGTCCGGAGGGCCGCTGGACGTCGTTCTCGGTGGCCAAGTCCCTGACCTCGACCCTTGTGGGCGCCGCCATCGCCCAGGGTCATATCGAGAGCCTCGAGACTCCCATCACCCGCTATCTGCCGGAACTGGCGGGCGGGGCTTACGACGGGGTCACGGTGCGTCAGTTGCTGACCATGACTTCGGGCGCCGACTGGAACGAGGACTATACCGACGCGGATTCCGATGTGGCCCGGTTCTTCGAGCCGCGCGAGACCGGCGGGATGGATCCGACCCTGCACTACATGCGCGGGCTGGCGCGGGCCGCCGACCCGGGGACGCGCTGGCATTACAGCACAGGCGAAACCAATCTCGTCGGCCTTTTGATCAGCCGGGCCACAGGGCTGCCCCTGGCGGACTATCTGTCGCAAACCATCTGGCGGCCCTACGGCATGGAGCGGGACGCGGCCTGGATGGTGGATGAGGCCGGGCAGGAGCCGGGCGGCTGCTGTCTGGTGGCCTCCCTGCGGGACTGGGGCCGCGTCGGCCAGCTTGTGCTGGAGAACGGCGTTGTGAACGGGCGCTCCATCGTTCCCGCCGGATGGTTCGCCGAGGCGACGAGAAAACAGGCCGAAATCGACGATCCGGGCCGGGGTTACGGCTTTCAGTGGTGGACAAGGGATGATGGACGTTTCGAGGCCTACGGCATCTTCGGCCAGACCATCCACATCGACCCGGAGCGACGGATGGTGGTGGTGATCCTGTCCGCCTGGCCCACCGCCACCGGGCGCGAGCGGTCCCGGGCGCGCGAAGCGATCCTGGCCCGGATTGCGGCGGCCGCGGATCAGTGACGGGCTTGCGGATACGCGCCATCGGAGCTAGCGCCGGGCCATGAACCCACTGGTCCTGATCCCCGCCCGCATGGCCGCCACGCGCCTGCCCGACAAGCCGCTCGCCGATATCGGCGGCAAGCCCATGATCGTGCGGGCCTGGGAGGCCGCCGCCGCTTCGGGTCTGCCGGTGGCGGTGGCCGCCGGCGATGTGGCGATCGTCCACGCGGTCGAGGCCGCAGGCGGCCGAGCCGTGCTGACCGACCCGGACCTGCCGTCGGGCTCTGACCGCATCCGTGCGGCGCTGCACGCGATCGACCCGGACGGGGCCCACGACGTGGTCATCAACCTGCAGGGCGACATGCCCTTCGCCGATCCAGCCCTCAGCCGCCTTTGCGCCGATCTGATGGCGCGCGAGCCGTCTTGCGACATCGCCACCCTGGTCGCGCCCGAGGCGGGACCTGAGGACCGGAGCAACCCGGACGTGGTCAAGGCGGTGCTGGCGCTGGATGACGGCGGGCGCAGCGGCCGGGCGCTCTATTTCACCCGCTCGACCCTGTACGGCGACGGGCCCGTGTGGCGTCACATCGGCGTTTACGGCTATCGACGCGGCGCGCTGGACGCGTTCTGCGCCGCCCCGCCCTCGCCGCTGGAGCGCCGGGAGAAGCTGGAGCAGCTGCGGGCGCTGGAGATGGGGCTGAGCATCTGGGCCGCCGTGATCGACGAAGCGCCCCTGTCGGTGGACAATCCGGCGGACCTGGAGATGGCGCGAACGCTGGCCTGAACCGTCCCCGATGGGCTATGGCCGGTCCAACGAAAAGACGCATCAGGAAGCTCTTATGGATGACAAGGCTGTGCTGACCCGCGCCCGCGAGGTCATGGCGCTGAATATAGAGGCGCTCGGCGCCCTGAACGACAGCCTGGGCGACACACTGGTCGAGGCGTGCCGGGTGATCCTGGGCCGGCCCGGCTATCTGGTGGTCACGGGCATGGGCAAGTCGGGCCATATCGGCGGCAAGATCGCGGCCACCCTCGCGTCCACCGGCACCAACGCCTTCTTCGTGCACCCCGCCGAGATGAGCCATGGCGATCTGGGCATGCTGCGGGACGACTGCACCCTGCTGGCGATCTCCTCATCGGGCGAAAGCCGCGAGTTGCGTGATCCGCTGCTGTTCTGCCAGCGCCATCATATTCCGGTCATCGGGGTCACCCAGCGCGAGGGCAGCTTCCTGCACCGCATGTCCACCGTTCCGCTGCTGATGCCCAAGGTGGCTGAGGCGTGCCCCAACAACCTGGCGCCCACCACATCGACCCTGATGACCCTGGCGCTGGGCGACGCCCTGGCCATGGTGCTCATGGACCAGCGCGGTTTCACCGCCGAGGACTTCGGCCTCAGGCACCCCGGCGGGTCGCTCGGCATGCGGCTGCAGCGGGTCAGCGAGTGGATGGGCGACAAGCGCGAACCGCCAGCGACCCTGCCCGAGGGCGCCGGGTTTGCTGAGGTGGTCTCCGCCATCACCAGGGGCCGGCAGGGATGTGTCGCCATCGTGGACGCAGAGGGACGCCTGACCGGCATGCTCACCGACGGCGACGTGCGCCGCGCCTTCCTGCGCGACATCACCGGTCTGAAGGCCGCCGATATCATGAGCCGCGACCCCATAACCGTGACGCCCGACGCGCGAATGAGTGAGGTCATCGACCTTCTGGCCGCGAACAAGATTTCCAACATGTTCGTGGTGACGGACGGCCGTCCGGTCGCGGTGGCCCATATCGCGGAGCTGATCCAGGCGGGGTACGTCAGCTGAACCAGCCCTTCGACTTCGACGCGGTGGTGGTGGGGGCCGGCGCCGTGGGGCTTGCCTGCGGGCGGGCGCTGGCGAAGCGGGACCTGTCGGTGCTGGTGCTGGAGCGCGAGGCCGATATCGGCCAGGGAATCTCGTCGCGCAATTCCGAGGTGGTCCATGGCGGGCTCTACTATCCCTCCGGCTCGCTGAAGGCGCGGTTCTGTGTTCAGGGCCGCCGGGCCCTGTGGGCCTATCTGGACAGCCGCAAGATCGACCACCGCAAATGCGGCAAGCTGGTGGTGGCCACGGCGCCGGACGAGGTGGAACGACTGGACGCCATTCTGGACCAGGCCCGCGCCAACGAGGTGGAGGGCATGGCGCGTCTCAGCGCCGAACAGGTCCGGGGGCTGGAGCCGGAACTGGCCTGTCACGGCGCCCTGCTGTCGCCAGAGAGCGGCGTGTTTGACAGCCACGGTTACATGCTGGCCCTGAAGGGAGAGATCGAGGACGCAAGCGGATCGGTGGTGGCCGCCACGCCGTTCGAGGCCGCCGAGCCCCTGCCGTACGGCGGCTTTCGGGTGCGCGCGGGCGGGGAGGCGGGGGCCGAACTGACCACGCGCCTGCTGGTGCTGTCGGCGGGGCTGGGGGCCCAGGATGCGGCGGCGCGGGTGCAGGGTTATCCTGCGAGCGCCATCCCCGCCCGGCATCTGGGCAAGGGGGTCTACTTCCGCCTGGCGGGCAAGGCGCCGTTCGACCGGCTGGTCTATCCGCCGCCTATCCCCGGCGCTCTCGGTACGCACTACCGCAAGGATCTGGGCGGTCAGGCGGTGTTCGGGCCCGATCTGGCCTTTGTCGAGACCGAGGACTACGCCGTCGATCCCGCCCGCGCCGAGGCGTTCGAGGCGACCATCCGGCGCTTCTGGCCCGGCCTGCCCGAAAATGCCCTGTCCCCCGACTACGCCGGAATCCGGCCCAAGCTGCACGGGCCGGGCGAGCCCCAGGGTGATTTCCGGCTGGACGGCGCCGAGGCGCACGGTCTGGACGGCCTCATGGCTCTGTTCGGAATCGAGAGCCCGGGCCTGACCAGCTCCCTCGCCATCGGCGAGGCCGTGGCGGAGGTGCTGGAGAGCTGAGGCTCACCTTGTCAGCCGCGATCCGAACACCATCCGCATCTGGCCGTAATCCATGGTCACCGTGCGGAACATGCCCAGCACATCGGCCCCCATCAGCAGGGCGGGGGTCTCGGTAAGGCGCCATATGCGGAAAGCGTGCAGGTCTGCGAACAGAACCGGCAGATCACGGACCTGGGACCTGCCCAGCCGGAGCGCGCGCAGATAAGCCAGTCGTCCGGTCGTGGTCTGGCCTGTTACGCCGATGATGGGCGTCTCCCAGATGTGGTCCCGAAGGGTCGGTCGTCGTACGGCCAGGGAGTTGAACAGCGCCATGTTGCCAATGGAGTGCTGGGCGCCGCTGTCGATGAAGGCCGCGACGTCGACGCCATCCGCCGCCACGTCCGTCACGGTCAACTGACCGTATTCGCGATGACCGCGCAGCTCGTTGGCCCGGTTTATCCGGCTCACGTCCACGTCCATGCGCTGGACATAGGCGGTGCGGGGCGAACGCAGTAGTGAGACCCGCTCTGCAGCCATGTCGAAAACCAGACGGTAGTCGCCCAGAACATCCACGCCCAGCAGGCCGTCGATTCCCAGTCGAGCGCGGGGAAAGACCGGCGCGATCAGGTTCGGGATCCGGCTGGAGGCGAAGTCCAGCCGGGGCACGATCACGGTGCGGGCCCGCTCGGCGTCCACGACGCCATGAACAACCACCTCTGGTCCGGGCTCGAGGGCCAGGCTGTCGGCCAGCTCAAGCGCCAGGGTGGTGCGGGTGGCGCCTGTGTCGATCACGAAGTGGAACGGTCCCTCACCGGCGATGTGCACCGGGACGGCCATGCGGGTGACCAGATTGGACAGGGTCTGAAGCGCGGTCGGATCGATTGGCGGCGGCCCCGGCGGACCATCGCTGTTTTCGGACTGGGCCCGTGCGAAAGCGGGCGTGGCCGCCAAGGCCGCCGCAGCCAGACACCTCAATGCGGACCGTTTCGTAAGGCGCATGCGCCACTCCCGCCCCTTTCAAGGGAACGCAGAAGTTAGGCTCGCGGATGGGCCCGTGCATAGGCCCCCAGAAGGTGATCGGCGTTCACTGCGGCGTATTTCTGGGTGGTGGACAGGGAGGCGTGGCCCAGCAGTTCCTGAATCGAGCGCAGATCGGCCCCGGCGCCCAGCAGGTGGGTGGCGAAGCTGTGGCGCAGGGCGTGGGGCGTGGCCGATACGGGCAGGCCCAGCCTTCCGCGCAGGCGCTGAACCGTGGCCTGCACATGCCGGGGGCTCAGGGGCCCGCCCCGCCGGGCGCGGAACAGGGGCTCGTCCGGCGGTAGGGGAAAGGGAACAGCGGCCACATAGGCGTTCACCGCCTCGCGCACGGCGGGCAGCACCGGCACCAGCCGGGTTTTGCCGCCCTTGCCGGTGATGCGCAGGGTTTCGGGCAAAGGGGCGTCGGCGCGGGTCAGGCTCAGCCCCTCCGAGATGCGCAGGCCGCAGCCGTACAGCAGGGTCAGCACCGCCCGGTCCCGGGCCGCCTCCCAGGGGTGCAGGTCGGCATCCATATCCGGCTCTGCCATCAGGCCCCGCGCCTGATCCTCGCTGACCGGGCGGGGCAGGGACGGCCTGGTGCGCGGCCCCTTCACCAGGGCGATCTGGGGGGCCGGGACGCCGCAGCGCCGGTCAAGGAAATCATGCAGGCTGCGGATGCCGGCCAGGGTCTGGTTCAGGGACCGTGCGCCGAGCGGTCTGTCGCCGGAGCGCCGCTCCGCCAGATGGGCGCGTACCTCCGCCGCCGTCACCGTCCCCAGATCGGCGACGCCCAGCGCTTCGCCCCGGTGCCGGCCCAGAAAGCCGATGTAATGACGGCCGATGTGGCCATAGGCCTCCAGCGTGCGGGGCGACAGCCGCCGCTCGTGGGCCAGATGCTCCAGCCACGCGCTCAGGGCCTGATCGGCGGTCAGTTGAGGATGGGCCATCGCTCGGCCATGCGCTCCACCACCCGGGTCAGGAAGGACACCAGTTCGCAGCCCATGGCGGGGGTGAAGCCCTCGGGCTCCGGTGATCCGAAAGCGCACAGGGCAGGCCGGGACGGCGACCACGGGGCCATGCGGATCAGGGCGACGCTGCGCACCTCTTCCTCGGCCCCGCCGAACAGGTCGAGGCCCTCGAAATTCGGGCCGAGCCAGGCCAGGCCGTCGGCGCCCACCAGACCCTCCACGGCGCCGGCTTCCAGCGCGCGCCATCCGAACGGGACGCCGCCGGGTTTCTCCAGCGCGATCGCCGCGCCCGCCAGGCCGAAGCGGGCCTGGGCCGCGGCGTCCAGCCGCCTGGCCAGGTCGGAATGGTTGCGCGACTCCATCAGGTCCAGCACCGACACATGGGTCTGGGTCTGGGCGGCGAAATTGGCGCGGGCCACCGCCTCGATCTGACGCCGCGCGCCGGATTCCTTCTCGATCAGGGTTTCCAGCCGCGTCAGGGCGGCGCGGCCGAATTCCACCACGTTCGGACCCGTGCTCTTCAGGCCCAACTCTTCCAGCAGGGCCCGGTCATGGGTCAGAAGGTCGGCGTTGGCCTGCACCCACGCGCGCACCTCGGGCCAGTGCAGGCCCGGTGCGGCGTCCGTCTCGATGGATTCCTGTGCGCCGCTCACGACGATCTCCGGCTCGAATGAAGCCGAAGCGGGGATTACAGGATGGATTGTCCCGTCTTGCCCCAGTCGGCCAGGAATTGATCAAGACCCTTGTCGGTTAAGGGATGCTTGACCAGGGCCTTCAAAACGTCCGGCGGCAGGGTCGCGGCGTCGGCGCCGGCCACGGCCGCGGCCGAGACGTGGGCCGGATTGCGCAGGGAGGCGGCGAGGATTTCGGTCTCGAAACCGTGCACGTCGTAGAGGACGCGGATTTCCTCCAGCAGGCCGATGCCGTCCGCGCCGTGATCCTCAAGCCGGCCCACGAAGGGCGAGATGAAGGTGGCGCCGGCCTTGGCCGCCAGCATGGCCTGGGCCGCCGAGAAGCACAGGGTGACGTTTGTCCTGATCCCCTTGTCAGTGAAGGCGCGGCACGCGCGCAGCCCGTCCCAGGTCAGGGGCAGCTTGACCACCACATTGTCGGCGATGGCGGCCAGCTTGTCGCCTTCCTTGACCATGGTCTCGAAGTCCACGGCCACGGCCTCGGCGGAAATGGGCCCCTCGACGAGGGCGCAAATCTCGGCGATGACCTCGGCGATGTTGCGACCGGATTTGGCGATCAGGGTGGGGTTCGTGGTGACGCCGTCCACCATGCCGGTGGGGACCATGTCCTTGATGACGGCGACGTCGGCTGTGTCGAGAAAGAGTTTCATGGCTCGCCCTTTAGCGGATCATCGCGGCTTGTGCGAGCGTAAGGCATGATCCTCGCCGCCGTCCTGATTCCCCTGCCGGTGCCCGAAGGCTTCGATTACGAGGTCCCGGAGGGGCTGACGCTGGCGCCCGGCGACCATGTGGCGGTGCCGCT
The DNA here is from genome assembly GCF_046299535.1 of Brevundimonas sp. GTDB lineage: Bacteria > Pseudomonadota > Alphaproteobacteria > Caulobacterales > Caulobacteraceae > Brevundimonas. The sequence continues at coordinate 54,483 of NZ_JBKBIB010000006.1, read as the reverse complement.
GGGGCCCCGGCTGGTGCGCGGCATCGTGTCAGAGGTGCGCGAGACGACCGGATCCAATCGCCGGCTGAAGGCGGTGGATCATCGGATCGACGACCCGGCCCTGCCGCCCGGAACTCTCGCCTTCGTGGAATGGGCCGCGCGCTGGACCCTGAGCCCGCCGGGCGAGATGGCGGCCATGGCGGTCAAGGGCCTTCGCAGCCCGCCGCCCCGGCCCGAACGCCGGGTGCGACGGGTCGGCGACCGCGTCCCCGCCCGCGCCACCCCCGCCCGCGAAGCGGTGCTTGAGGCATTAGGCGAGCGGGCCATGACCGGCGCCGACCTGGCCCGGGCGGCGGGCGTCTCGGCGGGGGTGGTCAAGGGCCTGACGGACGAGGGCGTGCTGGAGGTCATCGAGATCGCGGCCGAGGCCGGGTTCGATCGGCCCGATCCGGGCCATGCGCCCGCCACCCTGAACGCGGATCAGGGGGCGGCGGCCGATGTGCTGACCGACGCGGTGGCGACCCGCGCCTTCGCGCCGTTCCTGCTGGACGGGGTCACCGGCTCGGGCAAGACCGAGGCCTATCTGGAGGCTATGGCCCGGCTGCTGAGGGCCGAGCCGGACGCCCAGATCCTGATCCTGCTGCCCGAAATCGCCCTGACCCAGGCCGTGATCGCGCGCATCGCCGACCGCTTCGGCGCCCTGCCGGCCGAATGGCATTCCGGCGTGCCCGGCCCGCGCCGTCGTCAGGTGTGGGAGGCGGTCGCCGCCGGGCGCTGCAACATCGTGGTGGGCGCGCGCTCGGCCCTGTTCCTGCCCTTCGTCAATCTGCGCCTGATCGTGGTGGACGAGGAGCACGACGGCTCGTTCAAACAGGAGGAGGGCCTGATCTATCACGCCCGCGACCTGGCCGTGGCGCGCGCCCGGATCGAAAGCGCGGCGGTGGTGCTGGCCTCGGCCACCCCGTCGCTGGAGACCCTGACCAATGCGCGGCAGGGCCGCTACGGCTGGCTCCGGCTGTCGGCGCGGCACGGGGCGGCGGTGATGCCCTCCATCGCCCTGATCGACCTGCGGCAGGCCCCGCCCGATCCCCAGACCTGGCTGTCCCGGCCCCTGCGCGAGGCCATGATCGAGACCCTGGGCCGGGGCGAGCAGGTGCTGCTGTTCCTGAACCGGCGCGGCTATGCGCCGGTGGTGCTGTGCCGCGCCTGCGGGCACCGGCTGACGGCGCCGGATACGGATTCCTGGCTGGTGGAGCATCGCTACACCGGGCGGCTGGTGTGCCACCTGACCGGCTTCTCCATGGCCAAACCCAAGACCTGCCCGGCCTGCGGGGCGGCGGACACCCTCGTTCCGGTCGGGCCCGGGGTGGAGCGGGTGGAGGAGGAGGTGCGCGGCCTGTTCCCCGACGCGCGTACGGCGGTGTTCAGCTCCGACACCGTGCCCGACGGCAAGAGCGCGCGGGCCATGATCGAGACCATGGCCGAGGGCGGCATCGACATTCTGGTGGCCACCCAGGCGGCGGCTAAGGGGCACAACTTCCCCCGCCTGACGCTGGTGGGCGTGGTGGACGCCGATCTGGGCCTGCGGGGCGGCGACCTGCGCGCGGCCGAGCGCACCTTCCAGCTTTTGACCCAGGCCACGGGCCGGGCGGGGCGGGCGGACCGGCCGGGCCGGGCCCTGCTGCAGACCTGGACCCCGGAGCATCCGGTGCTTCAGGCCCTGGCGGCGGGAGACCGGGAGGCCTTCATGCAGACCGAGATCGCCGAGCGCGAGGCCGCGTCCCTGCCGCCCCACGGCCGTCTGGCGGCGCTGATCCTGTCCGGCGAAAAGGCCGAGGCGGTGGAGAAAGCCGCCGCCGATCTGGCCGCCGCCATTCCCAATGCCGAGCGGCTGGAGGTCTACGGCCCCGCCGACGCCCCGCTGGCGCTGGTGCGCGGGCGGCGCAGGAAACGGCTGCTGGTCCGGGCCGACCGGGACGTGGATATTCAGGCCTTCCTGCGCGCCTGGCTGGCCCGGGTGAAGATCCCTTCCTCGGTGCGCCTGTCGGTGGACGTGGACCCCTACAGCTTTCTCTAGGCTGCTGCCCCGGCCGCCTCAGGGCTCGATCACCTCGATGTGGAACAGGGTCGGCCAGTATTTGCCGGTGACGAACAGGCGCCGGTTCTGCGCGTCCCAGGCGATGCCGTTCAGCACATCGGCGCCGGGGCGGTCGCCCTCGGGAAGCAGTCCGTTCAGATCCACCCAGGCGGCCACCCGGCCGGTCTCCGGATCGATGCGGGCGATGCGGTCGCTGCCCCAGATGTTGGCCCAGACCTCTCCCTCGATCCACTCCAGCTCGTTCAGGTTCGCCACGGCCTCGCCGCCATCGGTCACCCGCACCCGCCCGATTTCAGCGAAGGTGTCGGGGTCCAGAAAGCGCAGCTCGGCCGTGCCGTCGCTCATGATCAGGCGGCGGTCGTCGCGGGTCAGGCCCCAGCCCTCGCCGGGATAGGTGAAGGCCGTCACCAGGGTGAAGCTTTCAATGTCCCAGACGAAGCCGATACCGTGACGCCAGGTCAGGCCGATCAGGCGATCCCCCCGGTCCACCAGACCTTCGCCGAAATACTGTCGGGGGATGGCCTCACGCCTGATGACTTCGCCGTCCTCCAGACGGACCTGGCGTACCCCCGAGGCGCCGTGCTGGCCGGTGCTCTCATACAGATAGCCGTCGCGCCACAGCAGGCCCTGGGTGAAGGCTGTGGGGTCGTGGGGATAACTCTGGACCACCCTGTAGCCGAGCACCGGCGCGGTCTGGGCCCAGACCGGCGTGGCGACACCGACCAGAAACAACAGGAACAGCGAAGACAGAACCCTGGTCATACGCCGCTCCCTGCCGTCAGATTCCCGGATCGCCGCCATGGGACGCCGCCGCGGCCCTCTTGCGCGCCTGCGATCGCCTCTGCCACATGTTCAGAGCCTCCACGCCCGCGGAAAAGGCCATGGCCGCGTAGATGTAGCCCTTGGGCACGTGGGCCCCGAAGCCCTCGGCGATCAGCACCATGCCGATCATCAGCAGGAAGCCCAGCGCGAGCATGACCACGGTGGGATTCTTGTGAATGAACTCGCCCAGCGGATCGGCCGCCAGCAGCATCACCGCGATGGCCACCAGCACCGCGATCACCATGATCGGCAGATGCTCGGTCATGCCCACGGCGGTGAGTATGGAGTCGATGGAGAACACCAGATCCAGCAGGATGATCTGGACGATGGCGCCCCCGACGTTGCTGATGACCACGTTGGCCTTGTCCTTGTCCAGCAGGTCGTCGGCGGAATGCGGATCGACAGAGTGATGGATTTCCTTGGTGGCCTTCCAGACCAGGAACAGGCCGCCCGCGATCAGGATGATGTCCTTCCACGAGAATTCGTTGCCGAACACGCCGAAGATCGGCGCGGTCAGGGTCACGATCCAGGCGATGGCGGACAGCAGCACCAGACGCATGACCAGAGCAAGCGAGATGCCGATGCGCCGCACCCGCGAGCGGTGCTCGGCGGGCAGCTTGTTGGACAGGATCGAGATGAAGATCAGATTGTCGATCCCCAGCACCACTTCCATCACGATAAGGGTGATGAGAGCGGCCCAGGCGGCCGGGTCGGCCATCAGGGAGAGAAGGTAGGCGGGGAGGCTTTCCATGGGGGAATCCGGTCAGGCGCGGGGCGCGCCTCGTGAGCGCGAAATAGCAAGTCGCGCCAAAGCCCGCTAGAGGAGGGGCGGAAGGAGCGATGCGTGATGCGGCGCCCCGCCTCGGTTGCGGGGCGCACCGGCCCATGCTAACAGGCGCCCGGCTTGCGCAAGGCGGGTTCGGAAGAGCTTCACCCTCGCGTGCTTTCACCAAGCAAATCAAGCCTTTGGTCGGGACGTCCTTGCGTTCCGGCCTCGACCCAAACGCTTTTACCCGGCGGACCATATAAGTGGCTGAAGATTTCAGATCGACGGAAGTCGGCGAACGCTACGCTCAGGCGTTGTTCGATCTCGCCAATGAAAACAAACGGCTGGACGCCGTGCGCGCCGATCTGCGCAGCCTTCGGGCCGCCTGGATCGACAGCGCGGACCTGCGCCGTCTCGCCATTTCGCCGGTGATCCCGGCCGAGGACAAGCAGAAGGGTCTGGAGGCGATCGCCGACAAGGCGAAGTTCGATCCGACCACGAAGAAATTCCTGGGGCTGATGGCCGCCAGCGGTCGCGCCTCGGACCTGACGGGCGCCATCGCCGCCTTCGAGGCGCTGTACGCCCGCCACGCCGGCATCGTGGCGGCCGAGGTGATCTCGGCCCGGGCGCTGGACGCCCGGCAGGTTTCCGCGATCAAGGCGGCGCTGAAGAGCGCGCTTGGCCGCGACCCCGAACTGACCGCCCGCGTCGATCCGTCGATTCTGGGCGGGATCAAGGTCAAGGTGGGCTCGAAGCTGTTCGACGCCTCGCTGAAGACCAGACTCGACCAGATGAAGTTCGCCCTCCGCCGGGCCTGACCCTTACCGATCAACAAGACAACGGGCGGCAACGCCCGCCCAGGACGAAAACCGAAAGAGCCAGTCATGGACATCCGCGCCGCCGAAATCTCGGCCATCCTCAAGTCGCAGATCGCCAATTTCGGCGTCGAGGCCGATGTCTCCGACGTCGGCAGCGTGCTGTCTGTCGGCGACGGCATCGCCCGCATCCACGGTCTGGACAATGTCCAGGCCGGTGAAATGGTCGAGTTCACCAAGGCCGGCGTGAAGGGCATGGCCCTGAACCTGGAACGCGACAACGTGGGCGCGGTGATCTTCGGCGCCGACGCCGCCATCGCAGAGGGCGACGATGTTCGTCGCCTGGGCGAGATCGTGGACGTGCCGGTCGGCAAGGGTCTGCTGGGCCGCGTTGTCAACCCGCTGGGCGAGCCGATCGACGGCAAGGGCCCGATCCAGTTCACCGAGCGCCGCCGCGTGGACGTCAAGGCGCCGGGCATTATTCCCCGCAAGTCGGTGCATGAGCCCATGCAGACCGGCCTGAAGGCCATCGACACCCTGATCCCGGTCGGCCGCGGCCAGCGCGAGCTGATCATCGGCGACCGTCAGGTCGGCAAGACCGCCGTCGCCGTCGACACCATTCTGAACCAGAAGAACGTCAACAAGACCGACGACGAGAGCGCCAAGCTCTACTGCATCTACGTGGCCATCGGCCAGAAGCGCTCCACCGTCGCCCAGATCGTCAAGACCCTCGAGGAGTCAGGCGCGCTGGAATACACCATCGTGGTGGCCGCCACGGCGTCCGAGCCCGCTCCGCTGCAGTTCCTGGCCCCGTTCGCCGGCACCGCCATGGGCGAGTATTTCCGCGACAACGGCATGCACGCCCTGATTGTCTATGACGATCTGTCCAAGCAGGCCGTGGCCTACCGCCAGATGTCCCTGCTGCTGCGCCGCCCGCCGGGCCGCGAAGCTTATCCGGGCGACGTCTTCTATCTGCACAGCCGCCTGCTGGAGCGTTCGGCCAAGCTGAACGGCGACTATGGCTCCGGCTCGCTGACCGCCCTGCCGATCATCGAGACCCAGGCCAACGACGTGTCGGCCTACATCCCCACCAATGTGATCTCCATCACCGACGGCCAGATCTTTCTGGAATCGGACCTGTTCTACCAGGGCATCCGCCCGGCCGTGAACGTGGGCATCTCGGTGTCGCGGGTGGGCTCCTCGGCCCAGACCAAGGCCATGAAGAAGGTGGCCGGCACCATCAAGGGCGAGCTGGCCCAGTACCGGGAAATGGCCGCCTTCGCCAAGTTCGGTTCGGACCTGGACGCCTCGACCCAGAAGCTGCTGGCCCGGGGCGCCCGCCTGACCGAGCTGCTGAAGCAGCCCCAGTACTCGCCGCTGGCGATGGAGGAGCAGGTGGTCTCGGTCTACGCCGGCACGCGCGGCTACATCGACGGCATCGCCGTGGCCGACGTGGGCCGCTTCGAGCGCGAGCTGCTGGCCCGGGTCCATGCGAACCACGCCTCGCTGCTGGACGGCATCCGGACCAAGAAGGATCTGACGTCCGATCTGGAAACCGAACTGAAGAGCGTCCTGGACGCTTTCGTGAAGACCTTCGCCTGACCGGCCGAACCCTTTAGGAGCTAGAGGAACGCCGCATGGCCAGCCTCAAGGAAATGCGCAATCGGATCGGAAGCGTGAAAGCCACGCAGAAGATCACGAAAGCCATGCAGATGGTCGCCGCGGCCAAGCTGAAGCGCGCCCAGGATCAGGCCGAGAGCGCCCGTCCCTATGCGCGCAAGATGGCCTCGGTCATCGCCAATCTGGCCGCCGGCGTGTCGGGCGACGACGCCCCGCGTCTGCTGGCGGGGACCGGCGCCGACCAGCGCCACCTGGTCGTGGTGGCCACGGCGGACAAGGGTCTGGCCGGCGGCTTCTCCACCAATGTGGTCCGCGCCGCGCGCGAGCGCATCAGGGCCCTGATCGCCCAGGGCAAGGACGTGCAGATCATCGCCGTGGGCCGCAAGTCCCGCGATCAGCTGTCGCGCCTGTTCGCCGACCGCATGAAGCACACCTTCGAACTGAGCGATCACAAGACCATCGGCCTGGCCTCGGCCCAGCCGATCGCCGAAATGATCGCCGAGGCGTTCGAGAACGGCGAGGCCGACGTGGTCACCCTGTTCTACAGCCGCTTCCAGTCCGTGATCGCCCAGGTGCCGACCGCCAAGCAACTGATTCCCTCTGTCGTCGAGGCCGACGCCGAGCCGGTGGACCTGAACGGGGCGGTCTATGAATACGAGCCCTCGGAAGAGGAAATCCTCGAGACCCTGCTGCCGCGCAACCTGACCACCCAGATCCTGGCCGCCCTGTACGAGAACCAGGCAGGCTTCTTCGGCTCGCAGATGGCGGCGATGGACAACGCCACGCGCAACGCCGGCGACCTCATCAACGCCCTGACCCTGCAGTACAACCGCAAACGCCAGGCCCAGATCACCACCGAACTGATCGAGATCATCGCCGGCGCCGAAGCCCTCTGATCCCGACCGCACAGACACTCCGATACGGACCCCAGCCATGACCGACACCGTCGCCCCCAAGAAGCCCGCCGCCAAGAAGGCTCCCGCAGCCCGCAAACCCGCCGCCGCCAGGGCGTGGGCCGCGCCCGGGGCCGCCGTGTCCGGCGCCACTGGCAAGATCGCCCAGGTGATCGGCGCCGTCGTGGACGTGGAATTCACCGGCCCCCTGCCGGCGATCCTCAACGCCCTGGAAACCCAGAACGTCGACCAGAAGACGGGCGAGCCCTTCACCCTGGTTCTGGAAGTCGCCCAGCACCTGGGTGAGAACATGGTCCGCACCATCTCCATGGACACCACCGAGGGTCTGACCCGCGGCCAGCCCGTGACCGACACCGGCTCGTCCATCCAGGCCCCGGTCGGCCCCGGCACCCTGGGCCGGATCATGAACGTGGTGGGCGCGCCCATCGACGAGCAGGGCCCGATCAAGACCACTGAGTTCCGCCCGATCCACAAGGAGGCGCCCTCGTTCGAGGAGCAGTCCACCTCGTCGGAAATCCTGGTCACGGGCATCAAGGTCATCGACCTGATGTGCCCCTACACCAAGGGCGGCAAGATCGGCCTGTTCGGCGGCGCCGGCGTGGGCAAGACCGTGACCATGCAGGAGCTGATCAACAACATCGCCAAGGCCTACGGCGGCTACTCGGTGCTGGCCGGCGTGGGTGAGCGCACCCGCGAGGGCAACGACCTGTATCACGAGATGATCGAGTCCAACGTCAACGTGGACCCGGCAAAGAACGGCGGCTCCACCGAAGGCTCCAAGTGCGCCCTGGTGTACGGCCAGATGAACGAGCCTCCCGGCGCCCGCGCCCGGGTCGCCCTGACCGGCCTGTCCATCGCCGAGTACTTCCGCGACGAGGAAGGCAAGGACGTGCTGCTGTTCGTGGACAACATCTTCCGCTTCACCCAGGCCGGTTCCGAAGTGTCCGCCCTGCTGGGCCGCATCCCCTCGGCCGTGGGCTATCAGCCCACCCTGGCCACCGAGATGGGCAACCTGCAGGAGCGCATCACCTCCACCCGCAAGGGCTCGATCACCTCGGTGCAGGCCATCTACGTCCCCGCCGACGACCTGACCGACCCCGCGCCCGCCGCTTCCTTCGCCCACCTGGACGCCACCACGGTTCTGAACCGCGACATCGCCGCCCAGGCCATCTTCCCGGCCGTGGACCCGCTGGACTCCACCTCGCGGATCATGGACCCGCTGGTGATCGGCGAGGAGCACTACAACGTGGCCCGTTCGGTCCAGGAAGTGCTGCAGCAGTACAAGGGCCTGAAGGACATCATCGCCATCCTCGGCATGGATGAGCTGTCCGAAGAGGACAAGCTGATCGTCTCGCGCGCCCGCAAGATCCAGCGCTTCCTGTCGCAGCCGTTCTTCGTGGCCGAGCAGTTCACCAACTCGCCCGGCAAGTTCGTGGAACTGGCCGACACCATCCGCAGCTTCAAGGGCATCGTCGCCGGCGAATACGACCACCTGCCGGAAGCCGCCTTCTACATGGTCGGCCCCATCGAGGAAGCCGTCGAAAAGGCCAACAAGCTGGCCGCGGACGCGGCGTAGTCATGGCTGGCAAACTGAACTTCTCGCTCGTCTCGCCGGAACGCGAGGTCTTTTCGGGCCTGGTGGATCAGGTGGACGCGCCGGGCGTGGAGGGCGACTTCGGCGTCCTGCCCGACCACGCGCCGTTCATGACCGCCCTGCGCGAGGGGGCCGTGACCATTCGTGACGGCGCCGCGGTGCGGCGGTTCGCGGTCAAGGGCGGTTTCGCCGACGTCAACGCCGCCGGCCTGACCATCCTGGCCGAGGAAGCCGCCGAGATCATCGCCGCCTGATTTCTGCCGGACGACGACTTGAGGCTCCGCGTCGCGGCGACGCGGAGCCTTTTTCGTGCGCGCCGTCCGCAGGCCGCGCAATTGTCCGATAAATCGAAAAATATCCGCGCTTCGCCACCATGCGGTCATGACCCGTAAGGAAACAGCGGCTATATGACCATGGACGCCCCGCCCCATGCGCAGACGTGCGATCCGGGCTTTGACGGGATGCGTCCGAAGGGACGAGAAGCGATACGATGGCGGACGATGCGGGTCGGCTGAACCAGGTCTTTGCCGAGACCTCCTTCCTTTACGGCGCCAACGCCGGGTTCATCGAGGAACTCCATGCGAAGTGGGCCGACAATCCCGCTTCGGTCTCGGGCGAATGGCGCGCCTTTTTTGATCAGTTGCGTGACCGCGCAGATCAGGTGAAGGAAGCCGCCGGGGCCGGCGCGTGGGGCCGCAAGCCCGTCACCGAACCCACCGACGAACTGGGCGCCATGGACGGCCGCTGGCCCGCGCCAAAGGCGGATCCGAAAAAGCCCGGCGCCAAGGCCGCGCCCGCCGCAGCCCCTGCCGCCGCGCCCTCGGTCACCGGGGAAGAGATCCGCGCCGCGGCCCACGATTCCATCCGCGCCCTGATGCTGATCCGGGCCTACCGCATCCGCGGCCACCTCCAGGCCAATCTGGACCCGCTGGGCATCGAGCCGCCGATCCAGAACCCCGAGCTGACGCCCGAGTTCTGGGGCTTCACCGAGGCCGACATGGACCGGCCGATCTTCATCGCCAATGTGCTGGGGATGGAAAGCGCCACCCTGCGCGAGATCATCGAGATCCTGCGCCGGACCTACTGCGGCAATCTCGGCATCCAGTACATGCACATCGCCGAGCCCGAGGAGAAGGCCTGGCTGCAGGAGCGCATCGAGGGGCGGGACAAGGAGGGCAATGATCGCGAGATCACCTTCACCGCCAACGGCAAGCGCGCCATCCTGTCCAAGCTGATCGAGGCCGAGACCTTCGAGCGCTTCCTGCACAAGCGCTTCCCCGGCACCAAGCGCTTCGGTCTGGACGGCGGCGAGGCCATGGTCCCGGCGCTGGAGCAGGTCATCAAGCGCGGCGGCGCCATGGGCGTCGATGAAATCGTGCTGGGCATGGCCCACCGGGGCCGTCTGAACGTGCTGGCCGCCGTCATGGGCAAGCCCTACGAGGTCATCTTCCACGAGTTCCAGGGCGGCAGCTCCATGCCGTCAGACATCGAGGGCTCGGGCGATGTCAAATACCACATGGGCGCCTCGTCGGACCGCGAGTTCGACGGCAACAAGGTGCACCTGTCCCTGACCGCCAACCCCTCGCACCTGGAGATCGTCAACCCGGTGGTGCTGGGCAAGGCGCGCGCCAAGCAGGCCCACGACATCCGCGAGGCCAACGCCGGCCGGGCCGAGGCCGAATGGGCGCTGGACCGCTCCAAGGTCATGCCCCTGCTGATCCACGGCGACGCGGCCTTCGCCGGCCAGGGCGTGGTGGCCGAATGTTTCGCCCTGATGGGCCTGAAGGGATACCGCACCGGCGGCACCATCCACTTCATCATCAACAACCAGATCGGCTTCACCACCAGCCCGCGCAACAGCCGGTCCAGTCCCTATCCGTCGGACGTGGCCCTGATGGTCCAGGCGCCGATCTTCCACGTCAACGGGGACGATCCCGAGGCCGTGGTGTTCGCCGCCAAGGTGGCGGCCGAGTTCCGCCAGATCTTCAAGAAGGACGTGGTGGTGGACATGTTCTGCTACCGCCGCTTCGGCCACAACGAGGGTGACGATCCCACCTTCACCCAGCCGCTGATGTATTCGAAAATCCGGGCCCAGCCGTCCACGCGCGAGATCTACACCCAGCGCCTGATCGACGAGGGCGTGCTGACCCAGGCCGACGTGGACGCGGAGATCGAGGCGTTCGAACAGTTCCTCGACAAGCAGTTCGAGGCCGGCAAGACCTACAAGGCCTCCAAGGCCGACTGGCTGGACGGCCAGTGGAAGGGTCTGGGTCTGCCCGAGGGCGACGAGCGGCGCGGCGAGACCGGAATTCCGGCGGACAAGCTGCGCGAGTATGGCCACCGCCTGACCACCGTTCCCAATCAGGTGGACATCCACAAGACGCTCAAGCGCGTCATGGACGGCCGCCGCCAGATGATCGAGACCGGCGAGAACATCGACTGGGCCACGGCCGAGAGCCTGGCCTTCGCCGGTCTGCTGGACGAGGGCTTCCCGGTGCGCCTGTCCGGCCAGGACTCCATGCGCGGCACCTTCAGCCAGCGCCACTCCGGCGTTATCGACCAGACCACCGAGGACCGCTACGTCCCCCTCAATAACCTGCGTGAAGGCCAGGCCCAGTTCGAGGTGATCGACTCGGCCCTGTCCGAGGAGGCGGTGCTGGGCTTCGAGTACGGCTACGCCCTGTCGGACCCCAACACCCTGGTGCTGTGGGAGGCCCAGTTCGGCGACTTCGTGAACGGCGCCCAGGTGGTGATCGACCAGTTCATCACCTCGGGCGAGCGCAAATGGCTGCGCATGTGCGGCCTGACCATGCTGCTGCCCCACGGCTACGAAGGGCAGGGGCCTGAGCACTCCTCGGCCCGTCTGGAGCGCTTCCTGCAGGCCTGCGCCGAGGACAACATCCAGGTGGCCAATTGCACCACCCCGGCCAACTATTTCCACATCCTGCGCCGCCAGATGCACCGGCCGTTCCGCAAGCCGCTGATCATCATGACGCCCAAGTCGCTGCTGCGTCACAAGAAGGCGGTGTCGTCCCTGAACGACCTGGCCGAGGGCTCGACCTTCCATCGGGTGCTGCACGACGACGCCCAGACCCGGCCCGAAATGGCGGGCGTCAAGATCAAGGCCGACAAGGACATCCGCCGGGTCGTGCTGTGCTCGGGCAAGGTCTATTACGACCTGCTGGACGCCCGCGAGAAGGCAGGCGCCAACGACATCTATCTGATGCGTCTTGAGCAGTTCTATCCCTGGCCCATGAAGTCCCTGATGACCGAACTGGCCCGCTTCCCGAACGCTGACCTCGTCTGGTGTCAGGAAGAGCCCAAGAACATGGGCGGCTGGACCTTCGTGGATCCGTGGCTGGAGCTGACCCTGGACAAGCTGGACATCAAGGCGAAGCGCGCCCGATATGTGGGCCGTCCCGCTTCCGCCTCCACCGCCGCCGGACTGATGAGCCGCCACCTCAAGGAGCTGGAAGCCTTCCTCTCCGAAGCCCTCGCCTGAACCGCCGCCTGACCTCGCCCGCTCGACTTGCCCGACTGATCACGAAAGATACTGGACCTTCCCATGGCCGACATTCTCACCCCCACCCTCGGCGAATCCGTTTCGGAGGCGACCGTCGCCAAGTGGACAAAGAAGGCCGGCGACGCGGTGAAGAAGGACGAACTGCTGGTGGAGCTGGAGACCGACAAGGTCTCGCTGGAAGTGGTGGCCCCCGCCGACGGCGTGCTGGCCGAGATCACCGCCGGTGAAGGCGACACGGTCACTGCCGGCGCCGTGCTGGGCAAGGTGACCGAGGGCGGCGCGGCCGCCCCCGCCAAGGATGCGCCCGCCAAGGACGCCCCCAAGGCTGAAGCCAAGGCCGAAGCCAAGCCCGCCAAAGCCGCCGCCAGGGCCGAAACCATCGACCTGACCACCCCCACCATGGGCGAGAGCGTGGCCGAGGGGACCATGGGCGCCTGGCTCAAGAAGGCCGGCGACGCGGTGAAGAAGGACGAGGTCCTGGTCGAGATCGAGACCGACAAGGTGGCGGTGGAGGTCTCCTCGCCCGCCGACGGCGTGCTGGCCGAGATCACCGCCGAACAGGGCGCCACCGTCACCCCCGGTCAGGTGATCGGCAAGGTGGCTGTGGGCGACGGCGCCGCCGCTTCCGCGCCCTCTGCGGCCCCGGCCAACACCGGCAGCGCCCAGCTGGCCGACAAGGGCGGCGACGCACCCCACCTGTCGCCCTCGGTGCAGCGCATCGTGACCGAGAAGAACCTGGACCCGAAGGCCATCCAGGGCTCGGGCAAGGACGGCCGCATCCTCAAGGGCGACGCCCTTGCCGCCGCCGACGCGCCGAAAGCCGCGCCGGCCTCGTCTCCGGCCCCCGCCGCGCCCCGCGCCACGGGCCCGCGCGAGGAGCGGGTCAAGATGACCCGCCTGCGCCAGACCATCGCCCGGCGCCTGAAGGAATCCCAGAACACCGCCGCCCAGCTGACCACCTTCAACGAGGTGGACATGACCGCGGTCATGGCCCTGCGCAGCGCCTACAAGGACAGCTTCGAGAAGCGTCACGGCGTCAAGCTGGGCTTCATGAGCCTGTTCGTGAAGGCGGTCGTCGCCTCCCTGAAGGAGATCCCGGCGGTCAACGCCGAGATCGACGGCACGGACATCATCTACAAGAACCACTATGACATCGGCGTGGCCGTGGGCACCGAAAAGGGCCTGGTGGTTCCGGTGCTGCGCGACGCCGACCAGCTGTCCCTGGCCGAGGTCGAGAAGGGCATCGCCGCCCTGGGCAAGGCCGCCCGCGACGGCGACCTGACCCTGGACCAGTTGCAGGGCGGCACCTTCACCATCACCAACGGCGGCATCTACGGTTCGCTGATGTCCACCCCGATCCTGAACATGCCCCAGTCCGGCATCCTGGGCATGCACAACATCGTCCAGCGTCCGGTGGCGGTGAACGGCGAGGTGAAGATCCGCCCGATGATGTACCTGGCCCTCAGCTACGATCACCGCATCGTGGACGGCAAGGAGGCGGTGACCTTCCTGGTGCGCATCAAGGAAAACCTCGAGGATCCCCAGCGCTTCCTGCTGGACCTCTGATCCCGTCGAAGTCCGGCGCTCTACGGTGACGGGCATGGCCGTGCTATCCTGAGGCCATGTCCATCGAGGTCGGCCGTTTCCATGATCTGCACGAGGCCGAACTGGCCGCGGCCCTGCTGCGCTCGGCCGGCATCCGGGCCGAGGTGGCCGACCATCACCTGATCGGCATGCATCCGCTGATGCAGCGTGCGGTGGGCGGCCTGCGGGTGATGGCGCCCGACGATGAAGCCGCCGACGCGCGCGCCATCCTGGCCCGGGTGCAGGCGGGCGAGTTCCTGTCAGACGAGCCCGACGACCTTCCAGCCGCCGGCGACGTTCCGGCGCGCGACCTGGGGCTGGCGCTGGGGGTGCTGGCCGCGCCCTGGGCTGCGGCGGGCATGACGGGCGCCCGGCGCAGCGTCTCGGTACGCCGCCGCTACGCGCCCCTCGCCATCCTGTTGCTGGTCGCCGTCCTCGTGGGCCTGCCGCTGCTGCTGCGCGTCCTGGCCTGACGCCGCTTCGGTCAACCGTTTGCCGTGATCGGGCGTTAGGGACGGTCATGGCCCGTCTCATCCTGACCCTTCTGATCCTGGTGTTCGCCACCCCCGCGACCGCCCAGGCGTTCCAGTCCGACCGCATCACCGTGACCGCGCGGGGCGCCGGGCCTGACGTGATCCTGATCCCCGGCCTGGCCTCAACGCCCGCCGTGTGGGACGCAACGGTGCGGGCGCTGGAAGACAGCCATCGGGTGCATGTGGTGGGCGTCAACGGTTTCGGCGACGCGCCCGCCGGCGCCAACGCGCGCGGCCCCCTGACCGCCGCCATCGCCAATGAGGTGCGTCGCTACATGGCTGAACAGGGGCTGGAGCGCCCCGCCGTCATCGGCCACTCCATGGGCGGCCAGATCGCCCTGAAGATGGCCGCTGACGCCCCCGGCCGCATCGGCCGGGTCATGGTGGTGGATTCCTCGCCCTTCTTTCCGTCCCTGATCAACGGCCGGGCCACCACCGCCGATGTGGCCCCGATCGCCGAGGTGGCGCGCACCGCGGTCCTGTTCCTGGGCGATCAGGTGCTGCGCCAGCAGGCCGGCGCGGTGGGCGCGCGGCTGGGCGGCGCCACAGACGCCGTGGTGGGCGCCATGGGCTGGCAGGGCGGCGACCGTCGCGTTCTGGCCCAGGGCATCTATGAGGTCATGACCACCGACCTGCGCGCCGATCTCGCCCGCGTCACGGCCCCGGTCACCGTGGTCTATGGCTGGAGCGAATCCGCCGACAGCCCGCGCCATCAGGTGGACCAGGGCTTCCGTCAGGGGTTTCTCAGGCTCCGCAACGCCGCCCGCTTCGAGCGTATCGAGGGGGCCGAGCACATGGTCATGATCGACCGCCCCCGGGAGTTCCTGGCCTCGGTGAACCGGTTCCTCGCGCCCTGACTCCCCGCTTCTAGAACAGATCGCCCTGTTTCGTGGGCGGCGGGGGCGTTCTGACCGGCGCCGTCTTGCGCGCAGGCCCCGACCCGCCGTCCACCACGGCGTTGCGGTCGCCGTCCTCGAACACCAGCCGGACCGGCTGCCCCGCCTGCAACGTTGCGGCGGACCGCACCAGGGCGCCGTCCTCGGCGTGGACGCGGGCGAAGCCGCGCTTTAACGGCCCGTCCGGGTTCAGGCTCTCGTACAGGCGGCTGATGCGGCCCAGCCGGTCCGCCTCGCGGGGAATGACCCGGCCCAGCGCCCCGGTCATGCGCGCGTCCAGACTGCCGAGCCGCTCGGCCTGATGGCGGATGGGCCGCATCAACAGGCCCGGCGTCAACCGCGATGCCGCGCGCACCAGCTCCCGTTCGTGGATGGCCGCATTGCGGGTCAGCCCCGACGCCAGCCTGCTCGAGGCATGGTCCAGCCGCTGTTGCGCCAGGGCGATCAGGTCCTCGGGCCGGGCGGGCAGACCGCGCGCCGCCGCCCTCAGGCGCGTCCGCCGATCCTCCAGCACCCGCGAGCCGCACCGGAACAGCCGCCGCTCCATGTCCGCCACCGCCGCCTTCAGGTCCGCCAGCACCGGCGTGGCCATCTCGGCGGCGCCGGTGGGCGTCGGCGCGCGCCGGTCCGACACGAAATCGATCAGAGTGGTGTCGGTCTCGTGCCCCACCGCCGAAATGATCGGCAGGCTCGCCTCGGCCACCGCGCGGGCCAGGGCCTCGTCGTTGAAGGCCCACAGGTCCTCCACCGAGCCGCCGCCGCGCGCCACGATCAGCACGTCCGGGCGCGGGATCGGCCCGCCCGGCGTCATGGCGTCGAAGCCGCGCACCGCCGCCGCCACCTGGGCCGCCGCCGCATCGCCCTGCACCACGCAGGGCCAGACGATGACCCGGCAGGGCCAACGCTCGGCGATCCGGTGCAGGATGTCGCGGATCACCGCGCCGGTGGGGCTGGTGATGACCCCCACCACCGCCGGAAAGGCCGGGATGGGCCGCTTGCGGGCCGGATCGAACAGGCCTTCGCCGTGCAGCTTCGCCTTCAGCCGCTCCAGTTGCGCCAGAAGGGCCCCGGCCCCGGCCGGCTCCATGCTGTCGATGACGATCTGATAGGACGACCTTGCCGGATAGCTGGTGATCTTGCCGGTGACGATGACCTCCAGCCCGGTTTCGGGCTGAACCTGCAGTCCCCGCACCACGCCCTTCCACACCACACCGTCGATGGAGGACCGGTCGTCCTTCAGGGTCAGATAGACGTGGCCGGACGCGTGCCGGTTCACCTTGGAAATCTCGCCGCGCAGCCGCACATGGCCGAACCGCTCCTCCAGCGTCCGCTTCAGCGCGAAGCTGAGCTCGGAGATCGACAGCGGCGGATTGTTGTCGCGGGGATCGGGGGCTGAATCGGCGTCCATATCCCCTTGTATCGGCCAGAACCGGGGAACGTCGATGGCCCCCACGAGTTGATCTGGTCGAACCCGAAACGCTGGAGGAAGCCAATGACTGTCCGAATGACCCTGTCCGCCGTCGCCGCCGTGAGCCTGCTGGGCGTCGCCGCCTGTGGCGACAATCAGGATGACGTGGTGCGCGCGCCCGACGTGGACGCCGCCGCCGCCGGTCAGGCGCAGCCGGTGACCGAGGGCGTCGCCCGTCACGTCACCGCCCTGGGCATGGACCGCGATCAGCTGGAGGATGCGGACCTGCTGTCGTCAGAGCGCACCAAGCTGGGCGAGGTCGAGGCCATCATCATCGACGACGACAACAACGTCACCGGCTTCGCGATCGATGTGGAAGGGCCCGGGGACCGCTATGTGGTCATCCCGGTCGATCAGGTCACCTCCATCGACATCGAGGGCGACCGCGATCTCCAGACGGCCCTGACGGCCGACCAGCTTAACGCCCTGCCGGCCTGGAACCGCGACACCATGCGCAGCCCCGAGCCGCGAAACGCCCCGGGGGCCACCTCGCCCACCGCCACCCAGGGCATGTAATCTGGACGAAGTCTGAACCCTGTCCGCGCTTGACCGGCCGCGTACGGCCGGTCATGTCGCGGGCATGAAAGTCCTTCTCGTCGGATCGGGCGGTCGCGAACACGCCCTGGCCTGGAAAATCCGCCAGTCGCCGCTGGTGACGTCTCTGGTCATTGCGCCGGGCAATCCCGGCATGGAGCGGCTGGGCGAGCTCGTCCCGGTCAAGGCCGACGACGCCGAGGGGCTGGCCGCCCTCGCCCGCGAAATCCGCGCCGATCTCGTGGTGGTGGGCCCCGAGATGGCTTTGGCCGCCGGGCTGGCCGACCGGCTCGCGGCGGCTGGCATCCCGTGCTTCGGGCCCACCGCCAAGGCCGCCCAGCTCGAAACCTCCAAGGCCTTCGCCAAGGACTTTCTGGAGCGGCACACTATCCCCACCGCAGGCTACGGCGTCTATGAGACCCTGGCCGAAGCCAAACAGGCGCTGGACGTCTTCAAGCCCCCCTATGTGATCAAGGCCGACGGCCTCGCCGCCGGCAAGGGGGTGGCCATCAGCCCCGATCGCCGCGACGCCGAGGCCGAGATCGAGCGCATGCTGGGCGGCCGCTTCGGCGCCGCCGGATCGCGGGTCGTGATCGAGGAGTTCATGGACGGGGAGGAGGGGTCCCTGTTCGCCCTGTGCGACGGAACCCGGGCGGTGCTGCTGGGCGGCGCCCAGGATCACAAGCGCGCCTTCGACGGCGACATGGGTCCCAACACCGGCGGCATGGGCGCCTATTCCCCCGCCCCTGTCTTCACCCCCGACTTTGTTCAACAGGCCAATGACCGCGTGGTCGAGCCGACCATGGCGGGCATGGCGGCGGAGGGCGCGCCCTATCGCGGCGTGCTCTACGCCGGGCTGATGGCCACGTCGGAGGGCCCGAAGGTGGTGGAGTTCAACGCCCGCTTCGGCGATCCGGAATGCCAGGTGCTGATGATGCGTCTGGCCGGGGATATCGTGCCCCATCTGCTCGCCTGCGCCCGCGGCGACGTGTCGAAACTGCCGCCGCTGGAATTCCGTCCCGAGACGGTGATCTGCGTGGTGATGGCGGCAAAGGGCTATCCCGACAGCCCCCTGACCGGCTCGGTCATCCGCGGCGCCGAGCAGGACTTCGGCCCCGATGTGCAGGTCTTCCACGCCGGAACCGCCCGCAACAGGGACGGCGCGCTGACGGCGTCCGGCGGTCGGGTGCTGAACGTCTGCGCGCGCGGCGCCGACATCGCCCAGGCCCGCGAGCGCGCCTACGCCGCCATCAGCAGGATCGACTGGCCCGGCGGCTTCCACCGCTCCGACATAGGCTGGCGCGCGCTGGAGCGGGACGACGGCTGACGGTTCGGCGCTTTCGTGCTAAAACTGGCCCATGGCCGAGCCGCTGCCCGATCCGGAAGACGACCTGTTCGACACGCCCGATGAGGCGGCCGACGAGGCTGCAATGGCGCAAGGTGAAGCCGACATCGCAGCCGGTCGCTACATCAGCCATGACGCGGTGATGCGGTGGGTCGCATCGTGGGGAAGCGACGATCCGCTGCCTCCGCCCAGATGCGGCGACTGATCTGGGCGCCCAGGGCGCTGGTCGATCTCATCGAGATTCAGGTTTACCTGAACGGGTTCAACCCATCGGCCGCCCGACGCTTTTTCATAATGCTGAAGGCGGCTGGCGACAGCCTGAACGCGTTCCCTGAGCGCGGCCGACCCATCGGGAAAGGGCGCAGGGAACTGACGATCATCCCGCCCTATGTGATCCGGTACAGGGTGACCGATGTGGACGTGCGGATTCTCTCCGTTCGCCACGGCGCCAGACGGCCCAAACCCTAGGCCAGGGCGAACAGCAGCCGGCCCTCGCCCATGCGGTCGCGCACAGCCTGCAGGTCGGCGTGGGACAGCGAGAAACAGCCGTATGACCGGCCCAGCTTGCCTTCACGCTCCAGGAATGAAGGCTCCGCGTAGTCGGCGCCATGGACGATGATCGCCCGCTCGCGCGCGGCGGAGTTGGAGTACTCCAGCCCGTCCAGCAGCACATTGGGCCCCTGCTGCGGGCCCCAGTTCGGACCCGCGGTCACGAAGGACCCCACCGACGACATGTGGGAATCCCGCACATTGGAGAACTGGCGCGCGAAGCCCGAATGGGCCGGGTCCGAGCCGCGACCGTGGCTGGTGCGGAACGCCTGCACCCCGCCGGACTCCAGATTGACTTCGTAAAGCCGCGTCTCGCCGGAGAAGCGGGTGAAGTCCACCAGATACATGCGGTCCCGCGAGGGGATGCGATCGTGATGGAGGTCCAGCGCCGCCATGGCCCGGCTCATCAATTCCGGCCGCACCTGGCCGGTGGGATCCAGCGGCGGCCGCACCTGCACGGTCTGGATGGGGCGCGGGGCCAGGTCCAGAGACGGCGGCAGAACAACCTGTTGTACAGGCGAGGCTCCGGTGGAGGCGCATCCCGCCAGCGCCATGGCGCCGCCCGCGGCCAGTCCGCCTGTGATCAGTCCACGTCTCGATAGCCGCATGTGACGCCCTCAATGCGGTTTCAGCCCCTTGTTTCCATGTGTTTCACACCCTTCCGTCCTCGCGCAAGCGCGGCCTTGGCTTAAGGAGCGTCCTGCCTATGATGCCGCTCCGCCGGACGATCCTGCCCGGTGCGGACGAGGGTGTGCAGATGAAGCGGTTCTGGATGGCGATGGCGGCGGCGGCGATGGCGGCGTTTCCCGCCCTGGCGCAAGCCCCGCAAGGCACGACGGGCGCGCCATCGGGCCTGACGTATGTCCACGCGGGCCGTCTTCTGGCCGACCCCGCCACCGGTCGGGTCAGCGAGAATCAAACCCTCGTGATCGAGAACGGCCGCGTCCGCGAAATCCGCGACGGCTTCGTCGGCCAGGGAGATGTGATCGATCTGTCCGACCGCTTCGTCCTGCCCGGCCTGATCGACAGCCATGTGCACATCACCAGCCAGCAGGGGCCGAACAGCCGCATCGAGCGCTTCACCCGCAGCGCGGCGGACTCCGCCATGCAGGGCGCAGCCTACGCCCGCGTGACGCTGGAGGCCGGCTTCACCACCGTGGCCGATCTGGGCGGCATGAGCGAGGCGGTGGTGGCGCTGCGCAACGGCATCGCCGCCGGGCACATCCCCGGCCCCCGCCTGCTGGTGTCGGCCGGCGGGGTCACGCCCCACGGCGGCCACGGCGACGTCAGCGGGGTGCGCGAGGATCTGGTGCCGCATCTGCGCTCGGGGGGTGTCTGCTCCGGCGCCGACGACTGCCGCCGGGCGGTGCGAGAGCGGGTGCTGGCCGGCGCCGACATTATCAAGATCACCGCCACCGGCGGCGTGCTGTCCGACACCGCCGCGGGTCTGGGCCAGCAGTTCTCCAACGCCGAGCTGGAAGCCATCGTCGAGACCGCCCACTTCATGGGCCGCACCGTCACCGCCCACGCCCACGGGACCGACGGCATCAACAGCTTCCTGGCCGCGGGCGGCGACTCCATTGAACACGGCACCTATCTGGACGCCGACTCGATCCGCATGATGCGCTCGGGCGGCGCCTGGCTGGTGCCCACCCTGCTGGCGGGCGACTTCGTGGCCCGCGTGGCCTCGGGGCCGGACAATTTCCTCACCCCCAACCAGACCGCCAAGGCGCTCGAGGCCGGCCCCCTGATGCTGGACATGGCCCGCCGCGCCCACGAGGGCGGGGTGCGCATCGCCTTCGGCACCGATTCCGGCGTCTCGGCCCACGGCGACAACGCCCGCGAGTTCGCCCTGCTGGTGCGGGCCGGCCTGACCCCGCTGGAGGCCATCCAGGCCGCCACCGTCAACGCCGCCGAGCACTTCCGCCTTCAGGACCAGATCGGCCGCCTCGCCCCCGGCATGGCGGCCGATCTGATCGCGGTGGAGGGCGACCCCCTGACCGACGTCACCGAGCTGGAGCGCGTGGCCTTCGTCATGAAAGGCGGCGTGACCTATCTGGACTGATCACACCCCGAACAGCCACCAGATGGCCGCGCAGGTGGCGGCGCCGACGATGATCATCATGGGCACCCCGATCTTCAGGAAATCGGTGAAGCGGTAGTCGCCCGCCGCATAGACCAGGGTGTTGGTCTGGTAGCCGATGGGCGTGGCGAAGCTGGCCGAGGCCGCGAACATCACCGCCACCAGCAGCGGCCGCGCGTCGATGCCCATCTGCTCGGCCAGGCCGATGGCGATGGGGGTCATGATCACGGCCACGGCGTTGTTGGTCACCATCTCGGTCAGGATGGTGGTCAGGAAATACAGGCAGATCAGCACCACCAGCGGCGAGGCGTCGATCAGCAGCGGTGTCGCCCAGCCTACGATAAGGCCCACACTGCCGGCGTTCTGCAGGCCGATGCCGATGGCCAGCATGGAGAAGATCAGCACCAGCACATCCCCGTCAATGGCGCCCCAGGCGTCCTCCGGGTCGATGCAGCGGGTGACCAGAATCACCGCCACGGCGATGATGGCGGCCCCGGCGATGGGGATGATGCCGAACGCGGCGGCCAGCACCGTTCCCGCCAGCGCCGCGATGGCGATGGGCGCCTTGCTGCGTCGGAACGGCCGGCTTTGGGTTTCCCCCACGCCCATGAGCGTGCGGTTCTCGCGCAGGTCGGGCATGGTTTCCGGCGGGGCGGCGATCAGCAGGGTGTCGGCCGCGCGCACCCGCGCCCCGCCCATGTCCGGGCCGGGCAGGTGGTGCGACCGGGATACGCCCAGAATTCGCAGCTTCAATCGCGACAGCAGCGGGATTTCCGACAGTCGCCGCCCGATGCCCGGGTGGGTTGGGGCGATGGTGGCCTCGATGAAGGTGATGTCGTCGTCCTCGCCGCCGGGGTCTTCCTCGCCTTCCTTTTGCGTCAGGACGATGCCGCCGGTCAGACCGTTCATGCCGACGGTAAAGCCCGGCGCCCGGGCGAGGGTCTGGATTTCATGGGCCGGCGCAGACAGCAGGATGCGGTCGCCCTGCAGCAGGGCCTGGTTGTCCAGATCCTTGCGCAGGATGCGGCCGTCGCGCTTCAGGCCCACCACCTTTGTGTCGGACCGCTTCAGCAGGTTGATCTCGCCCAGCTTGCGCCCGATGCGGTCGCTGCCGTCGCGCACCAGCAGTTCGGTCAGAAAGATGTGCGCGTCCGCCTCGCCGTCGTCGGCGTCGTCTCGCCTCGGCAACAGGAATGGGCCCAGAATCGCCAGGGTCAGTACGCCGCTCAGCACCGTGACCAGACCCACCCCGGTGATCTCGAAGATGCCGAACGGCTCCATGCCCATGTCCCGCGCCACGCCGTCCACCAGCAGATTGGTGGAGGTGCCGATCAGGGTCAGGGTGCCGGACATGATCGACAGATAGGACAGCGGAATCAGCAGTCGCGTTGAGGCGATGGACAGGGCCTTGGCCAGCTTCTTGATCACCGGGATCAGGATGATCACCACGGGGGTGTTGTTCATGAAGGCGGGCGCGGTCAGTGCTCCGCCGAACACCCCCGCTGCGGTCACGCGCGGCCGCTCCTGGGCGCTGCGGGTCACCAGACCGAGCACGGCCTCGATGGCGCCTGTCCGCACCAAAGCGCCGGACAGGATGAACATGGCGGCGATGGTCACAGGGGCCGGATTGGCCAGCACCGACAGGGCCGAGGTCAGGGGCAGGAAGCCGACGATCATCATGATCGCGACCCCGCCCACGGCGATCACCGTCGGCGGCAGCCGCTCGCTGATGAAGGCCGCGAACAGCCCGACCAGAAAAGCCAGGCCGATCCAGGCGCTCCAGGCGTCGATGAAGGTGATGATGACGTCCAAGGCGGCCCCGCTTGTCGGAAGGCTCCGACTTGGCACGAAAGGCGCGGGCGTGCATCCGGTTCCGCGTTGACGCAACCCCCGTGGGCGCCTACCCCCAAGGCATGAGCACCCAGACCCTGCCCCATCCCATCGACGGCCTCGCCGCCGTGGCCGCCGACTACGACGTCCTGCTGTGCGACGTCTGGGGCGTGATTCACAACGGCCGCGAGCATTTCGCCCCGGCCCTGGACGCCCTGATCCGCTTCCGCGAGGGCGGCGGCAAGGTGGTGCTGATCTCCAACGCCCCGCGCCCCTCACAGGCCGTCGTGCCGCAACTGGACGGCCTGGGCGTGCCCCGCACGGCCTGGGACGCCTTCGTCACCTCCGGCGACGCCACCCGCGCCGAGCTGGGCCGCCGCGCGCCCGGCCCCGTCTGGGCCCTGGGGCCGGACCGGGACATGGCGCTGTACGAGGGGACGGGCGTGGCCGTGGCCGAGGGCCCGGACGGCGCCCGGTTCATCTGCTGCACCGGCCTGTACGATGACACCACCGAAGGGCCGCAGGACTATCGCGAGGCCCTGTCCAAGGCCGCCGCGCGGGATCTTGAGATGGTCTGCGCCAACCCCGACCGGGTCGTGCAGCGCGGCGACCAGCTGATCTACTGCGCCGGGTCGCTGGCGGATCTCTACGAGACCCTCGGCGGGCGCGTGACCATGGCCGGAAAGCCGTTCGGGCCCATCTATGATCTGGCCATGAAGGAAGCCGAGGCCCTGCTGGGCGCCAACGCCGACCGGTCCCGCGTCCTGTGCGTGGGCGACGGCGTGGTCACCGACGTCATGGGCGCCAACGGCCAGGGACTGGACTGCCTGTTCGTGGCCGCCGGCATCCACGGCGCCGCGGCGCAGGGGCCGGACGGCCGGGTCGACGCGGAAAAGGCGGGCGCGCTTCTGAAGGCCGAGACCACCTACGCCCGCTACACGATGCTGGACCTGGCCTGGTGAGGCTCGCCAAGCGGAGCTTACGGCGCTAGATCACCCCCATGACTGAGAAAAACCTTGTGGGGGCTCATCCCTCCGGCGGCTACATCCTCGACGAACTGCACGTCGGCATGACCGCTGAAAAAATCGTCGAGATGACCGAACAGCGGATCCAGCAGTTCGCCGACGCCTCGGATGACTTCAACCCCGTGCACATGGACGAGGCGTTCGCGTCGAAGACCGCCTATCGCGGCCGCATCGCCCACGGCCTGTTGTCGGCCTCGTTCGGCTCGGCGGTGGTGGGCACCATCCTGCCCGGCGCCGGCGCCATCTATCTGAGCCAGACCCTGTCCTTCGAAAAGCCGGTGCGCATCGGCGACCAGGTCACCGCCCGCGTCACCGTGGCCGCCGTCGATCTGGAATCCGCGCGGGTGACCCTCAAGACCGAGGGCTATATCGGCGACGCCTTCATCATGGGCGGCGAAGCCATCGTGCGGGTGCCGCGACGCCGTCGTCCCGCGAAGGACTGACTTGTCCGTCCGACTGATCAGCGACTGGCGAAACCTGCCTGCGGGCGACCGGGGCGCGGCGGTGGCGGTGGGCGCCTTCGACGGGGTCCACCGGGGCCATCAGGCGGTGATCGCCGAGGCGAAGGCGGCGGCCGACCGGTTGAACGCGCCGCTGGGCGTGGTCAGCTTCGATCCCCATCCGCGCCGCTTTTTTCAGCCCGAGGCCGCGCCCTTCCGCCTGATGACGCCGGACCAGATGGCCCGCGCTCTGGCGCCCCTTGGCGTGGACCGACTCTATCTTCTGCCTTTCGACGCCGAGATGGCGGGCATGAGCGATCGGGACTTCGCCGCTCAGGTGCTGCATGAGGGGCTCGGGATCGTCCACGCCGCGGTGGGCTTCGACTTCACCTTCGGCAAGGGCCGCTCCGGTTCGCCCCAGGCGCTTGAGGGCTATGGCCGGGAGATGGGCTTCACCGTCTCGGCCGCCCCGCGGGTGGACGACGCCGACGGGCTCAAGCTGTCGTCCAGCGCCGTGCGCGAGGCCCTCAAGGCCGGCGACATGGACCGCGCCGCCGCCATTCTGGGCCGGCCTTTCGCCCTGCAGGCCGAGGTGATCCACGGCGACAAGCGCGGCCGTGAGATGGGCGTGCCCACCGCCAACATGGCCTTGGGCGACTACATGCGCCCGGCCTACGGGGTCTACGCCACCCGCACCCGCCTTCCCGACGGCCGGGTGGTGGACGGCGTCTCCAGCCTGGGGGTGCGCCCCATGTTCCGCACCGAGGAGCCCATGCTGGAGGCCTGGCTGTTCGATTTCGACGGCGACCTCTACGGTCAGACGCTTGAGACCGAGCTGATCGCCTTCCTGCGCCCCGAGACGACCTTCGACGGCCTCGACGCCCTCAAGGCCCAGATCGACGCCGACGCCCAAGCTGCCCGGGCCATTCTGGCGGCCTGAGCAGCCGCGCTCAGACCTGTTTGATCCCCCGCCCTCCCGGGCGCCCTAGACTGCGGTCGCACGGGTCCGCGCCTTGAGCGGCCTGAAAGGGGGATTTCGGACAATTCGGACACTGTTTTTTCGGGTCCCGAATCTCAAGTCGGGGGTCCGATTTCGGACAATTCAGACAATTCAGACTGTGTTTTTTTCGCCCGGAGTCCGAAATCCCGCACGGCCGAGGACGGCGAGGAAGCCCGCCTCATCCTCGAAGCGCGCCCGCACCGGCCAGGCCGCGACCCGCCCGCGCCAGTCGGGCGGCAGGCGGACCCAGTCCTTCTCGGTGGTCACCAGCCCCGCGTCCTGATCCGCCGCCCGGGCCGCCAGCGCCTTCAGGTCCCCCTCGGCGAAGGCCGCATGGTCGGGGAAGGCGGCGAAGTCGATCAGGTCGCACCCGGCGGCCGTCAGGGCCCGCTCCACCTTCCACGGCTTGGCGATCCCCGCGAACCCCAGCTGTGGCCCGGGCGGCGGCGCCGCCGCGGCCTCCAGCCGGGCGACGAACACCGGCTTATCTTTGAATAAACTCAACAATTCCTGATCCGCCTCCGGCAAATCAGCCGGCAGCAGGACCACCACCGCGTCCGCCCGCGCCAGCCCGGCCTTCAGCGGCTCGCGCATGGGTCCGGCGGGGAACACCGCCCCGTCCCCGAAGGGCCACTCCCCGCCCCGCGTCTCCCCGTCCACCACGATCAGGGACAGGGCCTTGCTCAGGGTCGGGTTCTGATGGCCGTCGTCCATGACCACCACCGCCGCGCCCGCCTCCGCCGCCGCCCGCGCGCCCGCCGGGCGATCCTTCGCCACCCACACCGGGGCCACCCGGGCCAGCAACAGCGGCTCATCGCCCACGTCCCCGGCGGCATGCTGCGCGGGGTCCACCCGCACCGGCCCGGCCAGCCGCCCGCCATAGCCCCGCGTCAGCCCGTGGGCCTCCAAACCCTTGTCCCGCAACAGGCGCAGCACCTCACGCGCCACCGGCGTCTTGCCTGACCCGCCAACGGTCAGGTTGCCCACCGAGATCACCGGGATCCCCGCATCCACCGGGACAGTACGCGCCATGCGCCGCGCCGTCGCCCCGGCCCACAGCCAGGACAGGGGCTTCAGCAGGGTGCGAACGACGGGTGACGGCGCGCCCTCGCGCACATACCACCAGCGCGGCGTGTTCAGCTTCATGACGCCCTCCCGGCGGGCAGCAGGGGCGCCAGATGGCTCCACAGCCGGTCCAGCCCCGCGTCCGCCGCCATGGCCGCGCGCCGCGCCCGCTCGCCCACAGCCCGCGCCTTCACCGGGTCCTCCAGCAAGGGCGCGATCACAGGCGCGAGCTGCTCGGCGCGCTCCAGCCGGATCAGACCGCCCGCCCGCTCCAGATCGGCCGCCACGTCCGGCCAGTTGGCCATGTCCGGGCCGCAGACCGTGGGCTTGCCCAGCCGCGCGGGCTCCAGCGGATTGTGTCCGCCCGCGCCCGCATGGCCGATCACCGGCCCGAACGAGCCGCCCATGATCACCAGGTCGGACAGCGCCAGAAACAGCCCCATCTCCCCCAGGGTGTCGGCCAGATAGACGGCCGTGTCGGCCTCGATCGTCTCGCCCGCCGAACGTAGCGCCACCGCGCGCCCCTCGGCCCGCAGGGTCTGGGCCAGCCCGCCGCCCCGCTCGGGATGGCGCGGCATGAGGATCAGGAACGGCGGCTCCTCCAGCCCGTCCAGCGCCCGGGCGACGGCCCGCTCCTCGCCGGGATGGGTGCTGGCCGCAAGCACCACGGAGCGGTCGCCGATGGCGGCGCTCAGCTGGTCGAAGGCGCCTTTGTCGTGGGTCAGTGGCCCGCCCGCCAGTTTCAGATTGGCCCGGCCCTGCACCCGCCCGCCCAGCGCCTCGATGCGCGCCGCCGAGGCGTCGTCCTGGGGCAGGATCAGGTCGAAGGCCGACAGCAACGTGCGCGCAGCGCCGCGCATGCGGCCCCAGCCCGAGGCCGTCCTGTCGGTGATGCGCGCGCTGATCAGGGCCAGCCTGACGCCCCGCGCCTGCGCCGCGCCGATCAGATTGGGCCACAGCTCGCTCTCCACCAGCACGCCCAGCGCGGGCCGCCAGTGGTTGAGGAACCGCGCCGTGGCCAGCGGCCCGTCCACGGGCGCGTACTGATGGATGACACCGGGCGGCAGGCGCTCGGCCAGGATGCGCGCGGACGTCACGGTGCCGGACGTCACCAGAATCGCCACCTCAGGCCGCTCGGCGCGCAGCCGTCCGATCATCGGCAGCAGGGACAGGCTCTCGCCCACGCTGACCCCGTGCAGCCACACCAGCGGCCCGGAGGGACGGGGGATCGACGGACGGCCCAGCCGTTCATTGAGGCGCGCGGCGTCCTCCTTGCCCCGCCGCGCGCGCGCCGCCAGCAGGCGCGGCGCCAGCGACTCCACCCAGCCGGTGACGGCGCTGTAAGCTCTCAGGGACAGCGGAGCGCCCATGTGTCACTCCACCATGGCGTCAGCGCGCGCTTCGATGGCGGTCAGCCGCGCCGTCCATTCATCAACCACGGAGGCCGGGTCCGCGCCCCGCCCGATCTCGACCCGATCCCAAACCATGGCCCCGCGCCCCAGCGGCATGGGCAGCATCGCCCTGTCCCAGCTGTTCAGCCGGATAGCCGGACGACACGACAGGCCCAGCAGCAGCACCGGCGCGCCCGACATGCGCGCCATCACCGCCAGCCCTTCGCCCATCTCCCGCGCCGGGCCGCGCGGCCCGTCGGGCGTCACGGCCACGGCGCCGCCGGACTTCAGCCACTTCAGGGCGTCGCGCAGGGCCTGGGAGCCGCCCTTTGCCTTTTCCGGGCTCGCGGTCTTCTGGGACGAGCCGCGAATGGCGGGAAAGCCGAGACGGGCCACGGCGTCCGCGATGAACTGGCCGTCCGGGGACAGGGAGATCATCGCCCTGGGCGGCTGGCCGCGCTGGTGATCCCAGGCGGCGGGCGCAAGGGCCAGCCGCGAATGCCAGAAGGCGACGATGACCGGCCCGCCCTCGTCCCAGACGCCCTCCACCAGCTCGCGGTTCTCGTGGCGCCAGCGGATGGTGCCCAGGCACAGCCGCATCCAGCCAGCCATTATCCGGCTGAGAACCGCCTGCACACCCGGGTTGCGGATCGGCCTCACGAGCCCGCCTCGTCCGGCGCGGCGTCAAGGGATTGCTGGCGGGCCAGCCGCGCGTACAGACCGCCACGCCCCGCCAGTTCCGCGTGGGAGCCCGCCTCCACCACGCGTCCGGCCTCGATTACATAGATGCGGTCCGCGTTCTGAACCGTGGACAGGCGGTGGGCGATCATCAGGGTGGCGCGGCCCTGCATCAGCCGCTCCAGCGCCGCCTGCACCAGCGCCTCGCTCTCGGTGTCCAGGGCGCTGGTGGCCTCGTCCAGCAGCAGGATCGGCGCGTCCTTGAGGAAGGCGCGGGCGATGGCGATGCGCTGGCGCTGGCCGCCGGACAGGCGCAGTCCCGCCTCGCCGGCGCGGGTGTCGTACCCCTCGGGCAGGGCTGTGATGAACTCGTGCGCCGCCGCCGCCCGCGCCGCCGCCTCGATGTCTTCGCGGGAGGCGTCCGGACGGCTGTAGGCGATGTTGAAGGCGATGGTCTCGTCGAACAGGAACGGCTCCTGGGTCACCAGGGCGATGCGGTCGCGCAGCGCCTTCAGCGCCACATCCCGCACGTCCACGCCATTGATGCGCACCGCGCCGCCGGTGACGTCGTAGAACCGGGGCAGCAGGCTCAGGATGGTGCTCTTGCCGCCGCCGGACGGGCCGACCAGGGCCACCGTCTCGCCGGGGCTCACCCGGATGTCCACGCCGCTGAGCGTGGGGGCGGCCTGGGAATAGGCGAAGCTGACGTCCTCGAACCGGACCTCGCAGGGGCCGCCCGGCAGGTCGACCGGCTCGGCCGCCTCGCGAATCTCGGGCTGGATGTCCAGGGCCTCGAACAGGCGGCGGGCCGCCGTCAGGCCCTCGGCCAGCACGGTCTGCAGATTGCTCAGATTGCGCAGGGACTGGGCGGCGGCCAGCAGGATGCCGATGAAGGCGGTGAACTCGCCCACGTTCATCTCGCCCTGCTGCGAGCGCCAGCCGGCATAGGTCAGAACCGCGGCCACCACGAACATGGCCACCATCTCGCTGGTGGGGCCCGAGAACGCCTTGGCGTTGGCCCCCTTGATGACGAAGCGCTGGCGCCGGGCGATGACTTCGCCCACCCGGGCGTCCTCGGCGTCCTCGCGGTTCTCGATCTTGACCAGCCGCACCCCGTCCAGATTCTCCATCAGGGCGGTGGACAGCACCGTGGTCTCTGCCATGGCCCCCACGGCGGCCTTGCGCGCCTTCTTCGAGAACCGCCGCAGCACCAGGTTCACCGCCGGCATGCCGCACAGCACCACCAGCGCCAGCATGGGATCGATCCAGATCATGGAGGCGATCAGGGCGATCAGGGTCAGGCCGTGCTGGGTGTAGCTCACCGTGCCGGTGGTGAAGGCCTCGCGCACCAGATTGGCGTCGAACAGCACCGAGGAGACGAAGCCGCCCGAATGCTGGGCGCGCAGGCGGGCCAGGTCGGCGCGGATCATGCGGGCGAACAGCTGGCTCTGGATCTCGCCCACCACCCCGTGGCCCAGGCGGTTGACCAGATTGGCCTGGCCGATGGCGGCGGCGCCCCGGATCACCCCCACCCCGGCGATGGCGGCGGGGATCATCCACAGGGCGTCGGGGTCCTGATCCACGAACAGGCCGTTCACCGCCGGCTCCAGCAGCCGCAGGATCAGCGCGGTGGTTCCCGCCGTGATCGCCGCGCACAGCATGGCCAGGGCCAACCGGCCCTTTCGCTCGGACAGATAGTCGCGCCAGATGCGCGCCAGCAGGGGGCGCAGCGGCTGTCGCGCCTCGGGCGGGGTCACGGTCATGGCTTCCGGTCCGACGTCAGGGTGGCCAAGTCAAGGCGCTGACGCCTCAGCCCCACGGGCCGCCATGGGAGCCGCCGCTGTCCGCGCCGCCCTCTCGCGCCTGACGCTCCGCCCGCCGCCGGGTGGCCCAGGCCCGGAACCAGCGCATGGACTGGCGTTCCCGCCGCCAGACCAGGACCCAGAAGGCGAGCAGGGTCAGAAGCGAGATGAGGCCGAACAGCTGCTGGCCGTCCAGGGTCGTTCCAAACATTGTCATGGCGTGATCCTACGCCCTTGACGCGGCCTCGTCGCCCCTCGGATCGATCATGCGGTGGGCGTGCAGGATGAAATAGCGCATGTGGGCGTTGTCCACGGTCTGTTGCGCCTTGGCCTTCCACGCCTTGCGCGCTTCCTCGTAGTTGGGAAAGGCGCCAACGAAGTCGACCTGGGACAGATCGCGGAACGCGGTCCCGTTCAGGTCTCGCAGCTCGCCGCCGAAGACGATGTGCAGTAGCTGGTTGTTCTCGATTTCCTGAGGCATGGCTTATCCGTCCGTTGAATGGCGGGTGTTGTTGGCCAGCGGAATAGGCCGACAGCGCCGGATTATCAACGGATGCAGGGCCGGCGCCGCACAGATCAGGCTCGGCTGTCGCGGATCGGGTCGGTTGAACAACCATGGCCGGCCGTGGTGGTCGCTGACCGTCGCCCCCGCCTCCGCCGCGATCAGCGCCCCGGCGGCCACGTCCCAGTCCCATTTCGGCGTCAGGGCCATGGCGACGTCGAAGGCGCCGGACGCCACCAGCGCCATGCGATAGGCCAGGGAGTTGCGGTTCTCCACCCGCATGGGCGGCCAGGGCTCCGGCCATTTCGGGCTGTCCAGCAGGCCCGCGCCGGTCAGGACGGAGGCGTTCTCCAGCACCGCGGTCGTCGAGGCCGTGACAGGCTGCCCGTTCAGGCGGGCGCCGCCGCCCTCGATCGCGACGAAGGTCTCGTTCAGGTCCGGGGCGTGGATCACCGCCGCCACGGGGCGGCCGTCCTCGACGATGGCCAGCGCCACGCTCCACCACGGCTTGTTCTTCATGAAGGCCACGGTGCCGTCGATGGGATCGGCCACAAGGATGCGCCGCCGCGACAGCCGCTCGGGGTTGTCCGCCGTCTCCTCGGACAGCCAGCCGTGGTCGGGCCGGGCCGCTGTCAGCTGCTCCCGCAGCCAGCGGTCCACGGCCATATCCGCATCGGTCACGGGCGAGCCCCCGGGCTTGGACTGGATCGTCAGGCCCTGCGCCCGGTGGCGCACGGCCAGGGCGCCGGCCTCGATCGCCGCCGCCTTCAGCAGGTCCAGGTCGGCGGCGAGCGTCATTTCCCGGCGATGGCCACCGCATCGATCAGCAGGGACGGGCTGTTGAACGAGCCCCTGAATTCCAGATCCGATCCGACCACCACCCGTCCGGCCAGGGCCAGCAGATTGCCGGCCACGGTGATCTCGCTGACCGGCCAGGCCATCTCGCCGTCCTCGAACCAGAAGCCGGACACCCCGGCCGACCAGTCGCCGGTGTTGGGGTTCAGCGACGGACCGAACATGGACGTGACCAGAAGCCCGGTCTTTGCGTCGGCCATCAGTCCCTTCAGGTCCCGTGCGCCCGGCTCCAGATGCAGGTTGTGGCCCGACACGCCGGACGGCCCCGCCAGACCGCGCGAGGCGTGGCCGGTGGTCTGCAGACCCAGCTGGGCGGCCGACGCGGTGTTCAACATCCAGCCGTTGATCACGCCCGCCGAGATCAGCTCGCGCCGCTCCACCGCCACGCCCTCGTCGTCGAAGGGGGTGGAGCCCAGCCCGCGCGGCCGGAACGGGTCGTCGATCAGGGTAACGGCGCCGGACAGCACCTGCTGGCCCAGCCGATCCTTCAGGAAGGACACGCCGCGCGTGATCGCGGTCCCGGCCATGGCCTGGACGAAGGGCGAGATCACCTGCGCCGCAAGGCGGTTCTCGAAGATCACGGGGGCGGTGGTGGAGGCGATCTTGCGCGCGCCCAGCCGCGCCACGGCCCGCTGTCCGGCCAGGGCGCCGATGGCCTCTGCGCCCGGCAGATCCGACAGGTGGCGCACGGCGCGGTGCTCGCTGCCCCGCTCCTTGGCGCCGTCCCGGGCGGCGATGACGCCGACGCCGAGCGAGAAACTGCTGCCCCGGTGGGCGCCGTCGAAGCCGTGCGAGGTCACCAGCCGCCAGTCGCCGGCGGACCATTTGGCGCTGCCGCCCTCCGATATGGACACCCCCGGCGTGGCCCGGGCGGCGTCTTCCGCCAGACGCGCGGCGGCTTCCAGCGCCTCGGCCGTGCGTTCGGTCGGATCGAACAGGTCCAGATCGGGGTGGGGCCCCTGGGCCAGCCGATCCCGGGGCGCCAGATCCGCATAGGGGTCCTCAGGCGCCAGCCGCGCCATGGCCACGGCCCGCTCCACGAGGCGATCGCGGGTGGCGGGCGACAGATCCGAGGCGGAGACGGTCGCCTGACGACGACCCACGAACACCCTCAGGCCCAGATCGCGGGACTCCTCGCGCTCCACCTCTTCCAGCGCGCCGTTGCGCACCCCCAGCGACAGGGTGCGCCGGTCGGCGTGCACAGCCTCGGCGGCGTCGGCGCCAGCTTTCAGCGCGGCGGAGAGAATGTCGTTCAGGATGTCGGGGTTGGGGAGGGAAGCATCAGCCATGCCCCGATATGGCCGGTCGTCCGCCCGCCCGCAACCGGGTCAGGGCACCGCGTAGGCGATCAGCACAACGGCCAGCACCAGAAGGGGCACATAGGTCAGCATCATGCCCACGACTCGGGCGCGAGTCGCGCCCACGGAGCGGGACAGGCCGAAGGCATGGACGATACGGCCCAGCAGGAACACGGCGCCCACCAGATGCACCAGCCAGGGCGTGACCCCCACCAGCGCCATCAGCGCCAGTCCGCCCATGGCCGCCGGCGCATACTCAGCGGCGTTGCCGAAGGCGCGCGAGGCGCCCATCAGCTCCGGCGCCTCGCCGTCGCCATAGCCGATCCGCAGGCGCTGCCGCTGGCGCACCACCAGTCCCGACAGGGTGATCAGCAACAGGACCAGCAGGCCGCCCCACAGGGCGGCGGCGCGGGCGGAGTCCTGAACGGCGGCGGTGAACAGGTCCATCAGCGGACCTCCCTTCCAATGGGGTAAAGACGATAGCGGTCGTCATGGAAGGGCGTCCGTTCGTAGAACCAGGCCAGTCGCGCGGCGCCGTCGGCGGCGAACCCCGCATCCTCGGCGAGCCGTCGCTCGAACGCGCCGCGAAGCTCCGGATCGGCCTCCAGCATGCGCTCCGCCAGCGGTGCGATGGCGTAGGCCTCTATATATTCCACCCGGTTCAGAATTTCCGGGAACATGCCCCAGGAGAAGAAGCTCTCGGACGATTGCGGCTCCAGCGCCAGCACCACCAGATCGCCCAGCGGCTGATCGGTAGGCACGCGCACCGATCCGGCCGGGTAGGTCCAGTCGCGGATTTCCGGCGTCACGGTCTCGACCGTGATCGGCACATGGCCCTCGCTGGTGCGGCCGGAAACCCGCGGGTCCTCAAGGCGCAGCATCTGCACGGAAACCGCGCGCGGGGCCTCCAGCACCTCCATCTGCACCCCGTGCAGGCGCAGGCGCTCGATGATGTCGTCGCGGTACGACGGCACCCAGTAGGCATCAGGGCGGGCCAGGGTGAGGGTCGGACGCGAGCCGTAGAAGGGCATCATCCAGGGCTCGGGGTCCGGCTGGCCCAGCCAGCGGATCTCCGACCGGCCGGACGCCGGGCTTTCCCAGGTTTCGTAACGGATGCCCAGAAACGCGCGGGTGGCCACCGGTTCCTCGGTCGGAACGAAGTTGGCCAGGATCTCCGCGGGGCGCAGACCGCGGTCCTGCGCCGCAGCCACCCGCAGATCGTCGCCGTGGTCGGCCAGCAGACGCATGGCGGTCTCGAGGAACACATAGGTTCCCAGAACCCGCTGCTGGTGGGGCTTCAGGCTGTGGTTCTCGATCAGGATGGTGGGCACATGGGCGGCCGAGCCCCAGCCGTTGGAGAATCTCTCGCCCAGTCCCCCGTCCGACAGGCCCGCGCGCGGATTGCGGTCGTCGATCGCGAAGACCAGTTCCCCGGGGATGTGGCCCTGCGCCGTCAGCGCGTCATTCATCGCCGGCTTGAAGGCGTCGTCCAGCCACCGGGCTGTCGCCGGCGAGCGGGACCAGACGCCGTTCTCGCCGTTGTAGCCGTAGGTGACGTCGTACTGATAGTCGATGCCGTCTGTGACGTGGATGTCCACATACAGATCCGGCTGGTAGCGCTGGATCAGGCCCATGACCGCGCGCATCTCGGTCTGGTCCAGCTTCACGAAGTCGCGGTTCAGGTTCTGGTTGGTGGCCGTGTGGCGCCAGCCCTGGATGCGCGGTCCGCGCTGGTTCGGTCGGGAATGGGCGCTGGCGCGCTCGTGGCCGTCCACGCTCAGGATCGGGATCAGGATCAGGTTGACCCTGTCCAGCAGTTCATCGCGACCATACATCGCGATGTCGCGCAGCAGCATCATGCCCGCATCCTTGCCGTCGATCTCGCCGGGATGGATGCCGGCCTGGGCCAGCAGCACCGGCTTGGACGGGTCGAATTCAGCGCCGTCTTTCGAGGCGATCACCGCATAGATGGGCCGCCCCTCGGGCGAGGTCCCGAATTGTTCGATGCGGATCAGGCCGCTGGCGGCGTCCAGCCGGTCGAACCAGGCGCGGGTGTCGGCGTAGGTGGGGCTGAAGTCATGCTCAGGGTCCGCCTCGAACGGCGTGACCCACGGGTCGGACGCCTCGCGCAGCAGGGACCGGCTCGCGCCATTCCAGTCAGGGGCGGGCGGCAGGAATTCCTGATCCCACGGTGCGGCGTTGGGCACGGAAGGCGACTGGGACATGACAGGACTCGCAAGCAGAAGAGACGCGGCGCAGAGCCAGGCAGCAGGACGCATGAGGCGCTTTCAAAGCTCCGGCGACGCGCCGGACAATGGGCTTTCTAACGCCTCAAGCCGCGGATGTCAGACCGCGTCGGCGTCCTTCTCGACAGGGATATCGGCGGGCATGCCAGCCCGCGCCTTGTCGCACAGCTTCTTCAAGGCCGAGGTGATGGTGGAGCCGTACAACTGGCCCTGGACGTCGGAATAGCCCTCGGTGGTCAGCCGCCGCTTGATTTCACCCACATTGGCGAATTCGCCGCTTTCGGCGAGTTGATAGGCGCGTTCGACGGTGGTGAGGCGATAATTCATCTTACTCATATAGTGACGCTTTGCTGAATTGCGAGGACGGGCGCCTCACTTCCAGATCGGCGCCCCGTCGCCGGGCAGGCCCAGCCGCTCCCATATCTCATTCACCCGCTCAACCACCTCCGCGTCCATGCGGATCTCCTCACCCCACTCCCGCCTGGTCTCGGGGGGCAGTTTGTCGGTGGCGTCCAGACCGATCTTGGAGCCCAGTCCGCTCTCGGGCGAGGCGAAGTCCAGATAGTCGATGGGGGTGTTCTCGATCAGGGTGATGTCGCGCGCCGGATCCATCTTGGTGGAGACCGCCCACATGACGTCCTTCCAGTCCCGCGCGTCGATGTCGTCGTCCACGACGATCACCCACTTGGTGTACATAAACTGTCGCAGGAAGCTCCAGACGCCCAGCATCACGCGCTTGGCGTGGCCCGGATAGGCCTTCTTCATGGAGACCACGGCGATGCGGTAGCTGCACCCTTCAGGCGGCAGCCAGAAGTCGGTGATCTCGGGGAACTGGGCCTGCAGCAGGGGGATGAAGACCTCGTTCAGCGCCTCGCCCAGCACGCTGGGCTCGTCCGGCGGCCGGCCGGTGAAGGTGGTCAGATAGATGGGGTCCCGGCGCATGGTGATGGCCGTCACCTGGAACACCGGGAAGGTCTCCACCGAGTTGTAATAGCCGGTGTGGTCGCCGTAGGGACCTTCCTCGGCGTGCTCGTCCAGCAGCACATGGCCCTCCAGCACGATCTCGGCCTGGGCCGGGACCATCAGAGGCACGGTCTTGCAGGGGACCAGCTCGGCCTTGGCGCCGCGCATCAGCCCGGCGAACTGGTATTCGCTCAGGGTGTCCGGCACCGGCGTCACCGCCGCCAGGATGGTCCCGGGATCGGCGCCCAGCACCACGGCGGCGGGCAGGGGCTCGCGCTTTCCCGCCTTCCGGTGCCGGGCGTAGTGCTGCGCCCCGCCGCGGTGGGCCAGCCAGCGCATGATCGCCTTGTCCTTGCCCAGCACCTGCATGCGGTAGATGCCCAGGTTGAAGTCGTCCTCGGCGGCGTCCGACGGGCCCTTGGTGACGACGAGCCCCCAGGTGATCAGCGGCGCCGGCTCGCCCGGCCAGCAGGTCTGGATGGGCAGGCTGGTCAGGTCGATGTCGTCGCCCGTCAGCACCACCTCGTGCACCGGGGCCTTCTTCACCGTCTTCGGGCGCATGCCCATGACGGTGCGGGCCAGCGGCAGCATCTCCATGGCGTCCGAGAGGCCGCGCGGGGGCGTCGGGTTCTTGAGGAAGGCCAGCAACTCGCCCACCTCGCGCAGTTCTGCAGCGGTGGTGCGTTGTTTGTTCTCGAGGGTGACGCCCATGGCCACCCGCTTCACCGTACCGAACAGGTTGACCAGGCAGGGGATCGGACTGATCGAACCGTCTGGCATGACAGGCTTTTCGAAGATTACGGCCGGGCCGCCGTTGCGCAGCAGCCGGGTCTGGATCTCGGTCATCTCAAGGACGGTGGACACGGGCTCAGACACCCTTGCCAGCTCGCCCCGGGCTTCGAGCATATCTATAAAATCGCGCAAGGATCTGTAGGCCATGATCACCGATTAGGCGGACAGTCGCGGCCTGTCACCCGCAATCAATAAGCCCGTGTGTCCGACACCAGCGCCCAGACCGGCAGGTGCAGATGCCTTGTGGCCACGGCCAGCTGGACCGAATCCAGATGGGCCCGGCCCGCCTCCACCCGCCGCATCTCCTCTGGCGGGATGTGCAGGGCCAATGCCATGGTCTCAAGATCCACGCCGCGCTGGTCGCGCCAGCGTCTCAGCCGGGCGCCGATGGCCGCGTCGGCCGGATCGGCCCCGGGAAATCCCAGGACGGAGCCCATGGTCGAACCCTCCCTAAGGGTCTCGTTATTGTTGGGAGGTATCCTGATCCCATTCAAAGGCCGGATCAATCCAGTCGCCGATGCGACCGCCCGGATGGGCCAGGCCATGGATGCGGGCCATCTCGTCGGCGGTCAGTTCGAAGTCGAAGATGTCCAGATTCTCGGCCGCGCGCCTTTCGCTGGCGGTCTTGGGAATGGCGATCACGCCCTGCTGCACGATCCAGCGCAGGGTCACCTGTCCCGGCGTCTTGCTGTGGGCCTCGCCGATTTCAGCGATGACCGCATCGTCGGCGATCTTGCCCTGGGCCAGCGGCGACCACGCGGTGATGGATGACCCCAGCTCGCGGGCGGTCTCGATCAGGGTCTTCTGCGACAGATAGGGATGGTACTCGATCTGGTTGGTGACCAGCGGCGCCCCGGACAGGGCGGCGGCCTCGCGGAACAGGGCCGAGGGGAAGTTGGAAAGGCCGATATTCTTCGCAAAGCCTCGCGCGCGGGCGTCGTTCAGGGCCTTGATGGTCTCCTCCAGCGCCGGTTCGGGCTTGGGCCAGTGCAGCAGCAGCAGGTCCGGGACCTGCCCCAGGCGCTCCGCGCTCTCCTCCGCCTGCCGCTGCAGGTCGCCGTCGCGGAAATTGGTCACCCAGATCTTGGTGGTCAGAAAGACGTCGTCCCGGGCCACGCCCGAATCGCCGATGCCCTGACCCACGCCCTCCTCATTGTTGTAGATGTAGGCCGTGTCCACGTGGCGGTAGCCGATGCGCAGAGCCTCGGCCACCATGCGCCGGGCGTCCGCCGGCTCCAGTTGGTACGTGCCGAAACCCAGGGCGGGAATTTCCATATCGGCGGTCCTGATGGTCTGCATGAAGGGCTCCAGCGGGTGGGGGGACTCTCCAGTTAGGCGCCCCTGGCGCCGGGCGAAAGGCGCGTCCGGTCCGGATTCCTTCCCTTAGAGGCCAGTAATTTCGGGTTCAGGAACATTCTTCAGCCCCTGACCGCTTTACAAGCGCGGCGGCGGACGCCAAGACACTGTCCGAAACGCATTCAAGTTCGCCCGCACCTCTCCCTTCAGAGCGGGCCCGACCGGAGATATCTGCGTATGGCGGCCAAACTCAAGCAACAAGGCGGCAAGGTTGAAGAGCTGAACTCGGCCATGAACGTGACGCCGTTCGTGGACGTCATGCTCGTGCTGCTGATCATCTTCATGGTGGCCGCGCCCCTGGCGACCGTGTCCATCCGTCTGGACCTGCCGCCGGCGTCGCCGCCGCCGCCGGGCGAGGAACTCCAGGAGCCGGTGTTCATCTCCATCCAGGACGACACCTCCCTCTACGTGGTGGACGAGCAGACCACTCTTGAAAACCTCATCCCGACCCTGAACGCGGCGCTCGGCGTGCCGAACCCCCGCGAAGAGCGCGTCTTCGTTCGCGCCAACCCGGAAGTGATGTACGAGCGCTTCATGGAAGTGATGAACACGCTTCAGGCCAACGGCTACTACAAGGTCGGCCTGCTGAACGAGGACATCGAATAGGCGTCCAGCCTTCGACCAGAACGACAAGGGCCGCGTCGCGAGACGCGGCCCTTTTCATTTTATGGTGGCGGCGGCGTCAGTTCTTGAGCGCGGTCTGGCGGCGAAGGCGCTCAAGGCGGGCGTGCTGGGCTTCGGTCATGCAGCGGGGGGTGGCCCAGCGTTCGCCGGACGCGGCGGCGGCCAGGGCTTCCTCGGCGGTGATGAACACCGGGGCGGCGCCATACTCCCGCTCAAACGATCGGCGGGTCGCTTCATCCGTGGCGCAGACATAGGCCGCCCGTTCAAAGCGCGGCGCCGGTTCGTTCGCAGACGCGCCCTGCTGCGACTGCGCAGCGACGGCCAGAGGGGCTGAAAGGGCGACAAGGCCTGCCGCCGCAAGGGGAATGAGTTTGCGCATAATGTCTCCTCCAATCCCGGGATAACTCCGGGTTCGGAACAGACTGCGCCATTTCCCGTCGCTGTAAAGAGATCGCGACGTGAATGTTTTATGACGTTCTGTAATATTCTTTGTGAATTTTTGCGGGAAGACCTGGTCTTCCTAGCTAAGCCCGACTGCCGGGCCCAGCGCGAGCACAGTGGCGACCGCGCCCAGTCCGACAGCGACCGCCGCCCCCGCCAGGAAAGCCAGGGCCGTACGGGCGCGGCGTCGTCTCAAGCCGCCCGGTCTGACCTTGCGGACATAGACAAAGGGGGCCTTTTCGAAGGCCTCGGATCCGACGATGTTGTGCTGGGACATGAACGCGCTCCCCTGGAATACAGGCCCCGTATCGGGGCTCATGCACTCAAGCCGGGATGATTCGACCATTTGATGGCGAACGGCGCTCGCCAAACCCTTGCGTCATCAAGGGTTTGTGTCCTTCACCCGCAATAGACCAGTCGTCCGCTGTAGGCGCGGTAATACCCAGTGGCCGGATTGTACGAGCGCCAGGTCGCGCGGCACCAGTCAATGCGGCGCGGATCACGCCCGCCGGCATGGCCATGCCCCTGCGCCGGATAGACCATATCCGGCCGCCCGTAAGCGCCCTGCCAGACATCGGCCCCGCGCGCCGCGGAGGCGTACCGCTGGTGGTCATGGCGCTGTACGTGACCGCCGCCATGGCCGTACCCGACGTGACCAGGGCCTCGATAGCGGCGATTGGCGGCCTGATGAGGCCGCTGGTCACGCCAGCGCGCCTGACAATCCGTCCGGTTGGCGTCCCAGTAGGCGTCACAGCGGTAGTCGCCCGGCCGATCCCGCTGATCCCACCAGGACGGCGCCCGCCAGCCTTGGTCAGGAGCCCTGTTATAATGGGCGTAGTGGCCGGACTGCGCGCCCGCAGGCTGGGCCGACAGGAAAGACAGGGCCGCGCCGGAGACAGCGAACAACAGGGTTAACGGCGAAAGACGCAACATGACCAGCCTCCTTTCGCCGCGATGGCGGCGTTCTTCGTCTATTCCAGGGTGACGCTGACGGCGCCCCGCGAGTCCGTCTGAACCCGCCGCATCAAGACCACGGGCTCACCGGAACCCTGGCGCACCGGAGCGATGATGAACCAGCCGCCCTGTGGCAGGCCGTCAAACCGGAACCGACCCTGGGCGTCGCAGGTGGTGTCGCGCACATAGCCGCGATAGTCGGCGCTGGCTTCCCCGACGCTGCGGGCGCGGACCTCCGACGCGGGAAGGGCTGCGCGGTCCAGCGATCCGTACAGGTTCAGGAACCGGTGGCGGGTATAGGGGGTCTCGGGGGTCAGGCCCACCGAGCCGGCGCAGCTGTACCCGGGTCCATAGGCCGCACGGCCCTCGATGGCCGCGCTGCCGGCCTGGGCCGACCACGCGAAGTCCGCCGCGCTGAAGCTGGAGGACAGGCCGCCCCCGCCCATGATGGGGCCAGGCGCGGGAGTCGGCGCGCAGGCGGCCAAGGCGGCGGCGCCCAGGGCCGAAACGGCGGCGATCCTGACGAAACTGGCGGCTTGCATGGCGAAATCCTCTTGTGACGCGCGCGTATCAGATGGCTTAACACGCACACCACGGTCAAGGTTGCGAACCTTGTCGAAGAAGGCCGCGACAGTGCTTTTCGCCGCGCCTCGAAACCGATAAGCCTCGCCTCGCGGCAGGTCGCCGCCAACGAGAAACCTCAGGAATGCCAATGGCCGTCACCATCGAGGACATCCGGGCCGCGCAGCAGCGGATCGCCGGCCAGGTGGACCGCACCCCCGTCCGCCATTCCCGACGCCTGTCCCAGCTGACCGGCGCGGAGGTCTGGGTGAAGTACGACAATCTGCACTTCACCGGTTCGTTCAAGGAGCGGGGCGCCCTGAACCGGCTGATGCAACTGACCCAAGAGGAACGAAAGCGCGGCGTGGTCGCCGCCTCGGCGGGCAACCACGCCCAGGCCCTGGCCTATCACGGCGGGCGTCTGGGCGTGCCGGTGACCATCGTCATGCCCCACGGCACCCCGTTCGTTAAGGCCGACGGCACGCGCGCCCACGGGGCCACGGTGGTGATCGAGGGCGACGATTTCTCCGGCTCCAGCGCCCACGCGAAACAACTGGTGGAGGACGAGGGCTATGTCTTCATCTCGGCCTTTGATGACGAGGGCGTGGTGGCGGGACAGGGCGTCTGCGCCCTGGAGTTCCTGGAGGATGCGCCCGATCTGGACGCGATCGTCATTCCCATCGGCGGAGGCGGTCTGATCGCCGGATGCGCCATCGCCGCCAAGGCCATCAAACCGGACATAGAGATCATCGGGGTCGAGGCGGCCATGTACCCGTCCTTCTCGGCGCGTCGTAAGGGCGAGACCGCCAGATGCGGCGGCCAGACCATCGCCGAGGGCATCGCCATCAAGGCGGTAGGCGACATCACCTTCGCCCTGGCCGACCCGCTGGTGGACGACGTGCTGGTGGTGGACGAAGAGGATTTCGAGAAGGCCGTGGCCTTCTACGTCACGCTTGAAAAAACCGTGGCCGAGGGCGCGGGCGCCGGCGGCCTGGCCGCCCTGCTGCGCTACCCGGAGCGGTTCAGGGGCAAGAAAGTCGGTCTGGTCCTGTGCGGCGGCAACATCGACGCCCGCATGCTGGCGGTGGTGCTGAACCGCGAGATGGTGCGCGAGAAGCGGCTGGTGGTGTACCGCATCCTCGGCGACGACCGGCCGGGCATGCTGTCAAAGATGAGCGCCGTGATCGGCGGGGCCGGCGGCAACATCATCGACGTGGTGCACAACCGCCTGGCGCTGGACGTGCCGGCCAAGGGCGCGGAGTTCGACATCATGGTGGAGACGCGCGACGCCCACCATGCGGATGTAATCAGAAAAGGACTTGAGGATGCCGGCTATGCGCTTCGGATGGGTTAGCGCGGTGGCGGCCGCCATGATGCTGGCGGCCTGCGGCGGCAGCGGCAGCGACAACGCCTCCGGCGACGACGATGCGCGCGTGGCCGAGGCCGCCGCCTTCATGGCCCGGAACGCCGACGCCGACGGCGTGGTGACCCTGGAGTCCGGCCTTCAGTACAAGGTGCTGACCGCCGCCCCGGACGGCGCGCCGAGTCCCGACGGCAATGATCTGGTGCGGGTGCACTACGAGGGTTCGCTGATCGACGGCACGGTGTTCGACAGCTCGTTCGAGCGCGGCAGCCCCTATGTCACCACCCCCGAGCAGGTGGTGCCCGGCTGGACCGAGGCGCTGCAGCGCATGAAGGTCGGCGACGAATGGCTGCTCTATGTGCCGCCCGAGCTGGGCTATGGCGCGCGTCGGGCGGGCGAAATCCCGCCCCACTCGGTGCTGGTGTTCCGCCTTCAACTGCTGGACATGGCCGCGGCGCCCGGGGGCGGCGGCTCCGG
The DNA here is from genome assembly GCF_046299535.1 of Brevundimonas sp. GTDB lineage: Bacteria > Pseudomonadota > Alphaproteobacteria > Caulobacterales > Caulobacteraceae > Brevundimonas. The sequence goes on along the minus strand of NZ_JBKBIB010000006.1, from coordinate 11,697 downwards.
GCGCGGCTGAAGCGCTAGAGGATAAACCGGCTCAGGTCGGCGTTCTTCGCCAGGTCGCCCACCTTGTCGCGCACCATGTCGCCGTCGAAGGTCAGGGTCTGGCCTGACAGGTCGGACGCCTTGAAGCTGGTCTCCTCCAGCACCCGCTCGATGACGGTCACCAGACGGCGCGCGCCTATGTTCTCCACCGCCCCGTTGGCCGCCACCGCCGCGTCGGCCATGGCCTCGACCGCGTCCTCGGTGAACACCAGGGTCACGTCCTCGGCCGCCAGCAGGGCCTGGTTCTGACGGATCAGATTGGCCTCGGGCTCGGTCAGGATGCGCTTGAAGTCGTCGCGGGTCAGGGCCTTCAGCTCCACCCGGATGGGCAGACGCCCCTGCAGTTCGGGCAGCAGATCCGAGGGCTTGGCCACGTGGAACGCGCCCGAGGCGATGAACAGAACGTGGTCGGACTTCACCGGCCCGTACTTGGTTGAAACCGTGGTGCCCTCGATCAGCGGCAGCAGATCCCGCTGCACCCCCTCGCGGCTGACGTCCGCGCCGGAGCGGTCGGACTTGGCCGCCACCTTGTCGATCTCGTCCAGGAAGACGATGCCCTCGTTCTCGGCCAGCATCACCGCCTCGCGGGTCAGGCTGTCCTGATCCAGCAGCTTGTCGCTTTCCTCGGTGGTCAGGGGCGCCCAGGCGTCGCGGACCTTCAGCTTGACCGGTTTGGTCTTGCCGCCGCCCATCTTGCCCAGCATTTCCGACAGGTTCAGCACGCCCATGCCGGCGCCGCCGGGCAGGTCGATGTTCTGGAACGGCGAGGCGGTGTCCGCCAGCGCCAGCTCCACCTCCTTGTCGTCCATCTCGCCGGCGCGCAGCTTCTTCTTGAAAGCGTCGCGGGTGGCCGGTTGCGACCCCGGCCCCACCAAGGCGTCGAGGATGCGCTCTTCGGCGGCGGCCTCGGCCTTGGCCTTCACGCCCGCGCGGCGATCGTCGCGCACCATCACCAGGGCGGCCTCCACCAGATCGCGCATGATCTGGTCCACGTCACGGCCCACATAGCCCACCTCGGTGAATTTGGTGGCCTCCACCTTCAGGAAGGGCGAGCCGGCCAGCCGGGCCAGGCGGCGGGCGATCTCGGTCTTGCCCACGCCGGTGGGGCCGATCATCAGGATGTTCTTGGGGGTGATCTCGTCGCGGATGTCCTCGGGCGCGCGCTTGCGGCGCCAGCGGTTCCTCAGGGCCACGGCCACGGCGCGCTTGGCGTCGTGCTGGCCAACGATGAAGCGGTCGAGTTCGGAGACGATTTCGCGGGGAGAAAGGTCAGTCATGGCTCCCACATAGGCGTTGTGGAGGCGTAGCGGGAGAGGGGATGCATCCAACCGGCCGCTGAACGGTTAAGCTGGCTGATAACGAACGTCGCCCATCTGGAGTCCCATGACCAAGACCGCTCGCACCGCCCTCATCGAAATCCGCAACCCGACGCTGAAGGACGTGCCGCGCATCTACGACCTGGTCCAGCGGGTCTACGGCAACAGCGGCTACACGCGCGGCATGCTGCAGGGGCAGGTGGCCGCTTTCCGGGAGGGCCAGTTCATCGTCGAGTACGAGGGCGATCTGGTGGGCTACGCCGCCGGCTTCCGGATCGACGAGAAGACCGCCATGGGGCCCCACACCTGGGACGAGATCACCGGCGGCGGCTACGCCTCGCGCCATGACCCCAACGGGGAGTGGCTGTACGGCATGGAGGTCTGCGTCGATCCCGACGCCCGCCGGCTGCGTATCGGCCAGCGCCTGTACGACGCCCGGCGCGAGCTGTGCGAACATCTGGAGTTGAAGGGCATCGTCTTCGGCGGGCGCATGCCGGGGCTGGACCGACGGAAGAAGACCTTCCCCTCGCCCGAGGAATATCTGGATGCGGTCTCGGCCCGAAAGGCCAAGGATCCGGTGATCGCCTTCCACCTGCGGGCCGGTTTTGAGGCCATCGGGGTGCTGAAGGACTATCTGCCCGCCGATCGCCAGTCCATGGGCCACGCCACGCACATGATCTGGCGCAACCCGTACTATCCCGAGGAGCGGGGCACCAAGGGCGCGGTGTTCGCCTCCAAGGAAAACGTGCGCGTGGCCACGGTGCAGTTCCAGGCCCGGCGTGTGACCTCGTTCGAGGATTTCATGAGCAATGTGGAATATTTCGTCGACGTGACGGCGGACTACCGCTCGGACTTCGTGGTGTTCCCCGAACTGTTCACCCTCCAGCTGCTGGCGCTGGAGGAGAAGAAGCTGAACCCGGCCGAATCCATCGAGGCCCTGACCCGTTACACGCCCCGCTTCGTGGAGGAGATGTCCAAGCTGGCCATCAGCTACAACATCAACATCATCGGCGGCTCGCACCCCACACGAACCGACGACGGGGAAATTCAGAATGTTGCGTACGTCTTCCTGCGCGACGGTTCGGTGCACGAGCAGGAGAAGATCCACCCCACCCCCAACGAGCGGCACTGGTGGAACATCAAGGGCGGCGACATGGTCCACGCCATCCCCACCGACTGCGGGCCGATCGGGGTGCTGATCTGCTACGACTCCGAGTTCCCCGAACTGGCGCGGCGGCTGGTGGACGAGGGCGCGCGCCTGCTCTTCGTGCCGTTCTGCACCGACAACCGTCAGGGCTATCTGCGGGTGCGCTATTGCTCGCAGGCCCGGGCCATCGAGAACCAGTGCTACGTCATTCTGTCCGGCAACGTGGGCAATCTGCCCAATGTCGAGAACATGGACATCCAGTACGCCCAGTCCTGCATCCTGACGCCCTGCGATTTCCCCTTCGCCCGCGACGGCATCGCCGCCGAGGCGACCGAGAATGTGGAGACGGTGACCGTGGCCGATCTGGACCTGTCCGACCTGGCCTGGGCCAAGGCCCAGGGCACGGTGCGCAACCTGCGCGACCGCCGCTTCGACCTCTACAAGACCGTCTGGAGCGACAAGCGATGAGGACCCGGAGCTAAGCCTCAGCCCCGGGATAGGTCCTCGTGGGGCCGTAGGCCGCCTTTGAGCAAGGCCGCCCACACCCCTTCGGCGTCATCGGCGAAGCGGAACAGCTCCAGATCCCCGGGAGAGATGACGCCGTGCTCGATCAGGGTGTCGAAGCCGATCACCGCGCGCCAGTAGGCCTCGTCGAACAGGACGATGGGGATGGGCGGCGCCTTGCCGGTCTGGCGCAGGGTCAGCAGCTCGAACAGCTCGTCCAGCGTCCCGAAGCCGCCGGGGAACACCACCAGCGCATTGGCCCGCATGGCCAGGTGCATCTTGCGCATGGCGAAATAGTGGAAGCGGAACGTCAGGTCCGGCGTGGTCCAGGGGTTGGGCTCCTGCTCGTGCGGCAGGGTGATGTTGAAGCCGATGGAGGGGGCGCCGGCCTCGATGGCCCCGCGGTTGGCCGCCTCCATGATCCCCGGCCCGCCGCCGGTGGCGATCACGTTGTCGCGGATCCCGCCGTTCTCGCACAGGGCGCCGCCGCGCTCCGACGCGATGCGGCCGAACAGGCGCGCCTGCTCATACCAGTGGCCGTGACGCCCGCCGCCGTTCTCACCGAAGCGGGCGCTGCCGAACACCACGATGGTGGAGCGCACGCCCCAGGCGCGCAGATGCTCCTCGGCCTTGGCGTACTCCAGCTGGAAGCGGACCCCGCGCATGGAGTCCCCCAGCATGAAGTCCTGATCCAGCGCCGCCAGTCGGTAGGCTGGCGCGGCCATCTGTTCGGTGTTGGAGCGGGCGTGGGAAACGGGGGCGTGGTGATCGGTCATGGCGCCAAACTAGCAGCCGCTCAGGGGGATGCCAGCCGCCGTTGCGCCGCGTTATTGCGGTGGCCGGCTTCGGGTTTCGAGGACTACAGGGCCGGCGCCGGGCGCGTGGCCGCCGCAAGGATGCGCCCGTCGTCCACCGCCTGGACCAGAACAGCGGTCCCAAGGTCAGCCTCGGACGGTTCCGGCAGGTTCAGCAGGATGGGACGGCCGCGCCATTCCCCCAGACGCGTCACCTCGCGCACCACATTGGCGTGGCGGACTTCAAGGCCCCGGTTTTCCCCCTGGGCGACCTGAACGACCTGGGGTGCGGCGCGATAGCGGATCAGCCAGACCTCTGCCCCGCCTTCGGGCGCGCGGCCGGACCCGACGCCGACCCGGTCCCCGGCTTCGCGAAACTCCACTTCGGGCATGAAGATCCGGCGCGCGGCTTCTTCCTCGACGGCGGTCTCGATGTCGGCGGTGCGGGCGCCCGGCAGGTGGCGGGCGCCGTCGATGATCACCTGCGGCGTATAGACGTCGCGCAGCCGCAAGCGCGTCTGATAGGCGCGCTGCCGCTCGGCGAAGGCCGGCCGGGCGAAGGTGTCGGGCCAGCCCAGATAGTCCCAGTAGTCCACCGCATAGGTCAGGGCGATGACGCCTGGCCGCTGCGAAAGGGTTTCGACCAGCGCGTTGGCTTCCGGACAGCCGGCGCAGCCCTGGGCGGTGAACAGCTCCACAACCACCGGCTCGGCGGGAACCGTCACGCGCGATCCCGACCCCGCAGAGGCCGTTTGCGCGCTCGACGACGCCGCGCCGCTCATGACGACCGCAGCCGCCCCGGCTGTTATCAGATCCCGGATGCCCTTCATGGCGGGCACCCTAGTCCAGGCGTTCGAAAACGGGACTCAACTTGGCGTGAACCCGTTCCCGAGCGCGTGATGGGCCCTTTGCCGATCACTCATCCATCAATTGCTGGGCCAGATACACATAGTGCCGCGCCCAGCGCCGGGCGTTGGCCGCCGGGTCGGCGTCATAGCTGTGACCGCCGGACGTATCCTCGAAATAGATATGGTCGTGGCCCTGCTGTTCCAGGCGGGCGGCGAACTTGCGCGCATGGCCGGGATGAACCCGGTCGTCCAGGGTGTTGGTGGTGATGTAGACCACCGGATAGTCCACATCGGGCCGCAGCTGCTGATAGGCGGAGTATTCCGCGATGAAGGCCGCGTCCCCGGCGATGCGCGGATCGCCGTATTCGCCGATCCATGAAGCGCCGGCCGGCATCTCCGGATAGCGCATCATGTCGATCAGCGGGCTTTCGATGACCGCCGCGTTGAACAGGTCCGGGTTCTGGGTGATGGCCACCGAGGTCAGAACCCCGCCGTTTGAACGACCGTAGATGCCCAGGTGGCGCGGACTGGTGACGCCGCGCGCGATCAGGTCGCGGGCCACGGCGGCGAAATCGTCGAAGGACCGCTGGCGGTTCTCGCGCAGGGCGGCCTGGTGCCACGCGGGACCGAATTCGCCGCCGCCGCGGATATTGGCGACCACATAGGTTCCGCCCTGCTCCAGCCACAGCTTGCCAAGCTGGCCCGCATAGCCGGGCAGCATGGAGATGTTGAAGCCGCCGTAGCCGAACAGGATGGTGGGCGCGGTCCCGTCAGGGGCCTGATCGCGCGGCCGCACCAGGAAGTAGGGAATCTCCGTGCCGTCGGTCGAGGCGACCGAATGCTGCTCCACCACATGGGTCGAGGCGTCGAAACGGGCCGGGCTCTCGCGCAGGGTGTCCGAGCGCGCCGACGCCACGTCCGCAAGGGACAGGGTCGAGGGCGTCAGGAAGCCCTGAACGTAATAGAACAGGTTTTCGTGGCCGCGGCTGGAATCGGTGAGACTGACCGCCACATTCCCGGGCGTGGGCAGCGGCTGGGCGGTCCAGCCGTCGGCGCCGGGGGCGAAGCGGATCAGACCGCCGGAGACATTGTCCAGGACGCTGGCCACAACATGGCCGTTGGTGATGGCCACGCCGCTTACCGACTGACGGGCGTCGGGCTGGAAGATCACCGGCGAGGCGCCGCTGGCGACGGCGCCGGGGTCCCCCCGCAACCGGGCCAGATTGACCGCCGCCAGGGCGCCGGTGGGCACGCTCTGATCGTCCAGGCTCCAGTCCTGTTCGGCGGTGAAGATCAGCTGATCACCCATCGTGCCGTGGATGGACACGCGCTCGGGCAGGTTCAGGCGCACGGTGCGGCCGTCCACATACTGCCAGCGCTCCGAGCGGAAGGTGTCCAGCGGGCGGGAGATGATCACCGCCTCCACAGCCCCGCCCGGTCCGCGATAGACCGAGGGGCTGACGCCATAGCCGCCATCGCCCTGTTCGCCGCGATAGATCTCCGTCGCCTGCGCCAGCGCCTGACCCCGCGACAGGGCGCGCACGATGTACGGATAGCCGCTCTCGGTCAGGGTCCCGTCGCCGAAATCGGTGGCCACCAGCAGGGTGTCGGCGTCCAGCCACGTCACCCGGTGCTTGCCCTCGGGCAGACGGAAACCGCCCTCGACGAACTGGCGCGTCTGTGTATCGAACTCACGCACCTCGACCGCATCCTGACCGCCGTTGGACAGGTTGATCAGGCAGTACCGCTCGTCCGGCGCCAGGCACTGGGCCCCTTTCCACACCCAGTCACGACCCTCGGCGCGGGCCAGGGCGTCCACGTCCAGGATCGTCTCCCAGCGGGTCGATCCCGAGCGGTACGAGTCCAGCGTCGTGCGCCGCCAGATTCCCTTCGGATGCTGGTCGTCCTGCCAGAAGTTCCCCAGGCCATCGCCCAGGAAATAGGGCGTGGGAATGCGGTCCTGGGCCGCCAGGATGGCGTAGGCGTCGCGGCGGAACGACTCGAAACGGGGATCGCCTTCCAGGCGCTGGCGGGCGGCGGCGTTGGATTGCTCCACAAAGGCCAGCGCCCGCTGTCCCTGGACCTCTTCCATCCAGATGAAGTCGTCAGCCGCGGCGATCGAGGCGGGCGACAGATCGGCAGGCAGGTGCGGCGGGCGCTCCTGGGCGCCGGCGGTTGCGCACGCGCCCAGCACCAGCGCTGATGCGGCCATGGTCAGGATCAGTCGGTTCATAGGCGTTACGCTCCGTCTTTCGTCAGTTCTCGCAGGCCTGCGGATCAGTCCATCAGCCGACGGGTCAGATAGGTGTATTCCAGCGCCAGCCGGCGGGCCGTCTCGCGCAGATTGGCGCCGGCCGCGTGGCCGCCGTCGGTGTTCTCGTAGAACAGCACCTCGTGGCCCAGCTCTTCAAGACGCGCGGCCGCCTTGCGGGCGTGGCCCGGGTGCACCCGGTCATCCTTGGTGGAGGTGTGGATGAACACCTCCGGATAGTCCGCCTCGGCCGACAGGGCCTGATAGGGCGAATAGGCGGCGATCCAGTCGCGCTGCTCGGCGATGTCCGGATTGCCGTATTCGCCCATCCACGAGGCCCCGGCCAGCAGGGTGTGGAAACGCAGCATGTCGAACAGGGGCACCTGAATGACCGCCGCGTTGATGAGGTCCGGGCGCTGGGTCAGGATCGCGCCCATGAACAGCCCGCCCTGCGAGCCGCCCATGACGCCGAGGCGGCGGGGGCTGGTGACGCCCCGCGCGATCAGATCCTCGGCCACGGCCTGGAAGTCCTCGTGGGCGCGCTGCCGGTTCACGCCCTGCGCGGCCTGGTGCCAGCCGGGGCCGAACTCGCCGCCGCCCCGGGTGTTGGCCACCACATAGACGCCGCCGCGCTCCAGCCACAGCTTGCCCACGGTGGGCGAATAGCCGGGCAGCAGCGACACCTGGAAGCCGCCGTAGCCGTACAGCAGGGTGGGGTTCGAGCCGTCCGTGGCGATCCCGTCGCGGCTGACCACGAAATAGGGAATCATCGTCCCGTCGGCGGAACGGGCCTGATGCTGCTCCACATGCATGCCGTCGGCGTCGAACTTGGGCGGAAGGCTCTTGACCGTCTCCAGCGCGCCCGAGGCGGCGTCCGCCAGCCACAGGGTGTCGGGCGTCAGGTAGCCCCTGACGCTGACGAACAGCCGGTCGTCCTCGCTGCTGGCCGAGTTCAGGCTCACCGAGGCGTTCTCGGGCAGGTTCAACCGTTCGCGCACCCAGCCGTTCCCGGTGCGGTGATAAGCGTAGGCCGATCCGCGCACGTTCTCGAACAGGGCGATCACCAGCCGGTTGCGGGTCAGGGCCACATCCTCGACGGATTCGCGCGCGCCGGGTCGCAGGATCAGCTCGCCGATCGACGCTTGCGGATCAGCCGTCAGCGCCGCCAGCTCGAAGGCGATCAGGTCGCCGGCCTCGAAGGCGGTTCCCGCCCCGTCGGTCCAGTCCTGATCCGTCGTAACGATCAGCCGGCCGTCCAGCAGGCCCTGCACCGAGCGACGGGCGGGCAGGTTGATCTGAACCGGACCCGCTTCGGTCAGGAAATAGCTTTCGGTCTCGAAGAAGGTGACCGCCCGGTCCACCATCTCCGCCTGCACCACGCCGTCCGCGTCGCGCAGCGTGTAGCCCGACACCAGAACATCCTCCGGCTGGCCCCGGAACACTTCCGGCGCGTCGGTCAGGGACTGGCCCCGAGTCAGGCGGCGAACGGTCATGGCGTAGCCGGACGTGGTCAAGGTGCCCGGGCCGAAATCGCGATAGACCAGCAGGGTGTTCTCATCGACCCAGTCGGCGCCGCCCTTGGACTCGGGCAGGTCGAAGCCGGTCTCGATGAATTGGCCGGTCTCGCGGTCGAACTCGCGCATGACCACGGCGTCCTTGCCGCCGTCGGACAGATTGATCAGGCACAGGCGGTCGTCGGGCGACAGGCACTGGGCGCCCTTCCAGACCCAGTTGGCGTTCTCGGCGGCGGCCAGGGCGTCCACGTCCAGAATGGTCCGCCACTGCGGCGTATCGGTGCGGTAGCTGTCCAGGGTCGCGCGGCGCCAGACGCCCCGCACATGGCTCGCGTCCTGCCAGAAATTGTCCACGGTGCGCGCGCCGCCCGCAGAATGCCGGAACGCCGGGAAGGGAATGCGGTCCTGCGCCTCCACAAGCGCCAGCGCGGTGGAATAGAGCTCGTCATAGCGGGGGTCCCCGGTCAGCACGCCCAGCGAATGGTCGTTGCGCGCCTCGACCCACTCCATCACCCGCGCGCCCTCGATGTCCTCCAGCCAGATCCACGGATCGGAGCCGGCGGCCTGTTCGGTCAGGGTCGGGGCGGCGGAATCGGAAGTCTGGGCCATGGGGTGGGTCGCTGAAAGGCTGAGAACGAGCGCGGCGAGGGCAGGGCCCCCATAGGCCAGACGACGGAACATGCGGCGTTTTCCTCGGATGGGTCGATTGGGCGGCGCGACCCTATGGGCAGGCCGGCCCGTTGAAAAGCGGAAGGTCTGAAATATCAGCGGCCTTCGTCGGGAATGCAGATGGTCTCGCCGCAGGCCTTGCAGTGCACCGCATCCGGATCATGCCGCTGAAGCCCGCAGGTCGGGCAGGGGTGCAGCACCTTGCGCGGCACGTTCAGGGACTGGATCAGGCGGAAGAACAGGCCCACGCCGCCCAGCATCACCGCGATGGACAGCAGGCGCCCCCACATGCCCGGCAGGATGATGTCGCCATAGCCGGTGGTCGTCAGGCTGGTGACGGTGAAATACAGCGCGTCCACATAGCCCGAGATGCCCTCATAGCGGCCCATGAAACTGGTGTAGACGAAGCCGGTGACCACGAAGACGAAGGTCACCAGCGCCGCGAGCGCCTTGACGATGTCCTCCACCCGCGTGTCGTTGTAGCCCCGTCCCACCGTCTTCCAGAAGAAGTCGCTGTTGAGCAGGGTCCACAGGCGCAGCACCCGCAGGAAGCCGAGGTTGTAGAGAAAGGCCGGGAACAGCAGGGTCGCCAGCACGAACAGGTCGACCCAGACGATGGGCCGCTTCAGCCAGTCCCGCCAGTCCGTATAGGCCGACGCCCGCGCGATCAGGTCGAAGGCCAGGATCGCCGCGATCCCATAGTCGATCAGATAGAAGATCAGCCCGCTCTGGTTCTTCAGCAGGGGCGCGGCGATGAAGAAGGCGATGATGGCGAAATCCACCACGATCACCCCCAGCCGGAAGCGCACCGCCGCCTGCGAGGAACCGTGGTACAGCGCCCGCAGACGCGCCCTCAGCCGCCAACCCGTGTGGGTGTGCTCACGACCCTGCGATCTCATGGAAAAGCTGTCCTTCGTCGCGCGCTCTGACGCCGGGCCGGAATTGTCCTATATGCGGACCCCATGACGCACCCCTTCGTCAAGATGAACGGCGCCGGAAACGACTTCATCGTGATCAACGCGATGGAGCGGCCTTTCGCACCGGGCGCCGAACAGGCCCGCGCCCTGGCCGATCGCGAGACCGGCCCGGCGGGCGGTTGCGACCAGCTGATCGTGATCGAGCCCTCGGAAACGGGCGACGCCTTCATGCGGGTGTGGAACGCCGACGGCGGGGTGGTGGAGACCTGCGGCAACGCCCTGCGCTGCGTCGGCTGGCTGCTGACCCTGGCGGGAGGGCGGGATCAGGTGACCATCGACACCCTGGCCGGCCCGACCACCGCCGCCCGCGCCGGCGAGCTGCGCGTCACCGTGGACATGGGCCCGCCGCGCCTGGGCTGGGACCAGATCCCGCTGGCCGAGGAGATGGACACCCGCGGCATCGAGCTGCAGGTCGGCCCGGTGGACGCCCCCGTGCTGCACACGCCCGGCGCCGTCAGCATGGGCAATCCCCATGTGGTGTTCTTCGTCGATCATACGCCCGACGACGCCTTCACCCGGGCCACCGGCTCGCTGATCGAGCATCATCCGCTGTTCCCCGAGGGGGTGAACGTGGGCTTCGCCCATGTGGAGGCGCGGGACCGCATCCGCCTGAGGGTGTGGGAGCGGGGCGCGGGCCTGACCCTGGCCTGCGGCACCGGCGCCTGCGCCGCCCTGGTGGCCTGCGCCCGCCGGGGTCTCACCGACCGGGCGGCCACGGTGATCGTGGACGGCGGCGAACTGGTCATCGACTGGCGCGAGAGCGACGATCACGTGCTGATGACCGGCCCGGTCGAGGTGGAGACCACCGGGACCCTGCCCTGAACACCCGTCTCGATGCCCGAAAGGCGAAACTCCCGTGTGTTCCGGTTGTGGGAAGGGCGGCCGGGTTCTAGGGTCTCGGCTTCCCTTGCCGCACCCGCGTGCCTTGCAGCGACCTCATGCCCGAAAACACCGAAAAGCAGACCTTCACCGACCAGGAAGCCCTGGATTTCCACAGCGAGCCGACGCCGGGCAAGATCTCCATGGCGCCGACCAAGCCCATGGCGACCCAGCGCGACCTGTCCCTGGCCTATTCGCCGGGCGTCGCCGTGCCGGTGCGCGCCATCGCCGAGGATCCCGACAAGGCCTACGACTACACGTCCAAGGGCAATCTGGTCGCGGTCATCTCCAACGGCACCGCCATCCTGGGTCTGGGCGACCTGGGCGCCATGGCCTCCAAGCCGGTGATGGAAGGCAAGGCGGTGCTGTTCAAGCGCTTCGCCGACGTGGACTCCTTCGACGTTGAGGTGAAGACCACCGACCCCGACGAGTTCATCACCGTGGTCAAGAACATCGGCGACACCTGGGGCGGCATCAATCTGGAGGACATCAAGTCCCCCGAGTGCTTCGAGATCGAGACCCAGCTTCAGGACCTGCTGGACATCCCGGTCTTCCACGACGACCAGCACGGCACCGCCATCATCTCCACCGCCGGTCTGATCAACGCCTGCCATGTGGCGGGCAAGAGGCTGGAAGACATCAAGGTTGTCCTCGCCGGCGCCGGCGCCGCGGGCCTGTCTTCCATCGCCCTGGTGAAAGCGGCAGGGGTCAAACACGAGGACACCGTCATCATCGACCTCGACGACGTGGTCTATCGCG
>NZ_JBKBIB010000005.1:0-182077 GCF_046299535.1 Brevundimonas sp. | reverse complement strand
GGATGTCGTGGCGGCGGCAGACCGCCTCGGCCTCGGCGCCGGCCAGATAGGCGGACCTGGCGGCGGAGAAATCGCGGGCGCTTTGGGACGGGCGGCGCGGGGCGGGAGGAATGGGGACAGGGCTCATGCCGCCATTATCCGGCGCCCCCGAGCAGCGGGATGAAAAACAGGGTCTGGAGGCGGCGAGGCGTTATTACGCAATGCATTGGCGACGAAAAATGCGGGATTTTGCGGCCCGAACCTTCTCCTGCGTCAACCGCGTTGTCCGCTAGGCTGCACGCAGGAAACGCGCGAGGAGGCCGCCATGTCTGATCTGAACCGCCGACTGATGACCCGGAAGACCGATTTCGGCGAGACCTTGCTGGAGTCCGTGGCTGCGCCCGAGCCGGGGGAGGGCGAGGTGGTGCTGGCGCTGGACCGGTTCTCGCTGACCACCAACAACATCACCTACGCGGCCTATGGGGACTCCATCGGCTACTGGCGGGTGTTTCCGACCGGGCGCGACGACTATGGGCTGATGCCGGTCTGGGGCTTCGCCGACGTTGTGGCGTCCCGGGCCGAGGGGATCGCGGTGGGGGCGCGGGTGTTCGGCTATTTCCCCATGGCCGACCGGCTGGTGGTCCAGGCCGAGAAAGTCAGCAAGGGCGGGTTCGCCGACGCCGCGCCGTGGCGCAAGGCGGTGCCTGACATCTACAACCGCTATGTGCTGTGCGCCGCGGACGCCAACTATGACGCAGCGCTGGAGAACCCGGAGGCGCTGTTCCGGCCGTTGTTCATCACCTCCTATACGGCGGTGGATTTCCTGCGTGAGCACGATTTCTTCGGGGCGAAACAGGTGGTGGTGTCCAGCGCCTCGTCCAAGACCGCCTATGGCGCGGCCTGGTGCATGGCCGGTGACGACGTGGGGCTGATCGCCCTGACGGGGGCGCGCAACCGGGCCTTCGTCGAGGGGCTGGGCGCCTATCAGGCGGTGCACGGCTATGACGAGATCGAGACCCTGCCCACGGACGTGCCGACCCTGTATCTGGATCTGGCCGGCGATCCGGACCTGCGGCGCCGGGTCCACTCCCGGTTCGGGGCGAGCCTGACCTATGACTGTCTGGTGGGGTCCACCCAGGGCGACGCCTTTCCGACGGATGATCCTGAACTGGCGGGGCCGAAGCCTCAGTTCTTCTTCGCCGCCACCTGTCTGGACGCCCACCGGGAGCGGGGGACGCTGCGCGCGTTCTACGAGCGGTTCTTCGCCGACCAGCGGGCGTTCTTTGAACGGGTGGTGGACCCGGCCGCGCCGTGGATCCGCATCGTCGAGCATCAGGGGCTGGACGAGGCCGCCAAGGTGGTGCGCGCCCTGGCCGACGGCGTGTCGGACGCGGCGGAGGGGGCGGTGGTGCGGCTGGTGCGCTGAGGGCTGGAATCAGGCCGGCGACCGCCCGACCTCCGGCCGCTGCTCGGCCCACTTCAGGATGGCGTCCAGAGCCGGGCAAAGCGCTTGTCCCCAGGGGGTGAGCCTGTACTCCACCTTCGGCGGCACTTCGGGATAGACGGTGCGTTCGACCACACCGTCGGTCTCAAGCTGTCGCAACTGCTGGATCAGCATTTTCTGGGACACCGAGGGAATGGCGCGCTCGAGTTCGGAGAAGCGAAGCACCGCGCCGCCGAACAGATGGAAGAGGATCAGCATCTTCCAGCGGCCCTCCAGAACGCGGAACGCGGCGGCCACGCCCTGTTTACGGGCGCGGTTTCCGTCTCCCTCAAGGGAGAAGGGGCGTTCCGCAGCCTGCTGAACCGCCAGTCAGGCGGCCTGGTCGAGGAGGGTCTGCACGGCGGCGGCCACCTGCGACGGCATGAAGGGCTTGGGGATGAGAATGCTGTGGGGGACGCCCCTGGTCCGCCAGTCGCTCATGCTGTCGCCGGTGATGTAGATCACGCCGATGGCCGGATTGGCCGCGCGCGCCGCCTCGGCGATGGCCCAGCCGTCGGGCGGATCGCCGACCCGGATGTCGGTCACCAGGATTTGGAACCCGGTGGGGTGCGCCCTGATCGTCGCCGCCGCCTCGCGGCCCGAACAGGCGATGCTGGTGGTCAGGCCTTCGTCCTCAAGCGTCATCTCGATGAGGGCGGCGATCAGCCCCTCGTCCTCGGCGATGAGGACGCAGGTGTCGGGGGTGCTCAAACCGGGGTGCTGCGTCACGCCCTCACCAGGACCCGCTGCGGAAGAGGGTCTCGGTCTGCTCGGTGAGGCCGGACAACAGGCCGGTGACCTGGGCCCCGCCGCCGGTCCGGGTGATGATCCTGAAAGCCTGATCGTTCAGCGGGGTGGGGTCCGGCCGCGCCATGGCCCAGCCGGTGAACAGGCGGTTCTGAATCGCCCACTCGTCCAGAACGGCAAGCTCCCGATGACGGACATCCGCCCGGATCCGATCCATCAAGGCGCCCACTTTCGACCTGGCTCCTTCGATGACCTGGACGAATTTTCCATCCGGCAGGGCCAGGCAGCCGGTGATTCCATCGCGCCGGTTGTTGGTCACCGAGGTACGGAAGATCTCGTCGAGGCTTTCGGTGTCCGCGTGGTCGATGCAGGAGTCGCTTCTGTAAACGAGACGCCACAGGGTTCGGTCGATCGAGGGCGCCATTCAGACGTCCCCGGCCAGGTCATGGCTGAGGCTGCCGCTGATAGCCTCCAGGAGGGCGGCGGACTGGCGGGGCGGGGCGGGCGCCGCATGGCGCCCGGCCTCGATCTCGGCCTCAGCCTCCGCGGCGACCTCCACGATTTCCACGGCGTCGCTCACGCTGATCACCTTGCGGGCGATGAGGCCATGAATGAGGCTCTCGACCAGAAGCAGGGCGGCCTGGCCGCAGGCGTCGGTGGCGTGTCGCGGGCCGTTGTCGTTTGAACTGTCGGACGGCATGGAGGACTCCGGATCGGGCGCGGTTTCGGCCGCCGGAGCTCGGCGCAAGCCCACGGGGTGCAGAGATATCGTGAGCGGAAGCCCCCCGACTATCACCTAGATCAACATTGAACTATAACTTTGATCAATATGTAGATGCCGCGAGACATGGGATGGTTCCCCATGAGCAACCGTTTCATCGACAAGCTGAGCGGTTTTGCCAGCCTTTCCGCCCGTGAAGTCGCCGTGCTTGAAGCCGCGACCGCAGCGCCTGCGAAATACACGGCCAAGCACGACCTGATCCGGGAGGGCGATCGCCCCGGCCCGGTGTTCGTGGTGCTGGAGGGCTGGGCCTGCCGATACAAGATCCTGCCCAACGGGGCGCGGCAGGTTCTGGCCTATATGATGCCGGGGGATTCCTGCGACCTGCATGCGGGCCTGCTGGCGGCCATGGACCACAGCATCCAGACCATCACCCCGGCGGCGGTCGCCACCATCGAACGGATGGCGATGGACGAGATGATGCATGACCACCGGGGCATCGCCAAGGCGATGTATCTGGGCCAGCTGATCGACGAAGGCACCATGCGGGCGTGGATCACCAGCATGGGCCGGCGGGCCAGCATCGAGCGGGTGGCGCACCTGATGTGCGAGCTGTACCTGAGGGCGCGCAATGTGGGGCTGACGCTGGAGCCCCCGTTCGCCCTGCCGCTGTCCCAGGCCCTGCTGGCGGACTCCCTGGGGATGACGCCGGTCCACCTGAACCGGGTGATGAAGGAATTGCGGGCCAGCGGCGCCATGACGCTGCAGCGGGGCAGCCTGATCATCGAGGACCCGGTGCGGCTGATCAAGATCGCCGGGTTCGATGAGAACTATCTGCACCGGCGGCTGAGAAACGGCAGCTGACCCCCGGCGCGGGATGGGCGACTCAGACCGTCGCAATTAATTTCGCCTTTGCAACCTATGTTTGGGCGATTGAGGCGGCCTTGTGTCAGGGTCCGTCGTCGCCGACGCCGTCGGCGGTTGAGAGAGACCGGCATCGCCCGCCGCAACCTCTCGCGTTTGGTCTGGGGCACACCGTGACTTACTTCTGTTTCATCGAGTCCAGGCTGTCGTCCGTTCCGCACATGGAGCCGCTGTCGGTGGATGACGCGGAGACCGCCGTGGAGAAGACCCGCCGCCTGATGTCCGAGCATCCCAGCGCCGTCGCCGCGCACGTGTTTCGCGGCGACGAGCGGATCGCCACGCTCACCGCAGACCACGCTGAACCCTGAACCTCAGCCCGCGGCGGCCTGCGCCTCCTGGTGGGCGGTGTCGGGGTGACCCTCCCAGGGGCCAAGGCGGCGGTGGGTCTTGGCGGCCATCTCGGCGCAGCGCCGGACGGCGTCGGCCAGGTCCAGGGCGTCATCCAGCCGGCCCACCGGCAGGGCCCCGCGGGCGGTGGCCTGCAGCAGATCGGTCTTGACCTGTTGATAGGCCTGTTCGGCGCTCTGGATCAGGCGCGCATACGCCAGCTCCGGGTCGGCGGCGTCCGGGCCGGGCCCTGTCAGGCTGTCGCTCAGGGCCCGGCGCAGGGTCGGCCAGCCGGCGGAAAGGGCGACGATGTCCGCCGGAGGCGTCCCCAGGCGCAGACTCATGCGCTCGATCTCCTCCAGATGCTGGACGGCCCGGATCACGTCAGGCAGGGCGTCGGCCACAGGGTCGGGAAGGGGGCCGGCGCTCATCTCGCCGATGAAGGTGCGGATCGCCCGCCCCAGGGGCAGTAGCCGGCCCGGGTCGGTCGCCGCCGCTCCCGCCCCGGCCTCCCGCCGCCTGGCGACCATGGCGAAGGCGGCTTCGCGCATGCGCTCCACCTCCAGCACCAGCCCCCGCAGGGCCAGATCCGGCACCTTGGCCAGGGTGGGGTCGAGATATCGGGGCCGGGCGAGGCTTTCCTCGGCGGACACGAAGCGGTTCTGAAGGAAGGTGATCAGCCGCGTGCCCATCAGGGCCATGATCCCGGCGCCCAGCAGATTGAACAGGGTGTGGAACATGGCCAGAATCGCGGGGGTGTCCGCCCCGGGATTGAAGCCGGACGTGAGCCAGGTGCTGAGCCACAGCAGCGGCGACAGCAGCAGCAGGGCCCCGGTGGCGGCGGTGACGTTGAAGATCACGTGCGCGGTCGCCACCCGCCGCGCCGCCGGGGTGGCGCTGAGGGCGGCCAGGATCGCCGTCGAGGTGGTGCCGATATTGGTGCCGATCACCGCCATGGCGGCCATGGACAGGGGGATCTCGCCGCTGGCGGCGGCGGTCAGGGCCAGGGCGATGGCGGCGCTGGAGGACTGGGTGAGGACCGTGACCAGCACGCCCAGGGCCAGGGCGATCAGCAGGGCGGCGAAGGTGGCGTCGCCGGTGAACAGGTGGCCCATGTCGCCCAGCAGATCGGCGAAGGCGCCCTGCAGCACCCCGACGCCGAGGAAGAAGGCCCCGAACCCGGCCATGGCCTGGGCCGCGCCGAACAGGCGAGAGCGGCCGCGGAACGCCAGCCGCCCCAGCATGCCCAGACCGATCAGGGGCAGGGCCAGGGCCGCCACGTCGATCTTCACCCCCACCAGCGCCACCAGCCAGCCGGTCATGGTGGTGCCGACGTTGGCCCCGATGATGAGCCATACGGCCTGGGCCAGGCTGAGCAGGCCGGCGTTGACGAAGCCCAGGGTGGCGACGGTCACGGCGCTGGAGGACTGCAGCAGGGCGGTGATCAGGACCCCGGCCAGGAAGCCGCGCGGCGCGGACCGGGTCCAGGACTCCAGTATCGCCTGCAGGGCGCCGCCGGCCGCCAGCTTCAGACCCTCGGTCATCAGCCACATGCCGAGCAGGAACAGACCGACGCCGCCGAGCAGGGAGGCGAACACATCCAGAGTCATGACGTCTCACCCGATCGTCGCTTCATCCGGCCGCCCTCCCGACAGGAGGGAGAGGGGTCAGGTGTTGAACAGGAAGTGCAGGACGTCGCCGTCCTTGACCACGTATGTCTTGCCTTCGGCGCGCAGCTTGCCGGCCTCGCGGGCCTTCGCCTCGCCCTTCAGCGCCACATAGTCATCGTAGGCGATGGTTTCGGCGCGGATGAAGCCCTTTTCGAAATCGGTGTGGATCTCGCCGGCCGCCTGGGGCGCGGTGGCGCCGATGGGGATGGTCCAGGCGCGCGCTTCCTTGGGGCCGACGGTGAAATAGGTCTGCAGACCCAAAAGGCTGTAGGCCTCGCGGATCAGGCGGTTGAGGCCGGGCTCCTCCAGACCGAGGGTCTCGAGGAACTCCTTGCGCTCCTCGGGCTCCAGCATGGCGATCTCGGACTCGATGCGGGCCGAGATGACCACGGAGTTGGCGTCGTCGGCCTTCGCGCGCGCGGCCACGGCGTCGGACAGGGCGTTGCCCTTGTCGGCGGAGTCTTCCTCCACATTGCAGACGTAGAGGGCGGGCAGGGCGGTGAGAAGCTGGAGCATGTGCCAGGCCTTCTCGTCTTCCTTTGAAATTTCGGCGGTGCGGGCGGGCTTGCCGGCGCGCAGCTTGTCCAGCGCCAGGTTCATCAGCTTGAGCGCAGCCTGGGATTCCTTGTCGCCGCCCTTGGCGCGCTTCTCGACCTGGATCACGCGGCGCTCGAGGCTTTCCAGATCGGCCAGCATCAGCTCGGTCTCGATGATCTCGAGATCGCTGAGCGGGTCGATGCGGCCCTCCACGTGGGTGATGTCGTCGTCCTCGAAGCAGCGGGCGACGAAGGCCACGGCGTCACAGTCGCGGATGTTGGCCAGGAACTGGTTGCCCAGGCCCTCGCCCTTGGACGCGCCGCGCACCAGGCCGGCGATGTCCACGAAGGTGATGCGCGAGGGGATGATCTCCTTCGAGCCGGCGATGGACGCCAGCACGTCCAGACGCGGCTCGGGCACCGCCACGTCGCCGGTGTTCGGCTCGATGGTGCAGAACGGATAGTTGGCGGCCTGGGCCGCCGCGGTCTGGGTCAGGGCGTTGAACAGGGTGGACTTGCCGACGTTGGGCAGGCCGACGATCGCGACTTTCAGGGACATTAGTCTTCCAGCGGAAACAGGGGCGCGGGTATGTCCAGCTTCTCGAACAGTTCCGACGGTTCGGCGAAGAAGGGGTTCACCACGGTGAGGTCGCCAAGCTCATGACCGTGATGCATGTCCTCGGTCAAGAGATAGCGGCACCCGGCGCGGCTGGCTGAGGCGATGATCAGCAAATCCCACCAGTGATAGTTGGTGATCTCCTGAAAATCCCATGCGGTTTCGCGTACAGCCTCGTCGAACGGGGCCGTGCAGGCTGCGCTGAAACGCCGGACGTTCTCCCGATAGACGTGGCGTCGTTCGTACTGGCCGGGCTTACCGATCGCGACGTTGTAATACTCGTTCAGAACCTGCGGACTGACCACGAAGCCGCGCGTCTCGGCCAGGGCCAGGACGATGTGCTGCGACAGTTCACGCTTTCGGGCGTCGACGTCGTCATTGAGGTAAAGCAGGATGTTGGTGTCCAGAAAGCACAGCGCCGTCATCGGAACCGCTTCATGAAGCGCCGATCATAGATTTCCTCACGGTTGAACGTCCGTCCTCCGTCGCTCATGGGGGCCAGCGGGGTTTCCATCACCGCGAGCATCTGGGCGTGGAAATCGGAGGGGCGTTGCCGCTCGCGCGCCACGCGGCCCGCGATCCAGCGTGAAACGCTGACACCCTCTTTACCGGCCTGCGCCTTGGCCCACGCCAGATCGATGTCGTCCATGCTGATGGTGACGTTCTTCATGAACACGAAGGTCGTGTTTCACGAAGTTCGTGTCAATGCTCGCCGTGATCGGCGCCTGCGTCTTCCGGCTGGCGGACCTGGGCCTCGACGGTGACGGCGGCGGCGTGCTCGAAGGTGAGGGTGAGGGGCACGGCCTGGCCGTCCTCCAGAGCATTGGACAGGGTCATGAGCATGAGATGCTCGGCGCCCGGGCGCATCTGCACCGTCTCGCCGGCGGGAAGGGGCAGCCCGTCCGCCAGCTGGTTCATGCGCATCATGTCGCCGTCCATGCGCATCTCGTGAATCTCGACCACCTGAGACAGGGGCGAGGCGACCGAGACGAGGCGGTCGTCGCGGCTGGAGATCAGGGTGACATAGCATCCGCCCACAAAGACGCCGTTGGGCGTGGGGC
The DNA here is from genome assembly GCF_046299535.1 of Brevundimonas sp. Taxonomy (GTDB): domain Bacteria; phylum Pseudomonadota; class Alphaproteobacteria; order Caulobacterales; family Caulobacteraceae; genus Brevundimonas. The sequence continues at coordinate 174,013 of NZ_JBKBIB010000005.1, read as the reverse complement.
GGCACCAGGCGTCCTCGGCCTGGACCACGGCCGGGCCTTCCGGAGCGGAATTCCCGCCGCCGCAGGCGGCCAGCAAGAGGACGGCGAACGGGGCGAGGCGGCGCGCGGCCTTGGGGAGGGTCATCTCGATGATTTCCTTCTTATGCGCGGATCGCGGTGCGGGACCGGATCAGACGAGCCAGGCGGTCGAGCGCCAGGGCGACGATGAGACTGGCCCCCGTCATGGGATAAATTATGGCGAGAGGCAAAACGACGCCCAGAACGGCGGCGCGGACGCGGGGGCCGGGCGGGGCGGTCGGGGCGCCGAGGCGGCGGTGCGACAGGCTTGGCGGCCGGCGCTTCCACCACATCATCACGCCGCTGATGGCCAGCAGCCAGACGGCGATGCAGCCGCCCAGCATGATGTAGCGGTTGATCCAGCCGTACTGCGTGCCCTGATGGACCGCGATACCCCATTCGAAGGCCTTGGCGCCGAGGCCGAACTGGTCGTAGCGGATGTCGGCGCGCAGGCCGCCGTCGGCGCCGATGTAGAGGGTGCGGGTGTCCTCCACCTGCTTGACTTCGCGGGCCACGGTGTACGCCAGGGAGGGGTCGGTGGGGATGGTGACGGTGAAGGGTCGAGGCAAAGTCTCGGCCTCCACTGCAGCCAGCACCGTGGCCAGACCGCCCGCGCCATGGCTGGAATCGGGGCCGCCGTGCAGGGCGGCGCCTTCCATGGTCCAGCCGACGCCGGCGGGGTGGTCGTCATGCTCCGCGTGTATCCACGGACTGGCGGCGGCGGGGGCGGGGGGACGGCCCGAGCCCGTCTCGCGGATCAGGCCGAGGACCCGGTCGCCCCAGACGGCGGACCAGGGCATGCCGGTGACTACCAGAAAGGCGATGACGGCCCCGGCGTACAGGCCGGTCACCGCATGGACGTCGCGCCAGAAGGGCCGGGCGGACGGGGGCGTGGCGCGCACCGTGAGCACCCCCGCCTCGCGCTTGCGCGGCCACCACAGGAACACGCCCGTGGCCACGAGGATGAGGGCCCAGCCGGCCACGATCTCCACCAGCAGGTTGGCCCAGGGACCGATGATGGCGAGGCTGTGGGTCTGTTTGACGATCTCGGTCACGCCGCCGTAGCGGACGGCGCCCAGATACTGGGAATCATAGGGGTTCACGAAGGCGGTGCGCTGTTCGCCGTCGGGGCGGCGGACGGTCAGGCGCACGGCGCGGTCCGGGCGATCCGGAACCCGCACATTGATCACCCGGCCGCCGACGCCCACGGATGCGGCGGCGGTCCAGCGGTCAGGCGAGGCCCATTGCTGTCCGGCCTCGATCCGTTCGTACGGACGATAGACGGCGGCGTCGATCTCGTCCTTGAACAGATAGAGCGCGCCGGTCAGGGCCATGAGGCACAGCACCGGGAGGACCAGCAGACCGGCGTAGAAATGCCAGCGCCAGACCGCCCGGTAGGCGCCGGAGAGGATGTGGGGTTTCGGATCGCCCATCGGCCTAGAACCTCGCGCTGACGCCGACGAAGGCCGAGCGGCCCTCGCCCGGCATGAAGACGGCGGTGGAGGCCGCGCGGGCGTCGGTGACGGCGCTGAACTCGCTGATGTAGCGTTCGTCGGTGAGGTTGCGCGCGTCCACGAAGACCGTGACGCCATTGGCGAAGTCGAAGCCGGCGTTCAGGCCCCAGACGGCGAAGGACGGCGCCTTGAGGGTATTGGCGTAGTCGACCCAGACGTCGTCGATGCGCCATTCCACCGTGGGGGTCAGGAACAGGCCCGACGGATGCCGCCACGCCAGCTCGGCCCGGTACTGATGCTCGGGCACGACGGGAAGCCGGTTGCCTTCCCACAGCCGGTCGCGGTCGAAATGGAAGTCGTTGTAGTTGTAGGTCTGGCGCAGCACCGGGACGCCGCCCACCAGATCCACCGGCAGAATCCACTCCAGACCCGCCTCGAGGCCCTGATGGATGGTGCGGTCGGCGTTGAACGCAGCGGCCGGAATATCGGGCCCGACGATGTAGTTCAGGATCTCGCCGTCGATCCGGCTGCGATAGACGGTGACGTCCCAGCTGAGGGCGCCGCGACGACCGCGCGTGCCCAGTTCGGCGGTCCAGGCGTCCTGGATATCAACCGGGGTGAAACCGGTCAGGGGCGCCTGGACGAGCGCGCCGTACGCAGGCGGCTCCACCGAACGGGTGACGTTGGCGTAGACTTGGGCGCCGTCGTCGCTTTCCCACAGCAGGCCGAGGCGCGGCGAGAACCACTCCCAGGTAATGGCGTCGTCATTGGCGGGATTCAGCATGTCCCGGTAGTCGCGGGTCGCGCGGCCGAAAGAGCCGCCGCCGACGAGGGCCAGATTGTCGGTGACGAACAGGCGGCCTTCGGCGAAGACGTCGAGGCCCGAGGCGTCCTGTACGCCGTCGGCGGTCAGGGCGCCGGGCCGGCCGGCGGTGTTGATGTAGCGCTGCACATCCGCCTGACCGTCGCGATAGCTGAGGCCGTAGAACAGGTCGGCGCGCATGCCGCCCAGCTGGCCGGTCCAGTCGAAGCGGCCGAACAGACCGGCGGTGTGGCTGTCGGACTGGAGGACCTGAAAGATCGGGTGCCAGAGATCCTTTCGCCAACCCCAGACGGCGCCCTCGAACACGGTGGAGTCGTTCAGGCGCCAGCGGGTCTGGAGGGTCAGTCGCTTCACGTCCAGATCGCGGGCCTGATCCAGCGCCACGGCGCCGGGGTTGGCCATTTCCGGGGTGGTGAGGGCCTGTTCCAGCGTCAGGGCGCCGGGGATGTCCTGACGGATGTCGGCGGCCTGATAGACCAGGCGCACCGCGCGGTCCTCGCCGAAGGACCGGCCGGCGTTGAGGGTGATGCGGGCCTGCTGCTGGTCGCTGTGATCACGGTAGCCGTCGGACTGCATGCCGGAGACGGCGGCGAACAGGTCCCAGCCGCCCCACTCACGGGCCACGGCCCCCCAGGCGCGGACGCTGTCGTAGGAGCCGGCCTCGAGCCGGAGCTGGTTGTCGAAATTGGCGGTGACGCCGGTGGGGGTGACCAGATTGACCGCCCCGCCCAGCTGGGCCCCGCCGAAGCGCAGGGTGTTGGCGCCCTTGTAGACCTCGATGTAGCGGGCGCTCATGGCGTCGATGGCCTGAAAGTCCGAGAAGCCGTCGGCGTCTGCGAAGGGCACGCCGTCCTGGGCGAACAGGACGCCGCGCTGATGGAAGCCCTGGGCGATGCCGGAGCCGCGGATGGAGAGGCGGGATTCCTCGCCGTATCGCTTCTGGGCCAGCACGCCGGGGACGTTGCGCAGGGTGTCGTAGAAGCCCTGGGCGAAGCGGTCCTCCCAGGTCTCGGCCGCGACCACCGAGACTGCGCCGGGGGTGCGGGAGAGGCGGGCGCGGGCCTCGGCCACCACGGGCGGATCGTCGGGATCGGGCCGGGCCGTGACGATGACGGAGTCCACGGTGGTGGGCTGCTGGTCGTCGGCGGCGAGGGCGGGGCAGGCGAGGGCGCCCGCCAGCGGCAGTGCGATGAGCAGCGCACGCGGCGCCGCGAAGGTCGTGAAGGTCATGGAGTCTGGAATCCTGAACGGAAGCGTCAGGGCGCGCTGATGCGATCAGGCGCGCCGGTGAGATTGCAGTCGTTCAGATCAGAGGGGGCGCGGTGGAGTAGGGCCTTGGCGGGGCGCGGGCCGGGGGCGGCGCGGCCTGGGCGGCGGCGGTCCAGGCGACGGTGGTCGCGGGACGCAGGACCGGCAGCAGCCGGGGCGGGGACGGCGGGGGCAGGGCGGGGGTGTGGGCCGGGATGCAGAAGGCGCAGCGGGCGTCCTTCAGACCCGAGGTCTGCTCCCCGTCGCCGCCGACGCGGATGGTCTTGGGCCCCTGGGCCGAGCACATGACGATGGGGCGGCCGTCGCGGGAGCCGGCGAGGGCGGCGGAGGGCAGCAGGGCGCCCAGCACGATGGCGAAGACCGCGGCCAGGAAGGCCAGCGATCGCCACAGCGACCAGGTGTCCGCGCGCGATGTCATGGGATGGGTGGATAGCGCAGCCGGATCGCCGCGCCCAGCGTCAGGGCGCCGCAGGGGCATCAGACGGCGGCCAGCTCGCGTTCCCGGGCCCGCTTGGCCTCGATGCGGGCCCAGATGCGGTCGTGGACGGTGAAGAACACCGTCTGCACGATGGGCTCGATCAGGCCGATGGCCAGGGCCAGACGCCAGTTGAAGCCGGTCAGCACATAAGCGACCGCAACCGCCACGGCGAAGTGCATGACGCTGTAGGTGAAGGTCTTCATGGCGATCTGCCGGAACGAGGTCGGCAGGGCGTGGCTGTGGCCGTGATGGTCGCCGCCGTGGCCGTGGGCGCGGCTTTGCTCGCGGGCGTTCATGAGGTCCAGACGGGCGGTGACGGCCTCGGCGGTCTCCTCGACGCCCGAGCGCATCTTGCGCCGCTCGATGCGGTGCCAGACGCGGTCGTGGACCGAATAGGCGATGGTCTGGAAGAAGGGCTCGATCAGGCCGACCGCCAGGGCGATGCGCCAGTCCCGGGTGATGGCGTAGGCCACGATGATGGCCACGATCAGGTGCATGACGCCGTAGGTGGCGACCTTGAGCGCGAGCGCTTTCACCGATCTGACGATTGCCCGGACCATTCTCAACAAATGGCCCCGAGGGGACGGAGTTGCAACGACAATTCCTTTTATCGCCGCCTCAGGCCGCGCCGGGCTTCCGTTTGGCGCCGCAGCAAGCTATACGCGCCCCGCAAAACGGAGACTCCCCATGGAGATACGCGAAGGGCTTACCTTCGATGATGTTTTGCTCGAACCCGGCCCGTCCGCGTTCATGCCGGCCGAGGTCGATGTGTCGACCCGGCTGACCCGCGACATCAAGCTGAACATTCCCCTGCTGTCGTCCGCCATGGACACGGTGACCGAAACGCGGCTGGCCATCGCCATGGCCCAGGCCGGCGGTCTGGGGGTGCTGCACCGGAACATGACCATCGAGGAGCAGGCCGATCAGGTCCGCGCCGTGAAGCGCTATGAAAGCGGCATGGTGGTCAATCCGGTGACGGTGTCGCCCGACACCACCCTGGGCGAGGTGCGCGAGATCGTGGCCCGCAAGAAGATCAGCGGCTTTCCCGTGGTGGACCCGAAGACGGGCAAGCTGGTGGGCATGCTGACCAACCGCGACATGCGGTTCGAGAACGATGCGAACGTCAAGGCGGCGAGCCTGATGACCACCGGCGAACTGGTCACCGTGCGCGAAGGCGCCGGGCGGGACGAGGCGCGCGAACTGCTGCGCACCCGCAAGATCGAGCGGGTCATCGTGGTGGACGAGGACTACCGGGCCGTCGGCCTCATCACCATGAAGGACATCGAGAAGGCCCAGGCCTTCCCCCACGCGGCCAAGGACGATCAGGGCCGCCTGCTGGTAGGGGCGGCCTCGACCGTGGGTGATGCGGGCTTCGAGCGGGCCATGGCGCTGGCGGAAGCGGGCGCCGACGTGGTGGTGATCGACACCGCCCACGGCCACTCGGCCTCGGTGGCCGCGGTGGTGGAGCGCATCAAGCGCGAGTCGAACCGCATCCAGATCATCGCCGGCAATGTGGCCACCTATGACGCCACCCGGGCCCTGATCGACGCGGGCGCCGACGCGGTGAAGGTGGGCATCGGGCCGGGCAGCATCTGCACCACCCGCATCGTGGCGGGGGTGGGCGTGCCCCAGCTGACCGCGGTGATGGAATCCGCGCGGGCGGCGCGGGACTCCGGCGCGCCGGTCATCGCCGACGGCGGCATCAAATATTCGGGCGATCTGGCCAAGGCCATCGCGGCGGGCGCCAGCGTAGCCATGATGGGCTCGATGTTCGCCGGCACCGACGAGAGCCCCGGCGAGGTGTTCCTGTATCAGGGCCGGTCCTACAAATCCTATCGCGGCATGGGCTCGGTGGGGGCCATGGCCCGGGGCTCGGCGGACCGGTATTTCCAGAAGGAAGTGTCGTCCGAGAAGCTGGTGCCGGAGGGCATCGAGGGCCAGACCCCGTACAAGGGGCCGATCTCGCCGGTGCTGCACCAGATGGTGGGCGGGCTGCGCGCGGCCATGGGCTATGTGGGCGGCGCCTCGATCCCCGACTTCCAGTCCCGGGCCAAGTTCGTGCGCATCACCAATGCGGGGCTTCGTGAAAGCCATGTGCACGACGTGATGATCACCCGCGAGGCGCCGAATTATCGGCAGGGCTAGGGCCGGGGAGGGCCGCCATGACGCCTGATTTCATCTTGCTGGCCATCGCGCTGATGCTGGCGCTGGTTCAGATCCTGTGGGCCGGGGCCGCGCGGACCTCGGAGCTGGGGATCAAGTGGAACGCCGGGCCGCGAGACGGCGTGGCGCCGCCGCCTGGCCCCATGGCGGGCCGACTGATCCGGGCGCAGGCCAATCTGTTCGAGACCCTGCCGTTGTTCGCGGCGGCCGTTATCATGGCCGAGGTGGCGGGCAAGGCAGGGGACCTCACCTACATCGGGGCGCAGATGTATGTCTTCGCACGGATCGCCTATGTGCCGGTGTACATGCTCGGAATTCCCTATGTGCGATCCTTGATCTGGCTGGTCAGCCTGATCGGCCTGATCATGATCCTCGCCGCCCTGTTCATCTGAAAGATCTGAGTGACCCCAGCCGCCCGCCTGTCCGCCGCCGCCTCGATCCTCGACTCCCTCGCCCAGGGCCGTCAGCCGGCCGAGGTCGTGCTGAAGGAATGGGGCCGCGCCAACCGCTATGCGGGATCCGGGGACCGGCGCGCCATCGCCGACCGGGTGTACCGGGTCATCCGCGCGCGGGCGCGGCTGGTATGGGCCATGGGCGGGCGTGAGGACGGGCGAGCGCTGGTGATCGGGTCGCTGGCCCTGATCGACGGCATGCCGCTGGACCAGATCGAGGCCCTGCATTCCGGCGACGGCTACGGGCCCAAGCCCCTGTCGAAACAGGAGCGGGCGCGGATCACGGCGCCGGAGGGCCAGCCGCCGGGCTGGATCGCCTCGGGCCTGCCGGAATTCGTGGTGGAGGATTTCAAGGCGACCTTCGGCGACCGCTGGGCCGAGGAGGCCGAGGCGCTGATGAGCCCGCGCGCGCCCATCGACCTGCGGGTCAACGGGGCGAAGACGAGCGTGGAGGCGGCGGAGGCCGAACTGCGCGAAGCCGGGCTGTCGCCTGAGCGCACCCCGTGGTCGGTGTGGGGCCTGCGGCTGGCCGCCGAGCCGCCGCCGAACGTGCAGGCGCTGGAGGGCTTCAAGGCCGGGCGCTTCGAGATCCAGGACGAGGGCAGCCAGATGGTCTGCTGGCTGTCGGGCGGCGGGCTGGACCTGTCGGGCGCGACGGTGGTGGACTATTGCGCCGGCGGGGGCGGCAAGACCCTGGGGCTGGCGCAGCAGGGGGTCGGCACGCTGATCGCCGCCGATATCAGCATGAAACGTCTGGACGCCATCCGGCCGCGGCTGGAGCGGGCGGGCGTGGACGCAGAACTGCGGCTGCTCGGCGCGGACGGCGAGGGGGTCGAGGATCTGGTCGGCGGGGCCGATCTGGTGCTGGTAGATGCGCCGTGCTCGGGTTCGGGCACCTGGCGGCGGCGGCCCGAGGATGCGTGGCGCCTGAAGGCCGACGAGGTCGAGCGGCTGCACAGGCTGCAGGTCGCGATCCTGGGCCGGGCCGCGGCGCTGGTGAAGCCGGGAGGGCGGCTGGTGTATGTGACCTGTTCGATGCTGACCGGCGAGAATGAAAAGACGGCGGACGCTTTCGAGGCGGCGCATGGGGAGTTCCGGCCGGTGGCTGTGGCCGACGCCCTGGCCAATCCGGCTTTCAGCGATGGGGCGCGCGAGCGGCTGGGCGGGTTCGCCAAGGGGCACAGGCTGCGCCTCAGCCCTGCTGCCAGCGGCACCGACGGGTTCTTCGCGGCGCTTTACGAGCGCGCCGGATGAGCGGACGGGTGGCGCGCTGGGGCGGGCTGGCGGTGCTGCCGGTAATGGCGGCGCCGGCGGAGTACGGCGTGCATCTGCGGGCGCGCATCCAGCCGCTGATGACCGGCGTCGGCCCGGTGGAGGCGGCGGTGGCCCTGACCGCTGCGCTGGGGCGTATGGCGGCGGACGGGGCCCTGCCGGATCTGATCGTGTCGCTGGGGTCGTGCGGCTCGCGGACGCTGGCGCATGCGGCGGTCTATCAGGCGTCGTCGGTCAGCTATCGCGACATGGACGCCAGCCCGCTGGGGTTTGCGAAGGGCGTGACCCCGCTGTCGGACCTGCCCGCCGTGCTGCCCCTGCCGTGCCCGGTCCCGGGCGTGCCGTGCGCCAGCCTGTCCACCGGCGGCGATGTGATTTCCGGCGCGGCCTATGACGCCATCGAGGCCGAGATGGTGGACATGGAGACCTGGGCGCTGCTGCGTGCGGCCCAGACCTTCGGCGTGCCCCTGATCGCCCTGCGCGGAGTGTCCGACGGACGGGCCGAGCTGACGGCGCTGGAGGACTGGACCTCGACCTTGCATCACGTGGATGAAAATCTGGCCGTGGCGCTGGACGCCCTGATCGCGCGGCTGGAGGCTGATGGTCTCGCCGCCCTTGAAATTTCGGCCGACCACGGCCTAGACCCCGCCCATTCCCTCGCCCCGGATTCGACCGCATGACCACCCAGCACCAGAAAGTCCTCATCGTCGATTTCGGCAGCCAGGTGACGCAGCTGATCGCGCGGCGGCTGCGCGAGGCGAACGTCTATTGCGAGATCCATCCCTACGCCAAGGCCGAGGCTGCGCTTGAGGCCATGAGCCCGGCGGCGATCATCCTGTCGGGCGGGCCGGAGAGCGTGCACGAGGAAGGCAGCCCCCGCGCGCCGCAGGGCGTGTTCGAGGCGGGGGTTCCCGTGCTGGGCATCTGCTACGGCGAGATGACCATGTGCGAACAACTGGGCGGCAAGGTCGAGGGCGGTCACCATCGCGAGTTCGGTCGCGCCGAGATCACCGTCGAAAGGACCTCGCCCCTGCTGGCCGGCCTGGCCCCGGTCGGGGAGGAAGAAACCGTCTGGATGAGCCACGGCGACAAGATCGTCGCCATCCCGGCGGGCTTTGACGTCGTCGCCTCCTCGCCCGGTTCGCCCTATGCCGTGATCGCCGACGAGATCCGCCGCTTCTATGGCGTTCAGTTCCATCCCGAGGTGATGCACACGCCGCGTGGCGCGGCGATGCTGAAGAACTTTACGCACGGCATCGCGGGGCTGTCCGGCGACTGGACCATGGCCGCCTATCGCGACGAGAAGATCGCCCAGATCCGCGAACAGGTCGGTTCGGCCAAGGTCGTCTGCGGCCTGTCCGGCGGCGTCGACAGCTCTGTCGCGGCGGTGCTGATCCACGAGGCCATCGGCGATCAGCTGACCTGCGTGTTCGTGGACACCGGCCTGCTGCGCAAGGATGAGGCGACACAGGTCACGACCCTGTTCAGGGAACACTACAATATCCCGCTGATCCATGTTGATGCGTCGAAGGAATTCCTCGGCGAGCTGGCGGGCCAGTCGGACCCCGAGACCAAGCGCAAGATCATCGGCCGGGTTTTCATCGAGGTCTTCGACCGCGAGGCCGGCAAGATCGACGGCGCCGAGTTCCTGGCGCAGGGCACACTCTATCCCGACGTCATCGAAAGCGTGTCGTCGTCCAGCGGCAAGGCGCATGTGATCAAGAGCCACCACAATGTGGGCGGCCTGCCGGACTTCATGAAGCTGAAGCTGGTGGAGCCCCTGCGCGAACTGTTCAAGGACGAGGTGCGGGCGCTGGGCCGGGAGCTGGGCCTGACCGACGCCTTCGTGGGCCGCCACCCGTTCCCCGGACCGGGCCTGGCCATCCGCATCCCCGGCGAGATCACCCCGGACGCGGTGAAGACCCTGCAGGACGCCGACGCCATCTATCTGGACGAGATCCGCAAGGCGGGCCTGTACGACGAGATCTGGCAGGCCTTCGCCGTGCTGCTGCCGGTCAAAACCGTGGGCGTGATGGGCGACGCGCGGACATACGAGAAGGTGCTGGCCCTGCGCGCCGTCACCTCCACCGACGGCATGACGGCGGACTTCTACCAATTCCCCTGGGAGGTTCTTGCCCGCACCGCCACCCGCATCATCAACGAGGTGCGCGGCGTGAACCGGGTGGTCTATGACGTGACCTCCAAGCCGCCGGGCACGATCGAGTGGGAGTGATTCAGGGCTTTCAGGGCCTTTCGAAATCGCTTTTGAATCCGGCAGACTCCGGTCGCCTGCGAAGTTCGTCAGGAAGGAAGTCTCGCTGAGCTGGCGACCGAGCAGGTGAAAGCGTTATTCGCGGCTCGGGGCCTCATTTCATAGGCGCTTTCTCGGCTCGTCCGACCCATGCCGCCAGCATAAGAAGCTATATAATACGCGCCAAGCGCCCGGCGGGGCCTCGGGGAGTGCAACATCCGCCTACTCCAACGTCGGGGCGCCCCCTGATATCGGGTTCCCTCAATCGCAGCGTTATCCTCTCCCATTTTCGGCGTGTCCCCTGATCCAGGTGCGGACCGGCCGGCCCCCATCATCCAGTAGCACGAGGTCAGCCATGAGCCCGGCTTCTATGCGGCCGCGCTGGTCCGACAGGCCCATGAAGGCGGCCGGGGCGGCGGAGGCCATGAAGGCGGCCTGGGGCAGGGTGAGGCCGAGGCGGTCAACGGCGTTGCGGACGGCCGAGGCCATGTCCAGGTCGGCGCCGGCCAGTGTGCCGTGCGCGTCCATGCAGACGCCGTCTTGAACCGTGATGCGACGGCCGTTCAGCAAGAACACCTTGTCGGTCATGCCCACCGACGGCATGGCGTCGGTCACCAGCATGAATCGGTCCAGCGGCCGGGCGCGCAGGGCGATCTTCAGTGTGGCGTCATGGACGTGGCGACCGTCCACGATCAGGCCGCACCAGCAGTTCGGGTCGTCCAGCGCCGCGCCCACGACGCCGGGCTCGCGGTTGCCCAACTGGCTCATGGCGTTGAACAGGTGAGTGACGCCGGAGGCGCCCGCGTCCAGCGCGCGGCGGGCCTCGTCATAGCCGGCGTTGGTGTGGCCGATGGCGACCACCACCCCTGCGGCGGCCAGACGGCCGATCATCGCCGGCGTCGCCGCCTCGGGCGCCACGGTGACCAGGGTGCGGCCCTTGTTCAGGGAGGTGAGCAGGGCCAGGCCTTCCTCGTCCAGATCCCGCAGGTGATCCAGGCTGTGGATGCCGCGGCGCCGGGCGCTGAGATAGGGGCCTTCGATGTGGATGCCGAGAACGCCGGGCACGCCCTGTTCCATGGCCGCCTCCACCGCGCGCATGGCCCGGTCGATGACATCCAGATCGTCGCTGATCAGGGTGGGCAAAAAGCCGGTGGTGCCGAAGCGGCGGTGGGCGGCGGCGATGGCCCCTATGCCCTCCACAGTCGGCTCGTCGTTGAACAGGACCCCGCCGCCGCCGTTGACCTGGGTGTCGATGAAGCCGGGCAGCAGGGTCCCGCCGTCCAGGTCCACGCGCGGGCCATCGGGCGCGGCGGCGGCGGCGACCACGTCGGCGATGCGGTCGCCGTCCAGAACCACCGCCACGTCCTCGCGCAGGAGGTCGCCGGTCAGGACCCGGCCATTGATCAGAACCGTGCGCATCAGACCGTTTCAGTGACCTTGTTCAGATGGGGCGGGCGATCGGGGTCATAGCCCCGGGCCACCGACAGGGCGTTGGCCATGCGGTAGAAACTCTGGATCATCAGGATCGGCTCCAGCCCGGGGTCGGCGGCCAGGGCGGGCAGGCCGCCGGGCTCGCCGGACGCGGCCGTCAGCACGTGGGCGCCGCGTGCGGCCATGTCGGCGGCCATGGCGCGCACGCCGTCGCGGGTCTCGTCGTTCTGGGCGAAGACGAGGGCGGGAAAGCCGGGCTCGACCAGGGCCATGGGGCCGTGCAGCACCTCGGCGGTCGAGAACGCCTCGGCGTGCAGCCCGCAGGTCTCCTTGAACTTGAGCGCCGCCTCCAGGGCCACGCCGTAGCCGACGCCGCGTCCCAGCACATAGAGGTTGCGGGCGTCTCCGAGGGCCTCGACCCCCCGGGACCAGTCCAGCGCCCAGGCCTGGATCAGCTGGGCGGGCAGGGCGGACAGGCCGGTCCGCAGACCCTCGTCATCGCTCCATGCCGCCGTCAGATGGGCCAGGGCGCTCAACGAGGCGATGTAGGATTTGGTGGCCGCCACGCTTCGCTCGGGCCCGGCGTGCAGGGGAATGACAATGTCGGCGGCCTTGGCCAGCGGCGAGGCCGCATCGTTCACCAGGGCGACCATGCGGGCCCCGGCGTCCTTCGCCGCGCGCACGGCGGACAGCAGATCCGGGCTCTTGCCCGACTGGGAGATGGCCAGCCCCAGCACCCCGTCCAGGGTCTGGTGGGTCTGATAGACCGAGCTCACCGACAGCCCGGCGGCCGAGGTCAGGACCCCCAGCCGCGTGCCCATGAGATAGCGGCCGTAGGTGCCGGCGTGGTCCGAGCTGCCGCGCCCGAAGGTGACGACGGCGCGGGGCGGCTTGCGGCGCAGAGTTTCGGCCAGGTCGCGCACGACGCCGGTGTTGGCCGCGAGCTGGCGCGCCACAACGGACGAGGCTTCGGCGGCCTCGGCGAACATGCGGGTGGACTCGGCGGACGGGGCGCTCACGGCGGCGGTTCTCACGACAGGGCGTTCAGTTCGGCGACGAAGTCATAGGCGTCGCCGCGGTAATAGGACTGCGTCACCTCAACGGTCCGGCCGTCCGCCAGGATGCCGCGCCGCTCGATCAACAGGGCGGGATCGGTGGGGCGCAGGCCCATCAGCTCGGCGTGCTCGGCCCCCAGAAGCACGGCGCGCAGGCGCTGCAGCGCGCGGGCGGGGCGGTGGCCGGTCTTCTCCAGCGCCGCATAGAGGGAATGGTCCACGTCATCGGGCGAGGCCAGGCAGAAACCGGGAATGGTGGAGAACTCCAGCGCCATGACCGCGCCGTCGGCGTAGCGGATGCGGCTGAAGCGGTAGACCGGCGTCCCGGGCGACAGGCCCAGGGTCATGGACTCCTCCGGCGTCACGGAGCCGCGCGTCTTGTTCAGCCAGGCGCTGTGCGGGGTGCGTCCGCGCGAGATCATGTCCTCGGTGAAGGAGGAGAGCTTGGAGAAGTTCTTTTCCACGCGGGCGGCGACGAAGGTGCCGGCGCCTTGGCGGCGGGTCAGCAGGCCCTCGCCCACCAGGCCGTCCAGCGCCTTGCGCACGGTGATGCGCGAGATTTTGTACTCGGCCGCCAGATCCCGTTCCGCAGGCAGGGCGTCGTCGGGCGCCAGCACCTTGGCGTTGATGGCGTCCCGCAGGGCCTTCTGAAGCTGTTTGTAAAGGGGCGCGTGATCGCCCTGGTCCAGCGCGCCGATCCGTTCAGAAAACATGGACGAAACCTCCCCCCGGCGGGCCAATCATCCCGCGTCGTCGGTGACGGTAACATCGGACCAATGAGATACCAATATCAAATTTGTTCCGAATTGGCATCATTTTGGGCTTGTCATTTTTTCGTAATGGGTCAGTGTCCGGTTCATTGGCCTGACACACCCGTGTTCCTGCAATGAGTAAAGCGGGGTCATTGGTATCATATTGGGCTTCAATCGGCTTGGGGACGGGGGTCCCCATCTTTGAGGGGAGAGTGCCGGGTGACCAGAGTTCGTAAATCGCTCATTGCAACATCCGTCAGCGGTCTGGCCATCCTGGCCGCCGGCGCGGCCATGGCCCAGTCCGGGGCTCAGTCCCAACAGGACGTGACGGAGGTGGACGAGGTCGTTGTCACCGGCATCCGCGCTTCGCTTCAGCAATCTCTGGAGACCAAGCGCAGCTCCAACTCCATCATTGATGTGGTGACGGCCGAGGATGTGGGCCGCTTCCCGTCCTCCAACGTGGCCGAGGCCATCACCATCATTCCGGGCGTTACCATCGACCGCGAGTTCGGCCAGGGCGAGAAGGTCTCGATCCTGGGCACCGACCCCGCTCTGAACCGCACCCTGCTGAACGGCCAGACGGTGGCCTCGGCGGACTGGTTCATCCTCGATCAGCCGGGCCGGACCTTCAACTACGCGCTGCTGGCGCCGCAGATCGTCGGCAGCGTCGAGGTCTACAAGACGCCCGAGCCGCGCATCGACGAGGGCTCCATCGGCGGCACGGTGATCGTCAACACCCGCCGTCCGCTCGACGCGGGCATCAACCCCATCTCGGGCGCAGTCACCTATCTGTGGAACGACCGGTCCGAGGAAGGCGATTTCCAGTATTCGGTCATGGGCAACTGGACCAATCCGGAGCGCACGTTCGGCGTTCTGATGGCCGCCCAGCGGGCCAGTGACTTCCTGCGCCGCGACGGGGTTCAGTCCTACGGCACGATCACGGCGGCCGAATATGCGCCTTCGACCGAGGCGTCGTGGAAGCCGGGGTCTCCGACCTGCGTCGGCGCCTGCGCCGACACCCTGGCGGCGAATCCGGACGCCATCGGCCTGAACGCCCTGGCGGCGTCCTATTTCGAGCAGCAGCGCGACCGCGACAGCTATATGGCGGCCCTGCAATGGCGGCCGACCCCGAATCTGGAGATCAATTTCGACTGGCTGCGCATCGACGCCAGCTATGACAACACCAACCAGTCCATGTTCGCCTTCCAGGGCAACACCTGGAACGCCATCGACCGCCTGACCGATATCACGGTCGAGAACGGGATCATCACGCGGGCTTCCTTTGACAACGCCCTGTCTGTGCTGGACGTGCAGTACCGCGAGGCGGCCATGACCTCGGACAGCTACCGGCTGAACCTGGAATGGAGCGGAGACCGCTGGGACGTCTCGGGCGTCGTTGGCTACACCACCGCCGAGGGCGGCACCCAGCGCCAGCTGTTCGGCGAATTCCTGAACTGGTCGAACTACACGGTGGACATCTCCGGCGCCCCCGGGCGGCCCGGCGTGGTCACCTACGAGAACAACATCATGGATGACCCGACAGCCTTCGCCTTCGACGGCGGCTGGGGCGCGGGTGATCCCACGGTGGGCCCCGACGGCTGGAACTCGGGCTGGGGCGGCAACATCGTCTCCAAGCCGACCACGGACGAGGAGCAGTACGCCCAGATCGACTTCGGCTATGCCTTGCCCGGTGCGATCACCCAGATCCGGTTCGGGTACAAGTATCGGGATCACGAGACCGACCAGCGCATGTCGGGGGTCTCGATCCCGGTCTATGGCTGGGTCGGCGACGCCTCCATGTTCAATCCCCGTCAGGTTCCGTCGAACTATCTGAACGGCTTTGACGTCAACGATCAGATGCAGACCCGCTTCGTGCTGGATGGCGCGGCCCTGGCCGACTACCTGGCCTCAGGCGGCTATCTGCAGCCCTGGCAGACCGCTCCGGAGGTGACGGTGTTCGGCAACGCCGAGTTCACCTCGCAGAACTGGAACATCCAGGAGTCGGCCCACGCCGCCTATGTGCAGGCCGACTTCGACACCGGCCGGATGCGCGGGAACTTCGGCCTGCGATATGTGCGCACCGAGTCCGAGAGCGGCGGCTACACCTGCATCAACCAGACGGCGTCCGGGTGCGGCACCACTGAGGCCGACTGGGAATGGGTGGTGGCCACCAAGGACTATGACAACTGGCTGCCCAGTGCGAACGTGGCCATCGATCTGGCGGACGACCTGATCCTGCGCCTGTCGGCGGCCCAGGTGATCGCGCGGCCGAACTTCGCGGACATGTCCAACTACTTCTGGCTGTCGGACCAGATCCTGACCGGCGGCGGCGGCAATCCGGACCTGAACCCGTATGAATCGCTGAACCTGCATGCCTCGCTGGAGTGGTATTTCCAGCCCGAGGCCATCCTGGGCGCCGAGTTCTTCTACAAGGACATCGACAACTACATCCTGCAGCAGACCTCGCCCGAGGAGCACTTCAACCAGGCCCAGCAGGCGGTCACCACCTATCAGATCAGCCGCCCGGCGAACGCCGGCTCGGCCGAGGTGCGCGGCGTGGCCCTGGCCTATCAGCAGACCTTCGCCTACGGCTTCGGCCTGCTGGCCAACTACACCTATGTGGACGCCGAGGCGGCCGACGGCTCGCCCCTGCCGTACAACTCGAACCACCAGCTGAACATCAGCCCGTTCTACGAGAACGGACCGTTCTCCGCCCGCCTCGGCTACAGCTGGCGCTCGGAGTACTTCACGGGCGTGGACCGGGCCAACAACATGTACGTGGACGACCACGAGAACCTGGACGCCACGGTCAGCTGGGCCTTCAACGACCAGGTCAGCATGACCTTCGCCGGCCAGAACCTGCTGGACAGCGAGTACTACAACTATGCGGATACGGTGGCGCTGCCGCGCGGCGTGTACCGGACCGGCCGAAAGCTGATGGCGACGCTCGCCGTCAACTTCTGACGCAGGGGCGCGGGGCGGGCGATCCCGCCGCTCCGCGCCGCCTTCGTCAGCCTATCCCCTGAGCGAACTGGGGCGGCCGCATTGCGCCGCCCCCTCTTTCGCCGGAAAGTCTTCCCGAGTGCGAGGGGCCTTACATGTTCAAGACCATTTCATCCGCCGTCGTCCTGTCCCTCGCCGGACTGACGACGGTCGCGGCCCCGTCGTGGGCGCTGGCTCCCTCGCTGATCCCGGCGCCGGTCTCGGCCATGCCGGCCGAGGGCGTGTTCCGTCTGGACCCGACCACTGTGGTGCGGGTCCCGCCGGGCGATGCGGAGGCGGCGCGGGCCGCTGCATACTTCACCGACCTGATCCGCCGTACGCGAGGGCTTGAGCTGGCCGTGTCGGACGAGCCCGGGGCGGGGATCGTGTTCGAACGGAATGAAGGCGGCGCCGAGGACGCCTATGGGCTGGCGGTCGGACCGGGCGGGGCGACCATCGTCGCGTCCGATTTCGGCGGCCTCCTGTATGGCGGGGTGAGCCTGTGGCAGCTGGCAACCGCTGAAGCGGGACAGGGGTCGGTCGAGATCGCCGCGACGACCATCGAGGACGCGCCGCGCTTCGGCTGGCGCGGGCTGATGCTGGATTCGGCGCGCCACTTCCAGAGCATCGAGATGGTCCGGGACCTGATCGACGTCATGGCCATGCACAAGCTGAACGTGCTGCACTGGCACCTGACCGACGACCAGGCCTGGCGGCTGGAGATCAACGCTTATCCCCGACTGACCGAGGTGGGCGCGTGGCGCCAGCAGGCCGGAGCGGCGGGCTTTGACGCCAACGGTGAGCCGCTGCTTTACGGCGGCTTCTACACCCAGGATCAGGTGCGCGAGATCGTGGCCTATGCCGCCGCGCTGAACATCACCGTGGTGCCCGAGATCGAGATGCCGGGCCACGCCCTGGCGGCCGTCGTGGCCTATCCGGAACTGGGATCGGTCGAGGACCTGCCGGACGCGGTGTTCACCGACTGGGGTGTGTTCCCGTGGCTCTTCAACATCGAGGACGGGACGTTCGCATTCCTGGAGACGGTGCTGGACGAGGTCATGGCCCTGTTCCCGAGCGAGTACATCCACATCGGCGGCGACGAGGCGGTCAAGGATCAATGGGAAGCCAACGCCCACATCCAGGCGCGCATGGTCGAACTGGGCGTGGCGGACGAAAGCGAGCTCCAGAGCTGGTTCGTGCGGCGCATCGAGCGCCATCTGAACGCCGCCGGCCGGCGCCTGATCGGCTGGGACGAGATCCTCGAAGGGGGCTTGGCGCCCAACGCCACGGTCATGTCCTGGCGCGGCATCGACGGCGCCATCGAGGCGGCGCGGATGGGGCATGACACCGTCCTGACCCCCGCGCCGGTGCTGTATTTCGACCATCGCCAAAGCAACAGCCCCGACGAGTCCCCCGGCCGCGGCGCGGTGATCAGCACCCGCGACGTCTACGCCTTCGACCCGGCGCCGGACGCCCTGACCGAGGACCAGCTGGATCATATCCTGGGCGTGCAGGGCAATGTCTGGACCGAGCACATCCGCACCGAGGAGCGCCTGTGGGACAAGCTGTTCCCGCGCATGGCGGCGGTGGCCGAGCTGGCCTGGTCGCCGCCCCACGCCAACGATTGGGCGAGCTTCGCGGCGCGCCTGCCCGACCAGCTGGATCGCTACGAGGCGCTGGGCGTGACCCACGCGACCATCTGGCTGGAGCCGATGCTGTCCCTGGACCTGGCCGATGAGGGCGCGGACGAAGCCCTTTCGGTTTCACTGTCGAGCGAGTTCGGCGCCGGCGAGATCCGCTATACGACCGACGGCGGGGATGTGACGTCCGACGCGGCGGTTTATGAGGACGCGGTGATCGTCCAGCCCGGCGCCGTGGTCCGGGCCTCCACGTGGCTGAACGGCGCGGCGGTGGGCCGTGAGCGCGAATGGACCGTGACGCGCCGGGATGCGGTGACGCGCACCAGCCACCAGCTGGCCCAGTGCGTGGGCGGGCTGGTGCTGGCGCTGGAGGACGACGCGCCGCGCGGGCCGGGCACGGACGAGCGCGCCGTGCTGGTGACCGATATCCTCAACCCGTGCTGGGTCTATGAGGCGGCGCCGCTGGACGGGGTGACCATGGTGACCGCGCACGTGGGGTCTCACCCCTTCAACTATCAGGTGGGGGCGGCGCGGGACTCGGTGCCGCTGCATCCCATGGCCACGCCGGAAGGCGAGCTGGAAATCCGGCTGGACAGCTGCGAGGGGCCGCTCATCGGGGCCTTGCCGCTGGCGCCTGCCGTGGACAATGACGGCATCACCGTCCTGACCGGCGCGATCGCGCCGCAGGACGGCCGCCATGACCTGTGCCTGCGGTTTACGCGAGACTCCGTCGATCCCATCTGGGCGGTCGAGCGCATCACCCTCGGCGGGCGGGAGCGCCCATGACCGACCTCGTCCTCGTCGCACCGCTCGCCGGCTGGGCGGCGCCGCTTTCCGAGGCGCCGGACCCGGTCTTCGCCGAGCGGATGATGGGCGACGGGGTGGCGGTGGACCCCGTCGAGGGCGTGCTCCGTGCGCCCTGCGACGGGGTGGTGACGATCCTGGCGCCCGCTCTCCACGCGGTGACCATCCGCAGCGAGGGCGGGGTCGAGGTGCTGATGCACATCGGTCTGGAGACCGTAGCCCTGAAGGGCGAGGGCTTTATCGCCCGCGTCGCGGAGGGTGAGGCGGTCAAGGCGGGCGACCCGCTGATCGAGTTCGATCTGGACCGGATCGCGGGGCGAGCGAAGAGCCTGATCACCCCGATCATCATCACCAACGGCGACGCTTTCGAGGTGGCCAGCCGGGTCACGGACCGGGAAGTGAAGGCGGGCGATCCGCTGATCACCCTGCGGGCGCTAGCGGCCGGGGCGGACACTGCACAGGCGGCGGGGCCAGCCGCCGAACGGCAGGTGGTGACGCCGTTGGCCCACGGCATCCACGCCCGCCCGGCGGCCCGCATCGCGGCGCTGGCCAAGGGGTTCGACGCCGAGGTGACGGTGGCGGCCTTCAATCGTCGCTCCAGCGCGAAGAGCCCGGTGGGGGTCATGGCGCTGGCCATCCGGCATGGGGACGCCATCACCCTGTCTGCCAGCGGGCCGGACGCGGCGCGGGCGGTGCAGGCGCTGGCCGAACTGATCGAGGGCGGCATGGGCGAGGCCAGTCCGGCGCCCGCCCTGAAAACCACAACGGAGCCGGCCGCGGACCCACGGCGGGCGCTGCACACCGGGATTCTGCGCGGAGTGACGGCGGCGCCGGGCGTGGCCATCGGCCAGGCCGCGCGGCTGATCCGCAGCGAGATCGAGGTGGCCGTCGACGGGCGCGGCGCGGGCGCCGAGCACGCTGCGCTGAACGGGGCGCTGGAGGCGGTGCGCGAGCGGCTGCAGGCCCTGACAGGCGGCGACGCCACGCGCGGCGCCATCGCCGGCGCCCATCTGGCGTTTCTGGAGGATCCCGAACTGTTGGCCTCGGCGCAGCGAGGCATCAATGAAGGGCGCAGCGCGGGCCATGCCTGGCGCGCCGCCATCGACGGCTTCGTGCAGGCGCTGAACGCCCTGGGCGACCGGCGCATGGCGGAGCGGGTGGACGACCTCAAGGATCTGGAGCGTCAGGTGCTGGCCGTGCTGACCGGGGAAGGCGAGGGCGCCGCGGACCTGCCCGCCGGGGCGGTGGTCATCGCCGGGGAACTGGCGCCGTCGCAGGTGATGGCGCTGGACCCGTCGCGGATCGGCGGGCTGTGCATCGCGCGCGGCGGACCCACGTCCCATGTGGCCATCCTGGCCGCCTCCATGGGCCTGCCGTGTCTGGTGGCGGTGGGCGACGAACTGATGGACGTGATGGACGGGGCGGCCCTGATCCTGGACGCCGACGCCGGGACCGTTCGGGTGTCGCCGGACGCCGCGGCGCTGGGGGCGGCGCAGACCGCGCTGGCCCGGCGCCACCAGCGCCACGCCGCCGCCCTGGAGAACGCGGGCGAGGACTGCCGCCTGTCGGACGGCACGCGCATCGAGGTGTTCGCCAATCTGGGCGCGGTAGGCGAGGCTGAGAGGGCTGTGGCCAATGGGGCCGAGGGTTGCGGCCTGCTGCGCACAGAATTCCTCTTCCTTGAGCGCGAGACGTCCCCAGACGAGGACGAACAGGCGGCCCGGTATCAGGCCATCGCCGACGGGCTGGGCGGGCGGCCGCTGATCGTGCGGACGCTGGACGCAGGTGGGGACAAGCCCATGCCCTATCTGCCCATTCCCCACGAGGAGAACCCGGCGCTGGGCCTGCGCGGGGTGCGGGTGGGGCTGTGGCGGCCGCAACTGCTGATGACCCAGCTGCGGGCCATCCTGCGGGTGACGCCCGCCGGCCAGTGCCGCATCATGGTGCCCATGGTGGCCAGCCCCGATGAACTGGCCGCCGTGCGTCACATGCTGGAGGAGGCGCGGCGCGACATGGGGGTGGCGACGCCGGTTCAGCTGGGGGTGATGATCGAGACGCCCGCCGCCGCCGTCACCGCCGACCTGATCGCTGAACAGGCGGACTTCCTGTCCATCGGCACCAATGACCTGACGCAATATGTGCTGGCCCGGGACCGAGGCAATCCGGCGGTGGCCGCCGACATCGACGGGCTGCACCCCGCCGTGCTGCGCCTGATCCGCCAGACCTGCGAGGCGGGTCAGGCGAAGGGGCGCTGGGTCGGGGTGTGCGGCGGGCTGGCCGGGGACATGGCCGCAGCGCCGATTCTGGTGGGGCTGGGCGTGACCGAGCTTTCGGCGGCGCCCGCCGTGCTGCCGGACCTGAAGGCGCTGCTGCGCGGCCTGACGCTGGAGGCGTGCCGCGATCTGGCGGCGCGGGCGCTGGCCTGCTCGTCCGTGGACGAGGTGCGCGCCCTGGCCGATGATTTCCGAAGGGGACCCGACCGATGAAGGCCCTGCTCGAACGCCTGCAGCCGCTGGGCCGCGCCCTGATGCTGCCCATCGCGGTGCTGCCCGCCGCCGCCCTGCTGCTCAGGCTGGGCCAGCCCGACCTGCTGGACATCGCCTTCATGTCGGCGGCCGGGGACGCGGTGTTCTCGAACCTGGGCCTGCTGTTCGCCATCGGCGTCGCGGTGGGCTTCGCCCGCGACGGCAACGGGGCGGCGGGGCTGGCGGGGGTGGTCTGTTTCCTGATCGCTGTCGAGGGGGCCAAGGCCCTGCTGGTCGTGCCGCCAGAGGTGGCGGCGGGACTGCCCGAAACCTCCGTCGCGCTGGCCGAGGCGGCATGGCGAGACGGGGCGCTGGCGCGGCTCAGCGTGCCCGTCGGAATCATCTCCGGCCTGATCGCGGGGGATTTCTACAACCGGTTCTCGACCCTCAAGCTGCCGGAGTATCTGGCGTTCTTCGCCGGGCGGCGCTTCGTGCCCATCGTCAGCGGGGTGGCGGGGCTGGCGCTGGCGGCCATCATCGGGTTCGGCTTTTCCGGCATCAGCGGGGCCATGGACGGCTTCAGCCGCGCCATCGTCGGCTCGGGCGAGGTGGGGCTGTTCCTCTACGGGGTGCTGAACCGGCTGCTGATCGTCACGGGCCTGCACCACATCCTCAACAACATCGCCTGGTTCGTGATCGGGGATTATCAGGGCGTCACCGGCGACCTGCGCCGGTTCTTCGCCGGCGACCCGGAGGCGGGCGCCTTCATGTCCGGTTTCTTCCCGGTGATGATGTTCGGCCTGCCCGCCGCGTGCCTGGCCATGTACCACGCCGCGAAACCGGAGCGGAAAAAGGCCGTGGGCGGCATGCTCATGTCCTTGGCCCTGACGGCGTTCCTGACGGGGGTGACCGAGCCCATCGAGTTCACCTTCATGTTCCTGGCCCCGGTGCTGTACGCCGTACACACGGTGCTGACCGGCGCGGCCATGGTGATCATGAGCCTGCTGGACGTGAAGCTGGGCTTCGGCTTTTCGGCCGGGCTGTTCGACTATGTGCTGAACTTCAACCAGTCGACGCGGCCGCTGATGCTGATCCCGGTGGGGCTGGCCTATTTCGCGCTGTACTACGGCCTGTTCCGGCTGGTGATCCGCTGGATGAACCTGAAGACGCCGGGGCGCGAGGACGAGCCGATGGCGGCCGCCAGCGCCGTGCAGGCGGCGACGTCCGGCGGGCGGGGCGGGGCCTATCTGGCGGCGCTGGGCGGGGCGGCCAATGTGGAGAGCGTGGACGCCTGCACCACCCGCCTGCGCCTGATCCTGAACGACCAGAACGCGGTGGACGAGGCGGGGCTGAAGGCGCTTGGCGCGCGCGGGCTGGTGCGGCCGTCGGACCGGGCGCTGCAAGTGGTGCTGGGCCCCATCGCCGATCAGGTGGCGGACGAGATACGAGCGGCGATGATGGAGAGTGGGCAGGCAGGCCTCACGACAGGCGTTGCCTTGGGGAACGACCTGTTGGAGGCCTTGGGCGGACGGCCGAACATCCTCACAGCCTTACAATGCGATGGCCGGGTCGTTCTTCGGCTTCGAGCGCCATTGAGCATAGACGTCCCGGCGCTGAAGGTGCTGGGCGTCCGGGGGGTGGCTGTGACTTCAGGCGGAGCGCACCTGATTGTAGGGTCCCCTGCGGCTGCCCTGGCTGCGGCGTTGAGGGCGAGAGGCCAGGTTCTGAACCCATAAAGCTTGCGACGCGGCGATCTCGCTGATTCAAGGATTCCGAAAGGAGCCTTGGGACGGCGCGATACGATCTGAGCGAGACGGAGTGGCGGGTGAGCCGTGGCGCCCATGCGTCCAGGCGATTTTTTTCCTCACAGGCCATGACGATCGGTTGCCGTCACGCACGCCGACCATCATCGTGGCGGCATGATCTCCAACAAAGCCCGTTACGCCCTGCGCTCGCTGATCTTTCTGGCCGAGCGTCATCCGAGGCCCGCATCGATCGCCGAGATCGCGGCGGGGGCGCGGTCACCGCGCAAATTCCTGGAGACCATCCTTCTGGAGCTGAAGCTGGACGGGATTCTGGACAGCCGGCGCGGGCGCATGGGCGGCTATGAGCTGGCGCGCCCGGCGTCGGAAATCACGGTGGCAGATATTCTGCGGTCCGTCGACGGCCCGCTGGCCCTGGCGCCCTGCGCATCGCGCACCGCCTTCAAGCCCTGCGACGACTGCAACGATATCGAAAACTGCCGAATTCGCCACATTCTTCTGGAGGGTCGAGACGCCCTTGCAGCTGTTCTTGAGGGCCGAAAACTGGCTGACTTGGCAAAGGTTCCCAGCGCTCACGAAGAGCTGTCCTGACATCACGTTTCAGAGATTCTCGTCCTATCCCTACTTGTTCAATAGGAAATAATCTGTCCCCCTGACCCTCGATCAACGAGGAGGGCTGATGATGCTGGACCGACGCGGATTGCTTTTGGGAACCGGGGCGCTGGCCCTTGCGGGTTGCTCAAGAGGCGCGGAGGAGGGCGGCGCGGCGCGGTTGCTGAACGTCTCCTACGACCCGACGCGCGAGTTCTATCAGGCGTATAATCCTCTGTTTGACGCTGAATGGCGTCGTCAGGGAAATCCCGGCGTGACCGTGGAGCAGTCCCACGGCGGATCCGGGCGTCAGGCCCGGTCGGTCATCGACGGGCTGGAAGCCGATGTGGTGACCCTGGCTTTAGCGGGGGACATCGACCAGATCGCCCAGCGCGGCCTGATCGCCCAGGACTGGGAGCGCCGGCTGCCCAACAGCTCGGCGCCCTACACCTCGACCATTGTGTTCCTGGTCAGGAAGGGAAACCCCAGGAACATCCAGGACTGGCCTGATCTGGTCCGCGATGGCGTCCAGGTGATCACCCCCAACCCGAAAACATCGGGCGGCGCCCGGTGGAACTATCTGGCGGCCTGGGGCGACGCGCTGCGCCGCCCCGGCGGATCGGAAGCGACCGCGCGCGCTTTCGTGGGGGAGTTGTTCCGCCACGTTCCGGTGCTGGACACCGGCGCGCGCGGCTCCACCACCACCTTCGTCCAGCGCGGCATAGGGGATGTTCTCCTGGCTTGGGAGAACGAGGCGTTTCTGGCCGTTGAAGAGCTGGGACCGGAAAGCGTGGACATCGTCGTGCCGCCCTATTCGATTCTGGCGGAACCCTCCGTCGCCGTGGTGGACCGCATCGCGGACCGAAAGGGTACGCGCGCCGTCGCCGAAGCCTATCTGCAATATCTCTATTCCGAACCGGCGCAGACCCTGGCGAGCGAGCACTTCTACCGCCCTCGCAATGTGGCGGTCGCCGAGCGCTTCGCCGATCGCTTTCCGGAACTGGAGCTGTCCACCATCGCCGATTTCGGCGGCTGGCAGCAGGCCCAGCAGATCCATTTCGACGACGGCGGCGTCTTTGACGCCATCTATCAACCGAGCGCCGGATGACGGCGGTCGCCGCCCGACGATGGCGGTGGAAAGCCCCCAGCATCCTGCCGGGCTTTCCCATCGCCTTCGGTTTCACGGTCTTCTACCTGTCGCTGGTCGTTCTCATTCCGCTGTCGGCCCTTGTGCTGCGACCATGGGAGCTTGGGCTGGACGGCGTGTGGGCCGTGGTGACCGACCCCCGCACTGTGGCTGCGCTCAGACTCAGCTTCGGCGCGGCGGCGCTGGCGGCCCTGATCAATGTGGTCATGGGCGTGGTCGTGGCCTGGGCGCTGGTGCGCTATGACTTTCCCGGCAAGCGGATCATCGACGCCATCGTCGACCTGCCCTTCGCCCTGCCCACGGCGGTGGCGGGCATCGCCCTGACGGCCATCTATGCGCCCAACGGACCCATCGGCGGCTTCCTGACCGGGCTGGGAATCCAGGTGGCCTACACCCCTCTGGGTGTTCTTCTGGCGCTCATCTTCGTCGGCCTGCCGTTCGTGGTGCGCTCGGTCCAGCCGGTGCTGGAGGATGTGGATCGGGAGGTGGAAGAGGCGGCCGAGACCTTGGGCGCCTCGGCGTTCCAGCGCGCCCGACTGGTCATCCTGCCCGCCATCCTGCCGGCCCTGATTTCGGGCGCGGGGCTCGCGTTCGCCCGGGCGGTCGGGGAGTACGGCTCGGTCATCTTCATCGCCGGCAACATGCCGCTGCGCTCCGAGATCGCGCCCCTGCTGATCGTGATCCAGCTGGAGCAGTTCAACTATGCGGGCGCGGCGACGGTAGGGCTGGCCATGCTTGTGCTCAGCTTCGTCATCCTCCTGATCCTGAACGCGGCTCAGGGCGTTCTTATCAGGCGGGTTGCGCCATGACGGCCGGCTCCCCCCGGTCGCCGTGGCGCGGATGGGCGCCGGCCATGCTCCTGCTGGCGCTGGGCTGGCTGGCGCTCATCATCCTCCTGCCTCTGGTCACCGTGTTTCTGGAAGCCTTCAGGCGCGGCGCCGAGGCGTTCTTCACCTCCATCGACCAGCCCGACACCTGGGCCGCGGTGCGTCTGACCCTGCTGGTGGCGGCCATAGCGGTGCCCCTCAACGCCGTGTTCGGCGTAGCGGCGGCGTGGTGCGTCACGCGCTTCGATTTCCGGGGCAAGAGCATCCTGACCACCCTGATCGACCTGCCGTTCTCTGTGTCGCCGGTGATCTCGGGTCTGGTGTGGATCCTGCTGTTCGGGGCGGCGGGCTGGTTTGCGCCGGTGCTCGACGCCCTGGGCATCCGCGTCGTCTTCACCGTCACCGGACTGGTGCTGGCGACGGTTCTGGTCACCCTGCCGTTCGTGGCGCGCGAGTTGATCCCGCTGATGCAGGAACAGGGCGCCGACGAGGAGTCCGCCGCCATCACCCTGGGCGCCGGAGGCTGGACCACCTTCTTCCTGGTGACCCTGCCCAACATCCGCTGGGCGCTGCTTTACGGGGTGCTGCTCTGCAACGCGCGCGCCATGGGCGAGTTCGGCGCCGTGTCCGTGGTCTCGGGCCACATCCGGGGCCAGACCAACACCCTGCCGCTGCACGTCGAGATTCTCTACAACGAGTACAATTTCGTCGGCGCCTTCGCGACCGCCAGTCTGCTCGCCGGGCTCGCCCTCGTCACCCTTCTCATCAAGAGCCTGCTGGAATGGCGCTACGCCGGCGAGTTGGCCGTCCGGAGACGTCACTGATCATGCCGCTTGAGATCCAATCCGTCTCCAAAAGCTTCGACCGTTTCGCCGCGCTGAAGGACGTGAGCCTGAAGGCCGAGGACGGCGAGTTTCTGGCCCTGCTTGGCCCGTCGGGATCGGGCAAGACGACGCTTCTGCGCATCCTCGCCGGGCTCGAGACGCCCGACGCGGGACAGGTCAGTTTCGAGGGGCAGGACTTCCTGTCCCAGACCCCGCGCCAGCGCCGCGTCGGTCTGGTGTTCCAGCACTACGCCCTGTTCCGCCACATGACCGTGGCCCGCAACATCGCCTTCGGGCTGAAGGTCCGGTCGCGCCGCGAGCGCCCGTCGAAGGCCGACATAAACGCGCGCGTGCGCGAGCTGTTGAAGCTGGTTCAGCTGGAGGATCTGGGCGGGCGCTATCCGGCCCAGTTGTCGGGCGGCCAACGCCAGCGTGTCGCCCTGGCCCGCGCCTTGGCCATCGAGCCGCGCATCCTGTTGCTGGACGAGCCCTTCGGAGCCCTGGACGCCAAGGTGCGCCGGGAATTGCGCCGCTGGCTGCGACACATCCATGACGAGACCGGCGTCACCACTGTCTTCGTCACCCATGACCAGGAGGAGGCCATCGACCTGGCCGACCGGGTGGCGATTCTCAAGGACGGGCAGCTGCAGCAGGTGGACACCCCCCAGGCGCTCTACGAGCGACCCGCGAACCCCTTCGTGCACGACTTCCTTGGCGCCTCGCTGGAGCTGGACGCGGAGGTAGCCGACGGCGAGGTGCGCGCTCACGGTTGGCGCGGCCCGGCCCCGGCCGATGCGATCCCGGGTCCGGCGCTTCTGTGTGTGCGCCCCGACACCCTTCAGCTGGCTGAGGACGGCCTGCAGGCGCGGGTGATCTCCATATCCGCTCGCGGGGCTCTCATGCGCGTGGAGTGCGAGATCGAGGGCCGCACCCTGGAGCTCGACCGCCCGTCCGACGACTCTCTGACGGCTGTTAAACCGGGCGCATCCGTGCGCCTGTCGCCCGCCCGTTTCCACCTCTATCCCCGCTAGGACCAGACGCCTGCACGACACCGCATGCCCAAAAATCCTATCTATTTAGTAGATAAAGGAGCGCATTCATGATCCCCTATCCCGCACCGATCGTGCGAAGCGCCTCTGCGCTCACCCTGGCCGCGTCCCTGACCGTAGCCACGCCCGCCCTTGCCCAGGACGCGTCGTCATGGACCCTGCAGCAGGCGCTGGGCGATCCGGAGCGCCTGACCGTCAGCGGCGACATCCGCGCGCGCTACGAAAGCCTCAGCGACCAGTTCCGCGCCGGCCTGACGGGCTCGGACCAGCTGTTCAGCCTGCGCACGCAGCTTCGCGCCGAACTGGACCTGGCCCCCGCCGCCCTCGTGATCGAGGTGCTGGATGCGCGTGGCTGGGGCGCGGATGCGGGATCGTCCATCACCAACTCCGAGATCAACACCTTCGACGTGCTGCAGGCCCATGTGCGTTTCGATACGCCGAACCTGTTCGCCGACGGCGCAGAGACGTCGACGCGCGTCGGACGGTTCAAGCTGGACTTCGGCTCGCGGCGTCTGGTGGGCTACGGCGGCTATCCCAACGCCAGCACCACCTTCACCGGCGCGGCCGTGGACTGGGAGCGAGGCGACCATCAGTTTTCCGCCTTCTACACCCTGCCGGTGAACCGCCT
Organism: Brevundimonas sp.; assembly: GCF_046299535.1. Lineage (GTDB taxonomy): Bacteria > Pseudomonadota > Alphaproteobacteria > Caulobacterales > Caulobacteraceae > Brevundimonas. The sequence continues at coordinate 145,836 of NZ_JBKBIB010000005.1, read as the reverse complement.
GCCGTCGGACCAGGCCTCCCTGCTCGACAATCGCCACGACTGGGACGACCAGACCACGGACTTGCGCTTCTGGGGCGTCTTCTATGGCCGCGAAGGCTTGCCGGGCGGAGCGGCGCTGGAAGCCTATGTCTTTGGCCTCGAGGAACAGGACGGCCGGCGCCAGACGCGCGACCGCGACATCGTCACCCTCGGGGGGCGCCTGCACCGCGCCCCCCGGGCCGGCGCCTGGGACTTTGAAATCGAGGGCGGCTGGCAGACCGGGGAGGCGCGCGCCTCCACGGCCGCCGCCGACGTGACGGATCTGGACGTGCGCGCCCATTATCTGCACGCCGAGGTGGGCTATCGTTTCGACGCGCCCTGGTCGCCGCGCGTGTCGCTGGAGTACGATCTGGGCAGCGGCGACAGCGACCCGACCGATGATGAGTACAACCGCTTCGACAGCCTGTTCGGCCCGCGCGGTCCCGACTTCGGTCCCACCAGCCTGTTCGGCCCGCTCAGCCGGTCCAACATCAGCTCGCCCGGCGTTCGGGTCGAGGTGGCGCCCAGCAGCCGCTGGGACGGTTTCGCCTTCTACCGCGCCGTGTGGCTGGACGAGGCCCGAGACGCCTTCGCCAGCACCGGGGTGCGCGACGCCTCCGGAGCTTCGGGCCGCTTCGCCGGCCATCAGCTGGAGCTCAAGAGCCGCTACTGGCTGCAGCCCCGCGTCTGGCGGCTGGAGCTGACCGGGGGCGCCCTGATCCGGGGTGGATTCCTCGACGACGCCCCCAACGCCAACGATGAGGGCGACAGCCTCTATGGCGGCATCGATCTGACCCGGAGTTTCTAGGCCACCGACCCGGCGGCGCCCTCCGGCGCGCAACAGAGAGCAAGGTTACATGCAAAGTTTCGCGGTCATCGGCGCCGGATTCAGCGGACTGCTGACGGCCATTCATCTGCTCAGGTCGCCGCAGACCCAGGTCACCCTGATCGAGCGCTCCACCTCCTTCGCCACGGGCGCCGCCTACGCCACAGGCAACCCGGACCACCTGCTGAACGTGCGGCTGGGCAACATGAGCGCCTTTCCGGACCAGCCGAACCATCTCATCGAGTGGCTGGCGACCCACAGCCAGTGGACGTTGCGGGACGGCTTCATCACGCGGGGTGTCTATGGCGAGTATCTGCGCAGCCTTCTGGCGGAGGCCATGGCCAATGAGGGTTCGGGAGATCGCCTGACCCTGCTGCGCGGCGAAGCCGTCGATCTCGCGCCCCGACCGGGCGGCTGGTCCGTGGTGCTGGATGACGGCTTCAAGGTCGAGGCGGACTCGGCGGTGCTCGCCCTGGGCAATATCGAGCCCATGACGCCGCCCGGCATAACCCCGGCGCTCGAGGAGACCTGGCGCTATGTAGGCGACCCCTGGCGAGCCGCAGCCAGCCTGCCGTCCTCAGCCCATCGGGTGCTGATGATCGGGTCCGGCCTGACCATGGTCGACGTGGCCATGAGCCTTCGAATGCAGGGACGCAAACTCCTGTCGATCTCGCGCCGGGGCCTGTTGCCCCGCACCCATGGCGCGGCGCCTGACGTGTCTGAATCCGCGCAGTACGCAGGTAGCCCCATTCAGGTGCTGCGGCAGGCGCGTCGACAGGCGAGAACCCGGGAATGGCGTGACGTGGTGGACGAGGTTCGCCGCTCGGCCCGCGGTCTCTGGCGCGAATGGTCGCCTGGGGAACGCGCCAGCATTCTCCGCCACCTGCGCCCGCACTGGGACGTTCACCGCCATCGTCTGTCGACCATGGCCGCTGGACAGATCCACCAGATGATCGCCGCCGGCGACCTCGCCGTGCTCGCCGGGCGGGTCGTCAGCCTGGATCTGGAAGGGGATGCCGTGACCCTAACCTGGCGGCCGCGCGGCTCGCAACGGACCGCGACGCGGCGTCTGGACGCCGTCGTCAACTGTACAGGACCGCTCGGCGAGATCCGGCAAAGCCGGTCGCCCCTGATCCGCAATCTTCTGGCGCGAGAACTGGTCACCCCCGATCCCAATGGCCTCGGCATCCATGTCAACGAACGCTGCGAGCCGTTGACCAGTTCGGGCGAACCCACCCCGTCGCTTCACGCCGTCGGCCCGCTGACGAGGGGCACAGTCTGGGAGATCACCTCCGTCCCTGACCTGCGGATCCAGGCGGCCGAAGTCGCCGCACACGCAACGCGCAGGAAGCGCGCTTGATATCGTTGGAAAGCCCGCTTGCGGGCACTTCTGAGATGTCGGCTTGTGGCGCATCTCGTCAGTGGAAATCCCTTGAGCCCGGCAGCATGCGCAGGTCGCGGGGGTGCTGGGGATGGAGGAACTCGTCGGCGCCGGAGAGCTGCAGCACCGGCTCGTGATCCGGCGACAGACGGTTGAGGTCGGCGGAGCGGTCGTAAAGGCGATCGGCCATCAGGTGGACCACGCCCTCGACGCTCTTCTCCACCACGCCCTCGACGCCCAGCAGCCGCGCGCCCATGACCACGCGGCGATAGGTCTCGAAGGTGCGCACCCACAGGACCAGATTGGTGACGCCGGTCTCGTCCTCCAGGGTGATGAAGATGGCCTTGCCGTTCCCGGGCCGCTGACGCACCAGCACGATGCCGGCGGTGCGCACCCGCGAACCGGACCGCTTGGCCTCCACCTGGGCGCAGGTGAGGAATCCTTCCTTCGCGAACACCGGGCGCAGGACGGCCATGGGGTGCGCCTTCAACGACAGGCGCGTGGTCTGGTAGTCGGCGGCCACATGTTCGCTGAGGGCCATGGCGGGCAGGGCGGCGTCCGGCTCTTCGCCCAGCTCACGGGTGTTCGCGGCGGCGAACAGGGGCAGGGCGTCGTCGTCGGGCAGGCGGCGCACCGCCCACAGGGCCTCGCGCCGGTCCAGACCCATGGAGCGGAAGGCGTCGGCGTCGGCCAGCTTGCGCAGCGCCGCCACGGGCAGGCGGGCGCGGCGCATCAGACCTTCGACGCCGTCGAACGGGCGGGTCCGCGCGGCCGCCAAAGCTTCGGCCCACTCCTTCCGGAACCCGTCGATCTGGCGCAGGCCCAGACGCAGGGACAAGGCGTCGGCCGGGCCCTCCAGGGTGTTGTCCCAGAGCGAATGGTTAACATCGATCACCCGCACCTCGACCCCGTGCTCGCGGGCGTCGCGCACGATCTGGGCCGGGGCGTAGAAGCCCATGGGCTGGCTGTTCAGCAGGGCGGCGGCGAAGGCGGCCGGGTGACGACATTTGATGTAGCTGGACACATAGACCAGCCGGGCGAAGCTGGCGGCGTGGCTTTCCGGAAACCCGTAGGAGCCGAAACCCTTGATCTGCTCGAAGCAGCGCCGGGCGAAGTCGGGAGCATAGCCGCGCGCGATCATCCGCCCCACCATGCGGTCCTCGTAGGTGTGCAGCGTCCCGTCGCCCCGGAAGGTCCCCATGGCCTTTCGCAGGCCGTTGGCCTCGCGGTCGCTGAACTCGGCGGCGACCATGGCCACTTTCATGGCCTGCTCCTGAAACAGGGGCACGCCCAGGGTCCGATGCAGGATGGTCTTCAGCTCGTCCGGGTCATGGGGCGGCGCCGGGCTGGCGTAGACCACGTCTTCCTGACCCTTGCGGCGGCGCAGATAGGGATGGACCATGTCGCCCTGGATGGGGCCGGGCCGCACGATGGCCACCTGGATCACCAGATCATAGAAGGCGCGGGGCCGCAGGCGCGGCAGCATGTTGATCTGGGCCCGGCTCTCCACCTGGAACACCCCGATGGAGTCGCCCCGGCACAGCATGTCGTAGACGTCCGGCTGTTCGGCCGGCACCGAGGCCAGGTCGTGGTCCACGCCCTCGTGCGCCTTCATCAGGTCCAGCGCCTTGCGAATGCAGGTCAGCATGCCCAGCGCCAGCACATCGACCTTCATCAGGCCCAGCTCGTCGATGTCGTCCTTGTCCCATTCGATGAAGGTGCGGTCGGCCATGGCCGCATTGCCGATGGGGACCAGTTCGTCCAGCCGCCCGCGCGTCAGGATGAAGCCGCCCACGTGCTGCGACAGGTGGCGGGGGAACCCGAGAATGCGCGCGGCCATGTCCACGGCGCGCCGGATCATGGGGTTGGCCGGGTCCATGCCCGCCTGTTCGATCTGGGCGTCAGGGATGGACGAACCCCAGCCGCCCCACTGGGTGGAGGCCAGGCGCGCGGTGACGTCCTCGGTCAGGCCCAGGGCCTTGCCCACCTCGCGGATGGCGCTGCGGGGGCGGTAGCGGATGACGGTGGCGGCGATGCCGGCGCGCTCGCGGCCATAGGTCTCATAGATGTGCTGGATGATCTCCTCGCGCCGCTCGTGCTCGAAATCCACGTCGATGTCGGGCGGTTCGTTGCGGTCCGCCGACATGAAGCGCTCGAACAGCAGGTCGTGGTGGACCGGATCGACGCTGGTGATGCCCAGCACATAGCAGACCGCCGAGTTGGCGGCCGAGCCGCGCCCCTGACACAGGATGCCCTTGTCCTCGGCCACCCGCACGATGTCGTGGATGGTCAGGAAATAGGGCGCCAGATCCCGCTCGGCGATATAGGCCAGCTCCTTGTGGATCAGGGCCATGACCTTGTCGGGCGCGCCGTCCGGATAGCGCATCGGCAGGCGGCGGTTCACCAAGGTCTCCAGCCAGCCCTGCGGCGTCTTTCCCGGCGGTATGGGCTCCTCGGGGTATTCGTAGCGAAGCGCGGTCAGGTCGAACGCGGAGCGGGCCAGCAGGATCTGGGTCTCCGCCAGGGCGTCCGGCGCGTCGGCGAAAAGGCGGGCCATTTCCTCGGGGGGCTTCAGATGGCGCTCGGCGTTGGCCAGCAGGCGCCGCCCCGCCTGATCGATGGTCACACCCTCGCGGATGCAGGTCAGGACATCCTGAAGGTCCCGCGACTCCGGGGCATGATAGAGCACGTCGTTCATGGCCAGCAGGGGCGTGCCCGCGCCCTCGGCCAGCGCCCTCAGCCGCGCCAGCCGCCGCCGGTCGTCGCCCCGCCGGTGCATGGCCGCGCCCAGCCAAACCGCGCTGGGCCGCACCGCGTTCAGGCGGGCCAGAAGGTCGGGCAGGGCGTCCATGTTCTGGTCGGGCACGGCGATGAGCAGCAGCCCGTCCGGGTCCGCCAGCAGATCGGTCAGATGCAGCAGGCACGCGCCCTTTTTCGCCCGGCGCGAACCCAGGGTCAGCAGCCGCGTCAGCCGTCCCCATCCGGCCCGGTCCTCGGGATAGGCGACGATGTCCGGCGTCCCGTCCGCGAACACCAGCCGCGCCCCGGTGAGCAGGCGGAAACCCTGCGCCCGCTCCCGGATAGCCTCCGCCAGATCGGGCGAGGCCTCATCCTCCACGAAGATCACCTCGCCGGGCGAGCCGCCGGTGCGGACCTTTTCGGGCGCCCCGCCGTGCTCTCTGAGCTGCTTCAGCGCGCTCCACGCCCGCACCACCCCCGCGACGGTGTTGCGGTCCGCCAACCCCAGCCCCGTGTGGTCGCGCAGCACGGCGGTCAGCACCAGGTCCTTGGGATGCGAGGCGCCGCGCAGGAACGAGAAGTTGCTGGCCGCGATCAGCTCGGCATAGGGGACGCTCATGCGAACAGCCCGTGCACGTACCAGCGCGGCGGCGGGTCTTCGCCATAGCCGCCGGCGCGGAACAGCCAGAAGCGGCGGCCCTCCTCGTCCTCGACCCGGTAATAGTCGCGCACCCGGTGGCGGGGGGCGCGCCACCACTCGGCCTCGATGCGCTCGGGGCCTTCGGCGCGGATGACCCGGTGGGTGGCGCGCCGCCACTGGAACCGGGCGGGCGGGCTGTCGGGCGCCAGGGCCACGGCCTCCACCGGCTGGGGCGGATCGAACAGGTGCAGCGGCCGCAGCGGCGGCGAGTCCGGATCGGGGGCGGGCCAGTCCTCGCCGAGCGGCGCCGCCTGGGCGGGCGCCAGCCGGCTGGATCGCTCCGGCAGGTGCGAGGCCACGGGCGTGACGCGCAGCACCGCCTCGGGCCCCAGCCGCGCGCTCAACTGGTCGATCAGGGCGTCCAGGGCCTCGCCGCCGTGGGGACGCTGGTCGAAGGCGATCTGCCGGGCCGCGACGGCGCGCAGCTGTTCGGCGCCCAGACGCAGGTGGTCGAAGCCGAAACCGGGATCCACCGGCCGGGCCAGCGCCGCCAGCCGCTCGCGGAACAGGCGCATGACCACCCCGGCCTCGCGCACGGGACGGGCGGTCTGCAGGGCGATGCGGCGGACGTGGCCGTCCAGGCGATACAGGCTCAGAACGAACCGGCGCGCGCCCTGACCCCGGGTCTCGAGCAGCTGTTCGGCGTCGGCCAGCAGGTCGGCGATGACGGCGTGCACGGCGTCCAGATCGGCGATCGGTTCAGCCAGCACCCGGTCGGCGGTGACCGGCGCCGGCGGACGGTGCGGCGTGATGCGCACATCCACCCGGCCCATCACCCGGTCCAGCCGGTCGGGGAAGTCGGCGCCGAACCGGGCGGCCAGCGGCGCGCGCGGGCGGTCGTCCAGATCGCCGAGGGTCTTCAAGCCCGCCCGCCGGATCGCCTGATGATCGCGCGGAGCCAGTTCCATGGCCGCCACCGGCAGGCGCCGCGCAAGGGCAGCGTCCTGCCCCTCCGGCGCGATGCCGCCCGGACCGAACCGGGCCAGGGCGCGGGCGGTCTGGGGCGTGCGGGCCAACGCCAGCCGGACCTGCAGCCCGAGGCGCTCGGCCCGGGCCCTGACCACCTTGACCATTCGCGCCTCCCCGCCGAACAGATGGGCGCAGCCGGTCACGTCCAGCATCAGGCCGTGGGGGGCGTCCAGCGCCGCCATGGGGGTGAAGCGGTCGAAATCCTCCAGCATCGCGCGCAGCAGTCGGGCGTCGGCCTCGCCGTCGTGGGGGATCGCCTCGATCCCGGGAACCCGCGCCTGGGCGTCGGCCAGGGTCATGCCGGGCGACAGCCCCAGCGACAGGGCGGCGGGGTTCGCCGCCGTCAGACGCAGCGCGCCCCGGTCCTTGTCCACCAGAACCACGGGATGCTCAGGCGGCGCGGGATCGGCCTGCGCCCGCCGCAGCCGGTCGGTCGGCAGGACGGGAAACCAGACCGCCAGATGCCGACGGCGTGACGAAGCGGCGCGTCTCACGATCCCACTCCAGGGTCCATTCGCCCGGCGGCGCGCCGGACCGGCTGCGCAACAGCCGCGCCCGAAAGGCCGGTCGTCCCGGCGCATTGGCGGCCAAGGGCGACGACGGGGCCGAGGCGATGGACCAGCGGGTCTCCGCCGCGCTGGGCGCCGGTTCCGCATTGGCCCGCACCAGCAGGCCCAGGGTCGACCCGCTGCGGGCCGCCATCATCAATCTTCGACTGGCGGTCAGGCCGTGGACCTTCGCCTCGCCCCAGCCGCTCATGATCACCGCGCCCACCGCGCCGCTGCGCAACGCCTCTTCGCCCGCCGCCAGCAGGGACGCGGCGTCGGACACACGCACGAGGATCAGGTCGCCCGGATCCAGGCCCCAGGCCGACAGCCCGGGGCCAAAGGGCTCCCCCATCTCGGATCGCCCTGTTGTCTGGAGGATCCACATGATCGCGCCCGCCGAAGCCCGGGACGCCAGACCCAGGGCGAACCCCTGCGCCGCCACGGCCTGACGGGGCGCCTCGGGCAGAACCTCGTGCACCGCATCCGCCCTGACCGTTCCCAAGCGCTCATCCAGCGCTTCCACACCGAGCCGAAAGGGCCGCACGGGCGCGCATGGCTTGGGCTCCAGGGCCAACAGCTGTCGACGCAGATGGGGAAGGGAAGGCGGCGGAGGCATGGATGTTCCTTATATGTTCCACCATATGCCTCTCCTTCAGCCATCAGAGTCAAGCGGAGGCTTTCAAGCGAGTTCCGGTCGCCGAGGATCGGGCTTGGGCCTTGAGAGCGCGTGGGGGGCACTTACGAACGCCAATGGTCGCTCCTGACGATAAGCGCCGATCAGGACTGGTGGCCACAAACTCTAGGCCTAATGGTCTATAGGTTGGTGCGAACACGTGGGCTGGAACTAGCGGCCCCGCAAAGTCTGCTCTGTGTTCATTGCGACGGGCCGGGGGGGGGACCGCCTAGTGGTGCATTGAGTTCGGCAACCACAACCGTACCTTCGGCTTTCGGGCCAAAACCGGCCCTGGAGTCGGTGTGTACCGGCGAAGAGGGCAGCGCTACCGCTTCGGCGGCCGGGCCTGGCGGCGTCGGGGTCAGGTAATGAGGCAGGCGATCCGAGCGGTCGGGATCGGGGCGGTGCAACCCACGCCGACCAACGCGCAGACGCATCGGCGAGCCGACGGCGCACATGTCGCCGACGAGTGGTCTCGCGCTGAGCCCCAGCGGACCCGCCGCAGTCGCCGAGAACCTTACTCCCCACAGGCGCGTGGTGGTGGTGCCACTTGGCGGCGGGAATGACGCCCAAGGTTTATCCTTGCATGAGTTAAGCGTCAAAAGTGCGATCGTTGCATGAAGGCTTCGTGAAGCGCCTTGCCCGCCTGTTAATACGAAAGAACATTTTCTCTTGATGGCCTTACGCTGGCTGTAATCGCGGGCGGTGGGATGTCATCGGGGTGTCCGCCCTAGAAGGGGATAGATCATGAATAAACTATCGAGCCGAGCCGGACTTCTGAGCTCCACCATTGTGGGCGGGATGACGCTGTCGCTGATCGTGGGAGCCGGGGCGGTCAACGCCCAGGATATGGCGCCCGACAGCGACGGTCTCGATAGGCCGACCGAGGTTCAGGAGATCGTTATCACCGGATCACGCATCCGGCGGGTCGAGACGACCACTTCGGCTCCGGTCAATGTCATTGACCAGGCGGTGATGAACGAGCGGGGATTCATCCAAGCCGGCCAGGCCCTGAACCAGAACACCTCGGTGATCCCGTCCGCGCCCCTGGCTGACGGCAGCGGCGCCGCTGCGGGCAGCGGGCGGCAGTATCCCAATCTGTTCGGTTTGGGCGCCGGACGCACGCTGACGCTGGTGAACGGGCGCCGTTTCGTCACTACCGGCGCCGGCACGGGCGACCGCGTCGTGGACACCAACGCCATCCCGGTGGGTCTGCTGGAGCGGGTGGACATCGTCCAGGCGGGCGGCGCGGCGGTGTACGGCTCGGACGCCATCGCCGGGGTTGTCAACTATGTGCTGCGTGACGACTTCGACGGCATGGAGTTCGATGTCCAGTACGGGTTGTCGTCGCGCAACGACTATCCGCAGCAGAGCGCCCGGTTCACCGTCGGCCGCAATTTTCTGGACGGCCGGGGCAATGTAGCGGGCAGCCTGGAGTGGTCGGAGACCGATTCCCTGCTCAGCTATGATCGTCCGATCTCGGACCTAGCGCGCCTGACCACCAGCAATCCGGCGAACACAAGCGAGACGGACGGCATTCCGGCCCTTCGCGAGATCTTCAACGCCCGCTTCTGGCCGTTCAACTACAATGGCGTGATTTATACGACTCCCGCGCCTTCACCGGCTCTACTGTTGCGCATTGACGGGGCGCCGACTCAGTTCGCCGCCGACGGGCGCAGCGTCGTGTCCTACGACACCGGCGAGGTGTTCGGGGTTCCCTTCGCCTCGGGAGGAGACGGTTGGGACTACCGGGAGATCGCCGCCCTCTATTCGGCCGTGGAGCGGGTCAACGCCAATCTCATCGGTCACTATGACCTGACGGACCGTGTCCGCCTGTCGGGAGAACTGATGTTCGCCTCGACCGAAGGCCGTGATCCCTATGGCTCCCAAGGGGGCAGCAACACGGTGCTGAACAATGCGGCGTCCGGTGCGGGCGTTCTCACCTTCACGCGCAACAATCCGTTCCTGTCGCCCGAGGCGCTGGCCCAGTTGACGGCCGCCAGCCCGGCCTTTGCGGCGGGCGCGCCCCTATTCCTGTCCAAGCAGTGGGCCGACGCCTTGCCGACACGCGAGTTCGTGCACACGACGGATATCTGGCGGGCCCGGGTGGGCCTTGACGGGGACTTCGACTGGGCGGACCGCAATTTCTACTGGAGCCTGTCCTACAGCCGGGCCGAGGTGGATGGCGAAACCGCCGGTTGGGCCGTCTGGACCCAGCGCATGCAGAATGCGGTCAATGCGGTCCAGAGCGGCGGGAACATCGTCTGCGCCATCAATGCCGACGCCGACCCCTCGAACGACGATCCAGCCTGTGTGCCCATCAATCCTTTCGGCGTGGGCACGGTCACGGACGAGATGCGGGACTATGTGGCGGTCCGCACGGGACAGACCTACGAGAACAGCCAGGATAATTTCCTCGCGACCCTGGGCGGCACGCTGTTCCAGCTTCCGGCCGGTCCCGCCAGCTTCTCGGCAGCCTATGAATATCGCCGGGAGTCCTCCGACTTCATCCCATCTGAAGCCGCCCAGCTGGGTCTTATCGGGTCAGGAACGGTTTCCGTGCCCAGCGGCGGATCCTACAATACAAACGAGTTCTCCGCCGAAGTGCTGGTGCCGATCCTGGGCGCCGGGTTCAACCTGCCGTTCGCGCAGAGCCTGGAGTTCGACGGCGCCTACCGCACGGTGGACAACTCGATCGCCGGCCGTGAGGACGTTTGGGGCGCCGGTCTGCGCTGGGGCGTGGTCGACGGCGTGACGTTCCGGATGTCCCGCAGCCGCAACTTCAGGGCGCCGACGCTGGACCAGCTGTTCGCGCCGTCGTCCACGACACTCGGCGCCATCGGCATTAACCCCTGCGACTCCGACCGCATCAACAGCGGGCCGAACCCGGCCGTGCGACGCTCCAATTGCGAGGCCCTGTTCGCGGCCAATCCGGCATGGGGCCCGCTGGATGGCTTCCAGGATCCGGGCGAGAACTTCAACGCGGTGATGATCACCTCGGGCGGCAATCCCGACCTGCGCAACGAGTTGTCGGACACCTTCACCTATGGCGTTATCCTGCAGCCGTCGTTCATTCCCGGGCTGACGATCGTCGCCGACCGGATCGAGGTGGATCTGAAGGACGGCCTGTCGGCCTTCCTGCCCCAGGACTTCCTGACCACCTGCTTTGACTCGGTCGAGCCGAGCGCGGTGTGCGACCAGTTCACCTTCAACGGCCAGGGGCATGTGGCGACCGCCAACTCCACCACCTTCAACGCCGGCAGGGTCCGATACGAAGGCGAGGTCTACAACGTCAACTATGTGTTCGGGCTGGATGACTGGTTCGCCGGGCGCGACTATGGCCGGGTCGAGCTGAACGCCGAGATCACCCACACGGCGCTGCTGGAGACCTCGGTCACCGGGTTCGACTATCTGCGCACCGACGGCACCACCCGGGCGCCGGACTGGGTCTCGCGTTACGACGTGCGCTGGTTGCGCGGGCCGCTGCGCCTCAGCTATTCGATGTCCTACCTGCCGAAAGCCAAGGTGAACCTGTTCGACACCATCGAGTCCACGCCGGTGCCGGACATCGACCGCAACATGCGGCACAACCTGTCGGGGCAGTATGATTTCGGCGAGGTCACCTTGCGCGCCGGGGTGATCAACCTGACCGACGAGGAGCCGTCGTATCCGACCCGGAACTATGGCGATATCCTGGGACGTCAGTACTTCGTCGGACTGAACGCCCGCTTCTAGGATAGAGCAGGGGCGGCGCCCTGCGCGCCGCCCTGTCGCTGTCGTCCGAACGCCCTGGAGTCCATCATGCCCTTCAGTCCGCTCAGCCGCAGAACCGTCCTGACCGGACTGGCCGTGTCCGGTGGCGTGGGGGCGGTGAGGGCGCAGGCGGCGATTCCTACGCCGGTTCACTTCGTCACTCGGCATGAGGGCCGCTTCAACGGCCGCACCGTGCGCTACACGGCCACGGTGGGGGAAACCCGGATCACCGCAGCGCCGGAGCGGCCGGCCGCCCGGTTCGTGACCACCGCCTATGTGGCCGAGCCCCGCGACCCGGCGCGGCCGGTGCTGTTTCTGTTCAACGGCGGACCCATCGTGGCCTCGTCTTATCTGCATATCGGCGCCTTCGGTCCCCGGCGCTACGATCCGCCGCGGGACGTGACCGCCGATGTGGTCCCGCCCTACGCCCTGGTGGACAACGCCGACTGTCCGCTGGACGTGGCCGATCTGGTGTTCGTCGATCCGCCGGAGACGGGGTTCAGCCGTCTGGAGGACGAGGCAGCGAGGGGAGAGGCCTATTCGGATCGCGCCGATTCCCTGATGACTACCGAGTTCATTCAGGTCTGGTTGGGGACGGCCGGTCGCGAGACCTCGCCGGTCCATCTGGTGGGCGAGAGCTACGGCACCTTGCGCGCGGCGCTGACGGCCGGGCTGCTCAGCGAGACGCGTCCGCTGGAGGGGCTGGTGTTGCTGGGCCAGGCTCTGAACATGATCGAGACCAGCCAGCGGTCGCGCAACATCCTCTCCTACGCCACGAACCTGCCGAGCCTCACCGCGGTCGCCTGGCATCACGGGCGCATAGCCCGCGATGGGGGTCTGGCAGCGCGGATCGAGGAGTCCTGGGCCTTCGCCATGACGGACTATCTGGACGCGCTTCGGCGAGGAAACGCGCTCCCCGCCGCTGAAAGCCGCGCCATGGCGGCGCGGCTGGAAGCTCTGACCGGCATCGGGCGCGATTACTACCTCGCCAATCGGCTGACGATCACCAAGGTCGCCTTCACCCGCGAACTGCTCCGCGATCAGGGGCTCATCCTGGCCATGTACGACGCCCGGTACGCCGCCCCGGCGCCGGCGGCCGGTGGGCCCGCGACGGACCCCTACGGCAAGGTCAACGCCATGATCCCGCCTCTGCTGGCGCGGCACATGACCGAGACGCTGGGTGTGACCCTGCCCATGGCGGACTACCGCGCCTCGGCGCCGCGTCCGGGGCCGTGGGCCTATGCGCCGTCGTCGGGCGCAGGCGGGCCCTTCGACGACTACAACTATGACCGGGGCGTGGAGCAGGCTATGGCGGCCAATCCGCGTTTTCGCCTGATGATCGGCACCGGGGTCTTCGACACCACCACCACCCTGGGCCCGGCCCGGTATCTGGCCGATCAGGCCGCCTATTCGCGCGAGCGCATCGTGCTGCGGGAATATGAGGGCGGCCACATGGCCTACAGCAATCCCGACGCCCGCACCGCCATGGCCCAGGATCTGCGGGCCTTCGTGGCGTGGCCGCGTTCGTCGACGTAGCGTTCAAGGAGTTGTCGTAATGCTGAAGTCGATGTGGATCGCGGGCCTCGCCCTGACGATGGCGCTGTCGTTCACGACCGCCCGCGCCGGGGAGCCGGAGGCCGTCGGCCCGGAGCTGCGGGTGCTGTTGGCGCCGCGCATGGCGGCCGACGCCGTGGCCGTTGTGGACGTGCAGGTAACGCTGGAGGCGCCGGACGCCGCCCAGGGCGATGTCCTGATCGAGCTGCCGCTGATCCGGGCCATGGCGCCGTCGGCCCTGCAGGACTCCAGCGCCCTGTCGGCTTCGGACGACCGGGGACCGCTGGCCCTGACGGTGGACGAGGATCCGGTTGATCCCACAGGGTTCCGGCAGGATCGACGCTGGCGGGTGCAGCGGGCGACCGTGGGCGATGTGGTGGTCCACTATCAAGCTACGCCGCGCGAGATCACCCCCGCCACACGGCCCGGCCCGCTCTTTGACATGCGCGGCGAAGGGCAGGGCTTTCACGGCTCCGGCGCCGTGATCATCGCCTTGCCGCCGGAGGGCTGGCCCCGGCCGGTGCGCATCGACTGGGATCTTTCCGATATGCCCGAAGGGGCGCGTGGCGCGAACAGCCTGGGCGAGGGATCCATTCAGGCCGTCGTTCCTAAACATGGCGTGGCCGGCAGCTATTTCATGGCCGGGACGCTGCACAGCCTGCCCGGGGACGGCCGCGGCGCCTTCGTGGGCTACTGGATCACCCCGCCCGCATTCGACCTCGAGAACGCGCTGGGCCGGATCGAGGCCGCCTATGGGCGGTTCTCCACCTTCTTCGGTGATGAGGCGGCGCCCTTCCGGGTCTTCATGCGCACCACGCCCGCCTTCGCTGGCGGCGGATCGGGCGGGTACAACTCATTCATGTTCGGCAATGTGGAGGGACAGACGCGCGAGGAGGCCGAGGTCCTGGGCCTGCTGGCCCATGAGACCCTGCACAACTGGCTGAACGGCCTGGGCGAGGAGACCAGCCAGTGGTGGTCCGAAGGCACGACCACCTACTACACCGAGGTGCTGTCCTATCGCGCCGGACTGACCAGCCTGGATCAGTTCCAGACGGCCATGAACGACCTGGCCCGATCCTACTACACCAACCCGCGCAGCAACCTGCCCAACGACGAGGTGACGCGGCTGTTCTTCTCGGACGGCGACGCCCAACTGGTGCCCTACCAGCGCGGGCCGATCTATTTCGCCCAGGTGGACGCCCGCATGCGCGCCGCCTCGAATGGCGAGAAGCGGGTCGATGATCTGGTGCTGGCCCTGCTGGACGCCCGGCGCACAGGCGGGGACTACAGCCGCGCGGGCTGGGTCGCGCTGTTGCGGCGCGAACTGGGCGAGGCCGGCGTCGCCGAGTTCGAGACCATGATGGCCGGCCGTCCCATGGACCTGCCCGGTAATCTGCTGGGCCCCTGTTTCGAGCGGGAGGCCGCCACCCTGCGGCGCTTCGAGCCGGGCTTCCGCGTGGAGCACGACGGGCGCGTGACACGTCTGCTGCCCGAGGGCCATGGGGCGCGGGCCGGCGTGCGCGACGGCGACCGTCTGGCGGATCCCGACGCGCTGGAGGCGCTGGAGGCCGCCGGGCCGGGCGAGGCGACCCTGGCGCTGGTCCGTGACGGGCAGGCGGTAAGCATCACCTTCGAGCCGTGGGGCCCGGCGCGGCAGGGCTATCGCTGGGTGCGGAACGACACGCCCGAGCAGGCCTGCGGCATCTGAGGGCGCTTCAGCGCGCGCCGCGGACCGGCAGGAAGGTGGAGCGCTTCATCTCGGACAGGGCCACGGTGGAGTTGATGTCGACCACGCCCGGCAGCTTCAGGATCTGCGTGAATATGAACTCCTGATACCAGCGGATGTCAGGCGCGATGACCTTGATCATGGCGTCCCGCTCGCCGAGGATCGAATAGCATTCGACGATCTCGGGCGTGGCTTCGATGGCGGCCAGGAACTTGTCGCGCTCGTCCTCGGTCAGGTGCTTGATCTTGAGCTGGGCGAAGACGTGCAGCTGGAAGCCCATCTTCTCGGCGTCGAGGATGGCCACCTGGGCCTGGATGTAGCCCTCGTCCTTCAGACGCTGGATGCGGCGCCAGCACGGAGACTGGGACAGGCCCACCCGCTCCGCCAGTTCAGACGTGGAAATGGAGCAGTCGCGCTGAAGCTGCTCCAGAATTTTCACGTCGATTGCGTCAAGATCGTTCGGCATTGATCACTCACAAACCGTCCCTAAATCCGCATTGTCTATTCATGCATGGAAGGTTTGGCGGTGGCAAACGCAAAGATTCTTCCGACTGATCGCGGATATCATGCGGTTCGTGGGGGCGACTGTCGCGCCCTTTGATGATTCAGGCCGAGGATGCCACCGACCTCCACCCCAGCATCCCTGACGCGGACTGATCCCGTAGCGGAGCGCCCGGACGCGCCGCTTTACGTCCCTTCAAGCTACAGCGCCTGGACCCGCGATCTCTATCGGCGGATGCCCTTGCCCAGGGGCTCGCTGCTCGTCTTTGAAAGCACGGTGCAGGAGCCGGTGGACCTGCTGGCCGGTCTGGTGAGCCGGGCGTTCGCGGGCGGCCCGCCGGACCGCTTCGAGAGCGTTTTCGGGCGCGGAAACCCCCATCTCCTCGCGGCGCTCGCGGCTCGCTACGGCGTCGCGGAGCGTTCCATCCTGGCCGTCACCGGCGTTTCGAACGGCATGGCCCAGGTCCTGAACACCCTCGTGTCGCCGGGGGATCATGTGCTGGTGGAGCGGCCCGGTTTCGACGTCCTCTCCAGCCTCGCCCATGCGGCCTGGTGTCAGGTGACGGACCTCAGGCGTCCGGCCCCGGACTTCGACCTGACAGCGGCCGACCTGCGGGCGGTGCTGCGCCCGGACATCCGCATGGTGGTGATCAGCAATCTCCACAATCCGTCCGGCCGCTTGCTGGACGAGACGCGGGTGCTGGAGCTAGCCGCGGTCGCGGCCGAGGCGGGCGCCTGGCTGGTTGTGGACGAGGTCTATGCGGATTTCGCACGCGCCGATGCGATCCGCCTGCAGGCCGCGCCCAACCTCATCCGCATCAACAGCCTGAGCAAGGTGTTCGGCCTCTATGCCCTCCGCTGCGGCTGGATCATCGCCGATCCCGAGGTGATCGCGCGGATCACCGCCACCAACGGCGGACTGGAGTTCGGCGTCTCCAAGCTGACCCATGCGGTGGCCGCGATGGTGCTGGAAGACAGCGAACCCTTCGAGGACCACTGGCGCGGGGTGCTGGCGGCGGGACGGCCAGTGCTGGCGCGGCACATGGCGGCCATGGCGGCCGACGGTCTGATCGAGGGCGAAGCCCCGCCGTTCGGCTGCATGGCCTTCCCGCGTGTGCTGGGCCACCCCGACACCCTGGCCCTCGCCGAGGCGCTCTGGCGCGAGGACGGTCTGGTCACGGCGCCGGGCGAGATGTTCGGCCATGCGGGACACATGCGTCTGGGCTTCGGCCTGTCGCCCGCCGCCCTTGATGAAGGCCTGTCGCGGTTGCACGAAAGCCTGCGCCGCAGGCGAGCAGCTTCGCCAGAAGGATGAGAGCATGACCCGATCAGATCCAGAGGCACGACCGTTCGCACGCGGCGCGAGACTGCTTGGGCGGTTGGCCATGGTCTGGACGGCATGGGTTCTGGTGTCGATGACGACGTCGGTGGCGGAGCCCGTCAGCTACCTGGTGATCTCAGGAGGCGAGCCGGTCGGCTGGATGCTGGTGGATCTGGACGGCCGAACGGTCGAGATCGACTATCACGTGGACAACAACGGGCGCGGGCCGAAGCATCAGGAACGGCTGGAACTGGACGCGGACGGCTATCCGGTGCTGTGGACCATCGACGGCACCTCGCTGTTCGGCGGGGCGGTCAATGAACGGTTCGAACGCAGCGACGGGCGGCTGAGCTGGACCAGCCAGGCCGACGCCGGCCAGGCGCCGGCGCCCGAGCCGGTGCTGTATGTGGCCAATGACGCCAGTCCGTGGAGTCTCGCGCTCTACGCGCAGGTGCTGCGCGGGGCGCCCGGGCAGGCGCTGGACGTGAAGCCGGGCGGCCGGATCACCCTGACCGAGGTGCGACGCGCGGCCGTGGGCGACAGCGGCGTCGAGGGGACCATCTATCGCCTGACCGGACTGAACCTGGCGCCGGGCTATGTGATGCTGGATGACCAGAACGCGCTGATCGGCGATCTGGGCGGCGTTATTCGCGAAGATCTGGCCGAGGAGGCGCCGACGCTGAGGGCCCTTCACGCCGACCTGGAAAGCGAGCGCATAAGCGAACTACAGACGCGCTTGGCGCGCCGGTTCGATGCGCCCGTGCGGATACGCAATGTCCGGATTTTCGATCCTGAGTCCGGCGCCCTGTCGCCTCTGTCCGAAGTGACGGTGTTTGATGAGCGGATCACCACCATCCTGCCCGAGACGGATGCTCGGGCGCGTGATGACGCCTACGAGATCGATGGAGAGGGCGGCACGCTGATCCCCGGCCTGCATGACATGCACGCCCACAACTCGCTGCAGAGCGGTCTGTTCTATCTGGCGGCAGGGGTGACCACGACCCGCGACATGGGCAACGACAATGAGCGGCTGCTGGATCTGACCGACCAGATCGAGCAGGGGCTGCTGCCGGGGCCGCGCATCGTGCGCAACGGCATGCTGGAAGGCCGCAGTCCCCATTCCGTGCGCACCGGCATTCTGGCCGACAGTCTGGACGACGCATTGGAAGCCGTGCGCTGGTACGCCGACCAGGGCTACTGGCAGCTGAAGATCTACAACTCGCTGCATCCGGAGTGGGTTGGGCCGGTGACGGCCGAGGCGCATCGGCTGGGGTTGGGCGTCACGGGGCACATCCCGGCCTTCGTCACGCCGGATCAGGCGCTGGAGGCGGGCTATGACGAGATCGCGCACATCAATCAGCTGATGCTGGGCTGGCTGCTGGAGCCGGGCGAGGACTCCCGCACGCCCCTTCGCCTCACCGCTATGGCGCGGGGCGCGAATCTGGACCTGAACAGCGCCCCGGTGCAGCGGACGATCGACTTGATGGTGGCCGAGAACGCCGCCCTGGACGTCACGGCCGTCACCCTCGAGACCCTGATGACGAGCCGGGCGGGACAGGTCCCCGCCATGGCCGAGGCCTTCATCGACAACATGCCGATCGGCTATCAGCGCTATCGCCGACGCGCCTTCGTGGACATTGACACGCCGGAAGCGGACGCCGCCTACCGGGGTGGATTCCAGAAAATCCTCGAGACCATCGCGCGCCTGCATGACGCCGGGATCGTGCTTCTGCCCGGCACCGACGACACCCTGGGCCTGACCGTCCACCGGGAGCTGGAGCTCTACGTGCTGGCGGGGCTGAGCCCGGCCGAAGCCCTGACGGCGGGGACCCTGACCCCCGAACGCTACATGGGCCGCGATCAGTCGCTGGGTCGCATCGCGCGCGGCATGCTGGCCGACTTCTTTCTGGTTCCGGGCGACCCCACCCGGGACATCAACGCCATCCGCGCGATCCGCATGGTGATGAAGGACGGGGTCGTCTATCTTCCCAGTGAAATCTATCCCGAGCTGGGCATCCGCCCCTTCGTGAACGGGGTCCATATCCAGCCGCCGCGCACGCCGTCCGAGGGCGGACAAGCCGATGCAACCGACGCGCCCGTCCTGTTCGGGTCACAGGGCATGGATCACCATCACCACTGACGCGCCGGGGAGGTTGCCTTGCTGCTGCTGGATCAGGAATTCGTTCGAGACCATCTGACGGTCGAGGCGTGCATTCCGCTGGTGCGCGAGGCGATGATCGCCCTGTCAGCCGGCCAGACCCTTCAGCCCCTGCGCAGCGTGCTGCATCTGGCGGAGGGACGCGCCTTCGGGGTGATGCCGGGCGCCATGGCGGGGGACGCGGTGTTCGGGGCCAAGCTGGTCAGCGTCTATCCGGAGAATTTCGCCCAAGGGCGGCCATCCCATCAGGGGGTCATCACCCTGTTTGATCCCGACAACGGCGCGCCCTCGGCGCTGGTGCACGCCGGGGAGGTCACGCGCATCCGCACGGCCTGCGCCAGCGCGGCGGCGACCGACGTTCTGGCCCGGCCGGACGCCACGCGGCTGGCGGTGCTCGGCTACGGCGAACAGGCGAGGGCGCACGTGGCCGCCATGGCCGCCGTGCGGTCGCTGTCCGAGGTCCGCGTGTGGGGGCGGTCTCCGGACCGCGCCCGGGCCTTCGCAACTGACCTGCAGGCCGAACACGCGATCCCTGTCGAGGCGGTCCGCGAGGGTCGCGAAGCCGTCCGTGACGCCGACATCATCTGCACCGTGACTGCGGCGGCGGAGCCGATCCTGATTTCGGAATGGGTGAGCGACGGGACCCATATCAACGCCGTGGGCTCCAGCTACGCCGGGCCGGTGGAGATCGCGCCGGACCTTGTGGCCCGCAGCCGCTTCCTCGCGGATTATGGGCCCGGTGTTCTGGCGCAGGGTGCCGAGTTTCTGGCGGCGAAACAGGCTGGTCTGATCGACGACAGTCACGTGGTCGGCGAGATCGGGCAGGTGTTCGCCGGAACTCTGAAAGGCCGCACCCGGCCCGATCAGGTCACTGTCTACAAGTCTCTGGGCCATGTGGTGCAGGATCTGGCCTGCGCATCCTGGCTGGTGGATCAGGCGCGGCGGCGCGGCGGCGGCGTCGAGGTCGCCTTCTGAGCGGCGCGCTCTACTCGGTCATGAAGTCGCGCACGGCGTCTGCGAGAGCCTCGAGGTTTGTCTCCTCAATGAAAACCGAGTGGCCAGAGGCGAAGTAGGCCGCGGTGAGCCGGTCGGCTGGAATGCCCGCCTGATCCAGGGTGTAGCGCCCGCCGTAGGCCGGGGTGGACAGGTCATAGTACCCGGCCGACCAGAACACCCGCATGTCGGGGTCGCGCGCCATGGCCTCGGCCAGATGCGGAATGGCGTCGGTGAAGCCTTCGTGGTTCCAGGCGCTGTTCACCTCCAGATTCAGGGCCTGGTAGGCGTCTTCGGCCCGGAAATCCAGCACATCGCCGTAGTAGGCGTCGACCACCGACACCCCTTCGGCGGGCCGGAACACGGTCTCCTCGGGGTCAGCCGGTCGCGCGGCGGCCTCGGGCCCGTAGTTCATGCCGGGGTCGTCATAGGGCGGGCGCTGCGCCGGAGCGTCCAGCCGGGCCGTAGCGCGCGCGTCCAGCTGGCCGGTGCGCAGGCCCTGATCCGCCAGCACGTTGAACATGAACAGGGTGTTCGTGATGCGCAGATCGTTCTCGGCGATCGGGGCGGCGGGCAGGCCGGTCATCGCCGACAGCCGCGCGGCCATGGCGTCCCGCTCGGCGTCGGGCAGGGCGGCGCCCTGGATCAGCGCCGCGATGTAGTCCGTGCGCGCGAACGCCACGGCGTCCTCGTACACCTGCTCGACCGTGCGGCCGTCGCGGGCGGCACGGCCATGATGCCAGGCGGCGGCGGCATAGCTGGGCAGGGACGACATATGGGCGAGGATGCCGCTCCGTTCCCCGGGCACCAGGGCGAACAGCAGCACGCCGTCGAAATCCAGATCGGGGGCCACGCGCGTGATCTCCGCCGCGCGGATGGTGCCGTAGCTCTGGCCCAGCATGTAGCGGGGCGAGTCCCTCCGGTCATGGCGCGCCAGCCAGTCGCGGATGACGTCAGCGACGGACCGGGCGTCGCCCGAGCGGCTCCAGAACGGGGACCCATCGTCATGGGGACGGCTGTACCCCGTGCCCACGGGGTCGATGAACACCAGATCCGCCGCATCCAGCAGGCTGTGGGGATTCATGGCCAGGTACTGGTCGTCCGCCTCGCCGAAACGGCGCATGGGGCCGAAGGCGCCGAAGTGCAGCGGGGTGGTGGAGGCGCCGGGGCCGCCGTTGAAGATGAACAGCACGGGTCGATCGCCGGCCGCGTCCGTCCGGATGTAGCTGGTGGTGACCACTGTTCCCGAGGCGTCGCCGTCTTCGGACCGGACCGCGGTCTCGGTCACGACGGCCTGATAGGCGACCGGCCCGGCCTCCAGCTGCGCCACATGGGAGGTGGCGACGGAGCGGGGGCTCTGTACATCCTGGGCGGCGGCGGGCGTGGCGAGCGCCAGGGCGACGGCGACCCCGGCTGCGAGGTTTTGGAACGACTGGATCATGACGCACTCCGGGAATCGGGACCGACGCCGAACCGGCCGCGCACCAGATACCAAGCGGCGCCGATCAGCCCCCAGACCGTGAGCGCCACATAGGGTCGCCAGTCGGCGGTGAGGCCGAGCAGGACCACGACCACCGAGGCGACGACCCCCAGCCAGCCCCAGATGGCGACGAAGCGTCGGCTGGGACGGAAGGCGGCCTGGGCGTGGATCTCGGGGTGGTGTTGCGCGATGCGCGTGGCCGACAGGCAGGTGGCGCCATACTTCAGCAGCGTTGGCACGTTCACGGCCAGGAACAGGGCCGTCAGGTTCATGGGCGCCAGAAGACCCAGGACGCAGAGGCCGAAAGCAACGGCCAGCGCAATGTGCGGCGTCTGGAAGCGCGGATGAACCCGGGCCAGCGACGCGGGCAGGGCGCCCGCGCGGGCCATGGCGAACAGATAGCGGCTGAACACCATGGCCAGGGCGTTCAGGGACTTGCCGATGGCGAGCACCGCCGCGAGGACGATGACGGGCCGGGCGATGTCGTCACCCATGAACACGGCGGCGGCGTCCAGAACCGGGGTTTCACTGGCGGCCAGCGCCTCGGGTCCCAGCACGCCCAGGGCCACGGCCGCCACCATCAGATACAGGATCATGGCCGAGACGATGGAGGCGGCCACGCCTATGGGGATGGCGCGTCGGCTGTTGCGGACCTCGTCGCCGACCTCGGTGGCGGCCTCGATACCGAAGAACAGGCCGATCAGGACCGGGGTGGCGGCCAGCACGCCGGCCCAGCCTTCGGACATGAAGGGGGTGAAGGACTCCGGCTGAACCGAGGGCGCCCCCCAGCCGGCGAACACGAAGAACAGAACGATCAGGCCCGCCATCAGCACGGTCTGGACCCGCGCGGCGATGGCCACGCCCCACAGGTTGAGCCCGAAGATCAGAACGAACACGCCCAGCATGGTCGCCTTGGTGGGAACCGGGACCAGCATCGAGACATAGCGGGTGAGGACGAGCGCAAGGATCAGCATGGCCCCCACGCTGCCGGCGATGCGCAGCCAGGCGATCATGAAGCCGGTCGCGGGCGACAGGAACCGGCGCGGCCACTCGTAGGAAGCGCCCGCCGTCGGCAGGGCCGATCCCATGAAGGCGTAGGTCACCGCGATGATGAACATGGGGACCGCTGCGAGGGCGACCGCCAGCAGCATGGCCGGTCCGGCCAGGGCCGTGGCGGGCGCGATGACCGAAAAGATCGAGACCCCGACGGCCAGACCCAGCCCCAGGGCGATGACCGAGATCAGACCCACGCCCTGTTTCAGATGCGGCGCATCAGCCATGGAGCGTTCCCCTTTCATGGGACAGCAGCCATGCGGCCGCCGCCAGATCCTGGGCGGCGTGGCCCAGGGATTTGTAGACCGTGACCTGATCGGCGCCGGTACGACCCGGGTGTCGGCCCGAGAAGACCTCCCCGATCTCGGCCACCACGTGATCGTTGCTCACGCGGCCCTGCTCGCGGGCGCGCAGGAACTCGCCGCCGTGGGCGAGGACGTGGTCGCGATGATCGGCGATGAACAGGCTGCCCGCGACGACGTCGGCGTCCGCCTCGGCCGCATGGGGGCCGCTGGAGCCCACGAGATTCACGTGGGTTCCCGGCGCGATCCACGCACCCTTCAGCACGGGATCGGATGCGGTGGTGAGGGTGCAGACCACATCGGCGCCCTCTACCGCTTGGGCCGCCGTCGCACAGGGCACGACGTCCAGGCCGAAGCGCTCTTGCATGTCACCGGCGAAGGCCGTGACACCCTCAAGATCCCGCCCCCAGACCCGGACTGTCGTCAGCGGTCGCACCGCCGCAATCGCTTCCAGATGCGCCTCGGCCTGGGCGCCGGCTCCGAGCAGGGCCAGGACTCGGGCGTCATCCCGCGCCAGTGCGTCGGTGGCCGCCGCCGTGGCTGCGGCGGTGCGGATGCGGGTGATCTCTTCGGCGTCGCCTACGAAGACCGGGCGGCCGTCGTCCGTGTCGAACAGCACGACCAGACCCTGATGCCGTCGGCGGCCGGGGCGGTCCGCCGCGCCGTAAACGCTGACCAGCTTGGCGCCGAACCCGGCGGCGGACACGGCCGGCATCAGCGCGAAGGTGCGCCCTTCGCCCATGGGCAGGAAGCTGCGCAGCGTCTGCCCGACCCGGCCGTCTGAAAGCTCGATCATGGCCTGGCGCATCAGGGGAATGCAGGCGGCGATGCTCAGCCGCGATCGCACTGCCTCGGCGTCCATGACTACCAAGGCGTCGCTCAAGCCAGCGCCTCCACCAGACGGTCCACATCGGCCGGCGTGTTGAAGACCGACGCAGACACGCGCAGCCGGTGCGCGCCCAGGGTAACCCGCACGCCCGCGCGCCGCAGCCGCTCCGCGAAGGTCTGGCGGGCGTCCCTGTAGGCGAAGGCGATCAGCGGGCTGGTGCTGTCCTCGGGCGTCATTGGCTCGAAGCCCACGCGCGGCAGCTCGGCGCGGGCCCGTTCGATGACCGGCTGGCGCCAGGTCTGAATGGTCTCCACGCCCAGCGACTGGATGTAGTCCAGCGACCAGTCCAGATGCGCAACGCCGGTGTTGGAGAAGGTGCCCACCGCGAACAGGCCGGTGGCGTCATCACGCGCGCGGGTCTCGAACAGTTTCGGACCCGGCGGATCATAGGGATAGGCGTGGCTGGAGAAGGCGGCCAGCTGCTGATAGCCGGCCTGGGGCCGGCGCAGCCGGGGGATCAAGTCGGCCCGGGCGTAGAGAAAGCCCAGTCCCATGTCGCCCATCAGCCATTTGTAGCTGGACGACGCCACCAGATCGACGCCGGTGGCGCGCACGTCGAAGGGCACGGCGCCGATCGCGTGGACCGCGTCCACATAGACATGGGCCCCATGGGCGTGGGCCAGATCGCACACGGCCTTCAGGTCATGCTGGAAGCCGTTGATGGTGGAGACGGCGGACAGGGCCACCAGACGCGTGCGGTCGTTCACCGCCGCCTCCATGTCCGACATGAGGATGCGGTTCTCGCGCATGGGCAGGATCACCACCTCCATGCCCGCACGCTCCAGCTCGGCGTACAGGTGGAACGAGCCGAAGAAGTGCAGGGCGTCGGTGACGATGCGGCCGCCCACTTCGGGAATGCCCAGGGCGCTGACGGCCAGTTGCTCGCCCGCGGACGTGCTCTGGACATAGGCCACCTCAGCTGGCGTGGCGTTGATGAGGGCCGCGAACCGCTCCAGCACCGACTGCCGCAGCGGTCCGAAATCGTAGCCGTCGGGGCCTCCGTTCATGGCGCGGGACTCGAGATAGAGCCGCACCGACTCCCGCGCGCCCACGCTGAAGGGATGGACCGACCCCGCGTCCAGATAGACGCCCTGGATGTCCGGATACTGATCGGTGGCGGGTAAGGCCGGAACAGACCCGCCGACACCCGCGACGGCGGGCGCAGCGCCGGCGGCCGCGGGCAGGGCGGCGGCGGCGGCCAGCCAGCTTCGCCGCGTCAGTCCCTGTGCCCGCTCGTCCGCCATGATCCTCTCCTCAAACTGAATCCATCACAGGGCGCAGGCGCTGTCCGGAGCGCCGTCGACCCGTTCCCACCGCCAGCCGCTGACGGGCTCGCCGCGCGGCAGGTAGCTGACGCCATAGGTGCGACCGTCGCGGCGGATGGTCATCTCCATCATGCGGTCCTCAGCGCCCTGCGCCTCGCGCACCGGCGTGATCGACAGGATTTCGTCTCCCTCCGCAAGTCCGGCCCGGGCGGCGGCGGACTCCGGCAACAGGTCCGCCACCACGCCGAGCCGCATCTCGTCGAAGCCCAGATGGAAGGGACGATGCGACACCTGCACCGGCCGCAGGCAGGGGGCGAAGGATTGCGGATGGGGGGTAATAGCCTGACCCGAGATCATGGCGTCGAAGTCGGCCTGGGCCGCGTCGCCGATCTCGGCCTGCACCATTGCGACCCATTCCGTGAGGCCGACGGTCTCGCCGGCCTTCTGACGCGCCAGAACCGTCACGACCAGATCGTCCAGCGACCGCGCCCCGTCGGAGGCGGCGCGGACCTGAGCGTCGACATTGGCGAGATAGATGAAGCCCCGACCGTAAGGGATGCGCTGCGCCCGGGAGTCGCTCCAGAAAATCTGGCCGGCTTCCTCGTTCGACAGGCTGATGTGCGGGTTGGCGTAATAGGCGTCCGCGCGGCGGTTGATGATGTCCAGGAACTCATCAAAGTCCAGAAGCCCGGCCCGAAGCGCCAGCAGTGAGGAATAGAACTCGGCAGTTCCCTCCGTGTACCAGGCGGTCAGGGCGTGGGGATCGCCGCCGTTCAGGCGGGGCCAGTTGTGGGCCATCTCGTGGGCCAGCAGTATCTGCAGCCCGTCGCTGGTGGTCTCACCCCCCGCGCCGTAGCCGAACATGAAGGACTGGGCCAGGGCCGTGCCGCCGCCTGCCGGATAGGGATTCTCGCGAATGAACACCCGGTAGGGCGCGCCGGGATCGTTGAAGAATTCCGACATGTAGGTGTAGAGCGCGCGCGTCTCGGCGGCCAGGTCGTCGATGTCGAAGGGCGGCTGCGACAGCCAGTAGAGGGCGAAGTCGTCCGCGCCCGCCTCCGGCTCGCTGGCCACCGCCCCCACCGCGTAGAACGAGAAGGCCAAGGTGCTGGCCGGCGCGGTGACGGAGCGTTCTCCCTCGCCGAAACTCCATACCCCTCGCGCGCCCGCGGGCAGGGCGGACAGATCCCAGGTCAGGGTGATCCGGTAGGGGGTCTCAACCACGGGCAAGGCGAAGAAATAGACCCCGGCGCCCATCAGCCCGCCGTCCTGGGCGCGCAGGTCGAACAGGGGGCCGTTGCGGGTCTCCGACGACACCGGTCGCGGGGTGACGGCGTAGGTGACAATCACATCGCCCTCCGCCGCCCGGTCGGCCAGATAGTGGCGATAGACGCCCTCGGGCGTCGGCTCCGCATCCTCGGCCCGAAGGGTCAGCAGGCCGCGGCCGTCGCGAACCTGAATGTCCGCGGCCTCATAGGCCGCGGTCGGTGTCGAGACCAGCGTAACCGGCATGCGCAGCAGCGCATCCGCGGCGTCGCCGCCCGGCGCGGGGAACCGCAGCTCCACCTCCAGCCGATCCACCCCGCCGTCCGCCGCAGGGCGGGGCGTCAGGGTGACGGACAGCGGCGGCGGCTCATCCGCCCACGCCGCCGGCGCGATGAGGAGAACGCAAAGAAGAAAGAGGTGTTGAAGGCGCGGCATGAGCCCTGTCCGATATGGATTTGATCCTTGGTACGATACAAAAATCCCCCGGAGAGTTTCATGCGATCTTTGCACTGGAGAGACTCGCCGGCGGCTATTTTATGCAGGGGAATCCAAGAGAGGCGCATGATTAGCCTCGGGGTCGCGGCCCTTCATCATCTTGCACTCAAGGCGGTGTCGGTTTCACCGGCACGAGGTGGCCTAACGTCAAGTCGGGATGTCGACAGCCCCGCATATACTATGACGGTCGCTTTCTCGCACAGGACAAGGCCGCTTTGGTTGGTGCTATTCTCCACCGGGTCAGGACCTGAGTGTCCGAATCTGCCCAGCAGTGCGCGCCGGGAGGATCGGGTGAATATTAGTCAAGGGTTCACGGGGTGGCGTCGACAGTGGTTTGGCTGATGGTCAACACGCGATATGCTTTGATGGCGTTTGAATAAATGCTGTGCCTCGTAGGCGCCCAATATTGATGAGATTTCTCAATAGGCGTCGAAAGACAGGCGTCTAACGCGCTTGTGATGATAGATTTTATCCAGTATTTCAACGACCAAGTAACTTGATTACCCTTCAATCGGCATTGCCAACCTCGCGATCGTTGTAAAGACAATAAAGACAGAGAAATACAAATCGTCCATTTAATTGAGTGGGAGTGATCCCCTCCGGCCTCCGCCAAGACTATGCCGGCGGCCAGATCTCGCGGGTGAAGGCCAGGGCGCCGCGCGACATGCCCTTGAACTTGGGCGCCTCGGCCAAGGGCGCGACCAGGAGGGCCGCGCCCGGGGACGCCTCGCGTTTGATGCGGTGATAGAGACGCGAGCGGGTCAGGGCGCTGACCACGATATAGAGACCATCGGCCAGCCTGCAGACGGCCGTGGCGGGGAAGGTAATGTCCCCGTCGGGGGCCACATGGACCAGATAGGGCCGGGGGCCGGGCGTGTTTTCTGAAGCGCTCACCGGCCGACCACGCTGATGTCGCCGTTGCGCTCCAGCGAGGCCGATTTCACTTGGTCGGGATCATCGTGCCCGGCTTCCCTGAGCGCCATGCGCAGATCGCCATGGCCCAGACCGGCGTGGCGCAGCGCCGCCTCGTCGACTTCTCCGTCGCGGATCAGGCGGACCGAAGCGCCCTTGGTCAGGGTGCTGAGCCAGGGCAATCGCGCCGCGCCCGCCACCAGCAGGCCATGCAGCACAACCAGAACCACGGTGGCCGCGATGGTGGCTATGAACGGAGCATTGCCGGTCAGGGCGCGGCTGAGGTTCGAGCCGACGATGACGGCCAGGATGATGTCCAGCGCACTCCATTTGCCGAAGGCGCGGGTGGCGGCGAAGCGGACGATCAGGACTCCCAGAACGAAGACCAGCGCGGCCCGCAGCGACATCTGCAGCCAGCCGATGTCCTGCCCGTGGGTTCCGATGACAGCGTGCAGGGTTTCCATCAGGACGCCCGCGTCACGGCGAGGGAACCGTCGGTTTCGAGAAACACGGCGTCCGCGTCATCAAGGCCCCGCCCCCCGGACTGGCGTATGGCGGCCTCGATCTCATCTCTGGTGATGCGCTGGCGCCGCATGGCCCGGCCCAGCAATTCGCCCTTGCGGACCAGCAGGGTGGGCTCGGCTTTCACAATGTCGTCGACCCAGGGCAGGTGAACGGATGCGGCCGTGACGATGAATTGCATGCCCACCAGCAACGCAAGGGCGACGATGCCGTCGACGAGCGACAGGGTGCTGCTGGTGATGACCGAAGCCAGGGTCGACCCGATGGCGATGGTGATGATGAAATCGAAGGCGTTCAGCTTGGCCAGGGTTCGTTTTCCCGACATCCGCAGAATCAGGATCAGCGACACGTAGGCCGCCGGCGCGATCAGCAGGATGCGCAGGATGCCGTCCCAGCCGTTGAAGATGGCGTCAGGCATGGTTCCTCCTGACTGTCGAACGGTTTGCCATCGCCGGGGTTGCGGTTTGCGGCGCCGACAATGGATCTCAGACATTCACGCGCGTGATAGTGAATGTTGACAGGTCGGCGGAACCGTGTCCCACTCCCTCTCCGAGAGCGTCGCCATTCACGAGCGATGCCGAGGGAGGAAAACAGATGAGGGCGATACTTCTCGCGTCGGCTTGCGCCGCCGCTACTCTGGCGACGTTCGCGCCGGCACAGGCCGCCGCGACCCGGGACGATCAGGACCGGAACCGTCAGGATGCTGAAGCCACCGAGGTCAGCGAGGTCATCGTTACGGCGACCCGCCGCGCCGAGCGCATCCAGGACGTGCCCCTGAGCATCACGACCCTGTCGCAGGACGAACTGACCGAAAAGGGCATCGTCGGCTACGAGGGCCTGGCCACCGAGACGGCCGGCGTGGTGCTGAACCGCGCCAGCGCCAACTTCAACAATTTCACCGCGCGCGGCATCGCCACCAACGGCTACAACGCCAATCTGCAGAGCACGGTGGCGATCTATATCGACGAACTGCCGATCTCGTCGAACGGCAACTCCACCATTCTGGATCCCAGCCTGTTCGATGTGGAGCGGATCGAGTTCCTGCGCGGCCCGCAGGGTACGCTGTTCGGCTCGGGCTCGCTGGCCGGCGCCCTGCGCATCCTGACCCACGCGCCGGACCCCAACGTGTTCGAGGCCTCTTTCCTGGGGGACATCGGGGTGACGGGGTCGGACTCGCTGCGTCAGCGTTACAACGGCATGGTCAACGTGCCTCTGGTGGAAGACAAGCTGGCCCTGCGGGTTGTGGGGTTCCTTCGGGACGAGGAAGGCTACATCGACAACATCGGCACGGGTATCGAGAACTCGAACAGCCTGGAAAGCTGGGGCGGTCGCGCCACCCTTTTGTGGGAGCCGACCGATCGTCTGGCGGTGCAACTGCGCTACTCCCACGAGGAAAGCGAGCCGCAGGACTCCTCTCTGGTCAATCCGACCCTGGGCGAGGACACGCGCCGGTCGGATCGCCCGGACCGCTTCACAGGGGCCATGACCAACTACAATGTGACGCTGGATTACCAGTTTGACGGCGCCAGCCTGACCAGTTCGTCGACATGGTCGGAATTCGACGCCGAGTTCTATGTGGATCTGGCGGGCACCTTTGGGCAGGCCATCGCCTTCGCCCTGGATGCCGACGCCTGGGACGAGACCTTCGTACAGGAGGTGCGGCTGGCGTCGGATCCCGGCGGGCGGTTCGACTGGGTGCTGGGCGGCTTCTATTTCAAGCGGCGCAGGGATGTGGCCTATAACTATCGTTCGTCGCCGGAGTTTCTGGCGGCCTACGGCCTAACCGGCCTTCCCGACGAGTATTACTACCGGTTCGACAGCTATTTCATCTCGCATGAGAAGGCCCTGTTCGGTCAGCTGACCTACCGGTTCACGGACGATTTCTGGATCACGGGAGGGCTGCGTTATGGCAGCACCGACGCGCAGGGCTTCTTCCCCGCTGGCGGCTACAACAGCAACTATCTGACCCAGGCCCTGACGGCTGTGGCGTTGGGCCTGCAGGACCTTCCAATAACCGTGGTCCCGATAGTCGACACCGTCGTCGGTGCAAAGGCTGAGGAGAGCGGGCCGTCGTATCGCGCCAGCGTGTCATGGCGACCGACGCCGTCGCTGACGACCTACGCCACGGTGGCCACCGGATTTCGCGGCCCGATCGTCAACGCTCGAGGCGGGGACGGCAGCCCCTTCGACGAAGACGACCTGATCATTCCCTATGGCGCAAACTCCGACGAGTTGGTCAGCTACGAGGTCGGTCTGAAGGGCACGTGGATGAACGGTCGTCTGGCCGCCAATCTGGCGCTCTACTACATCGACTGGAACGACATTCAGGTGCAGGCGAACCGGGTGTCCGACCAGGTGCAGTTCGCCACCAACATCGGCGGCGCCTACAGCCGCGGGATCGAGTTCGAGGTCCGGGCCATTCCGGCCACGGGCTGGACGGTGGCCCTGAACGGGGCGCTGAACGACGCGGAGGTCGATGATCTGTCTGACGAGGAGGCGGCCATCTCCGGCGCGGTCCTGGGCGCCCGTCTGGCCGGCCCCCGGTTCAGCGGGTCCATGACGGTCAACTACAACTTCGACATCTTCCAGACCGCCGAGGCCAATGCGTCGTTGTCGGTGATCCATGTGGGCGATTTCCCGGGCTCGTTCCCCAATACGCCCGGGCAGCCCGGCGTGATCAGCCCCACCTATGACTGGACCGAGGAATACACGGTCGTGAACGGGGCCTTCGCCGTCGCCTTCGACCAGGTCACAGTGGCGGCCTATGTGGAGAACCTGTTCGACGACCGGTCCATCAACTACGTCCATCCCGAGGCCTTCGTTGACGGCAAGTACGGCGTGAACCGGCCGCGTACGGTGGGTGTGCGTCTGGGATATGCGTTCTGATGGCCGACGCATCCTCCTCCATCATCGCCCCGGGTGCGCCAGCCGCGCGCCCGGGGCTCCGGGCCTGGATCGTGCTGGCGATCCTGTGTTTCGTCTATGTGCTCAACTTCCTGGACCGGCAGCTTCTGGGCATTCTGGCCAAGCCCATCCAGGACGAGCTGGGCGTCACTGACGGCCAGCTGGGGCTGCTGACCGGTTTCTACTTCGCGCTGTTCTACTGCTTCCTGGCGATCCCGGTCGGCTGGCTCGCCGACCGGACCAACCGGACCAGGGTGCTGGCCGTCGCCTGCGGCCTGTGGAGCGCGGCCACTGCAGCCTGCGGCATGGCGACCAGCTATCCGCAGCTGGCGCTCGCGCGCATGGCCGTGGGCGTCGGAGAGGCCGGCGGGGTGCCGCCGTCGTACGCGATCATTTCGGACTATTTCCCGCCTGGCTCGCGCGGAACGGCGCTCAGCCTGTTCAACATGGGGCCGCCGATCGGCATGGCCCTGGGCGTCGCCTTCGGCGCGTCGATCGCCTCGACCTATTCGTGGCGTTTCGCCTTCATCTGGGTGGGGGTCATCGGGGTGATCACCGCCGTGATCATCTGGTTCTTCGTGCGCGAGCCGAAGAAGGGCGGTCTGGACGTCGCGCCTGCCGAGGCGGCGGTCCCGCAGGCCGAGCCGGCCGCGGCGCAGCCCAGGCCGGGCTTCTGGGCCACCTGCAAGATGTTCTTCACCGATCCGGTGCTGCTGCGCTGCGCGCTGGCCTGCGCTGCGACCCAGTTCATCACCTATGCCCTGCTCGGGTTCGCGGTGCTGTTCCTGATGCGCGAGAAGGGCATGACGCTGGAAGACGTGGCGGTCTGGTACGCCCTTGTGGTGCTGTTCGGCGCCAGCGCCGGGATGCTGGTCTCGGGCCGTCTCGTCGACCTGTTCGCGAGGCGCTGGAAATCGGCCTACGGCTATGTTCCTGCCATCGGCCTCGCCCTGGCGGCGCCGTTGTTCATCGGCTTCATCTGGGCGCCGAGCTGGCAGCTGGCCCTGATGTTCCTGCTGCTGCCGATGGGGCTGAACTACTTCTACCTGTCTCCGGCGGTGACGCTCGTCCAGGAGGAGGTGCGCCCCGACCAGCGCGTGCTCGCCGGCGCCCTGCTGCTGCTGGTGATGAACATGGTCGGGCTGGGGTTCGGCCCTACCTATCTGGGCTTCGCCAGCGATTTCTTCGCCCGCACCAATCCGGACAATTCGCTTCAGCTGGCCTTCTATACCCTGACGCCGTTCTACCTGCTGGCCATCGGCCTGTTCCTGTGGCTGGCCAGGGCGCTGAGGCAGCAGTCTCAATCCAAGGAGGTCGCGGCATGATCCGGTCCACCCTGTGCATGATGGCGGGGCTCGCGGCTCTGCTGATGTCGACGCAAACGTCGGCCAGTGACGCGCCTGTGGTCCAGGCCCCGGTCGGGTCGGCGAGGGGGGAGGCGCTGGACGGCGTCTCCGTCTTCCGGGGCATTCCCTACGCCGAGGCGCCGATCGGGCGGATGCGGTGGCGCGCGCCGGTGACCGCCGCGGGCTGGGAGGGCGTGCGGGACGCCACGCAGTTCGGCCCCGCCTGCCACCAGCCGCCGTCGCGGCCGGGCAGCATCTATGCGCCTGCGGAAACGCCGCGCATGAGCGAGGACTGCCTGTCGCTGAACGTCTGGACGCCGGAGACCGCGGAGAATGCGCCGGTGTTCGTGTGGATTCACGGCGGCTCCCTGACCGGCGGGTCGGGCGCCGAGGTCATGTACGACGGGGCGCTCATGGCGGCCGAGGGCGTGGTGGTGGTGACCATCAACTATCGCCTGGGCGTGCTGGGCTATCTGGCCCACCCGGACCTCAGCGCGGAGTCGCCGGACGGCGTGTCGGGCAACTACGGCCTGCTGGACCAGATCGAGGCCCTGCGCTGGGTCAACCGCAACATCGCCGCCTTCGGGGGTGACCCGAATAACGTCACCATCGCGGGCGAGTCCGCCGGCGCTCTGTCGGTCATGTACCTGATGGCCGCGCCGCAGGCCCACGGCCTGTTCCACAAGGCGGTGGCCCAGAGCGCCTACATGATCTCCACCCCGGCCCTGCGTGAGACGGTGCACGGGACGCCGCCGGCAGAAGAGGCGGGCGTGGCCCTCAGCCGCCAGCTTGAGGTGAGGGGACTGGCCCGGCTGCGGGCCATGGACCCGCAGGCCCTGACCATCGGTGCGGCCATGTCCGGCTTCCTGCCGCTGGGCAATGTGGACGGCCATGTGCTGCCCGCCCAGCCGGTTGAGGCATTCGAGCGGGGCGAGGCGGCGTCCGTGCCGATCCTGGCCGGATTCAATGAGGGCGAGATCCGCTCGCTGCGGTTCCTGCTGCCGCCCGAGCCCGCGAGCGCGGAGGCCTATGAGGCGGCCATCCGGGCGGCCTATGGCGACCTGGCCGACGCCATGCTGGCCCGCTATCCGTCCGGCGATCTGGACGAGGCCATGCTGGCGACCACGCGGGACGCCATGTACGGCTGGACCGCCGAGCGGCTGGTGCGTAACCAGACGGCGCAGGGCCGGCCGTCGTTCCTGTACTTCTTCAATCACAGTTATCCGGCCGCCGATGAGGCCGGGCTGCACGCCTTCCACGCCAGCGAGATTCCCTATGTCTTCGGCAGGGGCGACCGGACGCCGCCGCACTGGCCGGTGATCCCGGACACGGCCGTGGAATCGGGATTGTCCGACGCCATGTTGAGCTACTGGGTCAGCTTCGCGCGGGACGGGGTTCCGTCCGCAGAAGACCAGCCGGACTGGCGGGCCTATGGCGACGACCGGGCCTATATGGCCTTTGACCGGACGCCGGTTCCGGGCGCCCACCTGATGCCGGGCATGTTCGAGCTGGTCGAAGAGGTGGTCTGCCGCCGCCGCGTCCAGGGCGATCTGCCGTGGCACTGGAACGTGGGAGTCGCGTCGCCGCCGCTTCCTGCAGCAGCGGATTGCCGATGATCGACGGGGAGATGCAGTCCTTCCCGTTGACCCTTGACCGGTTCCTGGATCATGCCGCCAAATGGCATCCGGGCGTCGAGGTGGTCACGGCGCGTGGTGACGGTTCAAGCGAGCGTATGGGCTATGCCAGGCTGAGGACGCGCAGCCGCAAGGCTTCCGCGGTCCTGGCCGGGCTGGGGGTGAAACCGGGCGACCGGGTCGCCACCCTGGCCTGGAACACCCAGGCCCATGTGGAGGTCTGGTACGCGGTCATGGGCATGGGGGCGGTGTGCCATACGCTGAACCCCCGCCTGACAGAGGCGCAGCTGGCCGACATGGCGACCCAGTCCCACGCCCGCATTCTGATCGCGAGCGCTGACCTGGCGCCGCTGGCCCGCCGTATCGCCGCGCGCGCGCCGCTGATCGAGCGGGTGCTGGTGATCGACGCCGTGGCGGGGGACGAGCAGACCGAGCTTCTGGAGCCGATGATTGAAACGGCCGAGGGCGACGTGGTCTGGGGCGCGTTCGACGAAACGGCGCCCAGCGGCCTGTGCTTCACATCGGGCACCACCGGGGCGCCCAAGGGCGTGACCTATACCCACCGCTCCAGCTTCCTGCATACGCTGCGGGTGCTGCAGGCGGACGTGATGGCCTTTACGGCCGACGACGGCATCCTGATGGCGGTGCCCATGTTTCACGCCAACGCCTGGGGCCTGCCGTTCGCGGCCCCGGCGGTGGGCGCGCGTCTGATCCTGCCCGGCCGCTATCTGGACGGCGCGAGCCTGGCCGCCCTGATAAACGCCGAGGAGGCCACGGTGGGCGTCGGGGTGGCCACGGTCTGGCTGGCGCTGCTGGAGCATCTGGAGGCGACCGGCGGCCAGACCCCGTCGCTGACGCGCATCGTGGTCGGCGGGGCGCCGCTGGCGCCGGCGCTGATGGAGCGCATCGAGCGCGGGCTGGGCGTGACGGTCCAGACCAGCTGGGGCATGACGGAGATGTCGCCGTCCGGCACGGTGGCGCGACCGACCGACCCGGACCGCGCGGCGCACAAGTCGGGCCGCCCCGCCATCGGAGTCGATCTGTTGCTGACCGACGCGGACGGCCGGGCCCTGCCGGAGCAGCGGGGCGTGGAAGGCCATCTGAAGGTTCGCGGCGCGGCGGTGATCCAGCGCTATTTCGGCGAGGAAGAGAGCGCAACGGACCCGGACGGCTGGTTCGCCACGGGCGACCTGGCGCGCATCAGCCCCGAGGGCGATCTGATCATCACCGGCCGGGCCAAGGATCTGATCAAGTCCGGCGGGGAATGGATCAATCCGGCCGAGATCGAGGCGGTGGTCAGCGAACACCCGGAGGTTTCCCTGGCCGCGGTCATCGCCCGCTCCGATCCCAAATGGGGCGAACGGCCCATTCTTCTGGTCCAGACCCGGGAATCGGACACCATAAGCGACGAAGCCCTGCTGGCGCCGTTGCGCGAGAGGGTCGCCCCGTGGTGGATTCCCGACGCGGTCATCCGGCTGGACCAGATGCCGCTGGCCCCCACGGGCAAGATCGACAAGATGCGTTTGCGAGTAGACTATGGCGGCTGAGCCGAAGACGAAGACCAAAGCTGCGGCAGTCGCCGAGGCCAAGCCTCGCGAGGCGGTCGCGCGCGCTGCGCCCAAGCCCCGCAAGCGCCCGGTCAAGGAGCAGCAGCGCGCCGACAAGATGGAGCAGATCCTCGACGCGGCGGAGTATCTGTTCTCCGTGCATGGTCTGTACGGGGTGACGCTCAAGGACGTGGCCCAGAAGGTGGGCGTCCACCACACCCTGCTGAACTACTATTTCACCGACAAGAAGACCCTATTCGACGCGGTCATCGGACGGCGGGCGGGCGTGACCAGCGGCCTGCGCATGAAGGCGCTGGACGAGTATGACGCAGCCACGGGCGGCAAGCCCACGGTTGAGGGAGCCTTGCGGGCGTTCCTCGACACCGACCTCGACCTCTACAGCCAGGGTGGCGAGAGCTGGAAGAACTACGGCGCCCTGGGCGCGCTGGTGTCGAACACCACCTATGGCGCCGAGCTGATGGACCTGCACTTCGATCCGGTGGTCCTGCGTCTGATCGACCTGCTCAAGAAGGCCCTGCCGGACTGCGCCGAGGAAGACATCTTCTGGGGCTACCACTTCGTCACCGGCGCGCTGATGCTGACCCTGGCCCGCACAGGCCGGATCGACCGGCTGTCCGGCGGCCTGTGCAACTCGGATGACTACGGGGCGGTGAAGGATCGCATGGCCAGCTTCATGGCCGCGGGATTCATGTCGATCTGCAAACCCGACAAGGGCGCGGCCGGCTGAGTCCGGGCATATAAAATCAAAACGGTGACAGGAGATATGAGCATGGCGCTTCAAGGGCGTGTGGCGATCGTTACGGGTTCGGGCGGGGGACTGGGCCGCGAACATGCGCTGTACCTGGCGCGCAAGGGGGCGAAGGTCGTGGTCAATGATCTGTCGCAGGATGCGGCGGAGTCCGTGGCGGATGAAATCCGTGCGGCGGGCGGCGAAGCCCTGGCCGTGGCCGCCTCCGTCACCGACGAGGCCGCCGTCAGCGCCATGGTCAACCAGACCGTGGAGGCGTGGGGCCGCATCGACATCCTGATCAACAACGCCGGCATCCTGCGCGACAAGAGCTTCGCCAAGATGGACATGGCCGACTTCCGTCTGGTGGTGGATGTGCACCTGATGGGCGCGGCCATCTGCACCAAGGCCGTGTGGGAGCAGATGCGCCAGCAGTCGTTCGGCCGCATCGTCATGACCACGTCTTCCTCGGGCCTGTACGGCAATTTCGGCCAGGCCAACTATGGCGCGGCCAAGATGGCGCTGGTGGGCTTCATGCAGACCCTGTCCATCGAAGGCGAGAAATACGGCATCCGCGTCAACTGCCTGGCGCCCACGGCGGCGACCCAGATGACGGCGGACATCCTGCCCGAGGCGGCGTTGAAGGCGCTGGACCCGGCGCTGGTCAGCCCGGCGCTGCTGCCGCTGGTGGTGGACGACGCCCCGACGCGCACGGTGATCTGCGCCGGCGCCGGCCACTTCGCCACGGCGACGGTGACCCTCAGCCAGGGCCGCTACATCGGCGGTGGCGACGATGCGGGCGAGCGCCTGATCGCGGCGTGGGACGCGGTGTCGGACCAGACGGGCGCGCTGGTCCCGAACTACGGCTTCACCCAGGCCGAGCGTGAGGTGCAGAGCCTCGTGGCCGCGGCCGGGACCTGACGCCGGGCAGAAACAGGAGGCCGCCATGATCGACCGTCGCACGCTGATGATCTCGGGGGCGGCCTTCGCCGGGCTGGCCGCCGGTCCCGCCCGGGCGTCAGACGCGCTCGATCCGGTGGTGCTCCGCCTGCGCGAATTCGTGGAGCAGGGCGCGCTGCCGTTCGCGTCCCTGCGCGTGGCGCAGCGCGGACGCGTGCTGGTCGAGGCCCACATCCCGGGCGTCGAGACCATCGGGCCGCAGTCGATCTATCGCATCTATTCCATGACCAAGCCGGTGGTTGCGGCGGGCGCGGTTCTGCTGATGGAGGACGGCGACCTGAGGCTGGATACGCCGGTGGCCGGGATCGTGCCGGAGTTCGCGGATCTTCAGGTTCTGGGCGAGGGGGACGCGCGCGTCCCGGCCCGCGTCATGACGGTGGGTCATCTGCTGACCCACACCTGCGGCCTGGCCAACAGCTGGGGCGATGCGCGTGTCGCGCCGCTGTACCGGCAGGCGGGCCTGACCGCAGCCGCCTGGATGTACGATCCGGAGATCGGCGGGCTGGCCGGGTTCGCGCGGCGGCTGGGCGAGCTGCCGCTGGACCATCAGCCGGGGGCCGACTGGTTGTACGGCTACGGCCTCGACATCGCGGGGCTGGTGATCGAACGGATCAACGGCGAGCGGCTGGGGGATTTTCTCAAGCACCGCATCTTTGACCCGCTGGGCATGGCCGACACCGGCTTCTATATGCCGGAGGACAGGGCCGACCGGCTGGCGGGGCTCTATACGGCGGGCGAGGACGGGCTGACGCGGGTCGCCTCCGGCGCGGAGCTGAACCCGTTGCGCCGGCCGCTGGCGGATTCCGGCAGCGGGGCGCTGGTGTCGACGCTGTCGGACTATGGCCGGTTCGCCGACATGCTGGCGAACGGCGGGGCTCTGGACGGGGCGCGGATCATGAGCGCGGAGTCCGCTCGCTTGATGATGACGCCCTGGGGGCCGCAGGATCACATCGAGTCGCGGCTGCGCCAGTTTTACGGCGGGCGGCTGGAGGGCCGGATGGGGCAGGCGCTTGGCGGGGTGACCCGGCTGGACGACGGGTCCGGGCCCGGCTCGACCGGCGAATACGCGTGGGGCGGGGCGGCGGGCACCGGGTTCTGGGCCACGCCCGGGCTCGGCCTGTCGGTGACGATGATGACCCAGGTCATGCCCGCCGGCGCCGCGCCCTCGCGCGACGCCCTGAGGCCGCTGATCTATGAGGCGCTGGCCGGGGTCTGAGCCGACCAGCGCCCGACGTGTTCTAGTAAATCTCGAACAACCCTGCGGCTCCCATGCCGCCGCCGACGCACATGGTGACGACGCCGTACTTGGCGCCGCGCCGCTTGCCTTCGATCAGCACGTGGCCGGTCATGCGGGCGCCGGACATGCCGTAGGGGTGGCCGATGGAGATGGCGCCGCCGGACACGTTCAGGCGGTCATTGGGAATGCCCAGCTTGTCGCGGCAGTACAGGACCTGCACCGCGAAGGCCTCGTTCAGCTCCCAGATGCCGATGTCGTCCACGGTCAGGCCGTGCTGTTTCAGCAGCTTGGGCACGGCGAAGACGGGACCGATGCCCATTTCGTCCGGCTCGCAGCCCGCCACGGCCATGCCGCGATAGGCGCCCAGGGGCGTCAGGCCGCGCCGCTCCGCGTCCTTCGCCTCCATGATGACAGAGGCCGAGGCGCCGTCCGACAGCTGGGACGCATTACCCGCGGTGATGAAACGGCCCTGTTCGATCTTCTCGCCCCCGCCGAAGACGGGCTTGAGCGAGGACAGGCCTTCAAGGGTGGTTTCGGGGCGGTTGCCCTCGTCCTTGGACAGGGTGACTTCCTTGGCGGACACCTGACCGGTGGCCTTGTCCTGAACCTGCATGGTTGTGGTCATGGGGACCACCTCGGCGTCCAGATAACCGGCCGCCTGGGCCGCGGCGGTGCGCTGCTGCGACTGCAGGGCGTATTCGTCCTGGGCCTCGCGGGAGATGCCGTAGCGGTCCGCCACCACCTCGGCGGTCTCCAGCATGGACATGTAGATGTGGGGCGACAGCTTCAGCAGCGCCTCGTCCTTCATGCGGTAGAGGTTCATGTGCTGGTTCTGGACCAGCGAGATGCTCTCAAGGCCGCCGCCGACAGCCACCTGCTGGCCATCGATCATGACCTGCTTGGCCGCGGTGGCGATGGCCATGAGGCCCGAGGCGCACTGGCGGTCGAGGCTCATGCCGGCGACGCTGGCGGGCAGACCGGCGGCCAGCGCCACCTGACGGGCGATGTTGGGCGAGGTGGAGCCCTGCTGCAGGGCCGCGCCCATGATCACGTCTTCGATCTCGGCCGCATCGACGCCCGAGCGCTCGACCGCATGGCGCACCGCGTGGGCGCCCAGTTGCTGCGGCTGGGTGTCGTTGAAGGCGCCGCGGTAGGCCCGACCGATGGGGGTGCGGGCGGTGGAGACGATAACGGCTTCGCGGGACATGGCGCTCTCTGAATTGGCTTCGGGACTGTAACCGTATTTGACCACGACCGGCCCTCGCGAACCACCTGAAAAGCGGGGTCAGGCGGCGGCAATCGAGGCTTTCGCCGGCTAGTAGACGTCGCGCCGGTAGCGGCCCCGGGCGGTCAGGTCGTCGAGGGCCTCCGCGCCCAGAATTGCGGTCAGGGCGGCGTGGACTCCGGCGCCCATGGCCACGGCGCCGCAGACATGGATGACGGCGCCCCGGGCGATCCAGTCGCGCACCCGATCCGCGTGATCGCGCAGATGATCCTGAACGTACCGACCCTCGGCGCCGCGCGAGAATACGCGGTCCAGTCGTTCCAGCGTTCCCAGTGCGCGGCAGGTTTCCAACTCGGGCGTCAGGATGCGGTCGTGCTCGGGGTGGCGTTCGCCGAGGATCAGCCAGTTGGCGCCGCGCCCGGCCGCCTGCCGTTCCTTGATGTGGGCCCGCAGCCCCGCCAGCCCGCTTCCCGCGCCGATCAGGATCATGGGGGGGGAACCCCCGCGGCCGTGGAAGGCGCTGTTGGACCGGATGCGCAGGTCGACCGGCGCGCCGATCGCGCAGGCCTGCGTCAACCAGCCCGACGCCAGACCCGGCGCCCCGTCCGGGCCGCGCATCAGGCGCACGATCAGCTCCAGCCGGCCGTCCGCGGGCAGGGAGGCGACGGAGTATTCCCGGTGGGCGTGGGGCGGCCGGCCGGGCGTTGAGGGCACGCCGACTTCCGCGATGTCGCCAGCGCGCCAGTCGGGCATCGCGCCGACGGGCTCCAGCGCGATGCGCCACAGGCCCTCGCCTGGGCTGTCCGGGCCGTTCAGCCGCTCGCGCTCGATCAGGCGCCACGGGGCGTAGGCGGGGGGCGCCCAGTCCGGCGCGTCGGTCCGGCCGGTGATCTGGTTCAGTTGATGCTGCCAGTGACGGATGGCGCCGGTCTCGCCGTTGTCGACCTCGACGCGGTCGAACAGGGGGCGGGCTCCGTTCCCCCTCAGCCAGTCGTCCAGCGCCCGGGCGAAGGCGCAGAAATTGCGGTAGCTGCTGTCGCCGAGGGCGAGGACGCCATAGGTGACGCGGGACAGGTTCAGCGCGCCCATGCGGCGCAGGAAGGCGACGGCGGAATCCGGGGCGTCGCCCTCGCCGGTGGTGGAGGCGAGGAACAGTGCGCGGGGCGCGGCGGCGAGGCGCTCGGCGGTGAGGTCGCCGAGGCTGATCAGGGCGGTGGGGACGCCGCCGGCGTTCAGCGCGGCGGCGGTCATGCGGGCCAGCTCCTCGGCGAAACCGGTCTGGCTGGCGAAGACCACGAGGGTGGCGTCGGGCGCGGTCGGGGCTGTGTCGCCGGTCTTGCGCGCGCGGCGCAGGGCGATCAGGCCGATCAGGGCCAGCCACAGCATGGCGGCTGCGGCCGCCCACGCCCAACGGATGGGATCGGCGGTCATTCTGCGTCATCCAGCATGGCGGCGAGGGCGGGGCTGAAGCGTTCTTCCAGTCCGGCCGGTCCGCGCAGGATCATGCGCACGGCGAGGTCTTCGCGTTCGGCATGGGCCATACCCGCGCCGGGGCCCATGACCGTGAGGGCGCTGGCCAGGGCGTCGGCCTGCATGGCGGACGGGTGCAGCACGCTGACCGAGGCCACGCCGTTGTCGACCGGGCGTCCGGTGCGGCCGTCCAGGGTGTGTGAGAAGGCGCGACCGTCGTGCTCGAACACCCGCACCTGATCGCCGGAGGTGGCCACCGAAAGCCCGTGCAGGGCGGCCAGCATGCGAGGGGCGTCCAGACCCGGCGGTTGCTCCAGCTCCACCCACCATGGACGACCGTCGGGTTTGACGCCGCAGCCGCGCAGTTCGCCGCCGATCTCCACCAAATGGTGGGGCGCGCCTTCGGCGGTGAGACGTTCGGACACAGCGTCCACGGCGAAGCCCTTGGCGACGCCGGACAGATCCAGCCGCAGGCCGCCGGGCTGGATCCAGCGGGCGTCGGAATCCTGTTGAAGACGCTGCCAGCCGCCGATGGTGCGGGCGGCTTCGATCTCGGCATCGGCCGGGACATCGGCGCGCGGTCCGGGGGGGCCGAAGCCCCACAGGTTCACCAGCGCGCCCAGCGTCGGATCGAAGGCGCCGTCCGTCTCCTGCGCCAGCGACAGGGCGTAGCCCAGCACCTCGGCGAAGGGGCGGGGCAGGGCGTGGGCCTCGCACCCGCTGGCGGCGTTGAAGCGGGACAGGGCGCTGTCGGCGCGCCAGTGGCTCATCTGCTCATCCACCCGGGCGATCTCCTCGCGGACAGCGGCGGTCAGGCGCGGGCCGTCAGCGGGGTCGCCGACCGCGCGCACCGTCCACGACGTGCCCATGGCCTCGCCGGCCAGCACCAGCACCGCGCCGGACGGCCGCGCCGGAATCCGCTCCAGCGCGGGGATCAGTACGCGGTTGGCCGTCACCTCAGGGCAGGACTTCGAAGGTGGCGGTGTACTGAACGTTGCGGGCGTGCGCGCGGCCTTCACCGGCGGGGGTGCGGACCGACGCGTTGACCCAGTACAGACCGGCCTCGGTCCAGGTGATCTGGAACAGGCCGTCGGTGTCGGTGGTGACGGTCATCTCTTCGGGATTGTCGCGATAGCGCGAGCCGCCGCGCGCCACGGTGACTTCAACACCAGCGGCCGGGACGCCGTCGTTCAGCAGGCGGAACTGACCGGCTTCGCCGACGATCAGGTCGTTGGGATGGGTGACGGGAACCAGCTCCAGGCCCTGGCCGGTGGGTTCGAACACGGTCCGGGTCGGGGCGCCCAGGGTGGCGAAGGTCTCGATGCGGTTGGCGTTCTCCGTGCCCTCGATCTCGGCAGCGCCCTCGGGCAGGGCGGCGGGGAAGTCCGAGGCCGCGCCGCGCCAGCGCTGGCGCTCGCCGTTCAGGGTGTAGCTGGCGAAGAAGCCCGACGAGACATTGGCGATCTTGTACGTGCCGGGCTGGGTCAGGTGCACGTCGAAGGTGGAGCGGTAGCGGGCGCGGTGCTCGTTTTCAGCGGAGACGACCGAGCCGTCCGGCGCGATGATGACCAGACCGTCCAGTCGCATGGGGGCGTGGTCGGCGATGAACACCCCGTTGGACATGCCCGCGTCGATGGAGATCCAGCCGTCCGATCCCGACAGCACGGTGGACGAGGGCGCGATCCATGCCCGGTGGGCCTGGGCGGCCAGGGGGGCGGCCCCAACGGCCAGGGCGGCGAGGGCGAAGACGATCTTCTTCATGGCGTGAATCCTGAACAGCTTATCGGGTGACGGAGACGGTGACGGCGCCCAGCTCGGACGCGCCGCGCTGGGTGGCGGCGGGCGAGGCGGCGCCCCAGCGGAAGGGCACGCGCACCTCCTCGCGGCCGCCCAGTTCGCGCGCGGCCTCGACCACCAGGGTGTATTCCCCGGCGGGCAGATTGCGCAGCGGGCCGCGCGATCCGCTGAAGGTCAGGCTGTGGCGGCCCGGCGCGCGGGTGGCGCTGGATACGCCATCGGCGGGCAGGGTCATGGCGCGGCCCTCGCGGCGCCACCAGGTGCGCATGTCCTTGAGCCAGTCCTTGCCTTCGCCGGCGGGCAGGGCGGTGTCGTACCAGACCGCCAGGGTGCCGGCGGAGGTCCGGTCCGCCCGCTCGATCCACACCGCCACATAGGGACGGTGGTACGACGCCGTGGCGATGCGCGGGATCTCCACCGACACGTTCAGATCGGCGGCCATGGCCGGGGCGCCGGCGGCTCCGGCGGCGGCGAGGGCGAGGGGAAGGACGCGCATGAGCAAACTCGTCAGTGAATGAAGATGAGGGCGATGATGAGCGGGATCAGAAGCCCCAGCCCCACCAGCGGCCAGGTGGACGGACGGCCGCGCGCATGCAGCCACAGCAGGGCCAGGCCGGTGAGGCAGAACACCACGCAGGCGCCCGCGAAGATGTCGATGAACCAGGCCCAGACCACGCCGGTGTTGCGTCCCTTGTGCAGATCGTTGAGGTAGGCGACCCAGCCGTTGGTGGTCTGTTCGTGCAGCACGTCGCCGGTGGCGCGGTCGATGGTCAGCCAGCCGTCGCCGCCGGGCGCCGGCAGGGCCACATAGACCTCCACATCGATGGTCTCGGTAGGCTTGCCGGCC
The DNA here is from genome assembly GCF_046299535.1 of Brevundimonas sp. Lineage (GTDB taxonomy): Bacteria > Pseudomonadota > Alphaproteobacteria > Caulobacterales > Caulobacteraceae > Brevundimonas. The sequence continues at coordinate 102,077 of NZ_JBKBIB010000005.1, read as the reverse complement.
GTCGACACGCCCAGTTCGCCGTCCAGCCACCGGGCCACCGCGCCGGGTAGGGGATCGGTGGTTTCCGCGTTCATGGTCTCCAGCCGCCCCAGAAGGGGGGCGGGCAGGACGGCGGTCTGCTCGACCGTCACCGGCTCGGCGGGGATCTGGGCGGCGTGGTTCAGGGTGATGCCCGTGACTGCGAACAGGATCATGCCCACCAGACTCAACCCCGCGCTGATCCAGTGCCACTGGTGCAACTGCTTCAGCCAGAACGACCGTCGGGCGTTCAGGGCGGCGGCGGGCCGCTGGGCTGTGGCGGTGGTTGACATGGTGGGCGGATGAATCCGAGGAGGGACAGGGGGCTCCGGCATTGCCATGAAGTGAGAACGATTTGCAAGAGCGGTTTTTTGCAGCGGCTGACGCTTTTGCAAAAGTTCATATGATAATCGTTATCAATTTTGTTGCGTCTCGTTCGCATCTGTTTATGAGAGCCGCTCTCAACTGACACCCAGGGGCGCTCCACAATGTTCAACTGCCGATTCCCGTCTCGAATCCTTCTGATGACGGCGACAGCCGCGATCTGCGCGCCGGGCCTCGTGTTGGCGGATGACACGTCGGACGCGCCGGTAACCCAGGTGGACGAGCTGGTGGTGACCGCCGCAGGCTTCGAGCAGCGCATCACCCAGGCGCCGGCCTCCATCAGCGTGCTGCCGCGCGCCGAGATCGAGGAGATGCGCGCCACCTCCATCGCCGAATTGCTGAACACCATCGAGGGCGTCGATACCGGCTCCGGGGTCGGCAAGACCGGTGGTCAGACCATCAACATCCGGGGCATGGGCTCGGACTACACCCTCATCCTGATCGACGGCCGCCGGCAGAACACGGCGGGCAGCGTGACTCCGAACGGGTTCGGGGAAACCTCGACCAGCTTTCTGCCGCCGGCCTCCGCCATCGACCGGGTGGAGGTGGTGCGCGGACCGGTGGCGACCCTCTACGGCTCCGACGCCATGGGCGGGGTGGTCAACATCATCACGCGCAAGGTCGGCGATGTGTGGGCCGGGTCAGCTTCGGCCAACACGACGCTGCAGAGCGACGACCAGTTCGGGAATATCTATGGCGGCAATCTCTACGCGTCCGGCCCCCTGATCGCCGACATCCTGGGTCTGGCGGTGCGCGGGAGCTGGTCCGAGCGTGAGGACTCCAATCTCACCTACCGCGACATCGATGGCGACGAGGTGGAGGTGACCGGCTTCGGCCGCAGCGCCACGGCGTTCGAAATCTGGACCGCGGGCGCCCGACTGACCCTGACGCCCGCGCCGAACCACAGCCTGTGGCTGGACGCCGATGTGGCCCGTCAATGGTACGACAATTCCGAAGGCCAGATGGGTACCAACACCACGGCCGGCGGCTACGACGACTTCCTGGAATTCAACCGCGAACAGTACGTCTTGGCCCACGACTGGCGCCTGCCGTTCGGGGCGCTGGAATCCACCCTGTCGCACAATTTCACCGAGACGCTGGGACGCATCGTCCCCAATGGCGTGCCGGGTGCGGGGAGCCCCCGCCTGCTGGAGACCACCAGCACGATCTTCGACACCAAGCTCCATTCCCAGTGGCGTGACCATACCTTCACCCTGGGGGGGCAGTATCTGGACGCCGAGATGACCGACGGCGTGGCGGCGGGCAATTTCACCTTCGAACAGTGGGCCCTGTTCGCGGAGGATGAATGGCGATTCGCCCCGAACCTGGCCCTGACGGCGGGCGTCCGCTACGACGAACATTCCGACTTTGGCGATCAGGTCAGTCCCCGCGCCTATCTGGTGTGGAACGCCACGGATCAGTGGACCCTGAAGGGCGGCGTCAGCGCCGGCTACAAGACGCCGCGGCTGGAGCAACTGACCCCCGGGATCAACGGCTTCGGCCGTCAGGGGACCCTGCCGTTCATCGGCACGCCGACCCTGACCCCGGAAACCAGCACGGCCTATGAGTTCGGGGTCTATTACGACAACGGTTCGACCTTCCGCGCCAGCGCCACGGTGTTCCGCAACGAATTCGAGGACAAGATCGCCTCGGGCGTTCCGGTCCCGAACTGCACCTTCGCGGCCAATCCGAACCAGCCCGGCTGCGTGGATGTGGGGCCTTGGCCGCTCATCGCCGAGTTCGGCCAGAGCGTGAACATCGACGAGGCCGTGACCCGGGGGCTGGAGGTCGTGAGCCGCTGGAACGTCAGCGACGCCTGGACCCTCAGCGGCAACTACACCTACACCGACAGCGAGCAGAAGAGCGGTTCACAGGCGGGCCTGCCCCTGACGGACACGCCCGAGCACATGCTGAACGCCCAGTTGCGCTGGACGGTCACGGAAAGCCTGAATGCGTGGGTGCGGGGCGAATACCGCAGCGAGCGGTATCGGGGCGCGGGCGCGGCGCGTGACGCCCTGGGCGATCTGGCGTCCTATAGTCTGTTCCACCTGGGCGGGTCGTATCAGGTCAATGACCGTGTGTCGGTCAATGCGACGATCTACAACCTGTTCGACAAGGACTTCGTACGGCTGATGCCTTACGGCACGCCCGTGGCCTATGCGCCGGAATACGCCAACAACCAGGAACCGCGCCGACTGTGGTTGTCGGTGAACGTGGACTTCTGATCCGGCGATCAGGGCGGGATGATGCCCGGGGGGTCTGGTCATGCGGTGGCCGGACCCCTTAGCCTGCGCGGCCAACACACACCCTCGTCATGGAGCCCAGATGACCCCGACCCTCTACGGCATTCCCAACTGCGACACGGTCAGGAAGGCGCGGACCTGGCTGGAGGGCCGGGGCGTGGACTATGTGTTTCACGACTACAAGAAGGCCGGGATCGACCGGGCTTCTCTGGAGCAGTGGTGCGACGAGCATGGTTGGCCGGTGGTGCTGAACCGCGCCGGGACCACTTTCCGCAAGCTGCCGGAGGCGGACCGGGCGGAACTGGATCAGGACAGGGCCATCGCCCTGATGCTGGCCCAGCCGTCCATGATCAAGCGCCCGGTTCTGGACCTGGGCGACCGCCGGATCGTGGGGTTCAAACCCGAGGTCTATGAGGCGGCCTTCGCCTAACGCACCAGCCGGAACTGGGTGTGCGGCCCGCTCTGGGCGTTGGGCGCCAGCCACAGGTCGAACCAGCCCGGCTCCACCGTCGGGGCCATGTCGCGGCCGATGAACAGCAGGTCCTGACGGGTCAGGGTGAAGGCGGCCTCGACCGTTTCGCCGGGGGCGATGGTGACGCGCTGGAACGCCTTCAGCAGCCGCTCGGGCTGGGTCAGGCTGGCGACCCGGTCGCGGACGTACAGCTGGACGACTTCATCCACCGGGCGGTGGCCGGTGTTGGTGACGCTGACCGAGGCGGTCAGTTCGCCGCTCCATGACAGGGTCTCTGATCCCAGCACGATGTCCCCGTAACGCACCGGGGCGTAGCCCAGGCCGTGGCCGAACGGATAGAGGGCGGTGTTGGACGTCTCGCGGAAGCGGGCCTTGTACTCTGACTCGTTCGGCAGCTCCGGGCGGCCCGTGGCCTTGCGGCTGTAATAGTACGGCTGCTGCCCGGAATAGTGGGCGAAGCTGATGGGCAGGCGGCCGATGGGGGCGTGGTCGCCGAAGATCACATCGGCGGCGGCGTTCCCTTCCTCGGAGCCTAGGAACCAGGTGACCATGATGGCGCCGGCGTCCCGGACCGCGCCAGACAGCTCCAGCGCGCGACCGGTCTTGAGCAGGACCACGACCGGCTTGCCCGTGGCGGCCACGGCCTCGGCCAAGGCCTGCTGGGGGGGCGGTACAACGATGTTCACCCGCGACTGGGCCTCGGCGGACATGTTGTGGGACTCGCCGATGGCCAGCACCACCACGTCGGCGTTGCGCGCGGCGGCCACGGCGGCCTCGATCCCGCCGTCCAGCGGCGCCTCCACGTCCGAGCCCTTGACCACGGTCAGCAGGGACGGGTCGGCCAGGGCGGCGCGGAAGCCTTCCTCGAAGGTCACGCCCATCTCGCGGTCCGCGAAGATGGACCATGGCCCGAAGACGTTGGAGCGGTCGTCGGCGAACGGACCGATCAGGGCGATGCGCTTGCCCGACGTCGGCAGGGGCAGGAGGCTGTTCTCGTTCTTGAGCAGCACCACGGACTTGCGCCCGGCCTCGCGGGCCAGATCGCGATGGGCCTGGGAGCGCACCACGCGGCGCTCCACCTCGGCGTCGGTGCCGCGGTAGGGATCGTCGAACAGGCCCAGCGCCGCCTTGGTGGTCAGAACCCGGCGCACGGCGCGGTCCACGACGTCCATCGAAACGTCGCCGCTTTCGACCAGATCAGGGATGTGGGCCAGATAGATGCCGCTCTGCATGGACATGTCCACGCCGGCGGTCAGGGCGATGCGGGCGGCGTCCCGGTCGTCCTCGGCGAAGCCGTGGGCGATCAGCTCCCGCTCGGAGGTGTAGTCGGACACCACGAAGCCGGTGAAGCCCCACTCGTCGCGCAGGATTTCTGTCAGCAGCCAGTGATTGCCCGAGGTGGGTACGCCGTTCAGGTCGTTGAAGGCGCTCATGGTGCACAGGGCGCCGGCCTCGAATGCGGCCTGGAAGGGCGGCAGGTGCACGCCCCGGAGGGTCTGCTCGCTCATGTCGGTGGTGTTGTAGTCCAGCCCCGCCTCGGCCGCGCCGTAGGCGGCGAAGTGCTTGGGCGTTGCCAGCAGGCTGAGCGGGTCAGACAGGTCATCGCCCTGGAAACCGCGCGTGCGGGCTGCGGCGAACAGATTGTTGAGCAGCACATCCTCGCCCGCGCCCTCGACCACGCGGCCCCAGCGCTGGTCCCGCGCCACGTCGACCATGGGGGCGTAGGTCTGGTGGATGCCCGACGCGCCGCCCTCGGCCGCCGCCGCCCGCGCGGTGCGCTCGGCCAGATCCAGATCCCAGCTGGCCGCCTCGCCCAGCGGCACGGGGAAGGTGGTGCGCAGGCCATGGATGATGTCGGCGGCGAACAGCATGGGGATGCCAAGGCGGCTTTCCTCCAGCGCCAGGCGCTGGGCGTAGCGGGCCTGTTCGGCGCCCACGCCGTTGAACAGGGCGCCCACGTGGCCGTCGCGAATCTGCTGCGCGGTCTTTTCCTGATCGGTGTCGAAGTCGCCGGGATTCACATTGCCCGGCCGCCAGCGGAAGGGATCATTGAAGAGGGTGAGCTGGCCGGCCTTCTCCTGGATCGTCATGCGCGCGATCAGGTCTTCGATGCGCGCCCGGTGGCTGTCGACGCGTCCGGCCAAGGCGCGGGGCGCCGCCACCAGAGCAAGGCCCATCGCTCCGGCGGCCATCAGGGTGCGTCTTGTCACAGCAGTCTCACTCATAATCACCAAGGTCCGATCATGTCGGGGACGGGCAGCCCTAGCGCCCCGGCCCCCAGACCGAAAGGCAGGGCTTATCACAAAGCGTTGCCCGGATCAGTTGCGAGACTTCCACCATAACCATCCGCCAAGGCCCAGAAGGATGAGGGCAGGGGCCAGCAACCGCGCCTCGTCGGCCAGCGACGCCCCGGCGAACAGCATCACTGACGCGTTCGTGGCGCCCGACAGGCCCAGAATGACGGCGAACAGGCCAAAGCCGCGATACATCAGGCGGCGGCGCTCAGCGGGGTCCATGGGCGCCTCGTGGAAAAATCATCGGGTCCTGCATCCGCAGAGCATATCGGCGGCGACTACAGGGGGAAAGCGGGCGATGATCGCTGCGCAATCGGAGGGATGAGAGATGGAAGACCTGTTCCGCAGCTACTGGTGGCTGCTGTTTCCCGTGGGCTGGTTCGTCTATGCGGGCTGGGCCAGCTGGCTCAACTATCGGCGTCAGCGGGCGACCCTGGACATCGTCCGCCGCTATGCCGACAGCGGCAAGGAGGTTCCGCCCGAGCTGATGAAGGTGTTGGACAAGCCCATCGATTCCGACGCGGAAATGTGGGGCAGCGCTTCGTATGGTTCGGCACGGCCCACCAACTACTGGTCTCTGGTCGGCCTGTTCGGGGTGATCGCGACGGGCTTCGGCGTCGCGGCCTACATGCCCGGGGTGTTCGGCGCCGACATGGGCGTCCGTTTCCCGTTCACGGTGGTCGCCCTGACCATGGGCGCGGTCGCGGTGTGGGCCCTGATCTCGGCCCTGACCACGCGGCGGGGCGGCTCCTGACGGTCGCGTTCACGGCGCGGGGGCAAGAGGGTGTTCGACAGCGACGCCGAACTGGTGGCGACGGCCCGCACGGGGTCGGACGCCGCCTTCGCCCGTCTTGTGGCCCGGCATCAGGGCGTGGTGCGGGGGTTTCTGCGGCGCGTTCTGAATGGAGACCGGGCCGAGGCGGACGATCTGGCGCAGGACGTGTTCCTGACGGCGTGGGCGTCGTTGTCGTCGCTCAACGATGGGGCCGGCGTTCGCCCCTGGCTGTGCGGCATCGCCTGGCGCAAGGCGCGGGACCGGATGCGGGGCCGGCGGCGGGCGGAGGCGCGCGATGCGGCGTGGATGGAGGCGAGCGCGCCCCAGCCGGGCATCTCGCCCGAGGATCGCATGGCCATGGAAGCCGCCATGGCCGCCCTGGCCCCGGACGAGCGGGCGTGCGTAGCCCTCTGTCTGGCCGAGGGCTGGTCCCACGGCGAGGCGGCGGCGGCCCTGGGCTTGCCCCTCGGCACGGTGAAGTCCCATGTTGGGCGCGGGCGCGCGAAACTGCTTCAGGCGCTTGGAGGATCAGATGGCTGAATTGACGCCGGACCAGAAGCTGGCCGCCCTGTTCGCGGCACACGCCGCGCCTGCGCGGGACCCTGCGTTCTGCGCCGGGGTGGCGCAGCGCATCGCCAGACGTCGGGCGTGGGCGCGAGTGGGCGCGGCGGCGCCATGGGCCGGCGTGGCCGGCCTGTTGAGCTGGGCGTTGCAGCCCGTGCTGGGACCGTCCGTGGCGGCGCTGGCGGACAGCCTTGTGCTTCCGGCCGCGATCCTCGGCGGGACGGGGGTGCTGGTGCTGGCCAGCCTGGCGGGCGTCCGGCGGCTGGCTCGCTAGCGCAGCCGCAGGCGCGCGACGACCGCCACATGGTCTGACGGCCAGACGCCGGCGACCGGCTGGTCGGCGGCCAACCGCGCAGACAGGACCTGGAACCGGTCGGCCTGCACGAAGATGTGGTCGATGCGCGCCGAGCGGTGCCCGTGGGCGGTCACCAGGGTGGAGCGGGCGGCTGCAGCTGGATCGGCGCCTTGAAGAGCGTCCGCGAATATCTCACGAACCTCCTCAAATTCAGGTGCTTCAGCCGGAGCGTTGAAGTCTCCCAGAAGGATGACCGGTCCTTGGCCGGGTCCGATGACCGCCAAGGCGTCGTCGATCTGGCTGGCGCGCAGGGCGCCGCCCTCGGGGGTGTGGTGCAGGTGGGTGGCCGCGATCTGGATCGGACGGCCGTTCACGGACACCCGCACGGTCGCCAGGGTGCGCGAATCCTTCAGCGGGCGCAGGCGGTGCTCGCCGGTTTCCAGCACGGGCAGGCGCGTGAGGACGGCGTTGCCGTAGCGCCGGGCCTGTGATGGCGGATCGACCGAGACGAAGTGGACAGAATAGCCGCCCAGCGCCCGGGCGATGTCCTCGGCCTGGTTGGGCAGGTCCGTGTCCTGCAGGACTTCCTGCAGGGCGATGACATCGGCGTCCATCTCGCGCAGGGCTTCGATGACCAGCGGCCGCCGCGCGGGCCAGTCGCCCATGTCGTGCCATATGTTGAAGGTGACGACGGTCAGTTCGGCGGGGCTGTCGGCGGCAGGAACCGCAGCGCAGGCGGCGAGGGGCAAGGCTACGGCGAGGGGGAGCAGGCGGCGACGGGTGAGCATGATCAATCCGGAAACAGGCGGGGACGGGCAATATCGGCGGGCAGTGAGGCGTGATCGCGGTTTTATGGTCCAGAAAGGGGTTGCAAAAAACAGTGTCTGAATTGTCTGAATTGTTGAAATCGCGCCGCCGCCGCGAAGTGACGATGAGAATAACCCGTGTGGAAAGACGGGCGCGAAAAAATCCGCAATACGACCGGATCGGTTTATGACCGACAGCGAGGTCCGGGGACGAACGCTGGATGATCCCTGCACCTTACGAAGATTTCACGTCGGTTCGCGCATCCATCAGGGTCCGCCGCCGCCTCTTGTGATCAGAAGGGCGCGCCGTCATGGCCGCCTGTTTGGAGGACCGTCACCATGGGTGTCGAAATTTTTGTTCCGCTCGCTTTCTTTGCGATGATCGTCGCCATCGTCGCGATCCCGTCCTGGCTGAAGAGCCGCGACCGTCGCGATATGCAGGCGACTGTGCGCACGGCTATCGATAAGGGGCAGCCTCTGCCGTCTGAGCTGATCGAGGCCTTGAGCAAGGACGCCGCAAAGGCGGTCCCGTCGGCCCATCGCGACATGCGTATCGGGGTGATCTGGCTGGCCATCGCCATCGGAGTGACGACGTTCGGCTGGGCTGTCAGCTTCGCCGACGGCGACAGCGAGGTTTTCTACGTCCTCGGCGGCATCGCCGCGATCCCCGGCTTTATCGGGCTGGCGTTCATCGTGCTGAGCTTCTTCAACAAGAACAAGGGCTGAGCCGGCGTCTTAAGACAGGGGAACGCCATGTCCAATCCCATCGACCTTCACGACGTGGAGCTGGCCGCCCTGGCGGCGGCCGGCGGACGTCGGGAGTTCGGCGAGCTGGTGCGCAGGCACGGCTCGGCGGTCCGGGCGCTGCTGCGCCGAATGGGCGCCGATCCGGCCACCGCGGACGATATCGCCCAGGACGCCTTCATCCAGGCGTTCGAGAAATGCGCCGAGTTCCGGGGCGAGGGCGCTTTCGGGGCCTGGGTCAAGCGGATCGCCGCGCGGCTCTATATAAAGCGCAAGGTGAAGGAGGCGCGCTATGTCTCTGAAACCGAAGCGCCGGCGGAAGAGCCTGTCCACGCTGATCAGGCGGGCCGCATGGATCTGGACGAGGCCCTGAGGGACCTGTCCGACATCGAGAGACTGTGTGTCTCGCTGTGTCACGGCGCCGGTCTGTCGCACCCCGAGATCGCCGCCGCCTTGAATACGCCACTTGGGACCGTGAAATCTCATGTCAAACGTGGTCTGGATAAACTCCGCGCCCGGCTTTCGCCGGAACCGGACAGCCTCGGGAGGGCGGCCGATGTCCGCGCCTGACGAATTCGACCCCTTCATCGAGCGGCTGTTTCGAGAGACGCCGCCGATGCCCGACCCTGCGGGGTTCGCGCGCCGCGTGGAAACGCGGCTGGCGACGGGATCCCGCATGCGCACCGTCGTGATCGGCCTGGCGGGTCTGATCGGCGGCGTGGTGGCCGTGCGCGAGACCCTGGGCGCCAACCTGAACTTCAGCGCCGGAAACGATGCCGCCGCCACAGGGTTTTCCGCCACTGCCGCCTCGGCGCCGGACAGCGTCCGGCTGATGGATGCGGGCGTGGGCGCCCTGACCGCCCAGGCCCAGGCGGCGCAGAGCGGCCTGAGCGCCCTGGGTGTTGATTTCGATTTCGCCGGGCTTGGGGGTATGCAGGTGTTCTGGGCCGTGGCGGCGCTGCTGATCGCGGCGGCGGTCATGGCGGGCATGAAGCTGGCGAACGAGGTCTGATGTCTTCTCACAAGCAGGAGCCGGTCAAGCGGCTGCACGCCCCTGACATCCTGGCGCGCAAGGGCGGCGAACCCATCGTCTGCCTGACCGCCTACGACGCGCCCATGGCCCAGATGCTGGACGACCACTGCGACCTGCTGCTGGTGGGCGACAGCGTGGGCATGGTGGTGCACGGCCTGCCCAACACGGTCGGCGTGACCCTGGAGATGATGATCCTGCACGGCCAGGCCGTGATGCGCGGGGCCCGCCGGGCGATGGTGGTCGTCGACATGCCCTTCGGCAGTTACGAGGGCGGCAAGGAAGTCGCCTACGACAACTGCGCCCGCGTGATGAAGGAAACGGGCGCGCAAGGGGTGAAGCTGGAAAGCGGCCCCACGGTCCCCCACACCATTGAATATCTCGTCCAGCGCGGCATCCCGGTCATGGGCCACGTGGGCCTGCGGCCACAGGCGGTCCTGAACGAGGGCGGCTTCAAGGCCAAGGGGAAGACGGAGGGCGAGCGGTTGCGCGTGATGGCCGAGGCCGAGGCCACGGCCGACGCCGGCGCCTTCGCGGTGGTCGTCGAGGGGGTGGCCGAGGGCCTTGCCGCCGAGATCACCCAGGCCATCGACAAGCCGACGATCGGCATCGGCGCCTCCGCCGCCTGCGACGGACAGATCCTGGTGATCAATGACATGCTGGGCATGTTCGACTGGTCGCCGAAGTTCGTGCGGCGCTATGCCGACCTGCGCGGTGAAATCACCCGTTCGGCGAAAAGCTACGCCGAAGACGTGAGGGCGCGCCGTTTTCCCGCCCAAGTCGAGACCTACTTCTCCAAAAAGCCGGTCTGAACCGGATTCGTCCGCGTTGCGGGCGGCGCGCCAAGCCTCTAGGGTCGCGCCGAAATTGTCCGCGGCCGTGCTTTCGCACGGACCGCACAGCCAGCGTGTCTCGGGGAGCGTGTCTTTCAAGTGGTCGATGTCTTCGAAGAGGTCGAGGAGGAGCTTCGCTCCGAACGGTACCGCCGCCTGTTCCGCACATGGGGGCCCTGGGTCGCCGCAGCGCTTGTGCTGGCGCTGGTCGCGGCCCTGGCCTGGTGGGGCTGGCAGTCCTGGCAGACCAGCCGCGCGGAAACCGCCGCCGCGCACTATGACCGCGGCATGCAGGCCCTGAGCGAGGAAAACGCTGACGCCGCCGACGCCGCCTTTGTGGATGCGGTCGACACCGGATCGGCCGGCTACAAGGCTCTGGCCTTGCACCAGCGGGCCGGAATTGCGGTCGCCCAGGACCGCATCGATGACGCGGTCGCCCTGTTTGACGAGGCCGCCTCGGCCTCTCGGCAGCCGATGATCGCTGACCTTGCACGCCTGAAAGCCGCTTTCCTGCTGATGGACACCGCGCCGCTCGAGGATATCGAGGCGCGTCTGGCCCCCATCGCGCAGGACGGGCGGCCCTTCAGCCCCTACGCCCGCGAGGCCCAGGGCCTGGCTCGCATTCAGCACGGCCAGACGGCGGAAGCCCGCCCCGTGTTCGCTCTCCTGGCGCTTGGTCAGGACGTGCCGGACGTGGTGCGCCAGCGCGCGCAGCTGGTGCAGGACGCCATCGATTCGGGGGTCGCGGCCTCAATGGTCGAGATCATCCGGGCCCAGGCCGACGCGCCCCAAGCCGACGCGGCACTGTCGCCGACCCAGACTCCGGCCGGCCCCGCGCCGTCCGCACAGCCGTAAATCCAGGATCACCGCCGCATGCGCTCCATGTCCAAACCCCTGAAGATCGCCCTGATCTGCGGCCTGGCCGTCGCGGTGGCGTCCTGTTCCACCGCGCGCAGGATCTGGCCGTTCGGCGGCGACGACGCTCCGGGCTCGGTCGCTTCCGCGGGCGAGCGCATCTCGATCCTCGAGTTCGAGCAGCAGTTGACGCCGAGCACGGACCTGGCCGGCCGCGACTTCTTTGTTCCGGGCCCCCAGGCCATCACCGCCTGGCCCGTTCCCGGCGGCAATCTTGAGCAGTCGCTGGAGCATGTGATCGCGGCGCCGAATTTCACGGTGGCGTGGCGACGCAACATCGGCGAGGGCGGATCACGCTCCACCCAGGTCACCGCCACGCCCGTGGCGGCCGACGGCCGCATCTATGTGATGGACGGAGAGGCGCGCGTCAGCGCCGTGGACGCCGACACGGGCCAGATTCTCTGGCAGACCAACCTGCGTCCGGAGGGGCGTGACCGCGCCTATGGCGGCGGCGTCGCCGTGTCCGGCGAGCGTGTCTATGTCACCTCGGGTTACCGTCTGGCCTCGGCTCTGAATGCACGCACCGGGGCGGTGGAATGGACCACCCGGTTCGACGCCCCCATCCATGGCGCGCCCACCGTGGCGGGCGGACGGGTGTTCGCCGTGGATGTGGACAACCAGATTCTGGCTCTGGACGCGGCCACAGGCTCCCTGGCCTGGTCCTATCAGGCCATTTCGGAACCGGCGCGCCTGATGCGGGCGTCCAGCCCGGCGGTCACGGGCGACACGGTGATCGCGCCCTTCTCTTCGGGCGAGATCGTCGCCCTGCGCGCCACCAACGGGCAGGAGTTGTGGACCCAGGTTCTGTCGCGAACCAGCCGCACCAGCGCCCTGTCTGAAATCCGCGACATCGCGGGCCGTCCCGCCGTCAGCCGCGGCGTCGTCTATGCGGTCAGCCATTCGGGTCTGATCAGCGCCATGGATGTGCGGTCGGGCCAACCGGCCTGGCAGTTGCCGCTGGCCGGCATGAACGCGCCGTGGGTGGCGGGCGACGTGGTCTACGCCGTTTCAAAGAGCGGCGAACTAACGGTGATCAATCGCCAGAACGGTCAGGTTTACTGGATCCGCGACATCAACGAGGGGCGCACGCGCACCCAGGGCGGCTGGTTCTTCGGCGTCGGCAAGCGCACGGTGCGCCCGGTTTGGAGCGGCCCGCTCCTGGCCTCGAACCGACTGATCCTCGTCAACTCCGACGGTCAGGCCGTGGCCTATGACCACAAGACGGGCCAGGAGGTCGCCAGCCTGAATCTCGGCGCGCCGGCCTTCATCGCCCCCATCGCCTACAACGGCGCTCTCTACGTCGTGACCGACAACGGTCAGCTGGTCAGCATTCGCTGACCTGAAAAAGGGCCTATAACGTTCCCATGGCCCTCAAGGTCGCCATCGTCGGTCGCCCCAATGTGGGCAAGTCCACCCTGTTCAACAGACTGGTGGGCAAAAGACTCGCGCTCGTCGATGACCGGCCGGGGGTCACGCGCGACCGTCGCTACGCCGACGGCAACATCGGCGACATCGACCTGACCCTGATCGACACGGCGGGTTATGAGGACGTCAGCGACGACAGTCTGGAATCGCGCATGCGCGAACAGACCGAGGCGGCGCTGGATGACGCCCAGTTGATCCTGTTCATGATGGACGCGCGGGAGGGGGTCACCGCACTGGACCGCATCTTCGCCGACCATCTGAGGCGTCACGAGACGCCGGTGATTCTGCTGGCCAACAAGTCGGAAAGCCGCGAGAGCGGCGGCGGCGTGGGCGAGGCCCACGGGCTGGGCTTCGGCGAGCCCGTGGCCATCTCGGCCGAGCATGGCGAGGGCATGGCCGACCTGTACGCCGCCGTGGTCAAGGCCAGCCGCGACATCGAGATCGCGGAGCAGGAAGAGGCCGACAAACCCGTTCGCGTGGCCATCATCGGCCGCCCCAACGCGGGCAAGTCCACCCTGATCAACCGGCTGCTGGGCGAGGACCGCCTGCTGACGGGGCCGGAGGCGGGGATCACCCGGGACTCCATCTCGGTGGACTGGACCTATGAAGGCCGGAATATCCGCCTGGTGGACACCGCCGGCATGCGGCGCAAGGCGCGGGTTCAGGAGAAGCTCGAGAAGCTGTCGGTGGCCGACACCATCCGGGCCATCACCTTCGCCGAGGTGGTGGTTCTGGTCATGGACCGGGACAACGCCTTCGACACCCAGGACCTGCAGCTGGCCGATCTGGTCGAGCGCGAGGGGCGGGCGCTTATCTATGTGATCTCCAAATGGGATCTGGAGGAAGAGCCCCAGTCCCGCATGGCTTCGCTGAAGGAAACCGCCGACCGCATGCTGCCCCAGCTGAAGGGGGCGCCGTTCGTTGCCCTGTCGGCGCACAACGGGCGCGGGGTCGAGCGGCTGATGCCCGCCATCCTGAAGGCGCACGACACCTGGTCGGTGAAGGTCAAGACGCGGGACCTGAACGACTGGCTGGCCCTGGCCGTGCAGCGTCACCCGCCGCCCGCCGTGGACGGCCGCCGCATCAAGCCGAAGTACATCGCCCAGACCAAGGCGCGCCCGCCGACCTTCGTGATGTTCGCCAACCGCGCGTCGCAGATGCCGGAGCAGTACAAGCGCTACCTGATCAACAGCCTGCGCGAGAGCTTCGACCTGCCGGGCACGCCCATGCGGCTGACCGCCAAGTCTGGGGCCAATCCGTTCGTGGACGGCTCTGGCGGACCGACCCGGCCCAAGGGCGAGGCCAAGACGGCGCCGCGTCGCGTGACCAAGGCCCAGAAGGCCGAGGAGGCGAAGGCGACCGCCAAGGGGCTGCCCGGCAATGCGCCGGCCAAGAAGGCCGCCCCGCCCAGGCCCACGGTGCTCAAGGCCAAGCAGCGCGCCGCGTCCAAGGCCAAGGCCGCGTCGATTCCCGGCAAGCGCGCGCGCGGCGGCGCCCGTCAGGTGTCCCGCTCGGGCCGCATCCGCACGGGCGCGCCGTCGAAGCCGAAACGCTGATCCCGGCTCTGGACAAGACGGCCGCCATGCTGCGAAATCGCGGTCCTGTCTCGGGGAGGAACCATGTCGGATCCGGTCATCATCATCGCCGCATTGCTGATGCTGCAGCCCGCTGACGGGCCGCCGGATTGTGTCAGCCCCACGCTTCCCGAGAGGCTTTTCATCGCGGCGCCGACGCGGCCTCCAGTTCCGTCGTGCGTGAACGAGAGAACCAACCGGCACACCTGCTCCAACCGGATCATCAACGCCTACAACGCGGAAATCGACGCGTATGACGTGGCGTTCAACGGGTATGTGGCGGAGATCAACGCTTACATTTCCCGCCTCAACGACTACCTGACCGCAGCGAGCACCTATACGCAGTGCGAACAGCGGCGTGTGGCGCCCCAAGCCCTTATCGTCGGTTAGAACTCAGACCAGCGCCGACACCGGCGGGCCGTCTTTCCAGTCGCGGAACGAGACGATGCCCGTGGGCGGTTCGCGGTCGGGGCGGCACAGGTCCACCAGCAATGGCGCGATTTCGGACGGGTGGGGCAGGGTGGAGGGATCCTCGCCCGGATAGGCCTGGGCCCGCAGGCGGGTCTGCATCCGGCCGGGGTCGAGGACAGTGACACGGATGTTGGTGGATTCGATCTCGTCGGCCCAGCACTGGACCAAGTTCTGCCCCGCCGCCTTGGTGGCCGCATAGGCGCCCCAGAAGGCGCGCGGCTTCCAGGCCAGGGACGACGTCAGATAGACGGCCCGGCCCGCATCCGAGGCGCGCAGCAAAGGCTCAAGAGAGCGGATCAGGCGATAGACGGCGGTGAAGTTCACCTTCTCGATCTTGGCGAACTGACGCGGATCGGCATGGCTGACGGGCACCAGGCCTTCGGGCCCCATGGTGGCGGCCGCATGGACCCAGATGTCCAGCTTGCCGAAGCGTTCGAACAGGGCGCCGCCCATGCGGTCGATGGCGCCGCCGTCCACCAGATCGAAGGGGATCAGGGTAGCGTGCTGTCCTGTGGCGGCGAAGATCGCGTCGTCCAGTTCCTCGAGCCCGCCCTCGGTGCGCGCCGTGGCGATCACATGCGCACCGGCCTTGGCCAGGGCGATGGCGCTTTCGTATCCGATGCCGCGCGAAGCGCCGACCACGAGGGCGACGCGGTCTTTCAGGGGAAGCTGATCCGTCATGGCGCCTGCTTACGCGCGCGGGCCCCGTGGTGAAAGAGGCGGAGCGCGCAGTTCTACTCCGGCGTGGCATTCCGGGGCAGCAGGGCGGCGTCGTAGTCCTGTCCCAGATTGAGCACGAAGGCCGGCCCCAGCTCGATGGTCTGGGCTGCGCCGGCCAGATGAACCGAGACGTTGGTCGAACCGCCGGGATAATCTCGTTGCGCCACGCCGGAGGCGTAGACCATGGTCCATTCGGACGGGATCACGGCTGAATCCTCGGCGATGGCCGTATAGGGCGCGGCGCTTTGCTGGACCCGGATGCCGGAGATCACGGCGAACCGTTCGCCTTCGGGCGGGGTGTGCGTCCGCGCCCATACAGCCAGCAGGATGGTGTCGCCCTGGTTGATCTGGCCCGCGATGGGCATCTGGCCCGCGATGTCCCACGGGTTGGCGCCGGGGCTGGGGACAGCCACACGGATCGCCTGATCGCCGACGACGCCCTCAGCCCGCACCGGCCGGGGCGTGGCGCGAAGGCCGGTCACCTGCCAGGACTGCACCGGCGGGCTGTTGATCACCTGATCGAGGATGTCGTCCTGGCCGCCGGCCCGGGCGGAGGCGAAGGACGCAAACAAAGAGACGAGGGCCACCGCCGTGGCGACCCATGCGAATCTGGCCATGAGTTCCTCCCTCCCTGGTCATGGGGCGTCAGGGTAAGGCGATTAACTCAGACAAATAAGAATCTGTCCAGAGGGCTAAAGATCCGCCGCAGGTTGCCACAGACCGAAGCTGACGCCCTGGTCATCGCTGGCGGTGACCGACTTGCCGGAACGGCTATCCGCTGGAACAGCGCACTGTCCTCCGAGGTCGGTGACCCGGGCGCAAACCGCGTCGATGTCCTCAACCTGAAAATAGAGGTGGGAAAAGTCCCGGCGCTCGCCCTTTACGAAGCCGAACGGGACGCCCGCATCGGCCACATGGGCGTAGGTCTCGTGCGAGGACGCCTCATCGAAGGTCCAGCCGAACAGGGCGCCGTAAAACGCGCGCGCCCTGTCGATGTCGGGGGTGTCGATTGTGAAGTAGCCGAGTTCGGTGCTCATGCGCCCTTAAGCGCTGACGAGCAGGGAAAGTTGCCTTGTCGAGACCTCCCGGCCATTTTCCTCAATCTCGCGGTCCAGCAGCCGGGTGGGGTAGTCGCCCGTGAAATAGTGATCCGTGAACTGGGGATTGACGGGATCGCGTGGGCCGGCGCCCATGGCTTGGTAAAGCCCGTCGACCGACAGGAAGCCCAAGCTGTCCACCTCCAGCCTCGCGCGCATCTCTTCCAGCGACAGATTGGCGGCCATCAGCTGCGAGCGTTCGGGCATGTCGATGCCGTAGAAGTCCGGCCACATGATGGGGGGGCTGGCGGACCGCAGGTGGACTTCCTTTGCGCCGGCCGCGCGGACGGCGCGGACCAGCTTCACTGAGGTGGTGCCGCGCACGATGGAGTCGTCGATCAGAACGACCCGCTTGCCCGCCAGAACCCCGCGATTGGGGCTGTGCTTCATGCGCACGCCCAGTTCGCGCACGCCCTGGCTGGGCTGGATGAAGGTGCGGCCCAGATAGTGGCTGCGGATGATGCCCATTTCGAAGGGAATGCCGCTTTCCTGGGCGTAGCCGAGGGCCGCGGGGACGCCGGAGTCCGGCACCGGCACCACCACGTCAGCCTCGACGCCATGTTCGCGCGACAGCTGGGCGCCCATGGCCTTGCGGACTTCATAGACCGCCTTGCCGTTCACCACGCTGTCGGGCCGCGAGAAATAGACGTACTCGAACAGGCAGGGCCGGGCGACCTTGTCCGGGAAGGGCTTGATGGAACGCAGGCCGTCCTCGTCGATGACCACGACCTCGCCGTTCTCCACGTCCCGCACGAAGGTGGCGCCGATCATGTCCAGGGCGCAGGTCTCGGACGCCAGCACCCAGGCGTCGCCCAGCTGGCCCAGCACCAGCGGGCGGATGCCCAGGGGGTCGCGGGCGCCGATCATCTTCTTTTTCGTCTGGGCGACGAGGGCGTAACCGCCCTCGATCTGCATCATGGCGTCGATGAAGCGGTCCACAATCCGCGATTTCCGCGACCGGGCGATCAGGTGCAGGATGACCTCGGAGTCCGAGGTGGACTGGAAGATCGAGCCCTGGTCCACCAGCTCGTTCCGCAGGGCCAGGAAGTTGGTCAGATTGCCGTTGTGGGCGATGGCAATGCCGCCGGAATCCAGATCCGCGAACATGGGCTGGATATTGCGCAGGAAACTGCCGCCCGCGGTGGAGTAGCGCGTGTGACCCACCGCCGCCCGACCGGGCATGCGGGTGACCAGATCGGCGCCGGAAAAGGCGTCGCCCACCAGACCCATGTGCCGCTCGGTGTGAAACCGGGTCTTGGTGACCGAGGCGATGCCGCAGGCTTCCTGGCCCCGGTGTTGCAGGGCGTGCAGGCCCAGCGCCACAACGGCCGAGGCGTCCTGCACCCCCCAGACGCCGCAGACCCCGCACTCCAGACGGGGGCGGTCGTCATCGACGTCCCGCCAGTGTTCACGGTGGACGACGACGTCGTTGATCTGGTGGCGGCTCATCGTGGGGGGCTCCGATGAAGGCGGGAAGCTTACTTAGGGTGAGTCCGGCGCCGCGCTAGCGTCGGATTGGGGCGTGGCTGTGTCATCAGCGGAAAAACCGTCGCGCACGGACGATCCGATGACCGGTGAAAGGGCGTCGGCGCCCCGGCCCAGGGCGGGCAGGACAGTCTGGATCATCCGGGCCGAGGCGTGGCCCAGCGGGAAGACGGCGGCGTCGCGGAACCAGTCGGGCGTGCGCTCGGCCGGGGTGGCGGCGTGGAACACCAGATGGATGGCGCCCAGCAGGACCAGCGCCCGCACCGCGCCCACGCCTACGCCCAGGAAGCGGTCGACGCCGCCCAGTTGTTTGTGCTCGCGCAGGCGGCGGCTCAGGATCGCGCCGGTGATGCGAATGCCGAAATAGATGATGAGGAACACCACGATCGCCGCCGCGATGGACCCGGCCCAGTCGGGATCGATGATCGCGCGGCCCACCGGGCCGGACAGGGGCAGGGCGAGCAGGGAAAGGATCGCGGCCACAGCAAAGGCGGCCAGGGTGATCAACTCACGCAGACCGCCGCGAATCCAGCCGGCCCCGGCGGAGGCCAGGATGATGACAATGGCGAACAGGTCGTAGCCAGTCACGGTCTGCGGGGGTCCCTGGACGGCGGAGAAGGTCAGAAGGCGCTTTGCGAGATACGCTCGACCGCCTCTGCGAGTCGAGATAGCCCCATGACCTTAACATTCTTTCCGCCGTTCGCCGCGCTTTCGGGGGCGATGGCCTGATCGAAGCCCAGCTTGGCCGCCTCGCGCAGGCGCACCTCGGCCCGGCCCACGGCGCGCACCTCGCCCGACAGGCTGATTTCGCCGAACACCACGGCCCGCTGGGGCAGGGGCACGTCCACGGCCGAAGAGATCAGCGCCGCCGCCGCCGCCAGATCCGCCGCCGGCTCCGAGACCCGCAGGCCGCCGGCCACGTTCAGATAGACATCCCGGTCGCCGAAGCCGATGCCGCAGCGCGCCTCCAGCACCGCCAGCAGCATGGCCAGCCGTCCGGAATCCCATCCCACTACCGCCCGGCGCGGGGTGCCGTAGGCGCTGGGCGCCACCAGGGCCTGAAACTCCACAAGCACGGGACGCGAGCCCTCGATGCCGGCGAACACCGCCGCGCCCGCCGCGCGCTCGCCGCCTTCGCCCAGGAACAGGGCGGAGGGATTGGACACCTCGGACAGGCCCGCGTCGGTCATCTCGAACACGCCGATCTCGTCGGTGGCGCCGAACCGGTTCTTGCCCGCCCGCAGGATGCGGAACGGATAGCCGCGCTCGCCCTCGAAGCTCAGGACCGCGTCCACCATGTGCTCCACCACGCGGGGCCCGGCGATCTGGCCGTCCTTGGTGACATGGCCCACCAGCACCACGGCCATTCCCGACGCCTTGGCCAGCCGCACCAGTTCGCCGGCGCAGGCGCGCACCTGGGTGACCGAGCCCGGTCCCGCCTCATGGGCGTCGGACCACAGGGTCTGGATGGAATCGATGATGACGATGTCGAACTTGTCGCGCTTCAGCGTCGAGACGATCTCGCGCAGCGCCGTGGCCGAAGCCAGGTTCACCGGGGCTTCGGCGAAGCCCATGCGCCGGGCGCGGGCGCGGATTTGCTCAACCGCCTCCTCGCCCGAGATATAGGCCACGCGGGCGCCGCCCAGGGCCGCTTTGGCCGTGACCTCCAGCAGCAGGGTGGACTTGCCCACGCCGGGGTCGCCCCCCAGCAGGATGGCCGAGCCCGGCACCACGCCGCCGCCGCAGACCCGGTCGAACTCGCCGACCCCGGTGATGATGCGCGGCGGTTCGGGGGTGTCGGACTGCAGGGTCTCGAACACCACGCCGCGCCCGCGGGCGGTGGAGGCGGGCTTCAGCGCGCCGGGCGGGGCCGACTGGCTCTCCTCGACGATGCAGTTCCACTGACCGCACGCGCCGCACTGGCCGGACCACTTGCCGTGGACCGCCCCGCACGACTGACACACATAGATCGCACCGTCCCTGGCCATGGGCCGGGTCTAGCAGGAATTGCGGAAGGAGACAGGGGACGCCGCGAGGGGTGCGTCCGATGTTGACGTATCTACCCGACGTAGACCCTCGGCACGCGGGGCGTGATGGACGTCAGCAACTCATAGGCGATGGTGCCCGCTGCCGTGGCCTGATCGTCGATGTTGCGGTTAGGGCCGTAGATCTCGCACAGGTCGCCGACAGCGACATCCCCGTCCGTCACGTCCACGGCGATGACGTCCATGGACACACGCCCGACGATGGGGTGCAGGGCGCCCGCCAGCCAGACCTTGCCCCGGGGCGAGTAGGACCGCAGCACGCCGTCGGCGTAGCCGGCCGCGACGATGGCGATGGTGCTGTCGCGCGGCGCGGTCCAGCCGGCGGAATAGCCGACGGTGTCGCCCTTGGGTACAGGGCGCACCTGCACCACCTCGGCGGTCAGGGTCGCCACGGCCTTGATGCGCTCGTCGGGCCGCCCCTCGGGGCCGCCGCCGTACAGGCAGATGCCCGGCCGCACGGCGTCGAAGGCGAAGTCCGCGCCCATGAAGCAGCCGCCGGAGTTGGCGAACGAGCGGACGGCGCCGGGGTATCGGGCGCTGACGGCTGCGAAATCGTCGCGCTGGTTGCGGTTCATGGAGTCGGCGGGGGCGTCGGCGCAGGCCAGGTGGCTCATGACCAGATCCAGCCCCTCGAAGGGTTCCGGGGCGTCCTCGGGACGGAAACCCAGACGGCTCATGCCGGTGTCGATCTGCAGGCCGCAGGCGCCGCCGCCCGCCGCGCGCCACGCCGCGAGCTGGAGGGGCTGGTTCAGGATGGGCCGCAGGTCCGCGGCCTTCAACTCGGCCGCCACGTCTCCGTGACAGCCGTCCAGGACATAAATCACGGGCTCGGGCCCCAGCGCCGCGCGCAGGGCCACGCCCTCGGCCGCCCGGGCCACGAAGAAGGTGCGCGCCCCCTCCGCCATCAGGCGGCCGGCCACGGGCGCCGCGCCGAGGCCATAGCTGTCGGCCTTGACCACCGGGTGGACAGGCGCGCCTGAGATGGCCTCCAGCGCATGAAAATTGTGCGCGAGAGCATTCAGGTCGACGGTCAGGGAGGCGGGGGAGGGCATCCGCCCCTTATGACGCAAGAATCCTGCGTTTGAAGGGGGAGTCTGTCGTTTGCCCTGATTTTATTTCAGAGACGCCCTAGTGCGACTCGTAGCGGCCCGGCTGGGCCAGGTTGCCGAAGCGGGTGGTGTCCTCGTCGAAGGACAGTTTGACGATGCCGATGGGGCCGTGGCGCTGCTTGCCGATGACCACCTCGGCTTGGTGGCGCAGGCGATCCATGTCCTCCTGCCACTTCAGGTGCTCTTCGGTGCCTTCGCGCGGCTCGGTGCGGCCCAGGTAGTAGCTTTCGCGATAGACGAACATGACGGCGTCGGCGTCCTGCTCGATGGAGCCGGATTCGCGCAGGTCGGACAGCTGGGGCCGCTTGTCCTCGCGCTGCTCCACCTGACGCGACAGCTGGGACAGGGCGAGGATCGGCACCGACAGCTCCTTGGCCAGGGCCTTCAGCCCGCCGGTGATCTCGGAGACCTCCTGCACCCGGTTCTTCTGGCCGTTGCCTTCGCCGACGGTGATCAGCTGCAGGTAGTCGACGACGATCAGATCCAGACCGTGCTCCATGCGCTTCAGGCGCCGCGCGCGGGCCGCCAGCTTGGACAGGGACAGGCCGCCGGTGGCGTCGATGTAAAGGGGCGCCTCGCCGATCTCGGCGGCGGCGTCGCGGATGCGGCCGAAGTCCGAGGCGTCGATCTCGCCCTTTCTCAGGCGGTCGGAAGACACGCCGGAGGCGTCGGCCAGGATCCGCATGGCCAGCTGCTCGGCGCTCATTTCCAGCGAGTAGAAGGCGACGACCCCGCCCTCGACCGTCTTGCGGCCCTCCGGCGTGGGCTCCCAGCGGTAGTTGCGGGCTACGTTGAAGGCGATGTTGGTGGCCAGGGCTGTCTTGCCCATGGACGGGCGGCCCGCGAGGATCAGCAGGTCGGAAGGGTGCAGGCCGCCCAGCTTCTGGTCCAGATCGTCCAGATGGGTGGCCAGCCCCGCCAGCTTGCCGTCCCGCTGATAGGCCTCGCTGGCCATCTCCACCGCGCCGGCCAGGGCATGGCCGAAGCTGACGAAGCCGGACGAGGGCTGGCCCGTCTCGGCCAGGTTGTAGAGCGACTGTTCGGCCTGTTCGATCTGTTCGAGGGCCGCGGTCTCGGGATCCGGGGCCTCCTTGATGATGTCGCCGCCGATGCGGATCAGGTCGCGGCGCAGGGCCAGATCATAGACCAGCCGTGCATAGTCGGGGGCGTTGGCGCCCGGCGGGGCCCGGTCCACCAGATCGGCCAGATAGCGCAGCCCTCCGAATTCCTGGAACGCCGGATCGGCCTTGAACCGCTCCATCAGGATGGTCGGTTCGGCCAGCATGCCCTGACGCACGTGATCCTCAATGGCGTCGAACAGACGCTGATGGAACGGCTCGTAGAAATGGGCGCCGCGCAGCCTGTCCGACAGGCGCTCGAACACCGCATTGTCGAACATCAGCGAACCCAGCAGCGCCTGCTCCGCCTCCAGATTGTGGGGCAGGGCGGCAATGGGCCGGGCGTCGGAGGAGATGGGGTTGAGCGCGTTCATGGACTGACGGGTCTAGCCGTCGCACTTCCCTGCGTCAGGGGCGGACGTCCATAAGACCGGGGATGAGTCCGGCCCGCCTGTGGACGGCCCGGATTTCGTCTTTGCCGTCAGGCCGGGCAGGGGTGTTCCTCGGCCATCCACTCGCGAACGGCCTGGGTCACGGTGATGTTGCGACGACCCGCGGGGATGGCGTTGAACCGGGCCAGCAGGCCGTCGGCGCTCATGCTGACGCGTTCCGGCATGCAGGTCCGCGGGGCGCGTCCGGCGGCCCGGGCGGCGTCCTGCTCGGAGCGGACGGTCCGGGTGGCGGTCCGGATCTCGCCCATCAACCGGCGGGTGTCCGCCCGCAGCATGGCGGTGGGATTGCGCGGGATGCCGTTTGCGGTCTCAAGGAAGGTTGCCACCGTCATGCGCCCGTCCTGGGCGAGGGCGGGCAGGGCGGCGAGGCTGACGGCGAAGGCGGCGGCGAAGGCGAGGACGGTCCGGCTCATTTAGCCTGCTCCCTGAATGGCGACGCCTGAGCATAGGCCGAATAAAGCGGCGCGGAGAAGGCTCTCCGCGCCGCTTTTTCGTTCTGGCCTGGCCCCTGGTTAACCCCTGTGGGAAGGCAGGGAGACGGGGTCACCAGTTCAGGGACAGACGGGCATAGGCGTAGCGCCCGTTGAAGCCGAACGGGGAGTAGAACGGGAAGCCCAGCACGCCGCTGCTGTTCAGCGCCGCAGGGACGAAGTCGGGATACTGGTCAAAGACGTTGTCGACCCCGATCGCCAGCGCCACCCGGTCGGTGAAGCGATAGCGTCCCTCAATGTCCACGATGGTGTTGTCCCCCGTATGCAGATCGTTGGCCGGGGTGTTCGAGGGCTGGACGACATCGCTGTAGTAGGCGGCCCGCGCTGTGGCGCCCCACTGGTTCAGGCTCCAGTTGGTGGAGAAGACGATCTTGCTGTCCGGCGTGCCCTGCTGGATGCTCTCGACGCGGCTGCGGCTGAACAGCACCGGCACAGGATCAAGGACGGAGGACGAATCCGGCAGCGCCGTCACCTCGGTGTCGTTGAAATTGGCCGCCAAGGTGAAATCGAAGTCGCCCGCCGCCTCTGTCGGCAGACGGTAGCGCGCCACCACGTCAACCCCCTCGGTCACCGTGTCCACGCCGTTCAGGAAGAAGCGGGCGGCCTGGACGCCGAACGGATCGAGCAGGGCCGCCACCTGCGGGCTGAAGCTGCGGTTGATCAATTCAGACAGGGCGATCTGGTTGTCGATCTCGATCCGGTAGGCATCCACCGAAAGGTCGAAGTTCCCGGCGCGCCAGACCAGCCCGGCCGTCAGGTTGAGCGCTTTTTCGGGCTCCAGGTCGCGGGCCCCGAGGGCCTGGGCGATTGGGCTGGAGGCGGGGAAGGTGCCGGTTTCGACGATGTTGCCGTCCTGGATCACCGAGGCGGTCGAGGTGAAATACTGCTGTTGCAGGGACGGCGCGCGGAAGCCGCTGGACACCGTGGCGCGCAGGGCGAAGTCCGGGGTCAACTCGTAGCGGGTCGAAAGCTTGCCGGTGAAGACACCGCCGAAGTCGGAGTAGTCCTCGGCCCGGACGGCGCCGGCGAGGCGCCATCTGTCTGTCAGGGGAATGTCCGCCTCCACGAAGGCGGCGAAGGCGTCCCGGTCCACATCCACCTCGTTGGACGGCTGGAAGCCGGGGAAACCCTGGGCGCCGCTGGCCAAGCTGGTGTTCCCGCCCAACGGACCCCGGTTGTAGGATTCCGGCTGTCCCGCGATGATTTCATAGGTTTCCCGGCGGCCTTCCAGCCCCCAGCTCAGGGTCAGGGGATCGATCCGGCCCACGTCGAATCCCCGGCTGAACTCGGCGCCGTAGACCAACTGGCCGTAGATCAGGCCGCCGGAATCGAAGCTGGTGGGTGATGCCGCGCCATATGTGGAGTTGAGGCTGTCTTCCGTGCGGAATGAGAGATCATTGCGGCCATAGGCGACCCGGAAGTCGGCGTTCCAGCCGGCCAGTTCGCCCCGCACGCCGCCGGCGACGGATACGTCTTCTGAATTCACTCCGATCTTTGGCAGAAAGCCATTGGGATAGATCGCGGGCACGCTGTTCACATTGTCCGGGCGGCGCGGAAAGGCGGCGGATTCGCTTTCGCGGTCCTGATAGCCGGCCCAGCCATAGGCCTCCCACCCGGCGCTGAGCGGCACGCCGGCGTTGGCGAAGACCGTCCATTGCTCGACCTCGGGATCACCCAGGCGCGCGGTCACGCTGCCCGGCGGGACGACGCTGGGGTTTGGGTCGAAATCGGAGCGGTTGGTGGGGTCGCGCTGAAGATATTCGGCCGAAATCGTCAGATAGCCGTCTCCAAGCGGCAGGCCCTGCCAGCCCGACACGGTGACGGTCTGGCCGTCCTCCTCGTCGCGCTCGCCCCGGGCGGTCTCGACCGTTGTGAAGTACTGCCCGTAGGTCACGCTGGCGCCGCCGCCCGAGGCGGCCTCGCGCAGGCGCAGGTTCACCACGCCGGCGATGGCGTCGGATCCATATTGCGCCGAGGCGCCGTCGCGCAGCACCTCGACCCGGTCGAGCGCGGTGGATGGGATGGCATTCAGGTCCACCGCCGCCGAGCCCCGGCCGACCGAACCGTTGACGTTGACCAGCGCCGAAGCGTGGCGGCGCACCCCGTTGACCAGAACCAGGGTCTGGTCCGGCGACAGGCCGCGCAAGGTGGCGGGGCGAATGGAATCCGTGCCGTCGGTCACGGACGGTCGCGGGAAACTGAGGGCGGGAACGGTCTGGGCGAGAGCGGCGGCGAACTCGGTGGTGCCGCGCTGTTGAAGGGTCTCTGTGGTCACAACGTCGACAGGCGCGAGGGTCTCGAAGCGCGAGCGGCCCTGGACCCGGGTCCCGGTGACGATGATCTCGTCCAGGGCGGTGACTTCGGAGGTGGGGGGCTGCTGGGTCCGGGCCTCCGCCTGCGGCGCGAGGGCGAACAGGGCAGCGGTGGATGCGGAAACGGTCAGGACGTTTCGCAGGGTGCGGGTCATGATCTCTTCTCTCGATATCTGGCGTGCGAAAGGGATCGCGGCCCATGCATGCGAGCCGCGTTTACTGGATTTTCTAAGGATGAAGCGGGCGTCAGGCCCGAATGGTCAGCAGACCTCGACATCGGCGATGTTGGCGGCGTGAAGGCATCGCTTTGTTTCCAGGCGGCCCGACGTCATTGCCGCCCGCACCCTGCGATATTGAAATATGGCGCAATCGGCGCAAGTCTGCGGCCGACGACATTTTCTAAAGGCGGCCGATGGAAATTCTGCATCGATTGCAGGATGCAAAAGAAAAGGGCGCTGGTTTCCCAGCGCCCTTTAAAGAAAATCTATCTCTTCCAAAAGGAAAGAGGATCAGACCTCTTCGACGTAGGAGACCTCGTGCTGGCCGGCGCCGCCGTCCAGCAGATCCCGGGCCTGTTCGCTGGCGGCCTGACGCTCGTCATCGAACTGGCTGGCGATCACGTCCTCGCCCTTGGCCTGACGCTCGGCTTCGTCGGCCGAGCGGGCCACGTTGATCTTGACCGTGGCGCGGACCTCGGCGTGCAGGCGGACCTGCACCTCGTGGACGCCCAGGGTCTTGATCGGGATGTGCAGGACGACCTGCGACTTCTCGATCTTCGATCCCGAAGCCTGGACCGTCTCGGCCACGTCGCGACCGGCGACCGAGCCGTAGAGCTGGCCCGTCTCACCCGCCTGGCGGATCATGACATAGGTCTGACCGTCGATCTTGTCAGCGATCTTCTGGGCCTCGGCCTTGTTCTTGTCGTTGCGGGCCTCGATGGCGGCGCGTTCGACCTCGAAGGCCTTCAGGTTGGCTTCCGTGGCCCGGCGCGCCTTGTCGCGGGGCAGCAGGAAGTTGCGGGCGAAGCCGTCCTTGACGGTGACGACGTCGCCGATGGCGCCGAGGTTCTCGACGCGTTCAAGCAGAACGACCTTCATTTACTTCACCACGTAGGGCAGGAGGGCCAGATAGCGGGCGCGCTTGATGGCCTTGGCCAGTTCGCGCTGCTTCTTCTGAGAGACGGCGGTGATGCGCGAGGGCACGATCTTGCCGCGTTCGGAGACGTAACGCTGCAGCAGCTTCACGTCCTTGTAGTCGATCTTCGGCGCGTTATCGCCCGAGAACGGGCAGACCTTGCGGCGACGATTGAAGGGGCGACGGGCGGGGCCGGAGCCGGCCGGAGCGCCCGGGGAGGGAGCAGTCGTATCGGTCATGATCCGGTTCCTTATTCAGCCGCGGCGGGCGCGGGGGCGGCGTTGTCATCGGAACGCGGCGTGGAACGCTCGCGCTCGCGCTCGCGGCGGGCCAGCAGGGGCGACAGCTCCAGGTCCAGCTCTTCCACGCGGACGGTCAGCCAGCGCAGCACGTCCTCGTTGATGGACAGCTGACGCTCGACCTCGGCCATGGCGGCCGGGGGCGCGTCGACGGCGAGCAGCGAATAGTGCGCCTTGCGGTTCTTCTTGACCCGGTAGGTCAGGTTTCTCAGACCCCAGTACTCGATCTTGGCGACGGTGCCGCCGGCTTCCTCGATCAGAGCCTTGATGGTGTCGTTGAGTTGTTCGGCCTGTTGCGCGCTGATGTCCTGGCGCGACATGACCGTGTGCTCGTAAAGAGCCATGCAGTCGTCTCCCTTGATGGGCGCCGGCGCAGGCGGACCGGGTTAAAGTCCAATCCCACGATGGATCCTGACGCGGCGGCCGGAATGACTTCCCGAACCCTTTGGAATTCCACGCCAGGACCGAAGCCCTGGAAAGCGGCGGCGTATAGGGGAAAAGCGGGAAGGTGGCAAGGCGCGTGAACGGGCCTGACCCGCCGTCTTGATCGCCGGGGCGGTTTCGACTATCAGCCCGCCTGCGGGCCGGGCCCCTCTGGCGTCTGATGGCAGACGTGATGTCGGACCGCATCGAGCGAGCTCGGTGCGCCACGGCTATTCCGGTCGATCCCCTTTATGTGCGCCGAGGATCGCTCCCTGAGGCAGGGGAGTCCTGATGGATCTTGTAACGTTTTTCGCCGTCGAATGGCTCGGCAAGCCCGCATGGATGTGGGCGGCCTTCATGGGCGTGGTGCTGGCGCTGCTGGTGCTGGATCTGGGTGTGCTGCACCGGGATCAGCATGAAATCGGCGTGCGCGAGAGCCTGCTGCTGTCCAGCATGTACATCGTCGTCGCCCTTATCTTCGGAGGCTGGGTGTGGTGGGCCCTGGGTCAGCAGTCGGGTGTGGAGTACCTGACCGGCTTCGCCATCGAGAAGAGCCTGGCGATGGACAACGTCTTCGTCATCGCCCTGATCTTCGGCTATTTCGCCATTCCGCGCGCCCTGCAGCACCGGGTGCTGTTCTGGGGCATCCTGGGGGTGATCGTCCTGCGCGCCATCATGATCGGCGCGGGCGCGGCCCTCGTCAGCCAGTACGGCTGGGTGCTCTACATCTTCGCCGCTTTCCTCATCCTGACCGGGGTGAAGATGTTCTTCGCCGGGGACGGACACACGGATATCGGCCAGAACCCGCTGGTGAAATGGATGCGGCGCCATATGAGGGTGACCGACCAGTTGCACGGCCAGAGGTTTTTCGTTCGCCAGCCCAACTCAAGGGGCCGCATGGTCCTGTGGGCCACGCCGCTGTTTCTGGCGCTGGTGATGATCGAGATCGCCGACGTGATCTTCGCGGTGGACTCGGTGCCGGCCATCTTCGCCATCACGACCGATCCGTACATCGTCTACACCTCCAACATTTTCGCCATCCTGGGCCTGCGCGCGCTGTATTTCGCCCTGGCGGCGGTGATCCACCGCTTCGCCTATCTGAAACAGGCGCTTGCGGTGCTGCTGGTGTTCATCGGCGGCAAGGTGTTCGCGGCCGACCTGCTGGGTCTGGGCAAGATCCCACCCGAGTGGTCGCTGGCGATTACGGCGATGATCCTGGCGGCGGGCGTGGTCTGGTCCCTCTGGAAGACGCGCGGCGATGCGACGCCGACGCCTTCGGCGTGATCGGCGGCGGGAAAACTCAGGACCCGGGCTGCAGGAAGTCGTTCAGCTCCAGCCAGCGCATGAACAGATCGAACCAGCCCAGGCTGGTCTTGCCGGGATTCCCCAGGCCGAAGCCGTGCCCGCCGTTCTGATACAGGTGGAATTCGACCGGGCGTCCCGCGGCGCGCCATGACTCCACCAGCCCGAACCCGCTGTGGGCGAACAGGGGGTCGTCGGCCGCCAGGACCACGAACATGGGCGGCGCGTCTTCCGGGACGTCGACGGCGGTCATGGCGCCGTAGATCGGGGCGATGAAGGCGGGGCGCGTCTCCGGGGCCGTGAGCGTGGTCGCCAGGGTCGTTCCGGCCCCGGCCGAAAAGCCGACCATGCCGATGCGGTCGGGGTCGACGCCCCATTCGTCGGCCCGCGAGCGGACAAGGGCGAAGGCCGCCGTGGCGTCCTCCACCTGGTCCGCCAATGAAAAGCCCCCGGGGGGCGGCCTGCGCGCGCCGGCGAACATGGCGGTCACGGCTTGCTCGAATTCGCCCAGATCCGTGGGCGTCGGCTGGACCCGGTACTTCAGGACGAAGGCGGCCACGCCCTGATCGGCCAAGGCCTGCGCCACCTCCCAGCCCTCGTTGCTCATGGACAGGAACATGAACCCGCCGCCGGGGGCCACGATCACCGCCGCGCCGTTCGCTGTGCCCGGCTCGGGAAGGACCGGGGTCAGGGTGGCCAAGGTGACGTTGCGGACGAAGGTGTCGCCCCACTGGCTGAACCAGCTCTCGTCGGCGTCCGAGCCCTCAACGCCGCCCGTGTCGAGGGGGATGGCGTTCGGCTCCGCCGGCGCCGCCAGGGGCGTCATGGGCGCCTGCTGCGCCATGACGGGGGAAGTCGCCGCGAAAGCGGCCAGAAGCAAGAGCAGCAGCGTCCGGACCATGATCGCCCTCCCCGGCGAGTTTGATCAGACGTTGATCGCCCGGCGCCGGAAAGTCAATTGTCGGACTATTTGTGAAGTGGCCCTCGGCCCGGTCTCACTGTGTCGGCACCACGCGCCAGACCACATTGGCCATGTCGTCGGCGATGAACAAGGCGCGCGTGCGGGGATCGAACAGGACGCCGACGGGGCGGCCCCGGGCTTCGCCGCGGTCATTGAGAAACCCGGTGACGAAGTCCACCGGCGGCCCTGAAGGGCGACCGTTGGCGAAGGGCACCCACGAAACCTTGTAGCCGGAAGGATCGCGGCGGTTCCAGCTGCCGTGTTCGCCAATGAAGGCGCCGTTCGAGAACTGGCCGCCAAAACCGCCTTCGGTGACGAAATTCAGGCCAAGAGCGGCGACGTGATTGCCCAAGGCGTAATCGGGCGTGACCGCGCGCGCCACCAGGTCCGGCTGTTGGGGCCGGGGGCGTGGATCCACGTTGCCGCCCCAGTAGCTGTACGGCCATCCGTAGAAGGCCCCGTCCTGGACCTGGGTCAGATAGTCGGGGACCAGCATGTCTCCGATCTCGTCCCGTTCGTTGACCACGGCCCACAACGCGCTGGTGTCCGGTTCGATGGCCAGGGCGGTGGGATTGCGGATGCCGGTGGCGATGGTGCGTCGGGCGCCGGTTTCGCGGTCGATCTCCCAGACCACGGCGCGCTCTTCCTCCACCTCCATGCCGCGCTCGCCGGCATTGCTGTTGGAGCCGATGCCCACGTACAGGAAACGGCCATCGGCGCTGGCGGTCATGGCCTTGGTCCAATGGTGGTTCAGTTCGGCGGGCAGACGTGTCAGTTCCTCGCCCGGGGCGGTGATTTCGGTCTGACCTTCCTCGTAGGGAAAGCGCATGACCGCGTCCTGGTTGGCCACGTAGAGATTGCCGTCCACGAAGGCCAGACCGTAGGGCGCGTTCAGGTCGTCAATGAGCACAGTGCGCAGTTCCGGCACGCCGTCGCCGTTGGCGTCGCGCACAAGGGTGATGCGGTCGCCGCCCTCGACGTCGGAACGACCTCGGGCCTTGATGAAGCCGGCGATCACATCCTTGGGCCGAAGGGCGGGCGCCCCGCCGCCCGACCCTTCGGCGATCAGCAGATCGCCATTGGGGAGCATCAGCATCTGGCGCGGGATCATCAGATCATCGGCGACGACACTGATCACGTAGCCATCGGGTACGGTGGGAAGTTCGCCATTCCAGTCGGCCTGTGTCGCCACATTCATGGGCGGCAGCAAGGTCTGGTCCAGTTCGGGAATGTCAGGGTTGGCGCCCGTTTCCTGAAGGTCCGGGTCGTGCCCGCTTCCGCACGCCGCCAGCATCAGGGCCGCTGCCGCCACGCCCATGAAACGTCTCACCATGACGCCGTCTCCCTTGAAATGCGGTCAGAATGCAGGATCCAGCCCGCGATCATCGCCAGAACGGCGCAAAGGATGGAGAGGATAAGGCCCGTCGCGCCAACGGAACTCCAGGCGTCCCGCGCATGGTGGAAAGAGTTTACAAGACCCAGGACCCACATGACGGCCAGCACGCCCAGATAGATGAGCGCGCGCATGAAGCCGCCGCGCCGCCGCGCCAGAACGGCGGATATCACGGCCCAGACCAGAAGCAGACCGCCGAACACCTGGGCCCCCGCCAGCATCCAGGCGGCGAAATTCGACCACTGCATCTCGGCGGTGTTCAGATAGGCGACGTCGAAGGCCGCCGCACTGCTGAAGAGCGCAATGGGAAAGGCCAGCAGCATGGCGTGCAATGGATAAAGCACCGAGCCTTCGGCCCGTGTTCCGACGATCATATCCTTGCTCCCGCAACCACGCCTGCGCCCTGGCGTCCGCATAGCCAATCCCTGAACAGGGGATCGGTTTCATTCAGGGCGAAGGCGTTCTCTTGCCAAACCCGATGGGTCGCTCCAGTTTCCGCGCCCCGTCGCCTGAGCCCTCTGCCATGACCGCCGCCCTCCGCCCAGAAACGCGCGCTGATCTGCGCGAGCTGCTGACCCTGGCCTGGCCGGTAGTGCTGGCGCGCGTGGGCATCATGACCATGGGACTGACCGACGCCATTGTCGTGGGCCAGTACGCGGCGCGCGAACTGGCGCTGCACTCTCTGGCCTGGGCGCCCTCGTCGGTGTTCGTGACCACGGCGGTGGGCCTGCTGATGGGGATGCAGGTGATGACCGCGCGCCTGATCGGCCAGGGACGGCGCGAGGAAGCAGGGGCGGTGTTCCGGCGCGGGCTGGTCTATTCCGTGCAACTGGGCCTGATCTCGGCGCTTGCACTGATCCTGGCGGGGCCGTGGGCGCTGGTGCGCGTGGGGCTTGAGGACGGACTGGGGCGGGATGCGGCGGCGCCCCTTATGGTGCTGGCCCTGTCGCTGCCGTTCTACCTGATTTCGGTGGCGGCCCAGCTGTTCCTTGAGGCTCTCTCGAAACCTCGGCCGGGCATGTGGGCCATGTGGATCGCCAACGGGCTGAACCTGCTGATGAACCTGTGGCTGGTGCCGGGGACGTCGGGACTGCCGGTGGACGGCGCGGTGGCGGCCTGCTGGGCGACCTTCGCCGCGCGGCTGATGCTGGTGGTGTTCCTGCTGGTCTATATCGCGCGCATGCCGGAGGCGCGGGCGCTGGGCGTGTTCCGAAAGCCTCGCCGTGACCGGGCGACAGAGCGCGAGCAGTACAAGGTGGGGGTGGGCGCCGGCGCATCCTACTTCATCGAGGTCAGCGCGTTCGCCGCCATGAGCATCGTGGCCGGCTGGCTGGGCGGGCTCGAGGTGGCGGCGTGGGCTATCGTGCTGAACCTGTCGGCCATCGTGTTCATGAACCCCATGGGCCTGTCGGCGGCGACCGGGGTGCTGGTGAGCCGGGCCTACGGCGCCAACGATCGGGCCGGCCTGATCCGCGCGGGGGTGCTGGGCCTTGGCGTCACGGCCCTGCTGGCGCTGGCCATCGCCCTTGTGGTGTGGCCTGGCGCGGAGGTGATCATCGGCATCTACACGACCGATGCCGCGCTGGTCGCCCTCGCGGTCCCGGCCCTGATCCTGGCGACCCTGTTCTTCGTGGCCGACGGCGTTCAGGTCGTGGCGGCTCAGGCCCTGCGCTCGGCTGGCGACGTTTGGTGGCCCACGGCCATGCATGTGTTCAGCTACGGGGCGGTGATGATGCCGCTGGCGTGGCTGTTCGCCCACCCCATGGGCATGGGCGTGGACGGCATCGTCTGGGGGGTGATCGTGGCCAGCCTGATCTCGGCGGCCCTGCTGACCGGCCGGTTCGTGCGCGTGGCCCGGCGGCTGCCCGCCTAGACCGAAATCGGCTCAGTTGGAAGCAGTCCAACTGTGCTCAGATTTCGGTCCAGTTTAATGCGAGAGCCTGATTCACGGCATCGGCGGAATCGCGAAGCGATTCCACCTCAACCGATCAGGCTCTAGCGGACGCCGAGGATCCAGCCTTCCTCGGTCTCCACCTGACGGATCAGGTCATCCGAGGCGCCCTTCGGCGGGGCGAAGGCGGCGGCCAATTCGTTTTTCTCGTCCATGCGGGCGAAGGTTTCGGCGGCGACGCGGACCTGGGCCTGGCTCTTGAACTCGCCCGGCTCGGGCGCGCCGCCGAACATGGCGGGCCAGACCTCGACCACCAGCGCCGACAGGGGCGCCACGTCCTCGGGCGTCAGGGCGCGCCAGCCCGTGCCGAACGGCCAGACGGCGGCCGCAGCGCCCAGCCGCTCGACCAGGCGGCGGACAGTGGGAACGCCGATCAGGGCGTGGCCGCCGACTGCACCCGCGCCGTGCATCTGCCACACCGTCTTGGGCTGCAGCTTGCCCTGTTTCGCGGCGACCTCGGTGGCGCGCAGTTCGGGGATGTCGCCATAGCCGCCCTCGGGCTTGGTGGTGGTCAGCCAACGCTGGGCCTGACTGGCGGGAGCGCCCCAGAACGGCCGCGCCTCGTCGGTCATCAGCCGGTTCATCTTGGCCGCCACCTGATAGCGGTTGTTGGTGTTGTCGGCCTTGTCCCGCACATTGTCGGCGAGGAAGGCCCACAGTCCGGACCAGCTCTGATCCTTGAGGTCCAGGCGCGCGGCCGTGCCGACGGGGAAGCCCAGCGGCGCGTCCAGGCCGATCAGGGCCCGGTCGCCGCGCTTGTTCAGGTCCGCGAGGATGTCGGCCAGCAGCTTTTCACCCTCGGCGCGGGTTGCGGCGTTGTGTGTCTCGACCTTCAGCCGCATGCGTACGTCGCGCTTGGCGACGGCGATCCACAGCGACTGCTCGCCCAGTTTCTTGCCCTCGGCGGCGGTCCAGTTGGCGATGACGTAGGCGTCGAACAGGCGGGGCACAGGGAAACTCGCGGGTGTAGGAAAAGGCGTGCCTGCTTCTAGCCCTTCGTGGTGCGGGCCGAAAGGGCGGGGGGCTATTTCAGCAGCGCCTCGACGTGGGACAGCCAGCGGCGGCCCAGCCGCAAGGCTTCGGCGGGCGAGCCCGTGGACGCGCCGGTCGTCGCGTTCCACAGATCCAGTTCGAACTCGGGATGACGGGCGTCCGCGAACATCAGGCGCAGCACCACCTGCCCCGCGTCGGGCGCCATGACATCCAGGGCCCGGCGCCCCTCGCCCCTGCGCACGCGGGCCAGCACATGGCCGTCCACGATCATTTCCGCGCCCTCTATCTCATCGAAATCATAGACGAGCCCATTGGCGCCTCGATCCCATAGCACCGCCGCCTGGCTGGTTTCAAAATCCAGCGCGCAGGCGCGGCCCTCGGCGGGGGACAGGGCTTCCACCTCAACGGATGGACCCATGGTGCGTTGAAGCGCCCGGCGCAGACGTCGCACGGGCTCCATCCACCAGGCCAAAGTCAGGCCCGCTGTGGTCAGGGCGGCGGCCGCCAGGGCCACCAGCAGGATGATCCTCAGGGCTTCGACCACGCGGGCGGCTCCGGATCCAGATCGACGACGACGGGCACGTGATCGCTGGGTTTTTCCATGTCGCGGGCGTCGCGATGGGTCTCGATGCCCCGGAAACGGTCCGCCGCCAGTGCGGACAGCAGGGCGAAGTCGATGCGGATGCCGTGATCCCGCCGCCAGGCTCCGGCCTGATAGTCCCAGAAGGTGTAAGTCCCCTCCGGTTCGCCGCCCAGTTCGTGACTGTCTGCGAAGCCCAGCCATTTCAGCGCGCGGAACGCCTCGCGGCTCTCCGGCTGGAACAGGGCGTCTGTCACCCAGGCCTCGGGGTTCTTCGCGTCCGCGGGCGTGGGGATGACGTTGAAATCGCCGCACAGGGCGACGGCTTCCTCATGGGTCAGCAGATCCGAAGCATGCAGGCGCAGGCGCTCGAACCAGGCCAGCTTGTAGGCGAATTTCTCGGTTCCCAGCGGATTGCCGTTGGGCAGGTAGATGGACGCCACGCGAACCGGGGAGGGGGCCTCGACCAGCGCCTCGATGTAGCGGGCCTGTTCGTCCGAAACGTCGCCGGGCAGGCCGCGTCGCACATCGGAAAGGGGAAATTTCGAAAGCAGGGCCACGCCGTTGTAGCTCTTCTGGCCATGGGTCTCGATGTTATAGCCCAGGTCCTCGAACGCTTGGCGCGGGAAGTTTTCGTCCACGCACTTGATCTCCTGCAGGCAGGCCACGTCCGGCTTGGCATGGCTGAACCAGTCCAGCACGGTGGGCAGACGGGCGTTGACGGAGTTCACGTTCCAGGTGGCGATGCGCATCAGGGACTCAGCGGTTCAGGACGGCGCCACGCTAACGCACAGTGGACCCACACAAAAGAAAAAGCCCGCCGCGATCGCGACGGGCTTCTTCGGATTACCGATGACGCAGATTTACAGGACGCATTCATCGCCCTGGCGGGCCGCAGCGGCGCAAGGCAACAACTGTCCCGCAGTCTGGCGGTCGTCCGGGAACTCACCGAACCAGCCGCGGCCGTCGTCGCACTTCACTTCGGCCACATCGCCATCAAGGCTCGCCATGCGGGCGACCACCCGATAGTCCACAACGTTGCAGTTGCGCTGGCTGGCTGTGATCATCCGGGTCAGTTCCGTATTGATCGCGGAACGCGCAACGAACTGACACTCCAGGCCCCGCGCATCCATGGTGAAGCAATCGAACGCTTCAATCTCGCCCGAACCACCGGCGGGAGGGAAGAAGCCCGTCAGGCCGAAAGGCTGATCGGCGCAGTCGAACTCGTAGATTTCACGGCCGGGAGATCCGTCCGGCGGGCTCTCCACGGCGACGATGCGTTCTTCATTGACTGCGCACGTCCGACCGACCTGGCGCAGGGCGGCCACGCGCTGTTCGGAGGCCGCAGCCTGGGCGGCGGAACTGTCCGTCAGGGTGCATCCCCCGGGAACGATCTGGGGACGGCTGCAGTCTCGAGCTTCCAGAACCTCTCCGGCCGGGTTCGTCTGGCCGACGAAGCCGAAGCCTTCACTGCACTTCACTTCATAGAAGCGGTACTGCTCGTTCGCACCGACGAAACGCGCATCTTCGGCAGTGCAGGACTGGGGCGCGACAGACGCGAAGCGGGCCTGAAGGCCCGCAAGTTGCTCTGCACGTGAGGTCAACTGGCATTCGCCGCCAGCCACGGTGACTTCGAGGCATTCCAGGCTGCCTTCAAACTCCCCTGCATTGTTCGCCCGCAACCAGTAGCCGTCGCTGCCCGAGCACCCGACTTCATAGCGTTCCTCTCCGGCCTGCGTACGACCGACCCAACGGGACCCCTCGACCTGACAGGTAATGCCTGCCGCCTGCACATAGCGTGCGATCATCTGCTCCGGGTTCGCGTTCTCGGGAAGGCTGCACCGCACCTGTTCCGGCGCGCCCGGATTCTCCCGGGCGTGGTCGTCGGATTGCTGGGCGACGATGAAGCAATTGCGTGTAGTGGGTTCCGGGCCGTCCGTGAGAATATGGCCAAGGCCGTTGGAGCAGGCGACTTCATAAATGTTGATGTCGCCATTGCGGCCGGGGCTGACGGCGTTGACGACCTCACACCCGGTATTGGTGGACGCCAGAACAGCTTGCGCCTCGGCGATGACTTCCGGGCCTGTACGGGGCTCCGCAGCCTGGGCCCCCCGGCCCTGGCGCGTACGCGACTGCAGGGTCATCGCCGCTGAAGCGGTGACGGCGGCCGCTGAAGGTGCGCTCTGCGCAGCCGCGGCGGGGAGGGGGGTGAAACCGACGACGGTCAGCACGACGGCTGATCGGGCGAGCAGGGAATTACGCAGCTTCAAGGGGCTTTCCTCACCTAGCTTTCAGGTTGGCGAAGGCTTCGCCCGCGCCGATAGTTGGGTCAAGTCATAACGGCGGCATGTGTTCCGTCTGTGGCGATCAGATGACCTTTGACGCGGGATGCCGTGGAGGGCAAAGTGGCAATGAGTTTTCAATGGAGACGCGCTTGCCCGACGGTCAGGCCAAAGCACCGGAGCCCCGCCAGGGCGCGGCCGGGCCGGACTATCCGGCGCTGGACATCCCGGCGCTGGGAGAGGCGGTGCAGGCGGCCGATGGCGTCCTGTGGCTGCGGTTCCCCCTGCCCATGGCGCTGGACCATGTGAACGTCTGGGCCATCCGCGACGGCGAAGGCTGGGTCATCGTCGACACTGGCCTGGGCTTGCCGGACACCATCGACGCCTGGGAGACGGCCCTCGCCGGGCCGCTCCAGGGCCGGCCGGTCACCCGCCTGATCTGCACCCATATGCATCCGGACCACATCGGTCTGGCGGGCTGGCTATGCGAGCGGTCCGGCGCGCCGCTGTTCATGTCGCGGCTGGAATATGTCACCGCGCGCATGCTGCTGGCCGACACGGGCCCGGCGCCGGAGGCGGGTGTGGCCTTCTACCGCGCGGCCGGATGGTCGGACGAACAGATCGAGGGCTATCGCACCCGTTATGGCCTGTTCGGCAAGGCGGTTCGGCCGATGCCGTCGGAGTTCACCCGGCTCAGCGATGGCGACGGCATCCAGATTGGCGGCGACGCCTGGCGCATCATCGTCGGCTCGGGGCATTCGCCGGAGCACGTCTGTCTGCTGCGCGAGCGGGACGACCTGTTCATCTCGGGGGATCAACTGCTGCCCCGCATCTCGTCCAACATTTCGGTCTGGCCGACCGAGCCCCTGTCCGACCCGCTCAAGGACTGGCTGGACTCGCTGGAGGCCCTGAAGGGCCGCATTCCCGAAAACGCCCTGGTGCTGCCCTCCCACGGCGAGCCGTTCCGGGGCGCCCACGCCCGGCTGAACGCCCTGCTGCGCGGCCATGACGTGGCCCTGCGCCGGCTGGAGCGCACCCTGGCCGAGCCGAAGCGGGCGGTGGACGTGTTCCCCTCCCTGTTCGGCCGAACGGTAGGCGAGGGCGTGCTGGGCATGGCCACGGGCGAGGCCATCGCCCACCTGAATTATCTGGAGGCCCAGGGCCGCATCGGCCGCGATCGCGACGCGGACGGCGTGGACTGGTGGACCCGCATCGAAACTGGAGATCCCGCATGAGCGAGCATGTTCACGTCGCGCTTGAGCAAGGCGTGCTCAGCGTCACCCTGGCCCGGCCCGACAAGAAGAACGCCATCACCCAGGCCATGTACGCCGTGCTGGCCGAGGCGACTGAGCGGGCCAGGACCGATCCCGACGTGCGGGTGATCCTGTTCCGCGCCGAGGGCGACAGCTTCTGCGCCGGCAATGACATCGGCGATTTCATCGCCATCGGCTCGCAGACCGACGAGCCGCTGGACATGTCGGTGTTCCGCTTCCTGAAGGCCTTGGCCGAACTGGACCGTCCCGCAGTTGCAGCGGTGAAGGGCCGGGCGGTGGGCATCGGGCTGACCCTGCTGCTTCACTGCGACATGGTGGTGGTGGCTGACGACGCCCTGCTGTCGGTTCCGTTCGTCAATCTGGCCCTGGCCCCGGAGGCGGCGTCCACCGCGTTGCTGCCCGCCGTCATCGGCCACCAGCGGGCGTTCGAGATGTTCGCCCTGGGCGAACCCATTACGGGACGTCAGGCGCTGGACTGGGGTCTGGCCAACCGGGCGATTCCCGCCGATCAGGTCGACGACGAAGCGCTGCGCCTCGCGGCCCTGCTGTCGGCCCGGGCGCCCAATTCCATCCGCTCGACCAAGCGCCTGATGCGCGACGCTGAGGCGCTGTGGACCCTGATGCTGGCCGAGGGCGAGGCGTTCGGCGCGCAAATGAAGAGCCCCGAAGCCATGGAGGCCTTCATGGCTTTCAGTCAGAGGCGCGCGCCGGACTTCTCGAAAGCCGGCTGATTTTTTCTTGACGGACGGGGGCGCGGGCCGCAGATGCGCGGTCCCTCCAAGCCCGGCTGCGTCATGACCATCGCCCTTTCGCCCCAGCCTGCCGTCATCCAGGCCGAAACCGTGTTCGACGCGGCGGCGGTGGCGCGCGTGGTGGAGGCCGCCTTCGGTCCCGGGCATCTGGCCAGGACCGCCGAGCGTCTGCGCGAGGGCCGCGATCCTGCTGTCGGCTTCGTGGCGCGTCAGGACGGCCGGATCATCGGTTCGGTGCGGCTGTGGACCATCACCATCGGCGGCGCGCCGGCCCTGTTCCTGGGCCCCATCGCCGTCGAACGGACCGAGCGCAACGCCGGGATCGGCGCGGAGCTGGTGGGTGCCTGCGTCGACTGGGCCCGGCAGGCCCGGGCGTCCGGCGTTCTCCTGGTGGGCGACCCCCCCTATTTCGAACGCTTCGGATTTCAGCGCATCGAGGGGGCGGCCATGCCCGGTTCGGTGGATCCCGCGCGCCTGCTGTGGCTGGCTCTGGACGCGGTCGCGGCGCCCACCGGGCCCGTCCGCCCCGACTGACCCTTTCCGGCAGGCCCTTCCCGACGAGCCTCGGGGCGCCTACCATCAGAGGCATGACCCGGGACACCCTCAGCCTCATACAGTCAGTCGCAGGACACGCGGAGGACGGGCGCGGCCCTGCGCCGGTGCATCTGTGGAATCCCGACAACTGCGGCGAGATGGATCTTGTCATCGGCGCCGACGGCGTCTGGATGCACGAAGGCTCGCCCATCGGCCGCCCGCAGTTGGTGCGCCTGCTGGCCACGGTGCTGCGCAAGGACCCGGACGGCTATTACCTGGTCACGCCGGTCGAGAAGCTGAAGATCACGGTGGAGGACGTCCCCTTTCGCGCCGTGCGGGTGGACCCGGAGGGTGATGATCTGATCTTCACCACCGACATGGGCGAGCGGATCACGGCGGGCGCCGACCATCCCATGCGCGTCGAGACGGATCCGGTGACGGGGGAGCCGACGCCCTACGTGCACGTACGCGGTGATCTGGAGGCCCGCATCGAGCGGTCAGTATTCTACGAGTTGGTCGATATGGCGGCTTTGGCCGACGGCCGCATGACAGTGCGATCGGGCGGCGTCGCCTTCACCCTCGGGGCGGTGACTTGAACGAATTGCGTCAACAGTTGATTTCGGCGCTGGACCCGCTTGAGGCGGCGTCCGGTCGTGCGCGGTTCTCCGATTTCGACCTGAATCCCGACGCGCCGCGTCTGGACCGACCCCTCCGCCCGGCGGCGGTGCTGATCCCGGTGGTGGATCACATGGACGGGCCGACCCTGCTGCTGACCCGTCGTTCGGATTTCCTGGCCAGCCATACCGGCCAGATCGCCTTTCCCGGCGGACGGCTCGATCCCGGCGAGACGGTGGTGCAGGCGGCCCTGCGCGAGGCGGTCGAGGAGGTGGGCCTGTCGCCCGACCATGTGGAGCCGCTGGGCCTGTCCGACGCCTATGAGACGGTCACGGGTTTTCTGGTGACGCCGGTGGTGGCCTGGGTGCGGCCGGGGTTCAACCTGACCACCGACCCGCGCGAGGTGGCCGACGCTTTCGAGACGCCGTGGGAATTCCTTATGGATGAGGCCAACCACCGGCGCGAGTTCTATGACGCGCCCGACGGCACGCGGCGCTGGTTCTGGGCCATGCCGTGGGGCGAGCGCTACATCTGGGGGGCCACGGCGGGGATGCTGCGGTCTCTCTGGGGCCGTCTGCACGACCCGGCGCGCGAGGCCGTGGCGTGACGCGCCTGGGTGATCAACCCTGGCTGACGGCGCCGGAGACGCGGGCGGTGATGGCGGCGCTGGAGGCGGCGGGTGGACCCGGCTGCGCCCGCTTCGTCGGCGGCTGCGTGCGCAACGCCCTGATCGGACAGCCCGTGGACGACATCGACATCGCCACCACCCTGCCTCCCGAAGCGGTGATGGCGGCCGTCAAGGCGGCAGGCCTGAAAGCCGCGCCCACGGGGCTGACCCACGGCACGGTGACGGCCATCTCGGGCGGCCAGCCCCACGAGGTCACCACCCTGCGCCGGGACGTCTCTACCGACGGGCGCAACGCCACGGTGGTTTTCACAGACGACTGGGCCGAGGACGCAGAGCGTCGCGACTTCCGCCTGAACGCGCTTTATGCGGGCCCGGACGGCGAGGTGTTCGATCCGACCGGGCAGGGGGTCGATGACGCTCTTGCGGGCCGAATCGTCTTTGTGGGCGAGCCTGAGACCCGCATTCGCGAGGACTATCTGCGCATCCTGCGCTTCTTCCGCTTTCACGCCTGGTACGGACGCGGCCCGGCCGACGCAGCGGGGCTGAAGGCCTGCGCGGACCTGAAGGACGGCATGAGCCGCCTGCCCGCCGAGCGGGTGTCCAAGGAACTGCTCAAGCTTCTGGCCGCGCCGGACCCTGCGCCGGCGCTGCGCCTGATGGCCGAGAGCGGGGTGCTGGACAGGGTGCTGCCGGATCACGCAGGCTTGACCCTGTTTGAGGCCATGGTCCGTGTCTCGCCCGATCCCCTCCTGCGCCTGTCAGCGCTGCTGCCCGCCGACGGGGATCGGGTGCGGGCGTCGGCGCGGGCCCTTCGCCTGTCCAATGCGGAGAAGGAACGTCTGGTGCTGGCTCTGCCGGCCGAGCCTGCGGTCAGCCTGACCATGGACGTTCGGGCCGGTCGCGCGGCCCTGTACCGCCTCGGCCGGCGCCGGTTCGAGGATCAGGTCCTTCGCGCCTGGGCGGCGTCGCCGGAGCATAAGGATCAGGCCCGACGCCTGCTGGATCAGGCCGCCGCATGGCCGATCCCGCGCTTGCCGGTGGACGGCCACGCCGCCGCGCGGGCCGGGGCGTCCGGCCCTGCGGTGGGGCAGATGCTGGGCGCCTTCGAGGACTGGTGGGTGGATCAGGACTTTCCCGACGGCGATCACGCCGCCATGCTGGGCCGCTTCCTTCCCCGGAGCGAACCATGACCCGCATCGCCATCCTCGAGACCGGCGCCCCGCCCGAGGCGCTGCGCGACGACTTCGACGACTATCCCGCGCGCTTCCGGGCGCTGCTGGGCGACGGCGTGCCCACCACGCGCTTCAATGTGCAGGAGGGGCGACTGCCGGACGACCCGTCCGCCTTCGAGGGCGTGGTGGTTACAGGCTCGGCGGCGGGGGTCTATGAGGATCATGTCTGGATCCCTCAACTGCTGGACTGGCTGCGCGCCGCCCGTGGCCGCACCCGCATACTGGGCATCTGTTTCGGCCATCAGGCCATGGCCCAGGCCTTCGGCGGGCGCGTGGAGAAGTCGGACAAGGGCTGGGGCGTCGGCCTGCATCGTTATGACGTCCTCCGCCACGAGCCGTGGATGTTCCCCAAGGCCGACAGCGTGGCCATTCCGGTGTCCCATCAGGATCAGGTGGTGGCCGTCTCGCCCGACGCCCGGGTCATCGCCGCCAGTGACTTCACCACCCACGCGGGCTTGGCCTGGGGCGAGGACGCGGCGTCGTTCCAGTGCCACCCGGAATTCCAGCCCGACTACGCCGCCGCCCTGGTCGAACTGCGGCGGGACCGGATTCCGGCTGAGGTGGCCCACAAGGCGCTGGAGACCCTGCGGCACCCTAACGACCGCGCCCTGATGACCGCGTGGATCCGCGCCTTTCTGCTGGGCACGCCGCCGCCGACCGAGGCGGCCGGCAGCGGGATCTAGGGTTCAGATCAGGGCCACTTCACCTCTGGCGGCATGGAGCTCAGGATCGAGTCCACATTGCCGCCGGTCTTGAGGCCGAAGGTGGTGCCCCGGTCATA
The DNA here is from genome assembly GCF_046299535.1 of Brevundimonas sp. Classification (GTDB taxonomy): domain Bacteria; phylum Pseudomonadota; class Alphaproteobacteria; order Caulobacterales; family Caulobacteraceae; genus Brevundimonas. The sequence continues at coordinate 59,271 of NZ_JBKBIB010000005.1, read as the reverse complement.
AAGCAGATTGAATTCCACGTATCGCCCGCGCCTTACCAGCTGTTCCTCGCGTTCTGCATCGGTCCAGGGTTCGCCCATGCGCCCGCGCACAAGGCGGGGATAGACGTCCAGAAACGCCAGACCCACGTCGCGGGTGAAGGCCAGGTCCCGGTCCCAGTCGCCGCTGTCGTGGTGGTCATAGAAGATGCCGCCGATGCCGCGCGGCTCGTTGCGGTGGGGCAGGAAGAAATACTCCTCGCACCAGGCCTTGTACTTCGCATGCCAGTCCGGGTCGTGGGCGTCGCAGGCGCCCTGCATGGCTGCGTGGAAATCGACCGCGTCCGGGAAGTCCTGCTGACGTTGATAGGCCAGCAGCGGGGTCAGGTCGGCGCCGCCGCCGAACCAGCTTCTGGTGGTGGCGATGAAGCGCGTGTTCATGTGCACGGCTGGCACGCGGGGGCTTTTCATATGGGCGATCAGGCTGACGCCCGTGGCGAAGAAGCGGGGATCGTCCGCCGCGCCCGGCACCTGTTTGGCGTAGTCTGCCGGGAACACGCCGTGGACCGTGGAGACGTGCACGCCCACCTTTTCGAACAGGCGGCCATACATCATGCCCATGACGCCGCCGCCGCCCGCCTCGCGGCTCCAGGGGGTGCGCACGAACCGGCCCGGCTCGCCGGGATAGAGATCGGCGGGCGCTTCGTCCTCCAGAGCCTCGAAGGCGGCGCAGATGCGGTCGCGCAGCGCTTCGAACCAGGCGCGGGCGCGGGCCTTGCGGTCATCCATGACGGGATCGGTCGTATCGGTCATGGGGTGATTGAAACCACGGTTGCGCCCCGCGCAACAGACCCGGCGATCGCGGGCGCTTGTGTCGCAGGACCCGGGCGGACACTCTGGCTCTGTCCGATAGGGGAGTCGCTCCATGAACCGTTTCGCCGCCGCCGCCGTTCTCAGCCTCATGATGGCTGTGCCCGCCGAATCCCGGACGCCTGAACAGGCGCGCGCGATCCTCGAGACCACGCCCCTGATCGACGGGCATAACGACCTGCCCTGGGCGTTGCGCCAGCGGTTCGGCTCCGACGTTCACGGCGTGGACCTGGCCCGGGACCAGTCGGGGCTGGAGCCGCCCCTGCACACGGACATCCCCCGCCTGCGCGCGGGCGGGGTTGGGGCCCAGTTCTGGTCCGTCTATGTGCCCGCGAGCATGGAGCCGTTGGAGGCCGCTCGGGCCACCTTCGAGCAGATCGATGTGGTCAACCGGATGCTGGCCGCGCACCCGGACGCCTTCGAATTCGCCGCCACAGCCGACGATGTGGAGCGCATTCACCGCGAGGGCCGCATCGCCTCGCTGATCGGCATAGAGGGCGGATACTCCATCGCCGACTCCATGGGCCTGCTGCGCCAGTTCTTCGCAGCGGGCGTGCGCTACATGACCCTGACCCATTCGGCGACCACCAGCTGGGCCGACGCGGCCACCGATGCGCCGCAGCACGACGGCCTGACGCCCTTCGGCGAGGCGGTGGTGCGCGAGATGAACCGCCTGGGCATGATGGTGGACCTGAGCCACGTGTCCGAGGACACCATGATGGACGCCATGCGGGTGTCCACAGCGCCGGTGATCTTCTCCCATTCGTCGGCCCGGGCCGTGACCGACCACCCGCGCAATGTGCCCGACAGCGTGCTGCGTCTGATGCCCGAGGACGGCGGGGTGGTCATGGTGACCTTCGTACCGGGCTTCGTGAATGAGGATGTGCGCGCACACGGGGCGGCCATGGCGGCCGAGCGGGCGCGGCTGCAGGCGCTGAACCCCGGCGATCCCGAGGCGGTGACCACGGGGCTGGCTGCGTGGCGGGACGCGAACCCGGCGCCGACGGCCACCATCGCCGACGTGGCGGATCACATCGACCACATTCGCCGGGTGGCGGGGGTGGATCATGTGGGGCTGGGCGGCGATTTCGACGGGGTCGGGTCCTTGCCCGAGGGCCTGACCGGGGTGGAGACCTATCCGGCCCTGCTGGCCGAACTGATGCGGCGCGGCTGGTCCGAGGCGGGTATCCGCAAGCTGGCGGGCGAGAACGTGCTGCGGGCCATGCGGGCTGCGGAAGCGACGGCTGCCAGCATGGCGGACCAGCGCCCGTCCCTGGCGCGCATCGACGACTAGATCTCGGCGCGCGCCATTCGCAGGAAGCCCGCCACGTCCACGGTCTCGGCCCGCGCGTCGGGATCGATGCCGGCGGCCTCGCAAAGGGCCGCGCCGCCGAGGGTCTTGAGGCTGGACCTGAGCATCTTGCGACGCTGTCCGAAGGCGGCGGCGGTGACCTGTTCCAGCCGCTTGAGCACAGACGGATCGGGCCTGTCGTGCCGGGGCGTCAGATGGACCACGGCGGAATCCACCCGGGGCGGCGGGGTGAAGGCGCGGGCCGGCAGATCCATAACCACGCGGGCCTCGCAGACCGCCTGGCTGATCACCGCCAGACGGCCATAGGCGTCATCGCCCACGTCGGCGGCGACCCGCTGGGCCACCTCCTTCTGGAACATCAGGGTCAGGGCGTGGGGCGTCCAGGGGCCGGTCAGCCACTTGATCAGCAGAGGGGTGCCCACATTGTAGGGCAGGTTGGACACCAGATGGGCGGGGCCGTCGACCAGTTCGGCCTCTTTCACTTTCAGGGCGTCGGCCTGGATGATTTCAAGGCGACCTGATCCGTCGTCCAGTTCGGTCAGCAGCGGGACGAAGCGTGGGTCCTTCTCCACCAGCACCACCCGACCCGCGTCGCTTTCCAGCAGGGCGCGGGTCAGGCCGCCGGGGCCGGGGCCGACTTCGATCACAGCGCGGCCCTCGAATGGCCCGGCGAGACGCACGATCTTTCGCGTGACGTTCAGGTCCAGCAGGAAATGCTGGCCGAAACTCTTCTTGGCCGACAGCCCGTGGGCGTCCAGCGTTTCGCGCAGGGAAGGGAGGTCGGTCATGAGGCGGCGTGGCGGGCGTCGGCCATGGCGGCGGCCAGACGGACGGCGGCAATCAGGCTGTCGGGCCGGGCGACGCCCTTACCCGCGATGTCGAAGCCGGTGCCGTGGTCCGGCGAGGTGCGGATGATGGGCAGGCCCAGGGTGGCGTTGACCCCGCCCCAGAAGTCCAGCGTCTTGACCGGGATCAGGGCCTGATCGTGATACATGCAGATGGCCGCGTCATAGGCTTGGCGCGCTTCGTCATGAAACAGGGTGTCGGCGGGCAGGGGATCGGTGATTTCGATGCCCTCGGCGCGCAGGGCCTCTGCGGCCGGTTTCAGGATTTCGATTTCTTGAAGGCCCAGGGCCCCGCCTTCGCCCGCGTGCGGGTTCAGGGCAGCCATGGCCAGACGGGGGCGCTCAATGCCGAAGTCGCGCTTCAGGCACTCATGCACCACCCGCGCCGTGCGGCGAATTCGGGCGTCGGTGACCAGTTCTGGCGCCTCGTCCAGTGGGACGTGGATCGTGACGAGACAGGCGCGCAAGTCCTTTGCGGTCAGCATCATCACCGGCCCGCGCGTGCCGGCGTAGGGGCGGTCGGCCGTCAGCTCGGCGATGAACTCCGTATGGCCAGGGAAGCGGAATCCCGCAGCGTACAGAGGGGCCTTGGCTATTGGCGCTGTGACCAGGCCGGATGCGTCTCCGGCCAGGGCCAGATTGACCGCCTGCTCGATCCAGTCGGCCACGGCGGCTGCGTTGGCGGGTTCAGGATGCCCGGCCGTCACGGATGTCGGAACGGGTCGGTGAAGCACCGGCAGCGCCCCGGCGAAGCGATGAACCGCCTCGTCCGGATCCTGGATCGGAAACAAGGGCGACGATCCGGCCACGGCCAGCACATTCAGGTCGCCGATGACAAAAAACGCCGTCTCAGGCTCGGTCTTGAGAACGTCCCAGGCCTTGTGAATGATCTCGGCGCCGACCCCTGCGGGTTCTCCCAGGGTCAGGGCCAGTGGGGCGCGCACAGAGGCGGCGGGCGCGCCCGTCATGGCTCAGCCCTTGAAGTCGATGTGGGCGTCTTCCCGCAGATCACGGATATAGCGGCGTGCAAGCATGGAGAGTTGCTGGCCGCGAAGCCGGGACTCGACCTCGTCGTAATTCGGCGCGGCCGGACCCCCGGCGCGCCGATCGCAGACGGCCAGAAGATGGACGCCCAGGGGGGTGCGTACGGGGGCGCTTATCGACCTCACCTCGGCCGAGCGCGCCACCTGCTGGAACTGGGGGGCCAGATCATTGATGTCCGACTCGCCGAGATCGGCGCCAAGAAGATCAGGTTCCTGACGGGACCGCTCCAGGATGTTGTCGCAGGTCAGGTCGCTCCTGATCGCATTGAGGCGTGCGGTGGCGGCGGCGACGGCTTCGTCCGAGGCGCCGGCATCCGCTTCGATCATCACCTGGCGCAGGTTGACCATGCTGGTGGATGAACCGTCCCGCTTGTCCCGCAGGTAGAGAATATAGACACCGCCTTCGACCGGGATCGGTCGGGACAACTGACCCGGCTCCATGTTGTCCAGGGCTGTCTGAAGGCCCTGGGGGACTTCGCCCTGGATGAGCCAGCCGGCATCGCCGCCGCTGGCTGCTGACGGCGCCGCGGAAAACTGTCGGGCGACGGCCATGAAGGGCGCCCCCTGGATGATCTGCTCGACCAGTTGGTTCGCGCCATTCATCGCCGCCTGCTGTCCGCCCACACGCGCGGCGTCGATGAAGATCTCGCCCACCAGGTACTGGGGCCGGCTGGCGGAGGCGGAGATGCGCTGGATGGTCTGGTCGACCTGGTTGCGACCGACCCGGGCCCGGGGACCGTATCGGCCCCGCACCAGGGCCTGCCATCCGGTCTCGACGCGAATCTGCTCCCGCACCGTTTCGGGCTGCACGCCCGTCTCGGCGAGATAGCCCAGATAGGCTTCCGGCGTGATCCCCACGGACTGGGCGATCATGGCGATCTCGGCGTCCACCTCCTCATCGGGGATATTGACCTGGAAACGCGCCAGTTCCTGTCGCTGGAGTTTTTCGTCGATCAGATTGTTCAGCGCCTGACGCTGAATGGCGGGCAGGCTTTCCGCGGTTGGCTGGACCTGGGTCATGGCGATGAGCAGCAACATGCGCTGGCGCAGTTCATAGCTGGTGATGGGCACGTCATTGACGAGCACCACCAGACCTTCGGCCAGATCGAAATCAGCGGCCGTAGGCCGCCGCTGGGGAGTCTGCTCGGCGGAAGGATCCAGCTGCCCGGCCACGGGCGTCTCCGGCGCAGTTTGCGCCGTCGCCAGTTGAGCCGGTGCGACAGAAGCCAGCATGGCCGCGATCGCAACCCCCGCCGTGTAACGCTTGAAACGCATGTCTTATTCTTTGTCCCTGGGTCCGCTCAGCGTCCATTTCGGCCAAGCGTACCGATGAATGGCGCCCATATCATGGTCTGGACAGACGTCCGATCACCACATGTCATCCCGTTGATAACCTGTACCACCCAATGTGGCGAGGGTTAGACGCACATACGCGCCCGTTCGCGGCCCGGAAGGGTCCACCCGCGTATTGTCCCGGCGGTATCCGATCTCGAAACGGATGCAGTCATCCTCGAAAAGCACCCCGACTTCGCTGCGGGTGAAGCGATCTTCCTGGAGATCCATGATCCCGCGACCCGCCACGCCCCAATTGCCGCTGATAAACTGCTGGCCGCTGAACTGCACGAACTCGTAATTTCGATAGGTACGGGTCGCCAGGGGCAGGTCGGGGTCCACATCGCCGGGGTTCGACCGGTCGATGATGTAGCTGACGGTGGCCATGTTTCGGGCGCCCCATTCTCCGTCCACCATGATTTCCGCGCGACGGACCTCGCCGCCATCGTCGATCTGGGCGTGGGCCCAGCCCCGGACCTGAGACCCCGGGGAAAATGTGGCGGCGACAACCCAGTCTGACGCGCGATCCGCGAGGCCTGAGGGGTCAAAAAGCGTTCCCGTTCCGTCACCGGTGGGCACCAGGTAGCGGTCTTCTGCTTCGTCCCGCCAACTGCGACCGAGGAAGACGCTTGCTGATCGCTGACTGCCCCAGCGGAGACTGGCCCTGCCGCCGGCGGTGAGCCGCAGGCCGCCTTCATAGAGGTCGTGGCCGGTGAAGCGATCGATGGCGAACAGCGAGGTCTCATCCAGATCCGTGACCTGGCTGTCCTCGTTGGGAAGTCTGGGGTCCAGGTCGGGACGACTGGAGATCGAAATCTGGGCGAGGGGTTCAAGCACCAGATCCGCGCCGTTCTCGAACCGCCGGATCAGGGGATAGCTGACATCCAGACCTGCTGTGGCCCGGGCCCGTGTGATCGTGACGGAATCGTCGGGGCTGGAGGGCAGATTCTCAACGGCGTAGGCGTCGGCGCGCAGATTGAAGAAGGGTTCCCACCTCAGGCCGATCGGCGACGTCAGAACGCGACGCCAATCGGCAGTGACCACCAGTCTTGCGCTGTCCACGCCCGGATATCCCGCCAGGGTCGGGTCGGAGGGATCCGGGGCAGGGATTTCGCCGGGGGACAGCACCGGCGCGCCGACATAGTTTTCCCGAATCAGGACCGCGGCGTTTCCAGTCAGCCGAAGACGCCCGCCCATAACGCCCTGACGTGGTTCCCACATGGCTTCGATGACCGGGGCGGCGACCGGAGTCACGCCGTCGCGCTCGAAGACGTTGTTGGCGGGATTGGCGCGGTCGACCTCCAGCACCCGCAGGCTTTGAATGCTGAAGGCGGCTGCCGACAGATACGACCGCTCGGTCTGCCGCTCCGCATAAACCTGGGAGATCAGGCGCCGTCGATCGCCGTAATACAGTCCATTGTCCTGATACGGATCGTCGGTCCCATAGCGATCGAACAAAGTCTTGTCCGAGGCGCGTTCGGCGGTGAAACCCCAGCGCCATGGTCCGGCCGGATCAAACGCACCGTGGGCCAGCAGATAGCCGCGATGATCGCGCTCCTCCACCCCGGGGATGTCCTCGTAGGTATATCCCGCGCGCGCCTCCACGACGCCCACGCCGAAGTGGCGGCGCCATTGCACGTTCAGGAACGGATTTACGTCGGTATTGAACTGCGGACTGACGATCCAGTCCTCCGAGGGCGACACGACGATCAGGTACGGCTGTTCATACGAGAACCCGCGGGCTTCGTCGTAATCGATACCGGGGACCAGAAAACCTGACGCTCGCTCCACCGTCGGGTCCGGATGAGCAAAGAAGGGCAGCCAGAGCACGGGGAGGCCGCCCACGCGAAACAGGGCGTTCCGGTACAGGATCGCGCGCAGGTCCTCGTCCTGCACCACCGTCTGCGCCTGAATGGACCAGGTCGGCTCCCGGGGGCCGTTCTCGTCACAGATGGGGCATGGCGTGAACAGGGCGTAGTTCAGTTCGTTGACGGTCTGAGATCTCCGAACAGCGGTGGCAGCCATCAGGTGGCTGCCGTCGGTCGCCCGGACGGCCAGGTTCACCGCCACCCCCGTCTGGAGGTTCTCGTCGAGTTCCAGCAGGTCGGCGGTCACCACCGTACCGTCGATGTCGATCAGTTCGACGTCGCCCGATGCGGCGGCCACGCCCGTATTGAGGTTGTAGGTGACTTCGCGGCCACGAAGATTGCGACCTTCGAAGCGGGCCAGAACACGCTCTTCATCGCCGCGGGCGGCGACCTGGCCGGTGTCCGCGTCCCGAACCACGTCGTCCGCCTCAATATACACCGCTCCTGTCGGAACGGCGTTTGCAGGCGTCTGCTGGGCGATAGCGCCTGTGGGGATCAGCGCCAGCGCGGCCGCCCCCCCGAGCAGACGCCGTTGCGCCATCGCTCTGTTTCCCAAACGCCAGGCCTGCAGCATGCTCACCAAGTCTTGCTCCCGGCCGAACAAAGCGGCTTTCCGGTTTCGTCGTCCGGTTACCCGTCTTCGGTATAGAAGAGCAAGGTGAAGGCGGACAGCGCGGTCAATATGGGCGGAAGCCAGGCTGCGAGAAAGGCGGGAATCGCCTCGGCCGCCCCAAGCGCCGCCGTGAACTGATTGATGAAGAAGAAGGCGAAACCGAGGATCACCGCCGCAACGCTCATGCGGGCCAGGTCGCCCAGACGCATGAGCCGCAGGGAGAAGGCCGCAGCCAGCATGGACATGGCGGCGAACATCAGCGGCGTGGCCAGCAACTGCTGGAATTTCAGTCGGTGCGCCGTGGCTGAAAATCCTGCCGCCTCGATGCGATCAATCTGGGGAGGCAACGACCAGAATGGCGTCGAATCCGGATCCGCGAACTGGTTGAATGCGTCGTCGTCGGCGATGCTGGAAGGCAGATCCAGCGAGGCGTAGGGACGGGCCTGCTGTCCTACCGAGGCGCCCCGGGCGTTCGTGAGCCGCCAGCTCCCAGCCGAAAGCGTAGCCGTCGATGCGTCGATCCGCTCCGAAAAGCTGCGCGCTCCATCCTCACCCACAGTGTAGATGAAGAAGGAGACGTCGTTCAGCGCCCCCGTGGCGAGATTGCGACTGTCGGCCCGGATGACGATCTGGCGGCTATCGTCGCCCTCGCGCAGCCAGACAGCCGAGGACTCCGCCGTCGCGCCGCCCCCCCTGATCCTGGCGCGTTCATACTCGTATCTCCCGTCCAGCGAAGCCGCGACGGGGTTGAGCACAGTCACGGTGAGGATCCCTGTCAGCAAGGCGGCGGCCCCGGCAGGGAACACGAAGCGCCATGCAGAGACGCCCGCCGCCCGCATGGCCACCAGCTCGCTGCGCCGATTGAGGCCAACGAACGCCGCAAGCGACCCGAACAGGAAAACAAAGGGCAGCAACTGAAGAATCACCGCGGGCGATTTCATCAGCGTGAGGCCGAAAATCCGCGCTGCGCCGAGGTCGGCATGCCGCCCCACCGAACGGGAGACCTCGACGAAATCGATGAGCACGACGAGGCCGGCGATCACCGCCAGGGCCACCCCCAATGACTTCAACGTCTGAAGGAGCACATAGCGCTCGATGCGAGACAGATGGTATCCGGCGATCATGACGCTGCTCTCACGCGGCGCGGGCGGGGCAGGGCGCTGATCGCCTTTTTGACTTTGGCTACAGGACTGGATTGACGGAACGCAAGGCGCAAGGCGAAGGCCATGGCGCCGAGAGGGATCAGATACTGGAGCGGCGCCAGCCATATATTCCAGGCGCTGGCGGCCACAACGCCATAGCCAGCCACCCGGACCACGAGGAAGGCCGCGGCGGCGGCGGCCACGCGACCGCCATAGCCCGTGCGGCGGAACTGCCCGCCCATCACGGCCGACAGGGCGAGGGCCATCGCGGTCAGCGCGTAGAGGGGAGAGGCGATCCGCGCGTGGGCCTCAGCCAGCAGCTCTTCCCGGCTTCCGGTACGCTCGAGCATATCGGCGCTGGGGCGGACCAGTTCGGCGAGCCACAGATCGGATTCCCTGAAGGCGAGAATTTCCTCTGTCCCGGTGAAGGGGGTCAGGTCGAAGGCGTATTCATCGAACGACAGGAAGTTCAGCACGCCGCGATCCGAGAACTGCTGCATCGAACCCGGTCCCATCAGCAGGGCCGGGGCGCCATCAATGCGGGTAAAACGGGCGGTGGTGGCGTCCCAGGTGGTGACGCTGTCTCCATCCTGGATATGAACGAACAGATTCCGGATGAGGCCGTTCTGTTCGATTTGTTGCACGTACACAGTCAAGCCGCCGCCCGCACGGACAAACTGACCTTCCTGCACCAGCAGGGACGCCAGGTCGGTGCGTATGGCGAACGCCGTTTCACGCGCTTCCCGTTGGGCGGCCGGCTGAACGTATAGCGTCACAAAAAGACTGAGCAGGGTGACGAGGGTCGCCAGGCGCATCGCCGGAGCGATCACCCGCCATCGGGTCAACCCGCCGGCGAAGCACGCGGTCAACTCCTGCTCTCTCTGGAGGCGGGTCAGGGCCATCAGCCCCCCGACCAGAACGCCGATGGGCAGGATCACCGCCAGGAGCTGGGGTGTGGCTAGGGCGGTCAGCTTGAGCATGATCCACGCGCTCTGGCCGCGTTCCACGATCACTTCCAGCTGGTTGAGGCTCTGACTCAGCACGCCGATTCCACACAGGGCCCCGCACGCCGCCGCAACGGGCAGGGCGATCTGGCGGAAGAGGTAGCGGCTGATAAGGTTCATTTGCGGCGTCAGCGCCGGTTGCGGCCCGGCGGTTTGGGGGGCATGTAATACAGCATCCTTGCGTGCCGGGAAGCTCAGCCGGTGTGCGTTCGTACATGCCAAGACCGGGACTGGAACCCGGCCAGGAGTTATTTCCATGAAAGTAGAGTTCGTCGCCGAGACTGGCGCGGCCGAGATCATCGCGATCCTCGTGCACGAGGATCGCGCCTTTTCGGGCGAAACGGCCGGGTACGACACGGCGTCGTCCGGCGCCCTGACCCGCGCCATGAAGGCCAGCCGTTTCACGGGCGGCGCTCTGAGCCATCTGGCCGTCGCGGCGCCTGCGGGCGTGGACGCCGGTCAGGTGCTGCTGGTGGGGGCGGGCGACAAGGCCAGGCTGGACGATCAGGCCCTTGAGAAGGCCGGGGCCCAGGCCTATTCCGCTGTGAAAATGTCAGGCGCCGAATCCCTGACGCTGGACCTGAAGCATCTGTCCGCAGAACAGGCCGCGCGAGTCGCTTTCGGGGCCGTGCTGGGGGCCTATCGCTTCGACAAGTACCGCACGACCCTGAAGCCCGAGAAGATTCCGTCGATCAAGACTTTGCGCGTGGTCGCCGCCGATCCCAAGGCGGCCGAGGCCGCTTTCCAGCCCCTGTCCGCGGTGGCCGACGGCGTCATGTTCGCCCGCGACCTGGTCTGCGAACCGGCGAACGTCCTTTATCCCGCCGAGTTCTCCCGTCGGGTCAAGGAACTGGAGAAGCTGGGTCTCGAGGTGGAAATCCTGGGCGAAGCCGAGCTCGAAAAGATCGGCATGCGCACCCTGCTGGCCGTCGGCCAGGGCAGTGAACGCGAAAGCCAGGTGGCCATCATGAAGTGGAATGGCGGCAAGCCGGGCGATCAGCCCCTGGCCTTTGTGGGCAAGGGGGTCTGTTTTGACACCGGCGGCATCTCCCTCAAGCCTGCCGACGGCATGGAGGAGATGAAGTGGGATATGGGCGGCGCCGCCGCCGTGGCCGGCCTGATGCAGGCGCTCGCCGGGCGCAAGGCCAGGGTCAACGTCATCGGCGTCATCGGCCTGGTAGAAAACATGCCCGACGGCAAGGCCCAGCGTCCCGGCGACGTGGTCAAATCCCTGTCGGGCCAGACGGTGGAAGTGATCAATACCGACGCCGAGGGTCGCCTCGTGCTTGGAGACTGCCTCTGGTACGTCCAGGAGCAGTTCAAGCCGAAGTTCATGATCGACCTGGCCACCTTGACCGGCGCCATGATCGTCGCTCTGGGTCATGAGTACGCGGGCGTATTCTCCAACGACGACGAGGTCGCCAACGCCATTCTCGCCGCCGGCCCCAAGGTGGACGAGCCGGTTTGGCGCATGCCGCTGCCGGATCGTTATGACCGCCACGTGGACAGCCAGATCGCAGACATGCGCAATGTGGGCAACGGGCGCGCGGGCGGCTCGATCACGGCGGCGCTGTACCTGCAGCGGCATGTGAACAAGACTCCCTGGGCGCACATCGACATCGCGCCCACGGCATGGGCGAAGGATTCGCGGAATCCCATGGTGCCGGACGGCGGCGTCGGCTTCGGCGTGCGTCTGCTGGACCGCATGGTCGCGGATTCGTACGAATCCTGACGTGAGCGAGGCGGGGTCCGGCGAAATCTGGTTCTATCACCTGGAGCGCTCGACGCTCGATCAGGTGCTGCCGGAACTGCTGGACCGGACCCTGCAACGGGGATGGCGAGCGCTGCTGCGCATCGGCGATTCCGGGTTGATGGAGCAACTGGACGAACGGCTGTGGGCATGGCGTGAAGACGCCTTCCTCGCCCACGGTCGCGCGGACCAGCCCCATGCGGACCGGCAGCCCATCCTGTTGAGCTCGGGCACGGCAAATGAAAACGGCGCTCAGGCGCTGTTCATCGTCGACCGCTCACACATGGATGCATCCGAACCGTTCGAGCGGTGTTTCATCATCTTCGACGGCCGGGACGAGGAATCGCTCCAGCATGCGCGGGGGCGTTGGAAGACCTTGAAAGAGGCCGGGGCGAACCTGGCCTACTGGAAGCAGACGGAGCAGGGAAAATGGGAAAAGGCGGCCTGATATGGATGGGCGTGGTGACGCTCGTTGCGGCGTCCTGTTCGTCCGCCCCGCCGCCGGCCGCTCCAATACAGACGCCGGCCGCCTCGGCGCCCGCCAGCGAGGTGATTGACTACGCCGCGGCGACCCAGCCTGTGGGCACGCGCATGCCGCAGATGGACGGGGATCTGTGCCGGGCGGCGGAGTTGCAGAACATTGTCGGGCAACCCCGCACCGAAATTCCCGTTCCTGTGGATGTGATCAACCGTCGGGTGACCTGCACCACCTGTCCGATCACCGAGGATTATTCGCCCTACCGTCTCAACATCTTCTTCGATCAGGATACAGGGATCGTGGAAGAAGTTCGTTGCGGATGACCTGAAAGGCTCATCATGAAAACCGCCATCGCCGCCAGCCTTACCGTTGTCGGAGCTACAGTTCTCGCCGCCTGTACGGCGTTGCCGCCCCATGAAGGCGGTCCCGGCGTGCCGCCCATGGCGGAGAACCAGTGCCAGGCCAGCGCATACCAGAACCTGGTCGGACAAAACCGCAGTCAGGTTCCCCCGGCGCCGACGGGGGCGACGTGGCGCGTGACCTGCACCAGTTGCCCCGTCACCATGGACTACCGGCCGGACAGGCTGAACATTCTTTATGACGAGCAGTCGGGCGTGGTGAGGGAAGTGAAATGCGGATGATACGCGCTCTGGTTCTTGGGGGCGCCCTGATCAGCGCCGCCGCCTGCGCGCCAGCGAATTTGCCTGAAGAAAACGCCGGCGGCGGAGTCTGGCGTTGCGACGCCGAAGCCGCCCGGTCCCTCATCGGGTCGCACATGGGGGCCGTCACCTTCCCCCGTGAAGCCAATGTTCGCATGGCCTGCACAACGTGCGCGGTTACGCAGGACTATCAGGAAAACCGCCTGAACCTGTTCTTTGATGAGGATACGGGCATCATCGAACGGGTGAGTTGCGGCTGATCAGACCGCTTCGGCCAGGGCCTCCTCGGCCTTGAGCCATTCCGCCTCTGCGGCGTCAAGATCGGCCTGGCCCTTGGCGCGGGCACGGGTAAGGCCCTCAAGCCGAGCAGGGTCATTAACGGCTGCGTTGGCCAGATCATCGTCCAGGCGCGCCAATTGGTCGGTGAGGATGGTCATGCGCTCTTCAGCCTTCTTCACTGCGTGACGCAAGGTTGAGGGCGAGGGGCCTGACTTTTTGTCGTTCTTCTTGCCTTTCTTGCTGGAGGCTGGTGCTCCGGCCGCGGCCTCCTCCTTGATCTGGGTCGGCTTGACGGCGGACTGTCTAGCTCGGTCCAGAACGAATTTGGCGTAGTCGTCCATGTCGCCATCCCATGGTTTTACCGTGCCGTCAGCGGCCAGCCACAGGCGGTCGGCGACCATCTCCATCAGCGAGCGGTCGTGGGTGATCAGGATGACGGCGCCGGAATATTCGTTCAGCGCGTCCAGCAGCGCCCGGCGGCTGTCGATGTCGAGGTGGTTGGTCGGTTCGTCGAGGATCAGGATGTGCGGTGCGTCCATGGCCACCTGGTTGAGCAGCAGACGGGCGCGTTCCCCGCCCGACAGGCTGGCTACCGTGGTTTCCTGCTTTTCATAGCCCAGCCCCCATTGCGCCAGTTTCGAGCGGCGGCTGCTCTCGGGGGCGTCGGGCATGGCGCGGCGGATAATCTCCAGCGGCGTGTCGGTCGGGTCCATGGCCTCGATCTGATGCTGATGGAACCAGCCGACCCGCATCTTGCGGTCCCGGTGCAACTCGCCCTCGGAGATGTTGAGGGCGCCGGCGATCATCTTGGCGAAGGTCGATTTGCCGGCGCCGTTGACGCCCAGCAGGCCGATGCGGTCGTCCAGATCCATGCGCAGATTGAGATTGCGCAGGATCGGCTTGCCGGTCTCATAGCCCACATTGGCCCTTTCGAGACGGATCAGCGGCGGCGCCAGCGGGCGCGGGGGCGAGGGCAGGATGAAGGGAGCGACCCGTTCCTCGATGGTCGTGGCGACGGGCTGCATCTTGGCCAGACGCTTCATGCGCGACTGGGCCTGGGCGGCCTTGGAGGCCTTGGCCTTGAAGCGGTCGACGAAGGCCTGGAGGTGGGCGCGTTCGGCGTCTTGCTTGGCCTTGGCGGACATCTGCAGCCGGGCCTTTTCAGCGCGGGCTTGTTCGAACTGGTCGTAGTTGCCGGTGTAGAGCGTCAGGGTGTGGTTCGCGAGGTGCAGGATGTGGGTGCAGACCTCGTTCAGCATCTCGCGGTCGTGGGAGATGATCAGGGCGGTGTGCGGATATTTCTTCAGCCGCGCCTCGAGCCACAAGGCGCCTTCCAGGTCCAGATAGTTGGTGGGCTCGTCGAGCAGCAGCATGTCCGGCTCGGCGAACAGGGCCGCGGCGAGGGCGACGCGCATGCGCCAGCCGCCGGAGAACTCCGACATCGGGCGCTGCTGGTTCTCCTGGTCGAAGCCGAGGCCGGCCAGGATTTCGGCGGCGCGGGCGGGGGCGGCGTCGGCGTCGATCTCGATCAGCCGGGTCCAGATCTCGCCCATCTCCTCGGGCTCGGCAGTTTCGAGCCGACCGAGCAGGTCATGGCGTTCCTCGTCGGCCTCGAGGATGGTCTCCAGCACGCTGACGGGGGTGGCGGGGTGTTCCTGGTCGACCGAGCCGATGCGAGCGGTCTTGGGCAGGCTGATCTCGTCGCCGCCGGCGGCCAGTTCCCCGAGGATCAGCTTGAACAGGGTCGACTTGCCGATGCCGTTGCGGCCCACCAGTCCGACCTTGGAGCCGGGCGGCAGCGAGACAGAGGCGTCGACCAGGAATTTCCGGCCCCAGGCGTTGAAGGTCAGGTCGGTGATCTGGAGCATGGCAGGCGAACAATCAGTCAGGAGGGAGGTGGAGCGGGCAAACGGCGACGCCCTGAAGCAGCGAAGCGCGATGCGCCTGGCGACAGGGCGAAAAAAGGAAAAGCGCTCCCAGTTGGAAACGGGCGGCGGCGCGTCTATAAGCCCGCGACCCTCAAACCACCAAACCCAAGAAGTCACTCCCATGACCGAACGCACCTTCTCGATCATCAAGCCGGACGCCACCCGCCGCAATCTGACCGGCAAGGTCAACGCCGTGATCGAGGACGCGGGCCTGCGCATCGTCGCCCAGCGCCGCATCCAGATGACCGAAGACCAGGCCAAAAAATTCTACGAAGTCCACGCCGAGCGCCCGTTCTATGGCGAACTGGTGGAATTCATGATGTCGGCGCCGGTGGTGGTGCAGGTTCTGGAAGGCGAGAACGCCGTGGCCCGCTACCGCGAAGTCATGGGCGCCACCAACCCCAAGGACGCTGCTCCCGGCACCATCCGCGCCCTGTACGCCGAGAGCGTCGGTGAGAACTCGGTGCACGGTTCCGACAGCCAGGAGAACGCGAAGCTCGAGATCGCCCAGTTCTTCACGGATGCCGACATCGTCGGCTGATCGGCGGTTTTCGCGGAACCGGCCCGGCGGGGGATCGTTTTCCAGGCATCGTTCAAGGAGAACAAAGCCATGAAGACGATCATCAAATTCATCCCCGTCGCCGGCGCCGTCGCGCTTCTGGCCGCTTGCGGCACGACGATGGAGCAGCGCGCGGCCACCGGCGCCATCGCGGGCGCTGCGGCCGGTCAGGTTATCGGCGGCGACACCACCTCCACCGTTGCCGGGGCCGTCATCGGCGGCGCGGCCGGAGCGGCGACCCGCCCCGACTGATTATCGGCAACACCTTCAGAAGGGAAACGGCGCAGGTCTCAGACCGGCGCCGTTTTTCTTTGCCGGATGAAGGCGGCGAGGGTCTCGGGATAAAGCCGGTGTTCCGCGATGCGGACTCTCGCCGCCAGAGCTTCCGGCGTGTCTGCGGCTTCCACCGGAACGCGCGCCTGCCCGAGCACAGGGCCTTCGTCCACACCCTCCGTCACCAGATGAACGGTGCAGCCGGCCTCCGCTTCCCCCGACGCGATGGCCCGGGCATGGGTGTCCAGGCCGGGATATTTCGGCAGCAGGCTGGGGTGGATATTCAGCATCCGTCCCTCCCACGCCCTCACCAGATGGCCGGTAAGGATGCGCATATATCCCGCCAGAACCACCGCCTCGACCCCGCGCTCGCGCAGGGCGGCGTCGATGGCCGTCTCGTGCTCATGGCGCGCCTTGCCGAACGGGCGATGGTCGATGGCCAGCGCCTCAATCCCGGCGGCGCGTGCCAGCGCTAGCCCGGGCGCCTCCGGGTTGTTGGAGATGACCACGGCGATCTCGGCTGGATAGTCTCCCGCCTTCGCCGCCTCGATAATGGCGGCCATGTTGGAGCCCGCGCCCGAGATCAGTATGCCGACCCTGGTCCTGCCCTGCTTTGTGGCCGCCCGATGATCGTGTTCGCCGCCGGACATGCGCCGGTCAGGCCGCGTCCAGCTGGCCGCAAATGAAGGCGGCCTCGCCCGCGTTCAGCAGCGAGGCCAGAACGGGCTCGGCGTTTTCCGGACTGACGATCAGGATAAAGCCCACCCCGCAGTTGAAGGTGCGGCGCATTTCGTGGTCGCTGATCCCGCCCGTTTCGGCCAGCCATTGGAAGACATGGGGCAGGGGCCACGCATCCCAGTCGAACGAAGCCTTCAGGCCCTCGGCGATGCAGCGGGGCGGGTTTTCGACCAAGCCGCCGCCGGTGATGTGGGCGCCGCCCTTGATCAGACCGGCCTTCATCAGCGGGACGATGGATCTCACATAGATGCGCGTGGGCGCCATCAGCGCCTCGGCCAGGGTGTGCCCGGGCGAGAAGGGGGCCTCGTCGTTCCACCCCAGACCCGATTTCTCCACCACCTTGCGCACCAGCGAATAGCCGTTGGAGTGCGGCCCCGACGAGGCCAGGCCGATGATCACGTCGCCGGTGTTCTGCAGATCCAGACGCGGCAAGACCTGCCCCCGCTCCACGGCGCCCATGGAGAAGCCCGCCAGATCATAGTCGCCATCGCCGTACATGCCCGGCATCTCGGCCGTCTCGCCGCCGACAAGAGCGCATCCCGCCTGACGACACCCCTCGGCTATGCCCGCCACCACCTGGGTCGCGGCCTCCACATCCAGCTTGCCGGTGGCGAAATAGTCCAGGAACAGCAAGGGCTCCGCGCCCTGGGCCAGCAGGTCGTTGACGCACATGGCCACCAGATCGACGCCGACGCCGCCGTGCAGGCCGGTCTCGATGGCGATCTTCAGCTTGGTGCCCACGCCGTCTGTGGTGGAGACGATCAGCGGATCGACGAATCCGGCGGCCTTCAGGTCGAACAGGGCGCCGAATCCGCCGAGCGAGGGCTCCGCGCCCGGCCGCGCCGTGGACCTGGCAAGTGGCTTGATCGCCTGAACCAGCCGCTCGCCCGCGTCGATGTCCACCCCCGCTTGCGCATAGGTCAGGCCGTTGGGGCGGGTGTCGTTCGATGCGCTCATGTCACGCGGGCCTTCGAATTCGTGTCGGATGTGGATCGTGCTCTTGCCACGACCGGCTTGCGCCGGGCTATAGCATCCTCATGACGCCGATCACCACAAATGAGGCGCTGGCCGAGTTCTGCGACCAGCTGTCCGGTTCCGAGTTCATCACGGTCGACACCGAGTTCATGCGGGAGACGACCTACTGGCCCAAACTCTGTCTGATCCAGGCGGCCACGCCGACGATTGCAGGCATCATCGATCCGATGGCGAACGGCCTGGACCTTTGCCCGTTCCTGGATCTGCTGCGGGACACGAGGATCATCAAGGTCTTTCATGCCGCCCGTCAGGACGTTGAAATCTTCAACAAGCTGGGGGCCATGCCCACGCCGTTGTTTGACACCCAGGTGGCGGGCATGGCGGCGGGCTTCGGGGATCAGGTGGCCTATGATTCGCTGGTCCGGCAGATGCTCAAGAAGGACGTGGACAAGGGCAGCCGCTTCACCGACTGGGCCCGTCGTCCCCTTTCTGAATCCCAACTGACCTACGCCCTGGGCGATGTGACCCATCTGGCTGCGCTTTATCCACGTCTGCGTGACCGGCTGGCGCGCGAAGGACGGCTGGAGTGGGTGTCTCAGGAAATGGAGGCCCTTACCGACCCGGTGCTTTACGACACCAATCCTGATAACGCCTGGAAGAGACTGAAACCAAAGAAGTTTTCGGCAAAGTATCTTGCCGCATTTCAGGCCACCGCCGCCTGGCGTGAGCGCGCGGCGCAGGATCGGGACCAGCCGCGCGGCCGGATCCTCAAGGACGACGCCATCGACGAAATCGCCACCCAGGCTCCGACCGATGCGGACGCCTTCAGCCGCCTGCGCGCCCCGCCCAAGGGCTTCGGCGGCTCGCGCCTCGGTCAGGAATTGATCGACGTCCTGCGCGCCGTCCTGAAGAATCCGGAAGAGCACGCACCTGACATCCAGAAGCCCGCCGGTCGCGAACCGGCCCCGGCGTCGGTCGTCGAGTTGCTCAAGGTTTTGCTCAAGGCCAAGTCGGAACAGGCCAATGTGGCCACCAAGCTGTTGGCCAATGTTTCCGATCTGGAAAAGATTGCGCTCAGCGACGACGCCGATGTGGATGCCCTGAAAGGCTGGCGGCGTCAGCTGTTCGGCGAGGATGCGCTGAAACTCAAGCGCGGCGAGATCGCCCTGGTCCTGAACGGGGCCAAGGTCGAGGTGGTCGAGATCGAGGGCTGACGGCCGCTACTCGGTCGTCGGCTCCCACAACTCGATCGGATTCCCCTCGGGATCGTGAATGCGGGCGAATCGACCCACCTCGGGCGAGTCCCATTCCGTCTTGGTCAGCACCTCGATGCCGGCCGCTTTCAGCGAGTCGATCAGGCCGTCCAGATCGTCGACCCGAAAGTTGATCATCCACTGGCGGTCGGCCGGGAAATAGTCGCTCTCGGCCTTGAACGGCGCGAAAACTGTGGGCCCGGCCTGTTGCGGCCAGATCCAGGGGTTGGCCTCTGTCGGCCCCACGCCCAGATGGTTCACATACCACTCGGCCAGCGCCTTCGGATCCTTCGACCGGAAGAACAGCCCGCCTATGCCTGTCACTGCCATGATCTTTCCTCCCATCAACCAATGTCGAGCGCGGCGTCGAGCGCCTCCGCCAACGCCTTGGCGCGGCGCCGGGTCTGTTCGCCCAGAAGGGCGTCGGCGTGATCGGCGGACGCTTTCAACCGCAGGGCGCCGTTCTTCAGACTGACCACGGTGCTGGCGAGGATCTGCGGGGACCGCACCGACATGTCGCTGCCCAGACGCATGGCCAGACCGAGGGCGCGGGCGCGTAGACGCTGGTCCTGGTTCAAAAGACGATCCATCACGCGCGGCGCCGGCGTGTCGCCTGACCCGCCATATCGGGCGTTGATGGCGCAGGCCAGAAAGGCGCGCTCCGCGTGTGTCTGGCCTGGGGCGGGCGCGCGCAGCACCTGATCAAAGGCCAATTCGACCCGGTGGTCCGGATGCAGCCGGGCGCCCACATCAGCCAGACGACAGGCGGCGGCGGTCAGAACCCCGTCCCGTTCTTCGCCGAAGGCCATTGGCAGGGCGGCCATGACCCCTGTGAGCCAGCCTTCCAGCGCGCCGGCCAGACCGGGCGATACGCCCTGGCGCAGGCCGATGGCCTCGCAACTGGCCAGCAGGGGATCCGCAGACACCAGAGATGGCGCGAGGCTTTCGAACAGCAGACCCTCGCGCAGGCCCCAGGCCGAGAACTCGACCCGCTCGAAGCCGCAATGTTCCAGAAGCCCTTCCAGCACGAGGGCCGCATAGGGCAGGGTTTCCACCCGGCGCCTGGACACGCCCGGGGTGCGCGCCAGGGAGGCCGGAGACTGGAGGGCTACCAGCTGCGCGGTCTCCCGCGCCTGCTCTGCGGTCATCGCATACTGATGCACGATCCGCAGCGGGTGATCGACCATGGCCATGTGAATCTGGGCCAAGCTGCGCCAGCCCCCTCCCACCGCGTGCAGCACGGCGCCGGAATAGTCCTTCGCCATGGGTTTCAGGCGCTCGGCGATCAGGGCGCGGGCGTGATGGGGGTCGAACCCGTCGGACGTGGCCAGGGAGAACGGACCCAAGGGCAGGGTGATCCCGCCCTCGACCTTGCCGTCGCCCACCCGGCACAGCTCCAGGCTGGCGCCGCCCAGATCAGCCGCGATTCCCTCGGAATCCGGAGCTCCCGCCAGCACGCCCAGAGCGGCGTAGCGGGCTTCCTCCTCGCCGGTCAGAACCCGGACCTGCAGGCTTGTCTCAGCGGCCACGCGCTGGCGAAACTCCTCGCCGTCTTCGGCGTCGCGCACGGCGGCGGTGGCGGCGGTCAGCACGGCGGCGGGCCGAACGCCCTCGACGATGGAAGCGAAGCGGCGCAGCGCAGGCAGGGCCAACTTCACGCCTTCGGGCGACAGCCGGCCGGTGACGGCGATGTCCCGGCCCAGACCCGCCAGAACCTTCTCGTTATAGACCGTCCAGATGGCCCGGCCCTCAAGCCGGTACATGACCAGACGCACCGAGTTGGAGCCTACGTCGATGACGGCGACGTCGTCGCAGCCGTTGCGTCCGTCCACCTTGCCGGGGAGGGGCCTATCGGTAGGGACGGTCAAACGTGATCACCTTGGGCAGCACCTTCACCTTGCGCCCCCGGCCCGACAGGCTGGGGTTCTTTATGAAATAGTCGTGGGCGGAGAAGGGGCGCTCAGGATCAGCGGGTTTGACCCGGTGATAGTTCCCTGACGAATCCAGAACCCAGCTCTGGGCGTCGTCCTTCAGATTGGCGACCATGATCTGGTCCAGGACCTGATCGTGCACCGTGGCGTTGGTCACCGGCGCCATGACCTCGACCCGGCGGTCCAGGTTGCGGGTCATCCAGTCGGCCGAGGAGATGTAGACCTTCGCCTTGTCGCTGGGCAGGGCGTGCCCGTTGGCGAAGGCGACTATGCGGCTGTGCTCCAGGAACCGGCCGATGATCGACTTGACCCGGATGTTTTCGGACAGGCCCGGTACGCCGGGACGCAGGCAGCAGATGCCGCGGATGACCATGTCGATACTGACCCCCGCCTGGCTGGCGCGGTAAAGGGCGTCGATGATCTCTGGATCCACCACAGAGTTCATCTTGACCCAGATGGCGGCGGGCCTGCCGGCGCCGGCGGATGCGACCTCCTGCTCGATCATGCGGAGCAGCGACGTTTTCATCCGCAGCGGAGAGACGATCAGCCGCTCCATCTCGCCCGGCTGGGCATAGCCCGTGATGTAGTTGAACACCTTGGCCGCATCGCGCCCGATGCCCGGATCGGTCGAGAACAGCGACAGGTCCGTGTATACCTTGGCCGTTACCGGGTGATAATTGCCCGTGCCCGCATGCACATAGGTCTTCAGGCCGTCGGCCTCGCGCCGCACCACCACGCTCAACTTGGCGTGGGTCTTGTACTCGACGAAGCCGAAGACAACGTGGACGCCCGCCCGCTCCATGGTGCGGGCCCAGCGCAGGTTGGCCTCCTCGTCGAAGCGCGCCTTGATCTCCACAAGGGCCGTGACGTTCTTGCCGTTCTCGGCCGCCTCGATCAGGGCGGCCACGATGGGGCTGTCCTTGGACGTGCGGTAAAGGGTCTGCTTGATGGCGATGACGTTGGGGTCGCGAGCGGCCTGACGCAGGAACTGGACCACCACATCAAAGCTCTCGAAGGGGTGGTGGATCAGGATGTCCTTCTCGCGCACCGCGGCGAAGACGTCGCCGCCCTGATCCCGGACCCGCTCGGGATACCGCGGCTCGAACGGCGGGAATTTCAGCTCGGGTCGGTCAGGGGGGATGAGATCCGACAGCTGGCCCAGACCGAGCATGCCATCGACCATCACCACGTCCTGGGGAGCGGCGTCCAGTTCGCGGATAATGAAGGTCTTGAGATCGTCCGGCATCGACGCCTCGATCTTGACCCGCACCACTTCGCCCAGACGGCGCTGCTTCAGCGCCTCCTCGAACTCCAGCACCAGATCCTCGGCCTCTTCCTCGATCTCGATGTCGGAGTCGCGGATCAGGCGCAGCACACCCTTTTCAAGGACTTCGCAGCCCGGGAACAGGTGATCAATGAACAGCAGAAGCAGGGCTTCGAGGGTCACAAAGCGCCGCCGGCCTTTCACCGAACGTCCGTCGGTGGCCAGTTCCCAGAACCGCCTTACCTGTGTCGGCACGGGCACCAGGGCATAGAGTATGCGGTTATCCCGTTCCCGCCGCAGCTTCAGGGCCAGCGAGAAGCCCAGGTTGGGCAGGAAGGGAAACGGATGCGCCGGGTCGATCGCCAGCGGCGTCAGCACGGCGAAAAGCTGGTTGAGGAACTCGGGCTCCAGCCGATCGCGCTCGGTCTTGGTGATCTTTGCGGGATCAACCACCTCGATGCCCGCGTCCTTCAACTCCCGCCACAGGGTGCGCCACTGGGCCTGCTGGTCGGCCATCAGGGACCCGGCGGCGGTGTTGATCCGCTCCAGCGTCTCGGTGGGCGTCAGGCCATCGGCGGAAACCACGCGCAGACGCTGGCGAACCTGACCCTTCAGGCCCGCCACGCGGACCATATAGAACTCGTCCAGATTGTTGGCGGAGATGGAGAGGAACCGCACCCTCTCCAGCAACGGGTGGGCGGGATTGGCCGCTTCTTCCAGAACCCGGGCGTTGAAGGCCAGCCACGACAGTTCCCGGTTGAAGAAGCGCTCGGGCGAAGCCAGCAGCGCCTCATCCAGCTCCAGGGGGCGCGCGTGAGAGGAGGGGACATCTTGCCCGGTGGTGCGCTCGGCGATGGGGAGATGGTCGCTCATGCGATCGTTGTGGCAAGCCCACGTGACAGCCGCAAGGCGCAGCCGTCAGTCGGTGGCCGCCTTCTTCTTCGCCGCCGGTTTTTTCGCCGCTGTTTTCTTCGCAGGCGCCTTCTTCGCCGCGGTCTTCTTCGGCGCCGCCTTCTTCTTTGCGGGCGCACTTCCGGCCTTGGCGGCCAGCAGAGGCAGGGCCGCCTCCATGGTCAGATCCTCGGGCGCGGTTCCCTTGGGCAGGGTGGCGTTGATCTTGCCCGATTTCACATAGGGACCGTAGCGGCCCGCCATCACGTGCACCGGATCGCCCGTCTCGGGGTGTGCGCCCAGATCCTTCAGCGGCGTCATGGCGCCGCCGCGGCCTGCGCCCCGGCTGGCGCGCTTTTCCGCCAACAGGGCGACCGCGCGGTTCAGGCCCACATCGAACACCTCCTCGATGTCCGACAGGTTCGCATAGACGCCGTCGTGGGCCACGAAGGGGCCGTAGCGGCCCAGACCGGCCGTGATCAGCTTGCCGTCCTCCGGGTGCGCCCCGACCTCGCGCGGGAGGCGCAGCAGACGCAGGGCCTTTTCCAGGTCCACCGACGCCGGCGACCACCCCTTCGGCAGGGACGAGCGTTTGGGCTTCTCGGCTTCCGGCGGCGTGGTCTCCACATAGGGACCGAAGCGGCCGATCTTCAGGTGCACCGGCTGGCCGGTTTCGGGATCGAGGCCCAGTTCCCGGTCGCCGCCGGCCTCACCGTTCTCGCTCGCATCCGGCGAGGCGACAGGGCGGGTGTAGCGGCACTCCGGATAGTTCGAGCAGCCGATGAAGGCGCCGAAGCGGCTGGTCTTCAGGCTCAGGCGGCCGTCTGCGCATGAGGGACAGGCGCGCGGATCGGTTCCGTCGCCCTTGTCCGGGAAGATGTGCGGTCCCAGGGCGTCGTTCAGATGATCCAGAATGGCCGTGGTGCGCAGTTCGCCCGCCGCCTGGGTTGCGGCATGGAAATCGTCCCAGAACCGGCGCAGCAGCAGCTTCCAGTTGAGTTCACCGGCGGACACCTCGTCCAGCTGGGTCTCCAGCGCGGCGGTGAAGTCGTATTCCACCCAGCGGGCGAAGAACTGCTCAAGGAAGGCCGTGACCAGCCGTCCCTTGTCCTCCGGGTAGAACCGGTTCTTGTCCATGCGGACATATTCGCGGTCGCGCAGGGTGGTCAGGATCGAGGCGTAGGTGGAGGGGCGGCCGATGCCCAGCTCCTCCAGCTTCTTCACCAGGGTGGCTTCCGAATAGCGCGGCGGCGGTTCGGTGAAGTGCTGCTCCGTGCGGATGGCCTCGGCCTTCGCCGTGGCGCCTTCCTTCAGCGCGGGCAGGCGGCCGCCCTCGTCGTCCTCGTCCTCGGCGCCTTTGACCCGCTCGTCGCGGCCCTCTTCATAGACGGCGATGAAACCGTCGAAGGCCACCACCTGGCCGGTGGCTCGCAAGCCGGTCAGGCCGTCGGGCGTTTCGATATCCACGGTGGTGCGGTCCAGCCGCGCCTGCTCCATCTGGCTGGCGATGGTGCGCTTCCAGATCAGTTCGTAAAGACGCTGCAGATCCCCGTCCAGGCGCAGGGTTTCGGGCGCGCGGGTCATATTGGTGGGGCGGATGGCCTCGTGCGCTTCCTGGGCGTTCTTGGCCTTGGTCTTGTAGTAGCGCGGCTCCGACGGGACATAGGCTGGCCCGAACCGCTCGCCGATCACTTCACGCGCCTGGGCGATTCCTTCGGGCGTCACATACACCCCGTCGGTCCGCATGTAGGTGATCAGGCCGCCCTGATCGTCCACGCCTTCATACAGCTTCTGGGCCGCCTGCATGGTGCGCTGGGCGGTGAAGCCCAGCTTGCGGGCCGCTTCCTGTTGCAGGGTCGAGGTGGTGAAGGGCGGCGACGGGTTGCGCTTGACCGGCTTTTTCTCGATCGAGCTGATGGTGAAGGCGCCGCCCTCGATCGCGGCGCGAGCCGCCTGGGCCGTCGCTTCATCCGTGATGTCGAGGCGCTGGACCCGCTTGCCGGCGTGCTTGACCAGACGGGCGGTGAACGGCGGGCTGTCGGCGATCAGGTCGGCCTCGACCGACCAGTATTCCTGGGCCTTGAACCGCTCGATCTCCATCTCGCGGTCGACGACGATGCGCAGGGCGACCGACTGCACCCGGCCGGCCGAGCGGGCGCCGGGCAGCTTGCGCCACAGCACGGGCGACAGGGTGAAACCCACCAGATAGTCCAGCGCGCGGCGGGCCAGATAGGCCTCCACCAGCTCCATGTCGATGTCGCGCGGCTGGGCCATGGCCTCGAGCACCGCCGATTTCGTAATGGCGTTGAAGGTGACGCGCTGGACGACCGCGTCCTTCACGGCTTTCTTCTTCTGAAGGATTTCCAGCACGTGCCAGCTGATGGCCTCCCCCTCGCGGTCGGGGTCGGTGGCCAGGATGATGCGGTCTGACGTTTTGGCCGCTTCGGCGATCTCGCTGAGACGCTTCGACGCCTTGGCGTCGATCTCCCACGACATGGCGAAGTCCTCGTCCGGCTTCACCGATCCGTCCTTGGACGGTAGGTCCCGCACATGGCCGTACGAGGCCAGCACACGGTAGTCCGGGCCGAGGTACTTGTTGATGGTTTTGGCCTTGGCCGGGCTTTCGACGATGACGAGGTTCATGAAGTCGCAGTCTGGAGGAGGGGAGCGCGAACGTGGTGGGGTCCGGGTCCGGTGTCAATCGCCAAGCCTTTCGACGCCGCCGTTGTCCGTCCGGTCGGTTGCGCATCTCGCTAATGGTGCATTAGTCTGATTTGAACTACTCTAGCGAGTATGTGGGCGGTGGAGGGACGGATGGAGGATCAGGTGAATGCGAAGACGGGGGCGTTTTCGATAGAGGAACGGCACAGGCGTCACGCCGACAGATATCCTGTGCGGGAGTATGTGAGCGCCATGGCCTTCGAACTGGCGCAAATGGCGCGATGGGACGGGGATGAACATCTGGCCGGCCTGCTGGAGGCGGCGGCCCAGGCGGCGGCGCAGCGTCCCGGCGAATAGATCAGGTCGCCGCCGCCATGCCGCCGGGCAACAGCACGGCGCGCCCGGCCAGACTCAATTCCAGCAGCGCGGCGTTGGCTTCGCCGATGGAGGCTCCGGCGGCGCGGGCCAGTTCATCGCGAGGCGCAGGGACGGGCGAGAGCAGGGCGGCCAGGCGTTCGATCAGGTCCAGGTCCGCGTCCACTGGACCGGGCTCCCATGCCGGAACCTCGGGTTCGAGCAGGGTACGCAGGCCGTTGAGAGCGTTCAGGACGTCATCCACGCCCTCGCACAGGATCGCGCCCTGACGCAGCAGTTCGTTCGGGCCCTTCGACCGCGGATCCAGCGGCGAGCCGGGTACGGCGAACACGTCGCGCCCCTGTTCGCCCGCCAGCCGCGCCGTGATCAGCGAACCGGAGCGCAGTTCCGCCTCCACCACGATCACGCCCCGGGCCAGACCCGAGATGATGCGGTTGCGGCGCGGAAAATCGCGGGCCTGCGCCCTGGCGCCCATGGGGCTTTCCGAGACGACGCAGCCCTGATCGATCAGGCTCTTATAGAGGTTTTCGTGCTCGGGCGGATAGACGTCGTCCACCCCGCCGCCCAGAACGGCCACGGTTCCGGTGGACAGGGCGCCGTCATGGGCGGCGCCGTCGATACCCCGCGCCATGCCTGACGCCACGACGAAACCCGCCTGACCCAGCCCGGCGGCCAGCCCTCGTGCGATCCGCTGACCGCCGGCCGAGGCGATGCGCGCGCCGACGATGGCCAGGCTGTCGCGGCAGAGCAGGGCGGTGTCGCCCCGCGTCCACAGCAGGGGCGGCGGCGGGTCCAGCGCGGCCAGTTGCGGCGGATAGTCGGGATCGCCCAGCAGCAGCAGACGGGCGCCGGCCGCCTCGCCCGCCTCAAGCTCGGCATGGATGACGCCTTCGTCGGGCAGGGCGTGTCCGCCGCCGCCGCGCCGCGCCAGATCAGGCAGGGCCTCCAGCGCCTCGCGGGCCGTGCCGAACCGTTGCAGCAACTGGGAAAAGGCGACGGGACCGACGCGCTCGGTGCGCGCCAACCGTAGGCGGGCGAAGCGTTCGGCCTCGTCCGCCGCCGGGATCACTTCGACTTCGACCCGATGCGGGACTCTGTCCCCTTTATCAGCCGGCCGATGTTCTCATGATGCCGGATCCAGATCAGCACGGCGGTGAACACGCTCAGAAGCAGGATCGGGGCCGGGACGGGCAGGCCCGGAACCGCGAGCGGCAACAGCGCGTAGAGTGGTGTGGCGGCCGAGGCGATCAGGGCTGCAAGCGACGAATACCTGAGGGCGAAGGCCACGATCAGCCAGGTGGCCCCCGCCATCAGGCCCAGCGGCCAGGCGGCGGCGAGGATCAGACCGAAGAAGGTGGCGACCCCCTTGCCGCCCTTGAAGCCCAGCCAGACCGGAAACAGGTGGCCCAGGAAGGCCGAGCCGCCGGCGATGACGGCCACGACCTCGTTGTCGAACAGCCAGCGTGCGATCAGCAGGGCCGCCGCGCCCTTGCCCGCATCCAGCAGCAGGGTGGCCAGGGCCAGATCCTTGCGGCCGGTCCGCAGCACATTGGTCGCGCCGATATTGCCCGAGCCGATGCTGCGCACGTCGCCGGCGCCCGCCGCGCGGGTGATCACCACGCCGAACGGAATGGAGCCCAGCAGATATCCGCCAAGGGCTGTGAGCCCCAGCGTCAGCATCGCCGGTCCGACCAGATCCTGCACTCGAATGCCCCTTTAACGTGCGTCGTGCACGATGCGCCCGCCGACGATCGTGAGCAAGACCTTGCCCTGCACCACGCGGCCGTCGAAGGGCGAGTTCTTGGATTTGGACCGCAGCTTGTCCGCGTCGATGACCACCGGCGCATTGGGGTCGAACAGCACCAGATCGGCCGGGGCGTCCGCCTCCAGCCCGCCCGCCTCGAGCCCCAGCAGGGCGGCCGGGCCGCTGGTCAGGGGCCGCAGGATGTCGATCAGGTCCAGCCCCGCCTCGTGGTGCAGGCTGAGGGCGGCGGGCAGCAGGGTTTCGAGCCCTACGGCGCCGGGCGCCGCCTCGCTGAACGGACGCCTCTTGTCCTCGGCCGGGGCGGGGGTGTGGGCCGAGGTGATGACGTCGATCAGCCCTTCGCGCACCGCCTCGATCATGGCCTGCCGGTCGCTTTCGGCGCGCAGGGGCGGATCCAGCCGGTAGAAGGTCCGGTAGTCGCCGATGTCCACCTCGTTGAAGCACAGGTGGTTGACCGACACGCTGGCGGCCACCTCGAGGCCCCTGGCGCGGGCGCGGGCCAGGCAGTCCAGCGACGCCTCAGTCGAAATCTGGTCGGCCAGGAACCGGGCCCCGGTCTGTTCGACCAGAGCCAGATCACGCTCCAGCTGGATGCGCTCGGCGATGGCGGGCGCGCCGGACAGGCCCAGCCGCGTGGCCAGTTCGCCCGAGGTGGCGCACGCGCCTTCCGACAGCCACGGATCGGCCGGGCGGTGGGCGATCAGGGCGTTGAAGGCCGACGCATAGCTCATCACCCGCTGCAGGGTGCGGCTGTTGGCGATGACCCGGTCGCCGTCGGTGAAGTACAGCGCCCCGGCCTCGGCCATCAGGCCGATCTCGGCCATGCGCTCGCCGTCCAGACCGCGGGTGGCCGCGCCCGCCGCGCGCACATTGACCAGATTCAGGGCGGCGCCCCGCCGCTGGATGAAGTCGATCATGGCCGGATCGTCCACGGCCGGATCGGTGTCCGGCTGGATGACGATGGTAGTGACGCCGCCCGCCGCCGCCGACAGGCTGGCGGATTTCAGCGTCTCCTTGGGTTCGGCCCCCGGTTCGCCGGTCTTGACCCGGATGTCGATCAGGCCGGGCGCCAGCACCAGCCCGCCCGCATCGATGACCTCCACCCCGTCCGGGGTCCGGGTCGCGGCGCCGTGGATGACCTCGACGATGCGGCCGTCCTGAATCAGCACTGCGCCAGGGCCGTCATAGTCGCCCGCCGGGTCCACCAGCCGGGCGTTGATGATGGCCAGAGCCTTGATGGATGGGGCGCTCATCGCTCCGCCTCCTGCCGCGCGGCCAGGGAGGCCAGCACCGCCATGCGCACGGCCACGCCCATCTCCACCTGATCCTGGATCAGGGAGACGGCCGGGTCATCGGCCACGCCGGAGTCGATCTCGACGCCCCGGTTCATGGGGCCGGGGTGCATGACCCTGGCGCCGGGGGCGGCCCAGGCCAGCTTCTCGGCGTCCAGCCCCCAGAAGCGGTAGTATTCGCGGGTCGAGGGGGCCAGGGCGCCGTCCATGCGCTCCAGCTGCAGGCGCAGCATCATGACCACGTCGCAGCCTTTCAGGCCCTCGCGCATGTCGTGGAACACCTCGCAGCCCCAGCGGTCGGCATCGCCGGGCACCAGGGTCGGGGGCCCGATCAGGCGCACCCGTACCCCCATCATGGACAGCAGGGCCACGTTCGACCTCGCCACCCGGCTGTGGGCCACGTCGCCGCAGATGGCCACGGTGAGACCGCCCACGTCGCCGAAGGCGCGGCGCAGGCTGAGCATGTCCAGCAGGGCCTGGGTCGGGTGCTCGTGACGTCCGTCGCCGGCGTTGACCACGGCGCAGCCCACCTTCTGGGACAGAAGTTCCGCCGCGCCCGAGGCCGAGTGGCGCACCACCAGAATGTCCGGCTTCATGGCGTTCAGGGTCATGGCCGTGTCGATCAGGGTCTCGCCCTTGGCCACCGAGGAGGTGCGCGGGTTCATGCTGACCACGTCTGCGCCCAGCCGCTTGGCCGCGATCTCGAACGAGGCCGAGGTGCGGGTGGAGTTCTCGAAGAACAGATTGACCACCGTGCGCCCGCGCATCAGGTCCAGCGCCTTGGCGCCCTGACGGTTCACATCCACGCAGGCGTCGGCCAGATCCAGCAGCGCGGTCAGCGTCACGGGATTCAGATCAGCGGCGGAATTGAAATGCGCCCTGGGAAACGGCGTCAGCCGTGAACGGACAAGATCGGTGACAGCCTGGGTCATCGAGGGCCCCTATAGGCATGAGTCTGTTGAAAGGCCAGTGGCGGGCCCCAGGTCCTGCCGGTTGCAGATATCTGGCGCCACTATAGCGTGGCGGCGCAGTCTCGGAGCATGCCCATGGTTCTTGCAGTCGCGATGTCGATCGTTCTGGCGCTCCCGGGACCGGGCGAGGTCGTCACCTATTGTGACCCGGCCGTCGTCATTCCGCCGGCTGACTTCTCGACCAACTTCATTGGAGAGGTGGTTCGGGTCGATCAGGAGCGTGGCGTGGAGGCGGCTGTCATACGGCAGACAGCCGAGGTGGCTCACCGATCTTCCGTCAGCGGGCCCGCGCCACAGCACAACGTCACGATCACAACGGAGCTCGATCCACATGCTCCATGTGCGCACTTTCAGCCGCAGCTGAGAGTCGGTGTCTCGGTGAGAATTTATATGGACTCGGAAGGCGGCGTAAGCACGTGGATCCTCGTTCCCCCACCATCCGATCCGAATGAGGATGCGGACTAGAGGAATCCGAACAGGAACAGCATCAGGGGCATGGTGAACAGGGCGCCCAGGGTGGTGAAGGCCACCACCGCCGCCATCAGGGGCGCGTCTCCGCCCATCTGGCGCGCCAGCACATAGGAGGCCGCCGCGCCGGGCGCCGACCCGGCCAGCAGCACGATGCCCAGCGCCGTGCGGTCGGCGCCCAGCAAGATGGCGAACCCGGCCATGATCAGGGGCAGGACCAGCAGCTTGGCGGCCGTCACCAGCCCCACCACCACGGGCCGTCCCGCTGCGTCGCGGAAGCTGAGGCCCGCGCCCGCCACCATCAGACCCAGCACGATGGCGGCCCCGCCCAGCATGTCGAAGGGCGTCATCAGAATGTCCGGCAGGCGCAGGCCGGTCAGGTTCAGGGCCGTGCCGATGACGCAGGACCAGATGATCGGATTGACCCACAGCGAGCGGCCCACCATGCGCCAGCCGCCGCCCTGGCCCACGCCCCACCTGGCCAGCACCAGCACGCAGACGATGTTGATGGACGGGATCAGCGCGCCCAGCGCCACGGCCGCCAGCCCCACGGACTCCTGACCGAAGATCGACGCCGCAACCGGCAGGAAGACGAAGCCGTTCCAGCGGATCACGCCCTGGAACACGCTGGTGTAGGCGGCGTCGGACACCTTGATCAGCGGCTTGGCCATGAAGGTGATCAGGGCCATCAGCATGGCGCCCGCGAGCGTCGCCAGCGCCACCACGCCCGCGCCGCCGCCGGTGAAGTCGGCGTTCCAGATGCCGGGGATCAGGAAGGCGGGATAGAAGACAAAATAGGTCAGCCGCTCCACCGGCCGCCAACCGTCCTCGGGGAGGAAGCGGGCGACCTTCAGGCCCCAGCCCAGGGCGATCAGCGAGAAGACGGGCAGGAAGCCGGAAAGCAGGGCGTTCATGCGGGCCTCAGCCGGTCCAGCGCCCCTTGCAGGATCCAGGCGGCGGCGGTCCGGTCGATCACGCCCGCGCGCCGTTTGCGGTTCAGGTCCATATCCTCGATCAGAAATCGCTCCACCGCCGAAGTGGACAGCCGCTCGTCCCAGAAGGCTGTATTGACCGGGCGGAGGCGGTCCAGATTGCGGGCGAAGGCGCGGACGGACTGGGCGCGGGGGCCCTCGCTGCCGTCCATGTTCACCGGCAGGCCGATGATCAGGGCCGAGACCTTGCGGTGGTCCATGATCCTGAACAGGTGGGCTGCATCGGCGCTGAACTTCGTCTTGCGAATCAGCTCCAGCGGACTGGCGATCATGCGGGTGGCGTCGGACGCGGCCACGCCGATGGTCTTCTCGCCCAGGTCCAGCCCCAGCCACGGGGTGTCGGGCGGACAGGCGGCGGGCAGGTCGGAAAGGTCAAAAACAGGCACGAAACGGGCGGTAGGACTGGCGCAAGGCCGTGTCAAAGGCGAAACTGATTTCGACGGGCTGACGGAGGGACTGATGATGAGCAAGAATCTGGCGATAGCGGCGGTTCTGGGCCTGATGATCTCGGCCTGTGACGGGCTGCCTGAGGAAGAACACGCGGTGGACCGCACGCGCGAACCCGTGGTCGCCGCTGTGCCAGCCGCGCAGCCCGCCGACACCCGCGCCCAGCCGGCGGGGGAGCCCGAGATCATCGAGATCGTCGCGGGCGACGCCCTGCAATCGGCCGCCTCGGTGATGCAGATGCATCCCATGGAGAGCCAGAACGCCAAGCTTTTCGGCGTGTCCGGCGGCGATCCGGCCATGAACGGCCTCGTCACCTATCTGGGGCTTTTCGCGGGTCCGGCGGAGGGCTGGCGCGTCTACCGGATCGGCGACTTCGAGGAGTGGACCGTCTCCGAGGAGAGCCGGCGCCGCGTGGTGCTGGACGCCCGCGAAAGCCGTATGGGCGAGGACGACGACATCGTCACCGAGGACCGGCGCCTCATCATCGAGTTTCGCATGGGCGAGGACGGCGAGTCCGATCGCGTCACCGTCACCCCGGCGCGCTGATCCTGCATCCACAGCGCGGGCTTGCCGAACAAGGGCCGGGCCGCTAACCCACGCCTGATGTGCGTCCCCGTTCCTCCCGACGCGGACGACCCAAGGAGACCTCCATGTCCATCGACGCCGCGACCGTGCGCCGTGTCGCCCATCTGGCCCGCATCAAGACGCCGGAAGATCGGCTGGAGCCGCTGGCCGCCGAGCTGAACGGCATCCTGAACTGGATCGAACAGCTGAACGAGGTGGACGTGGACGGCGTGGAGCCCATGACCTCCAACGTGCGCCAGCCCCTGCGCCTGCGCGACGACGTGGTCACCGACGGCGACAAGGTGGACGCCGTGCTGTCCAACGCCCCCAAATCCGCCGATGGGTTCTTCGTCGTGCCCAAGGTGGTCGAGTAAGCCATGACCGACCTGACCAAACTGACCCTCAAGGCCGCCGTCGACGGCCTCAAGGCCCGCGACTTCTCATCCGAGGAGATCACCGGCGCCTTCCTCAAGACCATCGAGGCCGCCAATCCGAGCCTGAACGCCTATGTCCAGATCACGGGCGACAAGGCGCTGGCCATGGCGCGGGAGTCCGACGCGAAGCTGGGGAAAGGCGAGGGCGGGGCGCTGGAGGGCGCGCCGCTGGGGATCAAGGACCTGTTCTGCACCGACGGGGTCCAGACCACGGCCGGATCCAACATGCTGAAGGGCTTCGTGCCCCCCTATGAATCCACCGTCACCGCCAATCTGTGGCGCGACGGGGCGGTGATGCTGGGCAAGCTGAACATGGACGAGTTCGCCATGGGCTCGTCCAACGAGACCAGCGCCTTCGGACCGGTGGTGAACCCGTGGAAGTCCAGCGCCTCCAACGCGGACCTGACGCCGGGCGGCAGCTCGGGCGGCTCGGCTTCGGCGGTGGCGGCGGACCTGTGTCTGGCGGCCACGGCCTCGGACACCGGCGGCTCGATCCGCCAGCCCGCGGCCTTCACCGGCACGGTGGGCATCAAGCCCACCTACGGTCGCGCCAGCCGCTTCGGCATGGTGGCCTTCGCCTCGTCGCTGGATCAGGCCGGGCCGATCACCAAGACGGTGGAAGACGCGGCCATCCTGCTGCGGTCCATGTGCTCGTTCGACACGAAGGACTCCACCAGCCTGGACGTGGAGACGCCCGACTGGACCGCCAGCCTCGGCAAGGGCGTGAAGGGTCTGCGCATCGGCATCCCGAAGGAATACGTGGTCGACGGCATGCCCGCCGAACAGCTGGAGCTGTGGGAGAAGGGCAAGGCCTGGCTGAAGGACGCCGGCGCCGAAATCGTCGAGATCAGCCTGCCGCACACCAGATACGCCCTGCCGGCCTATTACATCATCGCCCCGGCCGAGGCCTCGTCGAACCTGGCCCGCTATGACGGCATGCGCTTCGGCCATCGGGCGACCGAGGCGAAGTCCCTGACGGACCTGTACGAGACCAGCCGGGCCGAGGGCTTCGGCAAGGAGGTCCAGCGCCGCCTGACCATCGGGGCCTATGTGCTGTCGGCCGGATTCTATGACGCGTATTATGTCCGGGCCCTGAAGGTGCGCCGCCGCATCGCCCAGGACTTCGACGACGTCTGGGGCAGGGTCGACGCCATCCTGACGCCGTCGACGCCGTCGGCCGCCTTCGCCCTGGGCGACAAGCAGGTCGACCCGCTGACCATGTACCTGAACGACGTGTTCACGGTGACCGCCAACCTGGCCGGCCTGCCGGGCATCTCGGTGCCCGCCGGTGTGGACAAGGGCGGCATGCCGCTGGGCCTGCAGGTCATCGGCAAGGCGCTGGACGAGGCGACGGTGTTCCAGGTGGCCGATGCGCTGGAGCAGGCCGCCGGGTTCGTGGCGCGGCCGGAGAAGTGGTGGTGAGCATGTCCGAGAACTCCAAACTCATCCAGGGCCGTACGGGCGATTGGGAAATCGTCATGGGGCTGGAGATTCATGCCCAGGTGGCGTCGAAGGCCAAGCTGTTTTCCGGCGCGGCGGTGGGCTTCGGGGCGGGGCCGAACGAGCAGGTGTCGCTGGTGGACGCCGGCTTTCCCGGCATGCTGCCGACGCTGAACAGGTTCTGTGTGGAACAGGCGGTGCGGACGGGGCTGGGCCTCAACGCCCGGATCAATACGTTCAGCCAGTTCGACCGGAAGAACTATTTCTACCCCGACCTGCCCACCGGCTATCAGATCAGCCAGCTGTATCACCCCATCGTGGGCGAGGGCGTGGTGGAGGTTGAGGCCGAGGACGGGTCCTTCTTCAATGTGGGCATCGAGCGCCTGCATCTGGAGCAGGACGCCGGCAAGCTGATCCACGACCTGTCCCCGACGGAATCCTATGTGGACCTGAACCGCTCGGGCACGGCCCTGATGGAGATCGTCTCCCGGCCGGACCTGCGGTCACCGGAAGAGGCGGTGGCCTACGTCAAGAAGATCCGGACCATCCTGATCTATCTGGGCACCTGCGACGGGGACATGGAGAAGGGCAACCTGCGGGCCGATGTGAACGTCTCGGTCTGCCGCGCGGGCGGCTACGAACAGTTCAAGGAAACCGGGGACTTCAGCCACTTGGGCACCCGCTGCGAGATCAAGAACGTCAACTCGTTCCGCTTCATCAGCCAGGCCATCCAGTACGAGGCGCGCCGCCAGATCGAGATCCTCGAGGACGGCGGCAAGATCGATCAGGAGACCCGCCTGTACGACCCCGTGTCCGGCGAGACCCGGTCCATGCGCTCCAAGGAAGAGGCCATGGACTACCGCTACTTCCCCGACCCGGACCTGCTGCCGCTGGAGATCGAGCAGGCCTGGATCGACGAGATCAAGGCGTCCCTGCCGGAGCTGCCTGACGACAAGCGCAAGCGGCTGATCAGCCAGTACGGCCTGTCGCAATATGACGCCGTGGTGCTGATCTCCGAACAGGCCAAGGCCGATTACTTCGAGGCCGCCGCCAAGGGTCGCGACGCCAAGCTGGTCGCCAACTGGGTGACCAACGAACTGTCCGCCCGGCTGGCCGCCGACCATCTGGACTTCGACCAGAGCCCGGTGCCGGCCGCCCATGTGGCCGAGCTGGTGGCGCTGATCGAGGACGGGACCATCTCGTCGAAGATCGCCAAGGAGGTGTTCGACCACGTCTGGAACGGGCAGGGGAGCCCGTCCGAGGTGGTGGAGAAACACGGCCTGAAACAGGTCACCGACACCGGCGCCATCGAGGCCGCCATCGACGCCATCATCGCCGCCAACCCCGACAAGGCCGCCGCCGTGGCCGAGAAGCCCCAGGCCCTGGGCTGGTTCGTCGGCCAGGTCATGAAGGCCACCGGCGGCAAGGCCAACCCGGCCGCGGTGAACGAGATCCTGAAGGCCCGGCTGGGGGTGGACTGAGGGGCGCTCATTCCGGCGGGGAGGGCCCTTGTCATCCCGGCCGAAGCGAAGCGGAGAGCCCGCTCCTTGTCATCCCGGCCGTAGCGAAGCGGAGAGCCGGGACGGCTGTTGGCCTTGATCCTGCCGCCCGGACAGCCGCGAGGCTGAGCCGGGCGAAGGGCTGCGGACCCCGTGGCCCGGATCGTCGCGCTGCGCCGTCCGGGCCTGGAACGGTGCGGCGCCGTCCCGTCCCGGATAGCGCCTGACGGCGCTTCCGGGATGACAAGGCGGTCAGGGGGCGGGGCCGGCGTCATTGCCCTCCGCGCCCGAAAAACAGTGCAACTGGAGTGCAAGGGCCTCGTCGGTGACGGCGCGTTCGGCCTTGCCGGTCAGGGTTTTCAGCTCGGCGACGAGGCGGGTGAGGTCGTCGGCGGGGTTGCACTCCGGGTCCGAAAAACAGTGCAACGGGGGTGCAAGGTCCGGCTGGAGGGCGGCCTTTTCCGCCTGGCGGGCGACGGCGGCCAGACGGGTGGTGAGGCGCACCAGATCGCCGGTGGGGTCCGGTTCGGGCGCGGGCGGCGGCGCGGGCTCAGGCGGTTCGGGTTCGGGCGTGTGCGACTCCGGGGCGGAAAAACAGTGCAACGGGGGTGCAAGGGTCTGTGCGGGGGCGGCCTGTTCGGCTTCGCGGGCCTCGATCTCGGTGAAGGGCACCAGCGGCTTGAGCTCACGGTACAGGCGCAGCCAGCCGCGGGCCTGGATCAGCTGGCCGGCGGCGATGGCGGCCTGAAGCATGGCCCAGCACTTGTCGACCATCTCCAGGGTGGTGAGGGGCTGGTCCCGGATCGCGCCTGTCGGCGCGTCCGGGATGACAAGGGGCTCGTCCTGTGACGCCGATGCCGGGTCCGGGGCGAGAGAGGGGGCGGGCTGGTCGGCGCGGCGCCAGCCTTCGATCTTCGCGCGATGGCGGAAGGTGCGCAGGCTGAGGCCGTGGCGCTCGCACACCTCCGGCGCGCTCCCGCCGGCCAGATAGTCGGCCCTGGCGGCGGCCCAGCGGGCGCGAGACTTTGCGGCGTCAAAGACGGGCGGGCTGTCGGGGAGGTATCTGAATTTGATGTCCATGCCGGACAGTGTGAGGCGCCCCCGGACGCGGCGGTGCAAAAGGCGGGATTCCGGCGGCGAGGTGTTGTTCTGAAAGGGATCTAGGGCGGGAAATGGGAGGATTTCGAAGGCCGTCCCCAGCGCGGATCAGAGCAGGTAGGCGACGATGTATCGACCCACCAGGGCGAGCATGGCCACACGCGTCCAGATCTGGCCGCGCACGACCATGGCCGTGATCATCAGGGTCACCAGAATGGCGGTCATCCCCAGCGCCAGCGGGTTCATCAACCGCGCCGAAAGCGCCGGCGTGCCGGCATAGAAGGCCAGCTGGACCACCAGCAGCGCCAGCATGACCCCGATAACGACGCGCCGGATGCGGAAGAAGTGGTCATCGAGATCGGTGTCGGCGGCGATCCCGCGTGGGAACACCAGCGACGCCGCCAGATAGTAGGCCCCGGCGAAGACCGACACCATCAGCAGGGTCGCCCCCGACACGGTGATGACGTCCCGGGCGACCCACGCGGCCTGCCAGAAGGACAGCAGGTCGAGAAAGACGAAGGCGCCGAGCAAAGGCGTGAGCCAGCCGATCCGCAGCCCGGACCCGAGCCGCAGCCGCGCCTCGATGGAGCGGGCGAGCCCGGAGAGCACCTCGGCCAGCGACAGGCCCAGCAGCAGCCCGAACAGGGCGAAGGTGAACTCGAAATCCGTCATGGCCGCCCCAGTGTGTTGAGGGGAGGTTTGGCGGGTCGTCAGGGGGCTGGCAAGCGGGAATGAAGACGTTCGCCGGACCCCGGACGGCTCTACTCCGGCAGGGTTGCGGCGGTGGTCAGGGTCAGATTTCCGGCCTGACCCGGAGCGTCGCCGACGGGTTGCCCTCCGCCAATCCACAGCTCGACGGGGCCAGGCGCAATCTGGCGCACGCCCCGGTCGTCCACCGTGCTGAGGCTGCGTCGGTCCAGGGTGAAGACGACGCGGCGTTGTTCTCCCGGCGCCAGTGACACCCTCTGCGCGCCGGCGAGCGCGCGCAGGGGCGAACCCTCCACGTCCGGGCGGCTGACATAGAGCTGCACGATCTCGTCCCCGGCCCGGTCGCCGGTATTGGCGACGACGACGCTGACCTGCGCCGCCACATCCGCGCCGACCGCGCCGGGACTGGTCTGGACGTCGCTGTAGGCGAAGCGCGTGTAAGAGAGCCCATGGCCGAACGGATACAGCACCGGCCCGTCGAAGTAGCGGTAGGTTCTGCCCGCCATGCTGTAGTCGGTGAAGGCCGGAAGGTCGTCCGCGGATCGGTAAAAGGTGATCGGCAGCCGTCCGGAGGGGTTGACGTCGCCCGCCAGGATCCGCGCCACCGCGTCGCCGCCCTGGCCGCCGGGATACCAGGCCTCGAGGATGGCTGGCAGGTTCCGGTCCGCCCAGTTGACGCTCAGGGCGCTGCCGTTGACGAGCACAAGGATCACAGGCGTGCCCGTGGCGTGAAGCCGCTCGAGCAGGGCCTGCTGGGGCGGGGGGAGATCCAGGCTTGTCCGGTCGCCCCCCGAGAAGCCGGGGGTGGAGAGGGGAAGTTCCTCGCCCTCCAGCTGGGCCGTGAGGCCGCCGACGAAGATGACCAGATCCGCCGCGCGCGCCGCCGCCTCGGCCCGGGCGCCGGCAGGATCGGACGGCGGGCTCCAGAGCAGCCGCTCATGGCCCCGGGCGGTGCGCTGGAACGCCTCGACGCGGAGCCTGTAGGTCTGCCCCTGTCTCAGGCGCACCGTGCCGGCGACGATGGAGGGGCGCCAGTCCACATTCCACGCGTCCACCACAGGCGCGTCGTCGACAAAGACGCGATAGCCGCCGTCGGCGGCGTAGCGGAAGACGTAGTCCCCGTCCTCGGGCGCCGTGAGAAACGCGGTGTAACGCACCGCGTCGCTCCGCAGAATTCCGTCCCAGGCCTGTTCGACCGCGTCCTGGCGGCCCGTCGAAACCGGAACGCCCTGCAGGTCGCGGTCGCTGAAGCGCTCGATGCGGACGCCCGGCTCCCGACAGGCTGCATCCATGCAAAGCACTGCGCCGGGCACAGGCTCCAGCGAGCGGTCGATCAGTCCGACGCCTTCCGCATAGGCGACCTCGGCCCGGGGCCATCGTCGACGCACGCCCTCCAGAATGGTGACGGGTTGTGACGGCTCGCCGTTGTAGTTGCCGACCAAGGCCGCGAGGCTGTCTGAGTTCGGCCCGATGACCGCGATGCGGCCGGGGGTGTCGCCCAGCGGCAGGATGCCGTCGTTCCGCAGCAGGACGATGCCGCGCTCGGCTGCGGTCAGGGCCAGGTCCCGTCCCTCGGCGGTGTCGAAATCGGCGGCCGTGATATGCGGGAACACCCGTGAAGGTTCGTCGAACTGACCCAGCTGCATCCGCGCGGTGAACAGGCGCACCAGGGACCGGTCCAGCACCGCCTCGTCCAGCACGCCGGCCCGCACCGCCCGCACCACGGCCTCTCCGTCCTCGGCTCCGCCGCAGATCAGGTCCATGCCGGCGTTGAAGGCGACGGTGACCGCCTGTTCCGGCGTGGGCGCGTAGGCATGTCGATCCGCGGCGTAGATGTCGAGCAACGCGCCGCAGTCCGAGACCACGAAGCCGTCGAAGCTCCAGGCTTCGCGCAGATAGTGGTTCAGGAGAGGCTCGCTGGCGCAGGCCGGCGCGCCGTCCACGGCGTTGTAGGCGCACATCATGGAGCGGGCCCCGCCCTCCATCACCGCCGCGCGGAAAGCGGGCAGATAGGTGTCCGCCAGGTCCCGGGGGCTGGGGTGGATGTCGTCCCGATGGCGGCTCGCTTCCGGACCGGAATGGACCGCGAAATGCTTCGGGGTCGCGATGGTGAGGTAGTAGTCGGGATCATCCCCCTGCAGACCCTGCACGAAGGCGACGCCGAGGCGGGCGGTCAGGTAGGGGTCTTCGCCGTAGGTCTCCTGACCCCGGCCCCAGCGCGGATCGCGGAAGATGTTGATGTTGGGGGACCAGACCGTCAGCCCCTCGAACCAGTCCGAGCCGCCGAAACGATGGCGGGCGTCCAGATATTTGGCGCGGAACTCGACGCCGATGTGCGCCGCCACCTGCCGCACGAACGGCTCGTCGAAGGTGGCGGCCAGACCGATCGCCTGGGGAAAGACGGTGGCGTAGCCGGCCGCGGCCACGCCGTGCAGGCCCTCGTTCCACCAGTTGTACTCGCGGATGTTCAGGCGGGGGATGGCGGGCGCGTCGTTGAGCACCTGATACGCCTTTTCCTCCAGGGTCATCCGTCCGACGAGGTCGGCGGCCCGGGCCTCCGCCGGCAGGTCATGGTTCTCATAGGCCGGCCGCTGGGCGCCCGGAAGCTGGGCGCGGGCGGCCTCCGGCCAGGCCGCCGCGCCTGCGACGGCGATCGCCATGAAGGAGGCGACTCCAACAGTGACCTGGCGCATTTCCGTCTCCCCCGCGACTGTATTTGTCTGACTATTGCGTATCCGGGCCTGTCTGGCCAGCATCACCGCTACAGCTGTTGAAACTGCCCCTTTCCTTTCGGGTCATCCTCGGCTATTGCCCCCGCTCCGATGCGAGCGGTCGTGGCGGAATTGGTAGACGCGCAGCGTTGAGGTCGCTGTTCCCTAACCGGAGTGGAAGTTCGAGTCTTCTCGACCGCACCATCAACCAGAGCCTGATCGGTTGAGGGGAATCGCATCGCGATTGCACCGAGGCCGTGAATCAGGCTCTCGCATAATGCGGATTGAAATCATCGGCTGAACGCTGAACAGGACTGACTCACTGGAAGGGGAGGACGCTCGTGACCATTGACGACGTGCGCGAAGCCCCCGCCGGTCCTGACCCGGACACAGACGACGAGCATCTGGGCGACGACTACGCCCTGACCGCCGCCTTCGTGGAGAAGGTGGTGGACGCGGCCGACGCCGGCGACGGCGAGCGGCTGCGCGACCTGCTGGAAGACCTGCACCCCGCCGACATCGCCGACCTGATGGGCTTCCTGACGTCCGAGCACCGCTCGGTGCTGGTGCTGTGGCTGGCGCCCGACGTGCTGGCCGATGTGCTGCCGGAACTGGACGACAGCATCCGCGAACAGGTGCTGGAGCGGCTGCCCTCGGGCGCCCTGGCCGAGGCGCTGCAGGAACTGGACTCCGACGACGCCGCCGCGGTGGTGGAGGAGATGGAGGACGACCAGCGCCGCGCGGTGCTGGCCGCCATGCCCGAGCAGGACCGGGCCGCCATCGAGAGCTCGCTGGGCTATGAGGAGGACTCCGCCGGGCGCCTGATGCAGCGCGAGGTGATGGCGGCGCCCGAGTTCTGGAGCGTGGGCGACACCATCGACCACCTGCGCGCCCAGGGCGAGGACCTGCCCGAGCTGTTCTTTGACATCTATGTGGTGGATCCCCAGTACCGGCCGGTGGGCGGGGTGGCGGTGAGCCGGCTGCTGCGCGCGTCGCGCGATGTGAAGCTGGCCGCCCTGATGGAGTCCGTCAACGAGATCGAGGTGCACCAGGACCAGGAAGAAGTGGCCTACATCTTCGAGAAATACCACCTGATCTCGGCGCCGGTGGTGGACTCGGGCGGGCGGCTGGTGGGCCAGATCACCGTCGACGACATCGTCAACATCATCCAGGAAGAGAACCGCGAGGACCTGCTGCGTCTGGCCGGTGTGGCGGACGCGGGCCGTGACGCGGGCGTGATGAGCATCGTACGGTCGCGGCTGCCGTGGCTGATCATCAACCTGGCCACGGCGGGGCTGGCGGCCAGCGTCATCTCCGCCTTCGAGGACCAGATCGAGCGTCTGGTGACCCTGGCGGTGATCATGCCGATCGTGGCGTCCCTGGGCGGCAACGCAGGGGCCCAGACCCTGGCCGTTTCGGTGCGCGCCCTGGCCAGTCGCGA
Organism: Brevundimonas sp.; assembly: GCF_046299535.1. Classification (GTDB taxonomy): domain Bacteria; phylum Pseudomonadota; class Alphaproteobacteria; order Caulobacterales; family Caulobacteraceae; genus Brevundimonas. Next base: position 17,422 of record NZ_JBKBIB010000005.1, on the reverse strand, counting down.
GCTGAACGCCGCCAATGCAGTGCGGATCATCCTGCGGGAAATGTCGGTGGGCCTGCTTCACGGCACGGCCCTGGCGGCCCTTATGGCTGCGGGCGCCTATCTCTGGTTCCGGGACCCGCTGCTGTCGCTGACCGTGGCCATGGCCCTGATGATCAACATGTTCGTGGCGTCGGTGGTGGGCATACTGGTGCCGCTGACGCTGGACCGGCTGGGCCGGGACCCGGCGGTGTCGTCGTCGGTGTTCATCACCTTCACCACGGACTTTGTCGGCTTCCTGTCCTTCCTCGGGATCGCCAGCCTGCTGCTGCTCTAATTCTGGCGAACCGGCCCGGACCTTGCTGGTTCCCGTTCAGGGCGAGCCCGCCCGTCTCATTCTGGGTCAGGACCTTTGTCGCAGATCGACAAGCCGAAGCTGAAGGTGTCCCGCCGGGGCCTGGAGCTCATCAAGAGCTTCGAGGGCTTCAGGCCGCGCGCCGAAAGGCTGGCGGACGGCCGCTGGGTCGTGGGCCACGGGCATACGTTGTCGGCGCGCGAGGGCGCCACGGTCGATGCGACCGAGGCCGAACTGCTGCTGCAGTACGATCTGCTGCCCATCCTGAACGCCATTGCGGAGCGGGTGACCCTGCCGCTCAATCTCCATCAGGTGGACGCCCTGGCCAGCTTTGGTCAGGCCGTGGGGCTGGAGCGGTTTCTGGAGTCCGACGTGCTGACGTGGGTCAATGCGGGCGAGCCGGAGGACGCCGCGCGCGCCCTGGGCGCCTGTGACGCCCCGGCGCTGACGCCCGCGCCCGATCCGGCGGCCCGCCGCCGCGCGGCCGAGAGCGCCCTGTTCCGGGCCGATCCCGGGCGGGAGGCGGATCTGGCGGCTCTGATGAGCGCGCCGGTTCCGGCGCCGACGGAGGACCCTCCGGCTGAAGTTGAGGTTGAACCGGAGGTGGAGGCGTCGACTGCACCTGCGCCTGCGGACGAGGCGCCGGTGGTGACGCCGACGTTTTCGGCGCAGCCGGACGACGCAGGCGCCGAACCCGGGCCGGAGGCTGCCCCCGTCATGGACCCGGCCAATGAGAACGGCGAGGGGGCCCAGGTTTCGGCCGCGGCGACGGTCATGGCGATGCAGCGCTATTCCCCTTACGCCGTGGCGCCCACGACCAGCCTGCATACGTTCGGTATTGAGACACCCGCAGCCACCCGTGGCTCTGGTCCGGGGGAGGGGGTTCTGGTCCTGACCCCGCCGCCGGAGGTGGAGCCGGAGCCGCCTGCACGCGAGGTCTGGCCCGAAGAGACCCGTACGGACGCCCCGGTGGAGACGCAGCCGCTGTTCGTGGATGACCCCGCCCTGCGCGCGGGCGGCCAGCCCGTGTTCATGCCGGAATCCTTCGAGCCCGAACGGCGCGGACGGCTGGACTGGAGCGAGACCGGCGCCTTTGCGGGCATGGGCGCCGTGGGCCTGACCGCGTTCGGAGCGGCGGTGGTCGGCTTCACCATGGCGGCGGACCGGCCCGGGTCGTCCGGACTGGACCAGACCACCATCGCGGCGGGCGTGCTGGCGGTGATCGGGGCCCTTTGCGTGGGGATCGCCGCCTACAATCTGTATCTGCGACGCGGCGGGCGCGGCGAGGGCTGAGCGCGGCTTTGCGAACGGGCCGGGCGGTGCTACCCCGCTGGCCATGAGCATTCCCAACGCCCCCCAATCGATGAATTTCGGCCTCGGCGAGAACGCGGACATGATCCGCGAGACCACCGCCCGCTGGGCCGCAGACCGGCTGGCGCCGCGCGCCGCCGAGATCGACGAGACCAACACCTTCGCCCGCGACCTGTGGCCCGAGATGGGCGAACTGGGCCTGCACGGCATCACCGTGGAGGAAGAACACGGCGGACTGGGGCTGGGATACCTTGAGCATGTGGTGGCCATGGAGGAGGTGAGCCGCGCCTCGGCCTCCATCGGGCTGTCCTATGGCGCCCACTCGAACCTGTGCGTGAACCAGATCCGCCGCTGGGGCACCGAAGAGCAGAAGCGCAAATATCTGCCGGGGCTGATTTCCGGTGAGCACGTGGGTTCGCTGGCCATGTCCGAGGCGGGGTCAGGCTCGGACGTCATGTCCATGAAAACGCGGGCCGAGAAGAAGGGCGACCGCTATGTGCTGAACGGCACGAAATTCTGGATCACCAATGCGCCCTCGGCCGAGACCCTGGTGGTCTATGCCCGCACCGGCGAGGGCAACGGCGGGGTCACCGCCTTCCTGATCGAGAAGGGCATGAAGGGGTTCAGCGTCTCGAAGAAGCTGGACAAGATGGGCATGCGCGGCTCGGACACGGCGGAGCTGGTGTTCGAGGACTGCGAGGTGCCGGAAGAGAACATCATGGGCGGCGAGGGGCGCGGCGCGGCGGTGCTGATGTCCGGCCTGGACTATGAGCGCGCGGTGCTGGCGGCCGGACCGCTGGGCATCATGCAGGCGGCGCTGGACGTGGTGTTGCCCTATGTGCGCGAGCGCAAGCAGTTCGGAAAGCCCATCGGCTCGTTCCAGCTGATGCAGGCCAAGGTGGCCGACATGTACGTGGCCCTGAACTCGGCGCGGACCTATGTCTATGCGGTGGCGCGGGCGTGCGACGCGGGCCAGACCACCCGCTATGACGCGGCGGGCGCCATCCTGCTGGCCAGCGAGAACGCGGTGAAGGTGTCGCTGGAGGCCGTCCAGGCCCTGGGCGGCGCCGGCTATACCAAGGAATGGCCGGTGGAGCGGCTGGTGCGCGACGCCAAGCTGTACGACATCGGCGCGGGGACCAACGAGATCCGGCGCTTCCTGATCGGGCGGGAGCTGCTGGGGGCGTGACCGCCATGATCGGCATAGCGCCCGAGGACGTCCTTGCGGACCTTCGAAACCGCTATGCCGAGCCGCATCGCCACTACCATACATGGGCGCACATCGAGGCCATGCTTGGCTGGTTGGCGTTGCGGCGAGATCACCTGCACGACCCGGCCGCGGTCGAGCTGGCGATCCTGTTCCACGACGCGGTCTACGATCCGGCGCGCCCCGACAACGAAGCGCAGAGCGCGCAGCTTCTTCAGGATGCCGATCTTCCTGACGTGGCGGACGACACGCGGCTGCGCGCCGTCAGGATGATCGAGGCCACCGCCGCCCACGGGCTGGCGGACAATCTCTCTGAGACCGATCGAAGCGACATGGCCGAGTTCCTCGACATGGACCTTTCCATCCTCGGCGCCGCGCCAGCGGTTTTCGAGGGGTACGAGCGCGCCATACGCGATGAGTACGCCTTTGTGCCCGAAGACCTGTTCCGGGCGGCGAGGCGGGGAATTCTGGAACGTTTTCTGGAGCGCCCGACGCTGTATTTCAGTGATTGGGGACGTGACCGCTTCGAAGCCGGGGCCCGGTCCAATGTTGCGGCCTCCATCGCCGTCCTGAGCTGATCGGGCGGAGCTGCCGGATTAGGGCCTGGCCCAGGCAGCCTCCAGCGTCTGGATCGCCGCGGCCAGGTCCGCGTCCTCGTTGCGGCAGATGGCTTCGCGGGTCCGGACCGTCTCGATGTGCGGCGGCACGACCTGATCGCCGTAATCCCGGCCGTCCGGTCCCCATGTGCCGTGCACCGGCAGGGTCACGGCCCAGCCTTCGGGCAGGTCGAAGCGATCCGAACTGAGCAGGGCGCCGGCGCTGGGCCGCCCCACCAGAACGGCGTCGGTCTGTTCCCGCGCGCCCCAGGCGAAGCCTTCGGCCGCGCTGCCGGTCTCGGGGCCGATCAGGACGACGACCGGCTTGTCGTATCGGAGGTCGCCGATGTCCTCGATCATCAGCATGACCGCGCCCCGGCCGTCGGTCACGGCCTGAAACACCGCCTCGGTGGTGTAGGCGCCATGCACCTGGTGGATCGTCGCAACATCCCCCGGACCAACCGGGCCGTTCAGGGTTTCCAGATAGGGCCGGGACAGCAGGGCCACGCCGGGGCCGGCCTCGGCGAAATAGGCCAGCAGGCGCAGGGCCGAGGCGTTGCCGCCGCTGTTGTTGCGAATGTCGATGAGCAGACCGTCCGTGCGACTCACGGCCGCCATGGCGGCGTCGATCAGCCCGGCGGCGTCGTCCCCGAAACGGTCGGCCCGGATGTAGCCCACCGACCGGCCGTCGCCGCGCCGCAGAGTGCTCCATGAAATCGTCCGCTCGCGAGGGGGCCAGAAGGCCGATTCGCGAGGAACCGAGAGGGCCGCCCGCGCGCCGTCGCAGCGCTCCACCTCCAGCAGGGCGGGCTGATCGCGGGGGCCGCGAATGGCGGCCGCGTCGAGGATGCGATCGCCGATCCTGAGCCCCGCGGCCCGCGCGCCGGAGGCCGGGTCGATTTCCACGATCACGGGATGTCCGTCGATCTCCTCCCAAAGGGCACCGAGGCCCATGGTGGGACCGGCCTGGCCGGGCAGGTGCACGGCCACATGGGAGACGCCCAGTTCGCCCAGCATCTCTCGGCCCAGACGCTGAAACTCCGCGTCGCTGCGAACGCCGGCCACACGGTCGCGATACCGGGCGCTGATCGCGTTCCAGTCATGGCCGCCGAAGCGCGGGTCGTAATAGTTGGCGCGCACGGCCTGATCCAGCCCCTCGAAGACGGCGGCGTAGTCCCGGGTCTGGGCATGAGCGGACCCGGTCATCAGGGCGATGGCGGCGAGGATGGCGAGAGGCTGGCGCATGGGGGCTTTCCTGATGAGAGCGCTTCCTTTCTGCGGTCACGCCGCGTCGGCCACCAATGAATTTCCGGTAAGGCGACGCCGCCGGAACAAGCCCCGCCTTTGCTGGTTTTGCTTTCAGCAAGGAGCCCGCCCATGCCCGCAAAATCCGCAGCACAGCAGAAAGCCGCCGGGGCCGCGTTGTCGGCAAAGCGCGGGGACACGCCGAAATCCAAGCTTCAGGGCGCATCGAAGTCGATGGTCGAGTCCATGAGCGAGACGGAGCTGGAGAAGATGGCCTCCACCTCGCGCAAGGACAAACCCGAGCACAAGAGCAAGAGTTGACGGTTCGCGCCGGCGTCCCATCTGTGGCCGGACGGCGGGATCGGCCCGGCGTCCCCCGCCCATGACGGACGCCTGATGACGTCGACGGCCCTGACCGCTCCGCCCGAGCATCGCCGGACCTTTTCGGAGGTTCTGGAGGATCTGGCGCGCCGTCCGGGCCCGAAGGTGACCCTGGGCGAGATCGTGGAGGCGTTCGGGGAGCGGGGGTTCGGGGCGCTGATCCTGATCGTCGCCCTGATCAGCCTGTTTCCGTGGCCGCCGGGGTCCAAGGCGATCCTGAGCATTCCCATCATCCTGCTGGCGCTGGAACTGGCGTTTCAGCGGGACCGGGTGTGGCTGCCCGCCTGGACCCTGAGCCGAAGCCTGTCGCGGGAGACATTCGCGCAGGCGCTGAGGCGGTTGATGGCGCCAATCCGGTTCGTGGAGCGGCTTTCAAAGCCCCGAATGCCGTGGCTGACGGGCGAGATCGCCGACGTGGTCACGGGGCTGACCTGTGTGTTCCTGGCGGTGATGATGGCCTTGCCGGTGCCGTTCGGCGACCTGTTGCCGGGCGTGACCCTGATCGTGCTGGGACTGGGCGTGATGCAGCGGGACGGGGTGGCGATCCTGCTGGGGGCGCTGGGGGCCGTGGCCTGCGTGATCTATCTGTTCCTGGTGTGGGCGGCGGTGACGGCGGCGGTCGCGGCGATCGGCGACTGGGCCGGGCGGGCGTTCTAGAAGCACGGGCGTTCCAGAACCAATTGAGGCCGCCGGATCGCGCCGGCGGCCTCGCATTGTCGGACCGCAAAGCGGCCGATCAGATCCTTGCCTGAAAGGTCAGGCGCGGGCCTCGCAAGAGGTCCGGGTTCCGATCTCCGCTAGCGTCGAGTGACAATGAGACACCGGATCACCTCCTTTCAGCTGTTGTACTGGGACTCACGAGGTTAGAAGCGAACAGCGACTTCGCAAGGGGTTCTTCCGCATGGTGACTGTTTCGTGATCGACGCGCCCGCCTGGGACCCCGACCAGTATCAGCGGTTTCGCGCCCAGCGGGACCGGGCGGCGCTGGATCTGCTGAGCCGGTTGCCGGACGTCGATCCGGGCGAGATCTGGGATCTGGGCTGCGGTACGGGCGAGCATGCGGCCATGATGAAGCGGCGCTGGCCGCAGGCGCGGGTGCACGGGCTGGATTCCAGCGCTGATATGCTGGCGCGGGCGCGGGCCTTGCCGGATGCGGTGGACTGGATAGAGGGCGACGCGGGGGCGTGGGCGCCGGAGCGGCCCGTGGACCTGATCCTGGCCAATGCGTCGCTGCAGTGGCTGCCGGACCATGGGGCGCTGTTCGGGCGCATCGCGGCGCTGCTGGCGCCGGGCGGGGTGTTCGCCTGCCAGATGCCGATGGCGTTCGAGACGCGGCATCACACGATCATGCGCGAGACGGCGGCAGAGGGGCCATGGGCGGGGGCGCTGGAGGGTGTCGACACCATTGGACCGCTGCTGGCGCCCGAGGGCTATTACGACGCGCTGGCGGGCGTCTGTGCGGACATCGACCTCTGGTCGACCACCTATCTGCAGGTGCTGGACGGGGAGGACGCGGTGCTGGAGTGGATGAAGGGGACGGCCCTCAGGCCGTATCTGACGGCGCTTTCCGGCGCGCTGCAGGCCGCTTTTCTTTCGGCGCTTTCGGCGCGGCTTTCGGCGGCTTTCCCGAGGCGGGCAGACGGGACGACCCTGATGCCGTTTCCGAGGCTGTTCGTGATCGCGCGACGCTGAGAGCGGCCTTGCGTGCCCGGCGCAGGCGCAGGTGGGTGACGGGCCCCTCAAGGTCCGCCAGGGCCGCCGCAGCGGCGGTCCAGCCGGCCTTGATGGCGGGCTCGAAGGCTTTCCAGTCGCGGATCTCGACGCCGCCCAGTTCGGGCATGACCAACAGGTCGGTGGCGGCGCGGGACTCGGCCAGGTCAGCGGCGCTGGTGATGGTGGCCGAGCGCATCAGGATGGAGACGATGGGCGGGCCCTTCTTCCAGTCGCCGGAGAGGATCCAGCGCCACCAGGTCTTGGGGTTTTCAAGCACGCTGGGGTCAACGGTGTGGGTGCGAGAGACGTCCACGGCGACCACGGGGCCGGGCTGCCAGCCGCGCATGACGTCGGCGGGCAGGTTGCGCAGCACCGCGCCGTCCACCAGCACCTGACCGTCGATCACCGCAGGCGGCAGGACGCCCGGCAAGGATATGGAAGCGCGCAGGGCCTGCCGCAGCATGCCGCGGCGGTGCACCACATAGCTGTTGGCCGTGAGGTTCGACGAGCCGCAGAAGAAGGGCAGGGGCAGGTCGGCGATGTCGATGTCGCCATAGGCGTCGATCAGCAGCTGGTTGACCTTGCGCCCATGGGTCATGGCGACGATGGGGAAGGCGATGTCGGACAGGGGGCTGTGCTCGACAAAGGCCGTGCGGATGCGGTCTTCCAGCTCCTTCTGGCTCCAGCCCAGGGCCACGCCCGCGCCGATGACCGCGCCCATGGAGGAGCCGCCCACGAAGTCGAACGGCACCCCCGCCTCGCGCAGGGCGGCGATGGCGCCCAGGTGGGCGTAGGCGCGGGCGCCGCCGCCGGACAGGACCAGACCGACGCAGGTGGCGGTCAGGACGCGGGCCACCCGGGCCTCGTCATCGGCCAGCCCCTCTCGGATGTGGAACCAGCGGGCGGGGTCGACGGCCTTGAGCCAGCGGGCGGTGTCGCGGGGCGGCGGGCCGTCGGCGGGACGCAGCAGGATCAGGTCGGTGAGCTGATGCTCCTCCAGCGAGCCGCTGCGCTGGACCGGCGGCATGCGGGCGGGGCCGCCCATGTCGCCCACCACGAACAGGCGGTCCACCTGACGGGCGCACAGGCCGGCCCAGGCGGCTTCATCCTGTTCGGCGCAGTACAGGACGAAATCGTGCGTCTGTTCAATCAGGGACAGCCACTCGGCGGCGGAGTTCAGGGCCGAGGAATCGATGACGCGGGCGGTAAAGCCCAGGCGGCCGATCTGGTCGCGCACCCGCTCGACGAACTCGCGGATCGGCTGTTCGCGGGCCGAGATGAAGCCGAACACGCTGGGGTCGGCGGCGCGGGGGGCGGTCTCGCGCGAGCGACGCACCATCAGGCTGGCCAGTTCGACCATCACCTCGGGATGGGAGCGGGCGGCGTCGAGGAAGGCCTCGCGGGGCAGGGCCAGAATCTCGCTGTCGCGCAGCGCCACGGCGGTGGCGGTGTGGGGCGTGCCGGCGATCAGGGACATCTCGCCGGCCGGTTCCCCGGGGCGGATGACGCCCAGAAACTGGCTCCCGGTTTCGCTCTCCTGATGACGGAACACGCCGAGGCGGCCGGAGCGGACCAGATAGAGGGTGTCGGCGGGCTGGCCGGCGGTGAACAGGCGCTCGCCGCCGGTGAGGGCGAACCAGCTGGCCCGCGTCTCGCCCTCGGCGGCGAAGATGTGGGCCAGGGCCGCTTCGAGACTGGCGTCGCGGGGCGTGTTCATGGCCGTGGAGACTAGCGGGATTTTGTTTCGGTTTAGGTAACGTCCTTAACGAGCCTGCCGGGCGTGGAAATCGCGGCGGAAGGCGTCGAAGCGGTTTTCGGCGATGGCGGCGCGCATGGCGGCGGTCAGGGCCTGGAAGAAGGCGATGTTGTGCCAGCTGAGCAGGACCTGGCCCAAAATCTCATCCGATCTGACAAGATGATGCAGGTAAGCCTTTGAATAAGCGTTGCTGGCGGGGCAGTCGACGTCCGGGGAGAGGGGGTCCTGATCCTCGGCGAAGCGGGCGTTCTTGAGGTTGACGGGGCCTTCCCAGGTCCAGGCCTGGCCGTGGCGGCCCGAGCGGGTGGGCAGGACGCAGTCGAACATGTCGACGCCGCGCGCCACGGCCTCCACCAGATCGATCGGCTTGCCGACGCCCATCAGATAGCGGGGCCGCTCGGTCGGCAGATGGCCGACGCAGTGGTCCAGGGTCTCGCACATGGCCTGATGGCCCTCGCCCACGGCCAAGCCGCCGATGGCGTAGCCGTTGAAGCCGGTCTCGATCAGGCGTTCGGAGGATTCCCGGCGCAGGTGCTCATAGGTGGAGCCCTGCTGGATGCCGAACAGGGCCTGGGCGTCGCGGTCGCCGAAGGCCACCTTTGACCGGGCGCCCCAGCGGGCGGAGAGCTCCATGGCCTTGCGGGCGCGGTCTTCCTCGGCGGGCCAGGAGACGCATTCGTCCAGTTGCATGACGATGTCCGAGCCGATGCAGTCGGCCTGGATCTCGATGGAGCGTTCCGGCGACAGGACGTGTTTCGAGCCGTCGATGTGGCTGGCGAAGGTGACGGCCTCCTCGGTGACCTTCGAGATGCCCGACAGGCTCATGACCTGGAAACCGCCGGAGTCGGTGAGGATGGGTTTGTCCCAGCGCATGAAGCGGTGCAGGCCGCCCAGCCGCTGCATCCGCTCGGCGCCGGGGCGCAGCATCAGGTGGTAGGTGTTGCCGAGAATGATGTCGGCGCCGGTGGACGCCACCTGATCGACGCTGAGCGCCTTGACCGTGGCGGCGGTGCCCACGGGCATGAAGGCGGGCGTGCGGATGTCCCCGCGCGGGGTCTTCAGCACCCCGGTGCGGGCGGCGCCTTCGGTGGCGTTGATGTGGAAGGGGAACATTCTAGACCTGCCGAGCGGAGTTTTGGGTCATAGGCCCTCGCGAAACAGCAGGCTGCCGTCGCCGTAGGAGTAGAAGCGGTAGCCGGTGTCCACTGCATGGGCGTAGGCGGCCTTCATGGTTTCGGTCCCGGCGAAGGCGCTGACCAGCATGAACAGGGTCGAGCGCGGCAGGTGGAAATTGGTCATCAGCACGTCGGCGGCGCGAAAAGCGTAGCCGGGGGTGATGAAGATGGCGGTGGCCTCGCTGAAGGGGCGAATGACGCCGTGCTCGTCCGCCGCGCTTTCCAGCAGGCGCAGGGAGGTGGTGCCGACGCAGACGATGCGGCCGCCCGCCGCGCGCACGGCGTTGAGGGCAGCGGCGGTCTCGGGCGAGATCTCGCCGGTCTCGGCGTGCATGCGGTGGTCGGCGACGTTGTCGGCCTTCACCGGCAGGAAGGTGCCCGCGCCCACGTGCAGGGTGACGGCGTGGGTGGAGACGCCGCGCGCCGCCAGCGCCGTCATAAGCTCCGGCGTGAAGTGCAGGCCCGCCGTGGGGGCGGCGACCGAGCCGTCGTGACGGGCGAAGAGGGTCTGGTAGTCGACGCGGTCGCGGTCGTCCTCGGGCCGTTTGGCGGCGATGTAGGGGGGGAGGGGCATGACGCCCGCCTCGCGGATGGCGTCGTCCAGCGCCGGGCCGGCCAGGTCGAAGGCCAGGGTGATCAGGCCGTCCTCGCCCTTGTCCACCACGCGGGCGTCCAGCCGTCCGGCCAGGCAGGCGCCGTCGGCGGTCTTGCCGAACATCACCCGGTCGTCGGGCTTGAGCCGCTTGCCGGGCTTCATGAAGGCGGTCCAGCGGTCGGGCGCGGTGCGCTGGTGCAGGGTCGCCTCGACCGGCACGGTCAGGCCGTCGCGGTCGCGCACGCCGTCCAGACGGGCCGGAATGACCCGGGTGTCGTTGAAGACGAGGGCGTCGCCGGGCTGCAGCAGGTCGGCCAGGTCGCGCACGATGCGGTCCTCGATGCGACCGCCCCTCACCACCATCAGCCGGGCGGAATCGCGCGGGCTGACGGGCCGCAGGGCGATGCGGTCCTCGGGCAGGTCGAAATCGAAGTCGGCGGTCAGCATGGGCGGCGCAATGGCCACGGGCGCGGCGGCGGGTCAAGGTCATGTGAGGCCGGGAACCTTGGCCTTAGTTCGCGCGCTGGACCCTCATGACCGACATGGGAAGCTTTCTGGCGCTGGACAGGATTGAGAGCGCGCCGGTGTTCCGGCTGGCGGGCACGTCCATCACCGCCGGGGGGCTGATCTCAGCCGCCATCATCCTGACCGTGGCGCTGGGGCTGGCGTGGGCCGCCACGCGAGGGATCAAGCGGGTGCGCGCGCGCTCCAGCCGCAACGCCCAGTCGCTGTATGTGCTGGAGAAGCTGGTCAGCTATGGCCTGATCGTCACCGGGCTGATGCTGGCCCTGTCGGCGACAGGGCTGAACCTGTCGTCGCTGGCGGTGTTCGCCGGGGCGCTGGGCATCGGCGTGGGGCTGGGCCTGCAGGGGGTGGTGAAGGAGTTCGTCTCGGGCGTGTTCCTGATCTTCGACCGCATGGTCAGCGTCGGCGACTATGTGGAGCTGGAGGGCGGGGCGCGCGGCGCGATCATGGAGATCGGCCCCCGGGCCACGCGCATCCGCACCAATGACAACATCAACATCCTGGTGCCGAACTCGCAGCTGATCGAGCACCCCCTGACCAACTGGACGCTGAAGGGCGACACCCGGCGCATCCATATTCCCTTTTCAGTGGCCTATGGCGCGGATCGGGGCGAGGTGCGCGACGTGGTGCTGGCGGCGGCGCGGGCCTCGCCCTTTACCCTGCCGGAAACAGAGGCGCGCAAGTGTCAGGTCTGGCTGGTCAATTTCGGCGAAAGCGGGCTGGATTTCGAACTGCTGGTGTGGCCGACGCAGGATGCGGTGAAGCGTCCGGCGGCCATGCATGCCGCCTACACCTGGGCCATCGCCGAGGCGCTGGATCAGGCGGGGATCGAGATTCCCTTCCCGCAGACCGACCTGCGCATCCGCAGCCTGTTCGGCCGCGAGGGCGACGAGGCGCTGGAGGCGATGAGCACGGGCAAGGCCCCCCGTCCGCGCCCCGCAAGGCGGCCAAGCACCCCGGCGGGCCGGACCAGCGAAAACGACGCGGCCGAGGATCTGATGCAGCCGTCAGCCGCCGAGGCGCCGGAGCCCAAGGACTGAGCTGACCTCAGGCGTCCGCGCCTTCCCCGTTTCGGGGAAGGGCGAGGCGGGCGCCCCGCCAGACGACCTCGAAATCGTCATCGGTCAGCCGGACCTCCGGCGGGGGATCGCCGCGGCCGAGGTGGATGATGGTCGCCAGTCGCCCCCCTTGGCCCACCCATCCCGCCGCCAGGGCGTCGTTCGCCACGCGCTTATGGTAATCGGCGGCCATCCATCCCTGTGGGGGCTCGTCCTGACCCCGGATGCGGCGCAGGGTCAGGGGATGATCGGCCACATGGCGGATGGCGAGGTTTCTCCACGTCCATCCGTCCTCGGCCGCCTCGGCCCGAACACGGGGGTGAAGGTGAAGCCATGCGGTCAGTTCGCGGGGCGTGTCAGCGGTCACCCGGTCCAGCAGGATCAGCCACTGTCCGGGACGATAGAGAAAGCGCCGCTCGTGCGTCACGCCGAAGGCCGGCCGCTCTATGCGTCCGGCGATGAACCATCCCCAGCGCTTGCGCCGCATGGCGCTCAGGCCGCCACCCGCAGGGGGCGTGGCCCCGAGGCCGTTGTCATTCCTGTCGCAGACCAGATCAATGGTGTTGTGCGCCCGTGCGCTGAGGGAGAAGTCGCGCATGGGACCGGCGGAATAGCTGTACTTGCCGGCGTCGACAAACAGCCGCCGGCCCTGTTCGAACAGTTCGAAGGACAGGTCGTCGGCATGCTTGTGCACGCTGCTGTGGTGTCCGCAGGTGACCAGCAGCATGGGAGCCTGTTTCGGCGACTGTCCCCAGGCGCCGCGCACCACCGCATAGCCGGCCTCGCGGAACAGGCGTCCGACGATGCGCTCCTGGGCCACAGGCGCGGGCAGGGGCCGGCGAACCGGAGAGGAGTCGCCTGCCGCTGACAGGGTTTCGTCAGGAAAAAGGAACCAGGGCGCGGCCTTCGCGGCGGCGCGGATGGTGCGATCCAGATCGGCGCTGTCGAACCAGCCTGTCTCGGCCATGCGCCGAAACTCCCGCAGGGCGAACAGGTGATAGCCCGGGGAATGCTCCAGATGCACGCCGCGCCGGCCGAACTGGCTCAGCAGCAGGCGCGACAGCAGGTCGTTGACATAAGCCTTGCCGCCCCGGGCTTCCGGCCAGTGGGGCGCCACATGGCACAGCGCCGCGGCGCCATGGATCTGGGCCAGGGCGTGATTGGACCGGGCGATGAAGGCGGGATCCCGCAGGCGCGCCAGATGGCGCCGGGCCAGGCGAACGATGGCGGCCTGCCGCAGGGGGCTCTGCCGGGCGAACGCGCGCTGGCTCAGGACATAGGCGAGCTTGGCGGCGCGGATGCCGGTCGCCATGTCGCCCCAGAAGGTGGTCTTGCGCCGGCCCCGGCTTTCGGCACGGCCCCAGTCCAGCATGGCGTCGATCAGAAACCGGTAGGCCGCCGGATCATCGCCCCGGCAATGCAGGCCGATATAGACGTCCAGCGGACGCCAGGCGTTGAGCTGGAAGCGCCAGTTGGCGTCCGCGAAGGGGTCCGCCGCCCAGTCGAAGGGCAGGGTGAAGGGGACGGCGGGCCGGTCGGGGCGCGGACGCCAGCCCCGGCGTTCCTGACGCTCCACCTGACGGCGGGTGCTCTCGGACTGGGTCGGCAGCTTGATGCACATGGCTTGTTCCGCCGTCAGGGGCGGGACGGCGGCCACGGCGGATATTCGGCGTTTGAAAAGGGACAGGGGCATCGGCGGCCAGGGGAGGTCTGCGGCCATGGCGGCCCGTGGCTTTGGGTGCGCAGGTCGGGTGCTGAAGTCAAGCGGGGCAGATTGCGCCACCGGGCGAAGCGTTGCAGGTTCCGAAAATGGAGGATCGATGATGGATCAGGACGTCACGCCGAAGAACCGCTGGAAGCTGCTCGGCCCCGGCATCGTGGTGGCGGCCACGGGGGTGGGCGCGGGCGATCTGGTGGCGACCCTGATCGCGGGGTCGCGGTTCGGCTACGCCCTGCTGTGGGCGGCGATCCTCGGGACCCTGCTGAAAATCGCCCTGGCGGAGGGGGTGGGGCGCTGGAGCCTGTCGACCGGCCGCACCATCTTTGAGGGCTGGTCCAGTCTGGGGCCGTGGGCCAGCATCTACTTCGGCGTCTATGTGGTGATCTGGGGCTTTGTCTACGGGGCCACGGGCATGACGGCGGCGGCCCTGCCGCTGGCGGCCCTGTTCCCTGTGTTCGACCTGATCACCTGGGCCATGATCGCGGGCGTGGCGGGGCTGGTGCTGGTCTGGTTCAATTCATACCCCGTGTTCGAGAAGATCATGACGGCCCTGGTGGCGGTGATGTTCGTCACGGTGGTGGGGCTGGCGGTGCTGGTCACCCCGGACATTCCGTCCATGCTGCGGGGTCTGATCCCCATGCTGCCGGAGGGCGCGGCCTATTACACCCTGGGCCTGATCGGCGGGGTGGGCGGCACCATCACCATGGCGGCCTACGGCTACTGGATCATGGCCAAGGGCTGGCGCGGACCGGAGTGGATCCGGGTCATGCGGCTGGACAATCGGGTCGGCTATATCGTCACGGGCATTTTCGTGATCGCCATGCTGATCGTGGGGGCCGAGATCCTTTACGCGGCCGGCATCGCGCTGGGGGGCGGGGACCGGGGGCTGCTGGACCTGGACGAGGTGCTGCGCGAGCGGTTCGGCAATGTGGTGGGGACCCTGTTCCTGGTCGGCTTCTTCGCCACCACCTTCTCGTCGCTGATCGGGGTCTGGCACGGGGTCAGCCTGATGTTCGCGGACTTCTTCGCCCATGTGACCAAGCGCCAAGGGGACGAGGCGGTGCGCGGCGAGAAAAGCCCGGCGTTCCGGGGCTATCTGCTGTGGCTGACCTTCCCGCCCATGATGCTGCTGTTTCTGGGGCGGCCGTTCGGGCTGATCGTGGCTTACGGGGTGCTGGGGGCGCTGTTCATGCCGTTCCTGGCCCTGACGCTGATCTGGCTGCTGAACAGCGCGCGGACGCCGAAGGAATGGCGCAGCGGCTGGCTGTCAAACGGCATGCTGGCGGCGGCGGCGGCGCTGTTCTGCGTGCTGGCCGGGCAGGAGTTGCTAGGGCTGCTGGGATAGGCGAACACAATGCTCAGATTCGAACTTGAGATGGGCAAGGCTCATCAACGTCGGCTTGAGACCCTGGTTATCCATTCGCCGGTGCGTAGCCAGCTAGCGAATGCCTGGGAGGCGCGTATCGAATGCAGCGACGACTTCGTTCCCAGCCGCCCGATCTTCGGTGCTACGGCTTTTCAGGCAGTGGAGAACGCCATCTTTCTCATTCGGGAGCTTGCGGCGAACAAACCGCCGGATGAGACTATAACTCTCGAAGACCAGCCCTTCGTGCTCCGGGTGGACGACCGAATCTACTGACGCTCGGTCACCTCTGGAACGGATAAAAGTCGCCGCCGAGGTCGAGGATTTCGGTGAGTTCGTCCAGGGCGCCGCGGGATTCGTCCAGCAGGGCCGGGTCGGCCAGGTCGGCGGGGGTCAGCGCATCCCGGTACCAGGTGGCGGCCCAGATGGAGAGGCGGGCGTAGAGCTCGTCGGTCAGGCGCTGGGCCGGGTTGGCGGCGTCCAGCTCCTCGTCGGTCAGCACCACGCGCAGACGCAGGCAGGCGGGGCCGCCGCCGTTCCGCATGGACTGGCGTACATCCACATACTCCACCGCGCCGATGGGGCCATTGCCGGAGACCAGGGTCTCGGCCACGGCGCGCGAACGGTCGTTGTCGCGGGTCTCGGTGGGGCAGATCAGGGTCAGGCGGTCGCGGCCCGGCAGGGTCACCAGCATGGAGTTGAACAGATAGCTGGAGATGGCGTCGGCCAGCGGCAGGTCCCTGTCGCTGATCTCGATGAACACCGGCTCGAACAGGCCGTCGGCCATGCGGCGGATGGCGTCCTTTGTGCCGGCCGTGTCCTCGAAGGCCAGTTGGTGGAACAGCAGGGCCTCGCGCGTGCCGACGCAGACCACGTCATTGTGGAAGGTGCCGCCGGCGATGGCGGCGCGGCTCTGGCGGGCCAGGACAGGGCGGCTGGCGGTGTGGCGGCGGATGATCGCCTCGGACGCCTCGCGGGTCTGGCGGGCGGGGAAGGGGCCGTCCCAGGCCTCCCAGGCCTCGCGGCCCCAGACCAGCAGATTGACGCCCGGCTCGCCGTGGTCGGCGCACAGGCGCACGTGATTGGCGGCGCCCTCGTCAGACAGGTGCGGGGCGGCGGGCAGGGGGTCGTGGACCTTGAAGATGTCCGGGTCGGGGAAGAGGGTTCTGAGGGCCCGGGTGGTCTGCTCCGCCTCGAGGCCCCGGTGCAGGTTGGTGATCAGATTGGCCGGGGTGAAGTGGACGCGGCGGTCCTCGGTGTCGGCGCTGGGGGCCACCGTGGCGGCGTTGGCGGCCCACATGGAACTGGCCGAGCAGGCGGCGGCGGCGAAGCTGGGCGCGGCGCGCCACGCCTGCTCCAGCACCGCCTTGTCAGAGCCGGAGAAGCCGAGGCCGCGCAGGAACGGGATGTGGGGGCGCTCATGGGGCGGCAGGACGAACTGGGGCACGCCCAGATCGGCCAGCAGCTTCATCTTCTGCAGGCCCTGCAGCACGGCGGCGCGGGGGTTGGAGGCCTCGCCCTTGTTGAGCGCGCTGGCCAGATTGCCGGGGGACAGGCCCGCATAGGAGTGGGTGGGGCCGATCAGGCCGTCGGCATTGGCTTCGAAGGCTGAGGTCATGACCTCAATCCCTTGATTTCAGACGTGATGTCCGAGACGGCGTCGGCCTCGAAGCTGGCCATGGGATAGGCGCAGTAGTCGGCCGCATAGTAGGCGCTGGGGCGGTGGTTGCCGCTGGCGCCGAGGCCGCCGAAGGGCATGTCGCCCGCCGCGCCCGTGGTGGGCCGGTTGAAGTTGACCACACCCGCGCGGATGCGGCGCTGAAAGCGCTCCCAGTGGGCCGGATCGTCGCTGACCAGACCGGCGGACAGTCCGTAGCGCGTGTCGTTGGCGCGAGCCATGGCGGCGTCGAAATCGGCGGCGCGATACACCTGCAGGACCGGGGCGAAGATCTCCTCGTCGGGGATGTCGCGGGCTTCGGCCATGTCGAGGATGCCCGGGGTGACGAAGGCGTCGGACAGGCCCTCGATGCGGCCGAAGGGGCGGATGACGCGGGCGCCGCCGGCGATCAGGGCGTCCACGGCCTTCAGGGCGCCGTCGGCGGCGCGGGCCGAGATCAGGGGGCCGCCGTAGACCTCGCCGTCGCTGGTCCAGGGACCGAAGGTCAGGCGGTCGGCGAGGGCGCGGACGGCCTCGATGATTGCGTCACCAGCGGCGCCTTCGGGCACGATCAGGCGGCGAGCGCAGGAGCAGCGCTGGCCGGTGGTGATGAAGGCGGACTGGATGACGATGCCCGCCACGGCCTCGGCGTCGGCGGCGTCCCACACCACCAGCGGATTGTTGCCGCCCAGCTCCAGCGCCAGGATGACATGGGGATCGTCGGCGAATTTCTTGCGGAAGTGGGAGGCCGCGGGGACCGGACCGGGTGAAAAGAAGGAGTTTAGCCTT
>NZ_JBKBIB010000004.1:176509-186380 GCF_046299535.1 Brevundimonas sp. | reverse complement strand
TGGCGTTGTCGGTGACCGGCCCGGCCACCGCGATGATCCCGCCCGTGGGCTTGACCTCGCAGCCGTCGATGAAGGCCCGCACGCCCTCCAGAAAGGTCGGGTAATCCGCGCCGAGGAAGCTCTCGTGATGCTCCAGCACCGGACGGCCGTCGGTCCAGCGGGCGATGGCGAAGCGGGCATTGGTGCCGCCCACATCCCCCACCAGCAGGGTGCGGTCATCGGTGCGGACGGGATTGGACGGGATCATCAGGCGTCCACCGTGCGGTCAACCAGATTGGGGTCGGGCGGCGTGTCGGCGCGCGCGGGTCCGCCGGTTGCGAAGTCGAAACAGACCGAGGCGCCGTCCTCCGCCGCCCCCACCACATGGCGGAACGACGCGAACAGCTCCCGGCCGTAGCCCCAGGCCGAACCGTCGGCATAGGCCTGCGGGCGCGGGGCCATCGGACGATCCTCGAAGCCGTCGGCGCCGACCACGGTCAGCACGCCGTTCTCGGCGTCCAGCCGGATGACGTCGCCGTCGCGCACCCGGGCCAGGGCGCCGCCGTCCAGCGCCTCCGGGCTCAGGTGGATGGCGGCGGGGGTCTTGCCCGAGGCGCCGGACATGCGGCCGTCGGTGACCAGCGCCACCTTGAAGCCGCGATCCTGAATCACCGACAGGGCCGGGGACAGGCTGTGCAGCTCCGGCATGCCGTTGGCCTTGGGTCCCTGAAAGCGCAGCACCACGATCACGTCGCGGTCCAGCTGTCCCGCCTTGAACGCCTCCAGCACGTCTTCCTGGCTGTCGAACACGGCGGCGGGGGCCTCCACCACCCGGTTCTCCGGCTTGACCGCCGAGACCTTGATCACCGCCCGGCCCAGCGCGCCCTTGACCAGACGCAGGCCGCCGTCCTTCTGGAACGGGTCCGATGCGGGGCGCAGGATTTCCGGGTCCAGCGTCTCGGTCACCCCGTCCTTCCAAACCAGCTTGCCGTCCTCCAGCATGGGCTCCTGGAAATAGGCTTCGATGCCCCGGCCCATGATGGTGGTCACGTCGCTGTGCAGGTATCCGGCCTGGGCCAGCTCGCGGGTGACGAAGGCCACCCCGCCCGCCGCCTGGAACGCGTTCACGTCCGCCGAGCCGTTGGGATAGACCCGCGCCAGCAGGGGCGTGACCGACGACAGCTCGTCCATGTCGGTCCAGTTGATCAGCACGCCCGCCGCGCGCGCCATGGCCACCAGATGGATGGCGTGGTTGGTGGAGCCGCCGGTGGCCAGCAGGGCGACGATGCCGTTGACGATGGCCTTCTCGTCGATGACGTCGGCCATGCGGCTCTGGCCCTCGCGCGCCAGCTCCACCGCCCGCGTCGCCGCCGCCGCCGTCAGGGCGTCGCGCAGGCCCGTCTCCGGGTGCACGAAGGCGGTGGACGGCAGGTGCAGCCCCATCAGCTCCATCATCATCTGGTTGGAGTTGGCGGTGCCATAGAAGGTGCAGGTGCCCGGCGAATGGTAGCTGCCGATCTCGCTTTCCAGAAGCGTCTGGCGCTCCACCTTGCCCTGGGCATAGAGGGCCCGGACGCGGGCCTTTTCGGCGTTGGGGATGCCCGACGGCATGGGCCCGGCGGGGGCGAAGACCACGGGCAGGTGGCCGAACGCCAGGGCGCCCATGAACAGGCCCGGCACGATCTTGTCGCAGACGCCCAGACACAGGGCCGCGTCGAAGGCGTCGTGGGTCAGGGCCACGCCGGTGGACATGGCGATGACGTCGCGGCTGAACAGCGACAGCTCCATGCCGGGGCGTCCCTGGGTGACGCCGTCGCACATGGCCGGGACCCCGCCCGCCACCTGGGCCGTGGCGTTGGCCGCGCGCGCGGCCTCCCGCACGATATCGGGGAACCGCTCGAACGGCTGGTGGGCCGACAGCATGTCGTTGTAGGCAGTGACGATCCCCACATTGGGCTGACTGCCCGACATGGCGTTCAGCTTGTCCTTGACCGGGGCGCCGGCGAAGGCGTGGGCCCAGTTGGCGCAGGACAGCTTGGCCCGGCCGGGCGTGTTGCCGGCGGCCCAGTCCATGCGGCGCAGATAGTCGGCGCGGGTCTCGCGGCTGCGGTCGATGATCCGCTCGGTGACGGCGGCGGTGACGGGATTGAGGGGCATCGGCTTACTCTGTCCAGAGGACCTCGAGAGGGGCGCCGCTCGCGATCAGCGCGGCGATGGGCCGGACGGCGGGATCGCCCGTCGCCTCGGCCTCGAACATCGCGCGCTTCTTCGCGCCGGTCAGGGCCAGCACCACGCGGCGGGCGCGGGCCAGATACGGGATATTCAGGCTGATCCGCTCCTGCGGCGGGGCCATGCCGTCGCGCCCGGGCGGCACGCCGAAGACGGCGGGCTCCAGCGCCGTGGTCAGCAGGGTCTTGAGCGTCGGGCTGCCCGGGAACATGGAGCAGATGTGCCCGTCCTCGCCCATGCCCAGCAGCACCGCGTCCAGCGGCCCCTCGGCCTGCAGCGCCTTCGCGGCCAGGGCGGCGGCGCGGTCCACGGTGACGGCTGAATGGTGCAGGGGGATGAAGCGCGCGGCGGCGGCCGGGCCGGTCAGCAGGGTCTCGCGCATCAGCCGGGCGTTGGAGTCCGGCGAGCTTTCCGGCACGTGGCGCTCGTCCACCAGGGTGACGGCCACCTTCGACCAGTCCAGATCAGCCTGGGCCAAGCGGCGATAGATGGGCGAGGGCGTCGACCCGCCCGCCCCGGCGAACAGGGCCTTGTCGCCTTCGCTCAGCGCGGCGGACAGGGCGCCCGACAGGCGGTTGGCGCAGGCGTCGGCCCAGCCGTCCTTGTCCGGGAAGGTCTCGATCCGGATATCACTCATTCCACGCCCGTCCGTTGCGGCTCATCAGTTCGAAGGCGCCGGAGGGGCCCCAGGTTCCCGCCTCATAGGTCTCGGGCTTCATCTCGGCGGCGCGCCAGGCGGCCGAGACGCCGTCGACCCACTCCCACGCCTTCTCCGCCTCGTCGCGGCGCACGAACAGGGTGGAGTCGCCGTTCAGGGCGTCCATCAGCAGCCGCTCATAGGCGATGCGGCGGCGCGGCGGGCGGGCGCTCTTGCCCTCCATGCCCCACGACAGGGACATGCGGATGGGCTGCAGCCGCATCTTCGCGTCCAGCCCCGGCGCCTTGTTCATCACCGACAGGGACACGTCCTCGTCGGGCTGCAGGGCGATGACCATGCGGTTGGCGACGATGTCGCCGCGCCCGTCGCCGTCGAAGATGGAGTGGGGCACCGGCTTGAACTGGATGACGATCTCGGTGCGCTTGTCGGGCATGCGCTTGCCGGTGCGCATGAAGAACGGCACCCCGGCCCAGCGCCAGTTGTCGATGTCGGCGCGCAGGGCGACGAAGGTGTCGGTGTCCGACGCCTGGCCGCGCTCCTGCTCATAGCCCTTCACCGACTGATCCTCGACGGTTCCCGGCGTGTACTGGCCGCGCACGGTGACTTTCCTGGCCGCCGCCTTGGTGATGGGGCGCAGGGACCGCAGCACCTTGACCTTCTCGTTGCGCACAGAGTCCGGGTCCATGTCCGACGGCGGCTCCATGGCCACCAGACACAGCAGCTGCAACATGTGGTTCTGCAGCATGTCGCGCAGGGCGCCGTACTCGTCATAATAGGGCCAGCGGTCGCCCACACCGGTGGTCTCGCCCACGGTGATCTGCACGTGGTCGATGGACAGGTTGTTCCAAAGGGGCTCGAAGATGACGTTGGCGAAGCGCAGCGCCATCAGGTTCTGGACCGTCTCCTTGCCCAGATAGTGGTCGATGCGGAACACCCGGTCCTCGGTGAAGGCCGCGCCCACCGCCTGGTCGATCTCGCGGAAGCTCTTCAGGTCGCGCCCGACGGGCTTCTCCAGCACGATGCGGGTCGTGGGCCCGGTCATGCCGATGGCCTTCAGCGCATTGACGATGGGCGCGTAGAGCGACGGCGACACGGCCAGGAAATAGGTGAGGTCCTCGGTCCCCGCCTTGTCCCTGAGCGCGGAAAGGCTGTCTGGATCGGTGGCGTCCATGGCCAGATAGTCGATGCGCTTCGCCAGCCGGTCGAACGCCTTGGTGCTCCATTGGCCGTCGGCCTCGGCGCGGGGCTGGACCCACTCGCGCACGCTGGCCAGATAGTCCTCGCGGCTTTCCTCGCTGCGCGCGGCGGCGATGACCTTCAGGCCCTCGGGCAGGAGGTCGTCGTGCTCCAGGAAGTACAGCGACGGCAGCAGCATGCGCAGCGCCAGATCGCCGCCTCCGCCGAACAGAACGAGCGTCGGCATTCGCGCCTCACCTTCACCAGTTGCGTGGATGCCCCCGTCTTGGGGGATTTCCACGCCCGCGCCAACCGGACCAATCGGCATTGAAACATCAGTTTATGCGCTGACACCGGTTTCCGTGAACCGGCGACGCAAGATTTCACTCCATCGCGCTCAATAGGTGAGCCGCAGCCCCGCGCGGACGATGCGCGGCGGGCCGTAACCGGGCACGTCGTCGCCGGTGCGGGCGACCTCCACATCCTCCTCGAACAGGTTGTCAGCGGCCAGATAGAGGACGGTGCGCGGGCTCGCTCGCCACTCCGCCCGGGCGTCCAGAACCAGGGCGGGATCCAGCGCGCGGCTGTTCAGATCGTCGTCGAAACGGCGGCTTTCGTACCGGGCGCGGGCCGACAGGCCCAGGCGGTCCGACGCGCGCCAGTCGATCCCGGCGGTGGCGCTCCAGATGGGCGCCTGGGCGGGCCGCAGCCCGGTCAGCTGGGGCGCGTCGGTCCCGCCGTCCATGCGGGCGTCGGTGGCCGACAGGGCGCCGGACAGGGTCACGGTCTCCAGCCGCCACTGCGCCTCCACCTCGACCCCCGTGGCCTCCACGGTGCCGGCGTTGCGGCGCTCCCGCAGCACCCCGCCCGCAGGCACGAAGCCGGCCACCGGAAAGGTCCCGGGGCCCTCGCCGATGGTGACGTTGACGATGGCGTCCTCGATTTCGTTGTGGAACACGGTGGCCGTCAGATCGACCGGGCCGCCGCTCCACGCCAGACCCGCCTCGATGCCGCGCAGCACCTCGGGCTCCAGCTCGGGATTGGCCTCGGTGATGTCGTTGCCCACGCGGAAGGGCCGGTGCAGCTCGTTCAGGGTCGGGGGCCGGAAGCCGGTGTAGGCCGCCGCCCGCGCCGCCCAGCCGCCGCCCAGATCGCGCCGCGCCGCCAGACGCGCGCTGACCACCTCGCCGTCGCGGTCCTGCGAGCGCTGGTCCAACAACACCACATCCGTCGCCGTGTTGGTCTCCAGCCGGCGGCCGTTCTCGTTGCTCCACCGGTCGGCGCGCAGGCCACCGGCCACCAGCCAGGGCCCGCCCGTCCATGAGCCTTCGGCATAGGCGCCCGCGATCAGGGTCTCGCCGCCCGCGAGCCGCTGGCGGTTGAACGCGTTGACTTCGCGCACCTCGCCCTCGGTGCTGCGGACGTCGGCGCCCACCTCCCACTCCAGCGATCCGCCCCAGCGCTCGGCGGCGCGGCGCAGGGCCAGATTGGCGCCCAGCCCGGTGGCCGGGGTGGCGTACTGATTGTTGGCCAGCGACGTGCTCGACCGGTTGTCGGCCACCGACACGAAGGTGTTGCTGAGATCGCTGTCATGGCGCCACACCTGCGCCCGCCAGCCGAGGCGGTGGGTGGTGGGCTGGCGCGCCGCCGTCAGGCTGTAGAGCTGGCCGCTGGAGACCGCCCGCGCCCCATCCAGCCCGGCGCCGCGCTCATCCTCCCAGGCGCCGAGGCGGGCCGAGACGGCGATGTCGTCGGTGGCCGCCCAGTCGGCGCGCAGGGCGCCGCCCAGACTTTCCAGATCCGTCGGCGTGTCCGCCGCGCCCTGCTCCGGGCCGCGCACCGGCACATAGCCGTCGCTGTGCTCGTACAGACCCGAGGCGGTCAGGGTCAGCCGCCCGAAGCCTTGCGATCCCGCTCCGGACAGCCGCGCCCCGCCGCGCTCGGCCAGGGACGCGTCCAGCACCGCGCCCGCGTCGCGCTCGCGCATCACGATCACCCCGGTCAGGGCCCCGGCGCCGTAGGGTCCCGCGCCCGACCCGCGCACGATGTCCAGACTGCCGAGGGATTCCGGCGCGATCTGCGACCAGATCACCCAGCCGCCGAACGGATCGTTCAGCGGCACGCCGTCCAGCGTCACCAGCGTCCGGCCCGCGCCCGACGGCGCGATGGACCGCAGGGATATGCCCTGGGTGGTGGGATTGGCGGACAGACTGGACGTCCGGCGGAACAGCGATACGGCGGGCACGCCGGTCAGGGCTTCGTCTACCCGCTGGCTGGCTTCCAGATCGTCCTGATTCAACCGGATCACCGCAAAGGCGGCGTCGCCTGCGGCGGGCGGCAGGCGCGCGGCGGTGACCACGATCTCGTCAACGGTGACGGGCGGGGCGGGCGGGACGTCGGATTGAAAGATGACGGACTCCGGCGGGAAGGCAGGGTGTGAAAGAGACCTGTCGAACAGATGGGACGCGCGGCCGTTCCCTCAAACCGACGGGCGGAGGCGCTTCAGAAGGTCGGCGGCGAACTCGGACAGGGTGTCGTCGCGGGCGCCCATGATCAGGATGCGGTCGCCGGGGCGCGCCATCTGGATCAGGCGCTCCCCGCAGGCCGCGCGATCGGGCAAGGCTTCGGCATGACGGCCGGTCGCCGTCACCCCGTCCGCGATGTCGCCCGAGCCTACGCTGCGGTCCGTCGTGCCGCCGTAATAGACCGGCTCGGGCATCAGCAGCACGTCGTCGGGGCTCATCAGCCGGGCGAAGACGTCGATGAACTCGGTCTTCATCAGCTTCAGCGGGCCGAAGCCGTGGGGCTGGAACAGGATCAGCAGGCGGCCGGGAAAGGCGTGCAGGGTGTTGAGGGTGGCGGTGATCTTGTCGGGATTGTGGGCGAAGTCATCGATGACGGTGACCCCGCCCGCCTGACCGGCCACTTCCAGCCGACGGCGGATGCCCGAGAACTCTTTCAGCGCCGCCACCGCGTCCGCGACCGACACGCCCAGCGCCTTGACCGCGCTGACGGCCGCCAGCGCATTGGCGACATTGTGGGCGCCGGGCACGCACAGCTCGGCGTCATGGCCCGCGCCGTCGGTCTCGATCAGGCGGAAGGTCATGCCGGCGGCGGTGGGGGCCAGGTCCACGGCGCGCAGATCGGCCTCGGGATGGTCCAGCGCGAAGGTGATCGTCGCCTTCGCCTGTTGCGCCAACGCCGGGGTCTCTGCGTCGTCCAGGTTCAGCACGGCGGTGGTGGCCCGCCCCGCGAACCCGCCGAACAGGGCGCGCAGCTCATCCATGGACTTGTGGTCCAGCGACACATTGGAGATCACGGCCACGGTGGGCTCGTAGCGGGCGATGGAGCCGTCGGACTCATCCACCTCGCTGACGAACAGGTCCGGCCCGCCGATCAGGGCGCTGGCGAAGGGCTGCTCGGGCCGGACGAAATTCTTCATCACCGCGCCGTTCATGACGGTGGGCGCGCGCCCGGCCCGGTGCAGGATCCAGGCGATCATGCCGGTGATGGTGGACTTGCCGCTGGTGCCCGCCACGCCGACGCTGGTCCCGGCGGCGTTGAACAGCTCCGACAGCAGCTGGGGCCGGGTCAGGATGCGGGCGCCGACGGCTTTCGCCGCGCGGATGTCGGGCACCGTGTCCTCCACCGCCCCGGTGGCGACCACCACCTGACCGGCGCGGACGCCTGATCCGTCCTGGGGATGCAGGGTGAAGCCCTGGCCGCGCAGCCAGTCGAATTTTTCCGGCGTGCGGCCTTGATCCAGCGCCCGGTCGGAGCCCTCCACAGCGGCCCCGCGCGCCTTCACGATCAGGGCCAGCGGCAGCATGCCCGAGCCGCCGACGCCGCAGAAGAAGTAGGACTGGTCTTGATTCATGCGCCGCGAACCCCGAAGGCTTGAAGCGCCTGACTAGCACGGCGCGACGGCGGCGCCAGAGGATTGCGCGAGAGAATGGCCAGCCCCGACAAGCCCTTCCGCATCGGCGTCGTGGCCGCCAGCTCGCGCTTCGAGCGGGAGACCGCCGAGCAGGCGCAGGAAATGGTGCGCGCGCTCTATCCCGACGGCTCGGTCGAACTGAAATTCCACCCTGCGTCGTTCGGCAAGCACGGCCATTTCGCCGGCGACGACGCCGGCCGGGCCAGGGCGGTTCTGGAGATCGCCAACGACCCGGCCCACGACGCGGTCTGGTTCGCCCGGGGCGGCTACGGCTCCTGCCGCATCGCCGAGACGGTCATGGCGGGCGTGAATGACGCCGCGCGCAAGAAGGCCTGGATGGGCTATTCCGACGCCGGGTCGATCCTGGCGGGCCTGTACCGGCTGGGGTTTCAGCAGGTGTTCCACGGGCCCATGGTGCAGGACCTGCGCCGGTCGGACGTCAAGATCGCTTTCGCCCGCGGCCTCGACTGGCTGGTGCGGCGGGACAAGGCGGCGCTGGAGCCCTCCGTACTGAGCGGCGGCGCGCCCACGGCGGCGTTCAACATCACCATCCTCAGCCAGCTTCTGGGCACGGCGCTGGAGCCGGACCTGACCGGCCACGTGCTGATGCTGGAGGAGGTGGGCGAGGCGGACTACCGCACCGACCGGGCCATGTTCCACATTACCGGTCAGCCCTCCATTCGCCGCGTGGCGGGCATCCGGGTGGGCCGGGTCAGCGACATCACCCCCAACGACCCGGACTTCGGCCTGACCCCGGAGCAGATCGTGCGCTACTGGTGCGACCGGTCGGGCATCCCGTATCTGGGCCGCGCCGACATCGGCCATGATTCCGCCAACCGGGTCGTGCCCTTCGGACCGTTGACCTGAGCCGTTCCAGGGTCGATCAGGGGACATTGTAATTTGAAGGGGCGAGCAGGCTTGGCCGACTCCCGCAAGGACAGAAAGGGCGCCGTCACCATCCATGACGTGGCGCGCCGCGCCGGGGTTTCGCCCATGACCGTATCGCGGGTCATGAACGAGGCGCCCGGGGTCAAGGACGCCACCCGCAAGACGGTGCAGGACGCGGTGGAGGCCTTGGGTTATGCGCCGAACGCGGCCGCGCGCAGCCTGGCCCGGCAGGGCGGCGGGCGTATCGGCCTGCTCTACTCCAACCCGTCGGCCGGCTATCTCAGCGAGTTCCTGGTCGGCGCGCTGGACGGCGCGCAGAAGACCGGCGCCCTGCTGCTGATCGAGAAGTGCGACCCCAATCCCGAGAGCGAGCGCGCCGCGGTTGGCCGCCTGATCGCGGGCGGGGCCTCGGGCGTGATCCTGCCGCCGCCCCACGGGGAATCCTACGCCGCCCTGTCGGAGCTGAAGGAGGGCGAGGTGGCCGTGGTGGCCGTGGCCGCCGGGCGCTTCCGGTCGGACGCCAGCGCCGTGCGCATTGACGATTTCGCCGCCGCCGCCGAGATGACCCGGCACCTGCTGGCGCTTGGCCACCGCCGCATCGGCTTCATCAAGGGCGCCTCCAACCAGACCGCCAGCGCCGAGCGCCTGCTGGGCTTCGAGACCGAGATGCGCGCGGCCGAGCCCGCCGCCACCGCCCTGATCGAGGCGGGCGAGTTCACCTATCGCTCCGGCCTCGAGGCCGCCGAGCGCCTGTTGTCGGCGCGGCGCCCCCCGACGGCCATCTTCGCCTCCAACGACGACATGGCGGCCGGCGTCCTGACCGCTGCGCACCGCAAGGGGCTGGATGTGCCGGGGCAACTGACCGTGGTCGGTTTCGACGACACCTCCATCGCCACCGCCGTCTGGCCGGAGCTGACCACCGTCCGCCAGCCCGTGGCCGAGATGGCCGAGGCCGCCGTGCGCATCCTCAGCGAGGATATCCGGGGCCGCGGGGGGGCACGCGG
>NZ_JBKBIB010000004.1:0-176499 GCF_046299535.1 Brevundimonas sp. | reverse complement strand
CCCTCCCCTCTCCCCCCCCCCTCCCCCCTCCGACGCGCCCGTTGACCGGCTTGTGACCCACACCCTTGTCGTGCGCGGCTCCTGCGGACCGGCGCCAGCCGAGTCCTGAACGACGGATCGGGCCGGCGTGTGATTGGCCTTGACACTGACGGCCAGCCCTTTGATGTTACCGCTAACAGAAACGACCGCGCCGGTGGGCTCGCCCACCTCACGCGACGGCGGGGGAAATGACCAGTATCGTTGAATGCCTTGCGGCGGATTGGGACGCCGCGACCCTGATCGGACGGATCGAACTGCCGGAAGGTCCGACGCCCGTGCGCGTTCGACAGGGCCGGGTTCAGGACATCTCCGGTTTCGCCCCCACCTGCGCCGACGCGCTGGCCCGCGCCGCAGAACTCGCGGCCTTCGAGGGCCGCGATCTCGGCGCCCTGGCGGAGATGCATTTCGCCACCGTCTGGGATGCGCCGTCGCCGGACGCCATCAAGCTGCTGTCGCCGGTGGACCTGCAATGCGTCAAGGCGTCGGGCGTGACCTTCGCCGTCTCCGCCGTAGAGCGGGTGATCGAGGAGCGCGCCCGCGGCGACGCCGCCGCCGCCGATGACATCCGCAAGGCCCTGAAAGACAGGGTGGGCGCCGACCTGTCCGCCGTGAAGCCCGGCTCGGAACAGGCCGCCGCCCTCAAGACCGCCCTGATCGCCGACGGCCTGTGGTCCCAGTATCTGGAGGTGGCCATCGGCCCCGACGCCGAGATATTCACCAAGGTGCCCATCCTGTCCTCGGTGGGCTGGGGCGACTATGTAGGCGTTCGGTCGGACTCGGCCTGGAACAACCCTGAGCCCGAAGTGGCGGTGGTCTGCGACTCCACCGGCCGCATCCTCGGCGCGACCCTGGGCAACGACGTCAATCTGCGGGACATTGAGGGACGTTCGGCCCTGCTGCTGGGCAAGGCCAAGGACAACAACGCCTCGGCGGCGCTGGGACCGTTCATCCGCCTGTTCGACGACGGCTTCACCCTGGACGACCTGCGCCGCGCCACCATCTCGCTGGAGGTGATCGGCGACGACGGCTTCGTCATGAAGGGCGAAAGCTCCATGAGCCTGATCAGCCGTGACCCGGTGGAGCTGGTCAGCCAGACCATCGGCAGGCACCACCAGTATCCCGACGGCCTGATCCTGTATCTGGGCACCATGTTCGCCCCCATCGAGGATCGCGACACGCCGGGCGGCGGCTTCACCCACAAGCCGGGCGACCGGGTTCGGGTGTCCTCGCCTCGCCTCGGCGTTCTGGACAACAAGGTGACCACCAGCGACCAGGCTCCGCCCTGGACGCTCGGGGTCTCCGGACTGATGCGTAATCTGGCCTCTCGCGGCCTGCTTGGAGGCGCGCGTTGAGCGAAGCGATCTATCCCTCTCTCAAGGACCGGCTGGTGGTCATCACCGGCGGCGGCTCGGGCATCGGCGAGGGCATGACCGAGGCCTACGCCCGGCAGGGCGCGCGGGTGGTGTTTCTGGATATCGCCGAGGCGCCGTCCCGGGCGCTGGAGTCGCGCCTCTCCACGCTGGACCCCGCCCCGGCGTTCCTGCCGTGCGATCTGACCGATCTGGACGCGCTGAAGGCCTGCTTCGCCCGTATCGAGGCGGAGCACGGCGAAGTGGACGTGCTCATCAACAACGCCGCCAATGACGACCGTCATCAGGTCGAGGCCGTCACGCCCGCTTACTGGGACGAGCGCATGGCGGTGAACCTGCGCCATCAGTTCTTCGCCGCCCAGGCGGTTGCGTCGGCCATGCGCAGGCGCGGCAAGGGTGTGATCCTGAATCTGGGCTCCATTTCCTGGCACCTGGGTCTGCCGGACCTGTCGCTCTACGAGACGGCCAAGGCGGCCATCGAGGGCATGACCCGCGCCCTGGCGCGCGAATGGGGGCCGGACGGGGTGCGGGTGGCCTGCATCGTTCCAGGCAATGTGAAGACCGAACGCCAGATGAAATGGTATTCCCCCGAAGGCGAGGCCGAGATCGTGGCGGCCCAGTGCCTGACGCTGAGAATCGAACCCAGGGACATCGCCGCCATGGCCCTGTTCCTGTCGTCTGATGACGCCCGCGCGATCACCGGGCATGAGTATTTCGTGGACGCAGGCTGGCGATAGCCGGGCGTCTCAACCGGGGCCGGGAGAGCCCCATCGGGAGGACTGAGGCATGACGGATCTGAATCAGGCGGGGGCGCCGCCTTCCGCCGAACTTGAGCGAACGAACATGGGGCTGGTCATCCTCACCGTGCTGGTGGCGACGATCGGCGGGTTCCTGTTCGGCTACGACAGCGGGGTGATCAACGGCACCGTGGAGGGGCTGCGCCAGGCCTTCAATTCCGAGGCGGTGGGCACCGGTTTCAACGTCGCCTCCATGCTGCTGGGTTGCGCCATCGGCGCCGCCTTCGCGGGCAGGGCCGCCGACGTCTGGGGCCGTCGCACCATGATGATCGTGGCGGCGGTGCTGTTCATCATCAGCGCCTGGGGCTCGGGCATCGCGGGCACCTCGACGGAGTTCGTGATCTACCGCATTCTCGGCGGCCTGGCCGTGGGCGCCGCCAGCGTCATGGCTCCGGCCTACATCTCGGAGATCGCCCCGGCCCACATGCGCGGCCGGCTGACCACGATCCAGCAGATCGCCATCATCTCGGGCCTGTTCTTCTCGTTCCTCGCCAACTACCTGCTGGCCAATACGGCGGGCGGGTCGACCACCGAGTTCTGGCTGGGCTTCACCACCTGGCGCTGGATGTTCTGGGTCGAGCTGATCCCGGCGGTCATCTTCTTCTTCGCCCTGTTCCTGATCCCCGAAAGCCCGCGCTTCCTGGTCATCAAGGGCAAGCACGAAAAGGCCGCCGAGGTGCTGGGCCGTCTGTTCGGTCCGAAGGCCGCGGGCCTGAAGGTGGCCGAAATCCAGCAGTCCCTGACGGCGGATCACAAGCCGCGCCTGTCGGACCTGCTGGACCGGAACAAGGGCGGCGTCCGCATGATCGTCTGGGCCGGCATCGGCCTGGCGGTGTTCCAGCAACTGGTGGGCATCAACATCGTCTTCTACTACGGCGCGGTGCTTTGGCAGTCGGTGGGGCTGAGCGAGAACGACGCCCTGATGATCAATGTGCTGTCCGGCGCCCTGTCCATCGCGGCGGTCATCGCGGGCCTGCTGGTGATCGACAAACTCGGCCGCAAGCCCATGCTGCTGATCGGCTCGGTGGGCATGGCCATCACCCTGGGGCTGGTGGCCTACGCCTTCTCCACCGGGACCTTCATGGCCTCGGGCACGGTGCTGGAGGCGGGCACGGTGCTGAACAACGGCACGGTCTATGACGCCCAGACCACCCTCTCATCCAGCTTCCTCGACCTGACGCCGGGGATGGGGCTGCTGGCGCTGGTGGCGGCCAATATCTATGTGATGTTCTTCAACTTCAGCTGGGGTCCGGTCATGTGGGTCATGCTGGGCGAGATGTTCCCGAACCAGATCCGCGGCTCCGGCCTGGCGGTTTCGGGCTTCGCCCAGTGGATCGCCAACTTCGGCATCACCATGAGCTTCCCGATCATGGCCGCCGGCATCGGCCTGACGCTGACCTACGGCTTCTACGCCGTCAGCGCCCTGGTCTCGGTGTTCTTCGTCCTGGCCCTGGTCCACGAGACCCGCGGCAAGGAACTGGAGCAGATGACCGGCTGAGCCGCCGGTTATCGACCCGAACGGGCAGGGCCGAACGAATTCGTCGTTCGGCCCTCGCCTGATTTTGGAATGTACTGAAGGCCCGCGACCTCCCCGGCGCGGGCCACAAAGGAGACACGCCATGTCCGACACCCTCGAACTGTCCCACTGGATCAACGGCGAGAAGGTTTCGACGGACCGGCCGTCCGAGAGCCTGAACCCGTCCGACACCCGCGATGTGGTGGCCCGTGTTCCCGACGGCGGCGACGCCGAGGTCAATGCCGCGGTGGACGCCGCGCGCGCGGCCTTCGGCGGCTGGGCCGACGCCTCGCCCGAGGTGCGCTCGGACGTGCTGGACAAGGCCTCCAACATCCTGATGGAGCGCCGCGAGGAAGTGGGCCGGCTGCTGTCGCGCGAAGAGGGCAAGACCTTGCCCGAAGGCATCGGCGAGACCGTGCGCGCCGCCCGCATCCTGAAGTTCTTCGGCGGCGAGGCCCTGCGTCTGCACGGCCAGAACCTGATGTCGACGCGCCCGGGCGTGGAGATCCAGACCTATCGTCAGGCCGTGGGCGTCTATGGCCTGATCACCCCGTGGAACTTCCCCATCGCCATCCCGGCCTGGAAGATGGCTCCGGCCCTCGCCTTCGGGAACACGGTGGTCATCAAGCCCGCCGGCCAGACCCCGGCCACGGCCGAGGCGCTGGTGGCCATCCTGCACGAGGCGGGCCTGCCCAGGGGCGTGGTCAACATGATCATCGGCCGGGGCCGCGTGGGTCAGGCCATTGTGGATCACACGGGCGTGGACGCCATCAGCTTCACCGGCTCGCAAGGTGTCGGCGCCGGCGTGGCCATGGGCGCGGTCAAGCGTCAGGCCCGGGTGCAGCTCGAGATGGGCGGCAAGAACCCGCTCGTGGTCATGGACGATGCGGATCTGGATCGCGCGGTGCAGATCGCCCTGGACGGCTCCTTCTTCGCCACCGGCCAGCGCTGCACCGCCTCCTCGCGCCTGATCGTGCAGGACGGCATCCACGACAAATTCGTCGCGGCCCTGGCGGAAAAGGTGAAGGCCCTGCGCGTCGGCGACGCCCTGGACCCGGACACCCAGATGGGCCCCGCCGTCAGCGAGGACCAGATGGAGACCTCCTACCGCTACATCGAGGTGGCGAAGGGGGACGGCGGCCGCATCGTCACCGGCGGCGACCGCCTGAAGCTGGACAAGCCCGGCTGGTACGTTCAGCCGACCCTCATCGCCGACACGGCGACGGACATGCGCATCAATCAGGAAGAGGTGTTCGGCCCCGTCGCCTCCACCATCCGCGTGAAGTCCTATGAGGAGGCGCTTCAGATCGCCAACGGCGTCGAGTTCGGCCTGTCCGCCGGCATCGTCACCACCAGCCTGAAACACGCCCGCGACTTCCAGCGCAACGCCCGCGCCGGCATGGTGATGGTCAATCTGCCCACTGCGGGCGTGGATTATCACGTGCCCTTCGGCGGCTCGAAGAAGTCCAGCTACGGCCCGCGCGAGCAGGGCTTCGCGGCGGTGGAGTTCTTCACCCAGACCAAGACCGCCTACTCCTGGAGCTGACCGTGGCGACGCCCGAGCTGATCTGGGACCTCAGGGCCGAACTGGCCGAGGGGCCGGTGTGGGATGCGGACCGGCGCTGCGTCTGGTTTGTGGACATCAAGGGCCGGACCCTGAACCGCTACGGCGTCGATGACGGGGGCAAACAGAGCTGGTCCGCACCGGACCAGATCGGCTTCGCCCTGCCGGCCGACGACGGGTCTCTGATCTGCGGCGTGCGCGGCGGGCTCTACCGGTTCGACGTGGGCACGGGCGCGTTCTCCCTCCTCCAGCCGGTGGAGGAAGACAGGCCGCAGAACCGCCTCAACGACGGCTTCGTCGCGCCGGACGGCTCCCTGTGGTTCGGCTCCATGGACGATTCCGAACAGCAGAAGACCGGCGCGCTGTATCGCTGGGCGTCGGGCGCGCTGACGCTCATGGACGACGGTTACGGCGTCACCAACGGCCCGGCCCTGAGCCCGGACGGCAGGGTCCTCTATCACCACGACACCCTGGACAAGGCCGTCTACGCCTTCGATCACGCCGACGGCGCGATCACCAACAAACGCCTGTTCGCCACGACGGCCGAAGGCTACGCCGACGGCCCGTCCATGGATTCGGCGGGCGTGCTGCACGTGGGCCTGTTCGGCGGCTGGGGCGTGGGCCGTTATGGGCCCGACGGCCAGTATCTGGGCAAGATCGCGTTTCCCGTTTCAGCCGTGACCAAGGCCGCGTTCGGCGACGACGATCTGAAGACCCTCTATTGCACCACCGCCTGGCTGGGTCAGGATGCGCAGACCCGCGCCGCCCAGCCTCTCGCCGGCGGGCTGTTCCGCGTCCGCGTGGACACGCCCGGCCTGCCCCAGAACCGGATCCGCCTGACCTGACGCCTTAGTGGTTATCCCTCGGCGCCGGTGCGATGGTGTCGACGATGCGGTGGTATTTGACGCTGTTCTCGAGGGTTGCGCCGGTCTCGAGCTGACCGGTGAGGTCGCGCTGGATCTCCTGCCAGGGGGTCTGTGAGGCGGGATAGGCGTAGCCGCCGGCCGCCTCCAGCGCGGCCTTGCGCGCGGCGATCTCCTTGTCCGGGACCATCAGGGTCACCGTGGATGTGTTCAGGTCCACCCGGATGCGGTCGCCGGTCTTCAGCACGGCGATGGTGCCGCCCGCCGCGGCCTCGGGCGAGGCGTGCAGGATCGAGGGGCTGCCCGAGGTGCCCGACTGACGGCCGTCGCCGATGCAGGGCAGGGCGGTGATCCCCTGTTTGATCAGGTGGGCGGGGGGGCGCATGTTGACCACCTCGGCCGCGCCGGGATGGCCGATGGGCCCCGACCCGCGCATCACCAGCACCGAGCGCTCGGTGATGCCTTCGGCCGGATCGTCGATGCGGTGGTGATAGTCCTCGGGTCCATCGAACACCACGGCGGTGCCCTCGAAGGCCTCGGGATCCTTGGGGTCGGACAGATAGCGGTCGCGGAACTGCGCCGAGATCACGCTCGTCTTCATCACCGCCGAGTCGAACAGATTGCCCGACAGCACCACGAAGCCCGCATCGCGCATCAGCGGCTCCTCGAACGGCCGGATCACGTCGGGCAGGATGATCTCGGCCCCCCGGCAGTTCTCCCCGATGGAGCGGCCGTTCACCGTGGGCGCGTCCTCGCGGATCAGGCCCTGGCCCATCAGCTGATTGACCACCGCGGGCACCCCGCCGGCCTGGTGGAAGTCCTCGCCCAGATAGGTCCCCGCCGGCTGCAGATTGACCAGCAGGGGGATGTGGTGGCCGTGGTCCTGCCAGGCCTTCAGGGGCAGCTCGACCCCCGCATGCCGGGCCAGGGCGGTCAGGTGCACCGCCGCATTGGTGGAGCCGCCGATGGCCGAGTTGACGGCGATGGCGTTGAGGAACGCATCCTTCGTCAGGATGTCCGAGGGCTTCAGGTCCTCCTTGACCATGTCCACGATGCGCAGCCCGGTGCGGTAGGCCATCTGCCCCCGCTCGCGGTAGGGCGCCGGGATGGCGGCCGAGCCCGGCAGGCTCATGCCCAGCGCCTCGGCCAGGCTGTTCATGGTCGAGGCCGTGCCCATGGTGTTGCAGTAGCCCACCGACGGGGCCGAGGTGGCCACCAGTTCGATGAAGCCCTCATAGTCCAGCTCGCCCCGCGCCATCATCTCGCGGGCGGTCCAGATGATGGAGCCGGACCCCACCCGCTGGCCCTTGTTCCAGCCGTTCAGCATGGGCCCCACCGACAGGGCGATGGCCGGGATGTCCACCGTCGCCGCCGCCATCAGGCAGGCCGGGGTGGTCTTGTCGCAGCCGATGGTCAGCACCACCCCGTCCAGCGGATAGCCGTACAAAAGCTCCACCAGCCCCAGATAGGCCAGGTTGCGGTCCAGCCCGGCGGTGGGGCGCTTGCCGGTCTCCTGGATGGGATGGACCGGGAACTCGATCGCAATGCCGCCGGCCTCCCGGATCCCCTCGCGCACCCGCTTGGCCAGCTCGATGTGGTGGCGGTTGCACGGACTCAGGTCAGACCCCGTCTGGGCGATGCCGATGATCGGCTTGCCCGAGCGCAGCTCCTCCAGCGTCAGCCCGTAGTTCAGATAACGCTCCAGATACAGCGCCGTCATGTCCGGGTTTGCAGGGTTGTCGAAC
Source organism: Brevundimonas sp. (assembly GCF_046299535.1). GTDB lineage: Bacteria > Pseudomonadota > Alphaproteobacteria > Caulobacterales > Caulobacteraceae > Brevundimonas. The sequence continues at coordinate 168,605 of NZ_JBKBIB010000004.1, read as the reverse complement.
CACAGACGGGAGCGAAGGGGCTTGGTCATTCGGCAACAGTCTTCAGCGGGCCCACGGCGGGCGGGGACGCCGGAGCCAGCGCCCCGACCTTTCATTCGTGAAGAACTTATCGCATGCGAAAATACAGGGCGGCAAGCCCGGCGCCGCTTGTATCGCGCCTGATCCGCCTCAGGCCTGGGAGGCGGAGCCCATGTCGGCCGAGATGGCGGCGGCGGCGCGGCGCAGATGGATCAGCGCCGTGGCCATGTCGCACCCCACCGTGGTGTGCTCGATATAGGGGGTGATCAGGGTGGCGATGACGCCGTCGGCCCCCATCACCGGCGCCGACAGGTCGGTGACCCCCTTGACGAAGTCGCTGGCCCGCTGGGCGTAGCCCTTGGCCGCCGTGGCGTCCGCCTCCTGGGCGAAGGTCTCGAACATGGCGTCGCCGTGCAGCCGGCGCAGCACCTCTTCAAGCCGGGCCCGTCCCGCCGGCGAGGCCAGGCCGTAGAACATGCGGCCCGAGGTGGCCTCGATCAGGTTGCGGCGATAACCGATGCGCACCGAATAGCCCAGGTCCCCGGGGCTCTCGACGCGGGCCACCACCACGATCTGGGTCTCGCTGGGCACCACCAGATGGCACGACTGCACCGTGGTTTCGGCCAGGGTGCGCATGGCCGGCATGGCCGCTTCCACCAGTGACTTCACCGGCGCCTGGGCCATGCCCAGGGTGAACAGGCGGTTGGTCAGGCGATAGCCTTCGGGGGACTGTTCGATATAGCCCCGGAACTCCAGCACCTGGATCATCCGGAACAGTTCGGAGACGGAGCGCTTGAGGGTCACCGACATCTGCGACGGCGTCATGGGCCGTCCGTGGCTGGACAGCAGCTCGAGCACGTCCAGACCCTTTTCGAGCGCGGGCGCGCGGTATTTGCGCTCCTCAAGCTCTTCTTCCAGCGGCGGCATGGCTTCCCCGATCAACCTGACTCTCCCCCAAGTCTTAGCGCCGCCGTCACCCCGATAGAAGGCTGTCCGCGCCGCTTCTTAGCTCGCGCCACCCGATCAAACCATATATGAAATCACTTTCATTGCGTAGGACTTTAGGATGGCGTAGCTCTTCGTTCAGCGGCCGAATTCAACGGCCCGTCGGGGGAGACATTCATGACGCTGGCGCCGATCGACCTGATTCTTCTGGCCCTCTACGGGGTCGGCATCTTCGCTTTGGCCCAGTGGGTCTCCCGCGACCGCCCGGGCGAACAGAAAAACACCACCGACTATTTTCTGGCCTCGAAAAGCCTGCCCTGGTGGGCCATCGGCGCCTCGCTGATCGCGGCCAATATCTCGGCCGAACAGATCATCGGCATGTCGGGCTCGGGCTATGTGATCGGGCTGGCCATCGCCTCCTACGAATGGATGGCGGCCCTGACCCTGCTGATCGTGGGCAAGTTCTTTCTGCCGATCTTCCTTAAGAACAACATCGTCACCATGCCCCAGTTTCTGGAGCAGCGGTACGGCGCGAAGATCCGCAGCGTCATGGCGGTGTTCTGGCTGGTGCTCTACGTCTTCGTGAACATCACCTCGATCCTGTGGCTTGGCTCGCTGGCCATCACCACGGTGACCGGCGTGGACCAGACCCTGGCCCTGTTCGGCCTGGCGGCGTTCGGTCTGGTCTATCAGCTGTGGGGCGGGCTCAAGGCCGTGGCCATGACCGACGCGGTGCAGGTGGCCCTGCTGGTGGCGGGCGGTCTGGTGATCGCCGTCATCACCCTGAACCAGATCGGCGGCGACGGCGGACTGCTCAACGGCTTCGCCCGCCTGACCACCGAGTTCCCCGAGAAGTTCGACATGATCCTGTCGCCGGACAGCCCGCACTATGCGGCCCTGCCGGGCCTGTCGGTCCTGATCGGCGGCATGTGGATCATGAATCTGAGCTACTGGGGCTTCAACCAGTACATCATCCAGCGGGCTCTGGCGGCGTCCAGCATCGACGAGGCCCAGAAGGGCATCGCCTTCGCCGCCTATCTGAAACTGCTGATGCCGCTGATCGTGGTGCTGCCGGGTCTGGCCGCCCTGGTGCTGGCGCCCGACCTGACCCGCCCCGATCAGGCCTATCCCACCATGATGGCCCTGTTGCCTGTAGGCCTGAAGGGGCTGGTGTTCGCCGCCCTCGTGGCCGCCATCATCGCCACCCTGGGCTCGCTGGTGAACTCCATCTCGACCATCTTCACCCTGGACCTGTACGCCAAGGCGCGCCCCAATCTGTCCCAGCATCATCTGGTCACTGTGGGCCGGCTGTCGGCGGCGGGGGCCATGCTCATCGGCGCCCTCGTCGCCCGGCCCCTGCTGGGCAATTTCGATCAGGCGTTCCAGTTCATCCAGGACTTCACCGGCTTCTTCACCCCGGCCATCGTGGTGATCTTCATCCTCGGCATGTTCTGGCGCCGCGCGTCCGAGGCGGGCGCCCTGGCCGCGGCCATCGGCGGGGTGGTCCTGTCCGGCGTCATGTGGTGGCTGAACAATGAGGGGCTGCTGGTCATGCCGTTCATGAACCGGGTGGGGATCGTGTTCCTGATCGCCCTGGCGCTGGCGGTGGTGGTGTCCCTGATCCGCCCCGCCCCCGCCTCGGCCCTGAAGGTCCAGCTGGACGGCATCAGCTTCCGCACCTCCGCCGCCTTCAATCTGGCGGGCGTGGGCGTCATCGCCTTCCTGATCCTGGTCTATTCGATCTGGTGGTGAGCCGGGTCAGCGCCTGATCCCGCCCCTAGTGGTTATCCCTCGGCGCCGGTGCGATGGTGTCGACGATGCGGTGGTATTTGACGCTGTTCTCGAGGGTTGCGCCGGTCTCCAGCTGGCCGGTGAGGCCGCGCTGGATCTCCTGCCAGGGGGTCTGTGAGGCGGGATAGGCATAGCCGCCTGCGGCCTCCAGCGCCGCCTTGCGGGCGGCGATCTCGTCGTCCGGGACCATCAGGGTCACGGTGGATGTGTTCAGGTCCACCCGGATGCGGTCGCCGGTCTTCAGCACCGCGATGGTCCCGCCCGCCGCGGCTTCCGGCGAGGCGTGCAGGATCGAGGGGCTGCCCGAGGTGCCCGACTGACGGCCGTCGCCGATGCAGGGCAGGGCGGTGACGCCCGCTTTGATCAGGTGGGCGGGGGGGCGCATGTTGACCACCTCCGCCGCGCCGGGATGGCCGATGGGCCCCGACCCGCGCATGACCAGCACCGAGCGCTCGGTGATGCCTTCGGCCGGATCGTCGATGCGGTGGTGATAGTCCTCGGGTCCATCGAACACCACGGCGGTGCCCTCGAAGGCCTCGGGATCCTTGGGGTCGGACAGATAGCGGTCGCGGAACTGCGCCGAGATCACGCTCGTCTTCATCACCGCCGAGTCGAACAGATTGCCCGACAGCACCACGAAGCCCGCATCGCGCATCAGCGGCTCCTCGAACGGCCGGATCACGTCGGGCAGGATGATCTCGGCCCCCCGGCAGTTCTCCCCGATGGAGCGGCCGTTCACCGTGGGCGCGTCCTCGCGGATCAGGCCCTGGCCCATCAGCTGATTGACCACCGCGGGCACCCCGCCGGCCTGGTGGAAGTCCTCGCCCAGATAGGTCCCCGCCGGCTGCAGATTGACCAGCAGGGGGATGTGGTGGCCGTGGTCCTGCCAGGCCTTCAGGGGCAGCTCGACCCCCGCATGCCGGGCCAGGGCGGTCAGGTGCACCGCCGCATTGGTGGAGCCGCCGATGGCCGAGTTGACGGCGATGGCGTTGAGGAACGCATCCTTCGTCAGGATGTCCGAGGGCTTCAGGTCCTCCTTGACCATGTCCACGATGCGCAGCCCGGTGCGGTAGGCCATCTGCCCCCGCTCGCGGTAGGGCGCCGGGATGGCGGCCGAGCCCGGCAGGCTCATGCCCAGCGCCTCGGCCAGGCTGTTCATGGTCGAGGCCGTGCCCATGGTGTTGCAGTAGCCCACCGACGGGGCCGAGGTGGCCACCAGTTCGATGAAGCCCTCATAGTCCAGCTCGCCCCGCGCCATCATCTCGCGGGCGGTCCAGATGATGGAGCCGGACCCCACCCGCTGGCCCTTGTTCCAGCCGTTCAGCATGGGCCCCACCGACAGGGCGATGGCCGGGATGTCCACCGTCGCCGCCGCCATCAGGCAGGCCGGGGTGGTCTTGTCGCAGCCGATGGTCAGCACCACCCCGTCCAGCGGATAGCCGTACAAAAGCTCCACCAGCCCCAGATAGGCCAGGTTGCGGTCCAGCCCGGCGGTGGGGCGCTTGCCGGTCTCCTGGATGGGATGGACCGGGAACTCGATCGCAATGCCGCCGGCCTCCCGGATCCCCTCGCGCACCCGCTTGGCCAGCTCGATGTGGTGGCGGTTGCACGGACTCAGGTCAGACCCCGTCTGGGCGATGCCGATGATCGGCTTGCCCGACCTCAGCTCCTCCAGCGTCAGCCCGTAGTTCAGATAACGCTCCAGATACAGCGCCGTCATGTCCGGGTTTGCAGGGTTGTCGAACCACAGACGGGAGCGAAGGGGCTTGGTCATTCGGGCCTGTCGGTCAGGGCCGCCGGCGAACCGGGGGCGAGGGGAAACGCGCCGGGCCGATGGCGACCGGTGGTCTCCGAACAGCGCCCGCATTAGTCGGACAAATAGACGTGTCTCAAAAGTCGGACAAGTGCCTAATGAACGGCGATCACGCGCGCGGCCGCTGCTGCAGGGCGCGGGCCGTGTCGTGCAGGGCCATCTCCACCAGTTCGGTCATGGCCGCGCGCGCCGCCTCCGGCCCGCCCGAGGCGATGGCGTCGAACACCTTCCAGTGGTCGGGCATGGGATCGCGCGGCAGCTCCTTTTTCCGCTCCTTGTAGACCGTGGTCCAGCGGACGCCCGCGCCGATGGTGCTGGCCAGGCTGAGCAGGGGCGGATTGTCGGTGGCCTCCAGGATGGTGGCGTGGAACTCCCGATCCGCGCCCTTGCCCTCCTCGGTGTTCAGGCCGTGGCGCTCCATGGCCATCAGGGCCTCGCGCATGCGGGTCACCTGTTCGGGGCTGCGTCGCTGGGCGGCCAGGGCGGCGGCGGCGGGCTCGATGATCAGCCGCAGTTCGAACAGTCCCTTCACCAGAGAGGGACTGGGCTCCGTTTCAAACGACCAGGCCAGCACGTCGGGGTCGAGCAGGTTCCAGCGCGCCTCGGGGTTCACCCGGGTGCCGGTCTTGGGCCGGCTTTCCACCAGCCCCTTGGCCGCCAGAATGCGGATGGCCTCGCGGTAGGCGCTGCGCGACACCTCCAGATGCTCCGAGAAGTCGATCTCGTTCTGGAGAATTTCGCCGGGCTTGTACTGCCCCGAGACGATGGCCACGCCCAGGTCGTGGGCGATGACGCCATGGATGCGGGCCGGGCTGCGCACGGGCTTGCCGATGCGCCGGTCCCCGCCGGTTCTGGGTTTCTTTTCGGGCGCCATGGGCGGCTGTTTCGCTCCGTGAGGCATTCGCGCGCCGGCTTTTCCAGGCCGGCATGTTTTGCAATGAATGGCTATGCGACGTTCCGCGGCGGCTTGCAATCGTCAGACCATTGGTTGACCAGCGCGGCCGGATGCCGTCTAAATGATGATAGCGCTACCAAGCCGGTCGCTGACGAACTGGCGGGAGCGAGGGAGGACGCACATGACCAAATGGGACCGGCCGGAGCGATTCCGGCGAGGACGGGCGATCACCGCCTTCGGGGCCGCCCTGGCCATCACGCTGGCGCCGATGCAGCCGGCCTTCGCTTATCAGGACCAGACGCCGGCCTATCGCGACGCCGCGCGTCCGGTGGCCGACCGGGTCGAGGACCTGCTCTCGCGCATGACGCTGGAGGAGAAAATCGGCCAGATGCAGGGCCTGTGGGAGAACAAGGGCGACGTGCAGACGCCGGAGGGCGACTTCTCGCCCGAGCGCGCCTCGGCCGCCTTCCCCCATGGTCTGGGTCAGATTTCGCGACCGTCCGACATGCGCGGGGTCGATCCCTCCACCAACGGGGCGGCCGGCGTCACCGAGGGCGCCGTCAACCGCGACGGCCGCCAGACGGTGGAGTACATCAACGCCGCCCAGCGCTGGGCCACGGAACAGACGCGTCTGGGCATCCCGCTGATCTTCCACGAGGAGTCGCTGCACGGCTACACCGCCCGCGGCGCCACCAGCTTTCCCCAGTCCATCGCCCTGGCCAGCACCTGGGATCCCGAGCTGCTCACCCGGGTGTTCAATGTGGCCTCCCGGGAGATGCGCGCCCGCGGCGTGCACCTGACCCTGGCGCCGGTGGTGGACGTGGCGCGCGACCCCCGCTGGGGCCGCATCGAGGAGACCTATGGCGAGGACCCCCACCTGGTGTCCGAAATGGGTCTGGCGGTCATCCGCGGCTATCAGGGCGACACCCTGCCGCTGGCGCAGGACCGCGTCTTCGTGACCCTCAAGCACATGACCGGCCACGGTGAGCCGGAAAACGGCATCAACGTCGGCCCGGCCCAGATCTCCGAGCGGGTTCTGCGCGAGGTTTTCTTCCCGCCCTTCGAACGGGCGGTGCGCGAGCTGCCGGTGCGCTCGATCATGGCCTCCTACAACGAGATCGACGGCCTGCCGTCCCACGCCAACCGCTGGCTTCTGAATGACGTGCTGCGCGAGGAGTGGGGCTATGACGGCCTGATCGTCTCCGACTATTTCGCCATCCGCGAGATGGTCACCCGTCACCAGATGTTCGCCAACATCCAGGACGCCACCGTGCGCGCCATGGACGCCGGGGTGGACATCGAACTGCCCGACGGCGAGGGCTTCGTGCATCTGCCCGAACTGGTCGCCCAGGGCCGCGTGTCCGAGGCGCAGATCGACGCCGCCGTGCGCCGCATCCTGACCATGAAGTTCGAGGCGGGCCTGTTCGAGAATCCCTATGCGGACCCGGAAACCGCCGACGCCCTGACCGCCACGCCGGACGCCATCGCCCTGGCCCGTCAGGTGGCCGGACGCGCGATCACCCTGCTGAAGAACGACAACCAGACCCTGCCGCTGCGCGCGCAAGGCCTCGGCCGTCTGGCCGTGCTGGGAGCCCACGCGGTGGACACTCCCATCGGCGGCTACAGCGACATCCCGCGCCATGTGGTCAGCGTGCTGGAAGGTCTCGAGGCCGAGGCCGAAAGCGGCGGCTTCGAGGTGGTCTATTCCGAGGGCGTGCGTCTGACCGAAAGCCGCGAATGGGCCGCCGACGAGGTCAATCTGGTCGACCCCGCCGTCAACGCCCGCCTGATCGAGGAAGCCGTCGCGGTCGCCCGCCAGTCGGACGTCATCGTCATGGTGCTGGGCGAGAACGAACAGCTCAGCCGCGAGGCCTGGGCCGAGAACCATCTGGGAGACCGCGCCGACCTGCAACTGGTGGGTCAGCAGATGGATCTGGCCCGCGCCATCTTCGCCCTGAACAAGCCGACCATCGTGCTGCTGCTCAACGGCCGCCCGCTGGCCGTGGGCGAACTGGTGGAGCATGCCGACGCCCTCATCCAGGGCTGGTACCTGGGTCAGGAAACGGGCAATGGCGTCGCCGACGTCCTGTTCGGCCGGGTCAATCCGGGCGGCAAGCTGCCGGTCACCATCCCCCGTTCGGTGGGCCAGTTGCCGGTGTTCTACAACCACAAGCCGACCGCGCGCCGGGGCTATCTGTTCGACGAGACCAGCCCCCTGTTCCCGTTCGGCTACGGCCTCAGCTACACCAGCTTCCAGATGTCGGCGCCGCGCCTGACCAACCCGACCATCCGCGTCGGCGAGGCGGCCCAGGTGCAGGTGGACGTCACCAACACCGGCCCCGTGGCCGGGGACGAGACGGTGCAGATCTATGTCCGCGACGACCACGCCTCGATCACCCGCCCGGTGCTGGAGCTCAAGGCGTTCGAGCGGGTCACCCTGCAACCCGGAGAAACCCGCACGGTGACGCTGGACCTGTCGCCCGAGGCCCTGTCCCTGTGGGATCTGAACATGCAGCGGGTGGTGGAGCCGGGCACCTTCACCATCCACGCGGGACCCAACTCGGTCGATCTGCAGTCCACCACCCTGACCGTACGCTGATCCTCCCCGACCGCCCGTCGTTCCTTCGGGAGCGGCGGGCGGCGCCTTTTTGCGACAGGAGGCGTGCATGCCGCGTTTCGTGACGGGCTTCCTTGCTCTTTGTCTTCTCTGGCTCGGCGCGGCCCTGCCCGCTTCCGCCTGCGAGGCGCCGGGCGCGGTCTGCCCCGGCGCCGCGTCCGGCGACGCCTTCGCCCTCGTCGCCTCGGGCCGCCCCACCGTGGTGCGCACCGATCCCGGCGATCACGCGGGCCTGCTGCGCGCCGCCGCCGACCTGCGCGGCGATCTGGAGCGGGTGTCCGGTTCACCGTCGCCGCTCAATCATGAGGCGGGGCAGGGGCTGGCGGTCATCGTCGGAACCCTGGGCCGCAACGCCGTCATCGACGCCCTCGTCGCCGACGGTCGGCTCGACGTCTCGGACGTCACCGGCCAGTGGGAAGCCTTTGTGCAGCAGGTGATCGACAACCCGGCCCCGGGCGTGGACCGGGCCCTGGTCATCGCCGGATCGGACATGCGCGGCGCCATCTACGGCGTCTATGACCTGTCAGAGCGCATGGGCGTCTCGCCCTGGTTCTGGTGGGCCGATGTCCCCGTGGCGCGTCAGGGCGACCTCCACGTCCTGCCCGGCCGCCGCGCCGACCGGCCCCGCGTGCGCTATCGCGGCATCTTCCTGAATGACGAGAATCCCGCCTTGTACGGCTGGGTCAACGAGACCTTCGGCGGCTTCAACCACCATTTCTACACCCGCGTGTTCGAACTGACCCTGCGGCTCAAGAGCAACTATCTGTGGCCCGCCATGTGGGGCAAGGCCTTCTCCGACGACGATCCGCTCAACGCCGTGATGGCCGACCAATGGGGCGTGGTCATCGGCACCTCCCACCACGAACCCATGATGCGCGCCCATGTGGAGTGGGAGCGCTACGGCGTCGGCGCCTGGGACTACGCCACCAACCCCGACGCCCTGCGCCGCTTCTGGCGCGAGGGCGTGACGCGCATGGGCGATCACGAAAGTCTGGTCACCGTGGGCATGCGCGGCGACGGCGACGAGGCCATGACCGAGGACACCGCCACGGCCCTGCTGGAGACCATCGTCGCCGACCAGCGCGCCATCATCGCCGAGGTCACCGGCCGCGACCCCGCCGAAACGCCCCAGGTCTGGGCTCTCTACAAGGAGGTGCAGGACTATTACGACGACGGCATGCGGGTCCCTGACGACGTCACCCTGCTGTTCGCCGACGATAACTGGGGCAACATCCGCCGCCTGCCCGCGCCGGGGTCCGAACGGCCGGGCGGTTACGGCGTCTATTTCCATTTCGACTATGTGGGCGGGCCCCGGAACTACAAATGGCTCAACACCACCCAGGTTGAGCGCACCTGGGAGCAGATGAACCTGGCCTGGGAATACGGTGCGGACCGGCTGTGGATCGTCAATGTGGGCGACCTCAAGCCCATGGAGCTGCCCATCAGCGCCTTCATGGCCCAGGCCTGGAACCCCGAGACCATGACGCTGGAGGCCATGACCGCCTTCACCCGCGACTGGGCCGCGCAGCAGTTCGGGGACGCCCACGCCGACGAGATCGCCGACCTGCTGCGGCTCTACACCCGCTACAATTCCCGGCGGAAGCCGGAGCTCATCGGGCCGGACACCTTCAGCCTGCTCCACCACAATGAGGCCGAGCGGGTGACGGCGGACTGGGCCGAACTGGCCGCCCGCGCCGATGCCGTGCGCGCGGCCCTGCCGCCCGAATACGACGACGCCTTCGTGCAGCTGGTCTGGTTCCCGATCCACGCCAGCGGCAATCTGACGGCCCTGCATGTGGAGACGGGGCGCAACCGCCTCTATGCCGCACAGGGCCGCGCGGCGGCTGCCGACGCAGCGGCCGGGCGGGTGCGCGCGCTGTTCGCGCGGGATGCGGAACTGACCCGCATCTATCATGAGGACGTGGCCGACGGACGCTGGAACCACATGATGTCCCAGACCCACATCAGCTACACGTACTGGCAGCAGCCGGACGAGGACGTCCTGCCCGATCTGGCCGAGGCGGCGCCGGTCGCCGGCGCGGCTCTGGGCCTGGCGGTGGAGGGCGATGCGCGGGCGTGGCCCGACACCAGCGGCGGCCCCGCTCTGCCGCCGCTGCATCGTCACGGGGTCGAGAGCCGCTGGATCGACCTGTTCGATCGGGGCGACCAGCCCGTCGCCTGGACGCTTGAGGCCGGCCAGCCGTGGATCCGGCTGTCAGCCGCAGAGGGCCGGGGGGACGCGCGCGTGCGGGTCTCGGTCGACTGGGCTGCGGCCCCCGAAGGTCAGGCCGAGGGCGCGGTGCGGGTGCGCGGCGCCGACGGGACCGAAATCACCGTTCTCGCGCCCATCGCCAACCCGGCCGCGCCGGTCGAGCCCGGCCGCTTCATCGAGGCGGACGGCCATGTGACCATGGAGGCCGAACACTACGCGCGGGCCGTCGCGGCCCACGGCGTGGACTGGCGCGTCATCCCCGGCCTGGGCCGCACCCTGTCGGGCGTGACCACCACGCCGTCCACAGCAGCGGCGTCGGAACCGGGCGAGGGGCCTTGGCTGGAGTACGACGTCCACCTGTTCGAACCGGGCGAGGTCCAGTTGCGGCTGGTGCTGTCGCCGACGCTGGACTTCACCGGCGGCGAGGGTCTGCGCTACGCCGTATCCATAGGCGACGGGCCGGTTCAGGTTGTGACCCTCAACGCCACCGACACCGCGGCGGCGTGGGAGGGCGATGTGGCCAACGCCGTGGCCGTTCACACGACTCGGCACGCGGTGGGGCAGGCGGGGTCGCACACGGTCAGGGTCTGGCGCATCGACCCGGGCGTGGTGATCCAGCGGGCGATGATCGTGCGCGACGGGGCGCCGGACAGCTATCTGGGACCGCTGGAAAGCCGCAGGGCGGAGTGACTAGTCGGCGGGGCGCAGGCGCGTGCTGATCTGGCCCGCCAGACGGCAGGCCTCGCCGCCGTCGGGACGGCCCTCGCGGCCGGACACGCGCACATCGGTGCGGCCGGGGCGGATGCGCAGAACCGCGTCGTGGCTGAAGCCGAACCAGAAGCTCTCGCGCCGGCCCTCGATGCGGAATGGAGAGGTGCCGACCACGGTGAATCCGGTCGCCTCCAGCGCCGCCTCGCCCGCCTGTGGCGCGACCTGGGTGGGGGCGAAGACCGCCTGCTCGCAGGTATCGGCGTGGCTGATGGCCAGAGGCGCGGCCCCGGCGCGGTCGCGCTGCCCCCGGATTACCCCGGAAAAGCTCAGGGGCTCGTCCCAGTCGCTGGCGGCTTCATGCACCGGCGGGTGGGCGGCCAGCGCCTGCCGGTGCGCCACATGCAGGTAAAGGGTGAGGCCCGCGGCCAGCACCGCCACAAGCGCGTACAGCCCGCGCCGCTTCACATCGCCCATGGCCAGCAACACCGTGGCCAGGGCCGCGCCCGCGCTGACCCAGGCCAGCCGCCAGCCCCAGACCAGGGTCAGTTGCTCATAGCCCAGCCGCCAGTCGATCAGCCCCACCCGGGTGCCGAATCCCGCCGCAAAACCCAGCACCGGCGCGGCCAGGGCGATCAGAAACGCCGCCGTCAGCCAGACGCCGCCTTGTCGTGATCCGCCCATGCCGAAGCCTCCCGCCGCTGTGGCCGCGACCCTGCCCCCAAATCCCGCTTTCTGAAAGCCCGGCGCCGCGATTTCAAAGGGGTCAGCGGTCCGGCGCCGGCTTTTTGCGCGCACGCCTTCGGGGGGGCCTTATCATCGGCGGGCCGACGGAGGGGCCGCTCGCGCCCGATTTCAGACAGTCCGAAATCGCCCGGGATCAGGGAGGGAAGAAAATATCGATGTAAAACAAAGACCGCCGCATCGGCCGACGCCCGATTTCGGACATTTCGGACATTTCGGACAGTCTTTTTTCTGAGCGAATCTGAAACCGGAATCCGGCCGCCTCGCGCCCTGGTCATCCCGGAAGCGCCGCAGGCGCTATCCGGGACGGGAAGGCGCGGTCGCTCCAGTCAGGCCGTCGGCAGGGTGTAGTCCTTGAACTGCTCGCGCAGGATCTTCTTGTCGATCTTGCCGGTGGCGCCCAGGGGGATGTCGTCCACGAACACCACGTCGTCGGGCATCCACCATTTGGCGATCTTGCCTTCGAGGAAGTCGAGGAACTCCTGCTTCTCGGCGGTCTGGCCGTCCTTCAGCTTGACCAGCAGCAGGGGCCGTTCGTCCCATTTGGGATGGGCGATTCCGACCACGGCCGCCAGCGACGCCTTGGGGTGCCCGACGGCCACGTTCTCGATGTCGATGGAGCTGATCCACTCGCCGCCGGACTTGATCACGTCCTTGGCCCGGTCGGTGATCTGCATGAAGCCGTTGGGATCGATATTGGCCACGTCGCCGGTGTCGAAATAGCCCTCGTCGTCGAGGATGTTCCCGCCCACGTCCTTGAAGTAGCTGGCCGACACGGTGGGGCCGCGCACCATCAGCCGGCCCACGGCCTTGCCGTCGTGGGGCAGTTTCTCGCCCTCGTCGCTGACCAGCTTCAACTCGATGCCCACGGGCGGACGGCCCTGCTTGAGGCGGAACGGCATCTGCTCGTCATAGGACAGGTGCGCGATCTCCGGCGTCGGGGTCGAGACGGTGCCCACCGGCGAGGTCTCGGTCATGCCCCAGCCCTGGCGTACGTCCACGCCCAGGTCGTTGAAGCCGCGCACCAGCGCCTCGGGCAGCGCCGAGCCGCCGATCAGCACGTTCTTGAGGGTGGAGAATTTCAGGTCGTTGGAGGCCACATGCTGCAACAGCATCTGCCACACGGTGGGCACGGCCGCCGAGAAGGTCACGCCCTCGGCCTCGATCAGCTCATAGATGGCCTCGCCATCCATGCGCGCGCCGGGCATCACCAGCTTGGCCCCGACCGCCGGGGCCGAGAACGCCACGCCCCAGGCGTTGGCGTGGAACATGGGCACGACGGGCAGGATCACGTCCGAGCCGGTCACGCCCATGATGTCCGAGCTCATGGTGATCAGGGTGTGCAGGAAGTTCGAGCGGTGCGAGTACAGCACCCCCTTGGGGTCGCCCGTGGTGCCCGAGGTGTAGCACAGCCCGCAGGCGGTCAGCTCGTCGAAGCCGCCCCAGGTGAAGTCCTCGGACTGCTCGGAGAGCACGTACTCATAGCACTCGGCGTTGGGCAGTCTGGTCTCGGGCATCGAGACCTCGTCGGTCATGATGACCACGCGCTCCACCGTCGGGCAGTGGGCGATGATGGCGTCGAGGATCGGCACGAAGGTCAGGTCGACGAAGATGACCTTGTCCTCGGCGTGATTGATGATGAAGGCGATCTGGCTGGGATGCAGGCGCGGGTTGAGGGTGTGGCACACCGCCCCCATGCCCATGATGCCGTACCAGGCCTCCATGTGGCGCGCCGTGTTCCAGCCCAGGGTGGCGACCCGGTCGCCCGTCTTGACGCCCCAGCCGGCCAGGGCGTTCGACACCCGTTTGGCCCGGCGGTGCACGTCCGCATAGGTGGTGCGCACAATGGGCCCTTCCACCGTGCGGGTGACGATCTCGCGGTGTCCGTGCCAGACGGCGGCGCGGTCGATGATCCGGTCGACCGTCAGCGGCCAGTCCTGCATTCGTCCCAGCATGCGTTCCTCCATATGCGCCTTGTTGAGAGCGGCGCTTTCAAATCGAAGCTACTTTGGTGACCGTTGATAAGCAACGTGACGCTAGGGCAGGCAAGGCTGGACCCGTCAAGCCGCCCGCAGGCGCAGGCTCATTTCGCGGGCCAGATAGTCCACGACCGCCTTCACGGCCGGCAGCTGACCGCGCCTGTGAGGGTACAGAATTGTCGTCGTCGCCCCCCTCGCGCTCCAGTCTGGCAGGACACGGAGCAGGTCGCCGCTTTGAATGCCGCTCGCGCAAACGCTGAGAGGCAGACAGGCGATCCCGAAGCCAGAGGCCGCCATCTGGATCAAGCCGACCGGGTCGTCGGAAAAGAAGCGCATGCGCGGGCGCACCTCTTGCTCGCCGCCGCTCATGTGGATCAGGCGCCATGGCGGGACTTGGGTGAGGGCGCCGTTCAGCAGTCCGTCGTGGCGTTCCAGATCTTCAGGCGTTGCCGGCATTCCCGCATGGGCGAGATAGGCCGGCGCCGCAATCAGGCAATCCGCCTCGGTCCCCACCCGGCGCTGGGTCAAAGCCGAGTCCGGCAACGGCGCGAGGTGATCCCGCACCGCCACGTCGAACCCCTCCGCGATCACATCGACCCAGCGGTCCGTGGCGTGCAGGATAAGCTGGACATCGGGATACGCGGCGGCCAGGCCGGGCAGGATAACGGCCAGATGCTGCTGGGCCGTGATGATCGAGGCCGTGATCCGAACAGGCCCCGCCGCCTTGGCCAGTCGCCCGTCAATCGCGGCCTGGGCCGCCTCCGCTTCGATCAGCATGGCGGCGACGTGCCGGTGAAACTCGACCCCGACGTCGGTCAGCACCATCCGCCGGGCGTCGCGCTGCAGCAACCGGGCCCCCAGGCCAGCTTCAAGCATGGCGACGCGCTTGCTGAGGGTGGACTTCGGACGGCCCAGCCGGCGGGCTGCGGCCGTGAATCCCCCATGTTCGACCACCTTGGCGAAGATGTAGGCGTCATTGAGATCAAGCATGGGATGTCGTCCATGGCTGTGGACATAGTGTTCGCATTCTGGAGAATTTTGTCCACTCGTCCACGCCACTATCCTTCTCCTCGTCAATCAAGGCAGTGTCCGGGAGCTTGCGATGAAGGGATCTGAAGGTGCGAGGGCGGTCGTCATCGGCGGCACCCACGGAATGGGCGCCGCAACGGTGCAGATGCTGATCGCCGACGGCGCCCATGTGATCGCGACCGGCTCCGACGCAGGCAATGTCGCGCGGGCCCAGGCCGAATTCGGCCCCGATGCTGTCGTTCTACGCTCCGACGTTGGCGACATCGGATGCATCCGGGATCTCGCTAAGGCCGTGGAGCGAAACCTGGAGGCCGTCGACGCCGTCTTCGTCTTCGCCGCCATAGCCGAATTCTCGCCCTTCCACGAGGTGACCGAAGCGGGGTTTGATCGCCAGTTCGCGATCAATACGCGCGGGGCCTTCTTCACCCTTCAGGCTTTGGCGCCCATGGTGAGGGACGGAGGATCGATTACGATCACCACCGTGACGCCGGCCACCGCGTCGCCGACCATGGGCGTCTACATGGCGACAAAGGCCGCCCTGCGCGCTTTAGCCCAGGTGATGGCGGCCGAACTGCTGGAGCGCCGGGTGCGGGTCAACACCATCGCTCCGGGTTTTGTGGACACACCGACCTTGGGCGTGGCGGGGCTCACTCCCGAGGCGCGCGCCGAACTTCACGCGATCGGCGACATGGTCACGCCGATGAAGCGGCATGGCCGCATGGAGGAAGTGGCCCGGGCGGCGCTTTTTATGGCCTTTGAAGCGACCTTCACCACGGGCGCCGAGATGGTGGTCGATGGAGGCCTCTCTACGGTGGACAATCCGGGCTAGGGTGCGGATACCGGCGGGCTGGCGCGGCCGCGTTTACACGGGCGAAGCTTCCGCATCCTGCTTTCCGGAGACCATGACTTGAGCCTTCTCATCGCCATCACCGGAGGATCCGGCTCGGGCAAGAGCACTCTCGCCCAGGCCCTGGCTCGCGCCCTGGGGCCGGATCAGGCGGTCGTGGTGCTGGAGGACTGGTACTATGTGGACGCGGCGGCCCTTCCTGATTTCGATCCGGCCGCCTTCGACTTCGACCATGTGGCCGCGCGGGATCACGACCTTCTGGCCGTACACCTGTCAGATTTGAAGGCCGGGCGGGCGGTGCAGGCGCCGATCTATTCCCTGATCCATCACGGCCGCGAGCCGGGCGGGACCCCGGTCCCTGCTGTGCCCGTGGTGATCGTCGAGGGCATTCACCTGCTGGCGACCCCCGCGGTGGCCGACCTGTTTGATTTGAAGGTGTTCGTCGACACGCCGGCCGACATCCGCTTCATCCGCCGCCTGCTGCGCGATCAGGCCGAGCGCGGCCGCACGTCCCGCTCGGTGATCGACCAGTATCTGAAGACCGTCCGCCCGGGCCACGAACGCTTCACCGAGCCGGGACGCGCCCTGGCCGACTTTGTGGTGGCGGACCAGACCGCGGCGGTGGTGCTGGAGGACATCCAGGCGGTGGATCGCCTCGCTGCGCCGGTGCTGGCCCACCCCCTTCTCAAGGCGTTTCGTCCCGCCTGAGGGGAAACCCTCGTTTCTGTCCCTTGCCTTGCCCGCTCTGGTCGCGGACCATCGGTATGGTAAAAACCAGTCAGTCGTGGGCAGGAGAAGACCGCTTTCATGACAGGGACCGTCAACGGGGGCGATGACGCAGGCCTCCGGCACAAGCGCAGGGATATTCTCACTGTCGCCCGGCGCCATTTCATGGCCGAGGGGTACGCCGCCGCCCGCATGGAGGCCATCGCGCGGGACGCCTCGGTCTCCACCGCCACCCTCTACGCCTTCTTTCCCTCCAAGACCGATCTCTTCACCCACGTCATCGACGACGCCTCGGACGATTTCGCTCGCCAGATCAAGGGCATTCGGGTGCGCGGCGACACGGTGCGCGAGCAGCTTGTCGCCTTTGCTGAAACCTACGCCGGCTTCATGGGCGACCCGTTCGTGCGGGCGGTGTTCCGGCTGGTGATGGCCGAGCGCAAGCGCTTCCAGCCCACGGCCAGCGGCTTCTTCGAGCGGGGCCGCGCAGAGATCGGCGGCGTGCTGATGCAGGTGATCCGCGAACACGCGGACAAGGGCGCCCTCAAGGTTGATCGTCCCTCATGGGCGGCCGGTCAGCTGATGGGCATGATTGAACACCCGGTCTTCTTCGTCCCCATGGTCACGGGCGACGACGTCCAGACCCGACGCGGGGCGGACAGCATCGCGACCGAGGCGGTGGACACCTTTCTGGCCCGCTACGGGACCGGTCAGGGATAGAGCCGGGTCCGGCGCCAGCCCTCGCCGGTCCGGTCGAACCGCAGCCGGTCGTGCAGGCGGAACGCGCGATCGCGCCAGAACTCGATCTGCTCAGGGATCACCCGCCACCCGGTCCAGTAGTCGGGACGGGGCGGCTCTGCGCCCTCGAACCGGGCCGCCGTTTCGCGCACGGCGGCCTCCAGGGTCTCCCGGCTGTCCAGCGGCCGGGACTGGGTCGAGGCCCAGGCGCCGATGCGGCTCTCGCGCGCCCGGCTGGCGAAGTAGGCGTCCGCTTCGGCCGCACTGACCGGCTCCACGGGGCCCCGGACCCGCACCTGACGGCGCAGGGATTTCCAGTGAAACAGCAGCGCCGCCTTCGGCTGGGCGGCGAGCTGGCCGCCCTTGGCGCTTTGTTCATTGGAGTAGAAGGTGAAACCCCGCTCATCCACGCCCTTCAACAGCACCATGCGGCAATCCGGCAGGCCGTCGCTGTCCGCCGTGGCCAGGGCCATGGCGTTGGAGTCATTGGGCTCGGAGCGCCGCGCGTCCGCCATCCATTCCAGGAACAGCGGCAGCGGCGTATCACGTTCGAACTGGGCCTCGTCGGCGTTGGCGGCCAACTGGGCGGCGTAGTCTTCGGCGGAGGGTGTCGGGGGAATGGGATGGTCGCTCATGGCCTGTTCCTTACGCCTTCAACGGCGTCTGGGGGAGGGCCAGCGTCACGGTTAACCCGGCCTTGACCATATTATCGGCCAATCAGGGTCATGACCGCCCAGACCCTGACCCTGCGCGACGCCTATGGCCTTCTGGGTCTCCACGGCCCGGTGGAGCCGCGCCGGCTGGCGGAGCTGTTTCGCGCGGCGGTCAAGGCCGCCCGCCCGGACCAGCCCGGCGGCGACGCCGACCGCTTTCGCCGGGTCATCGAGGCCTATCGCCTGATCCAGAAGCGCGGCGGCCTCGGCCCTGCGCTGGATGCGCCGAAGGTCCGTCCCGTGCCGCTGCCGGTGGTGGTGCTCAGCCCGCTTGAGGCCATCCACGGCGCCTGCGCCACTGTGGCCCTGCCGGGACGCGGCGCCCTGCGCATCATGGTCCCGGCGGGTCTGCGTACCGGCGAGCACGTACGCCTGAAGCGCGCGGCGACCGACGGCGGCGACCTCTATCTGCCCGTGCTCATTCGCGCCGCCGAGGGCCTGAAAGTGCTGGGCGACGACCTGTTCATGACCAGCCCGGTTGACCCGCGCCTGCTGGCGGACGGCGGACGGGTGGAGATCGATACCCACGCCGGACCTCGCCATGCATGGATCGTAGGCGGCATGGAGGGGACGGCGCGCCTGTGCCTGAAGGGGCTCGGCCTGCCCGCACGCGGGAGCCGGCCGGCCGGCCGGTTGTTTGTGACGCTGGAGGCTGTGGCCGGCGCCCCCTCGGCTGCGGAACATCTGCTGGCGCGGTTCAGTTCGGTGTGGACGTCCGAGCGCCTCGCGGCCTAAGCGTTTCAGGCCATGTCTCACAACACCTTCGGCCATCTGTTCCGCGTCACCACCTGGGGTGAAAGCCATGGCCCGTCCATCGGCTGCGTCATCGACGGCTGCCCGCCGGGCATCCCCCTGACCGAGGCGGACATCCAGCCGTGGCTGGATCGGCGCAAGCCCGGCGGCTCGCGCTTCGTCACCCAGCGGCGCGAGGCGGACGAATGCCGCATCGTCTCGGGCACCTTCGATGCCGGCGAGGGACCGGTCACCACCGGCGCCCCCATCGCCATCCTGATCGAGAACACCGACCAGCGATCCAAGGACTATGGCGAGATCGCCCGCGCCTTCCGGCCCGGTCACGCCGACTATGCCTATCAGGCCAAATACGGCGTACGGGACCACCGCGGCGGCGGCCGGTCCTCGGCCCGCGAGACCGCCTGCCGCGTCGCCGGCGGAGCGGTGGCGCGCAAGGTTCTGGGCGCGGCCGTCGGCATCCGCGCCGGCGTGATCCAGATCGGCCCGCACCGGATTGAGGACGACCGGATCGACTTCGCCGCCGTCGAGCACAACGCCCTGTTCGCAGCGAACGCCGACGTGGTCCCTGAATGGGAAGTCTATCTGGATGACATCCGCAAGGCCGGGTCCTCCATCGGCGCGGTGGTGGCGGTCGAGGCGACGGGCGTTCCCGCCGGCTGGGGCGCGCCGCTTTACGGCAAGCTGGACGGCGAATTGGCCAGCGCACTGATGTCCATCAACGCGGCCAAGGGTGTGGAGATCGGGGCGGGCTTCGGCTCCGCCGCCCTGACCGGCGAACAGAACGCTGACGAAATGCGGCTGGGCGACGACGGAAAGCCGGTGTTCCTGTCCAACAAGGCCGGCGGGGTTCTGGGCGGCATCTCCACCGGCCAGCCGGTGACGGCGCGCGTGGCGTTCAAGCCAACCTCGTCAATCCTCACGACGCGCCGCACGATCACCCGTGACGGAACCGAGACCGACCTGCGCACCAAAGGGCGGCACGATCCGTGCGTCGGCCTGCGCGGGGTTCCCGTGGTCGAGGCCATGACAGCCTGCGTTCTGGCGGACGCCATGCTGCGTCATCGCGGCCAGACCGGCTGGGCCCTGGCCCCTTCCCGTGAGATCCAGTCATGACCCGCTTTCTTCTCTGCGCAGGACTATTGTCCGCCGCCCTGATGCTCTCCGGTTGCCTGGTCGGCACGGCCGTCGGGGTTACCGGCGCGGTAGTGGGCACAGGCGTCAAGGCCACCGGCGCGGTCATCGGCGCAGGCGTGGACGCCGTCACCACCTCGGACGCCGAGACCATGCGCGCCGAGCGTCGCGCCTGCGAGCGTCGCGTGCGCGAGGGCTCCAACGAGGACTGCCGCCGCTACCGCTCGGACGACTAGAACCGGGCTCTAGAGCAGGGCGGAGATCGCCTCGCGGGCCGCGGCGCCCAGGTCCTCGCGCTTGAGGGCGAGGGCCACATTGGCGCGCAGAAGACCGATCTTGTCGCCGCAGTCGTGGGTCACGCCTTCATATTCGACGGCGGTGAACGCCTGATCCTTCATCAGTCGAGCCATAGCGTCGGTGAGCTGGATCTCGCCGCCCGCGCCCCGCTCCTGGGTCTCCAGCAGGTGGAAGATCTCCGGCTGCAGGATGTAGCGGCCCGAGATGGACAGGTTCGATGGAGCCGTCCCCTTCGCCGGCTTCTCCACCATGCCCTTCATGCCGATGCGGTTGCCGGTGCGCTCCTTCGGATCGACGATGCCGTATTTGTGGGTCATGTCCTCGGGCACCGCCTCGACGCCGATGACATTGCCGCCGACCTCCTCATAAACCTGGATGAGTTGCTTGAGGGCGCCGGGCGCCGCGTCGACGATCACGTCGGGCAGGATTACCGCGAACGGCTCGTCGGCGATGATATCCCGGGCGCACCACACCGCGTGGCCCAGGCCCAGCGGCTTCATCTGGCGCGTGAAGCTCATCTCCCCCGCGCGGGCCAGTTCACCGTTCATCATCTCGAGGATGTCGGTCTTGCCCTTGGCCTCCAGCTGCGCCTCCAGCTCGATCTGGTGGTCGAAATAGTCTTCGATGGCCTGTTTCGCCCGCCCGGTGACGAAGACGATGTGCTCGATGCCGGCCTCGCGCGCTTCCTCCACGATGTAGCTGAGGATCGGCCGGTCCACGACGTTCAGCAGTTCCTTGGGCGTGGTCTTGGTGCCGGGCAGGACGCGCGTCCCCAGGCCCGCCACGGGGAGAACGGCCTTGCGAACACGTCGAGGGGACTTGGCGTCGGTCATGAAGGCTCCAGTCTGGATCAGGTCGGCGAGGCCGTTGATAGGCGCTTCGGGCGCTGCTGCAAACGCCCGCAAGGCGATGCAGAGCGGAACCGCCGGACTGGCGGCCGGTTCCTTGATGTGGTGTCGTGGTCTCCTGACCGTTTCCAATTGAAAGGCCCTTGGCATGATCCGACCGATCGCCGTTCTCACGCTGTCGATGTCCGCCCTGGTTCTCGCCGCTTGCGGCGATCAGCAGCCTGATGCGCCGGTGGCGCCGCCGACCACGGCCGACACCTTCGAGGTCTCCGAGGATCTGGTCATGCCGCCGGAAGAGGCCGAGGCGCCCCCGGCGGTGGGTCAGGACGCCGCCGCCCTGCCGGAGACGCCGCCGGTCCTTCCCGAGACCGCGCCGACGTCCAGCCCGGCCGCCAGCCCTCCGCCTCCGGAAGGCTGAATCCACCTATTCGACGGTGACAGACTTGGCCAGGTTGCGTGGCTGATCCACGTCCGTGCCCTTCTGCACGGCGGTGTAGTAGGCCAGCAGTTGCACAGGGACCGCATAGACCAGAGGCGCGATGAAGGGATCGCAGGGTGGGATCTCGATCCGCCGCACTGTCGCGCCGTGAGGCGAGGGGGCGTCCCTGGCCGTGATCATCACCACCGGTCCGCCCCGCGCCGCCACTTCCTGCAGATTTGAGGCCGTCTTTTCAAAGACCTCGTCCAACGGAGCGAGCGCGATGATGGGCGTCTCCTCGTCCACCAGGGCGATTGGCCCGTGCTTGAGTTCGCCTGCGGCGTAGCCCTCGGCGTGGATGTAGCTGATCTCCTTCAGCTTCAGCGCCCCTTCCATGGCCAGCGGGAACATGGCGCCCCGGCCCAGGAACAGGACGTCCGACGCCTTGGACAGGTCGTGCGCCACGGCCCTGATGTCGTCGTCAGCTTGCAGGGTTTCGGCGATCAGGCGCGGGGCCTCGAACAGGGTCTTGACCAGACGCGCTTCCTCGTCAGGCGCCACCCGCCCCCGGGCCACGCCCGCAGCCAGGGCCAAAGACAGAAGCGCCGCCACCTGGGCGGTGAACGCCTTGGTGGAGGCGACGCCGATCTCGGGGCCCGCCCAGGTGGGCCACATGGCCGCCGCTTCCCGCGCCATGGACGAGGTGTGGACATTGACGACCGCGGCGGTGTCAAATCCCTGCGCCTTGCACCAGGTCAGGCTGGCCAGAGTGTCGGCGGTCTCGCCGGACTGGCTGACGGCCACCACCAGGGTGCCGGGGGTCAGGGCCGGGCTGCGGTAGCGGAACTCCGAGGCGATCTCCACGTCGCAGGGCACGCCCGCCAGGCGCTCGAAGGCGTAGCGGGCGATCTCGCCGGCGTAGAAGGCGGTGCCGCAGGCCACGATCTGGATGCGGCTGATCTTCGTCAGATCAATGGCGTCCTGCGGCTTCACCTTTTGGGCCACCAGATCCAGATAGGCCGAAAGGGTGTGCTGGACGCTGTCGGGCTGCTCGTGAATCTCCTTTTCCATGAAGTGGCGATATTCGCCCTTCTCGACCATGGCGGCCGAGGCGGAGACGACGACCACCGGGCGGTTCGCCTTGCGGCCCTGCTCGTCGCGGATGTCGGCGCCGCCCCGCGTCAGAGCCACGTAATCGCCTTCTTCCAGATAGCTGATTTTCTGGGTGAAGGGGCCCACGGCCAGGGCGTCGGAGCCCAGATACATCTCGCCCTCGCCCCAACCGACCACAAGTGGGCTGCCCTTGCGCGCGCCCAGGATCAGGTCGTCGCGCCCCTCGATCAGCACGCCCAGGGCATAGGCCCCCGTCAGCCGGTCCAGCACGGTCTTGAAAGCGGTCATGGGCTCGTCGCCCGCCTCCAGTCGGGCGTCGATCATGTGCGCGACGACCTCCGTGTCGGTCTGACTCTCGAACACCCGGCCCGCGGCCTCCAGTTCTGCCTTCAGTTCCGCGAAATTCTCGATGATGCCATTATGCACCACCGCGACACGCCCGGCCTTGTGCGGGTGGGCGTTGGGCTCGGTGGGCGGGCCATGGGTGGCCCAGCGGGTATGGCCGATGCCGACGACGGATTTCAGGGGTGCGCCGTTCAGCACGGCCTCCAGCTCCCGGATCTTGCCCTTGGCGCGGCGTCGCTCGATGCGGCCGTCGACCAGAGCCGCGACCCCCGCGGAATCATAGCCCCGGTATTCCAGCCGCTTGAGGCTGTCGATCAGCAGGGGGGCCACCTGGGCCGCGCCGGTCACGCCAATGATTCCGCACATGGTCTGACAGTTCTCCTGGGCCGGAAGATTTCAGGCTGCTTGGCACAGGCCGCGCCCGGCGTTAAGCCCGCACTCAAGCGCGAGCATCATCCGACCGGCTTTAACGGAAGCGTCGTGTTCGCCACACTAAAATGAAGTTTCGCCAGATTTCCCGGCGGACTCGGGAGGGATCGTGAGCAAGCGACGCTACTTCGGCACAGACGGCATCCGCGGCCGCGCCAATAATCACCCCATGACCGCGGAGGTGGCGCTGCGCGTCGGCCTGGCGGCGGGCAAGCTGTTCATGTCCGGCGACGACCGCCGTCACCTGGTGGTGATCGGCAAGGATACGCGCCTGTCCGGCTACATGATCGAACCCGCACTGGTGGCCGGTTTCGCCAGTGTCGGCATGGACGTCCGCACCTTCGGTCCCCTGCCGACCCCAGGCGTGGCCATGATGACCCGCTCCATGCGCGCCGACCTGGGGGTGATGATCTCGGCCTCGCACAACAGCTTCGCCGACAACGGCATCAAGCTGTTCGGCCCTGACGGCTACAAGCTGTCTGACGAGATGGAGCTGAAGATAGAGGCCCTCATGCATGAAGATCTGGGTCAGGGGCTGGCCGACGCGGATGCGCTGGGCAGGGTCAAACGCATCGACGACGCCCAGGCCCGGTACGTGGAGATCGCCAAGGCGACGTTTCCGCGAAAGTTGAACCTGAACGGCCTGCGCGTCGCCGTGGACTGCGCCAACGGCGCCGGCTACCGCGTGGCGCCCACCACGCTGTATGAACTGGGCGCAGATGTCTTCCCGGTTGGCGTGGAGCCGAACGGCCTGAACATCAACGCAGAATGCGGTTCGACCCATCCGCGCACCTTGTCCGAAGCAGTGAGGCGCTACGGCGCCGACATCGGCATCGCCCTGGACGGCGACGCGGACCGACTGGCCCTGTGCGACGAGAAGGGCCGGGTCATCGACGGTGATCAGATCATGGCCCTGATCGCCCGCGACTGGGCAAAGCGGGGCATTCTGACCGGGGGCGGCATCGTCGCCACGGTCATGTCCAATCTGGGCCTGGAGCGCGTCCTCAAGGCCGACGGTCTGACGCTGGACCGCACCCAGGTCGGCGACCGTTATGTCATGGAGCGCATGCGCGAGGGCGGCTTCAATGTGGGTGGCGAGCAATCCGGCCACCTGATCCTCAGCCGTCACGCCACCACCGGCGACGGCCTGATCGCCGCCCTTCAGGTGCTGGCGGTGATGGTGGAGTCCGGCAAGCCCATGAGCGAACTGGCCGCCCAGTTCGAGCCTGTGCCCCAGAAACTCAAGAACGTGCGCCATTCCGGCGGCGCCCCCCTTGCAGACAAGGGTGTGACCGACGCGATCGCCGCCGGGGAGACGCGCCTGAACGGCTCCGGCCGGGTGGTTGTACGCGCTTCAGGCACCGAGCCTCTGATCCGCATTATGGCCGAGGGCGACGACGCCAAACTGGTGGACGCGGTGGTCGATGACATCGCCGAGGCGGTCAAGGCGGCGGGCTGACGGCCCCCGCGCCATGACCTTTCAATCCTCCATGGACCGGATTTCCGCGCTCGCGCCCGGCGTTGCCCTCAGCCTCGCCGTCGCGGCCGTGGCCATGGGGCTGCAGACCTTCGAGACGCGGGTATTCGACCGCATCTGGCTGGAAGGTCTGGTGCTGGCGATCCTGATCGGTGCGAGCGTGCGGACCCTGTGGCCGCCGCCCGAAGCGTTCCGGGCGGGTGTTTCGTTCAGTGCGGGGTTCCTGCTGGAGGTGGCGGTGGTTCTGCTGGGCGCCTCGCTCAGCGCTCCGGCCCTCGCGGCCATGGGGCCGGCGCTGCTGCTGGGCATCGTGGTAGTGGTCGCTGTCGGGGTGACAGGAGGCTACTGGCTGGGCCGCTGGTGCGGCCTGACCCGCAACGCCGCCCTGCTGGTGGCCTGCGGCAACGGCATCTGCGGCAACTCCGCCATCGTCGCCGTGGCGCCCGTGATCGGCGCGAAAGGCGAGGAGGTCTCCGCGGCCATCGGCTTCACCGCCGTTCTGGGCGTCGGCATGGTGCTGTTTCTGCCGGTGCTCGCGGAGCTGATGGGTCTGTCGATCACCGATGCGGGCGTGCTGGCGGGGCTGACGGTCTATGCGGTGCCGCAGGTGCTTGCGGCTGTGGCGCCCATGGGTCTCGCGGCCGCGCAAGTGGGCACGCTGGTCAAGCTGACCCGCGTGCTGATGTTGGGGCCGGTGTGCATCGTGCTGGCCCTGACCTCGCGTGACCGGGCGGGTCCCAAGCCCGCTCTGGCCCGCCTGATCCCGTGGTTCATCCTCGGTTTTATCGCCATGGCGGCCCTGCGGTCCTTCGGCCTGATCCCCGAGGCGCTGATCGGGCCGATCACGGCCGTGGCGGGCGTTCTGACGGTGATCGCCATGGCGGCGCTGGGCCTGACCACGGACCTGCGGGCGGTGCTGAGATCCGGCCCTCGCGTGGCCCTTGCCGCCGTTTTGTCGCTGGCCTTGCTGGTCGTGCTGGCGCTGGGCCTGATCGGTTTGCTGACCCTGCTCTAGATTTCCTGGTTGTAAGCGCCGACAGCGGCATAGGCGGCCAGACGCGGTTTCACTTCCTTGTGGAACAGGTCGCGCATGTCGCTCTCTGACCGCAGACTTTCCACCGCCACCACCAGTTCCGGCTTGTTGGACGAGGCGCGCACCAGCATCCAGGAACCGTCCTCCAGATGCACCCGCGCGCCGTTGACGGTGAGGACGTCCACCACCTTGCGGCCAAGAATTTCGCCGCCCGCAGCAAGCAGGGCCAGATAGTCCTGGATCACGGCCTCCACCACCGCGTACTTGGCCTCGTCGGCGCAGTGCGGGCTCATGGTCAGGGAGGTGAAGGCGTCCGGCAGGGCGGTCTTCAGCTCTGACAACCGCTTGCCGGGATTGCGGTCCAACATCGCCAGCACCGCGCCCGCCGCCGCGATGCCGTCGTCATAGCCACGCCCGATGGGCGCATTGAAAAAGAAGTGCCCCGACTTCTCGAACCCGGCCAGGGCTTTGAGTTCGGAGATCCTGCGCTTGATGTGGCTGTGGCCAGTCCTCCAGTAGACTGTAGTCGCGCCGTTCTCCGCCAGGACGGGGTCGGTCTTGTAGAGCCCCGTGGACTTCACATCGACCACGAAGGTGGCGTTTTCACGAAGGGCTGACAGGTCGCGGGCCAGCATCAGGCCGATCTTGTCGGCGAAGACTTCCTGACCGGTGTCATCCACCACGCCGCAGCGGTCCCCGTCGCCGTCGAAGCCCACCGCCAGATCGGCGCCCGTTTCCTTCACCCGCCGGGACATCTCGGCCAGCATGGCGCGGTCCTCGGGGTTGGGGTTGTACCGGGGGAACGTCCAGTCGAGGTCGCAGTCCATCTCGATGACCTGGGCGCCCATGCGGCGCAGGGCTTCGGGCGCGAAGGCGCCGGCCGTGCCGTTGCCGCAGGCGACCACCACCTTGAGGGGGCGGGTCAGTTTCACTCCGGCGGCGACCTCCTCCAGATACCGCTCGCGGAAGTCCTCGACCCGTTCCAGTCGCCCGCCCGGGCGGGCGACGCCTTCGCCGTTCATCACGAGGGCCTTGAGCCTTCCCATCTCCTCGGGCCCGAAGGTCAGGGGCGGTTCGGCGCCCATTTTCACGCCGGTCCAGCCGTTCTCGTTGTGGCTGGCCGTGACCATGGCGACACAAGGGGCGTCCAGCGCGAACTGGGCGAAATAGGCCATGGGCGACAGGCCCAGACCGATGTCCAGCACCTCCATGCCGCCCTGCATAAGCCCCCGCGTCAGGGCCTGTTTGACCTCCTCCGAATACGAGCGGAAGTCGTGGCCCACCACGATGCGCGGCTGCACCCCGATCTCGTGGGCATAGGTCGCCAACCCCAGACCCAGCGTCCGTAAACCCGGGAGGTTGATCTCGGTCCCCAGAATCCAGCGGGCGTCGTATTCGCGGAACCCCGTAGGCTTCACCAGGGCTTGGGTCTCGTCGTCATTGGTGTCGGGAGCCAGGCCAGGACGGGGTGTCAGCATGCATCCCTCGTGCGTCGTCAGCTCGCAGGCGTCGCCCGCGGGTCGTCGGCGGGGACCGACGTCATACCCCGGCCCGCTTCGCCCTCGGGCCAGTTCAGCGCCAGGGCGACCATGGCGACTGCGATCAGCGCCATCAGGGGAAAGAACAGTCGGTTCCACATGGCTCCGCTATAGCAGGGCCGTTTCGCACGCCACAACCTCGCAGGGAACGGACGGCCCTGCGCCGCGCTTGCGGGTTGACCCCCGCCCGCGCCGGTCCTACCCGGTCAAATCCAACTGGAGACACCGATGCCCCGACTGATCCTGCTGCGACATGGCCAGAGCCAGTGGAACCTGGAGAACCGCTTCACCGGCTGGGTGGACGTGGACCTGACCGACCAGGGTGAGGCCGAGGCCACGCGCGGCGGCGAACTGATCGCCAGGGCCGGCTTCAGGCCGGATGTCATGTTCACCTCGGTGCTGAACCGGGCGAAGCGCACGGGCGCGATGGCGCTGGAGGCGGCGGGCCTGAAGGACGTCCCGGTGATCGAGGACTGGCGGCTGAACGAGCGCCACTACGGCGGCCTGACCGGTCTGAACAAGGCCGAGACCGCCGAAAAGCACGGCGAGGACCAGGTCAAGATCTGGCGTCGCAGCTACGACACGCCGCCGCCGCCGCTGGCGCCCGGCGGCGAGTTCGATTTCACCACAGACCCCCGCTACGCCGGGCAGGACATTCCCGACACCGAAAGCCTGAAGATCACGCTGGAGCGGGTTCTGCCATACTGGAACAGCGCCATCGCCCCGCGCCTGAAGGCGGGCGAGGACGTGCTGGTCGCCGCCCACGGCAACTCGCTGCGGGCCATCGTCAAACACCTGTTCGATGTGCCGGACGACCGCATCGTGGGGGTGGAAATTCCCACCGGCAATCCGCTGGACATCGAACTGGACGCGGAGCTCAAGCCGGTCTCGGCCCGCTATCTGGATGAGGACAGGGCCCAGCCCCTGCCGGCCCTGTCATGAGCGATCCGCGCGATCAGGAATTCATGCGCCGGGCCGTGGGCCTCGCGAAGGATCAGATGGGCAAGACCTGGCCCAATCCGGCCGTGGCCTGCGTCGTGGTCAGGGACGGCCAGGTTGTCGCCGAGGCCGCCACCGCGCCTGGCGGCCGTCCCCACGCGGAAGAGCAGGCCGTGCCCGCCGCCGGCGACAAGGCCAAAGGCGCCACAGCCTATGTGACCATGGAGCCGTGCGGGGCGCGTTCGTCCGGGCGGACGTCTTGCGCGCAATTCCTGATCGAGGCGGGGGTCGAACGAGTGGTCATCGCCTGCCTGGACCCGTCGCCCTTCGCTGCAGGCCGGGGCGTGGAACGGGTCAAGGCCAAAGGGCTCGAGGTTGAGACCGGCGTGCTCAGCGACGAGGCGGCGATCCTGTATGAAGGCTATCTGCACCGCCTGGAATCGGGCCGTCCCATGGTGCGCATCAGCGAGACCGGCGACGGCTTCGACGGCCAGTTCGCCGCCTCGGCGAGGGCCGATCTGGCCACCGAACTGAAGCGGTTGGGAGAGGCCGGTTACACGCGCCTTTGGACTGCCCCCGGACCGTTGGCCGACGCCCTTCGCGAACAGGGCCTGCTGACGGAATAGTCCCGGGTTTCCAACTCTTTCTTAAGCGCCGGTCAGGCATCGTCCCGCCATGTCGGCGCAATCCGCTCCCATCGATCCCGCCAACAGGCGGCGGCTGACCCAGGCCGAACTGGACGCCATCTGCGCCCGGCATGACCGGCTGTGGCAGGCCAAGCCCGGCGGCGCGCGGGCCGTATTCACCTGGATGAACCTGTCGGGCCTCAGTCTCAGGGGCCGAAACCTGACCGACGCTGACTTCTCGGCCGCCGACATGGGCGGCTGCGACCTCACCGGGACCCGCCTCGACAATGCGGTGCTGTTCGGCGCTGACCTTCAGGACGCTCTGTTGGTCGAGGCCAGCCTGCGGCGGGCCGATCTGCGCGGCGCCTGCCTGCGCGGCGCGGACCTCACCGGTGCGGACCTGTTCGAGGCTGACCTGCGCGAGGGCGCCATCGCTGCCGCCGATTCCAAGCTGGGCTTCCGCATGGTGGAGCATCTGGTGCGCGACCGGGCGCGGGCGTCCGGGGCCAATCTGTCCGGCGCCAATCTGGAGCGGTCCAAGCTGACCGGCATCATCGCCATCGCAGCTGATTTTTCCGGCGCGGTGATGAAAGACTGCAAGCTGATCCGGGCCAACCTGAAACAGGCGAACTTCAACGGCGCCGATCTGGCGGGGGCGGACCTGTCCGGGGCCGACCTTACGGGGGCGGATCTGCGAGACGCGGTGCTGGTCGGCACCAAGCGCGCCATGTGGCGGGCCGACGGGGCCGATATGACCGGGGCCCTCACCGATGAGAAATCCTCGGGTTCACCGGTGTCCAAACTGCCCGCCGCCGACATGCTGCGGGAACACGCCCTCTGGTGCGAAACCGGCGGCGCCAAGGGGCAGCCCTCGGTGTTCGATGACGTGGATCTGCGCAGCCTGAAAACCATCCGGGGCCTCACACTGACAGGCCTCTCGGCCAAACGGGCCGTGTTCTATGGTCTTGATATGGAGGGCGTGCAGCTGCAGGGCGCCCAGCTGGAGGGCGCGGACCTGCGGTCGGCCAGGCTGCGCGGCGCGGACATGCGCGGCGCGCGCCTCAAAGGCGCCCGCCTGACCGGGGCGGACCTGCGCGAGGTTCAGCTGGGACCCTTGATGATCGCCCAGGACAGGCTGCTGCCCGCCGACCTGACCGGAGCTTACCTGCGCGGCGCGGACCTGTCAGGCGCAGACCTGCGCCGGGCCGTTCTGGTCCAGGCCGATCTCAGCCGCGCGGTTCTGCACGGCGCCCAGACCCGCCACGCCGAGTTTCTCGCCGCCCAGATGCATGGGGTGCGGGGACTGGTGCTGGATCACGAATAAAAAAGGGCGGCCCGAAGACCGCCCTTTCCAAGGCTTTTTCGATCAGTCCGGCTTACGCCGCCTTCTTGCCCTTGCCCTCGATCAGGGCCGTGCCGGTGTTGATCTCGATCCGCCGGGGCTTGAGCGCCTCGGGCAATTCGCGCTTCAGCTCGATGGTCAGCAGGCCGTTGTTCAGGCCCGCTTCGGTCACCACCACATAGTCGGCCAGCTGGAAGCGGCGCTCGAAGTCGCGCTCGGCCAGGCCGCGATGCAGGAAGGTGCGTTCGCTCTCGTCATTGGCCGTCCGGCGGCCGGTGACGGTGAGCAGGTTCTCCTTGACCTCGATGTTCAGCTCGTCGGGCTTGAAGCCGGCCACGGCGATCTCGATCCGGTAGGCGTTCTCGCCCGTCGTCTCGATGTTGTAGGGCGGCCAGCCGCCCGGCTCGCCGGTGCGCGCGGCGCTTTCCAGCAAATTGGCCATGCGGTCGAAGCCCACGGCGGAACGGTAGAGGGGAGTGAAGTCGATGGTGCGCATTACAATCCTCCTGATGCACAGCAAGGTTGAACCGCCCCGTTTCCGGGGACGGACGGTGCCGGCCTCTGGCGGTCCCTGATGGGCCCCGCCGCGACCGTGAAAGCCCGGCGAACCGGCGCTCTCGGAGACTGAAATAGGAGGGGCGAAATCCGCCGCAAGAGGGTTGAATGCGAATTCATCAGACGCCGCTTGCCCGGGGGCGAGGGGCCTTTAGGGTGCGCGCCACGGAGACGCCGTCCATTCACCGGGAGACCGCCCATGCGCAGCCTGACCCTCGCCGCCGCCCTTCTCGCCCTGACCGCGCCCGTCGCCCTGGCCCAGACGCCGGATGCGCCGGCCCGCGGCTCCGCCGCCGCACCGGTTCACGCTGAAGACGCCGTGCTGGCCGAGATCATCGCCTCCGGCACACGGGCCCCCGCCAACAGCGCGCGGGATCAGCACCGGCGTCCCTACGAGGCCCTGACCTTCTGGGGCCTGCGGCCCGGGCTGACGGTGGTGGAGATAGAACCCGGCGGCGCGGGATGGTGGACGGAGATCCTGGCTCCCTACGCCCAGCGCACCGGCGGCGAATACGTCGCGGCCTGGATCGACCTGGAGGCGCCGACGGTGTCGGATCGCGCCCGCGAGGCCCGGGACGGGCTGGAGCAGGAACTGGCCGCTTTCGGCGGGTCAGCGCGCGCTGTGAATTTCGGCCCCGCCTCTGGGCTTGGCGTTGAGGACGGATCGGCGGATATGATCCTTGTGGCCCGCGCCTTCCACAACTGGGCCCGCGCCGACCTGACTGATCGCTACATGGCGGAGTTCTTCCGTGCGCTGAAGCCGGGCGGCGTGCTGGCCGTAGAGCAGCACCGGGCCGAGGAGGGCCTGAACGTCGCCGACACCGCCTCGACCGGCTATGTCCCGGAAAGCTACGTCATCCGCGCGGCCCAGGCGGCCGGCTTCGAGCTGGACGCTCGCAGCGAACTGAACGCCAACGCCGCCGATGACCGGGATCATCCCTTTGGCGTCTGGACACTGCCGCCCGTGCGGCGCGGCGAGCAGGACGGGCGCACCCTTACCCAGGCGGAACGGGCCGCCTTCGACGCCATCGGCGAGAGCGACCGCATGACCCTGCGTTTCCGCAAGCCGGAATGATCGGCGCGCATGCGTCACGGCGTGCTTTGACGGGTATGGTGAACCGCTTTAAGTCCGGAGCTATGGTCGTGTCGGGGCGGCCGGCGAACGCGAGTCTGGCGGCATATGGATTTTATGGCTGATCGGTCCTGGAATCGGGCGATGTCTCCCTCGCGCCGGCGGCTTCTGACCGGCGGTGCGGCGGTCGCCGGGCTTGTGCTGATTTCCGCTTGCGGGCGGAGAAGCGAGCCTGAACCCACGGCCGAGGAGGCGGAGGGGCCGCCCCCGGCTCCGGAAGGAAGCCTGGAATGGGCCGTGGCAGGGGCCTGGCGGGCTCAGGATCGGGGGCGCGATCAGTGGCGCCATCCCGTCGAGACCCTGACCTTCTTTGGCATCCGGCCCGACATGCACGTGGTCGAGATGTGGCCGGGGGTGGGATGGTACACGGAAATCCTCGCCCCCTATCTCAACCGCGGCGGCGGCAGGTTTTATGCCGCCGGGTTCGAGATCGGACCCGAAGCGGATCCGGCCCTGCGTCAGGTGATGGCCCGGTTCGAGGGCCGCTTTGCCAGCGACCGCCGCCTTTACGGTGATGTGCAGATCACCGCGTTCGGACCCACCAGCGGCCCGCTGGCGCCCGCGGGAACCATCGATATGGTCCTGTTCCTGCGCAGCCTGCACGCCTGGATGGCGGCGGGAATCGCGGAGAAGGCTTTCGCGGACGCCTATGCCGCGCTGAAACCGGGCGGTGTGCTGGGCATCGAACAACATCGTGGCGCCTCGGGCGGCGATCAGGACCCGGCTGCGGCTTCAGGCTATGTGCAGGAAGCTTTCGTCAAGCAACTGGCGGCCGAGGCGGGGTTCGTGTTCGTGGCCTCCAGCGAGGTCAACGCCAATCCCGAGGACACCAAGGACCATCCTTTCGGCGTCGACACCCTGCCGCCGAACAGCCGCACCGCGCCCCCGGGAGAGCCGGACGACCCCGAGTTCGATCGCAGCCGTTATGACGCCATCGGCGAAAGCGACCGCATGACCCTGAAGTTCAGGAAGCCTGAATGAGCGGACCCGCAGTCAATCGCGCAGCGGCCTTCGCCGCAAACGCACCCCTGATGGGGGTGCCGGGCGCGTCCTCGCCGCCCGGCGGCGTGGGAGAATGGTATCGGGGAGCAGGGGGCCTTCGTCTGCGGGCGGCCCTGTGGACCCCTTCCGCGTCCGTGGAAGACGCCCCGCGCGGCACGGTCATCCTCAGCCCCGGCCGGACGGAGCCCATCGAGAAGTATTTCGAACTGATCGGCAACCTGCTGGCCCGGGGCTTCTGCGTCCTGGCCCATGACTGGCGGGGTCAGGGGCTGTCCGCGCGCCTGTTGCCGGATCGTCTGCGGGGCCATGCGCGCGCCGTCGAGGAGTTTCTGGACGACTACGCCCGCCTTCTGGACACGTTCGAGGCGCGTCTGCCCAGGCCCTGGATCGCCATCGGGCACTCCATGGGCGGCGCTCTGAACCTCCTGACCCTTGAGGCCGGGGAGAGCCGCCTGGCGGGCGCGCTTCTGTCCAGCCCCATGCTGCGTATCCGCACCGGCAAGCGCTCCATGTGGTCGGCGAAGATGGCCGTGAAGTGGAACCTGCGTCACGGCAAGGCGGGTGACTATGTGCTGGATAATCCGGACGATCCGTTCGACCACACTTTCGAGACCGACGCCCTGACCTCTGACGAGAGCCGGTATGAACTCTGGCGGCAGCAGTTATACGCCTGCCCGCATCTGGCGTTGGGCGGGCCCACATGGGGCTGGCTGGCGGTCGCCTTCGACGTGGGCGAACGAGCCCTGAAGCCGAAGGCCCTGAAGCGGGTGTCCGTCCCTGTTTCCATCGTTCAGGCGGGCGAGGACGACGTGGTCTGGAAACAGACCAACCGCTGGGCCGCCAAGCGTCTGGGCCGGGGGCGCTATGTGGAGGTCGAGGGCGCCCTGCACGAGGTCATCATGGAGACCGACGACCGCCGCGCCGCCTTCCTGCGCGAGTTCGACGCCATGGCGGACTATCTGGCGCCGCGCGGCGCACAAGCGTCTGCGGGTGAAGCCCTGGCGCAGGCCTAGAGAGCGGCGCGTTTCAGCGTCACCAGCGCCTGATCGATCAGGGCCTCGTCGCCAACGGCCAGAATCTGACCCTTGTCATCCGGCGCATGACCGCGCCAGTTGACCACCTTGCCGCCCGCAGCCTCGATCACCGGAACCAGCGCGGACCAGTCCCACGGTTTCAGGCTGGTCTCGGCCACCAGATCGATCCGGCCCGCGGCGACCATGGCGTAGGCGTACGCGTCGCAGCCCAGCCGGGCGAGCCGCGCCGCGGCCCGCACCTGGGTCCAGGCGCCCAGTTCGGCGCCGCTGAAGATGTCAGGGTCGGTCGTGGCGATGACCGCATCGTTCAGGCTGGGACAGGGACGAACCCTTAGCGGCGCGGGCGCCTCTCCGGTCTTGATCAGCGCCGCGCCCGAGGGGCCGCCCAGGAAAATTTCGTCCATCACCGGCTGGGCGATGACGCCCATGACGGGCCGTCCTTCATGACGCAGGGCGATCAGGGTGGTCCACAGAGGCAGCCCGGCCACGAAGGCGCGGGTGCCGTCCACGGGGTCCAGCAGCCAGACATGATCCGCGTCGGGGCGATCCTCGCCGTACTCCTCCCCGATGACGCCGTGATCGGGAAAACGCTCGGCGATCAATCGCCTCATCGCGGCTTCGGCGTCCCGGTCCGCGCGGGTCACGGGGTCAAAGGCCCCGGGCCCGCCCTTGTCCTCCTCTTCGCAGTCCGTGCGGAACAGCGGCAGGGTCACAGCGGCGGCGGCGCGGGCCAGGTCGACGGCGAAAGCTTCGTACGGGGTCATGACGGGCGGGCATACAGCGCGCCCGCCGACGCGTCACGATCTTATGAGGATCAGGCTGGCTCCGGCGAGCCGTGAAGGGACTTGGCCAGGTCCAGCAGGCGACGTCGCGGACGCTCGCCAAGCTGGTAATAGGCCTGGATCAGGTCGATGGTCTCCTTGCGGGAGAACATCTCGCCGTTGCCTTTGACCGGCCCGCCTGCGTCCTTGCGTTCCAGGGCCTCGGACAGACCGTCGTAGAAATAGCTGACGGGCGTCTCAAGCGCTTCCGCCAGCTGCCACAAGCGGGCGGCGGAAATCCGGTTGGCGCCGCATTCGTATTTCTGGATCTGCTGGAAACGGATGCCGACCTGAACAGCAAGCTGTTGCTGGGTCAGACCCAGAAGACGACGACGACGACGCAGCCGACGCCCCAGATGAAGATCGATTTCGGTGGCCATCTTGAGCCCCTCCTCGTTTGGCGGCCGCTGTTCCACTACGGCACAGCTCGCCTCTTCTGGCGCAAGGGCCATGCCGGGTTCGCGTGGTGCGAGAAGGGATTCAATTTTCAGGGGTGCAATGTGGCGGCAATCAGGCAACCTTGGCCGCGTCGGCGCATTACGAGGCCGACCCTCGTTTTAACAACGGAAGGATACGAACATGGGTGGAATGGGTTGGATCGCCTGGATCATTATCGGCATCATCGCCGGTTGGCTGGCGGAACAGATCATGGGCCGCAATCACGGCCTGCTGACGAATCTGATTGTAGGCATCATCGGCGCCCTGATCGGCGGCTTTGTCGCCAACGCGCTTGGCTTCGCCTGGGGCGGCTGGATCGGCTCGACCATCGTCGCCACGATCGGCGCGATCATCCTGCTGTTCATTCTCGGCCTCGTGAAGCGCCGCTAGAACTGAGCTTCAGACAGCAAAAAGGGCGGCTCGAAAGAGCCGCCCTTCTTCATGACTTGAGCCGATGCTTACCAGTCGGATTCCGGCTCGCCTTCTTCAGGAAGAACCTCGGTCTCGGCGGGTTCGGCCGGGGTGGTCAGGTCCTGTTCCTCGCCCGCAACATTGGACGTGGCGTCCGTCACAGCGGGGGCCGCTTCAAACTCAGCGGCCGTCCAGGCCAGCACCACCGCGCCGCCGTCCAGACCGGCGCCGTCGATCGGCGCTTCACGCAGTTGGCCGTCTGCGGTGCGGATTTGCAGGGTTTGCTGGCCCGAGGCGTCCACGCCGGCGCCTTCAAGGATGCCAAGCGTAGCACCGTCAGCAGCGCGAACCTCGGCGCCGGGCGCCACGGAGCCGCTGGCTTCGGGTTCAGCCATGGGCTGCTCCACCGGAGCCTGGGCCATGGGATCGTCGGTGGGGATTTCCTGCGCCAGAGCAGGGGCGGCGAACATCAGGGCGCCGGCCACGCCGGTCAGAAGAGCGGTCTTGCGGATCATGATGAGATCTCCTGTTTCGCGAGCCGTCAGGCGCTCGCATAAAAGTGAACACAGAAGATTTCGTTTTGTTTCCGGCGCCCGGAAATGACCCCGAGTCCGCCCCATTCGACCGATTCATGATCGATATGGAGCGGCGGGACCGGATCAGTCGTCCTTGACGCGCTTCTTGCGGAAGGAGGGGTTCAGGACCTGCTTGCGCAGGCGGATGGACTTGGGCGTGACCTCGACCAGCTCGTCGCTCTCGATATAGGCGATGGCCTGTTCCAGCGACGGACGGCGCGGCGGGGTCAGGCGAACGGCCTCGTCCTTGCCCGAGGCGCGCACGTTGGTCAGCTGCTTGCCCTTGATGGGGTTCACGTCCAGATCGTCGGACCGGCTGTTCTCGCCGATGATCATGCCCTGATAGGTCTTTTCGCCCGCGCCCACGAACATGACGCCGCGATCCTCCAGGTTCCACAGGGCGAAGGCCGCCGTGTCCCCGTCGGAGTTGGAGACCAGCACGCCCTTCAGACGGCCCTCGATGGCGCCCTTGTAGGGTTCATAGTGGCTGAACACCCGGTTCAGCACGCCAGAGCCGCGGGTGTCAGTCAGGAACTCGCCCTGATAGCCGATCAGCGAGCGCGAGGGGCACATCAACTGGATACGGGTCTTGCCGGCGCCGGACGGACCCATGTCCTTCAGCTCGGCCTTGCGGGCCGACAGCTTCTCGATGACCACGCCGGAATATTCGTCGTCCACGTCGATGACCACGTCCTCGATGGGCTCCAGCCGTTCGCCGTTCTCGCCGGTCTGATAGACCACCCGGGGGCGGGAGATGGACAGCTCGAAGCCTTCACGGCGCATGTTCTCGATCAGAACGCCCAGCTGCAGTTCGCCGCGGCCGGCGACTTCATAGGCGTCGGCGCCCGGGGTCTGGGTGACGCGGATGGCCACATTGGACTCCGCTTCCTTGAGCAGACGGTCGCGGATGACCCGGCTCTGCACCTTGTCGCCTTCGCGGCCGGCCAGGGGACTGTCGTTGACGGCGACGGTCATGGAGATGGTGGGCGGATCGATGGGCTGGGCGGGCAGGGCCTCGGTGACTTCAAGCGCGCACAGGGTGTCAGCCACGGTGGCCTTGGACATGCCGGCGATGGCGACGATGTCGCCGGCCTGGGCGCCCTCTTCAACCGGCTGGCGCTTCAGGCCGCGGAAGGCCAGCACCTTGGTGATGCGGCCCTGTTCGATCTGCTTGCCGTCGCGGTCCAGGGCCTTGATGGCCATGCCGGGTACGGCCTTGCCGCTCTCGATGCGGCCTGTCAGCAGGCGGCCCAGGAACGGATCGGATTCGATCAGCACGTTCAGCATCTGGAAGGGCTTGTCGACGTTCAGGGCGACGGGCGGCTCGGGGATGTGGTCGACGATCAGGTCGAACAGAGGGGCCAGGGTGTCGGACTTCTGGTTCAGGTCCAGGGTCGCCCAGCCGTCGCGGCCCGAGGCGTAGATGTGGGGGAAGTCCAGCTGCTCCTCGCTGGCGCCGATGGCCGAGAACAGGTCGATGGTTTCCAGGTGCACCCGGTCAGGATCGGCGTGGGCGCGGTCGACCTTGTTGATGCAGAGGATCGGCTTCAGGCCCATTTTCAGGGCCTTGGTCAGCACGAATTTGGTCTGGGGCATGACCCCTTCCTCGGCGTCAACCAGCAGGACGCAGCCGTCCACCATGCCCAGGATGCGCTCCACCTCGCCGCCGAAGTCGGCGTGGCCGGGGGTGTCGATGATGTTGATGCGGGTCTCGCCCGCCTTGCCGTTCCACAGCACGCTCGTGGCCTTGGCCAGGATGGTGATGCCGCGCTCTTTCTCCTGATCGTTGGAGTCCATGGCGCGTTCGGTGGTCGCCTCATTGGCTCGGAACACGCCGGACTGGGCCAGCAGCTGATCCACAAGGGTGGTCTTGCCGTGGTCGACGTGGGCGATGATGGCGACGTTGCGAAGGTTCATGGCGGTCATTCAGACGTGTAAGGCGGGCGCGCGGACCGGCTCGGTCCGTTCGGCCCGCTCGATTTGCGGATCAGGGAGGCGGGGGCTCCATATAGGACGCGCGAGCAAAAGGCCAGCGGGCGCCGTCGGGGCCAGCGAAGGCGGGAAGAGAAAAGCCGCCGGTGGATTGCTCCACCGGCGGCTTCCTACACGTCGTCGATTCGACAGGGGGGCTGAAACTTAATCGACGACGCGATAGCGGCCGTTTCCATCGGGGCAGGCGCGGACGTAGCGGTTTTCCACGCGGCCGTCGGGAAGACGGATGTTGCTTTCGACCAGTCGGCACTGATCGGCGTTGTTGTAGTCACGGACCGGCTGGCCATAGCCGTAGCCCGGGTCGCGATCCTGGTAGCCGTAATCGCGGTCGTAGCGATCATCGTAGCGGCTGTTGTCGTAACCGTAGCCGGCCTGGGCGCCGTAGGGCTGCCCATAGGGCTGGGGGCGGCCGGGCTGGCAGGCGGCGGTGGAGCCGCCGACTCCGGCGCCGACGGCTGCGCCGAGCACCGCGCCCATGGCGCCGCCCTCGCTACGGACCCGGCGGCTGGCGACGCCGCGTCCGGCCAGAAGGCCGATGGCCGCGCCCGCCAGACCGCCGGCGACCTGACGCTGGCGCTGATCGCGGACGCACTGGTCGTAGTAGGGCTGGCTGGTCTCGTAACCCTGATTGTAGCCGTAGCCGTGCTGGGCCTGATAGCCGTAGCTCTGGCCGTAAGGCTGGCCGTAGTTCTGGGCCGAGGCGGGCAGGGCGGTCGCACAGGCGGCGACGGCGGCGACCGCGACGGCGGAATTCTTCAGGAAGGCGTTCATCTTTTCGGCTCCGTGCCCTGATCTTGTCTCTGTGGGTTGCGGCGCTGAAAGATCAGCACCCCCTTGTCGAGGTCCGTTATGGCGGAGCGAACCTGAACGGGTTTTGAGCGGGCCGTTCATCTTCGTTCATGTTTCGGTTTGGGCGCGGGACGGGCTATGGGGTCGCCATGTCCGAACAATTGACCATCGCCCGCGTGGGCCACCAGGGCGACGGGATCGCCGAAACCCCCGGCGGGGCTGTCTTCGTGCCGGGGACGCTGCCCGGCGAGGTGGTGCGCGCGGTGGTGAAGGACGGCAGGGCCGAGGCCGTCGAGATCCTCGAGGCCAGCGCCGACCGGGTTCCGATCCAGTCGCAGACCTATGCGGAATGCGGGGTGGCGCCGCTGCAGCACTGGGCCAGCGCGCCCTATCTGGCGTGGAAGCGGGATCTGGTGGTGGAGACGCTGGAGCGCGAGGGCGTCGAGACCGAGGTGGAGGCGACCGTCGCCACCCCGCCGGGGGTGCGCCGCCGCATCGCCCTGCATGCCCGGCGCGACGAGGACGGCAAGGTGGTGCTGGGCTTCAAGGGGCGCCGGTCGTGGCGGGTGGTGCCCCTGACGCACTGTCCCCTGTCGGACCCGCGCATCAATGCCGCCCTGCCGGGTCTTGCGGCGGTGGCGGCGCCGTTCCTGGGCGGAGCCAAGTCGGCGCCGACCCTGCATGTGACCGTGACCGACTCGGGCCTGGACGTGGACATCACCGGGGTGGAGCGCAGCGGCCGGTCCGCCGACGTGGCCCAGCAGGGCGTGCGCGCGGCGCGCACAGCGGACATCGCCCGGCTCAGCATGGACGGTGAGACCCTGGTGATGATGCGCCAGCCCACGGTGCGGTTCGGCCGGGCGACCGTGCCTCTTCCGGCCGCCTCGTTCCTGCAGGCCTCGCCTGTGGCCGAGGCGGCCATGGTGGAGCGGGCCGTGGCGGCGGTGCGCGGCGCCAAACGGATCGCGGACCTGTTCTGCGGCGCGGGCACCTTCACCTTTCCGCTGGCCGAGGTTGCGCCCGTGCTGGCGGCGGACTCCTCGGCCGGGGCCATCGCGGGCCTGAAGGCGGGCGCAGGCACGGCGCAGGGGCTCAAGGGCATCGACGCCCAGGCCCGCGACCTGTTCCGCCGCCCCCTGTCGCCCCATGACCTGAAGGGGATAGAGGCGATCGTCTTCGACCCGCCCCGGGCCGGGGCGCTGGAGCAGGTCCAGCAGTTCGCCGGAACGAAGTCGGCATCCGTGGTGGTCGGCGTGTCCTGCAACCCCACGACCTTCGCCCGGGACGCCCGGGTGCTGATCGACGCCGGCTTTGTACTGGAGCGGGTCACCCCCATCGACCAGTTCCTGTGGTCGACCCATGTGGAGCTGGTGGGCGTCTTCCGGCGCTGAGCGGGTGGATGGTTTCAGACTCAGGTCTGGAAAAAAACAGAGTCCGAATAGTACGAATTGTCCGAAATCTCCTTTGGGACGTAGAGGGGCTGGCGTGGGCAATTCTATTGATTTTATTGAAATAATCCCGTAATCGCCGGGCTTGTCCCGGCGATCCATACGCCCGCCCGACCCCTGGGACGCTCCGTGAATATGGGTTCCCTGCGCAGGGCCGGGAATGACGGTGGAGGGGGCGCGGAGCGGGTGTGAGACGCCCGACGCGAAAAAGAGTGCAAGAGTGCAAGAGTGCAATCGGAGTCCCATACCTCTCACCCGGCGCGCGCCATGCATCGCCGGGGTGAGCGTGGGAGGGGGAGGCGTTGGTCATGACGCCATCATAAGGCGGCGCGGGACAGCGGGATGAAACAGGATCATCGGCGTTCGAAAACGCGGGATCAAAGCGCGCGTCAGCCCTGATAGAGCATGATCAGATTGCCGCAGCCGTCGTCCAGGGTGCAGCCGCGGGTGGGCCCCATGTCGGCGGGCGGGCCGCGGAATTCGACATCCAGTCCCGACAGTCGCTCATACTCCGCGTCGATGTCGTCCACGGCGAAGGCGGTCCAGGGGATGCCCTGCTCGCGCATCCAGTCCTGGAATTTACGGAATTCGGGGCGCTGACCGCCCGGCTCGATGGACAGCTCAACGCCGTCGGGATCGGCGGGCGAGACCACGGTGAGCCAGCTGACCGGGCCCATGGGGATGTCGTGCTTCACCTGAAAGCCGAGCGTGTCCACATAGAAGGCGCGGCCCCTGGCCTGATCGTCCACCGCAATGCTGGTGAGCTTGATGCGGATCATGCGGCGCTTCCCTTGCGGCGATAGAGGGTGCGGCTGAAGTCGCGCCAGGCGCCGTCCGGGTCGCGGACGCGGCCCGCCGAGCGCCGCTCATCCGGCGAGATCATCTCGAAGACGTCGTCATACTCGGTGTCGCCGCCCTTGCCCTCCATGTCGGGCCCCCGGCTTCGCAGGTGCAGCTTGCCGTCATCCTCCACCGCGCCGTCGTAGGTCCACAGCAGCGGATGGGCCCAATGGACGAAGTCCCCGGACGCGCGGCCTGTTTCCGGGTCGAGGGTCAGCTGAAACCGGTAGTCTTCGCCTTCGATGATGAGCCAGGCGCCCCGGCGGGTGACGTGCTCGGTCCCGGTCTGAAGGTTGTCGGGGTGATCGGGGACGGAGCGGCCTTCGAAAGTCCACTCCCCGACCATCTGGTCCAGCCAGTCGCTCATGATGTCTTCTCCACTTCGGCGGCGTAGGCGTCGCGCAGGGCGGTCCAGCGGGGCCAGGACCAGGGGTGGGCCACGCCGCGCACGGCGTCGTCCAGACCCTCCATGTGGTGGTGCCAGCCGGACAGGGTGCGGGACAGGTCGCACTCCCAGCTTTGGGGCACGCGGTGGATCAGGGTCAGGCAAGTGCCGTCGCCATCGGGCTCAAGCCGCCAGCTGACCACGGAGTCCGGGTCGCCGAAAGTGTGCTCGAACCGGGTGTAGGGGCGCCAGACCAGCACCTCGTTGTAGTGGGCGCGGCAGTCCTCGGTGTCGGGGAAGTTTTCAGTAGCGGGCTGGGTGAAACGCAGATCCATGCGGCCGCCGTCCTTGCCCTCGATGGCGGCCTCGGCCAGCCAGCATTTCAGGCCCTCGGGCGTGGTCAGGGCGGCCCAGACGCGCTCGGGACTGTGGCGCAGGCGGCGCTCGAAGCGCAGCTCCCAGCCGCCCTCGATTTCGCGCCAGCGGCCCTGGTCGGCGCCGAGGCGCACAAGGGTGTCGGTCATTGCGGAAACTCCTTGTCCAGATAGGTCTCCAGCGCATCCAGACGGCTGGCCCAGAAGCGGCGATAGGGCTCCAGCCAGGCGTCGATTTCGGCCAGGGGCGCCGGGTTCAGGCTGTAGAGCCGCCGGTTGGCGTCCTTGCGCACGGTGACGAGGCCGGCCTCGCGCAGCACGGACAGGTGTTTCGACACCGTCGGCTGGCTGATGGGCAGGGCGTCCACGAAATCGCCGGCGGGACGTTCGCCGTTCGCCAGCATGGCCATGATGGCCAGTCGATTGGGTTCGCCGAGCGCCTGAAGAGCCTGATGCATGAATATAAGGAAACAGCTATATAGCTATATGTCAATGTGAAGGATGCTTGCCCCTATGCGCCGCTTGTCCCATGTGGCTGGCATGACGTTTCCTCCCCTCAATCCCTGGGTTTCGCTGCTGATCGCGGGCCTGCTCGAGGTCGCATGGGCCTCGGGCTTCAAATTCGTCGGGCCGTCACGGCCGGTGACCTCGCTGGTGGTGGGCGTGACCATGATCGCCAGCTTCTGGTTCCTGTGGCTGGCGACCCAGAAGCTGCCCATCGGCACCGCCTACGCCATCTGGACCGGAATCGGGGCGGTGGGCGCGGCGGGGATCGGCATCCTGGTCTATGGCGAGCCGTCCACGACGCTGCGGATCCTGTGCATCCTGATGATCGTCAGCGGTATCGTGGGGCTGAAGCTGTTCTCGGGGGT
This sequence comes from Brevundimonas sp., assembly GCF_046299535.1. GTDB lineage: Bacteria > Pseudomonadota > Alphaproteobacteria > Caulobacterales > Caulobacteraceae > Brevundimonas. The sequence continues at coordinate 125,876 of NZ_JBKBIB010000004.1, read as the reverse complement.
GCAGTGATGGGCGCTCAAGCAGCGAGCGACCGCGTCGCAAGCGATAGCGCCCGAAAGATGGGCCGCGTGCTCATCATCGCCGGCTCCGACTCCGGCGGCGGGGCGGGGGTGCAGGGCGACATCAAGGCGGTGACCATGATGGGCGGGTTCGCGGCCACGGCGATCACGGCCCTGACCATCCAGAACACCCTGGGCGTCCACGGGGTGCATCCTGTGCCGCTGGATGTGATCGCGGCCCAGGCGGACGCGGTGCTGGACGATATCGGGACCGATGCGATCAAGACCGGCATGCTGGGCTCGGTGGAGGTGGTGCGCTGCGTGGCGGAGATTCTTGACCGGGCGGGCGCTCCTGTGGTGGTGGACCCGGTGATGATCGCCAAGGGCGGCGCGTCCCTGCTGGACGAGGACGCGGTGGCGGCGGTGCGGGCGCTGATGGTTCCGCGCGCGGCCCTGCTGACCCCCAATGCGCCGGAGGCCGAAGCCCTGACCGGGATCGAGGTCGCCGATCTGGACGGCCAGCGGCGCGCGGGCGAGGCGCTGTTGCGGCTGGGCGCGGGAGGGGTGCTGATGAAGGGCGGCCATGTGCCGGGCCAGACGGTGGTGGACCTGCTGATGACCCCGCGCGGCGAGACCCTGCTGGAGGGCCCGCGCATCGAGACGCGGCACACCCACGGCACCGGCTGCACCCTGGCCAGCGCGTGCGCGGCGGGGATCGCGAAGGGCCTGCCGCTGGAGCAGGCGGTCGCCGAGGCCTGGGCCTATGTGGCCGAGGCCATCCGGCAGGCGCCGGGGCTGGGCGGCGGCCACGGCCCGCTGGACCACGGCTGGCCGCTGCGATGAACGATCTGGAGGACCGGCTGAAGGCCATCGTGCGGGCCGATCCAGGCTTGATGCAGGTCATGACCACGGTGCGGAATCTGGGCCTGAACGACTGGCGGGTCTTTTCCGGCGCGGTCTATCAGTGCGTCTGGAACGCGGTGACGGGACGTGATGCGGGGTATGGAATCCGCGACTACGACGTGGGCTATTTCGACCTCGACACCTCGTGGGGCGCCGAGGATGCGGTGATCCGCAAGGTTGCGGAGGCGTTCGAGCCACCGCTGCGGGACATGGTGGAGGTCCGCAATCAGGCGCGGGTGCATCTGTGGTTCGAGGGCAAGTTCGGCGAGCCCTACGAGGCCCTGACCGGCACGGACGAGGCGCCAGGGCGCTTTGTGGCGCCGGCCTTTGCGGTGGGGGTGCGGTTGGAGGATGATGGTGAGATCAGCGTAGCCGCTCCGTTCGGGCTGGAGGACGTGTTCGACATGGTGCTGCGGCCCAATCCGGACCGGCCGAAGGCCAGGGGATGGGACCGGGCGGTGGAGAACGCCCGCGCCCGCTGGCCGGAAATCCGCGTGATCGACGCCTGAAAGGCCAAAGGGCGCGGCCCTTTCGGACCGCGCCCTGCGACGGCGGGAGAGAGAGTCGGATCAGCGACGATAGCGCGCGCGCTGGACGTAGCGATCGATGGAGCGGTCGAGATCCTGATAGCGGCGCTCCAGGTCGTGACGCTCGCGCAGGGTCATGCGCGGGCCATACTGGCGCTCAAGCTGCACCAGACGAGCGATGCCGCGCCGGAAATCGCGGGCCTTGCCGGTGCTCATGACCCGGGCGCGGTGGGCGAACTCCACGTTGCGCTCCAGATGGCGGACCCGCACGGCCATGGGCGGGCCGGCGTGCTGCTGGCCATAGGCGGGACCGCCGCGGGGCGGGCCATAGTGCTGGGCGGCGGCCGGAACCGCGACGGAAATCGCCGCGACGGCCATGACGGGCAAAAGCAACTTCTTCATCATGATGTCTTCCTCGCTTCGGTTCGGCCGACCCGGTGATCGGGGCGGTGATGATGGAGCCAGAAAAGCATCCGGCGTCTGAGCCTGACCTGAACAGCGCGGTTCAGTCGGCATTCACCTTCCTGAACCGACCGGAAGCCTCTATGCTCATGAGGAAAGCGACCGATGGACGCGCCGGTCATGACCCGTTTCTCACGCCCCTGTTCAGACGCCGTTCAGAGGCGCAGCCGTAAACCGCTCAGCATGACCCGTATCCGCATCCTTCTTCTCGCCGGACTGATCGCCGCCGCTCCCATGGCGGAAACGTCAGCCCATGCGCTCGAGGTCCAGGCGCGCGACCCCATGATGGGTTCGCTTCGTCAGGACCGCGCCCGTGAGGAATCCCGTGAGGGCCGCCGGGTCAGCGCCAGCGAGGTGGCGCGCTCGGTCTCTCGTGGCCGCGACGGCCGCATGCTGGGAATTAATGAGCGCAACATGGGCGGCCGCGCCGTCTATGTGGTGCGCTGGGAATATCCGGGCGGACGCGTCGCCGACATCACGGTGGACGCCCGCACCGGGGCCGTGATCGGAGAACGCTGATGAGAGTGCTGCTTGTCGAGGACGACGCCGACCTGTCGCGTCAATTGAAGACCGCCCTGGGCGACGCCGGCTATGCGGTGGACCACGCCCCGGACGGCGAGGAAGCGCACTTTCTGGGCGATACCGAACCCTATGACGTGGTTGTGCTGGACCTGGGCCTGCCCAAGGTGGACGGGGTCTCGGTGCTGGAACGCTGGCGCCGGGACGGCAAGACCACGCCGGTCCTCATCCTGACCGCGCGCGGGGCCTGGTCCGACAAGGTCTCCGGCTTCGACGCGGGGGCCGACGACTATCTGACCAAGCCGTTCCACACCGAGGAATTGCTGGCCCGGCTGCGCGCCCTTCTGCGGCGGTCGGCGGGGCATGCGACCTCGACCCTGGAGTGCGGCGCCCTGCGTCTTGATCCTCGCGCCGCCCGGGCCACCGTGGACGGCGAGCCGCTGCGCCTGACCTCGCTGGAATACCGGCTGTTGCACTATCTGATGATGCATCAGGGCCGGGTCATCAGCCGCACCGAACTGGTCGAGCACCTGTACGATCAGGACTTCGACCGCGACTCCAACACCATCGAGGTGTTCATCGGGCGGCTGAGAAAGAAGATCGGGTCTGACCGGATCGAGACCGTGCGCGGCCTGGGCTATCGCCTGACGCCGCTGGCCGGGGAATCCGAGGCGGCGTGAAGCAGGATCTGGGGCGCTATCTGGGTCGTCCCGGCCGGTCCCTGACCCGCCGGCTGATCTGGCTGGCCTCCGCATGGATTTTGGCGGCCTTGCTGGTGACCGGGGTCGTGCTGACCTCCCAGTTCCAGGAATCTGGCCTGCGGCGCCTGGGCGGCGTGCTCAACAACACCATAGACCAGCTGGTACGAGCGACGTCCGTTCAGGGCGGCCGGGTGGTTGTCCCCCAGCTCAACAATCAGCAGACGCTGGACCTGCTGTCCGGCAACTACTGGGCCGTGGCCGAACGGGACGCGGACGGCCGGCTGATCGTGGTGGCGCGCTCCACATCCCTCTGGGACAGCGAGATGCCCATTCCCGCCAGTCTGGCCGAACGGGTGGCGACGGCCGCGGGCGCAACCATTTCCTACAACGCGGTGGGGCCCAACAACGAGGAGCCCCTGCGCGTTGCGGCCAGCCAGAAGCAGCTTCCCGGCCGCGCCGAACCGGTGGTGTTCATCGCGGCCATCAACCGGTCGAACATCGACGCGGACACGCGCCAGTTCGCCACCTTCACCTGGATCGCCCTGGCCCTGCTGGGCGCCGGCCTGGTGGGCGCGGTGTTCCTGCAGGTGCGCGTCGGCCTGCGCCCCCTTTACGAACTGGGTCAGGAGATCGGCGACGTGCGCAAGGGCCGCGCCACGCGCATCTCCCAGGACTATCCGGAGGAGATCGCGCCCCTGGCCGAACAACTGAACAAGCTGCTGGACCACAATCAGGAAGTGGTGGAGCGCCAGCGCACCCATGTGGGCAATCTTGCGCATGCCCTGAAGACGCCCCTGTCGGTGATGCTGGCCGAGACAGAGGGTCAGCCCGGGGATCTGCCCGCCATTGTGCGCCGCCAGTCCGAGATCATGCGCGGCCAGGTGGACCACCACCTGCGCCGGGCCCGCGCCGCCGCCAGGGCGCAGGGTTCGGGCGAGCGGACCGCCGTCGCCGAGGTGCTGGACGAGATGGCCGTGATGCTGGAGCGGGTGTTCCAGTCCAGGGGCGTGGTGATCGACTGGCGCGCCCCGGACGAACTGCTGTTTCGCGGGGAACGGCAGGATCTTCAGGAAATGGTGGGCAATCTGCTGGAGAACGCCTGCATCTGGTGCGAGCGGCGCGTGAAGGTGTCCGCAGGCGCCACGGGACTGGGGCGTCTGCTGCTGGTGATCGAAGACGACGGGCCGGGGCTGCCGGAGGATCGGCGGGACGAGGTCATGAAGCGGGGCGCCCGGCTGGACGAGGATGTTCCCGGCACCGGCCTCGGCCTGAGCATCGTCGACGAATTGACCAAGGCCTATGAGGGCCGCCTGACGCTGGGCGACAGCGACATGGGCGGGCTGAAGGCCATGCTGGAGCTGCCCGCGGCCGAATCCTGACGCGTCGAATCCTGACGCCATGTCCGGTTTATGCGTTTCATTAAGCGGGCGAGCGGATGATGGGCGGATGAATCGCCGGGGAGTACGGGGCATATGACGGAGCTCTCCGTCGCCAGCCGCAATGCAATCAGCGCCATGCTTGAGGCGGCGCCGGATTCGGCGCTGGGCAAGCTGTCCGTGGCCCTGCGTTCGACGCCCGGCGCCAAGGCGGACTGGATCCGGAAGCGCACGGTGGCGGAGATCAACGCCCGACGCATGCGCGCGATCGCCTTCGGTCCCCTGATCGCACTGTTCCGCAAGCGCGCCGACGGCGTGCGGGGGATGAACTTTCCCTCACCGATTCTGAACGGACTGTGGAGGGCCGTCAGCGCCCGCCAGCCCCTTCTGCTGGAACAGGCGGAGGACATGACCGTGGGGGGCGGCGAGATCAGCCCGCGTCTGCTGGATCAATTGTGCCTGAGCGCCGCAGCCGTGCTGCGGGACGAGCCCGGCGCGATCTGGCCCGGTCTGGATGCGCGCACGGCGCAAAATCTGGCCGCCTGTTTCGACCTTGCGCCCATGGCCCGCGCGGCCATGCCCATGCTCGACCTGTGGACGGGACGGCCCGATGCGGACAGCGCGGCCTCGCTGCGCCTGATGATGCGTGACACGACCCGTATCAGCGAAGACGCGGCGCCCCGGATGCTGGAGATCCTGTTCGCCAATATCCGCGAAGCGCCCCTGATCCTGCGGGTCATCAGCCGGGTTTCCGGCGTGAGCGGGGAGGAGCGGTTTCTGGCGGAATCCGAACTGGCGGACTTCGGCGAGCGCCTGTTCGAACAGGTGGAGGAGACTGCTGACGACCTGGACCAGTTCCACCCCGCGCGCAACGTGCCCGAGGAGGCGCGGGTGATCGCTGACCGGCTGACCAGGGCGTCCGACTTGATGGCCCAGATGGAGCTGTCCCTGGCCTTCACCCACGAGGGCGCCTGGGGCGCGCGTTTCCATGTGCTCAAACAGCGCATGGGTCGGGCCCTGGAGAACCTGATGGGGCTTTGCCCGCGCATGGTGGACAAGGCCCTGCCCATGGAACGGGTGCGCATCCACGGGGCCATGAGCCGCATGGCGCCGGTGATGGACGCGCGCACCGACGGGCCGCTGGTGCAGCAGGCGCGCGCCGCCATGACGGTTCTGGGCATGTCGAAGGCTGCAGCCAATGTGCTGGGCTGCGCGGGCCAGCGGACCCAGGTGTGCGAGACCCTGGAAAAGCGACTGAGTCAGTACGGCGACGAACTGATCGAGGCCCTGAACGCGGGCGAGGGGCCGGACGAGAGTCAGATGACGGCGCTGGCGGTGCTTTGCGCCGAATTTCTGGTCCAGGCCGATGCGGAGGTTCCGGCCCGGACCCTGCGTCGCCGGCTGGCGGCGGCCACGGGTGCGACAGCGGCGCCCTCGCCACAGATCGCCTGATCGCCTAAACCCCGTCGCATGTGGATGTTCTGGCTTGCTGCGGGCATGACGGCGACCCTTGCGGGGATCGTGGTGCTGTGGCGTGCGCGGGGTGCGGCCCTGGTTGTCGGTCCGGCGTCGCCGGACGCTCGCCAGATCGCCGAACTGGACGCCCTGCACGCGCGCGGGCTGCTGGATGATGACGCCTGGCGCGTGGCGCGGGCGGAGGCGGGGCGCAGGCTTCTGGCCAGCGCGGATGACGCCGGGGCGGCCCCGGCAGACCTGACGCAGGGGCGCTGGGTGCTGGCGGCCCTTCTGGCCACGGCCCTGGTGGCGCTGGGGGCCTACTGGATCACGGGGGCGCCGGGCATGGCGGATCAGCCGTTCGCCCAGAGGGTGGAAGGCTGGGCCGGGGATCTGGACAATCTGGATGCGCCGCGTCTGGCGGCGGTGGCCGAAAGGGTGGCGCGCGCCGACCCGACAGACCGTGACGCACAGGTCTTTCTTGGCCGCGCCCGCTTCGAGGCCGGCGACCCCATCGGGGCGGCGACCGCGTTCCGCCGCGCCCTGACGCTGGACGCCGAGGATCCGGTCAGTTGGGCCCGGCTGGGCGAAGCGCTGACCACGGCCCAGCAGGGCGTCGTGGGCGCCGACGCCGAAGCCGCCTTCCGTCAGGCGCTGGCGCGCAACCCGGACGCCCAGGCGCCGCGTTACTTTCTGGGTCGCGCCGCCCTGGCGCGCGGTGAGACCGACGAAGCGCGCGCGCTCTGGGCCCCGCTGCTGACCGAACTGCCGCCGGGCGATCCGCGCCGAGCCCAGTTGCAGGCGGATCTGGCGGCTGCGGGAGGCGGGCGATGAGCTGGCTGCCCCGATCGCCAAAGGCGCGCCGCCGCCTGTGGATCATCGCTGCGGTGACCCCGGTATTGCTGCTGGCCGTGGGTCTGTCGCTGTGGGCCATGCGCGACAGCGTGACCTTTTTCTACAGCCCGTCGGAGATCACCGAGGAGGCCGCGCCCGCGGGCCGCATGATCCGTCTGGGCGGGCTGGTGCTGCCGGGCAGCGTCGAACACGGGGCGGACGGCTCGGTGGCCTTTTCTGTAACCGACAACGCGGCCGACGCGCGTATCGTGTTCCAGGGCGATCTGCCCGACCTGTTCCGCGAGGGGCAGGGCATCGTGGCGCAAGGCGCGTTCGATGAGGCCCGGGTGTTTCACGCCACCCAGGTTCTGGCCAAGCACGACGAAACCTACATGCCGCGCGAAGTCGCTGACCGCCTCAAGGAGACCGGCGAGTGGCGGCTTGGGGGAGAGGCGCCCTCTGGCGTCGCCTATGTGACCGAATGATCGCGGAGTTCGGCGCTTTCGCCCTGGCCCTGGCCCTGGCCCTCGCTGTGTTGCAGGCCGCGGCGTCCGGCGCAGGCCGCCTGTTGCGCTCGCCGGTTCTGGCGGGCGCGGGGCAGGGGGCGGCGTTCGCCTCGGCGGGCGCGGTGACGGTGGCCTTCGGCGCCCTGATCTGGGCCTTCGTGGTGTCGGACTTCTCGGTCAGCAACGTGGCCCTGAACAGCCATACGGCCAAGCCGCTGTTCTATCGGGTGGCGGGGGCCTGGGGCAGCCACGAGGGATCACTGCTGCTGTGGTGTCTGGTCATGACGGCGTTCGGCGCCGTGCTGGGACTGGGCCGGGGCCTGCCGTTCGGTCTGAAGACCTCGGCGGTGGCGGTGCAGGGCGGGCTGAACGCCATGTTCCTGGCCTTCACGGTGTTCACCTCCAACGCTTTCACCCGGCTGGATCCGGCGCCGGTGCAGGGCGCCTCGCTCAACCCCTTGCTGCAGGACCCGGCCCTGGCGATCCACCCGCCCATGCTCTACCTGGGCTACGTCGGGTTTTCGGTGTGTTTCTCGCTGGCCGTGGCCGCCCTGATCGAGGGACGGGTTGATCCGGCGTGGGGCCGCTGGGTGCGGCCGTGGGCGCTGGCGTCCTGGGTGTTCCTGACCATCGGCATCGCCCTGGGGTCGTTCTGGGCCTATTACGAACTGGGCTGGGGCGGCTGGTGGTTCTGGGACCCGGTGGAGAACGCCTCGTTCCTGCCGTGGCTGGCGGGGGCGGCCCTGCTGCACTCGGCCATCGTGACGGAGAAACGCGGGGCGCTGGCCGGCTGGACCGTGTTCCTGGCCCTGATGGCGTTCAGCTTCTCCATGCTGGGGGCGTTTCTGGTGCGCTCGGGCGTGCTGACCTCGGTGCACGCCTTCGCTGTGGATCCGGACAGGGGGCTGCTGCTGCTGGCCATCCTCGGGGTGGCGGCGGGCGCGGCCTTCGCCCTGTTCGCCTGGCGCGCGCCGGGCCTGCCCCGGGGGGGCGTCTTCGCGCCGGTCAGCCGCGAGAGCAGTCTGGTTCTCAATAACCTGTTCCTGTCGGCGGCGGCGGCCACGGTGCTGCTGGGCACCCTTTATCCGCTGATCCTCGAGGCGGTGACCGGCGAGACCATCTCGGTGGGGCCGCCCTATTTCAACCTGACCTTCACGCCCCTGATGGCCGTGGCCCTGATCATCCTGCCGGCCGGGCCGCTGCTGGCGTGGAAGCGGGCCGACCTGAAGGGCGTGGTGCAGCGCCTGACCCTGGCCTTTGGCGTGGCGGTGGTCGCGGCCCTGACGGCGCTGTTCCTGTTCGATCCCATGAAGGCCATGGCGGCGGCGGGGATCGGGCTGGGCGTCTGGCTGATCGCGGGGGCGGTCGCCGAGCTGGCCGAACGCATCCGCCTGTTCCGGGCGCCCCGGACCGAGGTCTGGCGGCGGCTGACCGGCCTGCCCGTGGGCGCGTTCGGCATGACACTGGCCCACGCGGGGCTGGGCCTGTTCGTCATGGGGGCGGTGGCCGAGACGGCTTTCAAGGTCGAGGCGGTGGCGGTGACGGCGCCGGGCGGACCGGCCGCCGTGGCGGGCCCGTGGCATGTGACGCTGGACGAGGTGCGCATCGTCGAGGGGCCGAACTATCTGGCCGAACAGGGCCGGTTCACCGTGGTGCGCGAGGACGGCGCGGGCGCGCGGACCCTGACCGCCGAGCGGCGCTTCTTCCCGGCGGGCGGCCAGACCACCACAGAGGTGGGGCTGGATTTCCGGGGGCTGGACGACGTCTATGTGGTGCTGGGCGAGCGGCGCGCCACCGAGACCCTGGCCCAGGCCTGGACCGTGCGGGTGCACTGGAACCCGTGGGCGCGGCTGATCTTCCTCGGGCCGGCGCTGATGGCGCTGGGGGGCCTGGTGTCCCTGTCGGACCGGCGGCTCAGGTTCGGGGTGGCGGGGAGGCGCAAGGCATGAAGCGTCTGCTGCTGATCGCCGCGGTGGCCCTGATGGCTTTCGCGGAACCGGCGGCGGCGCCCGACCGGCCCTTGCCCGATCCGGCGCAGGAGGCGCGGGCGCGGGCGTTGTTTCAGGACATCCGCTGCGTGGTCTGCCAGCACGAATCCATCGCCGATTCCCCGGCCGGCATCGCGGCGGACATGCGCCGTCTGGTGCGCGACGAGGTGGCGGCGGGGCGCACTGATTCCGAGATCGAGGCCGGGCTGGTGCGGCGCTATGGCGACTATGTGCTGTTCCGACCGCCGTTCCGGGTCGGAACCCTGCTGCTGTGGCTGGGGCCGTTCCTTGTGGTGCTGGTCGCGGGGGGCGTTCTGCTGACGACCCTTCGGCGCCGCCCGTCGGAGGCCGCGCCCCTGACGCCGGCTGAGGAAGCCGCTCTGGAGAAACGGTTGGCGCATCGCCCGGATTTGGACGCATCCTCGCCCCATGATCATCCCTGATCTGTATGAACCGTAACTGGTTCGCCTTGGCGCGCCGCGTCATAGGGTTATATCAAGGGGCACGGGGCCGCCCTTCGGCCCCGACGAAACGACACAAGGACGACGATGCTGAAGCGTAAGGAATTCATTCTGGGCGCCGCGGTCGGACTGACCTTCGCCGCCGCGGCGACCGCCGGCGGGATCATCGACTGGCCCGCGGCCGGCGCCCAGGAGCAGCGGGCTGAACTGCGCGCGGGTCTGGTCCCCGCCTCCACGGCCGGCGCCGTTCTGTTCCAGCCGCCGCCCGGCGCGCCCAATTCCTTCGCCGACATCATCGAGCAGGTTTCGCCCGCCGTGGTGCAGATCGACGTGCGCACCCGGGTGCCGCGCCCGAGCATGCGCGGCTTCCCCAACATCCCCGGCCTGCCGTTCCCCTTCTCGGTGCCGCAACAGCCGCGGGGCGAGAACGAGGAAGAGCCGATGATGGAGGGCGCCGGCTCCGGCTCGGGCTTCTTCATCTCGGCGGACGGCTACATCGTCACCAACAATCACGTGGTTGAGAACGCCTCGGAGATCACGGTCAAGCTGACCGACGACCGCGAACTGACGGCCCGGATCGTGGGCCGTGACGAGCTGACCGATCTGGCGGTGCTGAAGGTGGACGGCGGGACCTTCCCGTTCGTGCAGTTCGAGACCCAGGCCCAGCCCCGCGTGGGCGACTGGGTCGTGGCGCTGGGCAATCCCTTCGGCCTCGGCGGTTCGGCCACGGCCGGGATCGTCTCGGCGCGCGGGCGGGACATCGGCGATCAGTATGTGGACTTCATCCAGATCGACGCCCCCATCAACCGGGGCAATTCCGGCGGTCCGACCTTCGACATCTATGGCCGCGTCATCGGCGTGAACACGGCGATCTTCTCGCCCACGGGCGTGTCGGTGGGCATCGGCTTCGCCATTCCGGCGGACGTGGCGCAACGCGTGACCCAGCAGTTGATGCAGGGCGGCAGCATCCAGCGCGGTTATCTGGGCGTCGAGATCGGAACGCTGACCAGCGACTATCGGGAAGCGCTGGGTCTGGCTGACGACGTTCAGGGGGCCTACGTCAACAGCACGACGCCGGGCGGCCCGGCGGATCAGGCGGGCGTCCAGGCCGGCGACATCGTGGTCGAATTGAACGGGCAGCCGGTCCGGAACAACACAGACCTGACCCGTCGCGTCGGTCAGGCTGCTCCTGGAGACACCCTGCGCCTCACGGTTCTTCGCGAAGGGCGTCGCGTCCAACTCAGTGTCCGCTCCGGCGTTAGACCTTCCGCAGCTGAACTGAACGCCCAGAGCGGCGACGACGAAGGCGCGCCGCGCCCCGGCCAGCCGGAAACCCCCGCCGGCACCGCCATCGAAGGGCTGACGGTGGCGCCGATGACGGGAGCCTTGCGCGAGCGTCACTCCATTCCTTCCGGCGTGAACGGTCTGGTGATCACGGGAGTCGCCTCCGGCAGCACGGCGGCCACCCGGGGTTTCGCGCCGGGCATGGTCATCGTCCAGGCGGATGGGCGCGCCGTTTCCACGGTCGCGGAGTTCCGTCAGGCGGTGCAACGCGTCCGTGAATCAGGGCGGCCCGGCGTCTTGCTGCTGGTCCGTACGCCTCAGGGCAATCGGCCGGTGGTTCTCGAACTGGGCGGCGACGAGGAGTAGGGTCGCCGGACGCCTGATCGGCGTTGGCGGAATCGCTGATTCCACCTACGCCGTGAATCAGGCTCTGGCGTTATGCTGGCGATACTGGAGACGGGGCTGATGCGCATACTGGTGGTCGAGGACGATGCGGAGGCCGCGGGCGCCATGGTGCGCGGCCTGTCGGAGGCCGGGCACGAGGTGACCCATGCCGTCGATGGCGCCTATGGGCTCGTGGAGGCCCAGAAGGGCGGCTACGACGTCTATGTGGTGGACCGCATGATGCCGCGGCTGGACGGGGTCGGCATGGTCGAGACCCTGCGCAAGGACGGAGACCAGACACCGGTCCTGTTCCTGTCGGCGCTGGGCGAGGTGGAGGATCGGGTTACGGGCCTGAAGGCCGGGGCCGACGACTATCTGGTCAAGCCCTACGCCTTCGCCGAGCTGATCGCCCGGGTCGAGGCCCTGTCGCGCCGCCGGGAGACCGGCGGGGTGCAGACCGTGCTGAAGGTCGGCGATCTGGAGATGAACCTGATCGCTCGAACGGTGCATCGGGGCGAGACCGAGATCGACCTGCAGCCGCGCGAGTTCCAGCTGCTGGAGTTCCTCATGCGCCACGCCGGGCAGTCGGTGACCCGCACCATGCTGCTGGAGAAGGTGTGGGAGTACCATTTCGACCCCCAGACCAACGTCATCGACGTCCACATCAGCCGCCTGCGCGCCAAGATCGACAAGGGCTTCGACAAGGCCATGCTGCAGACGGTGCGAGGCGCGGGTTACAGATTGGAAGCTTAAGTTTCGCAAGGCGTTCTCCCTCCCCGTTCGGGGAGGGCGGTCGTGTAGCGACCGGGTGGGGAGGACTCGGCGACATGGCCGTCATCGCCAAAGCAAGGGCTCTCAGGAAACGATTGACGCCAGCCGAAGCTCGCTTGTGGGTTGCTTTGCGCAGACTGCGGGCCGAAGGCCTGCACTTCCGCCGACAGGCGCCGCTGAGAGGCTACATTCTCGACTTCGTTTGCATGGACAGGCTGTTGATTGTCGAAGTGGACGGTGCATCGCACGATGGCGAAGACCGGCAGCGTAAGGACAGGGTGCGGGACGCGGTGTTGGCGAGAGTGGGATTTCTGACCTTGCGGTTCTCGAATTTGTCCGTTCGGGACACTCTGGATGATGTCGTTCAGACGGTGCGGCGGCATTGCCTTGCCCGCCCCACCCGGCTGTCGCTGCGCGCCAGCCACCCTCCCCGGGACGGGGAGGGAGAATTTCTGTGAAACTCCCCTCGCTCTTCCGGCGCACGCCCTTCCGGCTGACGCTGATGTTCGTGGCGTTGTTCGCCGCGGCCGCCAGCGCGGTGCTGGCCTATGTCTATGTGGCCTCCGCCTCCGAGGCGAACGCCCGGGCGGAGGCGGACGTGCGGCGCGAGGTGGGGGGACTGACCGCCATCTACCGCGAGCGGGGGCTCAACCCCCTGAACCAGGCGCTGGTGGAGCGCATCCTGAGGGGCGGCCCCTATCTGTACATCCTGCTGGACGCCGGGGGCGAGCCGGTCACCCGCAGCCTGAACATCACTCCGGTGGAGCCCCGATCCGATGACCCGGCGGAGCGTTGGGAGACGTTCCGCTTCACCGACACCGACGAGGCGGGGCGCATCATTCGCCGCAAGGCGCTGGGCGTCATGGTGCGTCTTCAGGGGGGCGAACTGCTGTTCGTGGCCCAGGATATCGGCGACACCGAAGCCTATCTGGACCGGCTGACCCAGGCTCTGTGGGGCGCCATGCTGCTGGTCGTGGTTCTGGGCCTGGGCGGGGGCCTGCTGATCAGCCGCAATCTGGAACGCTCCATGGGCCGGTTCAACACGGTGGTGGCGGCGGTGAAGGGCGGCGACCTGAAGGCGCGGGCGGAGGTGCGCGGCTCAGGCGACGAACTGGACGAACTTGGCGCGGGCCTGAACGGCATGCTGGATCGGCTGGAGACGTCCATGGCCTCGATCCGGCATGCGGGGGACGCCATAGCCCACGATCTGCGCAGCCCCCTGACCCGCATGCGGGCCAGGCTGGAGGTGGCCCTGATCGACGCGGAGGCCGGGCGCATCGACGCCAATGACGCCCTGCAGATGGCCCTGGCCGAGGCCGACGAATTGCTGAAGACCTTCAACACGGTGCTGGCCATCGCCCGGCTGCAGGCTTCGCGTGAGCCGCAGACCGAGGTGTTCGACGCCGCCGATCTGGCCGCCGACATGGCCGAGTTGTATGAGCCCGCCGCCGAGGACAAGGGGCTGGAGTTCGACTCCGAAGTCCACAAGGGCCTGATGATCCGCGCCAACCGGCCGTTCCTGGCCCAGGCGCTGGCCAATCTCATCGACAACGCCATCAAGTACACGCCGCCCGGCGGCGCGGTGATGCTGCGCGCCCGCAGACGCTCCAGCGGCCAGGTGGAGTTCTCGGTCACCGACACCGGCCCCGGCGTGCCCGAGGAGGATCGCAAGCGTGTGCTGGACCGCTTCGTGCGGCTGGAGAACAGTCGCACGGAGCCGGGCTCGGGTCTGGGCCTGTCGCTGGTGGCCGCCGTGGCCGAGGCGCACCAGGGCCGCATCTATCTGGATGAAGGCCCGGGGGTGGTGGACGACACGGGGCCGGGGCTTCGCGTCGCCCTGGTCCTGCCGCCGGCCGAATGAGCGGCCTGGCCGCACAGCTGGAGCCATGCGGGCCGGTGCTGGACGTCGGCCTGGCCGCCCGCACCCGGGAACCGGTTGAGGTCGCGGCGCGGGAGGACGGCTGGCTGAAGACGCTGGACGCCGCCTGGCCCGCGCTGGAGCCGGTGTTCGCCGCCTCGCCCTATCTGGCCGGGCTGGCGCGACGGGGCCCCGAGCGCCTGCGTGCCATCCTCGAGACGGCGCCAGACGACGGCCTCGCCGCCATCCTTGAGCAGACCCATGCCCTGACCGGCGGGGCCGACGACCTGCGGGCGCCGCTGCGGGCGCTGAAGGCGGACCTGCATCTGCTGACCGCCCTGTGCGATCTGGGCGGGGTATGGGATCTGGACCAGGTCACGGGCGCCCTGACCGCCTTCGCCGACGCCGCCACCCGGGCCGCCCTGCGCGCCGTCGCCCATGACGCCCGCCAGAGGGGCAAGCTGGTCAGCGCCGCCGCCGATCCGCGTGGGCCTGTCCCCGGTCTGTTCGCTCTGGCCATGGGCAAGCACGGCGCGGGCGAGCTGAACTATTCCAGCGACATCGACATCTCGTTCTTTCATGAACCGGAGCGGGTTGAGAGCGCGCTGGCGCCCGGGGTGGAGGCCCAGCCCTTTGTCGACAGGCTGGCCCAGGGCGTGGCCGCCCTGCTGTCGGAGCGCACCGGCGACGGCTATGTGTTTCGCGTCGATCTGCGGCTGCGTCCCGATCCGTCGTCGACCCCGCCGGCCGTCCCGGCGCCCGCAGCCATGGCCTATTACGAATCCGTCGGCCAGAACTGGGAGCGCGCGGCCTTCATCAAGGCGCGGCCGGTTTGCGGCGATCTGGCGGCGGGCGAAGGGTTTCTGGCCGAGCTGGCGCCCTTCATCTGGCGGCGCAGCCTCGACTATCACGCCATCGCCGATATCCATTCCATCAAGCGCCAGATCCACGCCTTCAAGACCGGCGATGGCCTGCACGCGGCGGGCGCCAATCTGAAGCTGGGCCGGGGCGGCATCCGCGAGATCGAGTTCTTCGTCCAGACCCAGCAATTGATTCTGGGGGGCCGCGATCCCTCCTTGCGCGCACCCCGCACCCTTGAGGCCCTGGCCGCCCTGACCGGGGCGGGGCATGTGGAAGAAACCACCCGCGCCGAGCTGTCCGCCGCCTATGTGCGCCTGCGTGGGCTGGAGCACCGCATCCAGATGCTGGCGGACGAACAGACCCACACCCTGCCGGAGCCCGCCGAGCGTCGCGTCGCCGTGGCGGTCCTGTGCGGCGAGGCGGATCTGGCGGCGTTTGACGCGGGCGTGGAGACGCTGCTGCAGGGGGTGAACCGTCGCTATGGCGAGCTGTTCTCGGACGAGGAGGACCTGTCCTCCCCCTGGGGTAGTCTGGTCTTCACCGGGGTGGAGAACGATCCCGAGACCCTGAAGACGCTGGAACGCATGGGCTTCTCCAGCCCCGAGGGCGTGGCCGAGACCATCCGTAGCTGGCACCATGGACGTGTGGGCGCCACCCGTACCGCGCGGGGGCGGGAGCTGTTCACACGCCTGGCACCGCGACTGCTGACCGCCCTGGCGGAAACCGGCGCGCCGGACGCCGCCTTCGCCCGGTTCTCGACCTTCTTCGCAGGGCTGTCGGCGGGGGCCCAAATCCAGTCCCTGTTCCTGGCCCAGCCGGAACTGTTCGCCCTGATCGTGCGGGTGATGGCCTTCGCGCCGCGTCTGGCGCGGACGCTGGCCCGTTATCCCGCGGCCCTGGACAGCATGCTGGACGCCCGCTTCCTGGAGCCGCTGGACCGGGACACCGGCGTTCTGGACGAACTGATGGCCGAGGCCGTCGGCGAAAGCGATTTCGAGGAGGCCATGAACGCGGTGCGGCGCATCCACCGCGACCAGATCTTCCGCATCGGCATCCAGACCCTGACCGGCCGGGCCGACGCGGACAGCGCGGGCCACGCCTACGCCGATCTGGCGGACGTTTCGATCCGCGCCCTGTCAGTCGCCGCCCTGAAGGAAGTGACGCGCCAGGGCGGCGCGTTCGCGGGCCGCATCGCCGTGGTGGCCCTCGGCAAGGCCGGATCGCGCGAGATGACCGCCGGGTCCGACATCGACATGATGACGGTCTATGAGGCCGACGACGCTGCGGGCATGTCTGAAAAGAAGGGCTGGAGCGCGGACACCTTCTATAGCCGTTTCACCCAGCGACTGATCGCGGCCCTGTCGGCGCACACGGCGGAGGGCGCGCTCTACGAAGTGGACATGCGGCTGCGCCCCTCGGGCCGCGCCGGGCCGGTCTCGGTCAGCTTCCGGGCGCTGGATGACTATTACGCCGGGGAGGCCGAGACCTGGGAGTTTCTGGCCCTGACCCGGGCGCGAGTGGCGTGGTCCAGCGAGGCGGCTTTCGGCCAACGGGTGGCGGGGGCGATCGAAGCGGCGCTGCGCCGCCCGCGCGATCCGGCCCAGGTGACCCGCGACGTGCGGGACATGCGCGCCCTCATGGACCGGGAACGGCCCGGCGGCGGGTTGTGGGAACTGAAGCTGGCGCCCGGCGGACAGGTGGACTGCGAGTTCGCCGCCCAGCATAGCCAGCTTCTGGCAGCGGCGCGGGGCGAACCGCTGACCGTCTCGACAGTGGAAGCCCTGGGCGCACCGGGACTGGACCCCGTTTTCGGCCAGGCCTGGAGCCTGCAGCAGTCCGTCAGCCAGGTGATCCGGTGCGCCTTTCAGGGCGATCCTGACCCCGAGGCCGAGCCCGCCGAGTTCCGGGAGCGGCTGGCGGAAGTCGCCGGGTTTGAAAGTTTCGACGCTTTGAAGACCGAACTGGCAGCTCGCCGAAAGGCGGCGCGCGAGGCGCTGGAAGGCATGCTGGGACCGCTCAATCCAACCGTGACGGAATCCTGACGCCCGTTCGTTGAAGCTTTCGACAGGGACGGACAATGCCGCCTTTGAAGGGCGCATCAGGAGAACGAACCCATGAAGAAGATGATTGTGCTGGGCGGCGTCGCCGCCCTGGCCCTGAGCGGGGCCGCGATGGCCCAGACAAGCGATGACGGGCAGCGGGGCGGACGCATGGACCCCAACGCGCGGGTCACCCAGGCCGAGTTCGTCGAGCGGGCGGTTTCGCGGCTGAGCGCCATGGACGCCAACGGCGACGGCGTGGTCTCGCGCGAGGAAATGCAGGCTCATCGTCAGGCCCGTATGGGCGAGATGCGCGGTCGCATGTTCGAGCGCATGGACGCGAACAACGACGGAACGGTGACCCGCAGCGAATATGAGGGCGCGCACGAACAGCGCCGCGAGCGCATGACGGAGCGCCGGGCCGAAAGCGGCGAGGCGGGCCAGCGGCGTGGTTGGCGTGGCCAGCGTGGCGCCCAGCGCGCCGGCATGCGGCTTGACCGCGACGGTCAGGGCGTCAACATCGAGCAGGCGCGCCAGCGTGCGGTGGAGCAATTCGCCGCCATGGACGCCAACGGCGACGGCTATGTCACGGGAGCAGAGATGCGCGCGCACCGCGAGGCGCGCCGCGCTGACCATCAGGCCCGCCGGACTGACCGTCGCCAGTCGACGGAGTAAGGGTGATGTCGGGAACGGCTGGATCAGTCCGGTCGGCCCGCCCGCAAGGAAACGGAGCGAGCCGGCTTGGCGACACGGGTGGTCGATCCCGACGAAGATCTGGTGAGCCGCGTGGGTCAGGGCGACCCCGCGGCGATCCAGGCCATGGTCGCGCGCAAGCTGCCGCGCATGCTGGCGCTGGCGCAGCGCATGTTGAACGACCCTTCCGAGGCCGAGGACGTGGCGCAGGAGACGATGCTGAAGGCGTGGCGCCAGGCGCCGCGCTGGAAGCCCGGCAAGGCGCGGTTCGACACCTGGCTGCACCGGGTCGCGCTGAACCTCTGCTACGACCGGTTGCGCCGACGGCGGGAGGTGTTGACGGATGCGATGCCGGACCGGGCCGATCCCGGACCGGCGCCGGATCATGGATTGCAGGCGGCGCAGCTGGGCGCGCGGGTGGACGCAGCGCTGGCGGCCCTGCCGGAACGTCAGCGCGAGGCCATCGTGCTGTGTCACTATCAGGAACTGGGCAATATCGAGGCCGCCGCCCTGATGGAAATCAGCGTGGAGGCGCTGGAAAGTCTGCTGTCCCGCGGTCGTCGCACCCTTCGCGCGACGCTCGCCGAGACGGCGCGAAGTGAAGGTGTGCTGAAATGAACGCGCAACGATTTCAGGATCTGGCCGACGCCTACGGCGCTGACCTGCGGCGCTGGCCGGAGGCCGAGCGCGGGGCTGCTGGCGCCTTCATGGACTCCGATCCGCAGGGCGCCGAACGCCTGCTGTTCGAGGCGCGCCAGATGGACCTTGCCCTGGACGCCGCACCCCGTCCCATGGTCAGCCATGCGCTGCGCGAGCAGGTCATAGCCCTGGCGGCTGCCGCCGGGTTGAGGCCGCGCGCAAGGCGCTTCGGGTTCGGCCGCTTCGCCTGGATGTCGGGGGCGGGATGGGCGGCCGCCTGCGCCGCCGGGATCATGGTGGGTGTAAATCTTTCGGATCAGGCGCTGGCCCACGCCGAGGCTGATCTGGTTCTGTATCAGGCGGGCCTGGAGGCCCTGGACGACACCGAGGTTCTGGGATGAGCAAGCGAACCCTGATGATTGCGTTGGCGGCCTCGCTGGCGATCAACGTCTTCGCCGTCGCCGCCGGGGTGGCCGCCTATGTGAACCACACGGCGGCAGAAGACCGCATCGAGAGATCGCGCGGCGACCGGGCGCCCCGGGTTCCGCTTATGGAGGTGATCGACACACTTGATCCTCCGGTGCGCGATCAGGTGCGCGACACCCTGCGCCGCGCTGCCCTGGCGGCCCGGCCCGATTTTCAGGAAGCGCGTGACACACGCCGGCGGGCCATGGGCATGGCCAATGGGGAAGCGTTCGATGCGGCGGAAGTCAGCGCCCTACTGGAGCAGTCCCGCGCCTCCGAGCTGCGGGGGCGAGCCCGTCTTGAATCCGAGGCTGTGCGCATGTTGTCCGAACTGGAGCCGGAAGACCGGGTGCTCATGTCCTCGATCCTGGCGCGGCATGGTCCGGGACACCGAAATCGCACCAATGACAGGCGTGAAAGGCGGGACGTCCCGGTTCAGGCCGCCTCTGACTGAGCATCTTCAACCGGCTTGCGCCGGGGGAGGGTGAAGCTGACGATGGTGCCCTTGCCGATCTCGCTTTCAATGCTCATTTCGCCGTGATGCATCTCGATCAGCGACTTGGTCAGGGCCAGGCCCAGGCCGGTGCCCTGATTGGTCTTTGAATGCTGGCTCTCGACCTGCTCGAACGGATGGGCGAGGCGGTTGAGATCCTCCGGAGGGATGCCGATGCCGGTGTCGGCGACCGCCACACGCACATGATCGCCGACCAAGGCGAGGCCAAGCGTGATGGACCCGCCGTCAGGCGTGAACTTGACGGCGTTTGAAATGAGATTGAGCAGAACCTGTTTCAAGGCCCGGTAATCCGCCTCGATCTCGGGCAGATCAGCGGCGTCCATACTCAGTTTGAGGCCGCATTCCTGGGCCCGTCCACGCATCAGGCGGATGGCGTCCTGACAGACTTCCGACAGATCCACGGCTTCGTAATGCAGGGTCATCTTGCCCGCCTCGATCTTGGCCATGTCGAGAATGTCGTTGATCAGGGCCAGCAGGTGCTGGCCCGAGTTCAGGATATCGGTCGCGTAGCCCTTGTAGCGTTCGTCGCCCAGCGGCCCGAACATTTCTCCGGCCATGATCTCGGAAAAGCCGTTGATGGCGTTCAGCGGGGTGCGCAGTTCGTGGCTCATGTTGGCCAGGAATTCGCTCTTGGCCTGGTTGGCCGCCTCGGCGCGCGTCATCGCCACCTCATATTTGCGCGCCAGTTGGGAGATTTCGTCCTGGCTGGCCTCCAGCTTCCGCACGGTCAGTTGAAGGGCGTCGGCGGCCTGTTTGCGCTCCGCCTCCTGACGCTTGATGACCGTGATGTCGGCGGCTGTCACCACGGCGCCGCCGTCTCCGGTGAAGCGCTCGGACATCTGCAGCCAGCGGCCGTCGGCCAGCTCGATCTCGCGCATGCCGGGGCGACCGGTGGCCGAGGGTTGATCCTTGCGGATGGCCAGGGCGGCGATGCGGTTCAGTTCTTCCTTCAGGGCGCCGCGTCTGAGGTGGCTGGACTGGAACCCGAAAGCGTCCTGGAAAGCCTGGTTCCAGAGGATCAGGCGGCCATAGCGGTCGAACAGGACGAAGGCGTCGGACACGCTCTCGATGGCGTCACGCAGCCGGTTCTCCGCGGCCTGGGCCTGGGCCTTGGCGCGGCGGGACTCGGTTGTGTCCAGGGCCACCCCCATCAGGTGATCATAGCCGTCTGACCCGCGCTTGCGCGGCGCCTGGCCCCGAAGCTCCATCCAGAGGGGGGGCTGATCAGGCGCCTCGACGCGGAAGGCGATCTCGATCTCGCCGTAGGCCTGGGCCTGCCGCAGGGCATGCGCAACGGCTTCCCGATGCCGGGGGTTTATGCGCTCGAAAATCTGGTCGGAAGCCAGGACGCCGCCCCTGCCGAAACCGAGCATGCCGGCCATGACGTCCGAAAGGACCACCTCGTCGCGGTCCAGATTCCATTCCCATACGCCGCAGCGGGCCGCCTCGACGGCCGTGTGAAAACGGCGCTCGGTGTCGGCCCAGATTCTGGCGGCGCGGCGCGCCCGGCGCTCCTGGAACAGCACCAGCGCGCCCAGGCCCAGCCCAAGCCCCAGCGGGCCGATCAGGATCCAGGCGTCGCCGAACAGGGCCAGTAGTCCGCCCCCGCCCGCAGGCGCCGTGGCGACGATAGTCGCCGGGGCGGTTCGCGTGTCCACCGCGGTCAGACGCATTCCGTCGTGGGCGTGGACTCCCCCGGCCTCGGCCCTTTCCGTCAGCGCCTCGGTTGTCAGGCCCAGCGCCGAGGCCGGCTGGTCACGCAGGACGGGATCGGCCGAGGCGATGATGATGCCGTCAGCATTGATGATGCTGACGTCCGGATGCGGGCGCCCGAAAGGCCCCGGGGCCGCCAGTTCCGGCGCGGGCAGGCGGGCGAGCACAGCGCGGCCCGCCTGCAACTGCAGTTGCATCAGCAGGGCTTCACCGTCCTGTGCGCGGGACAGACCCTGGCCGCGCGTGGCTTCGGTGGTTGCAAAGGCGGCGGGGGCCGCGCCGACGGCGGCGAGGATGTCGCCGTCCTGGCTGATGACGGCGTAGGCCAGATCGGGGGTTTCGGCCCGGGCCTGCTCAACGGCGTCCAGGGGCCGGGAGGGAGCGGCGGCCAGGGCGCGGGCGGCTGCTGTCAGGCCGATCATGGCGCGGGCGGCGTCAGCATCCAGCCGGGCGGCGGTCAATTCGGAGCGGACTTGCAGCGCCTGGGCCATGGATTCGGCCTGCTCGCGGGGGCGATCCCCCGCCTGCCGCGCATAGAGCAGGGAGTAGATCGACAGGCCAAGCGCGGCGACAAGCACGGCGACACGCACCCAGACGGGCATGCCCAGACCGGATGACGCCCTGTCGGATGACCTGCGGCCTGGCCCTTTCCCGCGGCGTTCGTCGGCGCGCAACGCCCTCTCCCGCACGATTCGTGAAGACGCACAGCCTAGGGTGCGTCGCAGATTCGTGTCGAGGCCTCTCCTTGCGGATCAGGCGGCGCTGACGGCGGCGGGTTTTTCCAGCTCTTCCGCGGGGCCGGGGATGGTCTTGACGGCTTTCAGCAGCTCGCGCGCGGCGCGCGCGAGCCGGATCAGTTCGGGCGGCGCCTCGTCCACGTTCTCGTCGATGGAGCCCGCCAGATCCTCGGCCAGCTTCATCAGCATGGGCGCCGACGCGATCAGTCGGGCCTGGGCCTCGATCTTCTCCGGGTCCCTGTCATATTCGGCGCCGGGAACGCGCCAGCCGCCCCAGTCCGCGGGGTCGGTCACCACCACGGGATAGGTGCCGGGCCAGGGGTGATGCTGGCAGTCCTCCGCCAGTTGCCACTTGTTCCGGGCGCGAAGCAGACGCCAGTCGCCCATGTCGGCGGCGGCGGCGTCCTCCTGGGGGAGCATAAGCTCCGACGCGGTGAACTCGCGGCCCAGCCCTACGTCATAGGTGACGCGCACCGGCTCGTCGAAACCCTTGGCCCAGACCGGCTGGACTTTCTCGATGAAGGCCCAGGCGCCGACGCACTCGACCCAGACCTTCTGGCCCTTCTGAAACTGTGCGCGCGCCATGGCTGGCCCCTGATGCTCCTGAACAGACCCCCGATCATGCGCAGCCAGGGTTAGCGGCCCGTTTCGACCGGGAAATAATTATTGATATTGCGTCTGCAAATCGTTCGCAGTAATTGCGCCGCACAACGAACACAACCGGGGCCATTTTCATGCGCACGCTTCTGCTTTCCACCTCCGCCGTCCTGAGCCTGACTGCGGGCGCCGCGTGGGCCGAGGAGGAGACCGCCGTCGCGACCGAGCCGACGGATGTGGCGCCTGTCACCGTCATCGCCACCCGCAATGAAGCCCGGACGGACGAGATCCCCGTCACCGTCAGCGTCATCACCGCCCATGAGATCGAGGAGAATCTCTACACCGACATCAAGGATCTGGTGCGGTTTGAGCCGGGCGTCAGCGTCCCCACCAGCCCGCAGCGCTTCACCGCCGCCCTGTCGGGTGCGGGCCGTGACGGCAACTCGGGCTTCACCATCCGCGGCATGGGAGGCGACCGCGTTCTGATCGTGACCGACGGCATCCGCGTGCCGGGCGGTTTTTCGTTCGGGGCGCAGAACGTGGGGCGCGGCGGCTACAGCGATCTGGACCTGATGCAGCGGGTCGAAATCCTGCGCGGCCCGGCCTCTGCGCTGTACGGATCCGACGGGATCGCCGGCGCGGTCAGCTTCACCACCAGGGATCCCGAGGACATGCTGCGCGGCGAATCCTTCACGGCGCGCGGCCGGGTGGGCTATTCGTCGGCGGATGAGAGCTGGACCGAAGGCGTCTCCATCGCCGGGTCGAACGGCGCCCTGTCCGGTCTGCTGGCCTACACCCGCCGCGACGCTCAGGAGACCGAGAATCAGGGCGACAATTTCAGTGAGGACTCCACCCGCACGGCGCCAAATCCCATTGATCTGTCGTCCAACGCGGTGCTGGGCAAGCTGGTCTGGCAGGCCGCGCCGAACCATCGCCTGCGCCTGACGTACGACCACTACGATTCCGAAATGTCGGGCGATTCCCTGAGCAGCCGCAGCGCCGCCAGCCTTCAGGTGCTGGGCGAGGATGAGCAGGACCGCGATCGGATCAGCGTCGATCACCGCTTCACCGATTTCCTGGGTCTGGAGCGCGGTTCGTGGGCCGTTTACTGGCAGGACGCGACGACCCGGCAGTTCACCTTCGAGGATCGCGAGCCGCTTCCGGACCGCACCCGTGACGTGACCTTCGACAACCGTATCTATGGTCTGAACGCTCAGGGACAGCGCACCTTCGGCCGGGGCGGGGCCATCGAACATCGCGTCACCTTCGGCGGCGACTGGTCGCAGGCCACCCAGGAGGCCATCCGCGACGGGACCGTGCCCGGCGTCGGCGAAACCTTCCCCAATCGGCCCGTCCCGATCACCGACTACAGCCTGGCCGGCCTGTTCCTTCAGGACGAGATCATGATGCTGGACGGGCGTCTCATCATCACCCCGGCGCTGCGCTATGACCGGTATGAACTGACCCCCGTGGACGACGCCCTGTACAGTGGCGCGACTGTGGAGGGACAGAGCGACAGCCATGTCTCGCCCAAGCTGGGCGTGGTCTACTGGCCGACCGGGACCTTCGGCCTGTTCGCCAATGCAGCCGAGGGCTTCAAGGCGCCGTCGCCCATGCAGGTGAACAACTACTTCGCCAATCCGGTGTTCGGCTACACCTCCATTCCGAACCCGGACCTGGGGCCCGAGACCAGCACCAGCATCGAGGGCGGCATCCGTTTCCGAAATGTTCAGGTGGCAGGCGGCGACGCGCGGCTGCAACTGGCCGCGTTCCGATCGGACTACGACGACTTCATCAGCCAGATCGGGGTGAGCGGGACGGGCGTGCCCGGGGTCGATCCGCTGATTTACCAGTACGTGAACCTGGGCAGCGTCTCGGTGCACGGCTTCGAGGCGCGCGGCGACATCGCCTGGGATAACGGCTTCAGCTTCACCGCCGCCTTCTCCTATGCGGACGGTGAGCAGGTGGAGAATGGCGAGCGCGCCGCGCTGCCCAGCGTCGATCCGATCAAGCTGGTGGCGGGCGTCGGCTATGCCGAACCGGCGGGCCGCTGGGGCGGGCAGGCGATCGTCACCTGGTCAGCGCAGAAGGACGAGCATGAGACGAATGGGCTGGGTTGCTACGACAGCTGTTTCACCGGCGACGATTTCACCCTGCTGGATCTGACCGCCTACTGGAACGTCAACGACAACGTGACCCTGCGCGCGGGCGTCTTCAACGTGCTCGACGAAACCTACAGCTGGTGGAGCGACATCGGCGGGCTTTCATCCACCTCGGCGGTGCTGGACGCCTACACCCAGCCGGGCCGCAATTTCTCCGTCTCCCTGACCCTGCGCTACTGACCTCACGCGATCATTCGCACAAAGGAGCCCCGCCATGCGTTCCACCGCCATCGTTTTCATCGCTGTCCTCGCGGCGCCCCTGGCCGCCATGTACCAGCCTGTTCTGGCCCAGCCGGCGCATGCCCAGGCTGAACAGTCCCGCTTCGAGCAGGACCGTCAGGCCATCCTGTCCCAGGCCGGGGACTTCCGCGTCCGCTTCGACATGCGCGAGACCGTGCCGTTCCAGGACGGCTATGAGCCGCTGGAGGAGAAGCTGTCGGGCGGCAACGAGATCGTCCGGGTCGTGTACGACCACGGCGATCGCATCAGCCTGCAGCACATCCTGGTGATGGATCACGAAGGCCAGACCTTCGTCATCAAGCACTGGCGTCAGGACTGGGTCTATCAGCCCGAGACGGTGCTGACCTACGCCGGGCCCGACCGCTGGGTCCTGACCTCCGTGGATACGGGCGCGCGGCAGGGCGCGTGGGCCCAGACCGTCTGGCAGACCGACGACTCGCCCCGCTACGGCGGCGTCGGCCGCTGGTCCCACGACAACGGCATGGCCCAGTGGACGTCCGACGAGACCACCCGCCCGCTGGCGCGGCGAGATGCGGTGCGCGATCCGGTCTATGACCGCTATGTGGGCACCAACCGCCACGTCCTGACGCCCTTCGGCTGGGCCCACCTGCAGGACAACGTCAAGCTGGGTCAGGCCCAGGGCGACGCCGCGGGGCTGACAGCCTATGTGCAGGAGGACGTGGTCAACACCTATCGCCGCTGGGACGGGTTCGATCCCCAGGCGGGCGATGCCTACTGGGCGGCGACGTCAGAGTACTGGGCCGCCGTGCGCGGGTTCTGGGACGCCGCCATCGTCGCCGGCAACGGCGTCACGGTGGAGGAGGAGCCCAACAACGGCGCGGTGACGGGGCCGGCTCTGATGGGTCTGGCCGATCAGATCGAGGACGGCGAGATCACCACCGAAGCCGCCATCGCTGAAGCGCGCCGCACTATTGCGGAGGCGACAGGCGCGGCGCTCTGAGCGGTGGCTTGACAGCGGAGCCGCTCACCTGTCCGCTGACTGTCAGCGGACAGGGAGGGACTGATGATCCATCGACGTGGGGTCATGAGCGGGCTGGCGGCGGCAGGTGCGAGCTTCGCGCTTGCGAGGCCCGCGCTCGGCGCATCCCTGGACGAGCGGGAGCCGGTGAACCTGCTCTTTCAGGAGGGGCGGTATGCGCCGCTGCTGCGCCATCTGAGACAACGGGCTGATGTGGCTGAAGAATCCGAACGCAACATGGCCATGCAGTACTGGTCTCTGCTGGGGGATGAACGTCGTGCGGGCAGGGCGTCCTGGCGTGGCGATCCCTCCATGCTGGACGGCGTCGATGTCCTCGATGCCGCGGACACCATCGCTGATATGGCTCGCGACCATCGGATCGTGATCCTCAATGAGGCGCACGACGTTTCCGCCCATCGGGCCTTCGCCGGTGTGGTGGCGCGGCGTCTGCGCAGCATCGGTTATGGCTGGTACGCGGCGGAAACCTTCAATCCTGTCGTCAGGGATTTTCAGGTCGGATCATCCTTCCTTACTAGCCATGGCTTCTACAGCATGGACCCGGTGTTTGCCGAGGTCGTGCGGGACGCTGTCGAGCTGGGGTACCGCCTGGCGGACTATGAGATCATGCCGGAGCAGAGGACCGCCTCCCCGGACGCTTCCCGAGGCGATCGCATCGCCGAGCGCGAGGAGGCCCAGGCCCTGAATCTCATCGCGAATGTGCTCGACGTTGATCCCGAAGCTCGGGTGTTTGTGCACTGCGGCTATTCCCACGCGGCCGAGACGCCGCTGCGGGACGTCCTCTGGTTCGCGGGGCGGCTGAAGGAGAAGACAGGGATTGATCCGCTGACCATCAATCAGTCGCAGAGCTGGCCCGGTCCGGACATCGGCGACGACACGGCCATGACCACAGCCCTTCTTGAACGTATTCAGGACGGGCGGCCGGTCGTGCTTCGCAGGCCGGACGGAACGTTCGTCCATTCCGCAGATCATCACGACGGCGCCATGGACCTGACGGTGGCGCATCCTCGCTATGCCCCCGTGGACGGACGGCCCGGCTGGCTGGCCAGTGACCGGTCGCGGCGACGGCTGGAGGTGACCTTGCCGGCGCCCGCGCCCGAGGACGCGCTGATACAGGCCGTGAGGCATGGCGAGGAGGAGGGGGCGGTTCCGTCTGACCACTATCCCCTTGAGCCCGGCCAGACGGCCGCTGCTCTGTATCTGAAGCCGGGCGGATACAAACTGCGGATCGAAACGCCGGAGGGGTATGCGCCGCTCGGAGACTATCGCGTCTGAATCAGTTCGAGCGGGAAATCTCTTCCAGGGCCTCGCCCGCGTATTTTTCCTTCACGCGGGTGGAGAGGTCGCCGAGGGAGACCACGCCCACGAGGCGGTCGTCATTGTCGAGGATGGGCAGGCGGCGGATCTGCTTGTCGGACATGCATTTCAGCACGTCCTTGAGGTCCTCGTCGTCGCGGCGCCATTCCACCTTGCTGGTCATGACGTCGCCGACCGGGGTCTCGCCGCCCGCGCCGCCGGCCAGGGCGCGCACCACCAGGTCGCGGTCGGTCACAGTGCCGACCAGCTGATCGCCCTCGGCCACGGGCATGAAGCCGAAGTCGCCCGCCGCCATGCGGCCGGCCACGTTCTGGATGGAGTCGCCGGGACGGGCGACCTGCACGTCGCGGCTCATGATGTCGCGGACTTTCATGGGGTGTCTCCGTTGAGTTGATGGAGAAAGAACCCATGCTTGCGGCGGCGGTTCCTCGCACACCCATCCGCCCAGTCCCTCGATAGCCGGGATGAGCGGAAGCCGGTGCGTCAGGCCCGCTTGAGCGACGCCTTCGCCGTCGTCTCGACCGGCAGGATTTCCACGAACTGCTTGAGGGCGGTGGACCAGTTCTCCAGCAGGCGGCGGGCCTTGGGCGAGCCGGTCTCGAGGGCGTGACGCTCCACCAGTCCCCGCAATGCGTCCGCGGACGCGCCGACCACCGGGCCCAGCACGACGGAGTCCGCGTTGACGTGGGCGGCCAGGTCGCCGTCCTCGTCCAGCACGTGGACCCGCCCGCCGGACATGCCCGCCGCGAAGTTCCAGCCGACCCGGCCCAGGATCACCACCGCGCCGCCGGTCATGTATTCGCAGCCGTGGGCGCCGCAGCCCTCGATCACCGCCGTGGCGCCGGAGTTCCGGACCCCGAAGCGTTCGCCCGCCATGCCCGCAGCGTACAGGGCGCCGGAGGTGGCGCCGTACAGGCAGGTGTTGCCGACGATGGCCTGGCGCTCCATCCACCGGGTCGGGCGCACCACGATCTCGGCGCCGGACAGGCCCTTGCCCACATAGTCGTTGGCCTCGCCGTCCAGCTCGATCTTGAGGCCCTTCATGCCCCAGGCCGCCAGCGACTGGCCGGCCGAGCCGCGCAGCTTCAGGGTCAGGTGCCCGTCGGGCAGGTCCGAACCGTATTTGCGCACGATGTGGCTGGAGGTGCGGGTGCCGATGGCGCGCTGCACATTGCGGACCGAATAGGTCAGCTGCATCTTCTCACGCCGCTCCAGGAAGGGGGCGGCGTCGCGCACGATCTGGGCGTCCAGGGTGTCGGGCACGGCGTTGCGCCGGGCCTCGGGTCCGCGCCGCACCTGCAGGCCGCTGTCCACGCGCACCAGCAGGGGGTTCAGGTCCAGATCATCCAGCTCGGCGCCGCCGCGCGAGACCTGACGCAGCAGGTCGGTGCGGCCCACCGCCTCGTCCAGCGAGCGCAGACCCAGCGAGGACAGCACCTCGCGCGTTTCCTCGGCGATGAAGCTGAACAGATTGACCACCTTGTCGGCCGTGCCGGTGAACATGGCGCGCAGGCGCTCGTCCTGAACACAGACGCCGACGGGGCAGGTGTTGGAGTGGCACTGGCGCACCATCAGACAACCCACGGCGATCAGGCTGGCGGTGCCGATGCCGAACTCCTCGGCCCCCAGCAGGGCGGCGATGACCACGTCGCGACCGGTGCGGATGCCGCCGTCGGTGCGCAGGCGCACGTGGTCGCGCAGACCGTTCAGGCCCAGCACCTGATGGGCCTCGGCCAGACCCATCTCCCACGGCATGCCCGCGTGCTTGATGGAGCCCATGGCGGAGGCGCCGGTGCCGCCGTTGTGGCCCGAGATCAGGATGATGTCGGCCTTCGCCTTGGCCACACCCGCCGCAACCGCGCCGATGCCGGCGGAGGAGACCAGCTTCACCGTCACCCGGGCGTCCGGGTTGATCTGCTTCAGGTCGTAGATGAGCTGGGCCAGATCCTCGATGGAATAGATGTCGTGGTGCGGCGGCGGGCTGATCAGGCCCACGCCCGGCGTCGAGTGGCGCATGCGGGCGATGAATTCGGTGACCTTGAAGCCGGGCAGCTGGCCGCCCTCGCCGGGCTTGGCGCCCTGGGCCACCTTGATCTCGATCTCGCGGCACTGGTTCAGATATTCGGCGGTGACGCCGAAGCGGCCCGAGGCCACCTGCTTGATGGCCGAGTTCGGGTTGTCGCCGTTGTTGCGGGGCTTGTAGCGCTCCGGATCCTCGCCGCCCTCGCCCGACACCGAGCGCGAGCCGATGCGGTTCATGGCGATGTTGAGGGTCTCGTGGGCCTCGGGCGACAGGGCGCCCAGCGACATGCCGGGGGTGACGAAACGCTTGCGGATTTCGTTGACGCTTTCGACCTCGTCCAGCGGCGCGGGCCGGTCGGCCTCGCGGAAGTCCAGCAGGTCGCGCAGGGCTATGGACGGCAGTTCGCGGGCGCGGCGCGAGTAGGCCTTGAACCGCTTGTAGTCGCCGCGGGTGGTGGCGTCCTGCAGGCGGTGGATCATCTCGGCGTCCCAGCCGTGGGTCTCCTCGCCGGCGCGGATGCGGTGCGATCCGCCGATGCGGCGTGCCGGGCGGGCGGCCTCGAAGCCGCGCCTGGCCTTGCGAACCATCTGGGCCTCGATGCCGGCCAGACCCACGCCGGAAATGCGCGAGACCATGCCGGGGAAGAACTCGTTGACCAGCGCCCGCGACAGGCCCAGCGCCTCGAACTCATAGCCGCCGCGATAGGCGGAGATGACCGAGATGCCCTTCTTGGCCAGGATCTTCATGAGACCCGCCTCGACCGCCTTCTTGTAGTTCAGGCAGGCGTCGCGCAGCGTCAGGCCGGGGTAGCGGCCCGCGTCCATGCGGTCCTGGAAGGTCTCCTGCGCCAGCCAGGCGTTGACCGCCGTGGCCCCCACCCCGACCAGCACCGCGAAGGCGTGGGCGTCGATGGCTTCCGACGTGCGCACCACGATGGACACGAAGGAGCGCAGGCCCTCGTCCACCAGCCGGGCGTGCACCGCCGCCGCCGCGAGGATCATGGGCGCCAGCGGGCGCCCGGGTCCCATGTGTTCGTCGGTCAGCACGATCAGGGCGGCGCCGTCGGCGGCCGCCTTGACCGCTTCGTCCCGGATGCGGTCCAGCGCCTGACGCAGGGCCTCGCCCGGCTTTGCGTTCTCGGCGGGCGCGGCGAAGGTGCAGTCGATGTGGATGGTGGCGCCCGCGCCCACGGCGAGCAGCATGCGCTCGTACATGCCGGTGGTCAGGACCGGAGACTCAAGCACGAACACCCGCGTCTGGGTCTCGTCCTGGGCCAGGATGTTGCCGAGGTTCTTGAACCGGGTCTTCAGGCTCATGGCCCCCGCCTCGCGCAGGGAGTCGATGGGCGGGTTGGTGACCTGGGCGAACTGCTGGCGGAAATAGTGGCTGAAGGGCCGGTCCTGATGGGACAGGACTGCGGGCGGGGTGTCGTCGCCCATGGAGCCGACCGCTTCCTTGCCGTCGGCGGCCATGGGGTCCAGCAGGCTCTCGATGTCCTCGTCGGTCCAGCCCACGGCGGCCTGGGCGCGGAGCAGGGCCTCGCCGTCCAGCCTGCGCGGCTCGTCGCCGGGGCCGATCATGGGCTCCAGCTCAACCATGTTGTCCAGCCACTCGGCGTAGGGGTGATCCTCCGCCAGCCGGTCGATGGTCTCGGCCTCGTCGTAGAAGCGGCCCGCCTCCAGATCGACGCAGATCATGCGGCCGGGGCCGATGTGGCGGCGCTCGGCGATGCGCTCCTCGGCCACGCCGGTCATGCCCGCCTCGGAGCCGCAGATCAGCAGGCCGTCGGTGGTGATGGCGGCGCGCAGGGGGCGCAGGCCGTTGCGGTCCTTGCCCGCCACGACCCAGCGGCCGTCCGTGGCGCAGATGGCGGCGGGGCCGTCCCACGGCTCCATCACCGCGTTGCAGTAGGCGTAGAGCGCCTCGTGCTCGGGCTTCATCAGGCCGGGCAGTCTGGCTTCTGGAATCAGCAGGGCCTTGACCATGGGCGCGGGACGCCCGGCGTGGACCAGCACCTCGAACACATTGTCCAGCGCGGCGGAGTCGGACCCCGAGGCCTGGATCACCGGCTTGACCGTGGCGTCGTCGGCGCCGAAGGCGTCCGCGGTCATGCGGATCTCGTGGCTGCGCATCCAGTTGGCGTTGCCGCGCAGGGTGTTGATCTCACCGTTGTGGGCCAGCATGCGGAACGGCTGGGCCAGCCGCCATTCCGGGAAGGTGTTGGTGGAGTAGCGCTGGTGGAACAGGGCCACCGGCGCTTCCATGCGCGGGTCGGTCAGGTCCGGATAGAACTCGTCCAGCGCCTCGGCCAGCATCATGCCCTTGTAGATCACCGAGCGGGCCGAAAGGGAGCAGACATAGAACTCGGCCAGACCCTTGGCCTGGGCGCGCTTCTCGATGCGGCGGCGCAGCAGGAACAGGGCCCGCTCCAGCGCCTCGCCCTCCAGCCCCTCGGGCGGCGCCAGCATGATCTGTTCGATCTCGGGCCGGGTGGCGGCGGCGCGCTCGCCCAGCACCTCGATGCGGTGGGGTACCTGACGCCAGCCGTACAGATAGAAGCCGGCTTTCAGCACCTCGCTCTCGACCAGGGTGCGGGCCCGCTCCTGCGCCCCCAGATCAGTGCGGGGCAGGAACACCTGGCCCACGGCGATGGGGCCGGGGCGGGGGGTGTGGCCGGTGTCGCGCACCTGGGCTTCAAAGAAGGCGCGCGGCATGCCGATCAGGATGCCGGCGCCGTCGCCGGACTTGCCGTCGGCGTCCACGGCGCCCCGGTGGAAGATGGCCTTGAGGGCCTTGAGCGCCAGTTCGACCACCTCGCGGCGGGGTTGGCCGTCCAGGGCGGCGACCAGACCGACGCCGCAGGCGTCGCGCTCGGACGAGGGCTCATAGGCGTGGGCCGCCGCCAGGGCGTCGCGCTGGGCCAGATAGTGCCTGGGGTCGAACATCATGCCGCAACGGAGTCCTGATTACGCAGCCACTGGTCGATCTCGGCGGCGGCGTCCTGTCCCTGACGCACCGCCCAGACCACGAGAGAGGCGCCGCGCACGATGTCGCCCGCCGCGAACACGCCGGGCAGGGTGGTGGCGAAGCCATGGGCGGCGACGCGCAGGGTCTTCCAGTCGGTCACCGCCAGATCGTCGGCCTCGAAGATGACAGGAAGGTTCTCGGGTTCAAAGCCCAGGGCCTCGATGATCAGGTCGGCGGGCAGGTCGAACTCGCCGCCGGGGACTTCCTCGACCGTCCAGCGGCCGTCCAGCGTCGGGGCCGACAGGGCCATGCGCGCCGCCCGCAGGCCGGTCACGCCGTCCGACCCGCCCAGCACGGCCTTGGGCGCGGCCAGCCATTCGAAGCGGACGCCTTCCTCCTCGGCGTTGGTGGTCTCGCGGGCGCTGCCGGGCATGTTGTCCCGGTCGCGGCGATAGACGCAGGTGACCGAGGTCGCGCCCTGGCGCACGGCGGTGCGCACGCAGTCCATGGCCGTGTCGCCGCCGCCGATGACCACCACCCGCTTGCCCTCTGCGTTCAGAGGGCCTTCGTCGTAGGCGGCCACGGCGTCGCCGAAGCCCTTGCGGTTCGAAGCGATCAGATAGTCCAGCGCCGCGACCACGCCGGTGGAGCCGCAGCCCGGCGCGGACAGCCGCCGGGCCTCATAGACCCCCGTTGCCACCAGCACCGCGTCATGGGACGCGCGCAGGTCGTCGAAAGCGATGTCCTTGCCGATGTCGGTGTTCAGGCGGAATTCCACCCCGCCCTCGATCAGGCGGTCCACGCGGCGCGCGACCACGTGCTTCTCCAGCTTGAAGCCGGGGATGCCGTAGGTCAGCAGGCCCCCGGCCCGGTCATGGCGGTCGTAGATGGTGACGGCGTAGCCCGCCGTGCGCAGCCTGTCGGCGGCGGCAATACCGGCCGGGCCGGCGCCGATGATCCCGATGGAGCGGCCCTGTTCCGTCAACGGACGGATGGGCGAGACCCAGCCGTTGTCAAACGCCTGGTCTCCCAGCCATTTCTCGACCGAGCCGATGGTGACGGTCTCCCAGCCGGACTGCTCGAGGGTGCACGCGCCTTCGCACAGGCGGTCCTGCGGACAGATGCGGCCGCAGATTTCCGGCATGGCGCTGGTGGCTTCGGACAGACGCCAGGCTTCTTCCACGCGGCCCTCGGAGGCGAGGCGCAACCAGTCCGGGATATTATTCTGAAGCGGACAGCCGGACTGGCAGAAGGGCACGCCGCACTGGGCGCAGCGGCTGGACTGGCTCGTGCCTTCAGCGACCCGGAACGAGGCGTAGATCTCGTCGAAATCGCGCACGCGTTCAGACGCGGCGGTCTTGGCAGGACCGGCGTGCGGAACGGTCACGAACTTCTGGTTCGCGTCAGCCAAATCTAATCCCTCTCGCAAGTGCGGGCGAAAACCCTATGGGCAGGTGGTTCTTGGCGCAATAAATTAGTCGTGCGCAAGGTGCGTCCGCGTGAATTTGGCAACAATTGTGCTCCGACCACGGCAAAGCCTCTTGCGCATTTCGCAAATGCGTTAAACAGTTCGCACCTGCGGGATAACCAACCAGGGGGAATACCAGTGACAAGGATCTGGAACCGTCTGCCCGGCTTCGTCGGGCTTTGCATTCTAACCATGGCATTGTTCTACGCGGGGGGCGCGTTCGCCACCCCCCTGACCGAGGCGCCCGCCGAGGCGGTCGCAGCCATCACGTCACAGGCGGAAGAACCCGCCTCCGAAGCCACTGCTGTAACGGATGCTTCGGGCGCCGGCGCCGCCGGTGCGCCCGCTTCAGGCGAGGAGGCCGCCGAGGCTGCGGCGCCCGAAGGGCTTCTGGCCCACCAGGTTCCGCTGGAGCTTGACGGGTCCGGCACGGCCTGGCTGCTGACGTCGACGGCCCTGGTGCTGATGATGACCCTGCCCGGCCTGGCGTTGTTCTACGGCGGCATGGTGCGGCGCAAGAACGTCATCGCAACCATCGCCCAGACCACAGGGGTGTTCGCCGTGGCGACCCTGATGTGGTTCATCGTGGGCTACAGTCTTGCGTTCGGCGTCGGCAGCGAAACTCTGCACCCCTATGTGGGCAATCTGGAGATGCTGTTCCTGAACGGCGTGACCATGGAGACCGCCAATGGTCTCCTGCCCGGCATTCCCGAATTTCTCTGGATTGCGTTCCAGCTGACCTTCGCCGTGATCACCCCGGCCCTGGTCACCGGCGCCTTCGCCGAACGGATGAAATATTCGGCCCTGCTGCTGTTCGCGGCCCTGTGGTCTGTGATCGTCTATGCGCCGATCGCCCACTGGGTCTGGGGCGGCGGCTTCCTCGGCGACATGGGCGTGCTGGACTTCGCCGGCGGTGCGGTGGTTCACGTGAACTCGGGGGTTGCGGGTCTGGTGTGCGCCATCGTTCTGGGACCCAGAAAGGGCTACGGCACGGATTCCATCGTCGCCCACAACCCTGTGCTGACCCTCATCGGCGCCAGTCTGCTGCTGGTGGGCTGGATCGGCTTCAACGCGGGCTCGGCCGGCGCGGCGGACGCCCTGGCCGGCGTGGCCCTGATCAACACCCTGCTGGCCGCCGCGGCCGCATCCCTGACCTGGAAGCTCATCGAGGTCATCGAGAAGCGCAAACCGTCGCTGATCGGCATGCTCTCCGGGATCATCGCCGGTCTGGTGGCCATCACCCCGGCGGCGGGTTTCGTGGACCCGAAGGGCGCGGTCATCATCGGCGCCATCGCCGGGCCGGTCTGTTACATCTCTTCGGTGTGGATCAAGAAGCTGCTGCGCTACGATGACAGTCTGGACGTCTTCGGCATCCATGGCGCAGGCGGTCTGATCGGCGCCCTGCTGACGGGTGTGTTCGCCACCACACTCGTCAACGAGGCCTCGGAGGGTGCGACGGTTACGGCCCAGGCCCTGGGCCTGGCCTGGACCATCGCCTGGAGCGCCATCGGCACCTTCGTGATCCTGCTGATCTGCAAGTTCACCACGGGTCTGCGCGTGCGGCCCGAGGAGGAGGAGACCGGTCTGGACACCGTGATCCACGGCGAGGCGCTGGAACACTAGCTCCATCGTCTCAACCCGCGGGGCGGAGGGGGACGGGAGAGCGGGATCGAGGGGGTCCCGCTCTCCCACCGCCCACGGGCGATCTGAAGGCTCAGCGCTTTCAACAAAGAACTCAACGAGGGGATAACCAATGAAAACAGTGATCGCGTGTGTCTGCTCCGCCGCTGTGATGGCCCTGGCCGGCGCAGCCTCCGCCCAGGACATCAGCTTCAACGTCACCGCCACCTCGGACTATGTCTGGCGGGGCGTCAGTCAGTCGGATGAAGACCCGGCCATACAGGGCGGCGTGGATTTCACCTCCGGCATTTTCTATGCGGGCACCTGGGCCTCGACGGTTGACTTCGGCGACGGCACCGACGCCGAATGGGACTTCTATCTGGGCTTTGCACCCTCGGCGGGCGGCTTCGACTGGGACTTCGGCGTCACCCACTACATGTATGTGGGCGACCCCGACGGCTCGGACTATGACTTCACCGAAGCATCCGCAGCGGTGTCGCGCGCCATCGGCCCCGCGACCTACGGGCTGAAGGTCGCCTATTCGCCGGACTTCTTCGGCGCCGAGGACGACGCCACATATCTGGAGGCCAACTTCGCCGTCGAACCCGTGTCGCAGTGGAGCGTGTCGGGCGCTGTCGGCCAGCAGTGGGTCGATTCCGGCGCCGACTATCTGAGCTGGAATCTGGGCGTCGGTTACGCCTTCAATGAGGTCTTCGGACTGGACCTGCGCTATCACGACACCAACGAGCACAGCTGGGGCGATATTTTCGAAAGTCGCGTGGTGTTGAGCCTGACAGCCGGCTTCTGATCCAGAACGTGGGGTGCAAGGAACACCGCCCGGTTCGCCGGGCGGTGTTTTTCGTGGGTGACCCTTGCGTGTGTGTTATAGAATAACATATGAGCGGGGTCATTGAAGGAGCCCGCATGAACTCCACCGCCGCCGCACCCCGCGCCGTCGTCCGGACCTGGGGCGACATGGCCGCCATCGGTCTGTCCATCGCCTGTCTGGCCCATTGCCTGGCCTTGCCGCTCACAGCGGCGTTCCTGCCGATGCTGGGGTTGGCTACGGAAGCAGCCTGGGTCCACTGGGCCTTCGTGGCCGTGGCCGCGCCGCTATCGATCTGGACCCTGGCCTGGCCCCCGCGCGGAGCCTTGCGGGCGCTGCCGCTGTCGCTGGCGGCCCTGGGATTGACCGCGCTGGTTCTGGGCGCGGCGGAGTGGCCCGTCCATGAGATGGAAATGCCGATGACCGTGGCCGGCGCGCTGCTTCTGAGCGCCGCCCACGGGATCAATCTGCGCCGCCGCCGTCACCGCTGCTGAACTTTACCGGGTGACGCCCCAGCCGCCTGCCAGCGCCTTGAACAGGGTGATCTGGTTGTTGCTGACCTGAGCCTCTGACGCGGCCAGGGCGGCGTCGGCCTGGGCCAGGGTGCGCTGGGCGTCCAGCAGGATCAGGAAGCTGTCTGCGCCGGCGTCAAAGCGCAGCCGCGACAGCCGCTCGGCGTCCGCCGCCCGATCCCGCGCCGTGGTCAGGGCCGCGCGGCGATCCAGTTCGTTGGCGTAGGCGGACAGGGCCGTCTCGGTCTCCTGCAGCGCCACCAGAACCGTCTGGTCGAAATTGGCCAGGGCGATATCGGTCCCGGCTTCCGCCTGACGAATGCGGGCGCGTGTCGCAGCGATATTGGGGAAAGACCAGCTGATCAGCGGACCCACGCTGAAGCGGAACGCGGCGTCATCACCCAGATCAGACGCGTCGAACGCCGTGGCGCCGAGGGAGCCGCCGAGCTGGATGGTCGGATAGAGCGAGGCCACCGCCACGTTCACACGCGCGGCGGCGGACGCCAGTTCGCGTTCCGCGCGGCGCACGTCGGGACGTCGCGCCAGCAGGGCGGCGCCGTCGCCCACGGGGATCGGACGGGACAATTGGGGCGGGCGGGCGCAGTCGCGCGCGGCCTGGCTGGCCTCTGCCGGAGTGACGCCGGTCAGGGTGGACAGACGGAACAGGGCCGCGTCCCGCTGGGCCCGCAGGGGCGGCAGGGTGGCCCGGGTCGACTGCAAGGCGGAATCCGCCCGCGCCGTGTCCAGACCGGTACCGCGGCCCAGATCCAGCAGACGCCGGGTCAGGTCGGCGGTTTCCTGCTGCAGCCCGATGCTGCGTTCAGCGACTGCAATCTGGGCGTTGGCGGAACAGGCGTCGGCGTAGGCGCGCGCCGTTTCGGCCGCGACCGTGACCTGCACGACCTCCAGCGCGGCCTGGGCCGCGTCCGCGTCGGCGCGGGCGGCGCGAATGGCGGAGGATACGCGTCCGAACAGGTCGATCTCATAGGCCACGTCCAAACCCACGTCATAGGTCTCGGTGATGGCGCCGGAATCGTCGGGCGACACCGGACCGGCGCCGGGCGTCGCATAGGCCGCCTGCCGTCCACGTTGTCCGGCGCCGGAAAGACTGGTGGAGGGCAGTCGGGCGGAACGGGCCTCGCTCAACGAGGCGCGCACCAGACGCAGGTTGGCGGCGGCGG
Source organism: Brevundimonas sp. (assembly GCF_046299535.1). Classification (GTDB taxonomy): domain Bacteria; phylum Pseudomonadota; class Alphaproteobacteria; order Caulobacterales; family Caulobacteraceae; genus Brevundimonas. The sequence continues at coordinate 88,279 of NZ_JBKBIB010000004.1, read as the reverse complement.
CTTCCAGTTCGTTGTTCTCGGCCAGGGCTTGGGCGACGAGCCCGTCCAGCACAGGATCATCGTAAAGACGCCACCAGTCGCTGCGGGCCTCGGCGGGGCTGACCTGCGCGGTCAGCCCCTGGCCGATGAAGGCGCCCGAGGCCGGGGGAGGGAGGGTGGCCTCGGGCGCCCTCGGCCCCACCGCGCACGCCGACAGGAGAGCCGTTGCGCATGCGGCGGAGAGGAAACGGGCGGAATTGGACAGACGGGGGGGCATCAGAGGTCTCCGGTCCGGCCGGCGACAGGCGCCGGCGCGTCAGGATCATAGGGGTCGTGGGGCGGCGCGCCGTAGGTGGTCGGCAGGTCGCGCTCCTTCTCGGGGGCCCTGGGCAGTTTGCCCGAGACCCAGCGGGAGATGACGTAGAACACCGGCGTGAAGATCAGGCCGAACAGGGTCACCCCGATCATGCCGAACACCACCGCCACACCCAGGGCCTGACGCATCTCCGCGCCCGGTCCCGTGGCGATGGCCAGAGGCAGCACGCCGAAGATGAAGGCGAAGGACGTCATCAGGATCGGCCGCAGGCGGATGCGCGCGGCGCGCACCGCGGCTTCCCAGCGGTTGAGGCCGTCGTTCTCCTCCGCCTGTTTGGCGAACTCCACGATCAGGATGGCGTTCTTGGCCGCAAGCGCGATCAGCACCACCAGCCCCACCTGGGTCAGGATGTTGTTGTCCATGCCGTTCAGGTTGACCCCGATCAGGGCCGCCAGAATGCACATGGGCACGATCAGGATCACCGCCAGCGGCAGGGTGAAGGCCTCGTACTGGGCGGCCAGCACCAGGAACACGAACACCACCGCCATCAGGAAGATCACGGTCGAGGACGAGCCCGACTGCTGCTCCTGATAGGCCAGGCCGGTCCATTCATAGCTGAAACCGGCCGGGAGGGCCTGGGCGGCCATGGCCTCCATGGTCGCGAGCGCCTGCCCGGACGACACGCCCGCGGCCGCCTGTCCCTGCAGCTCGGAGGCGGGGAACATGTTGTAGCGGACCACTCGTGCTGGACCGGAATCGTCCCTCAGGGTCGCCACCGCGCCGATGGGGACCATGGCGCCGGACGCCGAGCGCGTCTGCAGGTTGGCGATGTCGGAGATGTCATCGCGATAGGCGGGCTCGGCCTGGGCGGTGACCCGGAAGGTGCGGCCCAGATAGTTGAAGTCATTGATGTAGGACGAGCCCAGATAGACGCCCAGGGTGTCGTATACATCGGACGGCTGGACCCCCATCATGAGGGCCCGGTCGCGATCCACATCGGCCTGAATGCGCGGCGTGCCGGTGTTGTACAGGCTGAAGACCTGCTGCACCTGATCCGGCGCCTGGGCGGCGGCGCCCATCATGGCGTAGGTGGCGCCCTGCAGCGCCTCGTAGCCGGCGCCGGATCGATCCTGCACCATCATGACGAAGCCGTTGCCGTTGCCCAGACCCTGCACTGCGGGGGGCGCGATCATGAAGATCTGCGCTTCCTCGATGGCGCCGGCGGCCATGCTGAGCTGCCCGGCCAGGGCCGATGCAGTCAGTTCGGGCGACGAACGCTCGCCATGGTCGGCCAGACGGATGAACATGGTCGCGGAGTTCGAGCCCGCCGAGAAACTGGTGCCGTCCAGACCGGCGAAGGCGGCCACGTCGATGACGCCCTCGGTCGAGCGGACGATTTCCACGGCGCGGGTCATCGCGGCCTCGGTGCGGTCCAGCGAGGCGCCGGGCGGCAGTTGCACCACGCCGATCAGGAAGCCTTGGTCCTGCTCGGGGATGAAGCCGGTGGGCGTGTCCATCAGGCGCCATCCGGTCAGGGCCAGCAGCCCCACATAGATGATCAGCACGATGGAGACAGTGCGCACCAGTCGCGCGGTCAGGCGCCCGTAACGGTCCGATAGCCAGTCGAAGCCCTGATTGAACCTGGCGCCCGCCATACCGAGGTAGTGGAACCCGGTTCCGATGGGCCCGCGCTTGCGGGCGTCGGCGTCGTGGGGCTTGTGCGGCTTCAGCAGCAGGGCGGCCAGGGCCGGCGACAGGGTCAGCGACACCAGCAGCGAGATCATGGTGGCGCCGGCGATGGTGACGGCGAACTGACGATAGAAGATGCCCGGAATGCCCGATACGAAGGCCGTGGGCACGAACACCGCGACCAGCACCAGGCTGATGGCGATCAGGGCGCCGGACACCTCGCGCATGGACTTGTAGGCGGCTTCCCGCGGGGTCAGGCCCTCGCGAATGTAACGCTCCACATTCTCGACCACGATGATGGCGTCGTCGACCACGATGCCCACCGCCAGCACCAGGGCGAACAGGGACAGGGAGTTGATTGAGAAGCCCAGCGCCAGCTGGATGGCGAAGGTGCCGACCAAGGCCACGGGAATGGCGATGATCGGGATGATCGCCGCGCGCCAGGTCTGCAGGAACACCAGCACCACGATCATGACCAGGAAGATGGCCTCGATCAGGGTGTGCTGAACCGCCTCGACCGAATGCTCCACGTATTCGGTCGGGTTGTAGGGAATGGAATAGGCCATGCCGGGCGGGAAGTCGCCGGCCAGGGCCTCGATCTCTGTCAGCACCGCGTGGGCGGTGTTCAGGGCGTTGGCCCCGGGTTGCTGGACGATGGCCATGGCCACGCCGCGCTCGCCCGAGAAATAACCCCGGATGCCGTAGTCCTGGGAGCCCAGCTCCACCCGCGCCACGTCGCGTACGCGAGTGACGCGGCCCTCGGCGTCGGATTTGATGACCACATTGGCGAACTGCTCGGGGTCGGACAGCCGGCTTTCCACCTGCACGGGCAGCTGGAAGGCCGAGGCGTTGTCCGTGTAGGGCGGCTGGCCGATGGCGCCGGCGGCGGCCTGGGTGTTCTGGGCGCGCAGGGCGTTGATGATCTCCGGCGCAGTCAGGTTGCGCGCCGCCGCCTTGGCCGGGTCGATCCAGATGCGCATGGAGTAGTTGCCGCCGCCGAAAATCTGGACCTGGCCCACGCCCTCGATGCGCAGCATGCGGTCACGCAGCGTCGAGTTGGCGTAGTTGCCCATGTAGTCGACGTCGAGGCTCTCGTCCGGCGACGTCAGGGCGACCAGCAGCAGGAAGTCGGTGGCTTGCTTGTTCACCGTGACGCCGATCTGGCGCACCTGCTCCGGCAGGCGCGGTTCGGCCAGGGCGACCCGGTTCTGAACCAGCACCTGGGCCGCATCCAGATCCGTGCCCGGCTGGAAGGTGACAGTCACCGCCACCACTCCGTCGGAGGTGGACGAGGAGGACATGTAGAGCATGTTCTCGACGCCGTTCACCTCCTGCTCGATCGGGGCGGCGACGGTCTCTGCCAGGGTCTCGGCCGAGGCGCCGGGATAGGCGGCCTGGATCGCGATGGTGGGCGGCGCGATCTCCGGATACTGCGACAGGGGCAGAAGCGGGTACGAGAATGCGCCGATCAGGGTGATGACCACCGAGATCACGATCGCGAAGATCGGCCGATCAATGAAGAAACGTGAGAAATTCATGGCGTGGAGCCTGTTCCGATCAGTCGGCGATGGTCGCGGTGGACGCCGCCTGGGCGGTGGTCACCGGCTGCGACTCTTCACGCGGCTCGATGGTGATTTCAGTGTTCTGAGGCGTCACCGGCTGGCCGGGCTGGGCCCTTTGCAGACCGTTGACGATGACCCGGTCGTCGGGAGCGAGGCCGGCGCGCACGACCCGCAGGCCATCGACCGTCGGACCCAGTTGGACCGGCTTGGGCGCCACCACGCCATCGGGGCCGACCACATAGACCACGCGGCGCGGACCGTCGGTGATGATGGCCGTTTCGGGGACCAGCAGGGCCTGATAGGCCTCTGAACCGGCGACGCGGGCATGGCCGAACATGCCGGGAGTCAGGAAGCCGTCGGCGTTGTTCACCACGGCCCGCAGGCGGATGGTGCCGGACGCCGGGTCGATGGCGTTGTCGGTGAAGTCCACCGTGCCGGACCAGCGATAGTCGCCTTCGTCCTGCAGCCGGATACGCACAGGGGCCGCGCCGCCCGCGCGGGCGTCGCGCTGATACTTCAGCAGCAAGGCCTCGGAGCCTTCAAAGGTGAAGTGGATCGGGCCGCCGGACACGATGGTGGTCAGGACGTCGGCGGCCGATGACCCTCCGGCCACCAGATTGCCCACGTCCACCCGGCGATCGGACACGCGCCCGGACGACGGCGCGGTGACGCGGGTGAACTCCAGATCCAGCTGGCGGGCGCGGACATTGGCCTGGGCGCTGGCCAGGGCGGCTTCCGCCTGGCTGACGGCGGCGCGGGCGCTGTCGAACTCGGCCTGTGACACCGCCTGGGCCTCCAGCAGCCCTTCGGCGCGGGCGAACTCTGCGCGGGCCAGGCCGGCCTGGGCCTCTGCCTGGGCGACCGAAGCGCGCGCGGCGGCGAGAGCGGCCTGGGCCGGGCGGGGATCAAGGGTGAACAGCAACTGGCCGCGCTGGACCATCTGGCCGTCGCGGAAGTGGACCGCCTGAATGTAGCCGCCAACACGGGCGCGCACGTCCACGGTCTGAACGGCTTCAAAACGGCCGACGAACTCGTCCCAGTCCGTCACCTGACGGGCGAGGGGCGTGGCCACCGAGACGGGGGGCGCTTCGGGCTGGGCCTGACTTTCAGCGGAATTTCCACAGCCTGAAAGGACGAGCAGCGCAAAGGCGCTCGCGGCGATCACGCGGTACGGTCGCATGGGGGTCTTCTCCTGTCGGGACGGACCACGTATGCGATGGGGAGATCGCCGCGAGTCAACGTCTGATGACTTACTGCTCGCGATGCACTATGTTTGTCAACAGCCGTTGACTTAAAAAACGGCAACGCTTGTTTTCGATCTGTCTGGAGATTGGTTCTGACCGACTGTTGCGCAAGACCCCGAAACGCCGCGAACACGCGAGCGCGCATTCTGGACTCCGCGCGCGAGCTGTTCACCCATCAGGGTTACGATGAGGTGGGTATGCGCGACATCGGCCGCGCGGCCGGCGTCGACGCCGCTCTGGTGTCCCGCTATTTCGGCTCCAAGGAGGATCTGTTCGCCGAGGTGCTGAACTCGTGCGGCAGCGCCAAGGACTGGTTCGAGGGCGACCGCGCCGACTTCGGCCGCGAGCTTGCCTATGAACTGGTCTATGATCCGCCCGAGATGGATGATTGCAAACTGGACGGCCTGCTCATCATGTTGCGCTCCACCGGGTCGCCCAAGGCCGCGGAAATCATCCGCAAATCCACGTACGAGCGATTCTACGCCCCCTTCATAAAATGGCTGGGCGGCGAGGACGTCGAGGTCCGGTCGCGCATGGTGCTGGGAATCCTCATGGGCATGGCGCTGAGCCGCGACATGGCCGGCGGCTATGGCCTGTCAGAAGAAGACACCGCCAGACTGTGCGAACGTCTGGCCGTCCTGTTCCAGAATTGCATCGATGGCGATTGCTGAAGCGAACGCGAAAAAGCCGCCCCGGCGAACCGGGGCGGCCTGATCGTTTCAGCGGTCGTCCGCTTTTAGCGGCGCGGCGGCGGCGCGGGCAGCAGACCCTCGCGCTGGGCGCGCTTGCGGGCCAGCTTGCGGGCGCGGCGCACGGCCTCGGCCTTTTGACGGGCGCGCTTTTCCGACGGCTTTTCGTAGTGCACGTGGCGCTTCATCTCACGGAAGCTGCCTTCGCGCTGCATCTTCTTCTTCAGCGCCTTGAGCGCCTGATCGACATTGTTGTCGCGAACGAAAATCTGAACCAGGGGTATCTCTCCTTTGGCCGCCCGCCGCGTCCTTATCCAAGGGAGACGGGCGAACAAAAAACAATTTCTCGCGGAAGACGGGCTCCCGCAAGGAAGGCGTGCGGATACACGAACGGTTCGAGCCTGTCTAGGTTTCCGGTCCAAAGGACGCAGATTGTGATGCAGGCTCGCCACGCGCGCGGCCCGCGCGTAATCTTTCCGGCATGAACACGAGCGCAAACCCCGCCCCCGAACCGGATAAAGAACCGGCCAGAGAACCCGATTGGGCTGACCGCATGGAGCAGGCGGTGCTGGACGCCGCCGTCGAGCGCGCCCGGGCGCTGGGCTGGAACCGCCGCCTGGTGCGCGCGGCCTGCGAGGCCAACGGCCTGTCGCGCGGGGACGAGGAGCTGCTGCTGCCCAACGGACCGCGCGATCTGGCCGCCCTTTTGTCGCGCCGCCATGACGCCCGCGCGCTGGACAGCCTGTCGTCCGAGGGCCTGAAGATCCGCGAGCGCATCTTCGCCGGGGTCTCGGCCCGCATGGAGGCCGGGGCGGCGGATCTGGAGGCGGCCCGCTGCTGCGCCGGCTTCCTGGCCCTGCCGACAAACGTCGACCTGGGGCTGGAGCTGGCATGGGAGAGCGCCGACCGCATCTGGCGCTGGGCCGGCGACACGGCCACGGACGAGAATCACTATTCCAAGCGCATGATCCTGTCGGGCATCCTGATCCCGGCCCTGACCCTGCGCTGGTTCGATGGCCGCGAAGCCGCTGAGGCCTTCGTCAAGCGCCGCATCGACAACGTCATGACCTTCGAGAAGTGGAAAGCCGGCAAGGACTTCGACGCCCCGCTGCGCAAGGCGACAGAGTGGCTGGGGCGGATGCGGTATCGAGGGTAGCCGGGAGGACTACAGCCCCCGCACCCGGTTCACATGCCCCATCTTCCGCCCGGGGCGCGCCTCGCCCTTGCCGTAGAGGTGCAGGTGCGCGGCGGGGTCGGCGGACAGGGCGGGCCAGTCGAGGACGTCCTCGCCCAAGAGGTTGGTCATCTCCACCCGGGCCACGGCGTCCGTTGATCCCAGTGGCCAGCCGGCGACGGCGCGGATGTGCTGCTCGAACTGGTCGCAGAGGCAACCGTCCTGGGTCCAGTGGCCGGTGTTGTGCACCCGCGGGGCGATCTCGTTGACCAGCAGGGTTCCGTCCGCCAGCTCGAACAGCTCGACCCCGATGACGCCCACATAGGCCAGGCCGTCCAGAATGGCCTCGGCGATCTCGCGGGCGCGGGCGGCGGTGTCCGGGCGCACCTCGGCGGGAGCGAGGGTGGTGCGCAGGATGCCGTCGGCGTGGCGGTTTTCGCCCAGCGGATAGACGGCGATCTCGCCCTCCAGCCCGCGCGCGGCGATGATCGACAGCTCGCGCACGAAGTCGGCCTTGGCCTCAAGGATCGCGGGTGCGCGGCCGATGGCCTCGAAGGCGGCCTCGGCCTCGTCGGCCGAACGCACCCAGGCCTGGCCCTTGCCGTCATAGCCTTCGCGCCGGGTCTTGAGCAGGGCGGGCAGGCCGATGCGGGGCATGGCGGCGGTGATGTCGTCTGCGGAATCGATGGAGGCGAAGTCCACCGTCGCGGCGCCCACGGCGTTGAGGAAGGTCTTTTCCGCCGAGCGGTCCTGCGCCACCGCCAGGGCCGTGGGGCCCGGCGCCACGGCCGCGCCGTTGACGGCCAGCAGGTCCACGGCGGCGGAGGGCACGTTCTCGAACTCGAAAGTCACCACGTCCGACAGCCGGCCCAGCGCCTCCAGCGCGTCGGGATCGTCGAAGGGGGCGGTGATCTGCTGGCGCGACACCCGGCCCGCCGGGCTTTCGGCTTGCGGATCGAGGATCACCACGTCGAAACCCAGCCGCGAGGCCGCCTGGGACAGCATCCGGCCCAGCTGGCCGCCGCCGAGAATGCCGATGCTGGAGCCGGGAGCGAGGGGGAACTGCGCCATCAGTCCTCGACGGTCTCCAGGACCGAGGCGGTCAGCTCCGCGCGCCATTTGGCCAGCCGTCCGGCCAGGGCCTCGTCCGACAGGGCCAGAATCTGGGCGGCCAGAAGGCCGGCATTGGTGGCCCCGGCCTCGCCGATGGCCAGCGTCCCCACGGGCACGCCGCCGGGCATCTGGACGATGGAGAGCAGGGAATCGAGCCCCTTGAGCGCCTTTGACTTCACCGGCACGCCCAGCACCGGCAGCTCGGTCATGGAGGCGACCATGCCCGGCAGGTGGGCCGCGCCGCCCGCGCCCGCGATGATGACCTTGAAGCCTTCAGCCTTCGCGCCGCGCGAGAAGGCGACCAGCCGGTCGGGGGTGCGGTGGGCCGAGACGACGCGCGCCTCCCAGGCCACGTCCAGGGCATCCAGCGCGTCGGCGGCGCACTTCATGGCGGGCCAGTCCGAGCGGCTGCCCATCACGATGGCGACCAGGGGCGTAGAGCGGTCCATGAACCCTCCGGCGTCAAGGAAACAGCGGGCTTATAGGACCGGCGTTGCGTGAGCAACCGGGTGCGGTAGCATCGGCTCCGTAAACGGGGGTGAGTCGCGCCCCCGGCGGGAGTTCGGGAGTGTCCGACGGTGGTCAGGGTCCGGTGAGCGGCGCGCTCGCGATCGACCTGGAAGGCGAGCTCCGGCGTCTGCGCGCGGAGGTCGAGGCCCTGCGCGCCCGCGCCGAGGCGGCCGAGGCCGCGGCGGACCACGATGTGCTGACCCCGGCCCTGAACCGACGCGGGTTCATGGAGGCGTTGCACCGGACGCTGGCCTATTGCCGCCGCCACGATGTGCCCGCCGTGCTGCTGTATCTGGATCTGGACGGGTTCAAGGGCGTCAATGATGCGCTGGGCCATCCCGCCGGGGACGCCGCGCTGAAGCGCGTGGCCGAACTGATGCTGGCCAATCTGCGCGAAAGCGACGCCGTGGGCCGTCTGGGCGGCGACGAGTTCGCCCTGCTGCTGCTGAACGCCGGGGCCGAGGAAGGTCGCGAAAAGGCCCGCCGCCTGCTGGAGGCCCTGAACGCGGACGGCTTCGAGTGGGAGGGCGAGCGGGTGCCCCTGGGTGGCTCCTTCGGCGTGCGCGCCTATGCGGGCCAGCCCGACGCCGAAACATGGCTGGCCGAAGCCGACGCCGCCATGTGGGTGAAGAAAAAGCGGCGCTGACCCTTCCGGACGCCGCGCCGCAGGGCGGAACGCCCTGATAACCGCTACGTTGGCTGACCATGCCCGAATCCCCCTCCCGCCCCCGCGGCCGATCGCGCCGTTCCGTTCTGACCAGCCTGGGCCTGCTCGGCCTGGGCGGGGCCGCGGCGTGGTGGGCGCGGGACAATCTGTTCTGGCCGGGACCATCGGTTGAGTTCGCCGAGGACGGAACCAGCGGCTGGCTGGCGTTCGCCACGGAGCATCGTCTGTTCGTCTCAACCCGCGCCATGATCGGCGACACGGCGGTGGACGCCCTCATCGACAGCGGGGCGCAGCGGTCGGTGGTGGACGCCACCCTTGCGGAAGAACTGGATCTGCCGCGCCGCCTGAGCCCGCCCCAGGTCGCCTATGGCCTGGGCGGCGGACCTCAATTGGGTCATGCGGTCAGTACGGATGTGCGGCTGGGCTGGATGACCTTGAACGGGCTGACGGCGGGCGTGCTGGATCTGGGCCCTCTGGCGTCCAGCGGCCTGGACACCCGGCTGATCCTCGGCTGGGACGTGTTGAGCCGTATGGCTCTGGATATCGATTTCCCGGGCCGCCGCCTTCGCTTCGGACGGAATGAAAGAGCGGTGGCGCCGGCGGGGGCTGAAGCGCTGCCTGCCGTTCGCGAGGGCCGGGGTCTGATGACCCAGATTTCGGTCGAGGGGGCGGTGCTGAGCGCACTGCTGGACACTGGCGCCTCGCCGGCTCTGAGTCTGAACATGGAGACGGCCGAGGCGGCCGGGCTGCTGGACGGCCGGGAGACGCGAGAGGCCTCAAGCATCGTTCTGGGGGGTGTGCTGGCGGGGCAGGTGGTCACGGCCCGCACCCTGACGCTGGGCGAACGCCTGTATGAAAATGTCGAGGTGCACGCCTATCCCCGCAGCGCGCTTCCGGGGATTCCCCCGGTTCTGGCGGGAATGGGCCTGTTTCGGGACGACCGGCTGATCCTGGATATCGGCCAGGGCCGGATGCTTGTGGCCTGAGACGGGGAACGGCCGGGCGAGAGGCGCCTTATGATCACGCCATGCCGCCGTCAGCCCTGAAGCCCGAAGCCCTGCTGCGCCCTACATCGAGAGGCCTGTGGTGCGAGCCGGGCGATTTCTACATCGACCCGCCCGGGCCCGTGGACAGGGCCGTCATCACCCACGGCCATGCGGACCATGCCCGGGCCGGGCACGGATCGGTGTTGGCCACCCCCGAAACCCTGGCCATCATGGGCGAGCGCTACGGCAAGGATTTCGCCGGCCGGACCCAGGGTCTGGCCTACGGCGAGACCGCCGAGTTGGGCGGCGTGTCGGTCGGGTTCGCCCCCGCGGGCCATGTGCTGGGCTCGGCCCAGGCGGTGCTGACCCATCGCGGCCTGACCGTGGTGGCGTCAGGCGACTACAAGCGGCGGCGCGATCCCACCTGCGCCCTGTTCGAGCCGGTGCCCTGCGACGTCTTCATCACCGAGGCCACCTTCGGCCTGCCCGTGTTTCGCCACCCGCCCGACGCCGGCGAGATCGGCCATCTGCTCAAGTCGGTGGCCCAGTTCCCCGACCGGGCCCATCTGGTCGGGGCCTATGCGCTCGGAAAGGCCCAGCGGGTGATCCGGCTGCTGCGCGAGGCGGGCTATGACGAGACCATCTACGTCCATGGCGCGCTGGAGCGGCTGAACCGGCTTTACGAGCACTTTGGCGTCGATCTGGGGCCGCTGGCGCCCGCGACCGGATCGAAGGCGGATTTCGCGGGAAAGATCGTGGTGGCCCCGCCCTCGGCCATCGCGGATCGGTGGAGCCGGCGCTTTCCCGATCCGGTCACGGCCTTTGCGTCCGGCTGGATGCGGGTTCGGGCCCGCGCCCGGCAGAGGGGTGTGGAGTTGCCCCTGATCCTGTCGGACCACGCCGACTGGGACGAGCTGACCGACACTCTGACCGAGCTGTCGCCCGATCAGGTCTGGATCACGCACGGGCGGGAGGACGCCCTGTGCCGCTGGGCCGAGTTGAACGGCCTGAACGCCAGCGCCCTGCATCTGGTGGGCTATGAGGACGAGGACGACGACGAGATGGGTGGGGAGGACGAGGCCTGATGCGCGCCTTCGCCACCCTGCTGGACCGGCTGTCCCTGACGGCGTCGCGCAACGCGAAACTGACCCTGATGCGCGACCATCTGGTCGATGCGCCGGACCCGGACCGGGGCTGGGCCCTGGCGGCCCTGACCGGCGCGCTGTCTTTCAAGGCCGCCAAGCCCGCCATGATCCGCCAGGCGGTGGAGGGCCGGGTCGATCCGGAGCTGTTCCGCCTGTCGTACGACTATGTGGGCGATCTGGCCGAGACCGTCGCCCTGATCTGGCCGGCCAGGCACGGGGCCAACCGCGAGCCGGAGTTGTCGGAGGTCATCGACGCCCTGACCCATGCGAAGCGCGGCGAGGTGCAGGGGCTGCTGGAAGGCTGGCTGGACGCCCTGGACGCCGACGGGCGCTGGGCCCTGCTGAAGCTGCTGACCGGCGGGCTGCGGGTGGGCGTCTCGGCGCGGCTGGCGTGGCAGGCGGCGGCGGACTTCGGCGGGGTCGCGGTGGCCGACATCCAGGAAGTCTGGCACGCCCAGGAGCCGCCCTACGCCGACCTGTTCGCCTGGCTGGAGGGCAAGGCGGAAAGGCCCTCCGCCGACGCCCACGGGCGCTTCCGCCCGGTCATGCTGGCCCAGCCGCTGGATGAGGCGACCGACCTGCCGAAGCTGGACCCGACCGCCTACGCTGCAGAGTGGAAATGGGACGGCATCCGCGTCCAGGCGGTGTCGGAGGGCGGGGTGAAGCGGCTGTACAGCCGCACGGGCGAGGACATCTCGGGCGCCTTTCCCGATGTGCTGGAGGCGCTGACCTATGAGGGCGTGATCGACGGGGAACTGCTGGTCATGCGGGACGGACAGGTCGCCTCGTTCGGTGAGCTGCAGCAACGACTGAACCGCAAGACGGTGGATGCGAAGCTGATCGCCGCCAATCCGGCGGGGGTCCGCGCCTATGACCTGCTGGCCGCGGACGGCGAGGACCTGCGCGGGCTGACGTTCGCGGCACGCCGCGCACGGCTGGAGGCGTTCGTGGCGGCGGCGGCGTCGGACCGCATCGACCTGTCGCCCATCCAGCCGTTCGGGACATGGGACGAGCTCGCCGTCCTGCGCCTCGCGCCGCCGCCGGGCGATCCCGCCATCGCGGAGGGCCTGATGCTGAAACGGCTGGACAGCGCCTATGAGGCCGGTCGTCCCAAGGGGCCGTGGTTCAAGTGGAAGCGCGACCCGCACCTGATCGACGCGGTGCTGATGTACGCCCAGCGCGGCCACGGCAAGCGGTCCAGCTTCTATTCCGATTTCACCTTCGGGGTCTGGGTCGAGGACGCCGACGGCGCCCATGTGCTGACCCCGGTGGGCAAGGCCTATTTCGGCTTCACCGACGAGGAGCTGAAGCAGCTGGACAAGTTCGTGCGCGACCACACCACCGACCGCTTCGGCCCCGTGCGCGCCGTGCGGGCGGACCGGGAGTTCGGCCTGGTGCTGGAGGTGGCGTTCGAGGGGCTGCAGCGCTCCAAACGCCACAAGTCCGGGGTCGCCATGCGCTTTCCCCGCATCAGCCGCATCCGCTGGGACAAGCCGTCAAAGGAGGCGGATGAACTGGCGACGCTGGAGCGGATGCTGGACTAGCTGCGGGTGCGGTCCCAGACGCCGAACTCGTGGGCGATGCACTGGGCGATCAGCTTGCGCCAGACGGGCTCGGCGATGGCGGGGGACAGGCCGGCCTCTTGCGACGCGGCCAGCACCTTGGCCACCACGTCCTCGATTCGCCAGTCGTCGTGGACCACGTCGCGGCTGGGCTTGATGCGCGCGGCGGCCTCCATGTAGCGCTGCCGCTCGGCCAGCAGGGTCACCAGCGCGCGGTCGAGCGCGTCGACGCCCTCGCGCACCTGACTCATGTCGGAGCAGTCTTCGGGCGGGGTGCGAGGGTCGATGGCGATGGGCGCGGTCATGGCCCCGGCTTTAGGGGAGGGCGCGGCGCCCGCCAAGCCCGGTCAGCCCACGAAGGCCCGTTCCAGCACGAAATCGCCGGGCTGGGCGTTGGAGCCTTCCTTCATGCCGTAGCCTTCCAGCAACTCGGCCGTCTCCTTGATCATGGCCATGGAGCCGCACAGCATGACCCGGTCCTTCGCCGGGGCGAAGCCCTCGTCGAGACCCAGGTCGCGGAAATAGTCGCCCGAGCGGATGCGGTCGGTGATCCGGCCCGCGTTGTGGAACGGCTCGCGGGTCACGGTGGGATAGTAGGTCAGCTGGGCCTTCGCCTCGTCGCCGATCAGCGGGTCCTCGTGGATGCCGCCCTCGAAGAATTCGCGATAGGCCAGATCCTCGGCCTTGCGCACCGTGTGGGTCACGATCACCCGGCCGAAGCGGGAATAGGTCTCGGGCTCGCGGGCCACGGACAGCCAGGGCGCCAGGCCCGTGCCCGTGCCGATCAGGTGCAGCCGCTCGCCCCCGGTCAGGGCGTCCAGCACCAGGGTGCCCGTGGGCTTCTTGCCCACCAGCACCGTATCGCCGGGCTGGATCTTTTGCAGCCGCGAGGTGAGGGGGCCGTCGGCCACCTTGATGGAGAAGAACTCCAGCTCCTCGGCCCAGAACGGGCTGGCCACCGAATAGGCGCGCACCAGCGGCTTGCCCGTCTCGGTGGGCAGGCCGATCATCACGAATTCGCCCGAGCGGAAGCGGAAATCCTCGGCGCGCGACAGGCCGAAGCTGAACAGCTGGTCGGTCCAGTGTTTCACCCACAGCACCTCGGCCTCGTGGTACGGGCTGGGCCTGGCGGGCTTTGCGGCGACGGCGAGGGTGTCGGTCATCGAAGGCTTTACGCGGTTGCGGGAGGCTTGGACTTAAGCCCTTCGCGACGGATGCGAAAGGTTCGCGGGCGCGACATTTTCTGCGGGGGACGGATACCCGTTCTTATTCCGCCGTCGGCGCGGAAACAGTTGTCACGGGCCGCTGAGCCGCTAGCTTGGCCGCCATGCGCACATTGCTTCTGGCCTCGAGCCTGCTTATCGCCCCGCCCGCCTTCGCCCAGTCTATCGATGCGGCCGCCCCGGTTCTGACGCCCGAGCGGGTCTTCGCCGATCCCAGCCTGAACGGCCCTGTCGCCCGCGGGGTCAGCCTGTCGCCGGACGGAGAGCTGGTGGCCTTCCTGCGCTCGCGCGAGGACGACGTGAACACCCTGGACCTGTGGGCCGCGCCCACCGGCGAGGGCGAACCCTACAAGCTGATCGACGCCCGGGCGCTGGTTCCGGACGCCGGCGAGTTGTCCGAGGCGGAGGTCGCACGGCGCGAACGCATGCGCATCAGCCAGCGCGGGGTGGTGGAGTATTCCTGGGACGAGCAGGGCCGCTACATCCTGGCCCCGCTGGAGGGCGATATCTTCCTGGCCGATCGCAACGGCGAGGTCCGTCGCCTGACCGAGACCGAGGGCGACGAGATCGACGCCAAGGTGTCGCCACAGGGAACCTGGGCCTCGTGGGTGCGCGACCAGAACCTTTACATCCAGCCGCTGACCGGCGGTGAGGAACGCGCGATCACCACCGACGGCGACGGCCTGATCACCTGGGCCACGGCCGAATTCATCGCCCAGGAGGAGATGGACCGGGACACCGGCTACTGGTGGAGCCCTGACGAGAGCCGCATCGCCCTGACCCGCGTGGACGAAAGCACAGTGGACGTGATTCCCCGTCTGGACATCCAGGGCGGCGGGGCCACCACCATTCAGCAACGCTACCCTCGCGCCGGACGGCCCAACGCCGTCGTCGACCTGTTCGTCCACGACGTGGCCACCGGTGAGCGGATCGAGGTGGATCTGGGCGACAATGACGACATCTATCTGGCCCGCGTGAACTGGTCGGCCGACGGCGGGACGCTCTATGTGCAGCGTCAGTCGCGGGATCAGAAGACCCTGGACCTGCTGGCCGTTGATCCCGCTACGGGCGAGAGCCGCGTGATCGTGACCCAGACTGACGACGCTTGGGTGGCCCTGACCCACGATTTCCGCGCGCTTCAGGACGGCCGGTTCATCTGGTCCAGCGAAGAGGTGGGCTGGCGGCACCTGTATCTGTATGAGGCCGATGGAACGCTGGCGCGTGAGATCACCTACGGCCCCTGGGCGGTGAAGGCGCTGGAAGGCGTCAACGAAGAGACCGGCGAGGTCTTCTTCACCGCCTCGTTCGGCTACGCGGAGCGGCCGCCCGGCGTCACCGGCGGGCACGGTTACTGCCCGTCGATCCGGGGCGGCGGCTCCATGTGCGACGTGCAGGGCGAACGCCCCCTGATCCAGCAGCTCTGGCGCGCGCCGCTGAACGGCGGCGGCGGCCGCTTCACCGCCGTCACGCCGCCAGGCGGCTGGTGGTCCGTGACCATGAACGGTCCGGCTACGGCCTTCGTTGGCAACTATTCCGACCCCGAGACCCCGCCGCGCAGCGGACTGTACAGCGCCGACGGGACCTTAATCCGCTGGATCGAGGAGAACCGGCTGGACGAAAACCATCCCTATCACCCCTATCTGGCGCGCCATCGCACGCCCGAATACGGCGATCTGGACACGCCCGACGGCCACTGGCTGGTCTGGCAGATGACCACGCCCCACGACTTCGATCCGTCCCGGCGCTATCCGGCGGTGATCCAGGTCTACGGCGGGCCGTCGGGCGGCGGCGTGCGCCGGGGCTGGCAGCCCATGACCACCCGCCTGCTGAACGAGGCGGGCTATGTGGTCTTCCGCATGGATAACCGGGGCGAGGGCTATCGGTCCGCCGCCTTCAAGCGGGCGCTTCACCTGCGCATGGGCACGGTGGAGGTCGAGGACCAGGTGCTGGGCGCGAACTACCTGCGAAGCCTGCCCTACATCGATCCGGAACGCATCTCGGCCATGGGCTGGAGCTACGGCGGCTTCATGACCCTGCACATGCTGACCGAGCCGGATATGGGTCTGGCCTCGGCCATTTCGGGCGCGCCGGTGACGGACTGGAGCCTGTACGACACCCATTACACCGAACGGTTCATGTCGACGCCGGAGGGGAACCCCGACGGCTACGCGGCTTCGGACGTCGTCACAAAGCTGGATCAGCTGACAGGACGGCTGCTGCTGCTGCACGGCATGGCCGACGACAACGTCATCTTCGAGAACACCACGCGCGTGCTGAACGCGCTGCAGGAACAGAGCGTCCCCTTCGAGACCATGCTCTATCCTGGCCAGCGCCATGGCATCCGGGGCAACCCGCGCCAGCTGCACCAGTGGCGCACCTATCTGGACTTTCTGGACCGCACGATAGGAGAGCGGAGCGAGTGATGCGTAAGGGGGGCGTTCTTGCGGCGCTGGCGGGGCTGACGCTTGCCGCCTGCGCGACCTCGGGTCAGCCAACCCTTGAGGCCCGCGACCGGGCGACGGTGAACAGCGTCATCGCCTGGAGCCCGGCGGCCGATTCGGCGACCTGGGACGCCGGGGCGGCGGATCGATCCATCATCGGCATGCCCATCCTGATCAAGGACAACATCGAGACCGCCGACATGCCCACCACCGCCGGATCGCTGGCGCTGGTGAACAATGCGCCCGGGCGTGACGCGCCGCTGGTGGCGCGGCTGCGCGAGGCCGGGGCCGTGATCGCTGGCAAGGCCAATCTGTCCGAATGGGCCAATTTCCGTGGCGCTGACTCCATCAGCGGCTGGAGCGCCGTGGGCGGCCAGACCCGCAATCCTCATGCGCTTGACCGCAACCCCTGCGGCTCGTCCTCGGGCAGCGCGGCGGCGGTGGCGGCGGGGCTGGTCCCGGCGGCCATCGGCACCGAGACCAACGGCTCCATCGTCTGTCCGGCGGCGGCCAACGGGGTGGTGGGCTTCAAGCCCACCGTGGGTCTGGTGTCACGCACCCACATCATTCCCATCAGCGAAAGCCAGGACACCGCCGGGCCCATCACCCGCACGGTGGAGGACGCGGCCCTGATCCTGAGCGTCATGGCCGGGACCGACCCGGCCGATCCGGCCACCGCCGAGGCGGACGCCCGCCGCACCGACTATCGTGCGGCGCTGGACGCCGGATCGCTTGCGGGCGCGCGCATCGGCGTGGCGCGGTTCGCTTCGGGGTATCATGACGGGACCGACGCGGTGTTCGAGGCGGCTCTGGCCGACCTGCGCGCCGCCGGGGCCGAGCTGGTGGAGATCACCGAAGGGCCGGCGATGGGCCCCATCGGCCAGGCCCAGTTCACCGTCCTGCTGACCGAGCTCAAGGCCGGGCTGAACGCCTATCTGGCCTCGACCGACCCGACACAGGTTCCCACCCGCACCCTGGCCGATCTGATCGCCTTCAACGAGGCGACGCCGCGCGAACTGGCCCTGTTCGGGCAGGAGTATTTCGTCCACGCCGAAGCCACGGGCGGACTGGACGACCCCGAGTATGTCCAGGCCCGCGACACGGCCCGGCGTCTGGCCGGACCGGAAGGCATCGACCGGCTGCTGGCCGAGTATGATGTGATCGCCCTCGTCGCCCCCACGGGCGGCCCGGCGTGGCCGACGGATCCGGTGATGGGCGATCGGTTCCTAGGCTCGTCCAGCACCCTGGCCGCCGTGGCAGGCTATCCGCATCTCACTGTCCCCATGGGTTTCGTGCATGGCCTGTCGGTGGGGCTGTCGATCTTCGGGGGCCGATGGGACGACGCCCGTATCCTGTCGCTGGGCTACGCCTATGAGCAGCAGAGCCGGGCGTTCCGGGCCCCGGTCTTCCTGGACAGCGTCAACGACAACGAAGCGATCGCGCCCTTGCTGAGACCCGCCGCCTCGCAGTAGGAACCGGCGGCCAGGGTGGCCGTTAGGCGCTGGTGGAAAAGCTGTTCAATCGATTGGCTAACGCGACGGCGCGGTTGACGGGCAAGCCCCTGACCTTCGCGCTGTGTTTTCTGCTGATCCTCGCCTGGGCGGTGACCGGACCGATCTTCGGATTCAGCCAGACCTGGCAGCTGGTCATCAACACAAGCACCACCATCGTGACCTTCCTGATGGTGTTCCTGATCCAGAACACCCAGAATCGCGACGCCGCCGCCATGCAGGCGAAGCTGGACGAACTGGTCTACGCCACCCGCACCGCACGGAATCGCTTCATCGGGATCGAGCACCTGACCGACACCGAATTGGGTGAAATTCTGCGGGACGTCGAGATGCGGGCTCTGGAGGTTCACCGTTCCAGACGGCGCGAGGTCACAGAAGCCGCTCCCGACATTGCCGCCGAATGAGTTCGCTGCTGATCAACGTCCTCGGCACGGGCGCAGCCCTGTGCACCATCACCAGCTTCGTGCCGCAGATCATCAAGATCATCCGCGAGCGGGACGCGTCCTCGGTGTCATTGCGGATGTATGCCCTGACGGTGGGCGCCTTTTCACTCTGGACGATCTACGGCGTCCTGTTGGGCGCCTGGCCGCTCGTGGCGGCCAACAGCATCTCCCTGACCCTGGCGGTCACGGCGCTGGTCTGCAAATGGCGCTTCCGGGACGGAGACCCGGAGGCCTAGCCGAACACCTTCGCCATGAGACGCTCCAGCCATTCGGCGTCCACGGCGTCGAAGGCGGCCTTTTCGGTGGCGTCCACGTCCAGCACCGCGATCAGGGCGCCGGACGGATCGAGAACCGGGACCACGATCTCGCTGGCCGAGCGCGAATCACAGGCGATGTGGCTGGGGAAGGCGTGGACATCCTCGACGATCCGGGTCCGGCGCTCGGCGGCCACGGTTCCGCACACGCCGCGTCCGAAGGCGATGCGCAGGCAGCCCAACGTGCCCTGGTAGGGCCCCACCACCAGTTCGTCTCCCTTGAGCGGGTCCACGACATAAAAGCCGGTCCAGAAAAACGCCGGGAAGGCGTCCGCCAGCATGGAGGCCACCGTGGCCATGCGCGCCGTGCGATCGGTCTCGCCGTCCAGAACGGCGAGGATTTCGGCTTCGACCTCGGCGTAGCGGGCGGCCTTGTCGGCGGGGCGGTTGTCTCGGGCGGCGTAGGCCATGGGCTCTCCTGTTGCGCCCGGGATATAGGTCCACAGAAACCTTTGTGACAGCCCCCCGGTCTTCGCCTTGAACGCGAATAGCCAAGCCTCTGATTCGCCTTGAAAACGCATATTTCCGCCACGCTGCGGCAACGCTTGACGCAGCCTGGCGTTAACCTCTCGTTAACCTTGACAGATGGTTAAGGTGACCGGATCGTCCCGGTCGAACAGGGTTATGCGCGGGCCGCCAGGGTCCTCTTGCCAGCGGGGCGTTATGGACGATCACGACCACCCTGAGTCCAGACGGCGTGGATTCGATCGGTTCACCCGCTCGCGCGGAGTAGGGCCGCTGCCGTTCATCGCGGCGGCGGTGGTGGTGGTTCTGGCCACCCTGGGCGCCCTCATGTTGTCCGGATTCGGCGACCGGGGGCTGCGGTTCTGGTCGCGCGGCGATCCGGCCTCGAACGCCTGTCCGCGCCCGGCCTCGGTCACCGGCTCCGAGTTCAACGATCAGGAAGCCGGCGTACGCCGGTTGCGTCGCCTGGCGTTCCGGGGCGACTTCTTCGCCCAGTTGGAGCTGGGTGGACGCTACGCCGCCGTGCGCGCCACCGACCGCAATCTGGAAGATCCGATCGAAAGCTCGGTCTGGTACGCCATGGCCCTGGCCAACACCGAGGGCTTCGCCCCCATCAACAGCGCCCGGCGCGCCGGCCTCGGCTCGTGGCGGCCCCTTTCGGGCTATGACGACTGTCGCGCCTTCGAGCGCCGCGTGGCTTATCAGCGCCTGGACGCCCAACTGTCGCGCATGACCCGCGAAGAGCAGGAAGAGGTGCGCGACCGGGTCATCTATGTCCTGTCAACCCAGGACGCGAACGGTTACCGCACCCTGGCCCGGCTTCACGACGAGCTCTACGGCCCCTTCGGCGAGCCCATCGACAACCTTCAGGCCCGCGAGGCATGGGGCCATGGCGTCGGCGCGGTCGGGCCGCGCAGGGTGAGCCGCCCGGGCCGGAACGCGGCGGTCAACCTGTTCCCGCGCAATGATGTGGACGCCTATCTCTACAACTATCTGGCGGTGCAGACCGGCGACGTGGGCGCCTATGTTCTGCTGCGCGACTTTGAGGCCTCGACGCCCGCCCGATCGCGTTACGGCGCCTTCGTGGAGGCCAAGGCCCGCCAGTGGGTGCCGCCGTACGAGTTCTATCCCAACGAGGCGCCGCGCTCGGGCGTGCCCCATTCGGATGAAAGCCGGTCGCGCGGCGACGCCTATGACTACGCCCTGACGCGGATCACCGAGCTGCCCTTCGTCCATGTGGGCCGGGCCCTGCGCTATCTGGGGGTGACCGACACCGTCGCCGCGGCGCCGAACGCCCTGTCCAGGCGGCAGGTTGAAACGCTGGAGGCCATGCTGGGCCATCCCATGGAAGGGCGGCTGTCCTATCAGGAGCGGCTTCGCGCCATCCAGCTGGCGGCGGTCAATGGCTCGTCCGAGGCCCAGCTGGTGCTGGCGGTCATGTATGCGGAGGGAGTCGGGGTGCCGGCTGACTACGCCCGGTCGTTCCACTGGTTCCAGCAGGCCGACCGTCAGGGCTCGCCCGAGGCCAAGTTCGCCATGTCCAGCTACTTCGCCCTCGGCGTGGCCGGGGTGGCCGATCAGGACAAGGCCGAGGCCGTGGTCTACCGCATCGAATCCGCGCTGTCGGGCTTCACCCCGTCGGCGTCCCGCCTGCAGGCCGTCCTGGCCCAGGTCTCGCGCGCGCAAAGCCGATAGAGGCGCTGGAAATGAAAAAGCCCATCTTCACCCCCGCCCGCGTCACCCTCGCCGCCGCCGTTTCGGGCATGGCCCTGATGGGGCTGGAGGGCCTGGCCGACAGCCCGGCCAGCGCCCAGACCGCCGCCAGGGTGGAAAGCCAGACCCGGCCAAATTTCGGCATCCTGCTGGATCCCCCCACCCGCACCCGCGCCCGGCCCCAGAGGCGGTGGAGCTATCGCGATCATCGGCAGGCCCGGCCCGGCTACGGCTACGGTCCCGGCTACCCCCTGCCGCCGGTTGCGAGCGAACAGGTCGTCATGATCGACTGCGGCGGCAATCCGGGTTCGGGCGGGCTGGAGCATGCGGTCGCCCGCGTCGCGCCGGGCGGGACCCTGCTCATCCGGGGGCGTGGCGGCGCCTGCGTGGGCTGGCTGAACATCGACAAGCCCATGACCATCATGGGCGACGCCGGGTTTGACCGCCGCGACTGGGACCGGCAGCCGCCGGCCACCATCCAGGCGCCGGACGGCCTGCCCTGCATGACGGTGTCTCCGGGGGTGCGAGTCGAGGTGCGCGACATCGTGTTCGAATCCCGCAACGCCGGGCAAGCCGCCTGCGTAGTCGGCTACGGCGCCCAGCTGATCTTCGACCGCACCGGCTTCAGACACGGCGGGGACGAGCCGGCCATCCATGCGGATGGCGGGACGCTGGACATCCGCAACAGCGTCATCGAGGCTCACACCATCGCCCCGGCCATCGTCGCCGATGGCGCAGGCGTCACGGCCTATGAAGTGGACATCACCCACGCCCAGGCAGGCATGGAGGTCATACCCGGTGCGGGCCAGACGGCGCAGATCACCCGCGTCAGCATGAAGGGCACCGAGTCGCCGAACAATTTCGGGCCCAGGTCCATCGGCCTGATGGTCCGCTCGGGCCGCAACTACGGCCGGGTCATTGTCGAGGGCTCGCGCATCTGCGGCTATGTGGAAGGGGTGGCCATCGAAGGCGCCTCGGTGGAGGTGCGCGACAGCCGCATCTGCCGCGCCGACAAGGGCGTTGTGCTCTACAATGGCGAGCTCGTGCTGAGCGGCAGCCGCGTGCGCGCCGACACCCTGGGCGTGGCCGCCGCCTCGGGCCGGGCGGTGATCACCGACAATGTCTTCGCCGGGGTACGCCAGCTGGTCTTCGCCGAGCAGCGCGCCTCCGTCGAGGAGAGCGGCAACCGGGTCTGGTCCAGTCACGACATCTGCCGGCCCCAGTTCCAGCCCCGGTACAGGGATCGCTACGCCTTCACCCCGGCCCGGGGCCAGTCCTGGCAGTGCCAGTACGACCCCTATCCCCGCGACTGGTGGGCCCAGGACGACGGCTGGTACGGCGATCCCTATCAGAACTACGCCTGGGGTCTGGACGGCTGGGATCGCTACAATCAGGGCTATGGTTGGTACGACCAGAGCGGCCGCTACATCTATGACGACCGGTATGTGGGTGACGCGCGCTGGAGTCAGGGCGGCCGCCGCGGCTGGGGGTGGTAGGTTTCAGCCCAAGGCGGATTAACCCAGCGCGCCCTTTGCCAGGACGGCGGCGTCGTCCACCCGCGTCCCGGCCGCCTTGCGCTCGGAATAGCGGTCCACCAACCCTTGCGCGTGGGGCCGCGTCAGGACGGTGAAGCGCACCAGCTCCTCCATCACGTCCACGATCCGATCGTAATAGGCCGAGGGCTTCATGCGGCCCGCCTCGTCGAACTCCTGCCAGGCCTTGGCCACGCTGGACTGGTTGGGGATGGTGATCATGCGCATCCAGCGGCCCAGCAGACGCATGGTGTTGACCGCGTTGAAGGACTGCGAGCCGCCGGACACCTGCATCACCGCCAGGGTCCGCCCCTGCGTCGGGCGCACCCCGCCCATGTTCAGGGGGATGTGGTCGATCTGCAGCTTCATCAGGCCCGAGACCTGACCATGCCGCTCGGGGCTGGACCAGACCATGCCCTCGGACCACAGGGCGTGTTCGCGCAGTTCGTGCACCGCCGGATGGTCGTCGCCCGGGATCTGGTCGGTCAGGGGCAGATCGGACGGGTCGAAGATGCGGGTCTCGCAGCCCATCAGTTGCAGCAGCCGCGCGGCCTCTTCCGCCGCCAGCCGCGAATAGGACCGCTCGCGCAGGGAGCCGTACAGCAGCAGGATGCGCGGCGGATGGTCCATCGGGCCCAGGCCCAGAGCGGGGCGTGTGTGGAGATAGTCCGGGTCCAGCGCCGGCAGATGATCCGGATCGGGCAGGGGGCGCAGGCGGGTGTGTGTCATGACGCCACCGACTTTGTCAGATAGGCGGCCGAGGCGGGACACAGGCTGGCGAATTCGCGGCTGGCGGCGATGGCGGCCGGCGCCGTCTCCCGGTCAGCGGCCTGATAGCCGTTGCGGGCGAAGAAGGGTGCGGCCGTTGTGGTCAGCAGGTGCAGCCGCTCGGCGCCGTCCTGACGGGCCTCGGCCTCCAGAGCCGCCAGAAGGGCCCGGCCCAGACCCTGACCCCGGCGGGCGGGCGCCGTAACCACGGAGCGGATCAGCCGGTCAGGCCCATGTCCCTCCAGGCCGCCGAATCCCACCAGGCCCTGCTCATCGACGAAGCGATGGAAACGGCGGTGCGGCTGGTTCAGATCCTCGGTGGGCAGGCGTTCGGCGCTCAGGGCGGCGACCAGATCGGCGTCCTGCCCGGTGACGGGTTCGGCGGTCAGCATCAGCGGGCCTCCTTCGGCGGGGCCGTGTCGGGGAACCAGCGACGGCCCATCCACAGGGCCACCGACACCAGCAGGATCAGCACGGGCACCTCCACCAGCGGGCCGATCACGGCGGCGAAGGCGACCGGGCTGGCCAGGCCGAAGGCGGCGATGGCCACGGCGATGGCCAGCTCGAAATTATTCGACGCGGCGGTGAAGGCCAGGGCGGTCGTGCGCGGATAGTCCGCCTCGATCAGCTTGCCCATCAGGAAACTCACCACGAACATGACCAGGAAATAGATGGTCAGCGGCACGGCGATGCGCAGGGCGTCCAGCGGCAGGGCCGCCACGTCGGAACCCTTCAGGCTGAACATGGCCAGGATGGTGAACAGCAGGGCGATCAGGGTGATCGGCCCGATGCGCGGAATGAAGCGGGTCTCGTACCAGTCCTCTCCCTTGCGGGCGACAAGCATGCGCCGCGTCAGGTATCCGCCCAGGAACGGCACGCCCAGATAGATCAGCACGGCGCCGGCGACGGTCCAGATGCTGATGTCGATGACGCTGCCCTCAAGCCCGAACAGGGGCGGCAGGACGGTCAGGAACAGCCAAGCGTACAGGCTGAAGAACAGGATCTGGAACACTGAGTTGAACGCCACCAGCCCGGCCACATACTGGTTGTCGCCGCGCGCCAGCTGGTTCCAGACCAAGACCATGGCGATGCACCGAGCCAGGCCGATCAGGATGACCCCGGTCATGTACTCCGGATAATCGCGCAGGAAGATCACGGCGAGGGCGAACATCAGCACCGGCCCCAGCACCCAGTTCTGGAACAGGGACAGGGCCAGCACCCGCTTGTCGGCGAACACCCGGGGCAGGGCCTCGTATTTCACCCGCGCCAGGGGCGGATACATCATCAGGATCAGGCCGATGGCGATGGGGATGTTGGTGGTGCCCACCGACAGGCTTTCCAGCCAGACGGGCAGGCCGGGGATCAGTGATCCCAGCGCCACGCCCGCCAGCATGGCGGCGAAGATCCACAGGGTCAGCCAGCGGTCGAGGAACGACAGGCGGCGCGGCGGGCCCTGATCCTGAACGACAGTGTCGACCATCAGCGCACCCGGTTTCCGGCCTCGTCGATGATGACCTCGCCGTCTTCCTTGACGAAAGGCTTCAGGGTCACGCCGGGCAGCAGGTCCAGCACCGCCTCGGACGGGCGGCACAGCTTGACGCCCGTCGGCGTGACCACGATGGGCCGGTTCAGCAGCACCGGGTGCGCCTCCACCGCATCCAGCAACTGCTCGTCGCTGAGGCTCTCGTCATCCAGTCCCAGCTCGGCCCAGGGCGTGCCCTTCTGGCGCAGCACGTCGCGCAGGGGCGCCCCCATGCGGGCCACCATGTCGGCGATCAGGGCGCGGGCGGGCGGGGTCTTCAGATACTCCACCACATGGGGCTCGATCCCCAGATGGCGGATCAGGGCCAGGGTGTTGCGCGAGGTTCCGCAGGCGGGATTGTGATAGATGACGACGTCCATGATCAGTCCGATACGCATGGGTTCAGTTCGGCCATGAGCGGCCGGCAAAGGTCGGCGCGCCCGCCGCAGCAGTCCTTGAGCAGATAGAGCACGAGCCCTGTCACGCGCTCGAAGGCCACGCGATAGACGATGGAGCGGCCGCGCCGCTCGCCCTGCACCAGACCGGCGTGGGACAATACGTTCAGATGGGCCGACAGGGTGTTGGCCGGGACTGCCAGCGCCTGGGCCAGATCCCCCGCCGCCAACCCCTCGGGCTCATGCGCCACCAGCAGACGGAACGCCTCCAGCCGCGTGGGCTGGCCCAGGGCGGCGAGAGCGGTGAGGGCGTCTTCTGATTCCATGTTTCCAGAATAATAGAATTAATGTGAGCCGCAAGTCTGTCGGGACCACTTAAGCCTGGCTCATCTGTTCACTGATAAAGGCGCACAGATCTTCCGGCGACCACTTAGCCGACCACTTAAGGGCGCCTCAGTCGCGTTCTGGCCAGCCGCTCGCCGCCAAAGACAGGTCAGCGCCAGAACCGGACATTGTCGCTGCGCCCGAAATGCGACATTCAGCTCGGTCGATCGGCTGCATGAAGACCGCGTTCCGGGCGCGTGGCCAGGACGGCCTTTGGATCCATGCGGCGCTTGCCCCGTCACATCCTCAGCGCGCCAGAAACCAGCGCGACACGCTCTCTGGTTGACTCGTTGCGACAGCCCGGTATGCCTTGACCGTTCGCTTGCACGTGGTTCTGCCAGATGTACAGGGCCTCGCCCCCCGATGAAGAGCTTGCGCAAGCGCACGCGCGACTGCTGAAGGATCAGTCCCTGCAGTTCGACCGGGGGAGCTTCACCCCGCCGGAAGTTCCGGCTTGGCTGCGCTGGATTCCCGACGCCCTCGACGCCATAGCCCCCCTGCTGAAATGGGCGTTCTGGATCGGCCTCATTCTGTTGGCCGGCCTGATCCTGTTCGCGATTGGCCGAGAGATTGTTCGCCTGCGCCGGCCGCCGTCCAGGCCCAAAAAGCCCAAGGCGCTCGTCGCAGAGGAATGGCGACCGGACGCCCAGGCGGCGAAGGATTTGCTGGCCGACGCCGATGCCCTCGCCGCACGCGGCCTTTATGCCGAGGCCGCCCATATCCTGTTGCTGCGCAGCGTTCAGGACATCGAGAAACGCCAGCCGAACGCCGTGCGTGTGTCGCTCACGACCCGCGAAATCATGGCCTTGAAGGCGCTGCCCGATACGGCGCGGCCCGCCTTTTCAAAGATTGGACGAACCGTCGAACACAGTCTGTTTGGCGGCGCGCCGGTCGACTCCGACGCCTTCGCCGAATGCCGCCAGGCCTATGAAGCGTTCGCCTTGCCTGACGCGTGGGCCCGATGACACGATCCGCCCAAACCGGATACAGCGCATTTTCACCTCTTGTGGTGATCGTGGTCGCCCTGGTCGGGGTGGTGACCTTTGCCGGACTGGGGATCCTGTCAGCCTATGCGCCGGAGCTCCGCTCTGGAAACAATGGCGGCAACCACGCCCTTTCACGCGCCGCCACGGGGTTCGGCGCATTGCCCCCATTGCTGCGCGAACTCGGCGAACCGGTTCTGCTGAGCCGTGGCGCCCTGACGGAGGCTTCAAACGAGAGTCTTCTGGTTCTGACGCCCGTCGGCCGGCCGGCCGCGGACCGGATCGAGGACATCGAACACGGCGGCGCGACCCTGATCGTCCTGCCCAAATGGATCACGGCCCCCGATCCGGCCCACGCCGGCTGGGTCAGAACAATCGGCGCGAACCCGGCAGATGCAGCCCTCTCCGCCCTTCCGGACGACTTGCGTCAGGGCGCCGGTCTGGTGGAGCGCGAGGGGCGTGAACGGATCGTCCTGCGCCGCCCCAATGGCGCCGCCTTCGGCGCGCCCGTCGAGATCGAGGGCCTGCGCACCCTGTCCGGCGAGGGCTGGATTCCCGTCGTGACGGATGAGACCGGCGCTCCGGTGATGGCGATGCATGCCGAGACAGGGACCTATGTCCTGACCGACCCGGATCTGATCAACACCCAGGGCCTGAAGACGCTGGAGGGCGCGCAGACCGCCGTGGCCCTTCTGGGGGTCATTCGGGCCCAGGGCGCCCCGGTGATCTTTGACCTGACCCTTCACGGCTTTCAGCGCACGCGAAGCCTGCTGCGGCTGATGCTCGAGCCTCCGCTTCTCGGCATGACGCTGGTCTTGGCGGCGCTTGCGGTCTTCGCCGGAATTCAGGCCGCGGTGCGCTTTGGTCCGACGCGCGAGACGGCGCGGGTCATCGCGCTCGGCAAGCGCGGTCTGGCTGACAACACCGCGGGACTGGTGCGGCTGGCGCGACGCGAACACCATCTGGCCACGCCCTATGCGCTGCTGATGCGCGCGGCCGTCGCGCGCGCCATCGGCGCGCCTCGCAGCCTCGACGATGAGCAGTTGAACGCGTTTCTCGATCGCGTCAGCCGCTCAACCGGTGCGACCGAAACCTATTCCGCCCTGGCCGATCAGGCGCGGACGGCCAGGACACCGGGCGACCTGATGCGGGTCGCCAACGCCCTCTATCGCTGGAACCAGGAGATGACACGTGCGCGTCAATGATGTGAAGCCCATCGCAGAGCGCATCCGCGCCGAAATCTCCAAGGCCGTGGTCGGCCAGGACGGCGCTGTGGACCTGCTTCTGACCGCCTTGTTCTGTGGCGGTCATGTGTTGCTCGAGGGGCCGCCCGGAACGGCCAAGACCCTTCTGGCCCAGAGCTTCGCCCGGGCGACCGGGCTGGACTACGGCCGCATTCAGTTCACGCCCGACCTGATGCCGGGCGACATCATCGGCTCCAACCTCTTCAACTTCCAGACGTCGAGCTTCACCCTGACGCGGGGGCCGATCTTCTGCGAGCTGCTGCTGGCGGACGAAATCAACCGAACCCCGCCGAAGACGCAGGCCGCCCTCCTCGAGGCCATGCAGGAGCGGCGCATCACCATTGATGGCGAGGCGCACGCCCTGAGCCCGCGCTTCACTGTCGTGGCCACCCAGAACCCGATCGAGCAGCAGGGCACCTACCCGCTGCCGGAGGCGCAGCTGGACCGATTTCTATTCAAGTATGTACTGGACTACCCCTCGCTCGAGCAGGAACGGTCAATCATCGCTGACCATGGCGCCCGGGTCGGGCAGATGGACCCTGTTGCCCTTGGCGTCGGCATCGCCGCGGACGCCGCAGCCATCACCGACATAAGCGAGGCCGTCGGCGCCGTCCGCCTGACCGAAGACGTGGTCACCTACATCGCCGATCTGGTTCGAGCGACGCGGGAGTCGGCGGATATCGACATCGGGGCCTCCCCCCGCGCCGGGGCGATGCTGGCGGGCGCGGCGCGCGCCCATGCGGCGCTGGACGGCCGCGACTACGTCATCCCGGACGATGTCAAAACGCTTGCCGTGCCCGCCCTGCGCCATCGCCTGGTCCTGTCCCCCGCCGCCGAGATCGAAGGGCGCCGTGTCGAGCAGGTGCTGGACGGCCTGGTCAATCAGGTGGCGGCGCCCCGGTGATCTATCCCACGCGACGAGCGGTTCTCCTGATGGTGGCGGGCGTTCCCGTCGCCCTGCTCGTCGGCGTGTTGGCTCCATCGGGCTGGCTGGCCGGTCCAGCCTGGATCGGCGCCGTTGTGTTGCTGACCGCTCTGGATGCGCTCTCAGCCGGATCCCGGGCCGCGCTCAACCTCGACGAACCCGAGCCGGTTCGTGCGGCCGTCGGAAGGCCCGGCCAGATCGACATGACGCTGCGTTTCGGCAAGAGGGGGCCGACGCCGAGGTCGCTTGACGCCGCCGTCTCGGGTGATTTGAGACTGGGTCTGGACGGGGTGACACGCCGCGGCAAGATCTCGGACCGCGCCTCTCGCGTGACGTTCCCATTCCTGCCCGAAAGGCGCGGCGCAGCGGCTGTCGAGGCCCTGTGGGTGAGATGGCACGGTCCGCTGGGACTGGCGTGGAAACAGAAGGTCTTCGCCCTGGGCCTGTCCGCGCCCATCCTGACGGACCTGCAGGGAGTGCGTGATCAGGCTGTTCGCCTGTTCGCTCGCGACGCCCTGTTCGGCGCCAAGACCCAACTGGAGCTCGGCGAGGGATCAGAGTTCCAGGCCCTGCACGACTATCAGGCCGGCATGGACCGGCGGGCCATCGACTGGAAGCAGTCGGCCCGTCACGCCGCGCTTCTGGCCAAGGAGTTCCGCACAGAGCGCAACCACAATGTCATCATGGCCCTGGATTGCGGTCGAGCGGCTTGCGAGCCTGTGGATGGCATGCCTCGCATCGACCGCTTCATTCATGCGGGGCTGCTGCTGTCCTGGGCCTGCCTCAGGTCTGGTGACCGGGCGGGGCTGTTCGCCTTCGATTCATCCCCACGTCTTTCCACCGGCGCGATCAGCGGGCCTGATGCCTTCCGCACCCTTCAGGCTGTGGCGGGACGTATCGACTACTCCCCCCACGAGACCAACTACACCCTCGCCCTGGCCACTCTCTCGGGCCAGTTGCAGCGCCGCTCCCTGGTGGTCGTGTTCACCGACTTCACGGATTCCACCGCCGCCGAGCTGATGATTGAGTCGCTCGGTCGCTTGTTGCGGCGCCATCTGGTGCTGTTCGTCGTGCTTCGCGACGAGGAACTCGAGGCGCTGGCCACAGCCAGCCCCGAACAGCCCGACGACGTGTCGCGCGCCGTCGTGGCCGGAACGCTTCTGCGTGAGCGCGAGGCCGTGGTGGCGAGACTACGGCGCATGGGCGCCCATATCGTCGACACGCCGGCCGACCGCGTCGGCCCCGAAGTGGTCAACGCGTATCTGGATCTCAAACGCAGGGATTTGCTGTGACCGATCATCGCCCTTCCCCCCTGCTGAAAAGTCAGCGCTTCCGCCAGGCGCGCGAAGAGGACTGGCGACGGCTGGAGAGACTTATGGACAAGGCCGAGAAGGGCTCGGCCGCCAAGCTGACCGACGCCGAAATTCTCGCCATTCCGGTGCTGTATCGCTCGACGTTGTCGGCCCTCTCTGTCGCGCGAGAAACCTCGCTTGACCAGGGACTGATCGAGTATCTGGAAACCCTCGCCACACGCGCCTACTTCTTCGTCTACGGGTCCCGGGCGACGCTCCAGGACCGGCTGAGCGACTTCTTCAGCAGCGGCTGGCCTTCCGCTGTGCGCAGCCTCTGGCGCGAGACCCTGATCTCCGCCGCCTTGATGGCCCTGGGCGCGATCGTGGCCGGGTGGCTGGTGGTGCACGAGCCCGAGTGGTTTTACGCATTCGTACCCGCCGAACTCGCCGGCGGCCGCGACCCTGGCGCGTCCACAGAGACGCTCAGGGCCACCCTCGGCGGGCACGACAGCGCAGACGGCCTGTCGGCGTTCGCCGCCTTTCTGTTCACCCATAACGCCCAGGTGGCGCTGCTCGCCTTTGCTCTGGGGTTTGCGCTTTGCCTGCCGACAGGCCTGCTCATCCTCTATAATGGCGCGACCCTGGGCGCCTTCGTTGCCTTGTTTGCAACGCGGGGTCTGGGGGTGGAGCTCGGCGGCTGGTTGCTCATCCACGGTGTGACAGAGTTGTTTGCGGTGATCCTGGCCGGCGCGGCCGGGCTGCGCATCGGTTGGGCCGTGGCTTTTCCCGGCTCGAGAGGGCGACTGGACGCGGCCATGGAGGCGGGGCGAACCGCTGGTGTGGCCATGGCGGGGGTTGTCGTCATGCTGATGCTCGCGGGCCTGCTGGAGGGCTTCGGTCGCCAGCTGATCTCCGACACGGGATTGCGCTATGCGGTTGCAGGCGCCTCGGGCCTGATCTGGGCCGTCTATTTCTATGCGCCTCGCGCGGCCCGTCATGCGCGCTGAAACCCTGGACAGACGCGGGACGACGCGCTCTCTGGTCACACCCGAGGGCGTGGACCTGCGCGTGAACATCGGCGACGCAGGTCAGCGAGCCGCAGCCTTCCTGCTGGATGCCGGCATCATCATCGGCGTGCTGATCGCCATGTCGGTGGCGGCCCTGTTCATGGGCATCGGCGCTGTCGGAGCTGGCGGCCGGGCGGGCTTCGAGCTCATGTACGTGATCTGGTTGCTGGTCTTCTTCCTGCTCCGGAATTTCTATTTCACCGCCTTTGAACTGTCAG
Source organism: Brevundimonas sp. (assembly GCF_046299535.1). Taxonomy (GTDB): domain Bacteria; phylum Pseudomonadota; class Alphaproteobacteria; order Caulobacterales; family Caulobacteraceae; genus Brevundimonas. Next base: position 57,203 of record NZ_JBKBIB010000004.1, on the reverse strand, counting down.
CCAGCGCGGCGACGCCGGGCAAGCGGGCCATGGGCCTCCGCGTCGCTTCCCGGGACGGGGGGCGACTGAGGGCCGAGTCGGTTTTCGTCCGGAACGCCTTGCGGGAGCTGGAGGTCTTTCTGCCGCTGTCCCTGCTCTTCTCACGCGGGGGCGGCGGCGGCGTGGACAGCTGGATGTATCTGCTGGCGTTCGTCTGGTGCGCGATCTTCGTGTTCTTCCCCCTGTTCAACCGCGAGCGTCTGCGCGTGGGGGATCTGGTGGGCGGAACCTGGGTCGTGCGCGCGCCCCGTCGCAAGTTGACCCGGGACATGGCCGACGAGAGTGCAGACCGCGTGGCCGTCTACAACTTCACCCCCGCCCAGGTCGACGTTTACGGCGCCAAGGAACTGCATGTGCTCGAGTCCGTGCTGCGTCAGAATGATCGCAAGACCCTGCGCGCCGTAGCCGACCGCATCGCGGCCAAGATCGGCTGGGTCCGCCATCAGGACGAAGCGGACCGGGACTTTCTTGCAGCCTATTACGCCGCTCTGCGGGGACGGCTCGAGCAACGCATGCTCATGGGCGTCCGTCGCCGCGACAAGCACGACGTCTGAAGCGTCAGTCGAAGACCTCGGCCAGGCTTTCGGGCCCCGCGCCTTCCTTGACCGTGCGTAGTTCGTAATACAGCGACGCCACGCCCGCTGAAGCGATCACCCCTGACAGCACATTGACGACCGGTCCGGAGAGAAGGTTGATCCACAGGTTGGGCCCGCCGCCGTCGATCCATGAGCCGCCGGCGGCGACGCTGACGGCCGCGATCGCCACACCCAGGATCCAGGTCAGCAGGATATAGATGACGAGCAGGCCGAACACGTTCCACCGATAGCCTCGCGTGAGGTCCCGGCTTCGCTGAAAGCTCTCCAGCACACCCCGTTTCTCGACGACGACCGCAGGGGCGGCCACCGACCACAGGACGGCCAGGATGACGCCCGGCACGATGAGCAGAAGGAAGGCGAACCCCATGCCCAGACTGGCCAGGATCCCGAGCCCCAGCAACGGAAAGAACGCCCTCACGCCGACGCCCAGAGCGTCGCTCAGGCCTGTCTTCTTGCCGTTGAAGCCGTCCACTGCCGCCTTGACCGCTGTCCCCTGCAGCATGAAGAAGCCGATCAGGTAGAGCAGGGAGCCAAGGCCGACGAAAATAAAGCCCGTCCTTGTCGAATCGTCGCTCCAGAAAAACGTCTGGCCCACGGCTGACAAGGTGCTCGGCAGACCGACCAGCACGAGCGAGGCGACGAGCAGCACCAGCCAATTGTCCCGGATCGACCCGAAGGTCCGGCTGACCACACGGCCCAGATCAAATGCACCCTGGGTCGAGGCGGCGCCGCTCTCGCTGGACTGCAGGATGAAGATTTCCCCGGGCTTGCCATCCTCAGTGGGGCTGAAATCGACCCGCTGCCCCTTGCGGGGTGTAAGTCCGGCATGGACGGCCGTGGCCGGGAACAGATAGCGATTTCCGTCGTCGCCCATGATCGCAACCATTCGGGTGGCTGCATCAAAGGTCAGAATTTCACCGCGCATGTCTCGCTCCCTCTCGTGCCACGACACTATTGAAGAGAGATTCGCACGACGCACGCACGCATTTCATGGCGGCAGGCCAACTTCCAATGCATCGGCGAGTTGCCGCTCCAAGCTCGCTCCTGCTCCCCATGGCTGAAGTGCTCCATCGCCTTCGCCCACGGAATGTTCAGGGGAGTGATGGCGCACATCCGCGCTCCCTCATCGCCGCAATCGGGCGGGGCAGACTGGCCGAACCAGCAAGCTCCAAAAGAAGACGTTGCGCACCGCCGCTTTGAGCCCGAGGCAGACATTCCCGGGTGATGCGGAGTCGAGCCGACTACCCCTTGAGCCGCTCTTGAGTGGTTTTCAGGCGGTTCCAAGTGGTCCCGACACAGCCGCCGGTAGGCGCGGAGGGACTCGAACCCCCAACCAGACCGTTATGAGCGGTCGGCTCTAACCATTGAGCTACGCGCCCGCCGTGGCGGAGCGGACTGGCTAGCAGGCCGGGCGGTCATGGGAAAGCCTGCAACATTACCTTGATGCAGGGCTTGATGAATGGAACCTGCACCGTGGGCCTGTGCGTTCATTCAGGCGCAAAAGGCCAAGGTTCGGCCACGGCTGGGGCGCACGCTCCTGCCGGACGCACAACAGGATGCTCCGAAGGAGACACCATGCCTCGCTTTTCCGCCCGCGCGGTCGCCATGCCCCGCCACAACCTGCCCCTGATGCTGGGCGCCGCCGTGCTCGCCGCCGGCGCGGTCATGACCGCCGCCCCGGCCCTGGCCCAACAGGCCGCGCCCGCCAACCAGACCATTCTGGTCCAGCCCGAGACCCCGACCCTGAACCTGTCGGCCTACGGCGAGGTGCGCGCTGCGCCAGACAAGGCCATGATCACCTTCGGCGTCCAGACCGAGGCGACCACGGCGGCCGAGGCCATGGCCCAGAACCGCACCCGCATGAACCAGGTGATGCAGGCCCTGCGCCGGGCCGGGATCGAGGAGCGGTACATCCAGACCTCGGGCCTGAACCTGTCGCCGCAGTATGATTATGTGCAGAACGAGCCGCCCCGCCTGCGCGGCTATCAGGCCATCAACCGGGTGACCGTCGAGATTCGTGATCTGGACCGGGTCGGCTCAACCGCCGACGCCGTGGTGAACGCCGGAGTCAACCAGATCGACGGCATCAGCTTTGGCCTGATCAACCCGCAACAGGCCGAGGACCAGGCCCGCATGGCCGCCGTCCAGGCGCTGCAGGCCAGGGCCAATCTGTACGCCAACGCCCTGGGCGTGCGCCTGGCCGGCATTCGCAATCTGTCCGAGGGCGGCGGCTATTCGCCCCAGCCGCCCCAGCCCATGTTCGCCCGCACGGCCATGGCCATGGACAGCGCCGAAAGCACCAGCGTGGCGCCCGGCGAACTGACCGTTCGCGTCAATATCAGCGGCGTCTACGACATCGTGCGGTAAGGCTGGCCGCCAGACAGCAAAAAGGCCCGCCATCCGGCGGGCCTTTTCAATTGTGCGCCAAGATCGCGCTCAGGCAGCGAGCGTCCGCGACGCGCGTGTTAGCGCATCAAAGAATAATCAGGCCGCATCCTTGATGTGATTGCCGTCGTCCAGCAGCACCACATTGGGCGTATAGTTGCGGGCCTGTTCGGCGGGCAGCTGGCCATAGGTGACGATGATCACCTTGTCCTTCTTCTGCACCAGACGGGCGGCGGCGCCGTTGACGCCGATGACGCGGGAGCCGCGCGGCGCCTCGATGGCGTAGGTGGTGAAGCGCGCGCCGGTGGTGATGTTCAGCACATCCACCTGCTCGTGCGGATAGATCTCGGCGGCGTCCAGCAGGTCGCGATCAATGGCGATGGAGCCCTCGTAGTCGAGATCCGCCTGGGTCACCGTCGCGCGGTGCAGCTTGGATTTCATCAGGGTGACCAGCATGGGGAGCTCCGGCCTCCTATGTCCGTGAGCGGGGGCACGTCCCCCGTTGATGCGCCGCATATAGGGGTTTCGGCGCCCGTCTTCAATCAGGACTGCGGCGGTGCAGCATGACGTTCGCGCGTTACGGGACGTTCATTTGACGGTGACGGGTCAGGCTCTATGGTCGCCTGTGGGCCATTTCGGCCAAACGGTGATTTCTCAGGACTCCGATGAAGCAGTTCGCTTTGACCATCGCTGGCGTATTTGTCGGCCTTCTGTTGTTCTTCATTGGAATTCCGCTGCTTCTGATCGCGTCCGCCGCCGGCTCTGCCAAACCCGTGGTGCCCGCCCAGGCGGTGCTTGAGGTGGACCTGCGCGGCGGTCTGACCGACCAGGCGCCCACCAATCCCTTCGCCGGGTTCGGCGGGTCGGGTCTGTCCGTGATGCGCGTCGTGGACGTGCTGGCGCAGGCCCAGGACGACGACCGCATCAAGGTGGTGCTGGTGCGTCTGCCCGAAAGCGGCATGACCCCGGCCTCCGCCGATGAATTGCGGCAGGCGATCCACCGCTTTCGTGACACCGGCAAGGTGGTGATCGCCCATTCCCAGGGGTTGATGCCTCTGGGCGCCGTTGTCTCGACCTATATGCTGGGAGCCTCCGCCGACCAGTTCTGGATGCAGGAGAACGCCAGCTTCCAGGCCACAGGCCTGGCGTCCGAAGAAATCTTCTTCGGACGGGCCTTCGAGCGCTACGGCGTGCGCGCCGATTTCGAGCAGCGCTATGAATACAAGAACGCCGTCAACAGCTTCACCCAGAGCGATTTCACCGAAGCGCACCGCGAGGCGGCCGAAAGCTGGATGGGGTCCATCTACGACAGCGCCCTGGCCAATGCGGCCCACGACCGGAACATGGAGCCGGACGCCCTGCGTCAGGCCATCGAATCCGGCCCTCATACGCCTGCGCGCGCCCAGGCGCTGGGGCTGGTGGACAACACCGGCGGCGTCCAGCAAGCCGAAATCGAGGCGCGGCGTCGCGCCGGCGACAACGGCCGGATCATCCGCTTTTCCGAATACGCTTCCGCTGTGGGCCAGCGAAACGGTTCAGGGCGCAACGCCATCGCCATCGTGGGCGGCGAGGGCGCCATCCTGACGGGGCGCAGTTCGGCCGATCCGTTCGGCGCCGGATCCATGATGAGTTCTGACGATATCGCCCGCGCCATCCATGACGCTATCGACGACCGTTCGGTGCGCGCCATCGTCTTCCGGGTTTCTTCTCCCGGCGGGTCTCCCGAGGGCTCCGAACAGATTCTCGACGCGGTCCGCGCGGCCAAGGCGGCGGGAAAGCCGGTGGTGGTCTCCATGGGCGCCTACGCAGCCTCGGGCGGGTACTGGATTTCATCGGAGGCGTCCGCGATTGTGGCCCAGCCCTCCACCCTGACCGGCTCCATCGGCGTGTTCGGGGGCAAATTCGTGCTGGGCGATGCGCTGGGGCGCTTTGGCGTGGACGTGCGCGGGCTGACCGTCGGCGGCGAGTACGCTGACGCCTTCGCCACCGATCGCCCCTTCAACGCCGGAGAGCGAGCCGCCTTCGCCGCCTGGATGGATCAGGTGTATGAGGACTTCGTGACCCGCGTGTCAGCCGGCCGCAACCTGCCCCCCGCCCGGGTGCGGGAGATTGCGCGCGGCCGCGTCTGGACCGGAGCCCAGGCCCATGAGCTTGGCCTGGTGGACGAACTCGGCGGCATTCATGAAGCCATCAGGCGGGCCAAAATCCTCGCCGAGATCCCCGAGGACGAGGCCGTGCGCTTCCGCCGGTATCCGCGACCCCGGTCGACCTGGGAAGCGCTCGGTGAAGCGTTCGGCTCCTCCAGCGAGGCGGCCGAGACGCTGGTTCGCCTCGGCGCGGTCATGGACGATCCCGACGTTCAGGCCGTCATGGCCCGCGCCCGCGCCGAGCGCATGCGCTCCGAGGGCGCCGTGATCATGGCGGACCAGCCGCTGCGCTGACACTCACCTGTGAGGGGATGTCGCATTGACGGCGTCCCCCCGGGGACCGACATTGAGGTTCGTGCGTTGAGCAGGATCACAGCCTTTTTCAGTGATCATTCATGACGGCGTCGCCAAGGTAGCTCATGACCCAATTCCAGACCCGCTTCACCCGTATCGGTTTTTCCACGCGTCCCGCGCGCGGGACGGGTCTGATGGGCTTGGTCATGTGGCTGGGCGGTATGATCGCCGCCGGCATCGCCGTAACCATCGGCGCGCTGCTGGCGATTTTTACCGCCGCCGCTGTGGCTGTGATCGCCCTTGTGGCCGGCGTGGTCATGTTCCTCACCGGCTTCGCCATGCGCGCCCGTCGCTCGGCCCGCGCCCGCACCGCTGCAGCGGGGCCGAACGGCGTGATCGAGGCCGAGAAGGTGGGCGACACCTGGGTGGCCCACGGCTGGGAACGCCAGGGGCGCTGACGCCCCGCTTTCCATCGCGCGCGGTCCGGTCGAATATGGCCCCATGACCGCCCTCGACTTCATCGACGCCCCGACTCCCAACACCGACGCCCGGCGCGCCCCGCCGGACATGATCCTTCTGCACTATACCGGCATGCAGACCGGTCCCGAGGCGCTGGACCGCCTGCGCGATCCCGAGGCGCGCGTCTCGGCCCATTATGTGGTGGAGGAGGACGGCCGGGTGTTTCGTCTGGCCCCCGAAGAGCGCCGCTGCTGGCACGCGGGCGTGTCGTGGTGGAAAGGCGAGTCGGACATCAACGCCGCCTCCATCGGCGTCGAGATCGTCAACCCTGGTCACGAATGGGGCTATCGCGCCTTTCCGGAGGTCCAGATACAGACGGTGATTGCGCTCCTCGCGGACATCCGCTCGCGCTGGACCATTTCCGACCACCGCATTCTGGGCCATTCCGACGTGGCCCCGCGCCGCAAGACCGATCCCGGGGAACTGTTCCCGTGGAGGCGTCTGGCCGAGGCGGGGCATGGACTGTGGTTCGAGCCGGCCGCCGAACGCATCGCCGCCCTCGGCCCGCCGCTGGGTCCCGGCGACGAGGGGCTGGGCGTGCACGTGCTGCAGGCCGGCCTGCACCGCTTCGGCTACGAGCCCGCGCCGTCGGGGACCTATGATGAGGACACCCGTATCGTGGTGGCGGCGTTCCAGCGTCACTGGCGGCCCGAAAAGGTTGACGGGATCGCCGACGGCGAGACCCGCGCGCGCCTGATGGGCCTGCTGCAACTGGCTCAGGTCGAGAGCGTGACGGGCGTGCTGCCGTGAATCCGACGCTGGAGCAGCAACGTCAGGCAGTGCGCCGGGAGGTGGAGCGGCGGAACCTCGCCTCGTTCATGAACGCCACCAAATGGCGAGAACTGAGGGATGCGGTGCTGAACGAACTGCCGTTCCCACCCATGTTCCAGATGCAGCCGATTCTGGGGCCCCGCTTCGACCCATATCCGCCGTATGTGCCAGGCCACTACGGTGGCTGGGACCACGACCTGGAGCCGTTCTGGCATGTGGAGTGGGTCCAGGTGCGGCCGCGGTATGAACGGGGAAGGGGCGTCCTCGTCACGCCGGTGATCGAGGACTGCTCGGAACAGTTTCGCGCCATTCTGGACCGGCTGAACGTTCCCTATGCGGAACGGGGTCAGGATTTCTGGATATATGGCTATGCCGAAACGGCACCCGCTGATTGACGCCCGTCCCTGTTCGGCCCATCTGTCGCCCTGCCAGACGGCCGGACGGTCGCGGCGGGGTTCGCCCCGTCGAGGAAAGTCCGGGCTCCACGGTGAAAAGGCGGCGGATAACTTCCGCCCGGGGCGACCCGAGGGACAGCGCCACAGAAAGCAAACCGCCTTCTTCGGAGGGTAAGGGTGAAAGGGTGGGGTAAGAGCCCACCGCGTCTTCGGCAACGAGGGCGGCATGGCAAGCCCCGCCTGGAGCAAGACCGAATAGGGACGTCGCGCGGCTTCGGCCGCAGGGCTCACCGCCTGGGACGTCCGGGTAGGTCGCGAGAACCGGTCAGCAATGGCCGGTCCAGAGGAATGATCGTCGCCGTCTTTCGAGGCGGAACAAAACCCGGCTTACAGGCCGTCTGGCATTTCACCTCCATTAACCCTTTGGGCGCCCCTGTGGCGACCACAGTCATCCACAGGCTGTGAATACTTATGTGTTCTGTGAATGTTCTGGAAGTTAACAGAAGTGATCGCCCAAAACGGGCCTTCATGGTTAAGAAGTGTCAACTAATCCCATTGTCTCCCAACTGATCCCATGATACCCCATCCGTGAACCTGGGGAGGGTCGGCGTGGTGCCGGCCCGCATACGGCGACGGGTGTCGGGACGGATCGACGGATCCGAGGCGGGCAAGGGTGTTTCTCTCGACCTACGAGAAGCAACTGGACGCGAAACGACGCCTTCAGGCGCCGCAGGAGTTCCGCACCTCCGAAAACGGCGCCGCCACGGGCCTGTACTGCTTTCCCTCCATCGAGGCCGATTGCCTGGAAGCGGGCGGCGAGGGATTTGTGGCCGCCTATCGCGCCTTCATCGACAGCATCCCTTTCGGCGACCCGTTCCGCGCCGCCATGGAAAGCCAGTTCTACGGGGGTCTGAAGCAGCTCTCCTATGACACCGCAGGGCGCATCACCCTGACCGAGGCCCTGGTCGAGCGCGGGGGTCTGTCCGCCGACGTGGTCATGGTCGGCCTGGGCGATCGCTTCCAGATCTGGGACCGGGCCCGCTGGCGCGAGCATGAGGCCGAGCAGCGCAAGCTGGCCCAGCAGGCCATGCGCGAGATGGGCGAGGCGCGCCGCCGCGCCGCCCTGGCCGCGCGCGGGGAGGGCGGGTGATGACCTCTCCGCACGCTCCCGTCCTGCTGGATGAAGTGATCGAGGCGCTGGACCCGAAGCCGGGCGAGGTCATGGTCGACGCCACCTTCGGCGCCGGCGGATACACCCGGGCCATTCTGGCGTGCGGGGCGGCCGTGGTGGGCCTGGACCGCGATCCCACCGTTCGCGCTCACGCCGATGCGGTGGCCGCCGACTTCCCCGGCAAGTTCGAGTTGAGGCAGACGCCCTTCTCGGGCCTGTCCGCCGCCTTCGCGGAGACGGAGCATGAGCGCCTGGACGGCGCGGTGTTCGACATCGGCGTCTCGTCCATGCAGCTTGACCAGGCCGAGCGCGGCTTCTCCTTCATGCGTGACGGCCTGTTGGACGTGCGCATGTCCAGCGAAGGCGAGAGCGCCGCCGACATCGTCAACAGCTGGGACCACGGGCCGCTGGCCCATATCCTCAAGCTCTATGGCGAGGAGCGTCAGTCCGGTCGTGTGGCCACGGCCATCCTGCGCCGCCGCGTCGAGAAGCCCTTCACCCGCACCCTGGATCTGGCGGAAGTCGTGGAGAAAGCTCTGGGCGGGCGTCGCGGCGCCGCCATCCATCCGGCCACCCGCACCTTTCAGGCCCTGCGCATCGCTGTGAACGACGAGTTGGGAGAGCTGACCGCCGGTCTGGAGGCGGCCGAGGCGACCCTTGCGCCTGGCGGACGGCTGGCGGTGGTCACCTTCCATTCGCTGGAGGACCGCATCGTGAAGGCGTTTCTGACAGAGCGCACCGGAAACACGCCTGGCGGATCGCGCCACGCTCCGATGCAGATGGAAGCCCGGGCGCCCAGCTTCACCCTGTTGTTCAAGGGCGCCCGGGAGGCGGGTGAGGCGGAGCGCGCCGCAAACCCCCGCGCACGCTCCGCGCGTCTGCGCGCCGCGACCCGCACCGAGGCCCCGGCGTGGGGAAGGGCGGCGGCATGAGCGCGGCCCGGTCCTTTTTCGACTGGAAGGTGCGCGGCTTCCGCGTGGTCGAGATCATCGGCCTGGCCGTTCTCGCGGTCATCATCATGTCGGTCTATTTCGCCAAGGCCCAGGCCGCCCGCCAAAGCGCCGAAATCGACGGCCTGCACCAGGCCATCAGCAATGAACGCCAGCGGGTTCGTTTGTTGACCGCGGAGGCCGCGCGACTGGAAGAGCCCGGACGCCTTGAGGCCCTGTCGCGTCATGCCGGGCTGGAGCCGGTGTCCGTTGAGCAGCGCGCCGATCTGGATGGCCTGGACGCCCTGATGGGCGATGAGCATGCGCCGGAACTCGCTGCGGAGGCGGCGCAATGAGTTCGGTCGAGCCGCGCCATATCCCGTCAGCCGCGCCCTCATGGCGCTGGCTGACCACTCTGATCTGGTGGATTGAGCACGCCTTCGAGCGGGCCAAGGCGGATCAGCGGCCGGAAGAGGACACCCGCGTCCGCATCGCCCTGATGTTCATTGTCTTTGCGCTGCTTTTCACCGCCCTGGTAGCGGGCGCGGGTCATGCCGCCCTGTTGTCGGGCGGGGCGGGTGTGGGCGGCTGGCGGTCGGGACCGGTGCTGGCGCGCGGCGATCTGACCGACCGCAACGGCAGTCTGCTGGCGAGCAACATTCGTCACTATGGGCTCTATGTGGACCCGGCCGAGGTCTGGGACCGTGAGGCGGCTCTGGGCGCCATGACCGCCGCCCTGCCGCGCCTGCCGCGCCAGCGTCTGCGGGATGCGCTTTACGGTGACCGTCGCGTTGTGGTCATGAACGGCCTGACGCCTCCCGAGCGGGCCGCGCTCCGCGATCTGGCGTTGGGGGGCGTGTATTTTGAGGCCGAGAACGGTCGGGCCTATCCGCTGGGCGCCTCTGCAGCTCATGTGATCGGTTTCGCGGGCGAGCGGGGCGTGACCGGCGCCGAGCTGGCGTTCGACCGCGAAATCCGTGAGGCGGGCCGCACCGGCGCGACGGTGCCCCTGTCCATTGACCTGCGGGTTCAGGCCGCGCTTGAGAACGAACTCTACGCCGCCGCCGCCGGGATGGGCGCGCGCGGTGCGGTGGGCATCGTCACCAATATCCAGACCGGCGAAGTCCTGGGTATGGCCAGTTGGCCTGAATACGACCCGAACCGTAGGGGCCAGTCCCAACCCGGCGAGATGAACCGCGTGGTCTCCGGCCACTACGAGATGGGGTCGGTCTTCAAGGCCTTCACCGTCGCCGCAGGCCTCGACACGGGTCAGGCGGACATGACCACGACCTTCGACGCCTCGGACCCGCTGCGCATCGGCAACCGCACCATCCGCGACTTCCACGCCCAGAACCGTGTGATGACGCTGGAGGAAGTCTTCCTGCATTCGTCCAACATCGGCACCTCGCGTCTGGCCATCGAGATGGGCGGCGACACCATGCGGCGCTATTTCCAGGACATGGGGCTGCTGGACGCCGCACCCATTGAGTTGCACGAGTCCGCCGCGCCGCGCCGCCCCGTGAACTGGTCCGACACGACTCTGGCCTCTCTCTCGTTCGGCTACGGCATCATGGTCACTCCGGCCCAGGCGGCTGCAGGCATGGGTGCGCTGCTGAACGGAGGCCGCTATGTGCCCCTGACCCTGCGCCCCGCCGACGGCCCCCATCCCGGCTTGCGTCGCGTGGTCAGCGAAGACACCTCTCGCCACATGCTGGAGCTGATGCGGGCCAATGTGGTGCGCGGTTCGGGTTCGCGCGCCGATGCGCCTGGCCTGCGTGTGGGCGGCAAGACCGGCTCGGCCAACAAGGTGGTGGGCGGCCGTTACGACCCCACTGTCGCTATCGGCACGTTCGCCGCCGTCTTTCCCACGGACGGACCGCTGGATGCGCCGCGCTACATGGTCTTCATCCTGATGGACGAGCCCCAGGGCTATCCGCGCACCGGCGGTTTCGTGGCCGCCCCGGTGGCCGGGCGGATCATCGACCGCATCGGTGGATTTGTGGGGATCGACCGCGCCGCAGATCGCTGGCGGGCTGCGGACGGTCGTCCGATCCCCCAGGCCGGGGAGGTCGCCCGGTGAGTGGAGTGCGCCTGTCCGAACTGCTACGCCGCGACGTCGGTCATGACCCGATCATTACCGGCGTGACCGCCGACAGCCGCAAGGTCGCGCCTGGAACTCTGTTCGCCGCAATACCCGGCGCATCCGCTGATGGCCGCGCCTTTATCCCCCAGGCTCTCTCGGCCGGCGCCGCCGCGATCCTGGCGCCCAGCGACACGCCGGGCGAGGCTGCTCCGGTGCTGGTGCCCTGCGGTGATGTAAGACGCTCGTACGCCCTGGCGGCTCGGGGCTTCTTCGGCGCCCAGCCGAAGACCTGCGTGGCGGTGACGGGCACCAACGGCAAGACGTCGGTCGCCGCCTTCTGCCGCCAGATCTGGACCTTGCTGGGTATCGAGGGCGCCAGCGTCGGCACCCTGGGCGTCTGGCACGGCGACCTCGCCCTGACCCGCGCCAGCCTCACCAGCCCCGATGCGGCGGATTCGGCCCGTATCCTGTCGAAGCTGGCCGCCCGCGGCGTCACCCATGTGGCGCTCGAAGCCTCGTCACACGGGCTGGATCAACGCCGTCTTGACGGGGTTACCCTCAAGGCTGCGGCCCTTAGCAACCTGACCCAGGATCATCTGGATTATCACGGCGACATGGCGACCTATCGCGACGCCAAATTGCGCCTTTTCGACACCCTGCTGCCGCGCGGCCGCACGGCGGTGCTGAATGCGGATTCGCCGGCCTATTCGGGTTTCGCATCCCACGGCCTGATGGCGGGCCTGTCCATCATGGGCGTGGGCCAGCGCGGTCGCGACCTGTGCTTGATCGCCAGCGACGCTGCCAGCGAGGGCCAGCGCCTGACCATTGATGCCCGTGGCGAGGTGTTTGAGCTCATGCTGCCGCTGGTCGGCGCCTTCCAGGCCTCCAACGCCCTGGTGGCGGCCGGACTGTGCATCGCGGCGGGCGAGGCGCCAGACCGGGTGCTGGCGGCGCTTGAGCATCTGCAGGGCGCAGAGGGCCGCATGCAACATGTGGCGAGCGCCCCCAATGGCGGCGACGCCTATGTGGACTACGCCCATACGCCCGACGGCCTGGAAACAGTCCTGACCTCCCTGCGGCCCCACGCCAGAGGACGGCTGATCGTGGTGTTCGGCTGTGGCGGCGACCGCGACCGGGCCAAGCGGCCCCTGATGGGAGCCATCGCTCAGAAGCTCGCGGACGTGGCCATCCTGACCGATGACAACCCGCGCTCCGAGGATCCCGCCGCCATTCGCGCCGACGCGAAGATCACGGCGCCCGACGCCATAGAGATCGGCGACCGGCGCGAGGCTATCCGCCACGCCCTGTCCATGATGCGCGACGGGGATGTGGTCGTGGTCGCCGGAAAAGGGCATGAACAGGGTCAGATCGTCGGCGGAATCACCCATCCCTTCGACGACGCCCAGGAAATCGCCGAGGCCCTGAAGGAAGACGCGTGATGCCCCAATCGTCGGGGAAAGACCCCCTCTGGACGGCCGTCGACATCGCCGTCGCCACGGGCGGCCGCATGGACGGCGCCGGGTTTCAGGCCCGGGGGGTCACCTTCAACAGCAAGGAAGTGGAGCCCGGCGACCTGTTCGTGGCGCTGAAGGGCGCGCGCGACGGCCATGAGTTCGTCGCCTCCGCCTTCGAGGCCGGCGCGGCGGGCGCTCTGGTCGAGCGGCCGGTCGAAGGGGGGGCCTGCATCGTCGTCCCCGATACGCTGAAGGCGCTGGAGGCCCTCGCCGCCGCCGCCCGCGACCGCGCCCCCCAGGTTCGGCGCGGCGTGGTGACCGGCTCGGTCGGCAAGACCAGCGTCACCCAGGCCATCAAGGCGGGCCTCGATCTGGCCGGTCCGGCCCATGCCTCGGTCAAGAGTTTCAACAATCACATCGGCGTACCGCTGACCCTCGCCCGCATGCCGGCGGACGTGGAGCGCGCCGTCTTCGAGATCGGCATGAACGCCCCGGGCGAGATTGCGCCCCTGTCCCGCATGGTCCAGCCCCACGCCGCCTGCGTCACCACGGTGGGGCCAGTCCACATCGAGGGCTTCACCGACGGCGAGAGCGGCGTGGCCAGGGAAAAGGCCGCTGTATTCCAAGGGCTCGGCCCGGGCGGGGTGGCGGTCGTCAACGGCGACAACGACTGGACGCCCATGCTGCGTCAGGCGGCCCTGCGGGCTGGCGCGCGGGTGGTCTGTTTTGGCTCACCGTCCGACGCTGACGCCCGGTTGATCGACTTTACGCCCAATCCGGACGGTGCGCGGGTCGAGGCGGAGATCTTCGGGCGTCGTCAGGTGTTCACGTTGAAACAGTCCGGGTTTCACTGGGGGCATAACAGCCTCGCCGTGATCCTGATGCTGGACGCCCTCGACGTACCGCTAGAGACGGCGCTTCAGGCACTGTCCGAATTCCAGCCGCTGGCCGGACGGGGGCAGAACAGGACCGTCCGCATTCGCGGCGGCTCTTTCCTGCTGATCGATGAGAGCTACAACGCCAACCCCCTGTCCATGCGGGCGGGCTTCCAGAGTCTGGGCGCGCGGCCCGTGGCGGCGGGCGGACGGCGCATTGTCGCCCTGACCGACATGCTGGAGTTGGGCGATCAGTCCCAGGCCCTGCACGCGGGGCTGGCCGAGACCATCGACGCGGCGGGGCTGGATCTGGTCCATACCGCCGGCGCGCAGATGAGGCGCCTGCATGACGCCCTGCGCCCCGAGCGCCAGGGGATCTGGCGTGAGAGCGCCGCCGATCTGGCGGAAGCCTTGGTCGAGGATGTGCGCCCCAACGACATCGTCATGGTCAAGGGATCGAACGGTTCAAAGGCTTCGGTCATCGCCGCGGCCCTGGCCGACATGGAGCGTCGTCACGACGCGGAAGAAAGCGCCGGCTGATGTTCTACCTGCTCTATCTCTATTACGCCGATATCGCTCAGGATTATCCCCTGCTGCATCTGGTCCAGTATCAGACGGTTCGGGTGGGCCTGGCCCTGGTGACGGCCCTGATCGTGGCCATCGCCATGGGTCAGCGGTTCATCGACTGGATGCGCGCGCGGCAGGGCAAGGGCCAGCCGATCCGCGCCGACGGCCCGGAAAGCCACGTCCTGACCAAACAGGGCACGCCGACCATGGGCGGGCTGATGATCCTGGCGGGCATAGCGGTGGGGGTTTTCCTGTGGGCGGACCTGACCAATCCCTACATCTGGATCGTCTCGCTGGTGACCGCAGCCTTCGGCATCCTGGGCTTCATCGACGACTACGCCAAGGTGACGAAACAGTCCTCGGCGGGGCTGACATCGAAGCAGAAGCTGGCGGCGCAGGTGGTCGTGGCGGCCGTCGCGGGCGTCCTGACCGTCGTCTGGATGCAGATATCGCCGACCTCGCCGGGGCTTGAGACGTCCATCGCCTTTCCGTTCTTCAAGGAGGTGCTGCTGAATATCGGCTGGTTCTATGTGGTTTTCGCCGCTGTCGTGATCATCGGCGCGTCCAACGCCGTGAACCTGACGGACGGCCTGGATGGCCTGGCGGTAGTGCCGGTTATGATGGCGGCGGCCGCCTTCGGGATCATCAGCTATCTGGTGGGCAATTTCCTGTTCTCGGAATATCTGCAGGTCCACCATGTGCCGGGCTCTGGCGAGCTGGCGATTTTCTGCGCCGCCATTATTGGGGGGGGCGTGGGCTTTCTCTGGTACAACGCCCCGCCCGCCAAGATCTTCATGGGCGATACCGGCTCGCTGGCGCTGGGCGGGGCGCTGGGCGCCATCGCCGTGGCCACGAAGCACGAAATCGTCCTGGCCATCGTCGGCGGCCTGTTCGTGGTCGAGGCGCTGTCGGTGATGATCCAGGTGGCCTACTTCAAAGCCACCGGAAGGCGCATCTTCCTGATGGCGCCGATCCACCACCACTTCGAGAAGATGGGCTGGGCCGAGTCGACCGTGGTGATCCGTTTCTGGATCGTGGCGGGCATGCTGGCCCTGATCGGCCTTTCCACCCTTAAGCTGAGATAGCCATGATCGTCGTTCCCGGTTTTGAAGGGCGACGTGTCGCGGTCTTCGGGCTGGGGCGCTCGGGTCTGACCGCCGCCCGCGCGCTCCGCGTCGGCGGCGCCGATCCTGTGCTGTGGGACGACAGCCTGTCCAGCCGCCTCCAGGCCGAGGCGGAAGGCTTCGCGGTCGAGGACCTGTCACGCGCCGACTGGTCCGGTTTCGCCGCCCTGATCCTGTCGCCCGGCGCGCCCCTGACCCACCCCTCGCCCCACTGGACCGTGCAGATCGCCAAAGAGGCCGGCGTACGGGTCATGGGTGACATCGAGCTGTTCGCCCGCGCCGTGTCCGCCCTGCCCGAGGTGGAGCGGCCGAAGGTCATCGCCGTCACCGGCACCAACGGCAAGTCCACCACCACCGCCCTGATCGGATGGATACTCAAACAGGCTGGTCGAACCGTCCATGTGGGCGGCAACATCGGCATTGGCGTCCTGGCCCTGCCCGAGCCGACGCCCGACGCCATTTATGTAATCGAGGTCTCGTCCTACCAGCTGGATCTCACCAGCCGCTTCGGCCCGGACGTCGCGGTGCTCACCAACATCAGCCCGGACCATCTGGACCGCCACGGCGGCATGGCCGGCTATGTGGCCGCCAAGCGCCGCATTTTTCAGGAGCAGCCGCCCGGCGGCGTGGCTGTGATCGGCGTCGATGATCCATACAGCCAGGGCGTGGCCCGGGGGCTGGCCGCCTTCGTGCCGGTCACCGTGGCCGCGCCCGACAGCGACGATGAGTGGACGCCCCGTATTGACGACATGGAAGGGGTCGGCCTGCGCGGCGGCTGGCTCATGGACGGCGACGAGCGCGTCGCCGATCTGTCCACGGCGGTCTCCCTGCCGGGCCGGCACAACGCCCAGAACGCGGCCTGCGCCTACGCCGCCGTGCGCGCCGTGGGTCTGACCCGGGACGAAGCCGTGCGGGGCCTGCTGACCTTTCCCGGCCTGGCCCACCGGATGGAGCCGGTCGCCCGGCTCGGTCGCGTGGTTTTCATCAACGACTCCAAGGCCACCAACACCGATGCGGCGAAGCAGGCCATCGCCAGCTATTCGCGCGTCTGGTGGATCGCCGGCGGTCGCTCCAAGGACGGCGGCATCGCCGACCTGTTCCCGCTGTTCAGCCGTGTCGCCCATGCCTATCTGATCGGCGAGGCCGCCGATGCCTTCGCCGCCGAGATCGACGACGCGGCGCCCGTCTCCCTCTGCGGCGACATGCAGTCGGCGGTGTCGGCCGCCGCCCGTGATGCGGCTGACTGGGCCGGGGCGAACGACGAGGACGCGGTGGTTCTGCTCAGCCCTGCCGCCGCCTCCTTCGACCAGTATCCGGACTTCGAGGCCCGGGGTGAGGCGTTCCGCGCCGCTGTGCTGGGTCTCGGTGCTGTGCCGCCCGTGATCGAGGACGCCGCGTCATGACCGTGAACACCTACGCCCATCCGTTCTCGCGCAACGACACCTCCCATATCGCCCAGTGGTGGTGGACGGTGGACAAGGGCCTGCTGGCCGCCGCGTCTACGCTGATCTTTCTGGGCGTAGCCCTGTCTTTCGCTTCCAGCCCGGCGGCCATCCGCGCCGATGAGTCCATCACCGACCCCTTCCACTACGCCTGGCGCATGATCTTTTTTGCGGGAGCGGGGGGCGTGGCCATGCTGATCGCTTCGCTTCTGTCGCCGCGCGGCGTCCGGCGCATCGCGGTGGCCGCCCTGGCCTGCGCCCTGGTGGTGATGATGCTGCTCCCTTTCATCGGCAACGAGGTGAAAGGCGCGGCGCGCTGGATCAACCTGGGCCCCTTCGGCCTTCAGCCGTCAGAGTTCGCCAAGCCGGCGCTTATCGTGTTCGCCGCGTGGATGTTCGCCGAGGCCCAGAAAGGGCAGGGGGTGCCGGGCGTGTCCATCGCCTTCGGGGTCTATGCGCTGACGGCGGGGCTCCTGGTGATTCAGCCTGACATCGGCCAGACGCTCCTGATCACCACCGTCTTCATGGCCGTGTTCTTCATGGCCGGGGTGCCGGTGCGCTGGATCGCGGCCCTGGGCGGCGTTTTCGCGGGCGGCATGGTGGGCGTATACTTCCTGTTCGGCCATGTGCGTGATCGTCTGGACCGTTTTCTCTCGCCAGGGCAATCCGACACCTATCAGATCGACCGCGCGTCCGAAGCCATCTCGGCGGGGGGTCTGCTGGGCCGCGGGGTAGGCGAGGGGGTGATGAAGCGCAACGTGCCGGACCTGCACACCGACTTCATCTATTCGGTGGCGGCCGAGGAGTTCGGTCTGGTCTTCTCGCTGATCCTGATCGGCCTTTACGCCTTTATCGTTCTGCGCGGGCTGTCGCGGGCCATGAAGCTGGCCGATCCGTTCCAGCAGACGGCGGCGGCGGGCCTGTTCCTGCTCATCGGGCTTCAGGCCACCATCAACATCGCGGTCAATCTGAACCTGATCCCCACCAAGGGCATGACCCTGCCGTTCGTCAGCTATGGGGGATCGTCCATGCTGGCCATGGGTCTGACCATGGGATTCGCCCTGGCCCTGACGCGTCGCCGGCCGGGCGCCTATGAACCGGGCGCCTTGCTGCCGCGCAACCGCCGTCGCATCCTGCCCCGATGAGTCTCTCAAAAGTCTGCGTCCTCGCCGCCGGCGGCACCGGCGGTCACATGTTCCCCGCAGAGGCCCTCGCCCGCGAGATGTCGGCGCGCGGTTGGCGCGTCGTTCTGGCCACCGACCGGCGCGGCGAGCAGTACGCTCACAGTTTTCCCGCCGAGGAGCGCCTCGACCTGGACGCCGCCACGGGGTCCGGTCCCCTGGGCATGCTGAGCGCGGCCGGGGCCATCGCCCAGGGCGTGCTTCAGGCGCGCAAGGCGTTCGACCGGCTGGACCCGGCGGTTGTGGTCGGCTTCGGCGGCTACCCGTCCGCGCCCGCGCTGCTGGCGGCCATCAGCCAGAAGCGGCCGACCCTGATCCACGAGCAAAACGCGGTGCTGGGCCGCACCAATCGCTGGTTGGCCCCGTACGTGGACCAGGTGGTCTCGGCATTCCCGACGCTGGAACGGGCGCCGGCCAGGGTCCGCGCACCCGTCGAGGTGGTGGGCATCCCCGTGCGCGCCGACATCCGGGCCTTGCACGGCCGAGCCTATGTGGCGCCGGACTACCGCATCCGGGTGCTGGTCACCGGCGGCAGCCAGGGCGCCCGCATCCTGTCCGAGACCGTGCCCCGCGCCTTGGCCGCCTTGCCCGAGACCCTGCGCGCCCGCCTGAAGGTGGAGCAGCAGGCCCGTGCCGAGTCGCTGGAGGCGGCCCGGCAGATTTATCTGGAGTCCGGCATCGCGGCCGAGGTCGCGCCCTTCTTCCGCGACATGGCCGCTCGCCTGTCTGGCGCCCATCTGGTGATCGGCCGCGCGGGAGCCTCCACCGTGTCCGAGCTGGCTGTCGCCGGCCTGCCCTCGATCCTGATCCCGTTGAAGATCGCCACCGACGACCATCAGCGCGCGAACGCGAAACTGCTGGCCGATGCGGGCGCCGCCTGGGTCATCACCGAGGACGACCTGACGGTGGACAGCCTGACGGCGGCGGTGCAGTCCCTTCTGTCCAGTGCGTCTGCTCTGGCCGCACGCGCCGGGGCCGCTCGCTCGGTGGCCATGCCGGACGCCGTGAAGAGTCTGGCCGACATCGTGGAGCGAACCGCCGCATCCGGCTGATGCAAATGGGAACGGGAGGTCCGCCCATGACTTACGCCGCCATGCCCGAGGTGATCCGCAACCTGACCCGCGAGGTGTTCGCCCTGTGGCGCCGGTTCGACTGGCTGCCGGAATGGGCGGTGATCGGCCTCGTCGTTCTGGTCACTGTCGCTTTGAGCATCCTCGCCAACAGCATCGTCTTCCGCATCCTGACCTTCGCTGTGCGAAAGCGCGACCTGTTCTGGCGCGGCGTGGTGGCGCGGGCGCGGTTCAAGGTGCGGCTGGCCGTGCTGATCATCGCTTTCGCCCTGGCCATCACCATCTCGCCGCTGGACCCGGAAACCAGCGAGTTCATCCGCCGCACCCTCCTGTTCGCCTTCATCCTGGTGGTGGGCTGGATGGCGATAGGGGCCATGGACATGTGGTCGGCGGTCTATCTGCGCCGCTTCAATATGGAGGCGGAGGACAATCTGGTCGCCAGGAAGCACGTCACCCAGACACGCATCCTCCAGCGGGTGGCTGCGGTGCTGATCGGGGTGATCGCCCTGGCGCTGGCCCTGCTGACCATTCCCGAGGTGCGCAACTGGGGCCTGTCCCTTCTGGCCTCGGCAGGGGTTGTGGGGATCATCGCCGGCCTGGCCCTGCAGCCGTTCCTCACCAATCTGATCGCCGGCGTCCAGATCGCCACGGCTCAGCCGATCCGTATCGACGACGCCGTGATCGTCGAGGGCGAGTTCGGCAATATCGAGGAGATCACCTCCACCTATGTGGTGGTGCGACTGTGGGACTGGCGGCGCATGGTCCTGCCCCTGACCTATTTCATCACCACCCCGTTCCAGAACTGGACCCGCGACAGCTCGCGCCTGATCGGCTCAGCCTTCTTCTTCGTGGACTATGCCGCGCCCATCGACAGGCTGCGCGAGGCCTTCGAGGCCATCGTCAGGGCGTCACCTCACTGGGACGGCGACGTATTGGCCCTGCAGGTCACAGACATCACCGAGCGCACCCTTCAGGTCCGCACCCTGATGAGCGCGAAGAACGGGGGCGCGGCCTTCGACCTGCGCTGCGAGGTGCGCGAGAAGCTGATGGCCTTCATGCGCGACGAGTGCCCGCAGGCCCTGCCGCGCGAGCGCTTCGCCGCCGAGGACGTCAGTCCGTCGGCCCAGGGCCATCCAGCTCGGCCAGACGTGCGCGCCCCAGACTGACCGCCGCCGCCGCCGTGGCGACGCCCTCGTCGTCCGCCGCCGCCCCGCCGCAGGCGATGTCGAACAGGTCGCCCATGTCGCCCCCGGGGCTGACGGGGGCAGGGGGCGTGGAGTCGGGCGTGGCCGGCCCCTCGGTCCCGTCCTCGGCCAGGGACGCGAAATCCAGCCGGTCGCCGGTGCGCGCCGCGCAGTCGAATCGCCAGTGGGACCAGCCGCCCGCATAGGCCCGCCCGCCCGCCTCGAAGCCGGGCTCCACCACCTGAAGCGCCCGGATCGTCACAACGTCGCCCTCGCGCTGCAGGCTGGCCCGGTCGGCGAACACCGCGAACCGCCCGACGCTGCTCAGCACCAGGTCGTGGGCGATCGGCTGGGGCGCGGCGGTGTGAAGGGCGGCGGCGAGAAGGAGGGCGAACATCCTCCTCGCCTAGCAGCGCGCGGAACCACAGGCAAAGCGCCTTGGCCCTTCGCAGGCGGGATTGCGGCGGCTATAGGCCTGTGATGATCGCGCGCCTCAGACCCGTCCCCTTCCATCTCGGCCCCGTCCACTTCGTCGGCATCGGCGGCATCGGCATGAGCGGCATCGCCGAGATCATGCTCAAGATCGGCTATCTGGTGCAGGGCTCCGATGCGAAGGCCAGCGCCAACACCGAGCGGCTGGAGGCCCTGGGCGCCCGCATCTTCATCGGCCACGACGCCGCCCATGTGGGCGAGGGCGTTTCGGCGGTGGTCTATTCGACCGCCGTGAAGGCGGACAATCCCGAAATGGTCGTGGCCCGCCAGCGTCGCATTCCGCTGGTGCGCCGGGCCGAGATGTTGGCCGAGCTGATGCGGCTGCAGTTCTCCATCGCGGTGGGCGGCACCCACGGCAAGACCACCACCACCTCCATGATCGCGGCCCTGCTGGACGCAGGGGATCTGGACCCCACGGTGGTCAACGGCGGCATCATCAACGCCTACGGCACCAACGCCAAGGTCGGCGACGGCGACTGGATCGTGGTGGAGGCCGACGAGAGCGACGGCAGCTTCCTGCGCCTGAAATCCACCGTGGCCATCGTCACCAACATCGACCCGGAGCATCTGGACCACTACGGCGACTTCGACGCCGTGCGCCGGGCCTTCGTGGACTTCATCGAGAACATCCCCTTCTACGGCTTCGGCGTCGTGTGCCTGGACCATCCCGAGGTCCAGCGGCTGGTGGCCACCATCGATAACCGCCGCCTCATCACCTACGGGGTGAACCCCCAGGCCATGGTGCGGGCCGAGCACTGCGACATGGGCCCCGACGGCGCCCGCTTCGACGTGGTGATCCAGGGCGCCGGCCTCGCCGCGCTGGAAGAGCCCCTGCGCATCAGCGGCCTGCACCTGCCCATGGCGGGCTGGCACAATGTCTCCAACGCCCTGGCCGCCATCGCCGTGGCCCGCGAGCTGGGGGTGGACGACGAGGCCATCCGCAAGGGTCTGGCCGGCTTCGGCGGGGTCAAGCGGCGCTTCACCACCACCGGCATCGTGGACGGGGTCCGCATCGTGGACGACTACGGGCACCACCCGGTCGAGATCGCCGCCGTTCTGAAAGCCGCGCGTCAGGTGGTCGACACCGCCGCGGGCGGCAAGGTCATCGCCGTGGTCCAGCCGCACCGCTTCACCCGCCTGCGCGACCTGATGGAGGACTTCTCCACCTGTTTCTCCGATGCGGACACAGTGCTGGTGGCCGACATCTATGCGGCGGGCGAGGCGCCCATTGAGGGGATCGACAAACACGCCCTGGTCGAGGGGCTGCGCCGGTTCGGACACCGCCACGTCATGCCGCTGGAAAACGCCGCCGTCCTGCCTCGCGCGATCAAGGACGAGACCAACCCCGGCGACGTGGTGGTCCTGCTCGGCGCCGGCGACATCACCGCCTGGTCCTACGCGCTCCCGGCACAGCTGGAGGCGCTCGCGTGACCGCCCTGCCGGAGGTTCGCGGCAAGTTGCTGCGGGACGAGCCGCTGGGCCCCTACACCTGGTTCCGGGTGGGCGGCAACGCGGACGTGCTGTTCATCCCCGCCGACGCCGATGATCTGGCCGACTTCCTGAAAGGCCTCGACCCCGCGGTCCCCGTTCAGGTTCTGGGCGTCGGCTCCAATGTCATCGTGCGGGACGGGGGCGTGGAGGGCGTGGTGGTGCGTCTGGCCGGTCGCCCGTTCGGCGGCGTGACGGTGGAGGGAGAGACCGTCACCGCCGGCGCCGGCGCCCTGGACCCCATGGTCGCCCGCGCGGCGGCCAAGGCGGGCGTGGCGGGGCTGGAGTTCTATGCGGGCATTCCCGGCACCATCGGCGGCGCCCTGACCATGAACGCGGGCTGCTACGGGTCCGAGACAAAGGACGTGCTGGTCTCTGCCTGGGGCCTTAACCGGGCGGGCGAGCGGGTCGACTATCAGCTGGCCGATTTCGGCTACACCTATCGCCATTCCGAGGCGCCCGCCGACATCATCTGGATCGAGGCGACCTATCGCGGCCGGCCCGACGATCCGGCCGCCGTGCAGGCCCGCATGACCGAGATCACTGAGCGGCGCGAAAAAACCCAGCCCATCCGCGAAAAGACCGGCGGCTCCACCTTCAAGAATCCCGAGGGCCATTCCTCGTGGAAACTGGTCGACGACGCCGGCTGGCGCGGCAAGCTGTTCGGCGGCGCGAAGTTCAGCGAACTGCATTCCAACTTCATGATCAATTTCGCTGACGCCACGGCCGCCGACATCGAAGGTCTGGGCGAGGCCGTCCGCGCCGACGTTAAGGATAAATTCGGCGTCGACCTGCAATGGGAGATCAGGCGCATCGGGCGGCCCGCCTGAGCGCGGAGCTGGACCATGAACCGCCCGATCAAAGACCTCCACGTCGCCGTCCTGATGGGCGGGCTGTCCCCGGAACGGGAAGTCTCCCTGTCGTCCGGCCGCATGTGCGCCGACGCGCTGGAAGGGCAAGCGGCCCGCGTCACCCGCGTGGACGCCGGACGCGACCTGGCCCAGGTCCTGGCGGAACTGAAGCCCGACGTGGCGTTCAACGCCCTGCACGGCGTCTGGGGCGAGGACGGCTGTGTCCAGGGCATCCTCGAGACCTTGCAGATTCCCTACACCCACTCCGGCGTGCTGGCCTCCGCCGTCGCCATGGACAAGGACAAGTCCAAGGCGGTGCTGCGGGCGGCGGGCATCACGGTGCCCGGCGGCGGCCTGTTCGACCGCCACGACGTCGCATCGCGCCACGTGATCTCGCCCCCCTATGTGGTCAAGCCGAACGCCGAGGGCTCCTCCGTCGGCGTCTATCTGGTGCGCGAGGGCGCGAACCGTCCCGTCGCCGAGGTGGGCGAGCCCGGCTGGACCTATGGCGAGCAGGTCATGGTCGAGCCCTTCATCGCCGGCAACGAACTGGCGGTGACGGTTCTTGGGGAAAAGTCCGGCCCCCGCGCCCTGACCGTGACCGACATCACCCCCACCAAGGGCTTCTATGACTACGAAGCCAAATACACGCCGGGCGGCTCGCGGCACGTGCTTCCGGCCGATTTGCCGGCCCGCGTCTTCGAGGCGGCCCTCAGGATTTCCGAGCGGGCGCACACCGCACTTGGTTGCCGAGGCGTGACCCGATCGGACTTTCGTTATGACGATCTTAACGACGATCTTGTTCTGCTGGAGGTCAATACCCAGCCCGGCATGACGCCGACCTCGCTCGCCCCCGAGCAGGCCGCCTTCACCGGAATGGCGTATGCGGATCTTGTACGGTGGATGGTGGAGGACGCCTCATGCCCGCGGTAGTGCGCGGCGGTCGGCGACAGAGTTCAAATCAGGCCCCCCGAAAGAGCGCTCCCAGGAAAGGGGCGCCGCGTCGGGGCGGTTCGCGCAACGCGCCGAGGAACGCTTCCGGGACCCCCGGCAAGATGGCGGCCCTCGGGCGTCTGGATCTGTCGCCCCGCGCGGTGATCATCAGCTTCGTCGCCGGCGTTGTGCTGGTGGGCGTCGTGCTGTTCACCGGCGCGCGCGCTGATCGCATCGGCGCCTCCGTCACAAACGGCGTAAACGCCCAACTGGCGAGTATGGGTCTGGTCCTGAACCGTGTCCATGTGGCCGGCGCCTCGGACGAGGCGCGCCCCGCCATTCAGGCAGCCATCAATCTCACCCAGGGCCAGCCCATCACCGCCGTCGATCTGGACGCCGTTCGCGCCTCGGTGGAGCAGGTGGGCTGGGTCCGGTCGGCGCGCGTGGTGCGCCTGCTGCCCGACACCCTGGTGGTGTCCGTGGTCGAGCATGACCGGCTGGCGGTCTGGCAGACGGGC
Organism: Brevundimonas sp.; assembly: GCF_046299535.1. Lineage (GTDB taxonomy): Bacteria > Pseudomonadota > Alphaproteobacteria > Caulobacterales > Caulobacteraceae > Brevundimonas. Next base: position 32,695 of record NZ_JBKBIB010000004.1, on the reverse strand, counting down.
GGCCGCAACTATGTGGTCGACAGTTCCGGCCAGGTCATTCCCGGCGCCGACCCGGGCCGCTATCCGCGCCTGCCGCTGGTGGTGGGAACGGGCGCGGCCGAGGCCGCTTCGGACATTCTGCCCCTGCTGCGCCAGCGCCCCCGTCTGATGAACCGGGTCGAGGCTTTGGTGCGCGTCGACGAGCGGCGCTGGGACGTGCGGCTCAGGGACGGGGGCGTGATCCAGCTTCCGGCCGCCAATCAGGAAGCGGCCCTGATTCAACTGGATTCCATGGACCAGCGCGAGCGGCTGCTGGATCTGGGTTTTGATCGTGTGGACCTGCGCGCCCCCGACGCCGTGGCTGTTCGCCCGGCGGGCGCGTCGGCGTGATTTTGTGAGGGCTTGAACACCATGTCAGGGCGCAGGACCGATCAGAACCTTCCCATGGGCGCGCACAACCGCGCGCCGGTGGTGGCCGCCCTCGACCTGGGCCACGCCAAGGTCGCCTGCTTCATCATGAAGCCCGAGGGCGTGCGCCACGCCGACCGCACTGTGCGCGTCGCCGGCGCCAGCCATGTGCAGTCGCGCGGCATCAAGGGCGGCGCCATCGTCAACATGGACGAGGCCGCCCAGGCCATCGGCCACGCCGTCGAGCGGGCCGAGCGGGCGGCGGGCGCGCCTGTGTCCGGCGTGATCGTCTCCACCGCCATCGGCCAGCTGGCCAGCCACCGGGTGCAGGCGCGGGTGTCCCTGGGCGCCAATCCGGTCGGCGACGCCGATCTGGCCCGCGCCATCGCCATGGCCCTGTCGCAGGTGCGCCTGGCCAACCGCCGTCCCATCCACGTCCTGCCTGTGGCCTGGTCGGTGGATGGCTCCCGGGGCGTGCGTGACCCGCGCGCCATGCGCGGAGCCAATCTGGGCCTTGATCTGCTGGTGGTCTCCATGGCCGAGGGCGTTTTCGCCACTCTCAGCCACTGTCTGGAGCTGGCCCATCTGGATCTTCAGGGCGTGGCCGCCGCACCGGTGGTGTCGTCCCTCGCCGCGCTGGAGGATGATGAGATGGATCTTGGCTGCGTCGCCATCGATATGGGCGGCGGCTCCACCTCGGCGGCGCTGTGGGGCGGACGCTCCCTGCTGCACGTGGAAAGCCTGAACGTGGGCGGCGACCACGTCACCGCCGACATCGCGCGCGGCCTGTCCACCTCCAAGGCGGGCGCCGAGCGGCTCAAGACCCTGCACGGCTCCGCCATGGCCTCGCCCAACGAGGACCGCGAGATGCTGGAGGCCCCTCCGCGCGGCGAGGAGCCCGGCTCCAGCCCCGTCATCGTGCCCCGCGCCATGCTCAAGACCGTCATCGCTCCCCGGGTGGAAGAGACGCTGGAACTGCTGCGCGACCGTCTCAAGGCGTCCGGCCCTGGTCTGGAGCCCGGCACGGGCATCGTCCTGACCGGCGGCGCCAGCCAGCTGAACGGCGTACGTGAACTGGCCGTGCGCGTGTTCGACCGCCCGGTGCGCCTGGGCCGTCCCCAGAGGGCGCCCCACCTGGCCGACGCCGCGTCCGGTCCGGCCTTCTGTTCTGCCGCCGGGGTGCTGTTGCGCGCCGCCTATGGCCCGCGTGAGGCCGTGTCGGCCCGCAAGCTGATGTCGCGCCAGATCACCGCCGCCGACGCCCCCCGCGTCCACGCCGGCGGCTTCGTCGCCCGCGCCGCAGGCTGGCTGCGCGAGAACCTGTAGCCACAGGGCCGCCTTCAGCGCGGGCCACTTACATCTTTGGGAAATAGCAAAGCCGTTCGCCTTGGGCCTGCGGGATTCTCTTTCGCTGACCAATCGACAAAGAAAAAGGGCGGCGGGTTTCCCCGCCGCCCTGATCCAGTTTGTTTCGTGAGACCTTAGAAGGTCTTGGAGATCGTCACGAAGCCGGTACGGCCGTTCCAGTCATACTGGGTCGCCAGCGGCGTGTTGCCGATCCGGTTCGAGCCGTTCGACGTGCCGTGGTACGGCGGCGCCTGATCGAACAGGTTGCGGATACCGGCTTGCAGCGTCCAGGTGTCGAAGCGGCGACGCAGCGACACGTTGTGCGACTGGTAGAAGTCGGTTCCACGTTCCACGAACACGGGCTCGCCCAGGTAGGTGGTCTGGTTGCCCGGCGTGGCGAAGAACGGATCGTTGTCCGTCTCACCCACCAGGTCCGCGCTCCAGAATGCGGTCCAGTCGCCGCGATCGAAGCGGGCCGAAATCTGACCCACAAACTCGGGGGATCCGACACGACCATTCAGGATGGTGTCTTCGGAGTCGCCGAACGTCTGGGTCGTCCAGTTGAGGATGTAGCTCCCACGGAAGTTCAGTTGGAGGTCGCCGAAGCTGAACTCGCGGTTGTAGCGCACGTTCAGATCCAGGCCTTCATTGTACTGACGCGAGATGTTCACGTAGCTGTCGTTGACGCTGAGGATCTGGTTGAACCGCGTCGATCCGGGGTTGGTGTCCCGCACGAACAGCGAACAGAGGGCTTCATTCGGGAAGTTTTCCGAGTTGTAGCAGCCGCTGATGATGTTGGCGGCGCCGAACTGGGCCACCTGATCGCTCACCTCGATCTCATAGTAGTCCAGAGCGATGCTCAGATCGATGAAGCTGGGGGTCCAGATCGCACCCACGGAGAAGGCCGTGGCGGTTTCCGGATCGAGAATGCCAAGCCCGCCACCGGTGGTGATGGTGGCCGAAGAGCCCGGGTCATTGTAGTCCGCCGGCACGCCAGCGGCCTGACAGTTGTTCCGCAGCACGTCGTTGCCGGTGATGGTTCCCCAGTTGCGGCAAGGGTCAATGGCGGCCTGGCCCAGGAAGCTGGTCTGGTTGGCCAGGAAGAGTTCATACAGCGCCGGCGCACGGAACGAGGTGCCGTACGACGAGCGGATGCGGAACTGCGGGATCAGTTGCCAGTTCAGACCGACCTTGTAGGTGGAGTTGTCACCGTAGGAGTCGTAGTCGGAGTAGCGGCCCGACAGGTTCAGCGACAGGTTGTCGAACAGCGGCTGGTCGCGGATCACCGGGATTTCGAACTCGGCGAAGATTTCGCGGATCGTGTCCGAGCCGGTGGTGCGTCCGGCAGCCGTCTGACCCCAGATGTTGTTGCGCTGCTGTTCCGCTCCGGGCTGATCGTCGATTTCTTCGCGACGGATCTGGAAGCCCAGGGCGGCGCCCAGGGGACCGGCGGGAAGGTTGAACAGCTCGCCCGAGATGACGCCTTCGATATAGGCGTGATCGTAGCGTGTGGTGCCTTCCTCGTAACCCAGCAGGAACGCCATCTGTTCGGCAGGCAGGACGCCGTTCGTGATGAAGTTCGGGTCGAACCAGTTCACGCCGCCGGTGGGGCAGCTGGTGGCCGAGATCAGCAGGAAGGTGTCGCAGTTGCCGTTTGCCGCGCCGAAGGGACGGGGGGCGGTGACGACATTGCCTTCCAGATCTTCACCGAAGGCCGCCAGCAGACCGGCCGTGGCCTCAACCCGGTCGTTGTAGAAGAAGGAGCCGCCATAGGTGCCGTCCGAGCGGCTGAACTGCGCCGCCAGTTCCCAGTCCCAGGTGCGGCCGCCGAACTGATTGGCGCCGCGGATGCCGCCCACAGCGCGGGCATAGTCGACTTGTTGCTCGCCGCCGGTGTTCACGAGCGCCACGGGCGTGGCGAAATAGCCGACGCCGAAGGTGTTCGTGGTTCCGTTGAAAGGACCGCCCCAGGGGTTGTTGGAGTGGAAGGGCGACACCGTCGGGAACAGCTGACGCCAGCTGCGTTGCTCGGATTCACGACGGTTCAGCAGCAGTTCGCCGAACAGTTCGACGTTCGGGGTCAGGTCGTAACCGCCGAAAGCCGAGAAGCTGGTGCGGGTCACGGGCGAGATGGCTGTCCGCGAACCGTAACGGTCGCTGTAGAGCGGGTAGTCCACATACGCGGCGCGGCGCACGGCGTTCGGGGCCTGGGTGATCGAGCAGTTGTTGCCCACGCCCGTGGCGTTCGCGAAGCCGCCAGCAACCTGCTGCCATCCGTTGATGTCGCAACCGACGAAGCCGCCGCCCTGGACCGCGCCCGGGTTGGGACGGAAGTCGCCGTCACGGCGGAGGTCCGGGGTCACCACCGCGCCACCGGCGCGCTGCGTACGGACGATGCTCTGCAGGGTGAAGTTACACTTGTACCCGTCGCCGACGCGGACGTCGCGGCGGATGGTCAGGTTTTCGTCGGCATAGACGCGGTCCTGCGGGCAATCGAACCAGTCACGATCGCCGAACAGCAGGGCCTTGCGCTCGTAATAGTCAGCGCCGACCGAGATGTAGCCGCGATCAAAGGTGGAGCCCCAGGTGCCGCTGATGCGGTACTCTTCGCCGCCGCCTTCGAACGGCTGGCTGGCGTAGACTTCGGCGAAGCCGCCATCCAGGTTCTGGCGTGTGATGATGTTGATCACGCCGGCGACCGCGTCGGAGCCGTAGATCGACGACGCGCCGTCCGTCAGGATTTCAACGCGCGAAATCTGCGAACCGGGGATGGTGTTGAGGTCCGTGGGACCGACCTGGCCACGCACGCCGGCGGGGCCGACGCGACGGCCGTTCACCAGAACGAGGGTGCGCTGCGCGCCGAGCCCGCGCAGCGAGATCGTGTTCACGCCCGGTCCGCCCGTGGTCACGAAGCCGGTGAAGAAGTTGTTGATCTGGGTCGCGGTGTTGGCGGCGGTCGACGACTGAAGGATTTCGGTCGTGTCGGCCAGGCCTTCCAGGGTGGCCTGTTCAGACGTGATGATCTGGACCGGCTGCGTGCTGGTGAACTCGGTGCGCGCAATGCGCGAGCCGGTCACGACAATGGCCTCGACTTCGGTCGCCTGGCGCTGGGAACGCTCTTCCGCGTCCTGTTCGGACTGGGACTGAGCCATGGCGAACGACGGGAAGGCCATGGCCATTCCCGCAACGATTGTCGTCGCCAAAAGATTTTTTCTGTCGAAAGCCATGCCGTTAAGCACCCCCAAGTGAGACAGTTTAAAATGTGCGCGGTCAAAACCGCTCCGGAAGCGGACTCGCTCCCATCCTTGTCACCGTAGGCAGCATTGTAGAGCGAGCCAAGAAGTTTACGGCCGGATTGGGGCGACCATGACCAAATCGTAGCGTTTTCGCCACAGTTCGGTGTCATGCGAGATATAATTTATCGCGAGCTTTCAGCGTCTTTCGTTGATCCGCCTGCTGCTGCGGCCTTGAATTCGCTCCCGGGACGGGATTGTGCGTGTGGTGAAAATGGGGCGTTATGTGGGCCGCATCGGCGCTCAGGGGCGTAGCGATATGAGGACTCAAAGGCAGTGCAGCATATGAAACTGAGATTTTTCGCAATCGCCGCGATATCCGCAGTTCTGTCGACAGGATCTGTTGGTCCTGCCACGGCCCAGCAACAGCAGCCGTCGGCGGAAGCCTTCGCGCGACGGCCGGCGATCGCGTCGGTGTCCATGTCGCCGGATGGCCGACACGTCGCCGCGGTTGTGTCACCTGACGGTGAAGGTCGTTACGTCTCAATCTGGCGGGCCGACGCCCTGGAGGCGGCGCCGTTCAACATCGGCTCGGATCCCCGTTCCGAGGTGATCAGTGTCCAATTCATCAAGAATGACCGGATATTCGTCACCACCCAGCAGCTGGTCGATCACAACGTCTTCACCGGACGTGCGGAGAGAAGCTACGCCTTGCGTCGGCAGGTGCTCGATCTTCAGGGCAATCCCATTCGGTCCAGCCTGCGTTTTGATGGACTGACCACCGCCCAGCAGGCCTTTGTCGGGGTCGGCTCCCTGGTCAGTTCCCTGCCCAATGACCCCGAGAGCATTCTGGTGAGTTCACCCACCCAGGGCGATATCTACCGTCTCAACCTCTACACGGGCCGGGCCGAGCGCATAGAGCGGGGATCGACCCGGTTTCAGTCCCCCCAGGCCGACCTGAGCGGGGAAATTCGCGCCAGGGAGGAGCTCGATTTCGACAACGGCGCCGCCTACATAGCGGTCTGGCTCAAGCATCCTGACACAGGGCAGTTTGAGGAGCATTTCCGCTGGTATGCCCGGGATCGCGAGCCTGTCTCGGTTGCGGCCTTCACCACCGATCCGAATATCATCCTCGTAGAGTCCACGACCGACCGTGATCGTTCTGCGATCTACGAATACGACATCCGCGCCCGGCAAATGGGCGAGATCGCCTTTGCACACCCGCTTTTCGAAGCGGGCGGCGTCGTGCTTTCGCGAGCGGAACGGGACTATGGGCAGATTCTTGGCTTCACCTACAACGCGGATCGCGGGCGGACCTATTGGGTCGATCCGGCTCTTGCGGATGCGCATGAACGTCTGCGTGACATCCTGAATGTTGAAACCGTCCCGGTGCAGTGGACCGACATCGCCACGGGCGACCGTACCCGCTTCACCGTCGGCGATGGCGCAGATGTCTCCATCAGCGGTTGGTCCGACGACCGTACGCGTTTCGTCATCACGAGGTCCGGAGGCGCGACGCCGCCAGAGTACTACCTCCTGGTCGACGGCCGCCTCCGGCTGCTGGGCCGAGCCTACCCCGAACTGCAAGACGCGCCCCTCGGCGACGTTCGGCTTATCCAGTATGAGGCGCGCGACGGACTGATGATCCCCGGCGTCCTGACCACACCCGATCCCGCGGTATATGGAGAGGGGCCCTGGCCCACCATCATAACGCCCCACGGCGGGCCCTGGTCGAGAGACGATCTGGATTGGGATACGACAGGCTGGAACCAGTATTTCGCCGCTCGCGGCTATGCCGTTCTCCAGCCCCAGTTCCGTGGATCACAGGGCTGGGGTCAACGCCTGTGGCGGGCCGGCGACCGTGAGTGGGGCCGGGCCATGCAGGACGACAACGACGACGGCGCGCGCTGGATGATCAGCGAGGGGCTGGCCGATCCGAACCGCATCGCCATGCATGGCTACTCCTATGGAGGCTATGCCTCGATGATGGCGGCGGTGCGTCCGAACGGCCTCTATCGTTGCGCGGCTGCGGGCGCCGGTCCGGCCACTATCGCCCTGTTCAAGAAAGGCACATTCAACAGTCGCTTCCTGCGTGAGTTCCAACATCCTACGGCGGATGGCGAGGACCCCCTGGCCCGGGTCAATGAAATCTCCATCCCTCTGTATCTCTACACGGGGGACCGCGATACGCGGGTCTTGCCTTCGGAGTCCGAGACCATGGCTGCGGCCATGCGCAGGGCCGGCAAGACCGTCGAGTTGCGCATTTTGCCCAACATGGAACACACCCTGAATACCTGGACGCCGGCCAATTTCGCGGCGATCCTGACGTCTGTAGAGGACTTCCTGGAGGGGCCCTGCGGCATGGCTGTCGAGTAAGCAGCCCGGCAAGACAATCGACATCAGAAGGGGTCGGCGAAACGCTGGCCCCTTTTCTGGCGTTGCGACATCGCGCGATCGTTAACCTTATCCCCCGGGGATCGGGTCCCCGCCTCGCTCCGGCCCTTTATTTTCCTGCGACTCACGCTAACGGGTAACCATCTCTTAACGTTGATGGTTCTTTCATTAACGCAGGGTGCGGACCCATGTGATTCGCGGGGGTGTGTCGCGTAGGGTCCCGTACAAACGGGTCGGAAGGTCGAAACGAAAATGTCGCTGTCGCTGGTCAAGCCGCAACACACTGAACTCAAGCCCCGCATCGTCGTGTTCGGTGTCGGCGGCGCTGGCGGCAACGCCGTCAACAACATGATCGACGCCGGCCTCGAAGGGGTCGAGTTCGTCGTGGCCAACACCGACGCCCAGCATCTGTCGTTCGCCAAGACCGACCGCCGCATCCAGCTGGGCGCCACCATCACGCAGGGGCTGGGCGCGGGCGCTCACCCGGAAGTGGGCATGAACGCCGCCGAGGAGTCCGTGGACGAGATCCACGAGCACCTGGAAGGCGCTCACATGATCTTCATCACCGGCGGCATGGGCGGCGGCACCGGCACCGGCGCGGCCCCCGTCATCGCCAAGTGTGCGCGTGATCGCGGCATCCTGACCGTCGGCGTGGTCACCAAGCCCTTCACCTTCGAGGGCCGTCACCGCATGCGCCTGGCCGACGCCGGCATTGCGGAGCTGCAGCGCTACGTCGACACCCTGATCGTCATTCCGAACCAGAACCTGTTCCGCGTCGCCAACGAGAAGACCACCTTCGCCGACGCCTTCGGCATGGCGGACCAGGTGCTGCACTCGGGCGTCCGCTCCATCACCGACCTGATGATCCTGCCGGGCCTCATCAACCTGGACTTCGCCGATGTGCGCGCGGTCATGTCCGAGATGGGCAAGGCCATGATGGGCACGGGCGAGGCCTCGGGCGAGGATCGCGCCCTGCTGGCCGCCCAGAATGCCATCGCCAACCCCCTGCTGGACGAAACCAGCCTCAAGGGCGCCAAGGCCGTGCTGGTGAACATCACCGGCGGCATGGACATGACCCTGATGGAGGTGGACGAAGCCGCCAACGCCATCTCAGCCGAGGTGGACATGGACGCCAACTTCATCTTCGGCGCCGCCTTCGACCCGGCGCTGGAAGGCAAGCTGCGCGTGTCGGTGGTCGCCACCGGCATGGATGAGGAAGCCACCCAGTCCATCGAACCCCCGCAGCAGCGTCCTGTGGAGACCCCGCGCGCCCCGGCCATGCCGACCGCCGCCACCAGCTACGCCGCCGCCACCCGCCATGAGCCCATGACGGCGCGCGAGCCCGCCGCTCCGGCCTACGCCCGTGAATCGCTCCAGCCCGCCGCCCAGGTCCCCGCGCCCCAGCCCAAGGTCGAGGCCGAGCCGATCATCCGCCAGGCCCAGCCCGCCGCGTCGGCCGAGCCCGAGCGCGTCATCGGCCGCATCGTCGACCCCTCGGTCGACGAGTATGAGGACGAGGCGTCTGAAGCCGGGCAGGGCGATCTGTATTTCGATCGTCGTCCCGAGCCCGCCCCCGTGCGCCGCCCCGCCCCTCAACAGGCTCAGCCGGCGCAATACGCCGACGACAGCCTGTTCGAAAGCCAGGAGCCCAGGCGCGGCTGGAGCCTGTTCGGCCGCGGCCGCCGGTCTCCCACCAGCCAGAGCTATCATCAGGAAGCGCCGGCTCCGACCGCGCCCCAGATGCGGCCGACCCATCAGGTCCAGCCCGTGGACGAGCCCCAGCAGACCCAGGCTGACGACGATCTCGAGATCCCGTCCTTCCTGCGCCGCCTGGCCAACTGATTTGTAACCATCGTGACCCCTTGCGCCGCAAGGGTTTCGCGATGGTTCGAAACAATCCGAAACCCTGATTTCATTTACCCTCTGACGCCCCGTCATTAACTGCATGACGGGGCGTAGACCGTCTTGTGACGGTTGCATTACGGGTATCTCGATTTGTTCGGACGCGACGATCATCACGAAAGCACGGTGAGCGCACCCGCCATTTGCGCGGGCGTCGGCGTGCACTCGGGCGAGCGGGTGCGTCTGGTCATCCGGTCCGCCCCGGCGGGCACGGGCGTTGTCTTCGTGCGCACGGACGTCACCGACCGCGATAACCGCATCCCGGTCTCGGGCGAGGCGGTGGTCGAGGCGCGCCTGAACACCATGATCGAGAACGCCGACGGCGTGCGCCTGTCCACCATCGAACACCTGATGGCGGCCTTTGCGGCCTTGGGCGTGTCCAATGTGATCGTCGAGGTCGATGGCCCCGAACTGCCCATCCTGGACGGCTCGGCCCTGCCGTTCGTCCAGCTTCTGGACCGCGCGGGCTTCCGCCGTCAGCAGGCCCCGGTCCGCTATATCGAGATCCTCGAGCCCATCGTTGTGGAAGAGGGCGACAAGCGCGCCGCCCTGCTGCCCTGCGACCGCTACGAGATGCGCTTCGAGATCGACTTCGACTCGAAGGTCATCGGCAATCAGGTGGTGGACTTCGTGGTCGACGAGGCCACCTTCCGCGACCAGATCATGGCCGCCCGCACCTTCGGCTTCGCCCAGGACGTGGAGGCCCTGCGCCGCGCCGGCCTGGCCCGCGGCGGCAGCCTCGAGAACGCCGTGGTCATCGATGGCGACACCATCCTGAACCCGGGCGGGCTGCGGATGGAGCGCGAGTTCGTCAAGCACAAGGCCCTGGACGCCATCGGCGACCTCTATGTGCTGGGCGCGCCCCTGCTGGGCCGCTACGAAGGGGTCAAGGCGGGCCACGCCCTGAACAACCAGCTGGTCCGCGCCCTTCTGGCCGCGCCCCACGCCTGGCGCGAGGTCACCCGCGTCCCGGAACTGGCCCAGGTCGGCTGATCCACGGCGGAATCCATTGACCGCCGGGCGTTCCGCGCCCTAAGCCCACCCCATGCTGCAAAACATCGAAGCCCTGTCGCGTGAGGCCCGGTCGTGGCCGTTCGAGCAAGCCCGCAACCTGCTGGCCCATCTGCTCAAACATCGCCTCGACACGGACGGCGAACGCGACCTGGCCGCGACCCTGATCGGCAGGAACAAGACGGACGAGGCCCTGGCCACGCTGCCGGCCCTCGCGCGCCCGGTGATCTTCGAGACCGGCTACGGCCCGTCGGGCCTTCCGCACATGGGCACCTTCGGCGAGGTGGCCCGCACCACCATGGTACGCAACGCCTTCCGCGCCCTGACCGGCGACCATTGGCCCACGCGCCTGATCGCCTTTAGCGACGACATGGACGGCCTGCGCAAGGTGCCAGACGGCGTCCCTAACCCGGAGATGCTGGCCGAGGATCTGCACAAGCCCCTGACCCAGGTGCGCGATCCCTTCGGAACCCACGACAGCTTCGGCGCCCACAACAACGCCCGCCTGCGCGCCTTCCTCGACGGATTCGGCTTCCAGTACGAGTTCATGAGCTCCACCGAGGCCTATCGCTCCGGCCGGTTCGATCAGGCCCTGCTGACCCTGCTGGAGCGGTTCGACGCGGTGCAGGCCATCATGCTGCCGACGCTGGGCCCGGACCGTCGCGCCACCTACTCGCCCTTCCTGCCCGTCAGCCCCATCACCGGCCATGTGCTGCAGGTGCCGACGCTGGAGCGCAATCTGGATCGCGGGACCATCGTGTTCGACGACCCCGCGGGCGGTCGCACCGAGGTCCCCGTCACCGGCGGCCATGTGAAGCTGCAGTGGAAGCCTGACTGGGCCATGCGCTGGGCGGCGCTGGGCGTGGACTACGAGATGAGCGGCAAGGATCTGATCGACTCGGTCAAGGTGTCCTCCAAGGTCTGCCGCGCCCTGGGCGGCGTCCCGCCCGAGGGCTTCAACTACGAGATGTTCCTGGACGAGGCCGGTCAGAAAATCTCCAAGTCCAAGGGCAACGGCCTGACCATGGACGAGTGGCTGCGCTACGGCACGCCCGAGAGCCTCAGCTGGTACATGTTCCAGTCGCCCAAGTCGGCCAAGAAGCTGCACTTCGACGTCATCCCACGCGCCATCGACGACTATCTGCAGGCGATCATCAGCTTCCCCGAGCAGGAGCCGCCCAAACAGATCGACAACCCGGTGTGGCACATCCATTCCGGCGCGCCCCCGAAGGACGCCAGCCCGGCGTCCTTCTCTCTGCTGCTGAATCTGGTGGGCGTCGCCAACGCCTCGAACAAGGCGGAGCTGTGGGCCTATTTCGCCCGCTACCTGCCCGACGCCACGCCCGAGAGCGAACCGGTGCTGGACCGGCTGATGGGCCATGCGCTGAACTACTACGAGGACTTCGTGAAGCCCACGAAGGCCTTCCGCGCGCCCACAGAGGCGGAGGCTGCGGCCTTCCTGGACCTGGCGAACCGCCTGCGCGCCCTGCCGGCCGACACCACCGACGGGGAGGTGATCCAGAACGAGGTCTATGCCGTCGGCAAGGAACACGACTTCCAGCCCCTGCGCGCCTGGTTCGCGGCCCTGTACGAGGTCCTGCTGGGCCAGTCGCAGGGCCCCCGCTTCGGCTCCTTCGGCGCCATCTACGGCCTGGACCGCACCATCGCCCTTCTGGAGCAGGGCGCCCGGGGGGAGCTCGCGCAATAAGGTTCCTTACTGGCGGGAATGTTACAGTCGGTAACAAGCAAGTCAGCCGTCTTTTGTCCCTCCCGACCACAGCCCAACTATGAGGCGTCCGCAGTGTGTGGATCGTGGCGGGTCATCCGTCGGAGGAGGTTGAAATGGACGGCTCCTATAGTCTGATTGACGACGGTGCGACCGCATCGCCGGACCAGCTGGCCGGATTGTTCGCGCGTCTGGACCCCCTGCTTCATGGCGGTCCGGTGGCCGTGCGGGATATTGATGAGATGCGCGCCATGGCCCGGGTCTACGACCTCGACCATGAGGCCGAACCCGAAGCCGTATGGGCCCGGCTGCGGGAGGTGCTGACCAAATCCAACCCGAGCCCGGAGGTGGTGTCTGAAATCCGGATGCTGACTTTGCTGGTGGTGGAGGATGACCCAGACAGCGCCCAATCGCTGGTCGACGGGTTGACGGAGGCCGGTCACGCCGTCATCGGCCCCGTCGCGACGGCGGAGGCGGCCGCGGTCCTGGCGGCCCAGCATTCCATCGACGTGGCGTTGCTGGACATCAATCTGGATGGCCCCGGAACCGGCGTCGACCTCGCCGGCGACCTGAAGAGGCGATGGGATGTCCCGTCAGTCTTCATGTCCGGCGACGTTACGCAGGCCGCCCGCCATGCCGGTCTTGCGGCCCATATTCTGGCGAAGCCTTACCGCGTGGCCGACGTGCTCAGAGTGGTCCAGCTGGCCGCCCGGTGACCGGGCGCTGGCCGGATGCGATGCGGATGAACCCAATATAACCGCTGGCGTCCGAACCGCTTCAGGTTCGGCCCGATAGCCTCTCCTCATCGACAACGATCGAACAAAGGAGAGAGCGTCATGTCGAACCTGAAGTCTTCCTCGAAAGCCGCTCTGGCGGTGTTGATGGCCGGCGCCATGGGCCTGGCCGGAACCGCCTCGGCCCAGTCATTCGGCCAGCAGCCCCAGCGCCCTGTCGGCTCCGGCGTCCTCGGCTGCGACGCCCCCGGCGGACGCCAGCAGGCCGGCGCTGTGATCGGCGGCATACTGGGCGCAGCCCTGGGCACCCAGATCTCGCGCAACGAGCGTGAGCTGGGCGCGGTGGGCGGCGGCGTCCTGGGCGCTGCGGCCGGCTCCTACGTCGGTTGCCGTCAGCAGCGCGCGCGCCTCGACAATTACAACGCCGGCTATAACAACGGCCATGCGGAGGCTGCGGCCCGCGCCAACACCTATGTGGCCAACTCGAACCTGCGCATCCGCTCGGGCCCCTCCACCGGCTACGGCCAGATCGGCTCCATCGGCGCCGGTCAGAGCTTCCAGGTCGCGGGGTCGCAGGGCCAGTGGCTCCAGCTGGCCGGCGGCGGCTACGTCCATTCCGGCTACGTCCGCCGCGCGTACTGATCCTCCCGGCCGTGCGCGAGGCGAGGGCCGCTCCGAAAGGAGCGGCCCTTCTTCGTGCCTACTGGCTGACCCACAGGATCCGCGCCATCCAGTCGATGTCCCGGTGATGCAGGACGCGCGGCGGATGGGCCGGATTGATGGAGCCCAGCTCAACCCGCGTGGCGGTCAGACGCGTGACCTCCTTGGCCATGACCTCGCCGCCGGTGGTGCGCACCACCACCCGATCGCCCTTGCGCACGTCGGTCACGGCCCGGTCCACGATCACCACGTCGCCCTCGCGGTACAGGGGCGTCATGGAGTCCCCGCTGATCTTCAGGCTGAAGCGCGTATCTCCGCCGGCGGGCAGCAGGGTGCGGTCCCAGCCCTGGCCCGCCGGATAGCCTGCGTCGTCAAAGAAGCCCTCGGCTCCCGCCTGGGCCATGCCCAGCAGGGGCACGCTCTCGGCCGTGGCCGCGTCCCGCGCCAGCCGCGCGAAGTCGCCCAGGCTGACCCCCGCCACCTCCAGCGCCCGGGTCAGGCTCTCGGTGGACGGCCAGCGCGGCCGCGGCGGCTCGCCGGGCCCGAACCGCTTGGATCGGTTGAAGCTGGTGGGATCCAGTCCCGCCGCCCGCGCCAGCGCCGACGGCGTCATGCCCTCTCGCGCCGCCAGGGCGTCCAGACCTTTCCAGAGTTGGCCGTGCGTCAGCGCCAAGGCGATCTCCCGAATCGCCCGAATCTAGCATGAAATAGGAATAAAAGCCTCTATTCGAGCCCTGCGGCCCGCCGCTCCTGCCAGACCCAGAAGGTGCCGACAGTAAGAGAACCAAGGACCCCTAATGCGCCTATGTTGGCTACGGCGATATGGGACCAGGCCGGAAGGCGAAGATCAAACCAGGGGATCAAAAGCCCCGCGACCACCAGCAACTGAAAGGCCAAGGCCCAAGAGGGCCAGAAGCGAGTTGTCTTCCAGGTCAATCCAATAAGGAACACAAGAACCACGAGGTCTATGGCCACTATTCCGTATTGCAGGTGGTAGAGATCGGTCCTGTGCTGGAGGAGCATGGTTGCAAGCCATGAGACCAAGTAAACGCCGGCGAAGGCACGCTCTGGCTCTTCGCCTTTCCACATGGCGAAGCCCAAAGTTCCGACCACGATGACGGCGCCGATCTGGCTGTAGAGAGTGTCAAACACAAAACCGCCCCCAAGCCTGCGACCTGGAGGCGATAATGAAGGCTTTTCCCCTCAACCGATACGGTCGAGTGCGGAAATTACCAATATTTAAGCGACGCGGAGATCGGGGCGGACGAACGGGCGCTCCGAAGGGCGCGTCATGTCATCCGGCTTGTCCATCGGACCAGCGGCGTAGACGCCCCAGCCCATGCGGCGGTGATCCTTGGCCAGTTCCTGGTGGGCGGCGACGACGGCTTCACGGGCCTGGCCGAGGGTGGCGATCGCTTCCATGGCCTTGGCCTGCGCGCCCGCGCCGGCGATGGCCGACACGCTAAGTTCCGCGCGGCTGGCGATCATGGTCTGCACCAGGCTGGTGGCCTGGGCGATGGCGGCGTCCAGCGCCTGTTCCGTGGCGTAGAGCTCATTGGCGACGCCGTTGACGATTTCAGCCTTGTACACGTTCAAACCCTCCACTGTGGTTAGCAAAGGGTTAACATGGTTCATGTGCCCAGGCTAGTGTCTTTACCTTTGATTCACCATGTTTCGTACGCCGTTCGACCCGTCCATGGGCGGGCGGTCTTCCGGCTTGTCCATGGGGCCGGCGGCCAGCGTCTCCAGCCCCATGCGCCGGGCCAGGGCGGCAAGGGTCCTGTGACCGCCCCCGAGCCGCCCCCGGGCCTGGGTCAGGGCCGACAGGCAAGCCGCCAGATCCTCGAACGCCGCCTGCCCCGTGGCGCCCGAGACGCCCGCGCGCATTCGCGCCTCGGGAAGGGCGGCGGCCAGGGTCGCGACCTCGATCAGGGCGTGATCCAGGGCCGCCTCCGCGGCATGGAGTCGGCGGCTCAGATCGCGACCGACGAGTTCAGCGTGCATGGTTTCGCCCCTCCCTGGAGAGGGGAGCAGAACACGCCAGATGCGCGTTCCGCAACAATACTCGTTTCAGTTGTCGAGCAGGAAGTTGGCGGTCAGGGTGGCGATGGGCTGGCGCCGGGCTTCCTGCCACGCCTCGACCGTCACCGTGGCGACCCGGCGGCCCGCCTTGCTGACGTGAGCGCGGGCGAAGGTGTCCACGGGCTTGCCGGATCTCAGATAGGCCACCGTCACATTGATGGGACGAGGCAGACGGGCCCGGGGGTGCAGCAGCGCCAGTTGCGCCGTGGCCGTCAGTTCCAGCATCGCCGCGGTGGCGCCTCCGTGCAGGGCGGGCAGCATGGGGTTGCCGATCAGGTGGTCTGAAAACGGCATCACCACCGTCAACTCGTCGCCGGACTGCAGCGACTTCAGGCCCAGGAACCGGGCGTAGGGAATGCTGTCCAGATCGAAGGCGGCTGACTCGCTCATGCCCGCCCCCCGGGACGCGGGACATTGGCGCCGGCCCCGCGTTCCCCGTCAGAGTTGATGATATAGGCCGCCTGCGCGGCCGCCACGGGGTCCTCCGGATCCTGTTCATAGGCGAACGCCCGTACGAATCCGATGGAATGGGTCAGACGATAGCACCGGGCCCGCGCCAGCAGATCCCGCCCCGGTTCGGCCGCCCGCATGTAGTCGACGCGCAGGTCCAGTGTGGCGATGGGGCGGAATTCGCCCAGAGCCACCCACACCGCCAGGCCGCCCACATGATCCAGCATGGCGGTGACCAGCCCGCCTGCGAGCACGCCGGCGCCGGGATCGCCCACCAGATCGTCGCGATACGGCGCGCGGAGGGTCACGGCCTCGCCGTCCAGCGCCTCATACCGGAAGTCCAGGGCATGGGTGTGTGCGGAGCCGGCGGCCAGTTGGGGCAGCAGGGATTCAATGGAAAGGGCCATGGGCCGTGTCCTAGTTCATCAGAACAGGGCTGTCGCCCCTGCGGCGCTATCCCGCGAGGCGGGCGTCGCCGGATGCGGCCGGGGCCTCGGAATCGGACAGGGCGGCGTTGACCGCCATGCGCAGACGCTCGGGCTTGATGGGCTTTTCCACTACCGACGCCATGCCCGACGCCACGTATCTGCGGGCGTCATCCGGATCAGCGTTGGCGGTCAGGGCGATGATCGGCGTGCGGGACACCGGTCCGTCCAGGGCGCGGATGGCGAGGGTTGCGGCGACCCCGTCCATGCGCGGCATCTTGATGTCCATGAGGATCAGGTCGTAACGCGTCGACTGAACGGCCTCCAGCGCCTCAAGACCATCTTCCGCCGTTTCGGACGTGCATCCGAACATCTCGCACAGGGCCTGGGCCACCACCCGGTTCGTCGCATTGTCGTCCACGATCAGCACATGGGGCTGGCTCTGCAGGTGCAGTCCGGCGATCTCGGACACGTTTGTATCGGCCTCGACCTCGATAACGGCCTGCGGCGCGCACAGATCGAAGGCGAGGGTGACGCCCATGCCCTGGTTACGCTCGGCCCATATTCTGCCGTTCATGGCCTGAACGATGTGGCGGCAGATCGACAGGCCCAGACCAACCTCGCCCGCCGCTGCGCCGGCGTCGGCGACCTTGAGGAAGGTGGCGAAAAGATCCTCGTCATTCAGTCCCGCCAGGGCGGATCCATTATCCCGCACGCGGGCCTCGATCGCCACCGAGCCGCCGGCTGCTCGCGCCTTCAGGCTCACTTCAACCAGGCCGCCGCGAGAGAATTTCAGGGCGTTGCCGATCAGGTTGTCGAACACCTGCTTGAAGCGGCGTCCGTCCATCTGGCCCGCCAGCTCGGTGTCGCCTTCGTAGCCGACCATCAGCCGGACGCCCTGGTTCAGGGCGCGGGGCTCCCATTCGCTCTGGATCGCGTCCATCACGTCGCGCAGGACGGTCGCTCCGGGCTCGAGGATGAGTTCTCCGGCTTCGGCGCGGCTCAGGTCCATGGCGTTCTGGAGAATGCGCGCCAGCGTCTCCGAGGAATCGACGATGGTCTGCACATGGGCCTGCGCGTTCGGGCCGAGCGGCTGGCGCTGCAGCAATTCACCCACCGCCAGCATGCCGTTCAGGGGCGTGCGCAGGTCGTGGTTCAGGGCGTCGAGAAAGTCGCTGCGTCCACGGGCCACGGCCAGCGCCCGGTCCTGTTCCTCGGCGCGCGCCTGCTCCTGCTCCGCCAGGACGCGGATCTGATGATCCTTGCCCTCGTTTGCGGCGCGCAGCAGGGCCACGGCCGTGCCTACGCCCCAGTAGGCGCCGTCACGGGTGACGATGAAGCCACGCAGAAGTGCGCCGGGGCCGCTGTTCAGGATGGGGCCCGCGAAGGCGTCAATGTGAACGCCGGATTCCACGATGGCCGGCTCTGCGTCCATCACCACCTCGACGGTGCGGTCTGCATAGCGGGCGTGGCCATGGTCGCCGGCGTATTTCAGCAGGAAGGCGTCGCGCTCGATCAGACCGATGGGGCGGCCGTCCTCGACGACCGGTATGACGAGGGTGTCGGGCTCCGCCTGGAACCGCGCATACACCTGTCGCCCGAGGGTCTGAGGGCCGGCGGGGGTGATCCGCTCGGCAATGGACTCAATCGTCGGCATACGGCCGAGAACTCCCTGTTACCGGTGGACCATGCCCCAACAGGTTTTGCGGAAGGGTTAAGCTGGGGATGAATCCAGAAAAACCAGCGAATTCATTCGTGTAGTGGCGTTACGCTGCTCCTGATCCAGGCCAGGAAAGGATCGGATGACCCCTCCGATGATACCGGTAGCACCAGGACGCAGGCCGTGGCGTACGGATGCAGCGCCAGAATCCGGTCCTTCAGACGCGCCGCATTCTCCCGGGTCGTCTTGAACAGGGCCGGGATTTCCGTCGCGTCCTCGACCGCCTGCTCCCAGCGATAGATGGACCGCATGGGCCCCAGGATATTGACGCAGGCGCACAACCGCTCGGCCACCAGAACCCGCCCGGCCGACGCCGCGCTTTCCGCATCGGGCCATGTGGTGTAAAGCACCGCCACTTCGTTTTTCATCACTGGACTCCCTTGCATGCGCGCGGCCCCCGGGCCGACCGCAGATTTGTCATGAGCGCTTCCCCGATCAACCCTTCGTCCTCGGCCCTGGTTCTGTTCTCGGGCGGGCAGGACAGCGCCACGTGCCTGGCCTGGGCGCTGGACCGTTTCGCGCGGGTCGAGACGGTGGGCTTCGACTACGGCCAGCGCCATGCGGTCGAGATGCAGGCCCGGCTGAAGGTGCGCGACGGCATGGCCCGCGTGCTGCCCCAATACGTCGACCGCCTCGGCCCCGACCATGTGGTGGACATCACCGGCTTCGGCCGCATCGCCGACAGCGCCCTGACCACCGACCGGGCCATCGAGATGGACGCGCGCGGCCTGCCCACCACCTTCGTGCCGGGCCGCAATCTGGTGTTCCTGACCTACGCCGCCGCCCTGGCCGACCGGCGCGGGCTCCAGGTGCTGGTGGGGGGCATGTGCGAGACGGACTATTCCGGCTATCCCGACTGCCGACGCGAGACCATGGACGCCATGCAGCAGGCCCTGTCGCTGGGTCTGGACAAGCCGGTCCCTATCGAAACGCCCCTGATGCACCTGACCAAGGCCGGGACCTGGGCCCTTGCCCACGATCTGGGCGGCGATGCGCTGGTCCAGCTGATCATCGAGGACAGCCACACCTGCTACCTGGGCGACCGGGATCACCGCCACCCGTGGGGCTACGGCTGCGGAAGCTGCCCCGCGTGCGAGCTGCGCGCGGCCGGCTACGACCAGTGGGCGGCGGGCGCGTGACCTACACCGCCCGTGAAATCTTCCTCACCGTTCAGGGCGAGGGCGGCCAGGCCGGCCGTCCCGCCGTGTTCCTGCGTTTTTCCGGCTGCAATCTGTGGAGCGGGCGCGAACAGGACCGGGCTGCGGCCGTCTGCTCCTTCTGCGACACCGATTTCGTCGGCGTAGGCCCCGACGGCGGCAAGTTCGCCACGCCCGAGGCTCTGGCCGACCGTGTGGCGTCCCTGTGGCGGGGCGGGGAGGGCGGTCCCCGTCTGGTGGTCTGCACCGGCGGCGAGCCCCTGCTGCAACTGGACCCGCCCCTGATCGCCGCCCTGCACGCCCGCGGCTTCGAGATCGCGGTGGAGACCAACGGCACCATCGCGGCGCCCGACGGCCTCGACTGGATCTGCGTCAGCCCCAAGGCCGACGCCCCCGTCCTCCAGACCACCGGGCAGGAGCTGAAACTGGTCTATCCGCAGGCGCTGGCCCGGCCCGAACAGTTCGCCGACATGGCCTTCGAACGCTTCTGGCTCCAGCCCATGGACGGCCCAGACACGGCTGCCAATACGGCGGCGGCCATGGACTACTGCCTGCAACACCCCAAATGGCGCCTCAGCGTCCAGACCCACAAATACATCGGCGTGCGTTGACCTGACATGACCCAGCCTGTTTTCGAGATCACCAAGGCGGCCACCTTCGACGCGGCCCACCACTTCCCCAATGAGCCGGAGGGCAGCCCCTATCGGCGCATCCACGGCCACTCGTTCCAGGTGGAGGTGTCGATCCGCTCCGACCGGCTGGACGCCAACGGCTGGGTCGCGGACCTGAATGCGCTGGATGCGGCGCTGAAAGCCGCCGCCGGCGAGCTGGACCACGGCATGCTGAACGAGCACGCGGGCCTCGAAATCCCCTCCCTCGAACACCTGTGCCTGTGGTTCGTCCAGCGCCTGACCCCGGAATGGCCGGGCCTGTCCCGCGTCGTGGTCAGCCGCCCCACCATCCACGAACGCTGCGCCCTGGAGCTCTAGGACCTCAGCCGGAACGTGGCCGCCAGGCCCGGCTCCCCGTCGCACACGACCACGCCCCGCCGCGTCAGGTCGATCAGGTGCGCCAGCACCGACAGGGACGCCGCCGGCCACAGGCGTTCATCCACCGCCGCATACAGGCCAGGAACCATGTCGCTTATGGCCCGGTCGCCCGCTTCAAGTCGCGCCAGAATCTGCGCCTCCCGCTCCAGCCGGTGCGCCTTGTAGGCGGTCAGGAACGGCGCAACGTCGGTCACCGGCGCCCCGTGGGTCGGCCAAAGCGTATCGAACCCCCGCGCGGTCACCCGCTCCAAGCTGTCCATATACGCGCCCATGTCGCCGTCGGGCGGCGCCACCACGCTGGTGGCCCAGCCCATCACATGGTCGCCGCTGAACAGGGCGTTCTCCTCGATCAGGGCGAAGGCCAGATGGTTGGACGCATGACCCGGCGTCGCCAGCGTCTCCAGCGTCCAGTCCGGCCCCGCGACCCGGTCGCCGTCTGTCAGGATCACGTCGGGCCGGAACGTCTGGTCCTCCGCCTCGTCCAGCGCCCCCGAGGCGTGCGTCTCCTGCGCCGGCGGCCGCGCGGCCAGCACCAGCGCGCCCACCGCGTCGGCGAAGGGCCGGGCCAGCGGCGCGTGGTCCCGGTGCGTATGGGTCACCAGCACATGACTGACCGTCTCGCCCTCGACCGCCGCCAGCAGCGCGGCCAGATGCGCCCCGTCGTCCGGCCCCGGGTCGATCACCGCCACCGTCCCGTTCCCGACGATGTAGGTTCCCGTGCCCGTATAGGTGAACGGCCCGGGATTGTTCGCCACGACCCGGCGGATGCGCGGCGAGACGCGGCGGCAGACGCCGTATGCGGGATCAAGGTCTTTCACGAACGGGATCATGGGGCTTCCTTCGAACGGCGCGGACCTTGCGGTCAAGGCGGTCTGACCCGCCCGGAGGCGCCGAAATGGCCCGAACCCTCGCCCTGGACGCCCTCATCACTGTCTCAAATCGGCTCCAGCCCCTGACCGCCGCCGTGCTGTGTCTCATGGCGGCGCAACTGATCACCGCCTCCTGCACGCCGGAGCCCGCACAGCCCTACGCCGCCAGGGCGGCGGTGATTCGCTAGAGCGGCAGGCCGGACAGGTCGTACCCGGCCTCGGCGGCCGCCGCCCGCGCCGCATCGGGCGACATCGCGCCTGATGCCGTCCGGGCCATGGCCCATGCCGCGGTCGACCGCATGCCGGACCGGCAGTAGATCAGCACCGAGTCTGCAGTCTCCAGCAGATCCGCCATCGCCGCCGCGTCTGCGCGCGTGGGGCGGCCGGAAATCGGCGCCCAGGCGTAGGCCAGTCCGGCTGACCGCGCCCAGGCCTCGACCTGGGCGGAGGCCGGTTGCCCAGGATCTTCGCCGTCCGGGCGATTATTGATGATGAGCGTGACGCCCAGGTCCCTGGCGCGCGCCACGTCGTCGGGGGTGATCTGCCCCCAGACCCGAACGTCGGGCGTCAGAAGCCGGAAACTCACTGATCGCGCCGCACGCGGATGGCCCGGCTGCTTCCCACGGTCATCATGAAGCTGCCCAGGGATGCGCGGCGGACCCTGACTTCGGTTCCCTCGCGGTTGGGAAAGAACACCGATTCCGAATCGACCTGACGCCACACCGAGCCGTCGGTCAGTCGGAACACCCATTTGCCGTCCCCGCCTCGGCTGGCGCGGCTCAGTGTGGTTTCCAGACTGGAGATGTCTTCCTCGGCCGCAGCGTTGCGTCCGAAAGCGGGCAGGCTGGGCAGGTCGAAGCCGAAAAGAGCCTGTCGACTCTCCCGGACCTGATTGCGGTCCACCACCACGACCTCGCCCTCTCGCTCGGCTGCGTCCAGCGCTTCCACCGCCGCGTCATAGCAGGACAGCCGGGCCATCTGATCCCCCATCGTCCGGCAGGACGTCAGGCGGTTCAGCAACTCCGGCCGGGAGGACTCCTGGGCCTGGGCGATCGCGGGAAAAGTCAGGGCCGCCAGCACCGGCAGCACCGTTCGCAGGAAAGTCATGGGCGGGGGCCTTCTGTCGCCGGGGCGGTCGCCGCCATTTATTACACCTGACAACCTTCTCCGCCAGCTTGCGGCGCGGACGACAGAAGCGTGGCGAGAATGCGACAGTCCGGCGACTGGAATCTTACACGCCTGTAATTCCATTGACGCTTGAGGGACACAATCCATACCGTGGCGTCCAATCTGCTGGAATCTTCCTTGCGGATGACTGCTCAATCTAAACGTACCTGGCGGGGCAGGTCGGTCGCTTTGACCGATAGAGATCGCCGGTCTCAGGAGGGTGACACTTGAATATCCAGAATACTCGCGAACGCCTGTTGGCCTCGACGATGATCGGTGGCGCGGCGCTTCTCGCACTGGCCGCGACGCCCGCCATGGCGCAGGACCAGGAAGCGACCCGCGTCGAGGAGGTCGTCATTACGGGCACGCGTATCGCCCAGGCGAACCTGGTGACCACCAGCCCGGTGACCCAGGTCACGGGCGAGGAAATCACCAACGCCGGCGTGTCGCGCGTCGAGGATCTGGTGAACCAGCTGCCGCAGATCTTCGCGGGGCAGACCTCCACGACCGTCAACGGCTCGTCCGGCACCGCCACCGTCGATCTCCGGGGCCTCGGCCCGGCACGCACGGTCGTGCTGGTGGACGGACGCCGCATGCCCTACGGCTCGCCGGCCATCGCCGCCGCCGACCTGAACCAGATTCCGGCCGCCATGGTCGAGCGGGTTGAAGTCTACACCGGCGGCGCCTCGGCCGTTTACGGCGCCGACGCCGTGGCCGGTGTCGTCAACTTCATCATGCGCAAGAACTTCGAAGGCGTGCGGGTCGACGCCCAGTACGGCTTCTACCAACACAACAACGACTATGACGGCGTGGGCAATGTGCGGGCGGAAATCGCCCGTCGCGGCACCAGCAACCCCGCCGAGTTCCGTCTGCCGGAAGACAACGTCCGGGACGGTGAAACCACTCAGTTCAGCCTGGTCGTCGGCACCGACGTGGGCGGCGGACGCGGCAACATCACCAGCTACTTCACCTATCGTGAAAACAATCCGGTGTTCCAGGCCGACCGCGACTACTCGGCCTGCGCCATCGGCGCGCCCAATGCGGCTACCGGCCCGAACACCTACAGCTGCGGTGGCTCGGCCACCAGCGCCGGCGGTTACTTCACCGATTTCGACACGTTCGGCTTCACTCTGAACCCGAACAACCCGGCTGGCGAATTCATTCCCTACGACCCGAACGTCCACGCCTACAACTACGCGCCGATCAACTACTATATGCGCCCGGAGACGCGTTACTCCTTCGGCGTGTTCGCCAACTATGAGCTGAACCGTGCGGCTGAGGTCTACACCCAGCTGATGTTCACCGACAGCTCGACCCTGGCCCAGATCGCGCCGTCGGGTTCGTTCTTCAACAATGAAACCATCAACTGCGGAAACCCGCTGCTGTCGGCTCAGCAGTCGGCGGCCATCGGCTGTACCCCTGCTGACATCGCTGCCGACAACGACACCCTGCTGTATATCGGTCGTCGTAACGTCGAAGGCGGTCCGCGGGTCCAGGACTACAACCTGAACTCCTACCGGCTCGTCGGCGGCCTGCGCGGCGACATCACCGACGCCTGGTCCTACGACCTGACGGCGCAGTACGCCCGCGTGCAGTACACCGACCGCTATATCGGCGACTTCTCGTCCCAGCGGCTGGGCCGCGCCCTTGACGTGGTCAGCGTCGGCGGCGTTCCCACCTGTCGCTCGGTCGTTGACGGCACCGATCCGAACTGCGTGCCCTACAACCCGTTCCGTCCGGGCGGCATCACCGCAGAGCAGATCGAGTATCTGAGCCTGCCGCTGATCGCCACCGGCTATGTGACCAACCAGGTTCTGACGGCCGCCATGACCGGCGACCTGAGCGCCTATGGCGTGCAGAGCCCGTGGGCCTCCTCGGGCATGCAGGTGGCTTTCGGCACCGAGTACCGTCGGGACTTCCTGACCGTGAACACCGACTCCGGCTACCAGTCCGGCGACGGCACGGGTCAGGGCGGCGCGTTCATCGGCATCACGGGCGCCACCACGGCGCGGGACTACTTCGCCGAGTTGATCCTGCCGATCGCCGAGGGCCTGCCTTTCGCCGATTCCATCACCCTGGACGCCGCCTATCGTCACTCGCAATACAACCTCGCGGAGGACACCGACACCTACCAGGTCGGCCTGGGCTGGGCGCCGACGCGGGACATCCGTTTCCGGGCGTCATACGCCCGTGCGGTTCGCGCGCCGAACGTGTTCAACTACTTCAACGCCCAGAACGTGGTCCTCTTCGGCCGCGGCGGCGGCGACCCCTGCGGCGCGGCGGCTACGGCCACCCTGGCGCAGTGCGTCGCCACCGGCGTGCCCGCCTCCAACTACGGCACCGCCAACATCGACAGCCCCGCCAATCAGTACAATAATCTGACCGGCGGCAATCCCGACCTGAACGCTGAAGAGGCCGACACCTATACCTACGGCCTGGTCTTCACGCCGTCCTTCCTGCCCGGCTTCAACCTCTCGATCGACTATTTCGACATCGAGATTTCGGGCGCGATCGGCACCTTCGGCGCCAACAACACCATCGACGCCTGCTACGGCATCGGCGCCTTCGCGGGCGCAGGCAGCGACGCAGCCGCCTGTGCTCGTCTGAACCGCGCTCCGGGTGGACAGCTGTGGACCAACAACGGCTTCGTGGAAAACCTCACCATCAACACGGGCGGTGAGCGGACCACGGGTATCGACGTGGTCGCCAACTACAACATGAACCTGGATGACTACGGTCTTGCGGGCATGGGCGGGCTGTCGTTCAACCTGACGGGAACCTGGCTCGAGTCTCTGGAGAACACGCCCTTCGACGGAGCTCCGGCTCTGGAGTGCGTGGGCTACTATGAGAACAACTGCGGCTTCGGTTCTCCCGAGTGGCGTCACCGCTTCACCACCAGCTGGGCCACCCCGTGGGATGTGAACCTGCTGCTGACCTGGCGCTACCATGGAGAGGTCGAGCACTTCGGTCTGACCGGAGCTGGACTGGACCGCCTCGACCGCTATTTCGACGCCTACAACTGGTTCGATATCGGCGCCACGTGGCAGGCTTTCGACAACACCCGCGTCCGTGTCGGCATCAACAACGTGTTCGACAAGGACCCGCCCCTCAGCTACTCGGGCGGCGGCAACGGCAACACCTACCCGGGCGTCTATGACTCCATGGGCCGCTACATCTTCTTCGGCATCACCGCCGACTTCTAAAAAGAAGCTGCAAGCGTGAAATCGGGGCGGCGGACTTTCGGGTCCGCCGCCCTTTTTCGTGGCGCATGCGTGATTTCGTCGCCCCAGAAAAACCACCTGGGCCCGTCATGCGTTAGGGTCGATGGCTCAGGCGCGGTGCGCCCGACCATGACGCTATTCGCTATTCAGGAAGCCGCATGTCCGCTCTGTTCGCCCTTGTCGCTGCTCTCGCCGTCCAGCCCGTGGATGACGGCCCTATCCGTACAGGCGGATCCGCCGCAGAAAGCGCCCAGGCCGTGCGTGTCCGCGAGGCGATCGCCTATTCCTACGCCCTTCCTCCCGGCGCCCCCACCGACGATTACGCCCTGACCGCCTGGTGCGACGCCCTCGTCACAGGCCATGTCCGCCTGGGCGAGACCCTGACCGATCCCTCGGATCTGGATCAGGAGATCATGCGTCTGGGCCGGCTTGAGGCGGCCGATTTCCAGGCCGGCCTGAACGCTGCCCGCAGCCGCCAGTCGCCCGAGAGCCTCGCCGCGGCCGAGGCCGCAGCCGCCGAACGCACCGCCCTGTGGGACGCCGCCATCGCCCGCGAGGATGAAAGCTCCCGCAGCGAAGTGTTCGGCCTGTTCTTCGGTCTGCCGGGGCGTTGCGAGCACGCCGCCCGCCGCCTGCGCGACAACATCACCACCCCGCCCGCCACGCCTCAGGATGTTGGTCTGGACTAGGTCTGCAAACTCAGCCGGTCTTCTTCAGCGTCACTCGCCAACCGATGAGGGCGCCGTGATCGTCGTGGGCCTCTGTCTTCTCCTCGACGGTCAGGCCGCAATCCCGGGCATGGGCGAGGAAGTCTGACATGGCGGCCTCGTCCAGCGCGGACCGGATCTGGCTCTGCTGACGACGGCGCCAGGCTGTGTTGGCGGTTTCCGCCTGGGCCAGGCTCTGCAGGGCGCTTTCCGGACGATAGGCCCCGGCGCGCCCGGAAAGGTCAGTCATGAAGGCGAGGTACTGACGGGCGGTCATGGCTCCGGGCTCGTCGCCCAGTCGGGACGTCGCGCGGCCCACGGCCTTCCGGAACGCCGTTTCGGCCGCCCTGATCTTGTCGCTGGCGGGGTTCGTCTGGTGCGCCCGGAAGGTCTGTCGCGCCAGTCTGATCAGGGCCCCGCCGCCCTCCACGCGCTGCAGGGCCGCCAACTCCGTCCTGGCCTGCCGGGTGATGACGCTGCCTTCGTGATGCATCAGGAGCAGCACCGGGGCGTCGGGCTTCAGAACCCGCGCCAGTTCCGACAGGGCCGCCCTGCGGTCGGCGTATTCGATCCCGAATTGTGATGAGGCGGCGTCGAAGGTTTCGGCCTCGAAGGGCAACTGCTCCAGGCGGACTCCCCCGACCAGGCTGAACGGGCCCTTGCTCTGGGGAAGGTCAGCGTAATCAACGCCCACGACCTCGAACGCCCGCTCGCCCAGCCGGGCGGCCTCGCAAGCATAGCCCGCGACCTGGCCCCCGCCGGTGGCCAGATCGAGCACGCGGGAGCCGGGTGGGATCTGCCCGAAGAACGACAGCCACATGGCTCGGGCTTCGAACGGGCGGCGGACTCCGGCCGGCCCCGTGGTCAGAACCTCGGGTCTGGCGCCGCGCCAGTAGTCGCTCCAGTGCCAGCTGGCGTCCGCTTCCGATCGTGTCATCCTGGCCCCTGGTCCATGCGCCCGCCTTTCCACAAGGTAACGGACAGCCGGAGACCCTCAAACATAAACCACACCGCGGCGCCGACCGATGATCACGCCTTCCGCCCGGCCCATGCGCCACCACGTCCCCGGCCGGCCGGCCGGCCGTGCCTGGACAGGTCGGGCTGCAATGGGGGGCGCGGGCCCCTGATCCCGCTTTCTGCGCCGCCTTTTTTAGCCCGCACTGTCCGCCGGCCCTATAATGGCCCGGGGCGGAATAGCGGCCGGAGGGCGAATTCAACAATTCAGACAATTCAGACACTGTTTTTTCGCCGCGCGTTGGACTCAGTTGCACTCCAATTGCACTGTTTTTCGTCCCCGAGCCTTACGTCCACCCCGCCCGATCGGGCCCATCTCCGGCTGACCATGTCCCTGCGCCCCCTGTTCGTGACCCAGGTCTATGAGGCCTCACTGGCCGACACGCCCGGCTTTGATGACCTCGGCGACGGCCTGCTCGACCTCATCGCCATGCTGGCGTCCGAGGACACGGCCGGCCGGGCCTGGTGCCGCAGCCATGGCTATCGCGGATACACGTCATACGGGTCTCTGAACGACCTGCCGCGCCGCTTCCCCGAGTTCGCGGAGCTCAAGCGCCACCTTGATCGCCACGCCGCCGCCTACGCCAGGGCTCTGAACTTCGACCTGGCCCGAAAGCCCCGCCTCGACAACCTGTGGGTGAACGTCCTCAAGCCAGGCGGCGGCCATTCCGGCCACATCCACCCCCACGCCTTCCTGTCGGGCACGGTCTATCTGGCGGTCCCCGACGGGGCCTCGTCCCTCAAGCTGGAAGACCCCCGCCTGCCCATGATGATGGCCCGCCCCGCCGTCCACGCCGACGCGCCCGAGGCCGAGCGCCCGTTCGTCTACCTGTCCCCCGCCGAGGGCACGGTCCTGATGTGGGAAAGCTGGCTCCGCCACGAGGTCCCCCCCAACGCCGCCAAGTCCGAGCGGGTCTCCATCAGCTTCAACTACGCCTGACCGTCATATTTCGGTCCCCCCGCCTCGTCATCCCTGCGGCCAAGCTTCAGAGAGGTGTGCGATGCTGAGACGAGGGTTGATCCTGGCGGGTCTGCTGACAATGGGCCTGTCGGCCTGCGGCGACACGGCGACGAGCGCAGAACAGCCACCGGCCCAGCCGCCCTCATCAGCCACCGCCCAGCGCGGGCAGGGGAGCCCCTACGAACTCCTCGGCACCCAGGTCTGGGACGTGCCCGACCCGGTGTCCGGCCGCGACTATCAGGTCTTCGTCGCCCTGCCGCCCGGCTATGACGCCGAACCAAACCGCCGCTATCCGGTGCTCTATGTCACCGACGCGGACTACGCCTTCCCGCTGCTGCGCCAGATCACCCGCCGCGTGAATCTGGACGAGCCGATGATTGAGGCGTTCATCCTGGTCGGCCTCTCCTACGCGGTGGGTGAAGGCGGCGGCGCCAGCCGCGCCCGCGACTACACCCCGGTCGCCATCAACGACCGGACCGGCGGCGGCGCGGCCTACCAGACCTACTTGAAGACCCAGGTCCTGCCCTTCATCGAGGGCCGCTTCCGGGCGGATCCGGCGCGGCGCATCCTGCTGGGCCATTCCTACGGCGGCCTGCTGGGCGCCCAGATCATGTTCAGCGAGCCCGCGCTCTTCGACGGCTATATCCTCGGCAGCCCGTCCTTCTGGTTCGGCGATCACGCCATGATGCGGGCCGAGGCCGACTACGCCCAGGCCCACACGGACCTCCCCGCGCGGGTCTATATGTACATCGGGGAATACGAGACGCCGGGTGGGGGGCGGCGCAACAACCGCTATGACATGGTCGGCGACAACGCCCGCTTCGAGGCCCGGCTCCGGTCCCGCAACTATGAGGGCCTGACCCTGTCCAGCGAGGTTCTGAACGATGAGGACCACCTGACCGTGGCCCCGCGCGGCTTCACCCACGGCCTGCTGGCGCTGCTGCCGGCTCGGGACTGACGCCGCTACGTTTGCCTAAAGCCCGCGCAATCGCTACATCCCGCGCAACCTCCCCACACGAACGCAAGCAAGGGCGCACCGCACCTCATGGCGCAGCAATACATCTTCCAGATGCAGGGCCTGACCAAGACCTTTCCTGGCGGCAAGAAGATCTTCGAGAACATCTGGCTCAGCTTCTACAACGACGCCAAGATCGGCGTGGTCGGGGTCAACGGCTCCGGCAAGTCCACCCTGCTGAAGATCATGGCCGGTCTCGACACCGAGTTCACGGGCGAGGCCCGGGCCGCCGACGGCGTCAAGCGCGGCTATCTGGAGCAGGAGCCGCACCTGAACCCCGAGCTGAACGTGCGCCAGAACGTGGAGTCCTGGTGCGAGGAGAAGCAGTGGGTCGAGCGCTTCAACGCCATCGCCGCCGAGATGGCCGAGGACTACTCCGACGCGCTGATGGAAGAGATGACGGCGCTGCAGGAGAAGATCGACGCCGCCGACGTCTGGGACATCGACAGCCGCATCGAGATGGCCATGGACGCCCTGCGCTGTCCGCCCGACGACTGGGAGGTCACCAACCTGTCCGGCGGTGAGAAGCGCCGCGTGGCGCTGGCCCGCCTGCTGCTGTCCAAGCCGGACATGCTGCTGCTCGACGAACCGACCAACCACCTGGACGCCGAGTCCGTGGCCTGGCTGCAGCACCACCTGGAGAACTTCCCCGGCTGCGTCATCCTGGTGACCCACGATCGCTACTTCCTCGATCTCGTCACCAAGTGGACGCTGGAGCTGGACCGCGGCAAGGGCCACCCTCACGAGGGCAACTACTCCAGCTGGCTGGAGGCCAAGCAGAAGCGGGTGGTTCAGGAGAACTCCGAGTCCGAAGCCCGCCAGCGCGCCCTGACCCGGGAACTGGAATGGGTCCGCTCGGGCGCCAAGGCCCGTCAGGCCAAGTCCAAGGCCCGTCTGGCCGCCTATGAGCGCATGGTCGAGGAGCAGGAGAGCGCGCGCGGGGCCCAGACCCACGCGCACATCCAGATCCCGCCCGGCCCGCGTCTGGGCAATGTGGTGCTGGAGGTGGAGGGCCTGCAGAAGTCGTATGGCGACAAGCTGCTGTTCGACAACCTGACCTTCAAGCTGCCGCCCAACGGCATCGTCGGCGTCATCGGCCCCAACGGCGCCGGCAAGTCGACCATGTTCAAGCTGATCACCGGCCAGGAAAAGCCCGACGGCGGCTCCATCAAGGTCGGCGAGACCGTCAAGCTGGCCTATGTGGACCAGTCCCGCGACGACCTGAAGCCGGACGAGACCATCTGGCAGGCCATCTCCGGCGGCACCGACGTGATGATGGTGGGCAAGCGCGAGATCAACACCCGCGCCTATGTGGGCAGCTTCAACTTCAAGGGCGGCGACCAGCAGAAGAAGGTCGGCCAGCTGTCCGGCGGTGAGCGCAACCGCGTCCACCTGGCCAAGACCCTGGCGTCGGGCGGCAACCTGATCCTGCTCGACGAACCGACCAACGATCTGGACATCGAGACCCTGCAGAACCTGGAAGAGGCCCTGGAGCAGTTCGCCGGCTGCGCCGTGGTCATCTCCCACGACCGCTGGTTCCTGGACCGTCTGGCCACCCACATCCTGGCCTTCGAGGGCGACAGCCACGTGGAATGGTTCGAAGGGAACTTCGAAGCCTACGAGGAAGACAAGAAGCGCCGCCTCGGCGCCGACAGCCTCATCCCCCACCGCATCAAGTTCCAGAAGTTCGGGCGGTAAACAAAGCAGGTGGTTCGCGCGGAATACGACTTCCGCGCGAACAACTTCCGTGCTGAACTGCGAAGCTTCCAGGGATACTTTTGGGGCCGTACTTCATGCCGACCGATCGCAGCACCGTCTTTCCGTCCAGCGGCTCAATGGCTGTCGATCAGACGTCGGGCATTGTCTATTCCATCGGCGCGGGCCGCGTGACGCTATGGAATGCGAACACCGGCACGTTTCTGGCGCCTATCGACCTGCCCGGGAACCTGGCCGGCATCGCTGTGTCGCCTGACGGGCGCTGGCTGCTGGTGGGTTCGGCGAATCTCGTCACCGTGAATGGCGAGTCCCACGTCGCCATCCACCGCATCGACCTGACCACGATGGAGCGGGATGTGGTCACCATCGAGGCGGCTTATTATGAGGGCGGGGTCGCCGACATAGCCGTCGATTCAAACGGGATGGTTCTGTTCACCACCCAGTTCATGGGGTCCGGGTGGACGCCGTTGCGATTTTTCGACGTCGCCGACGCTGACGCCGTCCCGGCCCGCGTTCCCGGCGTGCAGGAGGTCAGGGGCGGGTCAGATCTGATCGCATCCCCGAGCGGCAATTTCATCCTCGTCACCGAAAGCAACATCAGCAACGGCCCCATCGCTCTCTACTCGACGCAGCAAGGCCGCGTCATTGCAGACACGGATTTGTATGCGTCTGACTTGTCGGGTTTCAATGACGGGCGCGCTGACATCAGCGACGCCGGCTTTATCGCCGTGGTCACCTACAACACGTTTCTCATCTACGACCGTGATCTCAACGTGGTGAGGGATTTTACATCAGGTTCCCATATCGCCGACGCCCAGTTCAGCCACGATGGTCGCCACCTGTTCGTTCTCAACGTCGAGACGGACCGCATCGAGATTTACCGTACGTCCGACTGGACGATGGTGGGCGGTGCGGACGTCGGCGTCGACCTTCACAGGGACGGAAACGGTTCCTCCTATGGTCGACTGGACCTGGTGGGTGATGGGGAGTTGCTGCTGGTCACGACGCCTGCGGGCGTTCGCGTGATCGACCTGCTGGTTCACGCGACAACCACCTCGATCGGAACCGGCGCGTCCGAGACATTGTATGGCTCCGTTGGCGCCGACGTGCTGATGGGGGAGGGGGGCGACGACCGTCTTGAAGGCGGCGCCGGCGACGACCGGCTCTACGGCGGAGCGGGCAACGATCTCCTTATCGGAGGGTCCGGCGCGGATCACATGGAGGGGGGAGCGGGGAACGACGTCTATTACGTCGACAACCGCGACGATCTCGTGATCGAAGCGGCCGGGGGCGGCGTCGATACGGTATTCACGACCGTCAGCTTCGACGCCCGTCTCACCCATGTGGAAAACCTGAGGGCGCAGGGCCGCGCGGCGCTCAATCTCGTGGGCAATGATCTGGACAACGACATCATCGGCAACAACGCCGCCAACATCATAAAGGGCGGGGGCGGCGCCGATCGCATGGAAGGTCGAGGCGGCGACGACACCTACTATGTGGACAACCGGGGCGACGTGGTGATCGAGGTCGCCGGCGGCGGTATCGACACAGTGTTCACGACCGTCAGCTTCGACGCTCGCACCACCCATGTGGAGAATCTGAGGGCGCAGGGCGGCGCGGCCCTCGATCTCATCGGCAATGACCTGGACAACGACATCATCGGCAACAACGCGGCCAACATCATCAAGGGCGGCGCCGGCGCCGATCGCATGGAAGGGCTGGGCGGCGACGACACCTACTATGTGGAC
>NZ_JBKBIB010000003.1:107616-276847 GCF_046299535.1 Brevundimonas sp. | reverse complement strand
AGGGCGTCAGCCACGGTGCGGGCCCGGCGCTGGGACAGACCCATGTTGTACTGGGCCGAACCCGAGGTGTCGGTGTGACCGACGATCAGGACGCGGGTCGGGCTGCCCGAGCGGGCGTGGTTGGCCGCGGCGGTCACCACGTTGCGCGCTTCGGCGGTCAGGTCCGAGCGATCCCAGTCGAAGTAGACCACGAACTGCTCGGCCGTCGGCGCCGGAGCGGGCGGCGGAGGCGGAGGCGGCGGGGGAGGCGGCGGCGGGGGAGGCGGCGGCGGCGGCGGGGGGGGAGGCGGCGGAGGCGCCGCGACCGGACCGAACGCATAGCGCAGACCCACGGTCAGGGTGTGGCTGAAGTCGTAGTCGCCTTCGAAGCGGCCCAGCGCGGGGGCGTTAAAGGTGGAGGTGTCCCAGGCTGCGTCGCCGGTCAGGTAACGGTAGGTCAGGTCGACATTCGCACGGTCGCCCAAGGCCCAGGCCACGCCCGCCAGGGCCTGGAAGGCCATCTCGATGTTGTCGTCATCCGCACCCAGCGAGGCGGCGCGGTTTCCTCGCAGATCACCTTCGGTGTCGATGGTGATCCGGTTGGCGCCGACGCCGACGCCCAGGAACGGCCGGGCGGCCCAGTCCGGGGAACCAAAATCATGAATGATGTTCATGAACACGGTTGTGGAGTCGATATCGCCTTCAGGCGAATGGCAGGGACCGGTCGCGGGAGTGTAGTTGCAAAGCCCGGAGGGGACCGCGTCACTGGCCCGACGCACGCGTCCGATGTCGCCATCACGGTGGCCAGCTTCGACTTCAATACGCCAGTTCGGGTTCAGGCGGTAGCCGATCCGCGCAAAGTACGCGAAACCGGGATTCACTTCCCAGTTCCATGCGGGTCCGGCGTCGGAGCGCATGTTCAGGTCGTTCTCAAGGAAGTGACCGCCCAGGTCGATCGCTCCGTACCAACCATCCGGTTCCGCCGACGCGCTGGTCGCCGCAAACGCGAGCGCAGCAGCGGCGCCCGTGGCCATCATAATATTCTTCAAGCGCATGGGTGCTAGCCCTCTCCGCAGTTTCCTCGGCGGTCCTGCCGCCCCGATTTGGTCATAACAGCCCTGATAGGGGAGGTCGATACCGGCAAGCCCAAGGGGGCGCCGCAGGGCGAAAACCGTGGCCGTAATGCGACAGAAAGTTGCGTCGGCAGGGGTCGGACACCCCAATTGTGCGTTAATGAAGCGACATCAATGGTGAGGCCCTCGACGCTTTACCCGCCGGACGCGGGAGCCTTATGACGAAACTGACCTATCACGGATAATCAGGACCGCCCCATGAGCATCGCTTTCATAGACCTCCAGGCCCAGCGAGCGCGGATCGCGGACCGAATCGACGCTGCGGTGCTCAAGGTCATCGCCGGCGGCGCCTATGTGATGGGCCCTGATGTTCGGACGTTCGAGCAGCAGCTGGCTGATTTCGGCCAGGCGAGGCATGCCGTATCCTGCGCCAACGGCACCGACGCCCTCGCCCTGCCGCTGATGGCGTGGGGTATCGGGCCGGGCGACGCGGTCTTCTGCCCTTCCTTCACCTTCGCCGCCACGGCCGAGATTGTTCCCTGGTTCCAGGCCACGCCGGTCTTCGTCGATATCGACCCCCTGACCTACAATATGGATCCGGCTCATCTTGAGGCCGCGATCAAGGCCGTGAAGGCCGAGGGCAAGCTTGTCCCCCGGGTGATCATCGCCGTGGACCTGTTCGGCCAGCCTGCGGACTATCCTCGCATCGCCGAGATCGCCCGCCGCCACGGGTTGAAACTGATCGCCGACACCGCCCAGGGCTTCGGCTGCACACTGCACGGAAAACACCCTGTTTCCTGGGCCGACGCGGCGACGACCAGCTTTTTCCCGGCCAAGCCGCTGGGCTGCTACGGCGACGGCGGCGCGGTGCTGACAAACGATGACGATCTCGTCCAGTTGCTGGATTCCCTGCGTGTGCATGGAAAGGCCGTGGCCCGGGACCTTGAGGGACGCGCCTTCGAACACGATCCCAAGTATCTCAACATGCGCGTGGGCATGAACTCGCGTCTGGACACCATCCAGGCGGCCATTCTCATCGAGAAGCTGGCCATCTTCGCCGACGAGATCGAGCGGAGAAACCAGATCGCCGGGCGATACAGTCGTCTGCTGGGCCCTCACGTGGCCTCGGCGCCTGCTGTCATGGACGGCGGCGTTTCTGTCTGGGCCCAATACACGATCGAACACGACGACCGGGACGGTCTGGCGGCTCACCTCAAGGCGCAAGGCGTGCCCACGGCGGTCTATTATCCCATCCCGATGCATCGCCAGCCGGCCTATGCGGAGTATCCCACGGGGCCGGGGGGACTGCCGGTCACCGACGCCAAGGCCGAACGGGTCATCAGCCTTCCCATGCACGCCTGGCTGGACGAGGAGACCCAGGACCGGATCGTGGCGGCGGTGGCGAGTTACAGCGGCTGAGCTTGGCCTTGGGGCTGAGCTATAGGCCAGGGTCAGAAAATATCGGCCGCATTCGCAATGCTCGGGGGTTAAGTCCCGGTTCCGTTCGTCCCCCCGGGCGATATGTATGCGACGTGCGCCGCCAAGTTTTCGCCAGGAGGCGACCCTGACCACAGCCTTGCCAGCTCATCGCCTGACCCACCTTGACCGGCTGGAGGCGGAAAGCATTCACATCATCCGCGAGGTCGCGGCCGAGATCGCGCGGCCGGTAATGCTTTACTCTGTGGGCAAGGATTCAGCGGTGATGCTGCATCTGGCGCGCAAGGCGTTCTATCCGGCGCCGCCGCCCTTCCCGCTGCTCCATGTGGATACGACCTGGAAGTTCCGGGACATGTACGCCTTGCGTGACCGTATGGCCGCCGAGTCCGGCATGGAACTGCTGGTCTTCCGCAATCCCGACGCCGAAGCCCGGGGCATCAACCCGTTCGACCACGGGGCGACCGTTCATACCGACCTCTGGAAGACCGAGGGGCTGAAGTTGGCCCTGGATCAGTACGGCTTCGACGCAGCCTTCGGCGGCGCCCGCCGAGACGAGGAAAAGAGCCGGGCCAAGGAGCGGGTGTTCTCGTTCCGCAACGCGGGCCACCGGTGGGATCCCAGGGCGCAGCGGCCCGAGCTGTGGAGCCTTTACAACACGCGTGTGAACGCGGGGGAATCCATTCGCGTCTTCCCCATCTCCAACTGGACAGAGCTGGACGTGTGGCAATACATCATGCGCGAGTCGATCCCCGTCGCGCCGCTGTATTTCGCCGCAGAACGCCCCGTGGTGGAGCGGGACGGCGCCCTCATCATGGTGGATGACGACAGGATGCCCCTGCGCCCCGGTGAGACGCCGGAAATGGCCAGGGTCCGGTTCCGCACCCTGGGCTGCTATCCCCTGACCGGCGCGGTCCGGTCCGAGGCGTCAACCCTGGCGGAAGTGGTTCAGGAGATGCTGTTGACCACCACGTCCGAACGCCAGGGGCGGGCCATCGATCATGACCAGACCGCCTCCATGGAGAAGAAGAAGCAGGAGGGCTATTTCTGATGGCTCCCGCCACAAAGCCCCGATACCGCCCTGCGGACCTGGCGGCCGAGGACATCGACGCCTTTCTGGCCGAGCATGAATCGAAGAGCTTGCTGCGCTTCATCACCTGCGGCTCGGTGGACGATGGCAAGTCCACCCTGATCGGTCGCCTGCTCTATGACTCCCGCATGGTCTTCGACGACCAGATGACGGCGCTGGAAGCGGACTCGAAAAAAGTGGGAACCCAGGGCGGCGCCCTGGACTTCGCCCTGCTGGTAGACGGTCTGGCCGCCGAGCGCGAACAGGGCATCACCATCGATGTTGCGTACCGGTTCTTCGCCACAGCCAGGCGGAAGTTCATCGTCGCCGATACCCCCGGTCACGAGCAGTACACCCGCAACATGGTCACCGGCGCCTCCACAGCCGATCTGGCGGTGGTGCTGATCGACGCCCGCAAGGGCGTGCTGACCCAGACGCGCCGGCACAGCTATCTGGTCTCGCTGCTCGGCATCCGGCACGTGGTGCTGGCCGTGAACAAGATGGATCTGGTGGGCTGGTCGCGCGAGGTCTTTGACGAGATCGTCGCCGATTACCGGGCCTTCGCCGGGAAACTGGGCATTCAGGACGTGCTGTGCATTCCGATCTCGGGCCTGATGGGCGACAACATCACAGGCACGAGCGAGCACACGCCCTGGTACGACGGCCCGTCCCTGATCGAGCATCTGGAGACGGTGGAAGTGGACGATGAGCGGCTGGCCCGCAGGCCGTTCCGTATGCCGGTGCAGTGGGTGAACCGCCCGAACCTGAACTTCCGGGGATTCGCCGGCCAGATCGCTTCCGGCGTGGTGAAGCCGGGCGATTCCGTGCGCGTCTTGCCATCGGGCCGCACCACCCGCGTCTCGCGCATTGTCACCCTTGGCGGTGATCTGGATAAGGCGACGGCGGGCCAGTCTGTCACCCTGACTCTGGATGATGAGGTGGATGTATCGCGCGGCGACGTCCTCGCCGCAGCGGACGCGCCGCCGGAAACCTCGGACCAGTTCGAGACGACCATCGTGTGGATGGCCGAGGATGAACTGCTGGCGGGGCGCTCCTACTGGCTCAAGATCGGCTCCCGCACCGTGTCCGCCCAGATCACCGGGATCAAGCACCGCGTGGACGTGAACAGCCTGCAGGAGAGCGCCGCCAAGACCGTGAATCTGAACGAGATCGCGATCTGCAATGTGTCGTTGTCCCAGCCGGTGGCCTTCGAGCCCTACGAGATCGACCGGGGCCTGGGCGGCTTTATCCTGATGGACCGCATCACCAACGCAACGGTGGGTGCGGGCATGATCCGCTTCGCCCTGCGCCGGTCCCACAACATCCACTGGCAGGCGCTGGACGTGACGCGGGAGTCCCGCGCCGCCGCCAAGGGCCAGAAGCCGGCGGTGGTCTGGTTCACCGGCCTGTCCGGGTCGGGCAAGTCCACCATCGCCAATCTGGTGGAGAAGCGTCTGCACGCCGAGGGCCGCCATGCCTGCATCCTGGACGGCGACAATGTCCGCCACGGCCTGAACCGCGACCTGGGCTTCACCGAGGCGGATCGCGTCGAGAACATCCGTCGGGTCGCCGAGGTGGCGCGCCTGATGACCGATGCGGGCCTGATCGTGCTGGTGTCCTTCATCTCCCCCTTCAGGGCCGAGCGGCGTCTGGCGCGCGAGCGGATGGCGGAGGGCGAGTTCATCGAGGTCTTCATCGATACGCCGCTGGCCGAAGTGGAGGCCCGCGATCCCAAGGGCCTCTACGCCAAGGCCCGGCGCGGCGAACTCAAGAACTTCACCGGCATCGACAGCCCCTATGAGCCGCCCGAGAACGCCGAAATCCGCGTCGACACCACGGTCATGAGCCCGGAACAGGCTTGCGAGGCGATCATCGCCGCCCTGAAGGACAGCGGTCGCCTGACGGGCTGACCGGCCGTTCCTCCCGACCGCCCGGGAGCGGTCGAGAGGGTCTCACCTTCGTCAGGCCGGAATGCGTTGTTCGTACTGGGCCCTCAACGCCGTCCAGTGGTCCCAGAAGGGCCCGGGCGCGCCGTCGCCCAGGCGTCCCGCCAATACATCGAGATGGGCGTGCCATCCGGCGCTCACGTTCACCAGAACCGAGCGGTCCGGCGCACGCTTGTGGGTGATGGTCAGCATGACCTCGTCCCCCATGGGCTCAAGATCGAAGATGACCCCGGCGGACGCGCCCCATTCGATGCCGAGGCGCTGAAGAGGGACCAGTTCGGTGATCCGGCTGGCCAGGGTGTGGCGGCCGTCGAAGCCTTCGGGCGGACGCCCGGGAGGATCCGTCAGTTCATTGTTTCGCCATTCCAGTTCAAAGGCCGAGCCGACCTTCATCTCCATGTCGCCGGATGCGAGCCACTGGCGGCGCAGTTCGCTCTCGGTCAGGTAGGCCCACACCCGGTCGACGGGACCGGGCAGGAGACGCTGGATTCTCAGGGTCGTCGGTTCGATCAGATCGGCATAGGCGTCGAGGGTGGCTGTGTCGCTCATTGGTCGTCTCCTTGCTTGGGGGTTTTGACGGCGGGGTCGCGGAGGATCCGCTCCAGGTCATCCAGTCGCGCGGTCCAGAAGCGCTCGTAGACGCCCAGCCATTGGTGGGCGTCGGCGAGGGGGCCGGGGTCAAGCCGGCACAGATGCACGCGGCCCAGGACCTCGCGCCGGATCAGGCCGGCGGTCTCCAGCGTCCTGATGTGCTTGGAAGCGGCGGCCAGTGAGATGGGATAGGGCGCGGCGAGCTGGCTTACTGTCCGCTCGCCCACGGCGAGATCAGCCAGCATGCCGCGCCGTGTAGGGTCGCTGAGCGCGTGAAACACGCCATTGAGTTCGGGAAAATTATGTTCAACCATGTGGTTGAGAATGCGCGGCTGTCAGGAAAAGTCAACCGATTGGTTTATTGTTTGCTTGAAACCGGCCCCCCTGACGGCTCGTAGCTCTGCACGACATGAGAGGGAGCTCGTTCATGAAGATCACACCGGCCATTGCTGCGCTTGTTGTGGCGACGAACCTGATGTGGCCTCAAACCGCTTCAACCCAGGTCGCGGACCTTGATCTGGATCGGTTCTCGGGCCGCTGGTACGAGATCGCCCGCAACCCCAACCGGTTTCAGCGAGACTGTACGCGTTTGTCTGTGGATTTCACCGGTCAGGATCAGCCGGGCCGATATCGCGTGGTCCACACCTGCGTCCGCCGCGCCGACGGCAATCAGGAGACGCTGACCGCCAATGCTCGGGTGACGGATGCCAATGCCAAATTCCGCATGTCTCTGGCCGGAATCCCATCGTTTGGCGGCCTCGCCAGCCAGAGCTACTGGGTCTGGCACCGCGCGCCGGACTACAGCTGGGCCATCATGGGACTGCCGGACAAGAGCCATTTCTGGATCTGGTCGAGGCGGGAAAACCCCTCGGCTGATGTGCGTCTTGCGGCGCTGGCCCGCGCCCGCGCCCTGGGCTTCGACACTTCCGAGGTGATCAGCACGCCCGGCTGATGACGTCTTGACGACTGGAACACATGCGGAACATATGGCGGCATGCCCGCCGCCGCCGTCCATATCGAGCTGGTCTTCAGCCGGCCCGAGACCACCCAGTCCGTGACGCGGGGCGCCGCGCGGCTGATGGCGGACATGGGCTATGCGCCCCTGCTTGAGGTCTGCCTGCCCAATGGTCGCCGGGCCGACGTCATGGCGCTTGGCCCGCGCGGCGAGATCGCCATCTGCGAGGTGAAGTCCGGCGTCGAGGATTACCGGGTGGACCGCAAATGGCACGAATACGCGCCCTTCTGCGACGCCTTCTATTTCGCCGTTTCGCCGGAGTTTCCCGATGGAATCCTGCCCGAGCAACCCGGCCTGATCGTTGCCGACAGCTTCGGCGGCGCGGTGGTGCGCGAGGCGCCAATAGCGACTTTGGCCGGGGCGCGGCGCAAGGCTCTCACGCTGGCGTTCGCCCGGTTGGGCGCGATGAGAAGCCTCAGGGACTAACCCTACCTCGGCGCGCGCTTGGCCAGGATCCGCTGCAGCGTCCGGCGGTGCATGCCCAGCCGGCGGGCGGTTTCCGAGACGTTGTGGTCGCACAGCTCATAGACCCGCTGGATGTGTTCCCAGCGGACCCGGTCGGCGGACATGGGATTGTCGGGGGGCTCGGGCGCGTCGCCTTCCTCGCTCATCAGGGCCTTGACCACATCGTCGGCGTCGGCGGGCTTGGACAGATAGTCCACGGCCCCCGCCTTGACCGCCGCCACGGCGGTGGCGATGGCGCCATAGCCGGTCAGCATGACCATGCGGGCGTCGTCGCGGCGGGCGCGGATGGCCTCGACGATTTTCAGGCCGTTCCCGTCCTCCAGCCGCATATCCAGCACCGCGAACGCGGGCAGACCGGCTCGCAGGGCGTCCTGCGCCTCGGCGATGGAACTGGCGGTCGTCACCTCGAAGCCACGCGACTCCAGCGCCCGGCCAAGGCGTGTCCTCAGCGCCTGGTCGTCATCCAGCAGCAGCAGGGACTTGTCCTCAAGGGCGGCGATGCGGTCTTCCAGACTGGCCATGATTCTAGATACTCCCTGTTCTTCAAGTCGGATGCTGGGCGGCCAAGGTCAAGACGGATCGGCTTCCAGCGCCGCGCGGGGCCAGCGCACCGTGACCCGCGCGCCGCCCGTTTCGCCGGTTCCCGCAGATACCCGGGCGCCGGTCCGCTCCAGCAGGGTCCGGGCGATGAAAAAACCCAGCCCCATGCCGCCGCCCATGCCGGCGCCCGCCGCCTGCTTGCCCTTGCGCGATCGGCCCAGCGGCCGGCTGGTCACATAGGGTTCGCCCAGACGGGCCAGGATTTCCGGCGAGAAACCGGGGCCGTCGTCGGCGACGATCACCTCAACGTGGCGGGCGTCGACCCGAGCGATCACCTCCACCCGTTCGGCTGCGAAATCGGCGGCGTTCTCAACGATGGCTGACAGGCCGTGGACGATTTCCGGCAGGCGGCGCACGTGAGGAGCATCGGTCTCCGCCACCCCCTCGATGCGGCAATCCATGTCCAGATCGATGCCCCGGTGGGGCTGGACCACCTCCTCCAGAAGGGCCTTCAGGCCGACCTCGGCGTAAATGGCGTCGCCGTCCTCGGGGCGTTGCGACAGCCGCTTCAGGATCTCCCGGCAGCGGTCGGCCTGCTGGATCAGCAGACGCGCATCCTCGGCCACGGCGGGATCACCCGATTTTCGGCTTGCGGCGCGCAGCATCTCCTTGGCCACCACCTGGATGGTGGCCAGCGGCGTGCCCAGTTCGTGGGCGGCGGCGGCGGCCAGCCCGCCCAGAGCCGCCAGCCGTTGCTCGCGCTCCAGCACCTGCTGGGTCGCCGCCAGCGCCAGCGCCAGACGGTCGGCGTCCTCCGCCACGCGCCAGGCGTAGCCGGCGGTGAAGATCACGCCAACGCCCACGGCCAGTCCCATGCCCACCTTGTAGAGCGGCGGCAGGCTCAGGGTCGTGCCCTCGCTCCACGGCAGCGGCATGGACCACAGGAACAGCGCCATGGTGCACAGCAGGGCCAGCCCCCCCAGCATCATGGCGTTACGCGACGGCAGGGCAGCGGCGGCGACGGTCACCGGGGCCACCAGCAGCAGACAGAACGGATTCTCCAGCCCGCCCGTCAGACCCAGAAGCACCGCCAACTGGACGATGTCGAAGCCCAGCTGGGCGGTGGTTTCCCGCCCGGCCGAGCGGCGGCCTTCAATGGTCTGGAGCCGCGCCATGGCGGTCATGTTCATCAGGGCGCTGGCCAGGATCACCACCAGACAGGCGCCGATGGGCAGGCCCAGGTCCAGCACCAGAGAGGCGGTCAGCACCGCCACCGTCTGGCCGGCCACCGCCAGCCAGCGCAGGATGATCAGGGTGCGCAGCTCCAGCCCGCGCACCAGCCGCGGCAGGGCGGCGGCGTCCGGCGGGTCGGGCTGCGGCGACGGGTCGGCTTGGGACTGGCTCACCTCCCCTCTATAGACCGGGGCACAGCCTTCGTCTCGTCAGGAGCCCACGCATAATGCCGCGCAAGTCCATCCTTCTGTTCGCCGGCGCCTGCATCGCCATCGCCGCGGCCCTGGCGGTCGTCACGGTGGTGGTGGTGAACGGCCGCCAGCAATCTGAAGCCGTTTCCACCGGTCAGGCCGATGTGGGCGGGCCGTTCCAATTGGTGGATCAGACGGGCCAGGCCGTGGATGAATCGATGCTGGAGGGGCAATGGACCGCCGTCTTCTTCGGCTTCACCCGCTGCCCGGACTATTGCCCGACCACCCTGCAGTCGCTGAAGGCGACCCGGGCGGCCATGGGCGAGCGGGGGGACGATCTGGAGATCGTGTTCATCTCGGTGGACCCGGAACGGGACACGCCGGAATTCCTGGGCGATTATCTCCAGACCAGCAGCTTTCCCGAAGGCGTCACCGGTCTGACCGGCACGCCCGAGCAGGTGGCCCAGGCCGCGCGGGCCTATCGCGCCTTCTTCGAGAAGGTGGGGGACGGGCCCGGGTACACCATGAACCACACCCTGACGGTCTATCTGATGGGGCCGGATGGCCAGTTCCGCCGCGCCCTGACCCATGACCTGGCGCCGGACGACGCGGCGGCCGTCATCCTGAACGCCATGGACCGGGGCTGATCGGGTTCGGAGTCTGCTGCGTGCACGGTGCAATCAGTGCAATTGGTGCAATCCCCGCCCGTCGTGGCCCAGTACGAAAGTGCACGGTCTAATTAGTGCAATTGGTGCACTTTCCGCCTGACGCCCTCAGCTCCTGAGGTTCGCCCCGAGCTTCGCCGCGGCCGCCACCACCCTGGCGGACAGGGCCTCGATGTCCTTGTCGGTCAGGGTCGTTTCGCGGGGCTGGATGACAACCTCAATGGCCACGGACTTGTGGCCCTCGCCGACACCCTGGCCACGATAGACGTCGAACACGCGCACATCCTGGATCAGGGTCTTGTCGGCGCCGGCCACCGCGCGGGTCAGGTCGCCCGCCGCCACGGCCTCGTCCACCACGAAGGCGAAATCCCGGGTCAGGCGCATCAGCGCCGGAAGATCGGCCGGGCCGCGGGACTTGCCCGTCGTCTTCGCGGCGCGCGGCTCGGGTACGGACTCCAGCACGATCTCGAAGCCGATCATGGGACCGTCGGCGTCCAGCACCTTGAGCACGCGAGGGTGCAGGGCGCCGAAGTGGGCGATCATGGTCTTCGGGCCCAGTTGCAGACGGGCCGAGCGTCCGGGGTGCCACCACTCGGGGTTCTGGCCCTGAACCAGTTGCATTGAGGCGACCGGGGCGCCCAGTTCATCCAGCAGGGCCAGCAGGTCGGCCTTGAGCATCATCAGGGCGTCCTCGGAGGCGCCCGACCAGTGGCGGGGACCGTGAGGCGCGATCAGGCCGGCGATGACTGTCCGCTGGTCCCCGGGACCGTCGCCCTGATAGATCGGGCCGATCTCGAACAGGGCCACATCCGGATGGCCGCGCGCGGCGTTGCGCGCCGCCGCCTCGATCAGATTGGGAAGGATCGCGGGCCGCATGCAGTCCAGATCCGAGGCGATGGGGTTCTCCAGCACGAGACGCTCATCACCCCCGCCGAACAGGGCGGCCTTGTCCCGGCGGGTGAAGGACCAGGTCAGGGCCTCCGCATAGCCCATGGCGGCCAGCGCCCGGCGGGCGACCCGCACCCGCTTCTGGCGCGTATCCAGCACGCCGGAGGCCGCGCGGGCGACGTCGGGGAGGGGGGTTGTCGGAAGCTGGTCATAGCCGACGATGCGGGCCACTTCCTCCACCAGATCGGCGGGGCCTTCCACATCCCGGCGCCAGGACGGCGGCGTGACGCGCACGGTGACGCCGTGTCCTTCCACCTCGAAACCAAGGCGGCAGAGCACATCGACCACGCCCTCGCGGCCGATGGCCAGACCCGACAGGCGGCAGACCTGTTCGGGGTCGAAGTCGAAAGCGGCGGGCCCGGCGGGCGCCTCGCCGGTCACGGTGATCTCCGACGCCTCACCGCCGCACATGTCCAGAATCAGGCCCGTGGCCAGCTCCAGTCCCGGGACCATGAAGGCCGGGTCCACGCCCCGCGCGAAACGATACTGGGCGTCGGAGTTGATGGTCAGGACCCGCCCGGTCTGGGCCGTCGCCAGGGGGTCGAACCAGGCGCTTTCGATGAAGACGTCGGTGGTCGCC
Source organism: Brevundimonas sp. (assembly GCF_046299535.1). Lineage (GTDB taxonomy): Bacteria > Pseudomonadota > Alphaproteobacteria > Caulobacterales > Caulobacteraceae > Brevundimonas. The sequence goes on along the minus strand of NZ_JBKBIB010000003.1, from coordinate 265,118 downwards.
TCGTCGCAGCCGGTGGACTCCCCGCCCATGACGCCGCCCAGACCGATGGGCCGCTCGCCGCCCGCGTCGGCGATGACGCACATGCCTTGCGCCGCCGCGTAGGTCTTGCCGTCCAGCGCGATCAGATGCTCGGGCTCGCCCGACTCTTTCGCCGCCTGGCCGTGACGCGCCACGATCACATCGCCCGACAGCTTGGCCATATCATAGACGTGCAGCGGCCGCGCCCGGTCATGGGTGATCAGATTGGTGACATCCACCAGGGCGTTGATGGGACGCAGACCTATGGCCTTGAGGCGGTCCTGCAGCCACCGGGGAGAGGGGCCGTTCTTCACGCCCCGGATCACGCGTCCTGCGAAGACGGGGCACAGCTCGGGCGCCTCGAGGCGGATGGAGACGGGGCAGGGGAAGGCGCCCTTCACCGGCGCGGGCGTGCGATCGATGAAGCGGCCGATGCCGGTGGCCGCCAGGTCGCGGGCGATGCCTGACACCCCAAGCCAGTCGGGGCGGTTCGGGGTCACCTCGAAATCGATCACCGGCTCGGCGGCGAACACCTCGGCCGCCGGCGTGCCCACGGCCCAGGTTTCGGGCAGGTCCAGAATGCCGTGGTTGTCGCCTGCCTGTTCCAGCTCGGAGGCCGAACACAGCATGCCGTTGGAGATCACGCCGCGTACCGGCTTCTCCACCAGAGTCACGCCCAGGCCGGGCACCCAGGCGCCGATGGGCGCATAGATGGTTACCAGACCCGTCCGCGCATTGGGCGCGCCGCAGACGATTTCCTTGATCCCGTCGACGGTCTCGACCTGGCAGACCTGCAGACGGTCCGCGTTGGGGTGGCGCTCGGCCGAGACGATGCGCGCCACGCTGAACGGCTCCAGGGCGGCGGCGGAATCCAGCACCTTCTCCACCTCCAGCCCGGCCATGGTCATGGCGTCGGCCAGGGCGCTGATGGAGGCGTCGGTTTCAAGATGCTCCTTGAGCCAGGAGAGGGTGAATTTCATGAGCCGCTACCGCCCAGCACCTGAAGGAAGTTGTCGATAAAGGCCGGGCTGCCTGTGAAGCCGACGGCGTAGAAGGAGCACTCGCGGAAGGCGCAATCCTGGAAGGCGATCGCCCCGATCACCTTCTCGGGTCCGACGGGTCTGAGCAGCAGGTTGCGAATGTCGCCTCCCGAGTAACCCATGTCGCAGGCGTCGAAGTTTACCCCGCCTGCAGCCAGAATGACCGCAGGGCCCTCAAGGCGGCAGCGGGTGAACGTCCTGTCCTTGATCACGGCCGAGCCCGCCGACATCGACCTTGCGATCAACTGGGGCAGCCAGATCTGCTGGTCCGTATAGTCAGGACCGTCGCCGAGCGGCGGGAGGGTCATGGGTTGTGCGGTCGCAGTCATGATGAATTCTCAGCTCAAGCCAGAGGCCGCGTTGGGCGCCACGAACGGCGAGAAGCCGTAGTGGGCCAGCCACCGGGTGTCGGCCTCGAACATGGGGCGCAGGTCGGTGATGCCGTATTTCAGCATGGCCAGGCGATCGACCCCCATGCCGAAGGCGAAGCCCTGCCATTCTTCAGGATCGAGGCCGCAATTCCTGAGCACGTTGGGATGCACCATCCCGCAGCCCAGGATCTCCATCCAGTCGTCGCCCTCGTTCAGCTTCAGCGAACCGCCCGAGCGGTCGCAGCGGATGTCCATCTCGGCCGACGGCTCGGTGAAGGGGAAGTGGTGCGGGCGGAACCGGGCGTGGACGCCCGACAGCTCGAAGTAGCGCGCCACGAAGGTTTCCAGCGTCCATTTCAGGTGGCCCATGTGAATGGCGCGGTCGATCACCAGCCCCTCCACCTGATGGAACATGGGGGTGTGCGTGGCGTCGGAATCCTTCCGGAAGGTGCGCCCCGGAGCGATGATGCGGATGGGCGGCTTTTCGCTCATCATGGTGCGTACCTGAACCGGGCTGGTGTGGGTGCGCAGCACCTTTCGCTCGCCGGTTTCCGGATCAGCCTTGAGGAAGAAGGTGTCGTGCAGTTCGCGGGCCGGATGCCTGGGCGGGAAGTTCAGGGCGGTGAAGTTGTGGAAATCGTCCTCGATGTCCGGCCCTTCGGCCACCGCGAAGCCCATTTCGGCGAAGATGGCGATGATCTCGTCCATAGCCTGCATGGTGGGATGCACCCCGCCCTTGCGGCGCGGACGGGCCGACAGGGTCAGATCAATGCGTTCCGCCAGCAGCCGCGCGTCCAGCTCGGCCGCCTCCAGTTCTGCCTTGCGGGAGGCCAGGGCCGCGCTGACCCGGTCGCGCAGACCATTGAGCCGCGGGCCCTGCTCGCGACGCTCGTCCGGGCTCATGGCGCCCATGCCCTTGAGCAGGCCCGATATCGAGCCGGATTTGCCCAGGGCGGCGACGCGGATGTCCTCGAGGCCCGTCACGCTCTCGGCCGCGCCGATGGCGTTGATCAGGTCCAGTTCCAGTTGGTTCAGGTCGGTCATGACCGCGACCCTCTAGCCTTTGAGCGCGCGAGCGTGAACCCCATGCTGCGCGGCCGGTCACCATTTCGGACGTTCCGGTCCAGGCTCTGGGTGAAAAATGATCCGCTTACTGAGCTAACTATATGAACGTGTTGTAAAATCTTCTAAAACGGCAAAGCTGTCATTAATCGCTCCGCGCCTAAGTCGCTCCTCGCTCAGTAGGAGTTGTGCATGGCCCGCATCCGGGATTTTGTCGTGAGCGCCGCCCCCGTCGGGCCGGACGTCAGTGGGTCGATCGTGTTCGAACGGTTCCAGAATGAACCGGACACCCTGGCCATTGCGGTGGTGGACGAAGGGCTGCGGCCGCTGGGGCTGGTGGAGCGCAACGCCTTCACGCTGAAGATGGCCGCCGAGTTCGGCCGCGCCCTTTACGCCCGGCGACCCATCTCGGCTCTTATGGACGCTTCGCCCCTCATTCTGGAGGGCGGGACCGAGGCCGAGGCCCTGTTCCGAACCGTGGACGCCGCGGGACTGGGTGGGCTGCTGTCCGGCTTCATCGTCACCGAGCAGGGTTGCTACGCCGGCGTCGGGTCGGGCGTCCAGGTCCTTCAGGCCGCCGGCGCCCTGGCGCGTCGCCGCGCCGACGAGATGGCGGCCCTGGCCAGCAATCTCTCCCGGGCCGAAGCGGAAGCCCGGGCCTCCAGCCGCGCCAAATCCGAATTCCTGGCCGTCATGAGCCATGAAATTCGCACGCCGCTGAACGGGGTGCTGGGCGTCGCCGCCCTGATGGAGCGTCAACTGGAGCAGGAATCCCTGCGGCCCCATCTGCGCACCATCCTGGACTCGGGCGCCAGCCTGCTGCGCCTGCTGACCGACGCCCTGGACATGTCGCGGGCCGAAGCGGGCATGCTGAGCCTGGAGCCGGCCCCCATGAACCTGACAAATCTGGCCGAGGACCTGCAGGCCCTGTGGCGGGCCCGGGCGGAGGAGAAGGGCCTGACGCTGCTCGTCGCCTGTGAGGCCGGGGACGCGGCGTGGGTCCAGGCGGACGAAACGCGGCTGAAGCAGCTACTGAACAACCTGATCGGCAACGCCATCAAATTCACCCCCGAAGGACGGGTGGAGGCCAGGGTCTCGGCGCACCGTGAGGATGGGCGCGTGACGCTGACCGCCTGTATCGACGACACCGGCCCGGGCGTGCCGCCGGAGCGGGCCCAGACGGTCTTTCAGCCCTTCAACACCGGGGATGCGACGCGACAGGGCGCGGGGGCCGGGCTGGGTCTGGCCATCTGTCGTCAGATCGTGGAGCGCATGGGCGGCCGCATCGCCGCCGAGGCCTCGCCGCTGGGCGGCGCGCGGTTCCGCTTCGAACTCGTGCTTGAGCCGGCGAACCCCGAAACCGGGGTTGCGCGAATGGCTGTCGCGGCCCCGATTCCGCACGACACGCTCCATGTGCTGGTGGCGGACGATCATCCCGCCAACCGGTTCCTCGCCGGCAAACTGCTGGAAATGTTCGGCTGCAGCCACGATGCGGTCGAGAACGGCGCAGAGGCGGTCGAGGCCGTGCGGACCCGCGCCTACGACCTGATCCTCATGGACATCAAGATGCCGATTATGGACGGGGTGGCCGCGACCCGCGCCATTCGCGGGCTGGACGGCGCGCAAGCCGTGCTGCCGATCCTGGCGCTGACCGCCAACGCTGATGAGCGAGACGCGGCCGCCTATCTCGCCGCCGGCATGGACGGCGTGGTTCAGAAGCCGGTTCAGCCCGACGTCCTGCTCAACGCCATTCGCCGCGCCGTGGGCGCCAGGATGCAGGCGGCGGCCTGAACGAAAAGAGCCCCCCGGCCGGGCCGGAGGGCTCTTTCGACAGACGGGCCGCGGAGGCTTACGCGAGGGCGGCGCGGACCTTTTCGGCGACGGCCTTGAAGCCGGCCTCATCGGCGGCGATGGCGGCCAGGACCTTGCGGTCCAGCTCGATGCCCGCCTTGCCCAGGCCGTGCATGAACTGCGAGTAGGTGAAGCCTTCGGCCCGGGCCGCGGCGTTGATGCGCTGGATCCACAGGGCGCGGAACGAGCGCTTCTTGGTGCGACGGTCGCGGTAGGCGTACTGACCGGCGCGATCCACGGCGGCCTTGGCCGTGCGGATCGTATTCTTGCGGCGGCCGTAGAAGCCCTTGGCCTGCTTCAGGACCTTCTTGTGCTTGGCGTGGGACGTTACGCCCCTTTTGACGCGAGCCATATTTCTATTCCCTTCGGGAAGCCCCTACCGTTCGCCGCGCGGCGGCTCACTGCTTGAGGGGCTCTTGTTTCAAACTGATGCGGAGATGATCGAGGGTTCGTGCCGACGCCGATCAGGCGTAGGGCATGTAGGACTTGATCTTCTTGGCGTCCGCGTCGGCCATGACCTTGGTGCCGCGGTTCTGGCGGATATACTTCGAGTTGTGGCTGATCAGACGGTGGCGCTTGCCTGCCACGCCTGCTTTGACCTTGCCCGTCGCCGTCAGTTTGAAGCGCTTCTTGGCGCCCGACTTCGTCTTCAGTTTCGGCATTTTCACTCTCTCTTTTTGAGTGGACTACCGCCTGTCGGCCACATGAGCCTTCAGAAACAACAGTCCGTTGAGAACCGCCCAGGCATGCCTGTTCGCCCGGCGGTTCGGTACGCGAAGGCGGGGCTGATACGTCAAGGCGGGATAAAACGCAAGGAACATATGAATGACGGCCTTCGTTTCGAGACAAGCATGTTCATGTTATGTTCTGAACATGAAGACCGCTTTCGAGGACGGCGCTGGCCTCCGTTGGCTGTTCATCGACCTGAACAGCTACTTCGCCAGCGTGGAGCAGCAGATTCGCCCGGAGTTGCGGGAACGCCCCGTCATCGTGCGGCCGGCGCCGAGCGAGCACACCTGCGCCATCGCCGCCAGCCATGAAGCCAAGGCTTTCGGAATTCGGACCGGGACACGGGTGTCAGAGGCGCGAAGCCTGTGTCCGGGACTGCATGTGGTCGAGGCCCGGCCGGATGTCTATGTTACCGTTCACAAGGCGATCATGGCCGAGATCGACCGGCACCTGCCCATCTGGAAGGTGTGCTCCATCGACGAGGCAGCCTGCGAACTGGCCGGGCCGCAGCGGCTGGAGGCCAACGCCAGGACCCTGGCCAGGCGGATCCAGACGGGTATTCTGGAGCGGGTGGGCGAATGTCTACGCTCTTCTGTGGGCCTGGCGCCCAGCCGGTTTCTGGCCAAGACCGCCTGCGGCATGAAGAAACCCGCCGGATTGACGGTTCTGCGGGCTGACCGGCTGCCCGGCCCGCTTCTGGACCTGCCGCTGGACCGGTATCCGGGCATCGGCCGGCGCATGCTGGCGCGGCTCGAGGCGGCGGGGGTCACCGATACGGCGGGACTGTGGGCCCTTACCCCGGCTCAGGCGCGTCGCCTCTGGAACAGCATAGAAGGCGAACGTGTCTGGCGCGGTCTGCATGGCCTGGACAGCATGGAGCCCCCCGAGCGGCCTCGCGCTTCCATCAGCCATAGTCATGTCCTGGCCCAAGCCATGCGGACGCCCGAAGGCGCACGGACGGTGGCCCGGCGGCTGACCGTCAAATGCGGCGCACGGCTACGGCGTATGAATCTGACGGGGGCGTCCCTCACACTGATCGTGGACATGCCGGACGGCCCGGCCGCCAGGGCGCGCAGACGCGGCGCCGCCTCCGTCAGTTGCGCTTTCGCTCCTACTTGCGACAGCTTTGTCCTGCTGAAGGCGCTGGAGGGCCTGTGGCGCGAGGTGGAGGCGGACACGCGACGGCGCGCGCCGAACTATGTGGGGGTGGCGGTGCATGGGCTGAAGACGCTGGATGCTTTTGAGCCGGACCTGTTCGGCTGGTCTCCCGACGCGGGCGGCCAGGCCCGTTCGCTACTTCTTTCCAGGGCCCTGGATCAGCTCAACACCCGGTTCGGCAAGGATACGGTCAGCATCGGGCCCCGCGCGAACCTGCCTGACTATGTGGGCGCCAAGATCGCCTTCAACCGCATCCCCGAGGACGAGGAGTTCTGCGAGTAGACACAAACGAAAACGCCCCGGCCATTGCAGCCGGGGCGTTTCGCATTCAGCGGGTGGGAAACCTACTTCGGCGCCAGGATCATGATCATCTGGCGGCCCTCCATGCGGGGGGCGTATTCCACCTTGGCGATCTCGTCGAAGTCGGCCTGCACCTTGTTGAGCAGTTTCATGCCCAGTTCCGGGTGGGCCATCTCGCGACCGCGGAAGCGCAGGGTCACCTTGACCTTGTCGCCCTCGTCGAAGAAGCGATGCATCGCCTTGGCCTTCACCTCGTAGTCGTGGGTGTCGATATTGGGCCGCAGCTTGATTTCCTTGAGCTCGACGACCTTCTGCCGCTTGCGCGCCTCAGCCTTCTTCTTCTGTTCCTGGAAACGGAATTTGCCGTAGTCCATGATCTTGCAGACGGGGGGATCAGCGTTCGGCACGATCTCCACCAGGTCGAGGCCCGCCTCCTCGGCGGCCTCCATGGCGGAGGAGGTGGGCATGACGCCCTGTTTTTCCCCGCTCTGGTCGATCAGCAGCACCCGCGGGGCGCGGATGTCCTGGTTCATACGGGGCCCGTCTTTCACGGGCGGCGCTTGCATGGGACGGCGAATGGGCGTCGTTTCCTTGTGTGGTCAACAGGTGCACGGGGAAGCGCACGACCGCACGGTCGCGTTCCCTCCGTAGCGGATATATGACCTCGAAGACCCGCAGAATCAAGCGGGACAAGCCTTTCAAGCCTGCGGAGAGCCCATGCCCCACCATATCCTCCACCGTCCCGACGGCGAGCGGATCGCCTTCAGGCGCGTCGACGGGAGCGGACCCACGGTGCTGTGGGTGGGCGGTTTCCGGTCCGACATGGAGGGGACCAAGGCCGTGGCGCTGGAGCAGGCGGCGCGCGAGCGTGGCTGGGCCTGTGTTCGTTATGACCACTTCGCTCACGGGGCCTCATCGGGCGACTGGAAGGCGGCGACGGTCGGTCGCTGGCGCGATGACGCCGTGGCCATGATCGATTCCATCGAGGGGCCGGTGCTGCCGGTGGGCTCATCCATGGGGGGCTGGGTGGCGCTGCTGGCGGCCCTGGCGCGGCCCGAAAAGCTGGCGGGCCTGGTGCTGGTTGCGCCCGCGCCGGACTTTACCGAGCGGCTGATGTGGCCGTCCCTGCCCGACCATATCCGTCAGGCCATCCTGCGCGACGGCGAGGCGGACATGCCCGACGAGGGGCTGGGACCCTATGTGCTGACCCGCGCCATGTTCGAGGAAGCGCGCAACTGGCTGCTTCTGGACGGTCCGATTCGGCTGGATGCGCCGGTGCACATTCTGCAGGGCAAGCAGGACGAGCCGGTGCCCTGGCGCCACGCCCTGACCCTGGCCGAACGGATCGAGGGGCCCGACGTGCGGCTGGATCTGATACAGAACGGCGACCACCGCCTCTCCACGCCGGCGGACCTGGCGCGGTTGATCGAGGCGGTGGCGCGGTTGCGGGCGACGGCCTGAGGATCAGGCCAGCCACAGCATCATGCGGGTGTCCACTTCGGCCTGACGGGCGCGGCTGAACTGGCGCCGGGTTTCGCCGGTGTAGAGGAAACCGGCCTTCTCCAGCACGCGGCCCGAAGCGGCGTTGTCGGCGAAGTGGCCGGCGACGACCGCCTTCTTGCTCCAGCGGGTCCTGGCCCAGGCCAGGGCGCCCTGCGCCGCCTCGGTGGCCAAGCCACGACCCCAGAACGGCTTGCCGATCCAGTAGCCCATCTCGGGCGCCCGGTCCTTGTCGTGAAACAGGCCCAGCACCCCGACGGGGCCGTGGTCCTCATGCTCGATGACGAAGGTGTTGGCCCGGCGCGGATCCTGCATGGCCACATTCATGACGAAGGCCTCGGCGTCCTCGGTGCGGAACGGCGAGGGCATGCGGCAGGTCATGCGGGCGATGTCCGGGTCGCCGGCCAGCTGGGCGATGCGGGGGATGTCATGGGCGCCGGGCGCGCGCAGGGCCAGACGCCGCGTCTCGATGACGGGGGAGGTTTCTATGACGCACATGGGCGAAGCCTCAACTCACGCCGGTCGCCTTGAAGGGCTCGGACCGGTCTCTCGAGGCGGGGAACGAAAACGGGGAGCCTGTCGATCCAGACTCCCCGCGGAATATTTCCCTGGTCCGGATCGCTGCTGTTGTGGCCAGCGCGATCCGGGATGTCCTGGATTCGCGCTATTCGGCGGCCGCGGCCTGTTCGGCCGGAAGCACGGAGACGTAACAACGCCCGCCACGCTTGGTGGTGAATTTCACCGCGCCCTGTACGAGGGCGAAAATGGTGTGATCACGGCCCAGGCCGACGTTGTCGCCGGGGTGCCACTTGGTGCCGCGCTGGCGGATGATGATGTTGCCGGCAAGCACGCGCTCGCCGCCGAACTTCTTCACGCCGAGGCGCTTGGACTCAGAGTCGCGACCGTTATTGGATGAGCCGCCGGATTTCTTGTGAGCCATGGGTCTGCTCCGTATTCCTCAGGGCGCTGTCGCTCGGGACCCGGTCCCTCGCTGCTTGCGCGCGTGTCTCTATAATAGTGTCCGGGCGGCGGGAGAGCCACCCGAGCGGATTATTCCTTGTCGGCCTTGGGCGCGGCCTTCTTGGCGGGCGCCTTCTTGGCTTCGGTCTTGGCTTCAGCCTTGGGAGCGTCAGCCTTCTTGGCCGGAGCCTTTTTGGCGGGCGCTTCGGCGGTCTCGGCCGGAGCGGCTTCAGCCTTGGCCTTGGGGGCCTTCTTCGGCTCGGCCTCGACGCGCGGGGCCAGGCCGCGGGCGCGGGCGTTCATTTCGGCCTTGGTCAGAACCTCGGCCTTGCCGTCCCACTTGGCCGACTGGCCGTCGCCTTCGATGCCGGTGATGCGCAGCACGCTTTCCATCTGGCGATGACCGTTGGTGCGGCGATAGCCCTGACGACGGATCTTCTTGAAGATCTTGATCTTCTCGCCCTTGCGGGTCTCGACCAGGGTGGCCGCCACGGAGGCGCCCTTGATGAGCGGCGCGCCCAGGGTCACGCCCTTGTCGCCGCCCAGCATCATGACTTCGCCGAAGCTGACGTCAGAGCCCGCGTCGCCGTCGAGTTTCTCGACCACGATCACGTCACCCGGTTGGACCCGGTATTGCTTGCCGCCGGTTTTGATCACCGCGTACATATTAAGCCTCGGCTGGAACGCAAAAAGAGGTGCGCCCGCGAGGTGACCCTGCGGGCGAAGAGCGGCGACATATACGGACAGGCCGGTTTGAGTCAACGCGAAACGGGGGAAATAGCCCGGATTTCCCATCGGAGAACGGCGTCCGGCGGCCGTTCGCCCTGAACTATGGCCTCTGGTGGACAGGCCGGGCAAGGTGTCGCGAGCCAGCCCACCAAGGAGCGCTTCATGTCACGCCGCCTTTCCATCCTCGCCGCGACCGCCGCCGTGGCCATGACCGCCCAGCCCGCCGCGGCCGATCCCGTCGACGCCTATTGGGCCAACCTCAGCGCCCTGTGCGGCAAGGCGTTCGGGGGAACCCTGATCCAGGCCCCCGAGGGCGACACGGCGTTCGAGGGCCAGGCCCTGGTCATGCATGTGCGGGACTGCTCGCCGACGCGGATCCGCATTCCCTTCATTGTGGGCGACAACCTGTCCCGCACCTGGGTTCTGACCCGTCATGAGGACGGTCGCATCGAACTGCGCCACGACCACCGGCACGAGGACGGCTCAGAGGAAGACGCCACCCAGTACGGCGGCTTCACCCCCAACCCCGGCAACGACCGCATCAAGATGTTCCCGGCGGATCAGGCCACCTGGGACCGCATGCCCAATTCGCACCCCAGCGTCTGGTTCATGGAGGTGCAGGACCACCGCTTCATCTATGCGGCCGTGCGCGTGGGCACGCCGCGCGCCTATCGGGTGGAGTTCGACCTGACCCGTGAGATCGACGCGCCGCCCGCCCCGTGGGGCTGGGCGGACTGAACCAGGCCCCCAAGATCAGGAGCTCTGCCGCGCCAGCAGGTCACGCAGTTCGGCCATTTCGGCGCGCAGGGCCTTGAGCTCGTCGGTCATGGCGCGGGATTCGGCCGCTGATTCCGTGCGGGCCAGTTCGCGCTCGGCGGCGGCCTGACGCAGGTGAGCCTCCACCTCCTCGTGTTCGGCCTTGAGCAGGTCGTCGTGCTCTTCCTGCATGGCCGAGACCACCACACCGATGAACAGGTTCAGCATGGTGAAGGCGGTGGCCAGGATGAACGGGACGAAGAAGGCCCAGGCGTAGGGATAGACCTCCATCACCGGGCGGACGATGCCCATGGACCAGCTTTCCAGAGTCATGATCTGGAACAGGGAATAGGCCGAGGCGCCGAGGCTGCCGAACCACTGGGGGAAGCTGGCGCCGAACAGCATGGTGGCCATCACCGCCGACACATAGAAGACCAGCGCCAGCAGCATGACGATGGCGCCCATGCCGGGCAGGGCCGAGATCAGGGCCGAGACCACCCGCTTCAGCGACGGGGCCACGGTGATCAGGCGCAGAACCCGCAGCACGCGCAGGGCGCGCAGCACCGAGAAGGCGCCCGTGGCCGGGACGAGGGCCACCCCCACCACCACGAAGTCGAACAGGCTCCACGGGTCCCGGAAGAAGGCCAGGCGATGCACCACCAGCCGCGCGCCGATCTCGATCACGAACACGGTCAGCAGGATGCTGTCGGCCCAGTGCAGCCAGCGCCCCCATGAGGCCATGACCGTCGGGCTGGTCTCCAGCCCCAGGATGATGGCGTTGAGGACGATCAGGGCGGTGATGACCTGTTCGGTGCGGCGGGAGGCGAGAAGGGCGCGCAGGGATTGCAAGGGCGGCGTCCGTGGCTTGGCGGTTGGCGTGACGCCCCATGTGGCCCGCACCGCTGCGGAAATCCAGCCGCCCGCGCGCCCTGCGGCTAGACGACAGATGGATCAGGGGTCGTGCGTTACAGAATAACGCGCTATGGGGCCCGGCCATGACCGACCCCGCCGCCGCCGAAAGCCTGCTGGCGCCCCTCATCTGGGGCGGGTTCGTCGCCGCCTTCCTGCACGCCGCTCTGCCGACCCACTGGCTGCCGTTCGTTCTGGTGGGCCGGGCGCAGGGGTGGCGCGCGCGCATGACCCTTGGCGCCGCCGCCTTGGCCGGCGTGGTGCATGTGATCTCCACCGCCGTGGTGGGCGGCCTGATCGTGATGGCGGGTCTGGCGCTGGAGGAGCGGCTGGCCGGGGTGCTGCCCTGGCTCGCCGCGATCATGATGTTCGGGTTCGGGGCGTACTATCTGGTGCGGGCGTTCCGGGCGCGGGCGTCGGCGGCGAGAGATGAGCCGGGACGGGCGGTGTCTGATCGGGCCGCCTTTCTGGGCCTGATGGCCCTGCTGGCCCTGTCGCCGGGCGAAGTGCTGCTGCCGCTGTATCTGTCCGGCGCCCAGCACGGGCTGCACGGCCTGTTCCTGCTGACCCTGTCGTTCGCCGCAGGCACTATCCTGGGCATGGTGCTGCTGACCGGCGCGGCCTTCATGGGCGCGTCCCTGCTGAGGCTGGAGCGTCTGGCGCGGTTCGAGGGCGCGATCCTCGGCGCCGCCATGATCATTCTGGGCCTTCTCGTCGCTTTCGGTCCGCTCTAGCGCCTGATTCACGCTTCAGCCGGAACCGCTGCGCGGTTCCGTCCGAAACGATCATGCTCTAAGCCTGAGCGCCATGGCGCACGACCACCCTCATCATCACGGGCATGGACACGGGCACGCCCATGGCCACGCCCATGATCATGGGCCGGTGGATACCGGCGACTGGCGCTATCTGGTCGCGCTGGCCCTGAACCTGGGCTTCGTGATCGTGGAGTTCTGGGCCGGGCTGATCAGCGGCTCCACCGCCCTGATGGCCGACGCCGGGCACAATCTGTCGGACGTGCTGGCCTTGGCCCTGGCCGGGGGCGCGGCCTGGCTGGCGCGCAAGCGCGCGCGGGATTCCCTGACCTACGGCTATCGCAAGGGCACGGTGCTGGCGGCCCTGGCCAACGCCATCCTGCTGCTGCTTGCGTGCGGCTGGATCACCTGGGAGGCGGTCGAGCGGCTGATGAACCCGGTGGAGGTGGCGTCCGGCTTCATTGTCGTGGTGGCCGGCATCGGCTTCTTCATCAATCTGGGCACCGCCCTGCTGTTCCTGAGGGACCAGCACAAGGACCTGAACGTGCGCGGCGCCTATCTGCACATGATGGCCGACGCGGCGGTGTCCCTGGGCGTGGTGGCGGCGGGGCTGGTGATCATGTTCAGCGGCTGGACCATCATCGACCCCATGATCAGCCTGGTGATCGTGGCGGTGATCCTGTGGGCCACCTGGGGGCTGCTGAAGGACTCGGTGACCCTGGCGCTGGACGGGGCCCCGGCGGGCATGGATGTCAGCGCGGTACGTCAGGCGCTGCTGGCCCTGCCGGGCGTGGCCGCGGTGCATGATCTGCATGTGTGGGGCCTGTCCACCACCGACGCGGCCCTGACCGCGCATCTGGTGCGCAGCGGGGACGCGCCCCCCGACCTGCTGACCCGCGCCCAGAAGGCGGCGGCCGGGTTCGGCGTCACCCACACCACCTTCCAGATCGAGGACGCGGCCCAGGCCGACTGCCCCGACTGCTGAGCTCGTGGAGGACTGTTCCTCGGACTGTCAGAACTCGACGAACTTCGGTATGAAGACCCGGTAACGGGGTCATCGATCATGGTGGGTGTTCAGGCGTCTGGTGTGCGATCGGGCGGCGAGCCGCTGTTTTTCATGGTCCTGGCCCTTGGGATCGGCGTGGTGACGGTCGCCGGCTTCGGACTTCACGCGGTTACGGGACGAGTTGTCTGGGCGTCCTTTCCGCCACTGGTTCACATTCACGCCCTGGGCTTTCTCGCCTGGCTTGGATTGCTTGTCGTCCAGCCCTTTCTGATCGGCCGGGGCGATGTGCGCCTCCATCGCCTGCTGGGGAGGTTCGGCGTCCTTCTGGCGATCGGCATGGCCGGTCTCGGGATTCAGGTGACCATGGCGTCGATCGCCCGCGGGACCGTGCCGTTCGGCTTCGCCCCCCCCATGTTCCTGGCGTCCAACGTCATGGCCCTGGCCAGTTTCGCGGTCATGGTTGTGCTGGCGGTGATCCTGCGGAAGCACACGGCATGGCATCGACGCCTGATGATATCGGCGACGGTGTTATTGACCGCTCCGGCCTGGGCGAGGCTGCTTCCACTGGAACAACTGGGGCAGGCCACGCCCCTGGTGCTGTTGGCGGCCCTATCGTTCTTCATCATTGTCGGCATGGCTCGTGATCGGCTGGCGCAAGGACGGATTCACCCCGCCTGGTGGATCGGGCTGGCTGTGGTGGTGGTGAATCTGGTTCTGCCCGTTCCACTCGCCATGACCGAAGCGGTGGTGGAATTCACCGCTCGACTGACAGGCGCTTGATCGCGGGCTCCGCAGGCGCCATCTGGCGCTCATGACCGACAAGACACCCGTGACCGTGCTGACCGGCTACCTCGGCGCCGGCAAGACCACCCTGCTCAACCGCATCCTGACCGAGGACCACGGCAAGCGCTACGCCGTGATCGTCAACGAGTTCGGCGAGATCGGCATCGACAACGATCTGGTGGTCGGCGCCGACGAGGACGTGTTCGAGATGAACAACGGCTGCGTCTGCTGCACCGTTCGCGGCGACCTGATCCGGGTGGTCTCGGGCCTGATGAAGCGCCAGCGGCCCGGCAAGCCCGCCTTCGACGCCATCATCGTCGAGACCACCGGCCTGGCCGATCCCGGTCCGGTGGCCCAGACCTTCTTCGTGGACGACGAGGTGCGCGAGAAGACCCGGCTGGACAGCGTCACCGCCCTGGCCGACGCCCTGCACGTCATGGCCCGGCTGGATGACTCCCGCGAGGCGCGCGAGCAGATCGCCTTCGCCGACCGTATCATCCTGAACAAGACCGATCTGGTGGACGAGGCGCAGCTTGTGGCCATCGAGGCCCGCCTGCGCGCCCTGAATCCCATCGCCCCCGTGATGCGGGCCGAGCGGGCCAATGTGCCGCTGGACCAGGTGCTGGGGCTGGGCGGCTTCGACCTTGAGCGCATCACCGACATCCGCCCCGCCTTCGCCAACCCGGCCCACGGCGAGCCGGGCCACGTGCACGACGACCACTGCGGCCACGACCACGACCATGATCACGCGCATCATCATGATCATGATCACGACCACGGGCATGGCCCGCGTGGCCATGACCACGGCGACGACATCCGGGGGATCAGCCTGTCGCTGGACCGGCCCATCGATGGCGGCAAGTTCACCCGCTGGCTGGACGAACTGCTGGCCACCAAGGGTCAGGACATCCTGCGCGCCAAGGGCATCATCGAGGTGGCGGGCGAGGACCGACGGCTGGTGTTCCAGGCCGTACACATGATCCTCGAAGGCGACCTGCAGAAGCCCTGGGGCGAAAAGGAACGGCGCTGGAGCCGCGCCGTCTTCATCGGCCGCGATCTGGACGAGGCGGCGCTGAAGGCCGGGTTCGAGGGGTGCGCGGCCTGAGTCCGCCTCAGAAATAGGCGATCAACCGCCCCAGAATGACCACGGCCAGCCACAGGGCCAGGGACGCGGCCGCCATGACACGCATGGACGCCGTGGCCGGGCTCGCCAGAGCGGGCCGCCCCAGACGAAACGCCAGGGCGTTGGCGCCGGCCAGGGCGATCAGGACCAGCTTGGCCAGGAACAGGTTCGAACCCGCCAGGGCCCGCGCGTCGGCCGCGAACAGGATCGATCCGCTGATCACCATCACCGCAAAGCCGAACAGGGCGATCGGCGTCACCGCGCGCTCCAGCGCCGACACGCTGATGTCCCGGCCGTAGCCGAGCACTCGCAGATCCAGCAGGCCGATGCCGCCGACCAGCAGGATTGCGCCGATCACATGGGCCGTGTTGGCGATCGGATAGACCAGCGCCGACTCCGCGACCCAGCGCGCGAAGCCCGAGGTCTCGACCGCCGTGATCAGGCCCGCTGACGGGCTCAGCGCAATTCCACCGTCTGACCGCCGGCGGTGATCCGCTCGGCGCGAAGCTCACGCGTGCCGTCGCGGCGGGGATAGCCCTCGACGGTCACGGTCTGCCCCACGGCGATGTCGGCACGATCCAGACCACGTGTCTGCATGCGCGACACCGGCGCGAGCACCACGTCCCAGCGTTGCTCATCCACCACGATCACGATGGAGCCGTGCGGGCTGCCCCAGTGGGACTCCACCACCTCGGCGGTGGGGGTCATGGCGCGCTCTGCGTCATAGGAGCTCCAGCCGTGGTGGGCGGCGGCGGCGGTGGCGATGAGGGCCGCGCCGGCGAGCGCGCCGCCGGCGAGTGTGATGCGAAAGGTCATCGGCAATCTCCCTGTTTGCGATGCCCATCCTAACGCTTCGGCGCGCAATTGTCTCCCGCGCGGTGACGGGCCCTTGCCAAGGGCGCCGCATTTCGTGACATGAGCCGATGACCGCATTCTCCTTCGACGCCCAGCCCACCGCCGCCCTGTTCGATCACAGGGGCGCGGTCTTCACCCTCGGCGACGGGGCGGTGCGGTTCGACACCGGCGAGCGTGTGGACGCCCACGGCGGACCGGTTCTGTCGGCTGCCGTCCACCCCTCCGGCGAAGGCGTCGTCACCGGCGGCGACGACGGCAAGCTGGTGTGGAGCCGGCGCGAGGACGCGGGCCAGCTGGCGGCGGCCAAAGGCGCCTGGATCGACGCCGTGGCCGCGTCCCCCGCCTCCGGCCTGATCGCCTTTTCCGCCGGACGCACGGTGACGGTGCTGGACGTGAAAGACCCGGCCTTCCGCCGCACCTTCGAGCACGAGCGCACCGTCTCGGGCCTGGCCTTCGACCCCAAGGGGCGCCGGCTGGCCGCCTCCACCTACGGCGGCGTCGCCCTGTGGTTTGCGCGCATCGAAAAGCAGAAGCCGACCTTCCTGAAATGGGCCGGGTCGCACACCGGCGTGACCTTCTCGCCCGACGGCGCCTTCGTCGTCTCCACCATGCAGGACGCCCAGCTGCACGGCTGGCGGCTGAAGGATTCAAAGGACATGCGCATGGGCGGCTATCCGTCCCGGGTGCGGGCCATGGCCTTCCTGTCCAGGGGGGCGCTGCTGGCCACCTCGGGCGCCCAGGGGAGCGTGCTGTGGCCGTTCATCGGCGCCAACGGACCCATGGGCAGGGAGGCCACCGAGATCGGCTATGACGCCGGATCCCAGGTGGTTCTCGTCGCCGCCGCCGTGGACCATGCGAAGCTGGCCGCCGGCCTGTCCGACGGCCGGGTCTGGGTCGCGGAGCCCGCCGCCCAGGGCCTCAACTACATCCGCGCCGACCGCGGCGCCCCCATCGCCGCCCTCGCCATGAGCGCGGACGGAACCCGGGTGGCCTGGGCCGACGAGGACGGCGAGGCGGGCGTGGCGACCGTGTAGGGCCAACCCGGGCCCCGCCCAGGCCCGGCCTTCAGAGCAAAGGGTCGGCCCGGGTGATGGGCCGCGCCACCACGGCGGCGCCATCCGTCTCGAGGATCGGCCGCTCCACCAGGATAGGGTGCTGCACCATGGCATGCAGGATCAGATCGTCCGGCGTGTCCTCGGGCAGCAAGCCCATGTCCTGGGCCAGGGTCTCACGGCGACGCAGGAGGTCGCGCGGACGGGCCCCGCCCATCTTGGCCAGCAGGGCCGTCAGTTGATCCTCGCTCCAGCCGGCCTTCAGATACTCCACCACCGTCGGCTCGACGCCTCGCTCGGCGAGCGCCGCCAGCAGTTTGCGCGACGTACCGCATTTCGGATTGTGGAAGACGGTGACGCTCATGTGGCGTGTCCTTCTGTGGGGACGGGTTCGATAACGCGGGCGCCCAGCGCCAGACCCGCTCCGGCGAGCAGGGCGACGGCAGCCAATATGGCCAGCACCTCAAGTCCGCGCCGGGAGGTGGGCGCCAGCGGCCGGGCCAGCATGGCGGCCATCAGGGCGATCAGGGCCAGGACGCCCGGCAGGTCCATGCCCACGCCCAGGAAGGTCCAGTGTCCCAGGGCGAACAGCCAGCCGCCCATCACCGCCGTCACGATCACGGCCGGCCAGAGCGATATGTGCCGCTCAAGGCGGGGATCGATCAGCCCGCCGAGGGCGGCGGCGAAGGCGGCCCCCAGCACCGGCCATGCGATCAGGAAGGCGGCGGTGGGCGCCAGGGCCTGAACCACCACGCCGAGCACCAGCATCAGGGCGATCAGCCCGGTCCAGGCCGAGAAGCGCGCCGCCTTCATCCAGCCGCTGTAGAGCGCACCGGCCACGACGATCAGGCCGAGGACGAGGGTGATCCCGCTGAATTCGTAGAGCGTCAGTGCGGCCACCGTGGCCAGCGTCAGAACGCCCGCAACAATGCGCCGCCGCCCCTGGGCCGAGCCGAACAGGATCAGCGCCGCCGCCAGCAGCGCCAGCACCACCCCAGCCTCCAGCCAGGGCAGGCGCCGCAGCATGGCGTAGTACAGCTCCGGCGATCCGGCGCGGCTCATGGACGGGCCGGCCAGACCGCGCATGGCGGTGGCCAGCATCACCCCGGACATGGCCAGCCACAGCCCGCCAAGGGCCCCCAGCCCCATGCCCGCGAAAGTCACGGCGCCGGCCTTGCGGCCCCGCTGCACCGCCACGATAAGGAAGCCGCCCGCGCCCGCCAGCACCAGCCAGCCGACCCAGGGGGCGTACTGGATGAAAAACAGTCCCAACAGGTCCGAATAGACCGCGTCGCGCGAGGCCATGGGCAGGGCGTCGGCGCGAATGAAATGATCGGCCGCCTCCAGCGCCTTTTCGCCGATGTGCTGCACGCTGCCCCGATCCAGAGCGTCGGGTGTTGAGGCGGGGTCGTGGTACTGGTGGGCCCGGCCGATGAAGGCGAGGTTGACCCCGGCGATCCCGCGCTCTCGGGCCAGTGTGTAGTCTGTGGCGTTGGGCATGTTCTCGTAGACCAGCACCGCCAGCGAGTTGCTGTTGGCGCCGCCCTCGACGCGGTCCATGGCCCGGGTGAAGGCGCGCACGGTCTGGGCGTTGCCGGGGCCGGTCTCGAACATGGACGCCCGGCCGCCGCCGCCGCGCGCCTCAAGGTTCACCACCATGCCGACCCGCGGCGCCAGCGGGTGCTCGTCCAGGAACAGGCGCATGCCGTCCAGGCCCAGTTCCTCGGCGTCGGTGAACAGGACGATCAGATCCCGTCCGGCCGGACCCCGCGCCTGGATGGCGCGCACGGCCTCGAGAATCGCGGCCACCCCGGTGGAGTCGTCGGCCGCGCCGGGCGAATCCCACACCGTGTCGTGGTGAGCCATCAGCAGAACAGCCGGCCCGTCGCGGTCCCGGCCCGGCAGGACGCCGATCAGATTGGTGATCCGCCGTTCAGCTGCCTGTGCGTCGCCCCATCGCTCCAGCCGGGCGACCGAGGAGGCTGACAGGGGGCCGGTCTGCTCTCCGGGGGAAAGGCCCAGGTCGCTCATGCGGCCGGTGAGATAGGCCCGCACACGGGCGTTTTCCTCCGATCCGGTAGGATGCGGCCGCTGTGCGATCGCCTCGACGTCGATCATGGCCCGCGCGGCGGAGAAGGCGGTCTCCGGAGCCGAGGCCGGAGCCGGGTCCGGCGAATGCGACGCAGCCACCGCCACCGCCAGCGCCAGCCCCAGCGCTGCGACCAGCAGCACGATGCGATTCATGAAAGCCCCGAGTGTCATGGGGCCATTAGTAGGCGCCGGGACGCCGGGCGTCGAGCGCCGGATCGACTGCGTGTCTCAGGCTGCGCGGCGGAGGGCGGCGGGGGCTTTGACGAAGACGCCCGGGCGACCGGGTACGGGGCGGAAGGAATCAGGCCGCTCGCCCGCCGTCTCATCAAGTCCCAGGAACAGACAGCCGTCGTCCGCCAGCGCCTGTTCCAGCACGTCCAGCGCCCGGGCGCGGCGCTCCGGCGCCATGTCGCCCAGAACATATCGACAGAAAATCACGTCGAAACGTCCGCCTCCCGGCGCCTCGTCAAGCAGATTGCTCCGCGAGAACCGGACGGCCGAGCGCAATCGGGGGCGGGCTTCCCACATGTCCTCGCTCTGTTCGAACCAGGCCAGCAACTGGCGGGCCGACAGGCCGCGCTGGACCTCGAACTGGGTGTAGATTCCGCTGCGGGCTTTCTCCAGCGCGCGCTGGGACAGGTCGGTGGCCTCGATCTCCACATTGGCTTCGGACTCAAGGGCGGACATCGCCAGGGCGTAGGCTTCCTGGCCGGATGAACAGCCGGCGGACCAGACGCGAACACGGCCGCCGGCGCGAACGCGGGCGATCGCGGGCAGAACTTCGCGGGCGAAAGTGGTGAAAGGGGTCCGGTCGCGGCGGAACCAGGTTTCGGGATTCAGCACCGCCTCCATGGCCGACCAGGCCAGCCCCGCAGTGGTCTGGCCCCTGATCGCATCCATCAACGGATCCACGCCGGAATAGCCCTCGCGTCGCGCCACCGGTCCCAGCCGGTGCTCCGCCAGATGTGTGCGGTCGGGCGTCAGCAGAAAACCGGTCCTGCTGACCATGAGCGCCTGAAGGTGATGCAGGTTTTCAGGCGTCATGCGAGATCAGATAATCCCCGCTTCGGCCAGCTTGGATTCCAGGATTTCGCCGTCGAAAGGCTTCATGACGTATTCGTCGGCGCCGGCCTCCAGAGCCTCCTCGATGCGCTCCGCCTCGGTCTCGATGGTGCAGAACAGAACCTTGGGCCGGTCGCCGCCGGGCTGGGCGCGCAGGCGTCGCAGAAAGGTCAGGCCGTCCATCACCGGCATGTTCCAGTCCAGCAGGATCACTTCCGGCGTGGCGGTGGCGCAATAGGCGAGGGCCTCGGCGCCGTCGGCGGCCTCGTCGACCTCGAATCCCAGTCCTTCGACGATCCGGCGCGCCACCTTGCGGATGATGCGGCTATCATCGACGATCAGACAGGTTCTGGCCTCGACTGGGGGTTGCACGGTGTGAAATCCGGACGCTTTCGGGCGCAGGACCGCGCCCTCGACGTCTTATCGTCCCTTGCGGTTAACGACCTGTTGGCGGGCACCCTTAAGCGACGTTCAGCATGCTGGTCACAGGGGCATGCGGGCCGTCAGGGTGACGCGGTTCTCGCCCACTGTGAAACCTAGGGATCCCCCATGGTCGTTCACCGTGCGCCACAGCCAGTAGGGCTGGATCCACTGTCCCGCCAGCCCCTCGTTCAGTCGTTCGCCCGCCAGGCCCGTCACCGCTTCGGGCTTTAGCCGGGCGCGAACACCGTCAGCTTCCCCCCGCAGGGTCAGCCAGCCGTCGGCTTCACGGGCCGTTACGGTCGCCGTTCCGCCGCCCGGCAGGGCCGCCCCTGTCAACTGGGCCAGGTTGAGCAGCGCCCTGGCGTGGGGCTTGGAGAACTCTGTGGCCTCCGCCCGCCAGTCCAGGGAGGCGCGCGCTCCCTTGAACACGCTTTCAGCGAGAGGCTTCAGGTCATCGGCGCTGAACCGCTCGGCGGTGGTCGCGGCGCCGTAGGCCACGCGGGCGAAACGGATCAGGGCGATCAGTTTTTCCGAACTTGCGGCGATCAGGCCCATGGCCTCCTCGCGCATGTCCTGGGCCGAAGGGTCGTTAATCAGATCCAGCCCCGACGCGATGGCGCCGGCCGGGCTTATGAAATCATGGCAAAGCTTGCCGGTCAGGAAGGTGGCCAGGTCGGCGCCGTCCATGATTGCGTCAGAGTCGGTGGTCATCGTGTCCCGCAGCCCACATTAGTCGAAGCCGCGACAAGCTGACCTGATTTGCCGGTTCTTCAAACGCCCCGCATGGGCTATTGACCGCCGCCTGATGACTGCACTCCCCCAGAAATTGGCCCGTGATCTGAAATCGGGCCGCCTCACCGAACAACTGGCCGAGATCGCCGAAGAGGCGTCCGCCCTGATCCTGCCCTACTGGCGCGCCGATGCGGTGGTGACCACCAAGGCCGACGACAGCCCCGTGACCGAAGCCGACCAGCGGGCGGAGGCCCTGATTCTGGAGCGTCTGGCGGCGCTCTATCCCGGCGTCCAGGCCGTGGCCGAGGAAGCCTGCGCCATGGACGGCACGCCGGCCGCTGAAAGCGCCTTCTTCCTGATTGACCCCCTGGACGGGACCAAGGCCTTCGTGGGCGAGCGCGAGGCCTTCACCGTCAACATCGCCCTGGCCCACGGCGAGCGCGTGCTGGCGGGCGTGATTTCGGCCCCGGCCATGGGCCAGACCTGGCGCACGGGGGGGGCTGACGACAAGGCCGGCGCCTTCACCCGCCGCTTCGGTGAGCCGGCCTGGCGTCAGGTGCGGGTGCGTGAAAAGCCCGATCGCGGCTTCGCCCTGATCAGTCATTCCCTGGGCGAGGACGAGGCCGAGCGGATCGCCGCCCGCTTCGGCTGCGCCGAGTGGCAGGCGCTGGATTCCTCAGTCAAATTCTGCCTGATTGCCGAGGGACGCTATGACGTCTATCCGCGCACCGGACCCACTTGCGAGTGGGATACCGGCGCCGGCCAGGCCATTCTGGAGGCCGCCGGCGGCCGGGTCATCACCATGGATGAGGGGCGTCCCCTGGGCTATGGCAAGGCCGGGTTCCTGAACCCCGGCTTTGTCGCTCTGGGCGGATAAGACTCCCTTCAGGCTGCGGAAGCGACTCTGGCGGCCTGCACCGGCTGGGCCGTTCTCCGCGCCAACGCGTCCAGAACCCGCGACAGGTCGGCGATCAGATCGTCCTGATGCTCAAGACCCACCGACAGCCGCAACAGGGTGTCGGTGATGCCCGCCGTCTGGCGTGCTTCCGGCGTCATGGCGGCGTGGGTCATGGTGGCCGGATGGGCGATCAGGCTTTCGACCCCGCCCAGCGACTCGGCCAGGGTGAAGATCTCCAGTTCCTCAACCAGGGCGCGCACCGCGTCCACGTCGCCGTTCAACTCGAACGACAGCATGGCTCCGGGGCCGGTCTGCTGGCGCGCGGCCAGGGCGTGGCCGGGGTGCGACGCTAGGCCGGGCCAGTGCACGGCCTTGACCGCCGGGTGGGCTTCCAGGAAGTGGGCCACGGCGCCGGCTGTGGCCTGCTGCCGCTCGATGCGGGCGAACAGGGTCCGCACCCCGCGCAGGGTCAGATAGGCGTCGAAGGGCGAGCCGGTCACCCCGGTGCAGTTGGCCCACCAGCACAGGGCCTCGTGGTCCGCCGGGTCGGCCGCGATCACCGCTCCGCCCACCACGTCGGAGTGGCCGTTGATGTATTTGGTGGTGGAATGCACCACGAAGTCGGCGCCCAGCTTGATGGGCTGTTGCAGGGCCGGCGACAGGAAGGTGTTGTCCGCCACCACCTTGGCCCCGGCGGCGTGGGCGCGACGGCAGATGTCGGCCACGTCCACCACCCGCATCAGCGGGTTGGAGGGCGTCTCCACGAAGACCAGTTTCGGCTTCAGCGCCAGGGCCCGCTCCAGCGCCTCGGGGTCGCCCTGATCGACGAAGGCCACCTCAAAATGGCCCTTGCGGGCGCGGGCGCACAGCAGCCGGTGGGTGCCGCCGTAACAGTCATGGGGCGCGATCAGCAGATCGCCCGGCTCCAGCGAACAGAAGGCCAGATCAACCGCGGCCATGCCGGTGGAGACCACCACGGCGCCCGCGCCGCCTTCCAGTTCGGCCAGGGTCTCGGCCAGCACGTCGCGGGTCGGGTTGCCCGAGCGGCTGTAGTCGTACTGACGCTTCTGGTCGAACCCGGCGAACGAGTAGTTCGACGACAGGTACAGCGGCGGCATGACCGAGCCGTGGGCCGAGTCCTGATCGACGCCGGTGCGCGCGGCGATGGTGCGGGGATCGGTGGCACGGTGGGTCATTGGTCGATGTCTTTCAGGGCGGTGGTCAGCACGTCGGCGACGAAGGCGTCTTCCTTGAGGAAGGCGTCGTGGCCGTAGAGGGAGGGCGCCTCGACGAGGCGGAACAGGTTGGGAAGCCGCGCGGCCAGCTCGCGGATGTCGTCGATGGGGACGAGCCGGTCGCTGGTGAAGCCGATCAGGGTCGTCGGCGTGGTGATCGCTTCGGGCGTTACGGCGTGACGGTCGATGGAGTCCGACAGGGTCAGCCAGCGCGAGGCGGTCATCACCGCCGGGTAGGCCCGACCCCGCGCGCCCAGATAG
Organism: Brevundimonas sp.; assembly: GCF_046299535.1. GTDB lineage: Bacteria > Pseudomonadota > Alphaproteobacteria > Caulobacterales > Caulobacteraceae > Brevundimonas. The sequence continues at coordinate 241,462 of NZ_JBKBIB010000003.1, read as the reverse complement.
TCGCACACCGGATAGCGGCCGCCGGCGCGCTCGGGCGCCACGGTGTCGAAGCGGGCGTCCAGCTCCTCGGGCGTGCGGTAGGTGGTCATGGACAGTTCGCGCGCCAGGGCCACCCCGTCCTCGGGGCGCCCGGCTTCGACCGCCAGCTGCAGGATGCGGCGCTGGATCCCGCGCCAGGCGGTGGCCAGGGGATGGGGGCGGTGAGCGGCGGAGATCACCACCAGCTGGCCCAGCCGCTCGGGGAAGGCTTCGGCGAACGCCAGACCGACCATGCCGCCGTAGGAACAGCCCACGAAGGCGGCGGCGCGCGGCGCCTCCAGAGGGTCCAGCAGCAGGGCCAGCAGGCGGGCCTGATCGCCGGTGGTGACAGTCAGGGGCGCGGGGGGCGCGGTCGGGCCGTCGGGGGCGAAGTCGAAGGCCAGAACCTGGAAGCGGTCCAGGTCGATGGGCCCGCCCGCCGTCACGGCGCCGGACCACCAGCCTGAGCCGTTGGTCTCGGTGCGGTTCACGAACCGGCCACTGGAGATGCCCCCGGCCACGATCACCAGCGGTGCGCCGGGCCGGCCCTGCAGGCGGGCGCGGATGACCGGATCGGCCAGGGCTTCGCCGGACGCCAGCCGGAAGTCAGCGGAAATGGGAACGATGATGTCGCGCGCAGGCAGGATCGGCGCAAAGGACTTGCGCGTGGGACGACACACGGGGTCGGTGTCGAGGATCGTCTTTTCGGCCAGGGCGGTGGTCATGTATCGGTCGTCTCGCAATCGTCCCGCTCATCGAGACTGCTGCTGACAGACCGTGGAGCCCCTGTAGAACAGGGCTTCCACTCATCTCTCGCGAACCCGAAGGCTCTCGCAGGAGTTGGCACCTTTCGGGCGGAAGCCCGAGGTTGCCCCGGCGTCAAAGGGCCTATCCCTCGACCGGTCTTGATGAGCCCGGAAATCCTGCGGAAAGCTCACGGCTTCGTCAAGCGAAATAATCATCCCCATTTGCAACCCACGTCGGGATGTCATGGAACGTTCATTGCGCATAGTGATGTCGAAGCACACGATTTCACCGAAGCGGGGTTGACGCCTGGCGGCTCATCGGTCAGGTTCGCCGCCAACCGAAGCTCGAAAGACCCGTCACGGTGTCCTACGCCACGCTCCTGTCGATCGCCTCCATGACCGTCTCCGGACGTCAGGGCGGACCCGTGTCCGGCGGCCTCGGTATGACCATTACGGCCACCACCACCACCATGCCCATTCGGGCGGGGAACGGTTAGCGCGCATCCGGCAAAGGTTCGCACAACCCACCACCCGCCCCGGTCGCCCGAGGCGGGTTTTCGCATTTCCGAGGTCCACACCATGTCCGTCGCCGTCCTTCTCAAACCCGAAGACAAGCTCAAACCCGCGCCCCGGCCCGCCCTCGCGGGAGGGCGCGAGGTGGTGGTGCTGAAGTTCGGCAGCTCGGTGCTGCACGGACCCGAAGACACACCCGCGGCGGCGTCGGAGATCTACGGCCATGTGCGTCAGGGCCGCCGCGTGGTGGCGGTGGTCTCGGCGTTCGGCGGCGAGACGGACCGCCTGCTGGGCCACGCCCGCGAACTGGGTCTGCCCCACGAGAACCTGCTCGCCCCGGCCTATGTGGTGCAGGGCGAGGAGCAGGCGGCGGCTCTGACGGCGCTTGCCTGCGACCGGGTGGGGCTGGACGCGGTCGCCCTGACGGTGCGCGAGCTTGGCCTCGTGGCCGAGGGCGAGCCGGAGCACGCCCATCCCCGCTCGCTGGACGACGCGCGCCTGCGCCAGGCGCTGGAGGACCATGAGGTGGTGGTGGTCCCCGGCTTTGGCGCGGTGACGGGCGAGGGCCGGGTGGTGTTGCTGGGACGGGGCGGCACGGACCTGACCGCCGCCTTCCTGGCCGCCGAACTGGGCCTGAAGACGGTGCGGCTGGTCAAGGATGTGGACGGCCTCTACGACCGCGACCCCAACAACGCCGACGGCGCCCTGCGGTATGACCGGGCCAGCTGGGATACGGCGCGTCGGCTGGGCGGCTCGCTGGTCCAGCGCGACGCCATCGACCTGGGCCAGGCGCGGGGCGTGGAGATCGAGGTGGCCGCCCTGGGCCGCGCCGCCGCCACGGTGGTGGGCGACGCCGAGGATGCGCCCCATCCCGCCAAACCCTATCAACCCGTGCGCGTTGCCGTGGCCGGGGCCGGCGTGGTGGGCGGCGGCCTGCTCAAGCGGCTGCTGAACGACCCCCGCTTCGAGGTGGTCAGCGTGCTGGTGCGCGATCCGAAGAAGCCGCGCGATTTCGCCTGTCCGGCCGAACTGTTCACCGCCGCGCAGGACGACCTTCTGGCCAGCAAACCCCATGTGGTGCTGGAGGCCATGTCCGAGGGGCAGCCCGGGCACGACCTGATCCGCGCGGCTCTGGACAAGGGGCTGGACGTGGTCAGCGCCAACAAGCAGGCCATCAGCATCGACCCGTCGGGCCTCAACGACCTGGCCTGGGGCACCGGCGCGCGGTTGGCCTATTCGGCCGCGGTGGGCGGCGGATCGCCCATGATCGAGACCCTGCGTCTGGCCCGCGCGGCCGGGCCCGTGGCCGGCTTCGAGGCGGTGCTGAACGGCACGGTCAATTTCATGCTGGAGCGGCTGGCCGAGGGCGACGCCTTTGACGACGCCCTGTCGGCGGCCCGCGCGGCGGGCTTTGCGGAAGAGGATCCGTCCGCCGATCTGGAAGGTCTGGATTCCGCCGCCAAGGTGCGGCTGCTGGCCTATGAGGCCTTCGGCGAGGCGCCCGATGATCTGCCGCTGGAGGCCCTGTCCCCCGACGCGCCGCTGGGCCGTCGCGGCGTGCGCCAGATCGGCGCCTGTCAGGCGCGGGGCGGCAAGCTCGAGGCGCGGGTGGCGCTGGAGTCCGACCTGGACCCGGTGTTCCACGACCTGAAGGGCGAGCGCAACGCGCTGAAGGTCTACGGCCAGGACGGCCGGGTCTGGACCTGCAAGGGACGCGGCGCCGGACGCTGGGCCACCGCCGAAAGCGTGCTGGCGGACCTTTCCGACATCGTGCGAATTCGCCAAGGTCTCTAGATGGCCGTCTTCACCCCCGTCACGCCGGATCAGGCCCGCGCCTTCATCGCGGATTACGGGCTCGGCGCGATGAGCGAGATCGCGCCCATCGCCGAAGGGGTGGAGAACACCAACTACCGCATCGAGACGGCGGGCGGACGCCATGTGCTGACCCTGTTCGAGCGGCGCACAGACGAGGCGGGCCTGCCGTTCTGCCTGGGCCTGACCGACCATCTGGCGGACGCGGGCTTCGCGGCGCCGAGGCCGGTGCGCGGTGTTTCCGGCGACTGGATCGGCCGGCTGAACGGACGCGCGGCGGCGGTGATCCAGTGGCTTCAGGGCGCCGGGCTGCAGACGCCCACGGCGGTTCAGGCCACGGCGGGCGGGCGGCTGCTGGCGGACCTGCACCTGAAGGCGGCGGACTTCGCCGGGCGGCGCGCCAATCCGGTGGGCTCGGCCCAGTGGCGGTTGCTGGCGGAGAAATGCGACCACCGCGCGGCGGGCGACAGCCGCCGGATGCTGGAGGCCCTGGTCGCCGAACTGGACCGGCTGGAGCCGCTGCTGCCGGACGGGCTGCCGTCAGGGGCCATCCATGCGGACTATTTTCCCGACAATGTGCTGTACGAGGGCGACCGGCCCAGCGGCGTGATCGACTTCTATTTCGCCCATGTGGGCGCTTGGGTCTGGGACCTGGCCATCGCCCTGAACGCCTGGGGCTTTGACGCCGAAGGGCGCCCGGATGAGGCGGTGCTGTCTGCGTTCCTGCGCGGCTATGAGCAGGGGCGGCGGCTGGAGCGGGCGGAGGTCGAGGCCCTGCCGGTGCTCGGCGCGGCCTCGGCGGTGCGCTTCACCCTGACGCGGCTGCACGACCAGCTGTTCCACGATCCATCGTGGCTGGTGATGCCCAAGGATCCCGCGCCGTTCTTCGCGCGCATCGCCTTCCACCGCGCGGCCAGCCCGGCGGACTATGGGCTGGCGACGGCCTAAAGCGCCTTCACCGCCCCCAGCGCCTGATCCAGATCGGCGTCGATGACGGTCAGGCGCTCCTTGCCGCCGGTGATGGCGGCGAGGGCGGGCGGGATCGGGGGATCGAAGCCCAGCACCGGCCCGACGCTTTCCGGGAACTTGGCCGGGTGCGCAGTGGACAGGGCGACCACGGGCCCGCCGTCCCGCGCCATGTCCCGGGCGGCGGCCAGGGCCACTGCGGTGTGGGGACAGATGACCCGGCCATACGCTTTCCATGCATGGGCGATCTCGGCGCGGGTGCGGTTCTCGTCGATGGACACCGCCGACACCTCGGCGCGCAGGGCGGCCAGCAGGTCGGGGGCCAGATCCACGGCGCCGTCGCGGGCGAAGGCGTCGAAGACGGCGCGCGTGGCGTCGGCGTCGCGGCCCGTGGCCTCGAACAGCAGCCGCTCGAAATTGGAGGGGGCCTGCACGTCCATGCTGACGCTGGCGGTGGGATTGGCGGCGGTGCGCTCATAGCGGCCGTGGTTGAGGGCGCGGGCCAGGGCGTCGTTGCGGTTGACCGCGGCGGTCAGGGTCAGGGGAACCCCCATGGCGCGTGCGACCCAGCCGGCGAAGGCGTCGCCGAAATTGCCCGTGGGCACCACGAAGCGCGGCGTCACATGCGGGGCGTCCAGGGCCGAGGCGGCGGCGACGTAATAGGGGACCTGCCCGGCCAGCCGGCCCCAGTTGATGGAGTTGACCGAGCTGACCCGGCGGCCCTCGCGCAGGGTCTCGTCGGCGAGGATCGCCTTCACCAACCGCTGGCAGTCGTCGAAGTCGCCGCGCACCGCCAGGTTCAGCACATTGGGCGCGTCCACCGTGGTCATCTGGCGGCGCTGGACGGGCGACACCCGGTCCAGCGGGTGCAGCACGGCCAGATCCACCGACTTCGCCCCGGCGAAGGCGCGCACGGCGGCGGCGCCGGTGTCGCCGCTGGTGGCCGTCAGCAGAAGCAATCTCTGGCCCGTGTCTTCCAGAGCGGCGTCGGTCAGGACCGCCATCATCTGCATGGCCAGATCCTTGAAGGCGGCGGTGGGGCCGTGGAACAGCTCCAGCACCCACAGGTTCGGCTCCAGCTGGACCAGCGGCGTGATCGCCGCGTGATGGAAGGTCTCTGTCAGGCGGTCGGCGGCGGCGCGCACGGCGGCGGGGGGCAGGGAGTCGCCCGCGAACTTGCCGAGGATGTCAGCGGCCAGATCGGCATAGGGCCGGGCGGCGGCGCCGCGGATGTCGCCCGCGCTCAGGGTCGGCCAGTGAGCGGGCATGTAGAGCCCGCCGTCGGGCGCCATGCCCCGCAGCAGCGCATCGCGGAAGGTGGTCGGGGCGGCGCCGCCCCGGGTGCTGACATAGTTCATCATCGACCTCACCCGTCGCCTTGAGAGGGAGCGACGACGGAGCGCAAAGCCTAGAAAATTCATGCGCTGAAGGCCACCGCCAAACCCTTGTGACGGTGAAAAATTGCCACGTCTTCGAAAGCGCCCGCGGCGTGCTTGCGACCGCAGACCGCCCCGCCCATAGTGGGCCGCTGTTACAGTATAGCTCCGGGAGTTCTCATGCGCCGTCTCGCCGTCTTCACCGCCCTGGCCAGCCTCGTGGTGGCCGTGCCCGCCGCCCAGGCCGAACGGCCCATCGCCTTCGCCGCCCAGCCGGCCGATCAGGGCGGGCTGGTGCTGCTGCTGGGCGCCGAGGGCGATCTGGCGCAGCGCGGTGCGGCGCTGGGTGACGCGGAGCGTGCGGCCGTGACCCGGGCGCTGACGTCGGCGTCCTTCGGCTATGGCGTCCGCGACAGCCTGACCCTGCGGGGCATCGGCGACTGGAGCCAGATCGTGGTGGTGGGCGCTCCGAGCGACATCAGCGAGGCGGACCAATTCACCCTGGGCGCCACCCTGGCCCGCGCCCTGTCGGGCGAGACCGGCCCGGTGTCGATCATGGCCGAGGGTCTTGATCCGGCCGTGACCGCGCGTGTGGCCACGGGCGCGGGCGTGTCCGCCTATCGTTTCGCCGGCTATGGCCGCCGCAGCGCGGAACGCACCGAGCCCTCGGCCCTGACCTTCATCGCCCCGGCGGCCCAAACAGTCTTTGAGGCCCAGGGCATGGGCGTGATCAACGGCATGGCGCTGGCGCGGGACCTGTCCAACGAGCCCCCGAACATCATCTATCCCGAGACCTTTGTTGAGCGGACCCGCGCCGCCTTCGCCGGGGTTCGCGGTGTCCAGATCGAGGTGCTGGACGAGCGCCAGATGGAACAACTGGGCATGGGCGCCATCATTTCGGTCGGGCAGGGATCTGAGCGGCCGCCGCGCATGATGATCGTCCGCTATCGCGGCGCCGGCTCGGCGGACCAGCCCATCGTGCTGGCAGGCAAGGGCATCACCTTCGATTCCGGTGGTCTGAACCTGAAGACCGGCGGCGGCATGGGCGCCATGAAGATGGACATGTCCGGCGCCGCCAGCGTCATGGGCGCGACTCTGGCCCTGGCCCAGCAAGGGGCGCCGGTGCACGTGGTGGCCATCGCCGCCCTGGCGGAAAACATGCCCGGACCCAACGCCACCCGGCCCAGCGACGTGGTCACCGCCATGAACGGCTTGGCCATCGAGGTCACCAATACGGACGCAGAAGGCCGCATGGTGCTCGCGGACGCCCTGTCCTACGCCGAAGCGCGCCTGAATCCCGCCGCCATCGTGGATGTGGCGACCCTGACCGGGGCCGTCGGCGGGGCGCTCGGCCGGGATTACGCGGGCCTTTTCAGCCGCCACGACGCCCTGGCCGACCAACTGACGGCGGCGGGTCAGGCGTCGGGCGAGCCCCTCTGGCGCCTGCCGCTTCACCCCAGCTACGCCGAGGCGATGTCGTCCAACGTCGCAGACCTGCGCAACAGCGGAACCGGCGGCCCAGGCGCCGGCACGGGGGCCTATTTCATCAGCCGCTTTGTGAACCCTGAAACACCGTGGGCGCATCTGGACATCGCGGGCGTGGCCTGGGACGGCTCAGGCGCATCGGTGGGCTATTCGGTGCGCCTGCTGGAAGCGTTCGTGCGCAACTGGACGCCCGTTCCGCGCGGCGCAGGCGAGGGCGGGCGCTAGACCGAAATCGGCCCAGTTGGACGCGGTCCGACCGGGCTTGGATTTCGGTCCAGTTTAAAGCGAGAGCCTGATTCACGGCATCGGCGGAATCGCGAAGCGATTCCACCTCAACTGATCAGGCTCTGGCCCGGCTCTCCAGCACGTCCAGAACGTCCTGAAGCGACAGGCCGCGGGCCTTGAGCAACACCAGCAGGTGATAGATCAGGTCGGCGGCTTCGCTGGCCAGTTCGGCCTCGTCGCCGGCGGCCCCGGCCAGCGCGGTCTCGACGCCCTCCTCGCCCACCTTCTGGGCGATGCGCTTGGGGCCGGACGCCAGCAGCTTGGCGGTCCAGCTTTCGGACGGATCGGCGGTCGCACGGGCGGCGATGGTCTGCTCCAGCCGGGCCAGACGGCCAAGGCCCGGGGCGTCCTCGTCGCCGAAGCAGCTGACCCGGTTCAGGTGGCAGGCGTTGCCCACCGGCTCGACCCGCACCAGCACCGCGTCGCTGTCGCAGTCGGGGGTGACCGAGATCACCTTGAGCCGGTCGCCGGAGGTCTCGCCCTTCCTCCACCGTCCGCCGCGCGAGCGGGAAAAGAAGGTGGCCTCGCCGCTGTCCAGAGTCTCGTCCAGCGCCGCCCGGTCCATAAAGGCCAGCATCAGCACCTGCAGGGTGGCGGCGTCCTGCACCACCGCCGCGATCAGCCCGCCGCCCTTTTCGAAATCGATCTCGTCGGGGTTCATAGCCGCACCTCTATGCCGTCGCTGTCCAGGGTCCGCTTCAGGTCGGGAATGCGGATGGCGCCGGAGTGGAAGACGCTGGCGGCCAGGGCCCCCGAGACGTCCGCCTCGGCGAAAACCTGCCGAAAATGATCGGGCGAGCCGGCGCCGCCGGAGGCCACCAGAGGGATGGTCAGCCGCTCGCGCGCGGCCTTCAACTGGACCACGTCATAGCCGTTGCGCACCCCGTCCTGATCGATGCAGTTCAGTACGATCTCTCCGGCGCCGAGGCCCTGCGCCTCGGTGATCCAGTCCAGGGTCAGGCGGTCGGCGCCGCGCCGGGCGTCCGGGTCGCCGGTGTATTTGTGCACGCGCCAATCGCCGTCCTGAAACTGGCTGTCCACGCCCACCACCACGCACTGGCCGCCCAGACGTTCGGCCATTTCGGCGATCAGTTCCGGGCGCTCCAGGGCGGGGGAGTTGATGGAGACCTTGTCCGCACCGTTGTCGAGGCAGCGGGCAGCCTGATCCACCGAGCGGATGCCGCCGGCCACGCAGAAGGGAATGTCCAGCAGCCGGGCGATGTCGCGCACCCAGCCGTAGTCCAGGGTGCGGCCCTGCGGCGAGGCGGTGATGTCGTAGAACACCAGCTCGTCGGCGCCCTCGTCGCGGTAGCGGGCGGCCAGTTCGGCGGCGTCGCCCATGTCGGTGTGGCCGACGAAGCGCACGCCCTTGACCACCCGGCCGTCCTTCACGTCCAGACAGGGGATGATGCGTCGCGCGGTCATCGCACCGCCTCCAGCGCGTCGGACAGGGTGAAGCGGCCTTCGTACAGGGCCCGGCCGATGATGGCGCCGTCGCAGCCGATGGCCTTGAGGGCCGCCAGATCCTCCAGCGAGGAGACCCCGCCGGAGGCCTGCAGCTGAAGCTCGGGGCGGCGCTGCTTGACCTCGGCCAGAAGCTCCAGATTGGGCCCCGTCAGGGCGCCGTCGCGGCCCACGTCGGTGACGAGGATGTGGTTCAGCGCCCCGGGCGCATAGGCGGACAGGGCGGCCCACAGGTCCACGCCCGCGCGCTGGGTCCAGCCCTTGAGGGCCGGGACGGGCAGGCCGTCCTCCAGCTTCACGTCGAGGGCCAGGGTGATGCGCTCGGGGCCGAAGTCGGCCAGCCAGGCGGCGACCGTTTCGGGCGCGGTGACGGCGAGGCTGCCGATCACCACCCGGGCGACCCCGGCCTCCAGCAGCAGGCGCACGTCGTCGATGGATCGCACGCCGCCGCCGCTCTGGACCTTCACATCGACCGAACCGGCCATTTCGCCGATCAAGGCGTGCTGGCGCGCGGCGCCGGCCTCGGCGCCGTCCAGATCGACCACGTGCACCCAGGCCGCGCCCTCGCCCACGAACGACACCAGCCGCGCGGCGGGGACGTCTTCATAGCGGGTCACCGCGTCGAAACGGCCGTGCATCAGCCGGACGCAGACGCCGTCCTTGAGATCGATGGCGGGGTACAGGATCACGCGGGCAGCTCCAGGAAATTCTTCAGGATGCGGGCGCCGGGGGCGGCGGAGCGTTCCGGGTGGAACTGGCAGCCCCAGCGGTTGCCCGCCCGCACCACCGCCGGGACCGGCCCGCCGTAGTCGGCGCGGGCCAGGGTCGCTTCGCCGTCGGGACACAGGAAGGAATGGACGAAATAGGCGTGGTCGCCGGGCGCGACGCCCTCAAGCATGGGATCGTCCCGGTCGATGCTCAGCGCGCTCCAGCCCATGTGCGGCACGGGCAGGGACGGGCCGGGATCGAGCCGGGCGACCACGCCGGGGATGAAGCCCAGCAGGTCGGCCCCCGCGCCCTCGTCGCTGCGTTCGAACAGCAGCTGCTGGCCCAGACACACGCCCATCAAAGGGCGCTCGAAGGCGCGGATCACCGGGGTCAGGCCCAGGGCGTCCAGCCGGCCCATGGCGTAGGCGGCGGCGCCCACGCCGGGCAGGATCACCCGCTCGGCCCCGGCGATCTCGGCCGGGTCCGAGGTGACGCGCGCGTCGGCGCCCAGCCGTTCCAGCGCGAACTGGACCGAGGCCGTGTTGCCCGCGCCATAGGCGATGATGGCGACGGTCACAGCACCCCCTTGGTGGAGGGCACCGCATCGCCCTCCACGCGGATGGCCTGCCGCAGGGCGCGGCCCAGAGCCTTGAAGCAGGCCTCGGTCATGTGGTGGTCGTCCTCGCCCGTCACCGAGACGTGGATCGCCGCCCCCAGATGCTCGGCCAGCGAGCGGAAGACGTGCTCGGTCAGGTCGGTGCGGTACTCGCCGATGAAGGGAGTGGCGAACGCGCCCTCGAACACGCTGTAGGGACGGCCCGACAGATCGATGGAGACCTTGGCCTCCGCCTCGTCCATGGGCAGGACGAAGCCATAGCGGCCGATGCCGCGCCGTTCGCCGAGCGCCTGTTTCAGGGCCTGACCAAGGGCGATGGCGGAGTCCTCGATGGTGTGGTGCGGGTCGATGTGCAGATCGCCCGCGCACGACAGGCGGATCGAGAAGCCGCCGTGGGCCGCCACCTGCTCGATCATGTGGTCGAAGAAGCCGACGCCGGTCTCGATGGCCACGGGCGCGGCGGCGTCCAGATCGACGGCGCAGACGATGCGCGTCTCTTTCGTATCGCGCACCGCCTCGCCCCGCCGGACGGGGCGGGCGCGGGGCGGGTTGAGGCCGAAGGCGGCCAGCAGCCGGTCATTGACCTCCGGCTTGATGGAGACCGGCAGGCGCAGCCGCTCGCCCGCCGGGGCCGAGGCGATCCCGTAGGCGTCCAGCGCGGCGCGGACGGCGGGGATGTCGTCGGGACGGACGATGATCACGGGACCGAAGCCGGGCTCGATGACGGTGACCCGCTCCAGCTCACGGACCATGCGGGCGCGCTCGACCTTTACCGCGTCGATGCGCTGGGCGGTCTCGATCATGCGCGAGGGGTCCAGCGCCTGCATGGCCAGCCGCACCAGCGGCGCGGGCAGGGCGTAGGGCTCCAGCATCGCCGCCAGCCGGGCCAGGGTCTCCGGCGCCGCGATGGTCGCGCCGACGCGGGCGCCGGCCAGCCCGTAGGCCAGCGACAGGCTGCGCAGCACGACCAGATTGGGGTGCTCGGCCGTCAGGGCGGCGGCGGACTCGAACGGCGCGAACTCGATCAGGCCCTCGTCGACGACCAGCAGGGCGGGCGCGGTGCGCGCGGCCATTTCAGCCCCCGCCTCCGCAGAACCGAGCGCGCGCACGACCATGGCGGCGGTGTCGCCGTCGCGGCCATAGATGGCGGCCAGCTGCGCATAGGGCTCGGCGTCCGGCGCCTGCACAGAGGCGCCGTCTTTCGCAGCGATGCGCCAGACCAGCTCCAACCCGTGGGTGACGCCGCGCACCGGCAGGACACGCTCGGCGGGCACGCCATAGATCCGGGCCAGCCGCGCGGCGAGGGCGTCGGCGTCGACCGGATAGCGGTCCAGTCCGTCACCGCCTGTGACCAGCGGCGGGAAGGGGGCGGGAAGGCTCATAGGGCGCTCCTCAGATCGGCGGCGCGGGCGTGGGCCTCCAGACCCTCCAGCCGGGCCAGACGGGCGGCGACTGGGCCGAGTACGCGGGCGCCGTCCCGGCTGACCTGCTGCACCGACATGGCGGTCATGAAGGCGCCGGTGGAGACGCCCGAGAACGCCCGTGCGGCGCCATCGGTGGGCAGCACGTGGCTGGGCCCGGCGGCGTAGTCGCCCAGGGTCTCGGCGGCGTATGTGCCCACGAACACGGCCCCGGCGGCGGTGATGCGATCGACCAGTGCGTCCGCGTCGGTGGTCTGGATGGACAGGTGCTCGGGCCCGTACAGGTTGGCGACCTCGGCGGCCTCGGCCGTGTCGCGCACCCGGATGACCCGGCCCTCGTTCAGGGAGGCTCGGGCGATGGCGGCGCGGGGCAGGTCGGCCAGCTGCTTGTCGATTTCCTCGAGGATGTAGTCGATGCGCTTGTCGTCATCGCTGACCAGGATCACCTGGGCGTCCGCGTCGTGTTCGGCCTGGCTGAGCAGGTCGGCGGCGGCGATGGTCGGATTGGTCTGCCGGTCGGCGATGACCATCAGCTCGGACGGACCGGCGGGCATGTCCAGACCCGGGCCGCCGGGGAGGGCCGCAGCCTGCTTCTTGGCCTCGGCCACATAGGCGTTGCCGGGGCCGAACAGCTTGTCGGCCCTGGGCAGTCCCCCCACGCCGAAGGTCAGGGCGGCGATGGCCTGGGCCCCGCCGACGATCCACAGCGCATCCAGTCCAGCCAGATCGGCGGCCAGGATCATCATGGGGTGCGGCTGCCCGGTCGGGCCCGGCGGCGTCACGGCGGCGCGCACCGGCACGCCCGCCACCGCAGCAGGAATGGCCAGCATCAGCAGGGTCGAGAACAGGGGCGCGGTGCCGGCGGGCACATACAGCCCCGCCGCCTCGATGGGCCGCCAGACGCGGCGCGACCGGACGCCCGGCGTGGTCTCGATCCAGTCGCTGTCGGCGGGTTTCGTCGCCTCGTGGAAGCGGCGCACGTTGTCGGCGGCGGTCTTGAGCGCGGCCTCGTCCTCGGGCGTCACGGCGGCGCGGGCCTCTGCGACGGCTTCGGGCGTGATGGCCACACGCCGGGGCGGGGCGCCATCCAGCTTGACGCACCAGTCGTTCAGGGCCGCCTCGCCGCGATCCTGAATGTCGTCGAAGATGCGGCGCACGGCGTCGCTGACGGCGGCGTCCGTCCGTCGCGCGGGACGCGCCAGGGCGGCGCGCCGCCCGGCCTCGTCCAGGGATGACCAGTCGAGGGTGCGCATCACATCATCTTCTCGATGGGCAGGACCAGAATGGCCGAGGCGCCGGCGGCCTTCAGCTTCTCCAGCGTCTCCCAGAACACGGACTCCTGACATACGGCGTGGACGGCCACGGCGTCGTCGCGGCCCGCCAGCGGAGTGACGGTGGGGGCGCCCGCGCCAGGCAGGATGGCGGTGATCTCGGCCAGGGCCGAGCGCGGGGCGTTCAGCATGACGTATTTGGCGCCCTGGGACGCCACCACGCCGGAGATCCGCTCGACGATGCTTTCCAGCAGGCCCGCCAGCTCCGGTTCGGGCGCCCGGGGCGAGCGGATCAGCACGGCTTCGGACTTCAGCACGCTTTCACGGGCCAGCAAGCCGTTGGCCTCCAGCGTCGCGCCGGTGGACACCAGATCGCAGATGGCGTGGGCCAGTTTGAGCCGCGGCGCTACCTCGACGGCTCCGCGCATGGTGATGATGTCGGCCGTGACACCTTGTTCGGCCAGAAACCGGCGCAGGATGTTGGGATAGGAAGTCGCCACGCGCTTGCCCTGCAGCGAGGCGGGCCCGGCGTACTCCAGTGTCGGCGGCACGGCCAGTTTCAGCTCGCAGCGGCCGAAGCCCAGGGGCATGATGATCTCGGCGTTCGGCCCCCCGTTTTTCTGCTCCTCCAGCACGTTCAGCCCCACCACGCCCAGGTCGCAGACCCCGTCCGCCACGAAGGTGGGGATGTCGTCGTCGCGCACGCGCAGCAGATCGATGGGGTGGTTCTCCACCCGGTACAGCAGATCGTTTGCGCCCTTCATGACGCGCAGGCCCGCGTCGCGGATCAGCTCGAGAGAACGGTCGGCCAGACGGCCGGATTTCTGGACCGCGATGCGCAGTCGCCCGGATGCAGTACTCATGTGATTTTACCTTAGTGTCGGGGGCGCTTGATGCGGTCGAGCACCAGCCGGTAGCCCTGGTGGGGCATTTCCCTGAGGAAGCGGGCCACCCGCACCACGGTGGTGGGGCTGGCGTGGGCCTGTTCGGCGATCTCGCGATAGGACTTGCCGCCCGCGTCCAGCAGGCGCGCAACCTCCCACCGTTCGGCGAAGGCGCGGATTTCGGAGGGCGTGCAGAGATCCGCGAGGAAGGCTTCCACTTCCTCGCGCGTGCGGAGGCTCAGGATCGCGTCGAAAAGCGCGGTCCGGGCGTCCTTGTCCCTGGGCACGTCCTGATAGGCCATGCCCGTTTCACTACGGTGTTACAGTGGAACGCGCAAGAGCCTATTTCTTGGCGTTGTGCGCTTCCATGCCCTGACGGATCAGTTCGGCGGCCTCGGACGCATCAGCCCAGCGGTGAACCTTGACCGTCTTGCCCTTCTCCAGATCCTTGTAGCGGGTGAAGAAGTGCTCGATCTGCTCGATCAGGATGGAGGGCAGCTGGCGATAGCTGGCCACGTCCGAGTAGAACGGGTTCAGCTTGTCCACCGGAACGGCCAGGATTTTTTCATCCCCGCCCGCCTCGTCCGTCATCATCAGGGCGCCGATTGGCCGGGCGCGGATGACGCAGCCGGGAACCACCGGGGTCGGGTTGATCACCAGCACATCGCAGGGATCGCCATCGTCCGACAGGGTGTGCGGCACGAAGCCGTAGTTGCCGGGATAATACATGGCGGTGTGCAGGAAGCGGTCGACGAACAGGGCGCCGGAGGCCTTGTCCATCTCATACTTCACAGGCAGACCGCCCTGCGGGATCTCGATGACGACGTTGATGTCCCAAGGCGGGTTGGGTCCGACGGGAACGGCGTCCAGCTTCATGACGGTCTCTTTCGTGGGCTTCAGGCGAAACTCGGGGAGGGCGGCGTGATAAGCTCCGCCCGTCCGCGCCGCAAGCGCCTAGAGCCTGATCGGTTGAAGTGGAATCGCTTCGCGATTCCGCTGAAGCCGTGATTCAGGCTCCAGATTAATGCGAGAGCATGATTCACGTTTCCGCCGGAACCGCGTGCGGTTCCGGCGGAAACGACCATGCTCTTGCACAATATGAGCGTTGCATCGCAGCATGGGATGCGTTCGCGAAAAGAGGATCCGGCCATGACACACTGGGACTGGGGGGCGCTGGCGCTCTTCTTCGTCTGCTGGCTGGGCTACGGCCCGCTGCTTCACCTGCTGGCCGGCAAGGGCAGCGTGCTCAACGACGACATGCTCACCGTGCGCCAGGGGTGGATGAACCAGATGGCGGTGCGTGAGCTGCGTCTCGTGGACAGCCAGCTGATGGGCCATTCCATCAACTCCGCCTCCTTCTTCGCCTCGGCCAATCTGCTGCTGATCGCGGCGGTGGCGGGGGTGCTGTTCGGGGGGGAGGCGGCGCTGAGGGGCGTGGCCGCCGTGGGCGCCGACATCGGCGGGGCGGAGACCGCCTCCCTGGAGTTGCTGGAAGGCAAGCTGGGGTTGATCACCCTGTGTCTGGCGCGGGGACTGCTGGATTTCATCTGGTCGATCCGCCAGATGAACTACACCCTGGCCTTGATCGGCGCGACCCCGGAGGGTGAGACCACCCTGGACCGTGGCGCCTACGCCAGGGCTGCCGGGGCCTTGCTGAACCCCGCCATGGTCGCCTTCAACAGCGGCGTGCGGGCCTACTACTTCGCCCTGGCGGCGACGGCCTGGCTGTTCGGTCCATTATGGCTGGCGCTGGGGGTGGCGGCGGCCTTCAGCCTGCTGCTCTGGCGCCAGAAGGGCTCGCCCGCCGCCCGCGCGATCCGAAAGGCCCGGGCCATGTTGACGGAGGGTCAATAATCTCGCATCCGCGAAATAGCGACGCTTGGCCGTCCCGTCGTGGAAACGGTTTTCTGTTACGGCATGTGATCGCAAGTGCGAAATAGCCGCTTGACGGATTGTGCATCGCAACGTAGCTTCATTTTGACGCTTTCGAGCGTCTTGCCCTTCCTGGGCGTTTCCTCCCTATAGACTTTCAAACCGCGCCTCCGGGCGCGGTTTTTTTTGCCCGGCTTTCTACTCCGCAGCCTGTGCGTGGGGCCGCAGTCCGGACCAGTCATAGGCCGCCATGGCGACTGTGACCCGCCCTATGACCTTTTGCGTCATGGCGAAGTGGGGGCCCGGTTCCAGCGTCTCCTCATCCAGGTACAGCGCCCGGTTCAGTTCCACCTGCACAGCGTGAAATCCTTCCGCCGGTCGCCCCCAGAGTTGTGTGGACCAACCGCCCGCATAGGGCCGGTTGAGCGCCACCCGCCAACCCGGCCGCTCGAACAATCCCCGCAGCAGACGCGTCACCTCCGCAGAGCAGGCGGAGCCATGTCGGTCCCCCAGCACCACATCAGGCCCGCGCACTCCCGCCGGTCGGCCCACGGCGCGGGAAGGCATGGAGTGCCAGTCCACCAGAACAGCGAACCCGAACCGATCCCGGGCCCTGTGCATCAGGCGCTCCAGCGCTTCGTGATAGGGCCGGTGCGCCCACGCCAGGCGGGCCAGAGCCTCCTCATGGGTCAGGGCGTGGTCCCGGATCGTCTGACCGTCGCCTGTCAGGCGCGGAATGACTCCGAACCCTGCGACCACCCGTGGGGAGGCCACCCCGCCGCTCTCGACCACCTGGGGGTCCAGCTCCCCGGGGTCTCGGTTCAGATCCACATAGGCCCGGCCCAGCCGCGCGGCGATCAGGGGAACGCCCTGTTCCGGGTTCGGGGCGACCAGCCGGTTCACCAGCGCGTCTTCCGCGCTGCGCAGCGACAGGGCCGCAAGACCGGAGCGCGCGCCCAGGTCGTCCGGATACACATCGCCCGAGTGGGGCGAGGCGAACACCAGCGGCGACGCGGGCGCCTGCGCCGCGTCCAAGGCGTCAGCAGGATCGAGTGTGAACACGGGGGGCGGCGCCATGGCCAAGCCATACCGCATTTCACACGCCTGTGGATGACTCCCCGGCCTTCATGGGCGGTTTACCGTCCCGGTTCTAGGTTCGGTCAGGAACAACGGGGCGGCATCCATGGCGCGAATCCTTCTTGCGGAAGACGACGGCTCCCTGCGCGGGTTCCTGACCCGCGCCCTTGAACGGGCGGGGCATCAGGTCACGGCGTGCGAGAACGGCGACGACGCCGTGGACGCGCTTGAAGACGGTCCCTGGGACCTGCTGCTCACCGACATTGTCATGCCCGGCGCCGACGGCATCGAGGTGGCCCGTATCGCCGCCGCCCGCCAGCCGGGCCTGCGGATCATGTTCATCACCGGTTTCGCCGCCGTAGCCCTGACAGCGGCCCAGTCCGCCCCCCAGGCCAAGGTCTTGTCCAAGCCCGTCCACCTGCGCGATCTGGTCGCCGAAGTGGAGCGCATGGTCGCAGCGTGAAGACCAGGGCCGCGCCCGGCGCCGCCTTTCTCCCCTTCGGGTGATCCGGCTTCCCCGAGCGAGGGCGCCGCTTGCGCCGGGCCGCCTTCCGGATTTCCCTGAACTCCGGCCAAGCTAGCGCGTTGCGTGTTGAACGGCATCAGACGGCAGCGCGCTCGGAGGCGTGCGCCAGGCGCTGGTTCAAGGGAGGGCGGACAATGACGGACTCGCACCGGGGCCACACAGCGTGGCGATGGGTTTATCTGATCTTCGCTGCCCTGGTAGCGCTGATGGGCCTCGCCATGGCTGTGCTGGGGGGCTGGTTGCTGGTCCTGGGCGGAACGCCCTATTACCTCGGCGCGGGCCTGCTCCTCGTGGCCGGGGGCGTTCTGCCCTTCCTGGGGCGCCCCCTGGCGGGACTGGGCGCCATGGCGCTGGCGCTGTTCATCACCGTGATCTGGGCGCTGATCGAGGTCGGGAGCAAGGGCTGGCTTCCGGCGTGGGGGCTGGACCTTGCAGGCCGTGTCGGGGTGATCGCCGGGTTGGTCGGCGCGACCGCCCTTTCGTACCTGTTCTGGCGCACCTCGATCCGCAGTCGCGGAAGTCTGGCGGCGCTGGCGGGCGTCGGGGGCGCGGCGGTGATCGCGGTCGGGCTGATCCTGGGATTCTGGGAACGAACCGAAGACCCTTCCGGCCTTGTGCAGGCGTCTGCACGCGCAGACGTCGCCGGTGATTCAGCGGAAGAATGGACCCATTTCGGCGGCACGGCGGGGGGAAGACGATACTCCGGCCTGAGTCAGGTGCATGCCGGAAACGTCGGCGAACTCGAGGTGGCCTGGACCTTCCGAAGCGGGGACGCCAGCCCCGCTCCGGGCCGGATCTTCTATTCCTCGCAGAATACGCCCATCAAGGTCGGCGACAGCCTGTTCACCTGCACAAGCAGCGCCCAGGTCTTCGCCCTGGATCCGACGACCGGCTATGTCCGCTGGCGTCACGACCCCGGGACGCCGCCCGAGGCGATGGAGCAACTGTTCAGCGTCGCCTGCCGGACGGTCGCCTATTTCGACAACGGCGTGAGCGGCTCGATTCCGAGCATTCCCGCCGTACCGGGCGTCACGCCGGCCATATCGCGCACGGGCGGCGGATGTGAAAGGCGCGTCTATGTGGCGACCGCCGATGGACGGTTGATCGCGCTGGACGCGGTGGGCGGCTACGTGTGCCGCGGCTTCGGCCAGGACGGGGTCGTGGACCTGACGCTGGGCATGGGGCTCCGCGAGCCCGGCTTCGCCTCCAACACCTCGGGGGCCACCGTCGCCGGCGGACTTCTTCTGGTCGGTCAGCAGGTGAGCGACAATCAGCGGCGCGATGCCCCGTCGGGCGTGGTGCGCGCCTATGACGCCATGACCGGCGACCTGCGCTGGGCGTGGGACGCGCTGCGTCCCGACGCGCAGGCGGCCCTCGATCCCGACGACATCTATCCGCGCGGCACCCCCAACGTCTGGAATGTCATCTCTGCCGACGAGGAGTTGGGACTGGCGTTCCTCGGCACCGGAAATCCGGGCGCCGACCACTGGGGTGGCAACCGCACGGAGACCGAGGATCGCTTCACTGCGGCGGTGGTGGCGGTCGACCTGGCCACGGGCGCGACGCGCTGGGTCTTCACCACGGTTCTGCACGACCTGTGGGACTACGACCTGGGCGCCCAGCCCATGGTGCTGGACCTGGAGATCGACGGCCAGAGCCGGCGGGCGATCCTGCAGGGCACCAAGGCGGGCGATCTGTTCGTGCTGGACGCGCTTACCGGCGAACCTCTGCGCCCCGTCGAGCTGCGGCCGACGCCCCAGGGGGGGCTGTTGCCCGGCGAGCGGCTGTCGCCGGTGCAGCCCCGCTCGGTCTTCTATCCGAACCTCAGCGGCGTTCCGGGCCCCGAGCCCGAGCGTATCGACGCGCGCCACCTCTGGGGCCTGACGCCCATCGACGCCGCCTTGTGCCGGATTGAGTTCCATCAACGCCGCTACGAAGGCGCCTTCACCCCGCCCACCCTGGACCAGAAGGGGATGGTGTTGCTGCCCGGGACCGTGGGCGGCATGAATTGGGGCGGCCTCGGGTTCGATCCCGAGCGGCGTCTGGTGATTTCGAACCACTCGCGCCTGCCCAACATCGTGGACATGCATCCGCGTCAGGATGTGCAGGACCGGTCAGCGGGCTCGGGCGGGACGCGGCCGGATCAGGCGATCGCGCCCCAGTCTTCCACGCCCTTTGGCGTCACGCGGCCGATGTGGCTGTCGGCGCTGGGGGTGCCCTGCCTGGCGCCCCCCTGGGGCTATGTGGCCGCCACCCATATCGATACCGGCGAACTGGTGTGGTCCAGGCCCTTGGGCACCGGCTATGACATGGGACCCCTTGGCATCCCCACGCGCCTGAAGATCGCCATGGGTACGCCCAATCTCGGCGGTCCGCTGGTGACCGCCGGAGGGCTGACCTTTATCGCCGCGGCCCAGGACAACTTCCTGCGGGCCTTTGAGACGGCCACGGGCCGACTGGTGTGGGAAGCGCGTCTGCCTGCCGGCGCGCAGGCCGGCCCCATGGCCTATGAGCATCAGGGTCGCCAGTACATCGCCATCACCGTGACCGGCCACGCCCGTTTCGAGACGAAGGAAGGCGACTATCTGGTGGCCTACGCCCTGCCGCCCACGGGACCGGACCTGACCGGCGTGCCCAACGGCGCCGCTGCGGATCCGGACGGAACGGCTCCGGAGGAAGAGGGGCCCTAGGCAGCCTGGGCATGGATGAAGATGTTAAAGGTCCGACGGCGCGCTTCCGACTGCGGTTTGAGACTTGCGGTCGGCGTCGGTCACGGGTTATAGACCGCGCCTTCCCGTCCCCGGGCATGCGCCGGGGACGTCAGGGCGGACGCGTAGCTCAGCGGGAGAGCACCTCGTTGACATCGAGGGGGTCACAGGTTCAATCCCTGTCGCGTCCACCATTTCTCCCATTTCACGACACCGCCCGTCAGGGCCGCAGCGGCGCCGGCGGGAAAGCGGGCAGGCTCCAGCCCCAGCGCAGGGCCCCTGCGCGCAGGGCGAAGCCGATTGTGGTGGCGATGGCGGCGGCCGGCCAGTTTCCCACGTCCAGCGCCTTGAGGGCCACATAGGTCGTGGCCGCGGCGATGGCTGCCGAGACCACGATCTCGCGACGCAGCAGCACCGAGGGCTGGCCCGCCAGAAGGTCCCGCACCACGCCCCCGAAACAGGCGGTCAGGGCCCCCATGACGATGCAGATCAGGGGCGTGGCGCCCCAGGCCTCCGCCTTGGCCGCGCCGATCACGCCGTAGGCCGCCAGCCCGAAGGCGTCCAGCCACAGCAAGAGGCGGAACCGCCAGGGCCGCGCCCCCAGAAGCCACACCGCCACGCTGGCGGCGATGCACATGGCGATGTAGCGCCAGTCCACCACCCAGAACACCGGGGCCCCGATCAGCAGGTCGCGCAGGGTGCCGCCGCCCACGCCCGTGACGGCGGCGAAGAAGGTCATGGTGACCAGATCGTGCCGGTCGCGCGCGGCGGCCAGGGCGCCGGTGGCGGCGAACACCGCCACGCCAATGAGGTCCAGCGCGGCCAGGGGCGCGATCTCGGCGATGGGCAGGTCGGGCGGGGTCAGGCCCAGGATCGAACGGGTGGTCATGCGGCGTCCTCCAGCACGATCTCGCCGCGCTTGACCCCGCCGTACCATGCCCACAGCAGATGCGCCGCCACACCCCGATGGGGCCGCCAGATTTCGGCGCGCACATAGGCCGCCTTCTCGTTCGGACGGTCCTCGGCCGCATCGGCCCAGCGCATGGCTTCCTGCAAGGCCACATCGCCGCCAGGGAACACATCAAGCCGGCCTTCGCAAAACATCAGATAGGTCTCGGCCGTCCATTTGCCGACGCCCTTGACGGCGGTCAGGGCGACGATCGCCTCGTCGTCGCCAAGGGTCTGCATGTGCTCCAGATCGATGCGGCCCTCGGCCTGGGCGCGGGCGATCTCCTGGCCGTATTTCGCCTTCTGGCCGGACAGGCCGAAGGTGCGCAGCGTCTCGATGTTCCGGGCCAGCACCGCTTCCGGCGTAATCTCTCCCAGCCCTTCGCCCACACGTCGCCAGATGGAGGCGGCGGCGGCCACCGACACCTGCTGCTCAACGATCATGCGGAACAGGCCCTCGAACCCGCCGGGCCGCAGGCGCCATTCAAACGTGGGCGTCGTCGCATGGGCGCGCGACAGGGCCGGGTCGGTCTCGGCCAAAGCGGTCCTGGCGGCGGCGATGGCTTCGGGATCGGGGGCGCGGATCATGCAGGCACTATGCCTGTCCTGAGCGTAGGGGGAAGCCGCCGCGTTTGACCGGGTCCGCAAACCGCGAGTCGGCTATGCTTTGCCCATGAGCTTCGTCACCCGCTTCGCGCCATCCCCCACCGGCCTGCTCCACCGGGGCCACGCGTTTTCCGCCTTGACCGCACATAAGGCCGCCCGTGAAGCGGGAGGGCGGTTCATCCTGCGCATCGAGGACATCGATCAGACCCGCTGCCGCCAGGAATACGAGGAGGCGATTCTTGAGGATCTGATCTGGCTGGAGCTGGACTGGGAAACGCCGGTGCGGCGCCAGTCCGATCATCTGAACGACTATGCCGCTGTCATCGAGCACCTGAACGCGCGGGGCCTGCTGTATCGATGTTTCCGCACCCGCCGCGAGATCATGGAGGGCATCGGCCAGGCGCCCCATGGCTCGGCCGAGGCGGTGCGCCCAGGACCCCACGCGCCGGACGAAGAGGCGCGGTTGCTGGATGAGGGCCGGCCCTTCGCCTGGCGTCTGTCGCTGGACCGGGCGCGCGAGGCGCTGGGCCCGGCCTGGGACGACCTCGCGTTCGTTGAACAGGGCGCCGGACCCGATGGCGAGACCGGCGTCATCCGCGCGCGTCCCGAGACGGCGGGCGACGTGGTGCTGGCGCGCAAGGACGCGGGCGTGGCCTATCATCTGGCGGCGACCCACGATGACGCGCTGCAAGGCGTCACCCATGTGATCCGGGGCCGCGACCTCTTCGAGGCCGCCCATATCCAACGCCTTATCCAGGCCCTCATGGGCTGGACCGCGCCGGTCTATCGCCACCACCGACTGCTGATGGGGCCGGACGGGAAACGCTACGCCAAGCGTGACCGGTCACAGACCTTGGCTGAACTGCGCGCGGGCGGCATGACGGTGAAGCGGTTGAGGGCGGAGATGGGGTTCGATTAGGTCCGGATTTCTCCCTCCCCGAGACGGGGAGGGAGATGTATGAGCCAGCCATGATGTCGCCCCGCGTCTCCGCCCTTCTCCCTCTCCTCGTGCTGGTCTGCTCCGCGGTGGTGCTGAGCCTGGCGCCCATTCTGGTGCGGCTGACCGAGACAGGGCCGGCGGCGGCGGGGCTGTGGCGATTCATCTTCGCCCTGCCGCTGCTGTTCCTCCTGACCCACCGGCCGGGCGGCGAGGGCGTGGGACGGCCCTCGAGATGGATGGCGCTGGCGGGGCTGTTCTTCTTTCTGGACCTTTCGTTCTGGCACTACGGGATCGTCATGACCTCCGTGGCCAACGCCACCGTGCTGTGCAACCTCACCCCCGTCGTCGTCACCCTGTTCGCCTGGATCGTGCTGAAACGGCGGCCCCGCGCCGTGTTCGTTCTGGCCCTCGCTTTCGCCATGACCGGCGCCTTCGCCATGGCGGCGGGGGCGGACGGGGGGCAGGGGACTGACCCCTTGCTGGGGGACCTGCTCTCCCTGTCGGTGGCGCTATGGTACGCGGGCTATTTTCTGGCGGTGAAAGCGGCCCGATCCACCGCAGGCGCGGTGCGGGTCATGCTGTGGAGCACCGCCATACCCATTCCCCTGATGCTGGCCGCCTGTCTGGTGCTGGGCGAGGAGATCATTCCCGCCACCCTCGCCGGATGGGCCGCCTGCGTGGGTCTGGGGGTCATGCATGTGGCGGGGCAGGGCGGGGTGGCCTGGGCCCTGGGCCGGGTCTCGGCCGCCATGACCGCCGTGGTCATCCTGATCCAGCCGGTGGCGG
Source organism: Brevundimonas sp. (assembly GCF_046299535.1). Lineage (GTDB taxonomy): Bacteria > Pseudomonadota > Alphaproteobacteria > Caulobacterales > Caulobacteraceae > Brevundimonas. The sequence continues at coordinate 218,434 of NZ_JBKBIB010000003.1, read as the reverse complement.
CGGCGATCCTGGGCTGGCTGATCTTCGGCGAGACCATGACGGCCGTCCAGATGGCCGGCGGCGCCCTGGTGCTGTCCGCCGTGCTGCTGGCTCATTGGTCGGCGCGCGGCCGCCCGCCCGCCGCCCTGGAACGGCAAACGGGCGCGGAATCCATGGATCCCGCGCCCGTCATGTCTTCAAATCCGGGGCCTTCCGGCCGGAAGGATTAGAGAAGCTTGAGGTTCACCGCGGCGGTCTTGCCGCGCTGCTCCTCCAGTTCGTACTCGATGCGGGCGTTCTCATCGAGACCCTGCAACCCCGCCTTCTGCACCGCGGTGACGTGAACGAACACGTCGTTGCCGCCGTTTTCAGGTTGAATGAAGCCGAAGCCCTTCGTGGGGTTGAACCACTTGACCGTGCCGGTCGCCATGTTGCGCACTCCGTAATGGCGCTTCTTCCAGTCGTACGCCCCGACGGAGCGCACGGCGATCCGATCACGAGAACCCGTTCAGGTGAACGGGTGATCACGCGCGGTCGACCACGCGCAATCTCGGATCACGCCAACTTTCTCACCTGTCTGTCCAAAGGGGTCAACCGGGAAACGACACACCCGTTTCAGCGGCAAAAGCCCCGGTCAGCCCCGTCGAAATGCAGATGATCCTCGTGGGCGGCGTTGTATTCCGGCCCCAGCACCGTCGAGAACACCTGACAGGCGCCCCGGCTGAGCCGGCGCAGGAACACCGAGCCCTGGCGCCCGGCCGGACCCTCGCCGTCCCAGTCCGCTGCCAGGGTGACCCGCCGACCGTCCTCCAGCGTCACCCCCGCCACGTCCAGCGCATTGGCCCGCGCATGCTCGCTGGGCCGGTCATTGACCTGTTCCGATCCGTAGATGCGGCGGCAGGAATAGGAACCGTAGTTGTCCACACGGGCCGCATCCGATCCGAAGGTCTCCTGCGCCGCGGGCCGCAGCACCTGACGGTCCCAGATCACGTAGCGCATGGCCAGGGGGCACTGCATGATCACCCCGGCCGGCGCCAGAGGCGTCACGTCCCCGCCGGTGATGCGCACCGCGCCGCGAACAATGCAGAATCCGCCGTCGTCGCGGTCCCCTGCGCGCTGCACCTCCACGCCCGCCTCGCGAAGCATCGCCATGCAGGCGTCGGTGACGGCGGTCACCTCTTCGGCCGCCGCCGTGCGGGCCAGTTCGAAGTCGGACACCTTGGCGGCCGTGGCCCGCCCGATGGGCGCGTCAAGATCCAGCGGTTTCCACGGCAGATCCTGGGGCGGGGCGAACGCGTTCAGCAGAAAGAAACCCGCAATGACGCCCAGCGCCAGCTCCCACAGCAGGTTCCAGAAGTCGGCGAGGTCACGATCCATCACCCCTGTCTAGACCAAGGGCGTGACGGTGCCAAAACGCCTTCTCCCGTTTACGGGCGGATCAGCCGGGCGGCCAATCCCTGGGTCGCGGGTCCGCCCCGGCCGTGATCATTGGAGGCGGCGACAGCGGCCAGCCCCCGTGCAGGCGCAATGATCGTCGTCACATGCCACAGGGTGTTGGAGCCTTCATGGGCCAGCATCGGGCCGCCGGTCAGCGGACTGTCGGCCGACACGGCCCAGCCCAGGGCGTAGTCCGCGCCGTCCGGCGGCGTGGTCAGTCGGGCGAGAGTTTCCGGCGTCACGAAGCCGCCGCCATCGGTCAGGAACAGGATCAGGAACCGGCCATAGTCCGCCAGCGTCATATGGATTGTGGCCCCCGGCCCCATCATCGAGGGATTGTCCGATCCCGCTTGATCCGGCTCCACCGGCACGGGTCCGCCCAGATTCATGTGTCCGCGCGGCTGATCCCCCGACGGCGGACCGAACCCGCCGCTGGTGATCCCCAGCGGCTGGAACAGCCGCGCGCGCATGGCGTCTTCCCACGTCGTCCCGGTCAGGCGCTCGATGGCCGCCCCGACCAGAATGTAGTTCAGGTTGCCATAGGCGAAGACTCCCGGCTCCCCCGCGGGCGGCCGGTTCAGGGCGCGGCGGGCCAGATCGGTGCGCTGTTCGTTCACGGGACGGCCGTCGCTGAACCCGGCGGCGCGGGTGGGCAGGTCCAGCACCGTAGTGTCCAGCAGGCCCCCCCGGTGGGTCATCAGATCCTCGATCGTGGTTTCCGCCCACGCTGCGTCGACTTCCATATCCGGGAACAGCCCGGGCAGGGTCGCGCCCCACCGGGCCAGCCCGTCCTCCACCAGCCGCCCGTACAGCATCGCCGTCATGGCCTTGGTGTTGGAGCCCAGATGCCACAGGTCGTCGCCGGTCACGGCGTCGTCGCTCCCGGCGGCCCGCACCCCTGCGGCCCCGCTCCAGATCAGGCCCTCCCGTCCGATGACGGCTCCCGCCAGAGCGGGCGCGCCGGAGCGCTCCAGCGCCTCTGTCAGCACCGCGTCGCGGGGCAAGGGCGTCGCCATCGCCCGTTCTGCGGTTCCGGCGACCGTCAGGGCGGCTGCGGTCGTGATCATGCGGCGGCGGTCGAGCATGGAGAACTCCTGTGATCCTGCGGGCAGTCTAGCGGGATCGCGGACTCTTTCATCCCTGACGCGCCCCGCTTGCGCCCCGGCGCCGCCGGACGCACTGTGGGGCATGACAAAGAACAGCGGTTACAAGGCGAGCCTGAAGCGGCTCCAGATCGAGATGGTCCAGACCCAGGCCTGGCTGATGGCCGAAGGCCGCCGGGTGCTGGTGGTGCTGGAGGGGCGCGACACCGCCGGCAAGGACGGCGCCATCCGCCGCATGACCGCCCACATGGCGCCCCGGAACACCCGTGTGGTCGCCCTGCCCAAGCCCACAGAGCGCGAGACCACCCAGTGGTATTTCCAGCGCTACACCCCCCACTTCCCGGCGGCAGGTGAGTTCGTGGTGTTCAACCGCTCCTGGTACAACCGCGGCGGCGTCGAGCCGGTGATGGGCTTCTGCACCCCGGCCGAGCACGCCGCCTTCCTCGAGGACGCGCCCGAATTCGAGGACATGCTGACCCGCCACGGCATCGCCCTGATCAAGCTGTGGCTGGACATCAGCCGCGAGGAGCAGGCCGCCCGGCTCGAGGCGCGCCGCGAGGACCCGCTCAAGAAGTTCAAGATCTCGGCCCTGGACGGGGTGGCCCAGGCCCGCTGGGACGACTACTCCACCGCGCGGGACCAGATGCTGTGGGCCACCCATACGGGCCACTCGCCCTGGACCATCGTGGGGACCGACCGCAAGAAGGACGCCCGGCTCGGCATCATGAGTCACGTCCTGTCCCGGCTGGAGCGCCCGGGCCGTGAAAAACCGATCGTCCCCGACCCGGACCTCGTCTTCCCGTTCCACGAGGCCGAAGGCCGCATGGCGCCCTGACCTCCGGCTTCGATCAGAAGCGCAGGCGCAGACCGCCCATGGCTAGGCGCGGGGCGCCCGGCCGGGCACCGGCGGGCGAGAAGGCCACGTTGTAGACCTCGTTGGTCAGGTTCTGGACGCTGGCGAACAGGGCCACGTTGTCCGTCAGGTCGAACGACCCGGCCATGTCCACCAGGGTCCGCGCGTCGATGCGGTCCTCTGCCGCGACGGGGCCCGATCCCGCCACGGCGCGGGCCTCGCTGACCCGGTTCAGCCGCACGTCGGCGCGCCACCGGTCGAACCGCACCCCGGCGTTCAGGGTCAGCTGATGCGCCGGCAGATAGGGCGCCTCGTCCCCGGCCTGCACATCGCCCCAGGGCTCGTAGCTGGACGAGAAACTGGTGCGGAACTCGGTGTCGGTGAAGGTGTAGACCAGCGACAGCGGCACGCCGAAGCCCGCGCCCATGGCCAAGCCCAGATCATAGGCCGCCGTCGCCTCCACGCCGCGCGCCACGAAGGCTCCGCCCGAGAACTGGTCGCCGATGGTGCAGCCGCCGCCCGTCGAGGCCGTGCAGGTTCCCAGCAGATTGTCGTAGTCGTTGACGTAGGCGATGACCTCCACGTCCAGCCCGCCTGACCGGTGTCGCACGCCCGCCTCATAGTTCCACGAGGTCTCCGGCTCCACCGAGGAGCCCGGGCCGGGGTTGGAGAAACCCCTGTGCGCCCCGGCCACCAGCCGCAGGGACGGGGTCAGGTCATAGGTCAGGCCCACGCCGGGGATCCACACGTCGACGCTGGACTCGAGCACGGACAGGGGCGCGCCGCGCGGACCGCCCACCAGGGCGTAGTTGGTGCGGGTCAGGTCTATGGTCTCATAGCGAACGCCCGGGGTCAGGGTCAGGGCCCCGGTCCGGATCACGTCCCGCACGAAGAAGGCCCAGGCCTCGGCCTCGCCGACCCGGTTGTCCTGCACGCCGTCCACGCCCCGGGTGGTCAGGACCATGGTCCCGTCGTCCATGCGGTAGAGGTCATCGCGCTGGAACCGGTCCTCGGAATCCTGGTGATAGCGGGCCGAAACCTCCAGCTGGTGGGACAGGGCGCCCGTGTGGAAGCGGGCGGTCAGCACCGTCTGGATGCCCTCTGATTCATAGGCGCGGTTGTTGTTGCGCACCCGCAGGGCGCCGTCGGCGCTGGTGAATCCGTCCGCCCCGACCAGCACGGCCATCTGGTCCGCATAGGCGCCCGGATCGGCCAGCACCGCGCCGATCCCGACCCAGCCGGTCCCGGCCGAATTGCGCACGTCGTTCAGCTTGTACCAGGCCCGGGTGGTCTCTGTGCGGTAGGCGATGGTGGTCAGGTCCAGGGCGCTGGACAGGGCGATGCGGTGGGTCAGCTGCCAGGTGTCGTGGGCCACGTTCATGCGGTCGACCTGGCTGCCGTTGTAGCGCCGGAACGGATCAGCGCCGAAGTCCGCCAGGGTCAGGCCAAGATAGGTTTCGTGCGAGGTCTCGTCATAGGTCTGGTGCTTCAGCTCCAGCGACTGGGGCAGGACGGCGCCCGGCCCGGTGCGCACGGCCAGCTTGAACACCAGATCGTCGATGTCGAATCCGGTGGGGCCGCCGTTGTCCAGAATCTTGAAGCCGTCGCTCTCCTCGCGCAGCCCCTCGATCAGGCCCCCGAACTCGAGCCCCCCGCCCAGCGGCGCCCAGCCCCCGACCCAGCCGTGGGCGCGCAGGGCGCCGTCGGTTCCGCCGAGAATCTCCAGCTCGCCGGCCGCCGTGTCCGGGATCGGCGTGGAGAACAGATTGATCGCCCCTCCGGTGGTCAGGGGGCCGTATTTGATGGCCCCGGGGCCCTTGGTCACCTCCACGCCCGTCATGCGCGTCAGACGGGGAAAATAGTAGGCGGCCGGGGCCGCGTAGGGCGCCGGGGCGATCAGCACGCCGTCCTCCATCACTGCCACCCGGCCGGAACGGTCTGTGCCCGACCCCCGGATGCCGATGTTGGGGCGCAGGCCGAACCCGTCCTCCTCCTGCAGGAACACGCCCGGCACCTGACGCAGCACCTGGTTGACGTCGGCGTGGCCGAAGACGTCCAGCGCAGCGTTGTCCAGGAAGGTCGCTGAGCCGCCCACCGTGCGGGCGTCCTCCGCCGAGGCGGTGACGATGACCGCCTCCAGCACCACGGGATCGCTGTCTGCGGCCCAGGCGGCCGGGGCGGCCAGGGCGGCGGAAAGAGCGAGGATCGAGGCGGCGGCGCGATGACGCATGACGGCGGGCTCCGGGTGGCGCCGCTTTTTCTGCGACGCATTCTTAAGGTTGGCGGCTTCTAGGCGGGGCGGTGCAGACAGGCAATGCGACCCATTTGCATTATGCGTCCCTGTGGCGCCGAAACGACATCGTTCCTCTCGCCCGGGCCGCAAAGCGGCGCTATGGCTCGGCCATGAGCACCTCGCCGCTTCCCGACGCCGCGCGCGCCAACTGGGTGGACCGCTTCGCGCCGGAAGGCCTGAAGCCGTGGCTGAAGCTGGGCCGCTTCGACCGGCCCATCGGCGTCTGGCTGCTGCTGCTGCCCGGCTGGCAGGGGATTGCTCTGGCGCTGGCCCAGAATCGGGCGGCGCCGGACGCATACGGCTGGTGGCTGCTGGCCGCCTTCGCCGTCGGGGCCTGCCTGATGCGGGCGGCGGGCTGCGCCTTCAACGACATCGTCGACCGCGACATCGACCGGCAGGTGGCCCGCACCGCCGCCCGGCCCGTCGCCTCCGGCCGCATCCGCGTGAAGGGGGCCTGGGCCTTCGTCATCGGCTGTTCGCTGGTGAGCCTGCTGATCCTGCTGACTTTCAACCTGACCGCCATATTGCTGGGCGTGGGCTCGCTGGCGCTGGTGGCGGCCTATCCCTTCATGAAGCGCATCACCTGGTGGCCCCAGGCCTGGCTGGGCCTGACCTTCAACTGGGGCGCCCTGATGGGGTTCGCCGCCGTGGGCGGGCAGGTGCATCCGGCGGTGTTTCTGCTCTATCTGGGCGGCGTCTTCTGGACCCTCGGCTACGACACCATCTACGCCCTTCAGGACATTGAGGACGACGCCATGGTCGGGGTGAAGTCCTCCGCCCGGCGGCTGGGCGGCAAGGTCAGGACCGGCGTCGCGGTGTTCTACGGCCTGGCCGTCCTGTGCGCGGCGGGGGCCGGGGCGTTGGTTGGTCTGGGCCCGCTGTTCGCCCTGGGCCTGCTGGCGTACGCCGGTCATCTGGCGCTGCAGGGGGCTCGTCTGAAGCCCGACGACGGGGTCCTGGCCCTGCGCCTGTTCAAATCCAACCGCGAGGCGGGCCTGATCCTGCTGGCCGCCGTCGCGCTCGGCGCGATCCCGTTGTAGGGTCAGCCATCCTTCCCGAGGAGACGTCGAAGATGAGCCTGCCTTCCCGCGCCCTGATCATCACAGCCGCCGCGGCCCTGACCCTCGCCGCCTGCGACCGACGCGAGCGCGAGGCCCCCGCCCCCGAGGCGCCGGCCGAGGGCGCCGCGGTCACCCCCGCCGACGGCGCGGCGCCCATGACCTACGAGAGCGAGAACCGCTTCGCCCAGGTCAATCTGGCCCTGCCCGAAGCCGTACGCGCCCAGCCGGACCTGCACGCCCGCCTGTATGCGGAAGCCGTGCGCGAGCTGCGCACCTTCTCCGAGGGCGCCCAGGCGGACCGCACCGAATACGAAGGCGACATGGACCTGCCGCCCTATTCCAAGCACATCGACTATGTGGCCGCGGGCGAGACCGGCAAGCTGATCAGCCTGCAGCGCAACAGCTCCGAATACACCGGCGGCGCCCACCCCAACCCGGCCTATGGCGCGGTGATCTGGGACAAGGCCCTCAAGCAATTCGTCCAGCCGGCCCAGCTGTTCCGGCGCGGCGCCGACCTGTCGGCGCTGGACCAGGCCCTGTGCGACGCCATCAACACCGCTCGCCGTGCGCGCAACCCCGGCGCCGAGACCATCGGTCTGAATCCGACTCAGAGCGGTTGGTCGTGCCCCCGCGCGGGCACGACCCCCTTCGTGCTGGCGTCGTCCACCACGCCGGGCAAGGCGGGCGGGCTGGTCTTCCTCATCGGCCCCTACCAGGTCGGCCCCTACGCCGAGGGCGGCTACGAGATCGCGGTGCCCCAGTCGGTGTTCCGGTCCCTGCTGGCCCCCGCCTACGCCGACGAGTTCGCCGGCCAGCCCCCCCGCACCGGCGACATCACAGACCTGGGCTAAAATCCTCCCCGTTTGCGGGGAGGGGAGCCCCCGGGGTGGTGGAGGGGGCGATCCGGTGTTCGCCGCATGAATCGCCAAATCTCTGTCCGCCCGCGCCGCCCCCTCCGTCACGCGCGCTGACTCGCGCCCGCGCCACCTCCCCATCTCAGGAATGGGGAGGAGATCCTGGTCAGGCGAAGCGGCGGCGGCGTTCGGCGCTTTGGAGGGTGTCGCGGACGAAGTCGGAGGGCGTGTCCGCCTCGGCCAGCACCGCTTCCTTGATGGCGCGGGGCTCGCCGAACAGGTGGCCCTGGCCCATGGCGATGTCCAGCTCCAGCACGTCCACCGCCTGACGCTCGGTCTCCACCTTCTCGGCGATGACCTCCATGCCGTAGCGGCGCACCAGACCGGCGAAGTCGGCGGCCTGGATGTCGCGCAGGGACGGCACGGCCGCGCCCGCGTCCTGATCCAGCAGTTGTTCGATCAGGAGGTCGGCGGCGATCTTGACGAACTTGACGTCAGAGCGCTGCAGGTCGGTGAAGTCCAGATCGAGGGTCTGGACCTTGTCGATGGAGAAGCGGAAGCCCAGGTCGGCCAGCTTGGCCATGTTGCGGGCCTCCACCGCGCCGCGCGCGTCGAACACCGCCTGGCCCAGCTCGAAGATCAGGGCGTCCTTCAGATCGCGGTTCTCGCTGAGGAACTCGAGAAATTTGGGAAAGAAGGTCTCGTCGCCCAGCGAGGTCAGGGAGACGTTGCAGAACACCCCCACCTTGCGGTCCTGGGTCGCCAGCCGGCGCACGATCTGGGCGCAGCGGAACAGCAGCAGGTTGTCGATGGCGGGGACCAGACCCTCGCCCTCGGCCACCGACAGATATTCGGCGGGCATCAGCACCCGGCCGGTGCCGTCTCGCAGGCGGGTGAAGCTCTCGTAGAAGGTGGTGCGCCGCTGGGGCAGGGTGACCACCGGCTGCAGGTACAGATCCACCCGGTTGTCGGCCAGGGCGTCCTGGACCGTGCGCAGCAGGGCGCCTTGCTGTTGATAGATACGGGCTTCCAGACTGCCGGGCGGATAGGCGGGCGTGGCGGCCAGCTTGGCCTCGAGCCCCTCGCTGATCTGGGTGACGAGGCTTTCCAGCATGCGCACCTCGGTGGTCAGCTCCTCGGTGCGCGACAGGGCGCCGGTCTCGATGGCCTGGGCCAGTTCGGACAGGGCGTTCTGGGTGTTCTCCATGGCGTCGGCCAGCAGGCGATGGGCCTGACGCACGGCTTCCACCTCCTTGCGGATGGCGCGGCGGTCCAGCGCCCCGGTCACCAGGGCGTGCATGGCCATGCCGACGCCGAGCGCTCCGAAGAACGCCGCCGCAGCATTGCCCAGCCCGAAGCCCGCGCGCCAGATGAGCGCCGAGACCGTCAGGGCCAGAAACAGGTAGGATGCAAAAAGCAGCCCGAATGTGATCTTGCGCATGGGAATGGATCGCCGCCTTCCCGGATGGAATCGCCTGAGTATCAGGGTATCAGGGGTCCGCGGCTAGTGCCGTATAGGGGAACAAGAAGGTTAACGCATGAAACTGTTCGATTTGTCGGGGAAAACCGCCGTCATCACCGGTTCGTCCAAGGGCATCGGCAAGGCGATCGCCGAGCAGATGGCCGACCACGGCGCCAATGTCGTCATCTCGTCGCGCAAGGCCGGGCCATGCGAGGAGGTCGCCCAGGCCATCAATGCGAAGCACGGGGAGGGCCGCGCCATCGCCGTTCCCGCCAACATCGCATCAAAGGAAGACCTGCAGCGTCTCGTGGACGAGACCAACGTCGCCTTCGGCCAGATCGACATCCTGGTGTGCAACGCCGCCACCAATCCTTACGCCGGGCCCATGGCCGGGATTACCGACGAGCAGTTCGAAAAGATCCTTCAGAACAACGTCATCTCGAATCACTGGTTGATCCAGATGGTCGCGCCCCAGATGCTGGAGCGGAAGGACGGCTCCATCATCCTGCTGTCCTCCATCGGCGGGCTGCGCGGCAACGCCCTGATCGGCGCCTACAATGTCTCCAAGGCCGCCGACATGCAGATGGCGCGCAATCTGGCGGTGGAGTGGGGGCCATCCAACGTGCGGGTGAACTGCATTGCCCCGGGACTGGTCCAGACCGATTTCGCCAAATATCTGTGGGAGAACCCGGACCTGCTGAAGACCGTCACCGAGCCGGCGCCCCTGCGGCGCATCGGCCAGCCCGACGAGATCGCCGGGGCGGCGGTCTATCTGGCGGCGCCCGCCTCCGCCTACATGACCGGCCAGACCCTGGTGATCGACGGCGGGGTCACCATTGCCTGGTAGGCGCGCAGTTCACGGCCGGGACGACAATCCGTCGCCCGGAAAACGCCTGGGCTGGCTGGCCCAGGCGGCGGCCTTCGCGGCCTATTCCGGCCTGATGCGCGCCCTCCCGCTGGAGACGGCGTCGAACTTCGGCGCGTGGCTGGTGGCCCGCATCGGTCCCATGACCAGCGCCGAAAGGACAGTTCAGAGAAACCTCCGTCTTGCCTTTCCGGACATGGACGAGGCCGGACGCGCGGCCCTGGCCCGCGCCCAGTGGGAAAGCACCGGGCGCACCTTCGCCGAATTTCCTCTCATGGACCGCATCACGCCGGGGACCGGGCGGGTGAAGGTGGTGGGGGCCGAGCGACTGCACGCCCTGCGCGACAGCGGCCGGGCGGCGGTGCTGGTATCGGGGCACTTCTCGAACTGGGAGGCCATGGCCGCGGCCATCGTCTCGACGGGCCTGAAGACCCAGGTCACCTACCGCGCGGGCAACAACCCCTATGTGGACCGCATGATCACCGCACAGCGCGCCCGCTACGGGGTCGAACTGATGGCGGCCAAGGGCGGGGACGGCGCGCGCGAATTGCTGGAGGGCATGAAGCGCGGTGAGTCGGTGGCCCTGCTGAACGACCAGAAATTCCGCGAGGGGCCGACGGTGGCCTTCTTCGGCCATCCGGTGAACACCGCCACGGGCCCCAGCCGTCTGGCGCAGCGTTTTGACGCCCCCATCGTTCCGGTCACCGTGGAGCGGTCAGGCCCGGCCCGCCTGATCGTGACCTTCCATCCCGAGATGCGGGTGCGGCCCGCCACGTCGGCCGCCGACAAGGCCCGTGCCGTGGAAGAGGCCACCCAGGCCATCACCCGCTTTATCGAGGACCAGGTGCGCGCCCGGCCCCAGGAATGGTTCTGGACACACAAGCGCTTTCCCGACGCGGTTTACGCCACGTTGGAGGCCGAGCCCGCGTCGTTGGAGCGACGCCAGGGACCGGCGTAGTCTTCCATCGTCTTGCGGCGACGGCAGGGCCCGAAATAGTCATCGGCCTTCACGAAGGGGCGGGGGTTGAAGATCACCGCGTGAATCCGGTCCAGCATCGCCTTGGGCTTGACCGGCTTGACCACGAACTCGGTGACGCCCGCGTCGCGGGCCTGCTGCACCTTTGCCCGTTCGGAATGGCCGGTCATCATGATGATGGGCAGATACGGATTGGCGCTGTCGGGACTGTTGCGGACCATGCGCGTGAACTCCACACCGTCCAGCGGGAACATGTTGAAGTCCACGATGGCCAGATCGATCGGCACATGATTCATCGCCTTCAGCGCCTCGGCGCCGTCATCGACCTCATGAATGCGTCGGATGCCCGCCGATTTCAGAATTGCACTGGCGATGGTGCGCATATGCTGGTTGTCGTCCACCAGCAAAACCTCGAGCGCTTCCATGGCCGCCATTGCCGTTCCCTCTCCAAAACGGCCCCCGCCGATTCGGCGAACGTTAGGGACAAAGATCGGGCGTGAAAATCCCCGACAACGGGCCCGTGGGTCATTGACGCGGTTTCGTGTCCCGTCGGCCTCGATCAGGCCGGAGGCGGGGCCGCCGCGTCGATCAGCAGACTGGGGTCCAGGTTGCGGTCGCGCCATCTCAGCCGCCAGCACAGGTGCGGCCCCGTGGCCCGGCCGCTGGCGCCCACCCTGCCGATGGGCTCGCCCTGAACCACCTGCTGGCCGGGCCGCACATCCAGCCGTGATTGGTGCAGATAGGCAGAGATCAGGCCCTGGCCATGGTCGATCAGGGTCAGGCCGCCCTCGAAATGCAGGTCCGGCGCGGCCAGGGTCACCAGCCCGTCGGCCGGGGCCCGGATCACCGCGCCGGTCGGCGCGCCAAGGTCGATGCCGTAATGGGGCCGGGCCGCCGTGCCGTTCAGGACGCGCTGGGCGCCCCAGCGGCTGGTGACCCGCCAGGTCTCCAGCGGGCGGATGAAGCCGCCGTTGAAATGGTCGGCGTCCGCGCGGCTGGCGAAGCCTTCGGTCTTCAGCGCCGCCTCGCGCTGGATTCGGGCCAGGACCTCGGGCGCGGTGGGGGTCACCGTCTGGGGCGGCAGGCCGTCGATGCGGGTGATGGCGAAATCGCCCTGGGCGATGGTCAGATCACGGCTCTCGCGCCGGACGCCGGACAGGACCTCGATCCGGGCCGACGTCGGGGCGTCCCGGTCGAAGCCGACGATGAACAGCCCCGCCGCCGAGGCGGTGGTCAGGGCCTCGCCGTTCACGAAGACGATGGCGCGGGGCCAGGTGCGGCCCATGGCGAAGCCGCCCTGGACGAACCGCCCGTTCAGGGCCAGGCCCTCACGCGACCATGCGGGTCCGGCCAGCCCCAGGGCGCCGGCGCCCAGAAGGAAGGAGCGACGGGCGGAGATCATGCCGCTGCGGCCCGTTCCATCAGTTCTCCCGGACCCACATAGGCCTCCTGCAGATCGATGCTCCAGTAGCGCAGGGCGTCCAGCGGGATCTGGCGCCCTGTGACGGCGCAGACGACGAACCGTCCGGGCTTCAGCACCACATAGTCGCCGTCGCCGTAGTGAAGCTGGGCCAGGCCTTCGAGATTGGGGTCATGGGCGTTCATGGTCCTTGTCTAACGCTGCGAGGGCGCCCTGTCAGTCGCCGGCCGCCTCAAAATCCCGATACCAGTCCACGAAACGGGCCAGGCCCTCCTCCAGCATCACCCTGGGCCGATAGCCGGTCAGGGCGTTCAGGCGGGATATGTCGGCATGGGTGGCGGTGACGTCGCCGGGCTGCATGGGTTTCATCACCTTGACCGCCTCGCGTCCCAGCAGCCGTTCCAGGGTGGCGATCATCTCCATCAGGCCCACGGGCCGATCATCGCCGATGTTGAGAATACGGTTCTCGCCGGGGGCAGGGGGGCGGTCCAGCGCGCCGATCACCCCGTTCACGATGTCGTCCACATAGGTGAAGTCGCGCGCCATCTGGCCCTGGCCGTACACCTGGATCGGTTCACCGCTCAGGATGGCCCGCGTGAAACCGTAATAGGCCATGTCCGGCCGTCCCCATGGTCCATAGACGGTGAAGAAGCGCAGCCCGGTCAGGGGAAGGGCATAGAGGCCGGCGTAGGCGTGGCTCATCAGTTCCGCCGACCGCTTGGTGGCGGCGTAGAGCGAGACGGGCGCCATGGCCGCGTCGACTTCGCTGAGCCCGCCTCCGCCCACCGGCTGGTCGCCGTAAACCGAGCTGGACGAGGCATAGACCAGATGCGTCAGGCCGGGAGAGTGGCGCGCGGCCTCCAGCACCGACAGCTGGCCCGCCAGGTTCGAGTGTTCGTAGGCGAAGGGGTTCTCCAGGCTGTACCGGACCCCCGCCTGGGCGGCCAGGTGGATGATGCGATCCGCGCCGCTGGTCCTGACAAGATCGGCGAAGGTCTGGTGATCCGCCACATCGGCGCGCACCATGCGAAAGCCCGGTTGCGCCTCCAGCCGGGCGGCGCGGGCGACCTTCAGCGCGGGGTCGTAGTAGTCGGTGAAATTATCCACCCCGATCACGGCCTCGCCGCGCGTCAGCAGACTTTCGGCCACGTGCATGCCGATGAAGCCCGCGGCTCCGGTGACGATGATCGTCAAAATACGCTCCTGACCCGTTGTGGCCACATGGCGGTCTATGATGCGCGTTCGGCCGGGCGCTTCCTAGTGGGCGGCGCATGGGCTAGGCAGGGTCTGAAACCGCAAGGAAATTGGTGTAATGCGCGTTCTTGTTCTCGGCGGCGACGGCTTCTGTGGCTGGCCAACGGCCCTGCATTTGTCGGCGAGGGGCTGGGACGTGACGGTGGTGGACAACCTGTCGCGTCGGAACATCGACAACGAGCTGGAGGTGGCGTCCCTGACCCCGATCCGGCCGATCGGCGAGCGCATCGCCGCCTGGAAGGACGTCTCCGGTCGCCAGATCAGCTTTCACAACCTGACCCTGGGCAAGGAATTCGACCGCTTCGTCGCCCTCCTCAAGGACGAGAAGCCCGACGCCATCGTGCACTTCGCCGAACAGCGCGCCGCGCCCTATTCCATGAAGTCGGCGCGTCACAAGCTCTACACCGTCGACAACAATCTGAACGCCACCAACCATGTGCTCGCCGCCATGGTGGAAAGCGGTCTGGACATCCATCTGGCGCACCTGGGCACCATGGGGGTCTATGGCTACGCCACCGCCGGCCTGACGATCCCGGAAGGCTATCTGACCGTGACGGTTGAGACCGACCGCGGGCCGGTGGAGCAGGAAATCCTGTTCCCGCCCAATCCGGGCTCGATCTATCACATGACCAAGACCCAGGACGCCCTGCTGTTCCAGTTCTACGCCAAGAACGATGGGGTGCGGATCACCGACCTGCACCAGGGCATCGTCTGGGGCACCCAGACCGAGGAGACCCGCCAGGACGAGCGCCTGATCAACCGCTTCGACTATGACGGCGACTACGGCACGGTGTTGAACCGCTTCCTGATGCAGGCGGCGGTGGGCCATCCCCTTACGGTGCACGGATCGGGCGGCCAGACCCGGGCCTTCATCCATATTCAGGACACCGTGCGCTGCATCGAGCTGGCGCTGAACAACACGCCGGGCAGAGGCGAGCGGGTCCGGATCCTGAACCAGATGACCGAGAGCCACCGGGTGCGCGACCTGGCCCGCATGATCGCGGACATGACCGGCGCCGAGATCGCCAACCTGCCCAACCCACGCCAGGAGGCGGACGAGAACGATCTGGTGGTGGCCAACGACAAGTTCCGGGATCTGGGCCTGAAACCCATTACCCTGGCCCAAGGGCTGCTGGACGAGGTGACGGGCATCGCCCGACGCTATGCCGACCGGGCCGACCTGACCAAGGTGCCGTGCGTGTCCCACTGGAACGCCGCCCGCGAGCAGGCTGCGCGTGAGCCGATGGTCGCCGCGGTCACCCGGCTTGAGACGCGTCAGGCGAGCTGATCCGACGTGTCACGGACGATTCTGGTTTTCGGTGGCGGCTACCTCGGCGAAGCGATCGCGCGGCTGGCGGGGACGGAGGGCGCGCGCGCGATCCTGACCTCTCGCGCCCCGGAGCGGCGAGCGGCGCTTCAGGCCCGGGGCGTGGAGGCTCTGGACCCTGAAGACACTGCAGCCCTGGCCCGCGCCGCGACGGCCGCCCACGCCATCGTCGTCGCGGCCCCGCCCGACGCGCGCGGATGCCCCGGCGCACGGGTTTTGCTGCCGGCCCTGGCGGCGGCGGGCGCCTATCCCGACTGGATCGGCTATGTCTCCTCTACGGCGGTGTACGGCGACCGGGCGGGAGGCTGGGTTTTCGAGGCCTGCCCGCTGAACGCCGCCAGCATCCAGGGCGCCCGGCGCGTGCGGGCGGAGCGCGAGTGGCTGGAGGCCGGGCCGGGCCTGGGCCTGACCATCCAGATTTTCCGCCTTCCCGGTATCTATGGCCCGGGACGCTCGCCGGTGGACCGGCTGCGGGCGGGGACCGCGAAATTGGTGCGCAAGCCGGGCCAGATATTCAATCGCATCCATGTGGACGACGCGGCTGCGGGCCTGTTCGCCTCCATGGCCCGGCCTCATCCGGGGGGGCTCTATAACCTGGCGGATGATGAGCCGGCGCCCGCCGACGTGGTGACTGAATGGGCCGCGCGCCGGATGGGGATGGCGCCGCCGCCCGAGACCGACTGGACCGATCCGTCGGTCAGCGAGACCATGCGGCGGTTCTATCTGGACTCCAAGCGAGTCTCCAACGCCCGGGCCAAGGCCGAACTGGGCTGGCGGCCCGCCTTTCCCAGCTACCGCGAAGGAATCGAGGCGCTGCTGACGTCCCCGTCTTCGGAGTAGCCTTCGCTCAAGCAGAGAGACGCCGCGCGGCGAGCGTTAGCGACCCCGAAATAAAGCCCTTCGCCCGGGCAACGACCCTAGAAAGGCAGCAAATTCCGCTGGCGGCTGTAGCTCATGGTGCCCACATTGGCGCCCAGGCGCAGGCCGACGCCGGTGCGGATGGGGGCCAGGGTGATGTTCTCGGCGCGCTGATAGTTCACGCCCAGTCCCGCCACCAGATAGGCGGTGCCCTCCACGCCGGGGTAGCGACGGTACAGCATGTCGGGATGGAAAAGGCCGTAGACCAGGGTGAAGACCCGGCTGGCGTTGCCGCCGAAATCCCAGCCCACGGAAATCCCCTGCCAGAACACTTCCTGGGAAGCGCTGAGATCCTTCATGTGCAGGGCGCCTCGGCCGTAACGCAGGCCGACTGCGGCCGCGCCGGAACCTTCCTCGCCGGCGATGTAGCCGGTGGGGCGGTCGCCCTGGTCGGCGAAGACCCGCTCGATGGCCGCGCCGATGGCCTCGGCGGCGATGCCCAGTTCGCGCGAACCGGCGGCCACCAGCTCGTCGAAGGTGTAGGCCGGGGCGCTGGAGTCCGAACTGATCGGATAGTTCGGGTCGGCCGGCTGGCGGGTGGCGCACGCCCCCATGGCGCCGGCGGCGAGACCGGAAAGGATCAGTTGGCGGCGTTGCATGTGCGGGGCTCCGTTTCAGGCGCGGTCAGGAATCATTCTGACCTTCACCCCGTTTTACGGCGCATGTGCGGCCACAGGGTTAACGACGCCGTAAGGATCGCGGCGGGATCAGCCCCTGGCGGCGGCGCCGGCGAGGATCACGTCCAGCTGACGGGACAGGCGCTCGGACAGGGCCTTCTCGTCCCAGCCGTCATAGGCCGCGCCGCGATAGTTGGTGAGCCAGGCGTCCCACACCATGTCGCCCACCAGACGGGTGTCCACGTCCTGCTTCAGTTCGCCGGAACGCACGCCGTCGCGCAGAACCTCGCCGATCACCGACAGCAGGCCCTTGGTGAACCCGCGGGCGCGCTGTTCGGCCTGCTGGGGCTGGAACCATGACCGCGCCACGATGGCCTGCATGAGGGGCAGGTGATCCATAGTGTGGTGATAGCCGGCGTTCAGCGCGGTGGTGAGGCGCTCGCTGACCGACCCGGACGGCGCGGCCGCCGCGCGGACGACCTCCGTCAGGCGTTCCATGTTCTCGGCAAGCACGGCTTCGAAAAGCTCGGCCTTGTCCTGGAAATTGGCGAAGACGGCGCCCGTGGACATGCCCGCGCCCTTGGCGATGTCGCGGATGGTCGCCGGATCATAGCCACGCTCCGAGAACAGATCCCGGGCGGCGTCCAGCACCTTCTGGCGCGTGCGCACCTTGGCGGCCTGTCGGCGGTTCAGGCGGGGGCCGCCGGCGGGTTCTTCAACGGGCTCGAAGGGGGCGTTCAGGGAAGACTCTCGCATACTCACTGTCACTCTACGCTGGGGCGCTGCGGCCCGAACCGGTAACCCCTCCCCGGTCACGCTCGAAATAGAGACCGAGTAGGGCCTCCGCTCTTTTCTCGTCGGTTATTTAAATAAATTCAATGGCCTGCAGCCACTGTCCTGACCAGAGTTTTTGTTTGATCACGCAAGGGTGACCAAAATGCGTTCCAGAAGTTAATGAAAACGTTTTCCGGTGGACAACCCGGCTGGCGGTTCGCGCGCCGAAACCGCATAGTTAACTGGCATTCTGGCGGGGAGGCGAACCATGGCCTATCGGGCAAGGGGCTACCTGAAGAAGGTGCTCAGCGACGATGAACAGATCACCCGCATCACCCGGCGTCACTGGCTGGTGCGGGTGTTCAGGACCATGTGGTGGGCGCTGGCGTTCTGGGCTATGGCGGCCGGCGCGGTGTGGCTCTACCGGACCACCTATGAGGGCGACGATCGCTGGATGTGGGTGGCGGGGCTGGCGGTGATCCCCCTGGCCGGCTGGGTGTGGGAGCATCTGGTCTGGCGCAACCAGATGAACGTAATGACCAGCCGCCGCATCATCCAGATGGAAGGGGTGCTGAACAAGAAGGTGTCCGACAGCCTGCTGGAAAAGCTGAACGACGTGAAAACCGAACAGAGCCTGATCGGCCGCATCTTCGGTTTCGGCGACATCCTCATCCTGACCGCCAGTGAGCAGGGCGCCAATCACCTGAAGACCATCGCCGACCCGCTGGGCTTCAAGCGCGCCATGCTGGACGCCAAGGACGCCCTGGACGACGATCACATCCGCGACGACTGACGGCTATCCGGCCGGGCGCCCGGGCGCCCTTGAGCGCAGGGCGCGGGCGGGGCGGCGGCGCGCCTCGGGCATCGCGGCCTGGAAGGTCTTGCGGAACGCGTCGCGCCGTTCGTGCACCGAGGCGAGGATCTGGCCCATCGGCACGCCCAGGTCCGCCAGGGTGTTCTCGGCCAGTTGCAGACTGGCCTCGATGGTCTCGGGCACCGCATCGGTGACGCCCAGCGCATACAGTCGCTCCGCGTGGCGGTCATCGCGGGCGCGGGCGATCAGGATCAGGTCTTCGCGCAGGCCCCGGGCGGCCTTGACCACCTCGTCCACCTTGCCGGGCGCGTCCATGGTGACGACCAGCGCGCGGATGCCGTCAACGCCACACAGCTTCAGCATCTCGGGATTGGCGGCGTCGCCGTAATAGATCGGTTCGCCGTCGCGGCGGGCTGCGGTGACGGTGCGGGAATCCGCGTCCACGGCCACATAGGTCTGTCCGTGCGTCCTGAGCATCTCGCCCACCAGCCGCCCGACCCGTCCGAAACCGACGATCAGCACCGCGCTCTCGGACGGCGACAGGCCGGGGGACGCGGGAACATCCCCGGCGGGATCCTTCGCCGGCGCGCGCCCGGTGATCCGCGCGCCCAGGCCGGCCAGCAGCGGGATGGCGAACATGGTCAGGGTGGCGGACACCAGCACCGACTGGATGAAGGCCGGGGAGGCGACGCCTTCGGCCACCCCGGCGCTGAGGATGACGAAGGCGAACTCGCCCGCCGGACCCAGCACCAGCGCCGTTTCCAGCGCCGCGCGGGTCTTCAGCCCGGCGACCCGCGCCAGGGCGAAGATCACCGCCGCCTTGATGACCATGAGCCCCACCGCCAGCGAAAGGATCTGCAGGGGCTCGGCGAACACCGCGTCCAGGTCCAGGCCGATGCCGACGCTGACGAAGAAGACGCCCAGCAACAGGCCCTTGAAAGGTTCGATGGCCAGTTCGACCTCGCGGCGGTACTCGGTCTCGGCCAGCAACAGGCCCGCAATCAGGGCGCCCAGCCCCATGGACAGCCCCGCCGCCTGGGCCGCCACGCCGCCGCCAACCACGATCAGCAGGGCGGCAGCCAGAAACAGCTCTCGCCCCGGCGCGCGGGCCACGGAGCGAAACAGGGGCCGCAGCACCAGCCGGCCCAGAATGACGATCAGTCCGACCCCGAGGGCGGCCGGCCCCAGGGTCAGAAGGGCGGCGCCGATGGCGGCGGGATGCAGGCCGCCGTCCGCGGTCGCGGCCAGGGCCGCCAGCACGGTGACGGTGATCAGCAGCGGCGCCACCGCCAGATCCTGGGCCAGCAGGATCGAGAAGGTCGCCCGGCCAGAGCCCGCGCCCATGCGGTTGCGCTCGGCCAGCACCGGCAGGACGATGGCCGTCGACGACAGGGCCAGGGCCATGCCCGCCACCAGCGCGGTGTCCAGGGTCTGGCCGAGCAGGAGGAAAAGGGCGGACAGGGCGGCGGTGCAGGCCAGAATCTGGGCCACGCCCAGACCGAACACCATGCGCCGCATGGTCTTCAGCCGCCCCCACGACAACTCCAGTCCGATCATGAACAGCAGGAAGGCCACGCCCAGTTCGGCCAGGACGGCCATGTCCGCCCGGTCGGTGATGGTCAGCCACTCGACCCAGGGCGCCACGTCGGCGAACCGGCCCAGCCCGTCGGGCCCCAGCAGCACGCCCGCCGCCAGAAAGCCCAGCACGGGGCTGACCTTGAACCGGCTGAAGATGGGCACCAGCACGCCGGCGGCGGCCAGAAAGACCACCAGATCCTTGTATTCGCCCGCGTGCTCCGCCGCCATGAGTTCTCGCCCTGTCAGGTGGCCATCTAAACGGCATGCGCCGCGCCGAAGCGATAGCGCCCGGAGTCCGGATGAACTTTTTTTTAGGTTCGCGGGCGGGTCGGCCTGCCTATGGTGCCGCCGACCTCGTCCCGGCTCAGGGACCCTGTAGGAAATACGATGAAAAAACTCATGATCGGCGCCGCTGTCGCCGCACTGCTCCTGCCCGCCGCAGCCATGGCCGACGGCGGCCACGACCACGAGTGCCTGAACCAGACGTGCAGCGCCGTCTCCCTGTTCCAGGCGCCGCAACTGGGCGCGACGGGCTATGAGAGCATCGAGACGCCGCGCTACGGAACCTGGGGCTTCGATCTGGAGGGCCGCGACACCAGCGTGCGACCCGGCGACGACTTCTTCCGCTACGCCAACGGAACCTATGTGGACAATCTGGAGATCCCGGCCGACCGCACCCGCTACGGTTCGTTCGACCTGCTGAGCCAGTTGTCCGAGAACCGCATGACCGCGCTGATCGAGGAAATCTCGGCCTCGGGCGATCTGGCGGCCGGCAGCGATGAAGCCAAGATCCGCGACGCCTACAACAGCTTCATGGATGTGGCGGCCATCAACGCCCTGGACGCCCGGCCCATCCAGCCGATGCTGGACGCCATCCGCGCCATCGACAGCCATGACGCCATGGCCGCCTACATGGGCGGAACCCAGGGCGCGCCGGGCGGCTCGTTCTGGGGGACCTACATCAGCGACGACGCCCGCAATCCTGAGGCCTATGCGGTCTATCTGAGCCAGGGCGGCATCGGCCTGCCCAACCGCGACTACTATCTGGCCGAGAATTTCGCCGACAAGCTGGTCGCCTATCAGGCCTATGTGGCGCAGATGCTGGACATGGCCGGCTGGGAGAACGCCGAACAGGCCGCCGCCGACGTGGTGCAGATGGAAACCGCCATCGCCACCGCCCACTGGACCCGCATCCAGAGCCGCGACCGCGACCTGACCTACAACCCCATGTCCACGGCGGAGCTGAGCGCCTATGCTCCGGGCTTCGACTGGGCCGGCTATTTCGAGGCGGCTGGACTGGGCGAGCAGGACCGCTTCGTGGTCAGCCAGAACACCGCCTTCCCGGAAATGGCGCGCGTCTTCGCCGAGGCGCCCATGGACACCCTGCGCGCCTGGCAGGCCTTCCACACCGTGGATCAGGCCGCGCCCTATCTGTCCGAGCGCTTCGGCGACGCCCAGTGGGAATTCCGCTCCCGCGAGCTCACCGGCGCCCAGGCCCAGCGGCCCCGCGACAAGCGCGGCGTCACCTTCGCCCAGGGCCGCCTCGGCGAGGCGCTCGGCCGTCTGTATGTCGCCCGCTGGTTCCCGCCCGAGCACCGCGCCCAGATGGAGGAGCTGGTCCAGAACCTGAAGACCGCCATGGGCGAGCGCATCCGCAACCTGGACTGGATGGGCGAGGAGACCCGCGCCCGCGCCCTGGACAAGCTGGACAAGTTCGGCGTCAAGATCGGCTACCCCGATGAATGGCGCGACTATTCCGACCTGGACATCCAGGCCGGGGACCTGTTCGGCAACTATCTCCGTTCGGGCCAGTGGCGCTGGAACTACGATCTGAACCGCTTGGGCCGTCCGGTGGACGACGCCGAATGGTTCATGACACCCCAGACGGTGAACGCCTACTATTCCTCGACCAAGAACGAGATCGTCTTCCCGGCCGCCATCCTGCAGCCGCCGTTCTTCGATCCGGACGGCGACCCGGCGGTCAACTATGGCGCCATCGGCGGGGTGATCGGTCACGAGATCGGCCACGGCTTCGACGATCAGGGCCGCAAGTCTGACGGCGACGGCCGTCTGCAAGACTGGTGGACGGAAGAAGACGCTGCACGCTTCGTCGCCCAGACAGACATCCTGGGCGCCCAGTACGACTCCTATGAACCGATCCCGGGTCACTTCATCCAGGGCGCCCTGGCCATGGGCGAGAACATCGGCGATCTGGCCGGCGTGACCCTGGGTCTGGAAGCCTACCGGGTGTCGCTGGGCGGTCAGGAAGCGCCGGTGCTGGACGGCTACACCGGCGACCAGCGGGTATTCCTGGGCTGGGCCCAGGTGTGGCGGGGCCTGTACCGCGACGACGCCCTGCGTCAGCAACTGGCCCAGGGCCCGCACTCGCCCGCCGAGTTCCGGGTGATCGGTCCGGTGCGCAATGTGGACGCGTGGTATGACGCCTTCGACGTTGAGCCGGGCGACCGCTACTACGTCGCCCCGGAAGAGCGCGTCCGCCTCTGGTAGGCCGCGTCAGAGCGAACTGAGGAAGGGCCGGAGCGGCGACGCCCCGGCCCTTTTTCGTTTCCCTTCGCCGGGATGAGCGGAGATTTGCGCTCAAGCACCGAGCGACTGCGTCGCGAGCGTTAGCGCACCAAGACGCGCTCAAGCAGCGAGGCTCCGCGTCACGAGCGTTAGCGCACCAAGACGCGCTCAAGCAGCGAGGCTCCGCGAGCCGAGCGTTAGCGCCCTGAACATGACCACCAGACAGAAAAAACCCGCCGCGGGGGATACATCGCGGCGGGTCTTCTCGCTCTCTGTCGGAGCAGGCGCTTCCTCCCCGAAACGCCGGAGAATCATCAGCTCGCCCGAAGGCGCGCCGTGCTTCACACAAGTGCAACAAAACGCCATAATCGCGGGCGCGTCAAGCCGCCGCAGCCCCAAAAAGTCGGGCAAAAGCAAAGTGATCGCTGATAACCCACGTAATGGTGAAGGTTATTTGCCGTGCTCAAGGATCGCTCGCACCGCTGCCGTCAGGTCGGCGCGATTCACCAGCGACTGGCCGGGCCGTTCGTTTCGCCAGGCGTCGTTGTCGGCCACCTTGCGGGCCAGTTCCCGGCCCAGGTCCAGATCCTTGATGGTCACCTTGCCCGCCGCGATCTCGTCGCCGCCCATGATGACGGCGGCCGGGGCGCCGCGCCGGTCGGCGTATTTCATCTGGGCCTTCATGCCCGCCTTGCCCAGATAGACCTCGGCCGCGATCCCCGCCTCGCGCAGCTCGGACGCCGCCGCGAAATAGTGGGCCATGTCGTCTTCGGAAAAGGCGATGATCACCACCGGGCCGCGCGCGTCCCCGGCCGGATCGCGGCCCGCCGCGCGCAGGGCCGAAACCAGGCGCGACACGCCGAAGGAAAAGCCGGTGGCGGGCGTGCGCTCGCCGGTGAAGCGGGCCACCAGATCGTCATAGCGTCCGCCGCCGCCGATGGAGCCGAAGCGCACCGGACGGCCCTTGTCGTCGGTGGTGTCCAGAAGCAGCTCGGCCTCGAACACCGCGCCGGTGTAATACTCCAGCCCGCGCACCACCGACGGGTCGATGCCGGCGGCCTCGTCGGCCACGCCCATGGCCTTCAGCGCGGCGCTGATGCGGCCCAGTTCATTGAGGCCTTCTGCGCCGGCCTCGGTGCCGCCGACCACGGCGTCCAGAGCGTTCAGCACGCTGTCGCGCGGCCCGGCCTGCACCGCCAGGAAGGCCAGCACGGCGTCGATGCCCTTCGCATTCAGTCCGGCGCCCCTGGTGAAGTCGCCCGAGTCGTCCAGCCGGCCTTCGCCCAGCAGCAGCTTCACCCCGTCGGGCCCAAGCCGGTCCAGCTTGTCCACGGCGCGCAGCACGGCCAGGGTCTGGCCCTGTTCGGTCACGCCCGCGGCCTGAAGCACGCCGTTGACCAGCTTGCGGCTGGCGATCTTGATGGTCGCCTGACCCGGCGCGAGGCCGGCGGCCTGCAGACCCTCGACGGCCATGGCGATGATCTCCGCGTCCGCCTCGGGCCGGTCGGAGCCCACGGTGTCGGCGTCGCACTGGACGAACTCGCGGAAGCGGCCGGGGCCGGGCTTCTCGTTGCGCCAGACGGGACCGAAGGCGTAGCGGCGGAACGGCTTGGGCAGGGTCTCCCAGGTCTGGGCCGCGAACCGGGCCAGGGGCGCGGTCAGATCATAGCGCAGGGCCATCCACTGATCGTCGTCGTCCTGCAGGGCGAACACGCCCTCGTTCGGCCTGTCGGCGTCGGGCAGGAATTTGCCGAGGGCGTCGGCGTATTCGAAGGCCGAGGTCTCCAGCGGTTCGAAGCCCCAGCGCTCATAGACCTCGGACACCGCCTGGACGATGCGGCGCTCGGCCACCAGATCATGACCCCGCCGGTCCTGGAATCCGCGCGGCGCACGGGCTTCGGGACGGACGGGTTCGGCGGTGGCGTCAGCGGGGGAGGTCATGGCGCGCGCTTACGCCATCACGCCCCCCGCGACAATGGTCAGACTCCCCGCGCGCTCAAGCAGCGAGCCGCCGCGACGCGAGCGGTAGCGCACCCTATGCCCGCTTCAGCGCGACGCCCTTGCCGTAGGTCAGGCGGCGCCACAACCATTCCAGCGGCCCCATGGTGAAGCGCGACAGCCACAGCGGCGACCAGATCAGCTGCACCACCCAGACGCCGATGACGACCAGCCAAAGATCGGGCCAGCCCATCTGGCCGAAATAACCCAGGCCGCGCCCGCCGTAGAAGATGGTGGTCATGATCAGGGTCTGGCTCAGATAGTTGGTGAAGGCCATCTGCCCGGCTCTGGCCAGCGGCGTCAGGATCAGCTTCAGCCCGAACCGCGCCAGCAGGATAAGGGCGCTGGCGTAGGCCAGCGACACCAGCGGCGACAGGAAGGTGTTGGCCGGGCGCATCATGGTCTCCACCAGCGGGAAGCCGGCGGCGATCAGCGCGGCTGTCTCCCCATGGATCAGCCACAGCGAGCCCGCGCCCAGAACGATGAACAGGCCGTAGACCCAGACCGGCGAGCGTCCGGCGAGGAAGCCGGCCTTGAACAGCCCCATGCCGATCATCATCAGGGCGGCCGTTGCGGGAATGAGGACGACGGCCATGAACGGAACCACCGACGCCCAGTTTCCCATCACCGTCAGCGTCGTCTCGATGGCGTTGCCCTGATAGGCCGCGATCATCACGCTGAGCTGCTCGGGCGTCGTCTCCCAGCCCAAGCTTTCCATGGCCTCGGGCGGCGCCATCCGCATCAGGGCCATGAGGCCGACGTACAGCGCTGAAAGGACCAGATTGAGCGTCACGCCCACGATCAGCAGCCGCCGCGCGCTCCAGGACCTGACCAGCAACACCACAAGGCCGGTCAGGGCGTACAGCAGCAGGATATCGCCGAACCAGAAGAACAGGCCGTGGGCCACACCGAAGAGACCCAGCCAGAACAGCCGCTTCCGCAGCAGCTTGCCCCGCGTCAGCTCACTGCGTTCGCCGCCGATCAGGAAGATCGAGGCTCCGAACAGCATGGAGAAGAGGGTGCGCATCTTGTCCTGGAAGAACACATGCATCGCTTGCCAGGCCGCCGCCGCCTCGCCTTCAAGCCCGCCGGGCTGCAGCGAGGGGTTCATCATCACCGGCTCGGGCATGGCGAAGGTGATGGCGTTCACCGCCAGGATGCCCAGCACCGCGAAGCCGCGCACCACGTCCAGGCTGAACAGCCGGTCCGCCGCCCGCACGGGCATCGGTTCCGCGACGGGATCGCGCCCCGATGTATTGATGGCTGCCTCGGTCATGTCGCCCCTCCCTGACATTCGGGCCGGAGGGTCGCCCCGATCCGTCCGCACGGCAAGCCGGGATTCATGAAAGAGCGGTAATGATTCCGCGTGGGCGGCTCAGACGCCTTCGGAGTCCAGAAGGCCGGCGCGGGGGCGCACCGCAGGCGGTCTTGGCGTGAAGGCGATCAGCGCCACGCACAGTCCGGCCCAGAGGGCGTAGCTGAGGCCGATCAGCATGGCCAGCGGCAGGCCGGCGACCCCGTAGATCAGCAGGGTGGTCTCCGCCGCGCCCAGGCTCTGCGCCAGGGCGCCCGCCTCGACCCAGCGCAGGACCATCATCACCAGGGCGGTCAGAACCTGCAGCGTCGCGGCCAGCAGCCCGCCATACAGAAGGAACCGCCAGACCACGCCCAGACGCGTGGAGGGCGACCCCGACCGCTCCCGCTCGCGCATCAGCAGGTACATCCCCACCGGCACAGCGATCACGCCCGCGATCAGCACCTGCAGCCGCCAGTCCATGTCGACGCCCGGCATCACATGCACCGGCGGCATCAGCGGCAGGGTCAGGATCAGGGGCGGCCAGGCGATGGCGGCCAGGGTGGCGAGCAAGGCCCAAAGCCCCGGCATGCCGCGCCACTTGATGGGCGCCTGGCCGGGCAGGTCGCCCACGTTGCGAATGTCCTTCAGGTCGGGCCTCATCGGGTCGGAACCGGGGTTTCGCCGGAATAGTCATAGAAGCCGCGCCCGGTCTTGCGACCCAGCCATCCGGCCTCGACGTATTTCACCAGCAGCGGGCAGGGGCGGTACTTGCTGTCGCCAAGGCCCTCGTACAGCACGTTCATGATAGCCAGCACCACGTCCAGCCCCATGAAATCGGCCAGCTCCAGCGGCCCCATGGGGTGGTTGGCCCCCAGCTTCAGGGCCGTGTCGATGGCGGTGACGTTCCCCACGCCCTCGTACAGCGTATAGACCGCCTCGTTCATCATCGGCGCCAGGATGCGGTTGACGATGAAGGCGGGGAAGTCTTCGGACTCGGTGGTGGTCTTGCCCAGGGCCTCGGCGAAGGCGACGGCGGTTTCATAGGTTTGGCCCGAGGTGGCGATGCCGCGGATCAGCTCCACCAGCTTCATGGCCGGCGCCGGTTTCATGAAATGCAGGCCGATGAACCGCTCGGGCCGGTCGGTGACCGAGGCCAGCCGCGTGATGGAGATGGACGAGGTGTTGGACGCCAGCAGGGTGTCGGCGCCGAGATACGGGGTCAGGTCGCGGAAGACCGACTTCTTGATGGCCTCGTCCTCGGTCGCCGCCTCGATCACCAGATCGGCGCCGCCGGCCTCTGACAGGGTCTGGATCGGATGGATGCGGGCCAGGGCCGCGTCGGCGTCGGCCGCCGTGATGGTCCCGCGCGAGACCTGACGGGCCATGCTGGCGCCGATGGCGCCGATGGCGGCGGGCAGCTTGTCCGCGCCCACGTCGTAGAGCCTGACGTCATAACCGCCGAGAGCCACAACATGGGCGATGCCCATGCCCATCTGGCCCGCGCCGATGACAGCCACCGTCCTGATTTCAACCATGCGGTCGAACGCCTCTTGAACCGATCGCGCGGAAAGGCGCGGACGGCTGTCTTACGCCAAGGAAGGGGCGGCGGGGAAGGGTGGTCGCCGAGGAATCCCTCTCCCTGTGGGAGAGGGCTGCGCGCAGCGGGATGCGCAGCAGACCGCTTCTTCGGCGCGCAGGGTGAGGGTGGGGCGCGCGTTTCAGAACCACCGAACCCTCATCCCCCGCGCCAGAACCTTCGCGCTGTGCGCTCCGGTGCGCGGGGCCCCGTTCTCCCAATGGGAGAACGGGGAATTTTGGCCTACCCCAGCGCCGTCATCAGTTCGGGGACCACGGTCTTGTAGTCGCCGACGATGCCGTAATCCGCCACCTGGAAGATGGGGGCGTCGGCGTCCTTGTTGATGGCCACGATGACCTTGGAGTCCTTCATGCCGGCCAGGTGCTGGATGGCGCCCGAGATGCCGATGGCGATGTAGAGCTCCGGCGCCACGACCTTACCCGTTTGCCCGACCTGATAGTCGTTGGGCGCATAGCCCGCGTCCACGGCGGCGCGGCTGGCGCCCACGGCGGCGCCCAGCTTGTCGGCCAGCGGGTCCATGACGGCGTGGAACTCGTCCGCCGAGCCCAGGGCCCGGCCGCCGGAGACCACGATTTTCGCCGCGCCCAGCTCAGGCCGGTCGGACTTGACCATTTCCTCGCTGACGAAGTCGGTCTTGGCCGCGTCGGCGCCCTTGATGGTTTCGATGCTGGCCGAGCCGCCGTCCTCGGCCGCCGTGAAGGCGGTGGGGCGCACGGTGATGACCTTGATCTTGTCCGAGCTCTGGATCGTCTCCAGCGCATTGCCCGCATAGATGGGCCGCGTGAAGGTGTCGCCGGAGACCACCTCGACGATGTCCGAGATGGGGGCCACATCCAGCTTGGCGGCGATGCGCGGGGCGAAATTCTTGCCGTCCGAGGAGGCGGGCGACAGGATGGCGTCATAGTCCCCGGCCATGGGCACCACCACGGCCTCGACGGCCTCGGCGATGGTCTTGCCCAGTTCGGCGGACTCGGCCAGCAGCACCTTGCGCACGCCCGAGATCTTCGCAGCCGCGTCGGCGGCGGCCTGGGCGCCTTCGCCCACCACCAGGATGTCGATGTCGCCCGCGTTCAGCTGTTGCGCAGCGGCGACGGTCTTGTGGGTGGTGTCGCGCACGTGGGCGTTGTCGTGATCGGCGATGACGAGAACGGCCATTACAGGACTCCTTCGGACTTGAGCTTGGCCACCAGTTCGGCGGCGTCGGCCACCTTGATCCCGGCCGAGCGCTTGGGCGGCTCGGTGACCTTCAGCACCTTCAGGCGCGGCGCCGTGTCGACGCCGTAGTCGGCGACCGCTTTCTGCGCGATCTCCTTCTTCTTGGCCTTCATGATGTTGGGCAGGGAGGCGTAGCGCGGGGTGTTCAGGCGCAGGTCGGTGGTCACCACCGCCGGCAGGGTCGAGGCCAGGGTCTGCAGCCCCCCGTCGATCTCGCGGGTCACCACGGCCTTGCCGTCCTTGATCTCCAGCTTGGAGGCGAAGGTGCCCTGGGGCCAGTCCAGCAGGGCGGCCAGCATCTGGCCCACGGCGTTGTTGTCGCCGTCGATGGCCTGTTTGCCCATCAGGACGAGGTCAGGCTTCTCTTCATCCACCACGGCCTTCAGCAGCTTGGCCACGGCCAGCGGCTCCAGATCGCCATCCGACTGGATCAGGATGCCCCGGTCGGCGCCCATGGCCAGGGCGGTGCGGATGGTCTCCTGCGCCTGGCTCGGGCCGATGGAGACCACCACGATCTCGTCGGCGGTGCCGGCGGCGTGGTGCTCCTTGCCTTCCTTGAGGCGCACGGCCTCCTCGACGGCGATCTCGTCGAAGGGGTTCATGCTCATCTTGACGTTGGCCAGGTCGACGCCCGACTGGTCCGCCTTCACGCGCGCCTTGACGTTGTAATCGATCACCCGTTTGACGGGGACAAGAACCTTCATGCCGAACCCTTTTCGAAACTTTGGTCTGGAAAGCCGCCCGGCCGCGGCCTTATTGGTGCGGCAGGACATGGAACGGTCGTCGCGGCCTGTCAACGTAACGCCAAGTCAACTTCCCGGGGATTCTCGCGCGTGTATCTGAGCTTCAAGCGGCTGGCCTTCCTGTTTCTGATCATATTCGCCGTCCTCATGGTCGGGGTCGTGGTCTTCCGCGTGTTCTGGACGGCCCCCGGCGACCGGTGCGAGGCGGACGGCGGCTGGTACGATATCCAGACCCGCACCTGCGCCACGCCCATCTACATTCCGGACATCACCGGGCGGGAGCCGGGTGAGAGCCGCGAGGCCGCCTCGCGCCGCAACGCCAACGAACTGGTCCAGCTGGAACGCCAGATCGCGGCCCGCGAAGCCGCGCGCCGCCAGGCCATCGAGCAGGAACGCGCCCGCATCCGTGAGGCCCGGAAGAACGACTGAAACAAATCTTCCGTCCCGCCCCGGCTCGTGGAAAAGTCCCGACTTCTGACGGGGCCGGACTCCATGACCGCTGATCCTTCCCTCATCGCCCGGCTGGACGGGGTGGTCGTTCGCCATGCGGACCGGGGCCCCATCGGGCCGGTTGATCTGGATGTGCGGCGCGGGGAGATCGTCGCTCTGGTGGGCGCGTCGGGATGCGGCAAGTCCACGCTGCTGCGTTTGCTGGCCGGGCTGGAGACGCCTGACGCGGGCCGGGTGGACCGGTACGTGGACAAGGGCCGCACCGGTCTGGTGTTCCAGAACGCCACCCTGATGCCGTGGGCGGCCGCCATCGACAATGTGGCCCTGCCGCTCCGCCTTTCCGGCCAGCCGGGGGACCGGGCCCATGCGCGGGCGCGGGCTGTTCTGGCGCAGGTAGGGCTGGGCGACCGGGCGGCGGCGCGGCCTCACCAGCTGTCCGGCGGCATGGCCATGCGGGCGTCCCTGGCGCGGGCTCTGGTGACAGATCCCGACCTGCTGCTGCTGGACGAGCCGTTCGCGGCGCTGGACTCGGCCACCCGCCGCGCCCTGATCGAGGACATTCACGGCCTGTGGGCCCGCACCCGCCCCGCCATCGTCTTCGTGACCCATGACGTGGAGGAGGCGGCGTATATGGCCGGCCGGGTGCTGGTGATGCGGGCCGCAGACGGCCGGATCGCCGCCGGGGTCACGACTCCGGGCGCCTTGCCGCGACCCGGCGGACATCGCCTGGACCCGGCCCACGCCCGCTGTGTCGAGCAGATCGCCACGGCGCTCGATTCGGCCATGGAGCCGGCGGCGTGAGGCGGGCGGGCGACATCCTGGCGCCGCTGCTCCTGCTGGCCGTGCTGCTGGCGGGATGGGAAATCGCCTGCCGGGCCCTGGCCGTGCCCGCCTACTTCCTGCCCACGCCCGGCGCGGTGGTCGTGGCCCTGATCGAGACCGGCCCCCGCCTGGCAGCCTCGGCCTGGGCCACGTTCTGGATGGCGCTGCAGGCCCTGATCGTCGCGGGGCTGGTGTCGACGGCGCTCGCCCTGACGGTGTCGCTGAGCACGACGGCCGAGCGGGCGGTGCGGCCCCTGGCGGTGACCTTGCAGGTGACCCCGGTGGTGGCCATCGCTCCGCTGGTGCTGATCTGGGCCGGGCTGGATAACGCCGACCGCGCCGTGGTGGCGCTGGCCGCGACCGTGGCCTTCTTTCCCCTGTTTTCCGGGGTGCTGACAGGCCTGAAGTCAGCGGACCCGGACCTGGAGCGTCTCTTCGACCTCTACGGCGCCTCGCCCCTGCAGCGGCTGTGGCGGCTGCGGACTCCCGCCGCCGCGCCCTTCGCCCTGGAGGGGCTGCGGGTGGCCGCGGGGCTGGCGGTGATCGGGGCTGTGGTGGCCGAATTCGTCTCGGGCACGGGCCAGACCCAGGGGCTGGCCTGGCGACTGCTGGAGGCGGGCAATCGCCTGCGCACCGCCGAGCTTCTGGCCGCCCTGGCCTGCCTGGCGGGGATGGGGGTGGCGCTGAACGCCGTGATCGGCGCGGTGGAACGCGCGGTGCTGCGCCGCCGGGGCGGAAATCGGGGCCTCCGTTAGCGACGGGTTAAGGCCGTGCGGCCTAGCCTTGCCCCCAATCCGGCCGAGGCTTCGGCCATGATCTCCAGGGGGCTTCGGGCCATGGCGTCACGACAAGGGAACCACAGCATCCTGTGTTCAGGTCTGCTGGCGGCCGGCCTCGTCCTGGCGGCCTCATCGGCGGACGCCCAAAGCGCCGGGGATCCGGGCGCCAGCCGTCAGGCGGGCCTGCGCACGCTCACCTGGCCCGGCAAGGCCGAGGGGCCCCGCCCGGACCAGCCCGCCGCCGTCGCCGCCGCGCAAACTTTGGAAACCGCCCCGCCGGCGCCGCTCCAGATCCAGCCCAGCGTGCTGCCCGACTACACCGCCTCGGCCCGGCCTTTCCCGCAGGGCCTGACGCCGGCCAACGCCTTCGGATCGCCCCCCGTGGTGTCCGCCGGACCGGCCTGGGCGTCAACGCCGGTTCCCTACAGCCAGGTCGCGGCGGCCGGAACCGCGCCGGTCCACGCGGCCCCCGCGCCCCGCACTCCGGTGGCCCAGACCCCTGTGGCCCACACCCCTGTGGCCCAGACCCCCGTCCGTTCGCCGAGGACCGAAGCGGGCGCAACCGGCGCGATGCAGGCGACGCCCGGGGACGATCCCATGGCGCCGCGCGCCGACGCCCCGGTCCGTCGCATGGCCGCCAACGCCGCCGCAGAGGCTGCCCCGCCCGCGCCCCGGCCCCGCACGGGTCCCGACAGCCGGGACGGCGCGCGCTATTATTCCGTCCATCGGGAAGCGGGCCGCGCCCCTGACCCCGCCACCCTGCCGGCGCCGTTCTTCCTGGATAGCGCGCCGGTGGACCTGGCCGAGCCGCCCCCGCCCCCCACCCTGATGCGCAGCCAGGGCGGTCTGGCGCCGTCCGTGGCGGGCGATCTGTGAGCGAGACGATGACCCAGTCGGTGGAGACGGGCTCGCGCCTGCCTGAACTGGTCAATCTGGCCCGCGAGGGATCCAGCGAGAAGCGGCGCGCCCTCTTGCGCGACCTGACCGACCACTTCTTCGGCGCCACGGCCAGGACCGAGGCCGAGACCGAACACTACGGCGTGGTCCTGGCGCATCTGGCCGACGACATGGAGGAGGCGGTCCGGGCCGAGCTGGCCCAGCGCTTCGCCGCCCAGGCGGACGCTCCGATCCGTCTGATCCGGCGCCTGGCCGAGGACGACTCTGACGCGGTGGCCGCGCCGGTTCTGGCCTGGTCGCCCGTGCTGCAGCAGGACGACCTGATGAAGGCCGTGCGTGAAGGCGGGCAGGAGCGGCTGCGCGCCGTATCGAGCCGCCCTTCGTTGTCCGAGGCGCTGTCCTCGGTGATCGTCGAGCGGGGCGACGATGAAACCCTGGGCGCCCTGCTGCGCAACGACGGGGCCCGGATGTCGCGCGCCTCCAGCGAGGCGGCGGTGGACCGGGCGCGGGCCAATCCCGCGCTGCACGAGGCGGTGGTCAACCGGACCAGTCTGCCGCCGGACCTGCTCAACGAGATGTATTTCGTGGTCGAGGCCCGCCTGCGCCAGCAAATTCTGGAGCAGAACGCCAAACTGGATCCCGCCCTGCTGGAGAATGCGCTGGAGGCCGGCCGCGCGCGCGTGGCCGCCGCTGACGGGGTCCTGCCGCCCGACTACGCCGAGCAACTGGCCTATGTTCAGGAGCTGAACGCGGCCAATCAGTTGACCCCGCAGGTTCTGGCCCGCTTCCTGCGCTCGGGCGGTCGAACCGCTTTCCTCATCGCCCTGGCGGAACTGTCGGACATCGATTTCCACACCGCCCGCACCATCGTCGAGCGCCGCGAGATGGACGCCCTGGCGGTGGTGTGCAAATCGGCGGACCTGGACAAGGCCCTGTTCCTTACCTACGCCGTGGTCCTGCTCAGCCGCGAGGACAACGCCATGGGCAAGGCGCGCGAGTACGCCCGTCATTACGCCGAACTACCGCGTGAGACGGCGCTGCGGACCCTGCGTTTCTGGCGTCTGCGCCGTCAGGCCGCCTGACGGATCAACCGGGGCTGCTCGGAAAGGTCTGGCGGACCATGGTCAGAAGCGCCCTGGCCCGGTCGGCGATCAGTCCGGCTCCCAGATCCCGCGCGGTCTCGGCCGCTTCCACCAGCACCAGCCCCAGATGCCCGGCCTCGCCGCGCCCGGTGAGCCGCATCCGCGTCAATTGCACCTGCGACAGGGTGATCTGGTCCACGGCCCAGTCGAGCGGATTTTCAGACGCCTGACCCGTAGCCAGCCGCCGACGCAGGCGCGTCTCCATCCGGGCCAGCCGGGCGGCGTCCCGGCCGAGTTCCGCCTGCCGGGCCTCCACGGCCACGCGGCGCTCCCGCGCCACGGCGCCCAGAATCAGGCCTTCGCCCGCGGTAACCGTCTCGATCTCGATCAGGCGATCCAGGTCGGGGTTCATGTCCCGCGCGGCGCGCGCCAGTTCGATGGCGGCCCAGTCCAGCGGGCTGTGATCGGGGGTGAAGGCGTCGGCTGCGGCGTCGAACAGCTCGTGCGCCTTGCTTCGCGCCTCTTCGTCGCCCGCCAGGGCGGCCAGGGCCGACAGGCCTGCGGCGCACAAGGTCAGCGCCCGCGCCCGTGTGACCGGCCGGTACTCGGGCGAGGCTGACGCCACCAGGGCGCGCAGATCGCGTCCGGCCTGGTCCAGCAGGCGTGTGTCGCCGCGCAGCAGGCCGGCCTCCAGCGCCAGCGCCGCGCGGTCCAGCTGAACCTCCGCCGCTTCCGGGGCCAGATCGGGCCGGTTGGCCACGTCGTGCAGGGCGGAATCCATCAGGGCCGAGGCGTCCAGCATGGCGGCCGGCTCGCCGCTGCGCCGGGCCTTCAGGGCCTCCAGGCGGGCGTGGGCGACCGCCAGACGCGCCGACAGCGCGCCGGAGCGTCCGGTCTCGTGGCCGTCCAGCACCAGATCGATCTGCTGCAGAAGGTCGGCGCCGCCCCGTTGTTCATATTGCAGCATCAGGCACAGGGCGGTCTCCATGGCCGCCTCGATGTGCTGGTCCGTGGTCACGGCCGCCTGGCCCGCGTCGGACGCGGCCGAAAGCGCGCGGGCGAGGCTGTCGCGGCGGCCGGTTCTGCGGGCGTGTTCGCGCCACAGGGCCGACGCCTTCAGGCCGGTCAGCACCGGTTCGCGGCAGCGGGTCCTGTGGGCGTCCGTGGCCTGACCCCGCGCTTCGGCTTCAAGCAGGTCGGCGCCGATGAGTTCGATCCAGCTGCGATCGTCGCCCTCCCGCGCCTGCGCGAAGAGCCGTCTCAGATCCCGTCCGAACTCGAACATTCCCATACTCGCCTTCTGTCCCGTATCGGGATCGCCTCACCTCATCCGCCCCGCAACAAGCAAACGCAGCGCCGCGCCGGCGGTTCAGCGCCAAGCTTGCAGGTTCATCCCAGATCCGGCGTCCGCTCCAGACATCGGGACAGGGCTTCGCGCGCGGCGTCCTCGCCGGCGTTCAATTCACGGACGGCCCGGATGCGGGCGCGGGTCTGGTCGTTGTCGCTGATTTCCGCGGGGCGGCCCGCCGCATCGGCGGCCTGGCCGGCGGCCAGCGACCAGTAGAGCGCGGCGTCGAACAGGCGTTGTCCCCGCGCGCTCTCGCCGCCTTCAAGTTCCGAGGCCGCCTGGGTCAGGCCCGCGCAGCGCACAGCCGACTCATAGCCGGTCAGCACCGTCACTTGCCCCGAAAGGCCTGACAGAACCGCCATGGCGACCGCGACGATCATGCAAAATTTCCCGTGACGCCCCGCGCCTCGAGGAATGAGAGCACGGAATCAGGGCCTCGGGAAGGCGGCGGCGCCGGCTTATCCCCGCTCTTTGGTCCGCGAGAACGCCACCTTCGGGAAGCGCTCGCCCACATAGCCGGTCTCCCAGGCGGACTTGGCCAGGAACACCGGCGCGCCGTCGATGTCGGCGGCCATCTGGGGCCGGTATTTGCCCATGAAGTCTTCCAGATCGGCCTTCTCACCGGACACCCAGCGGGCCTCGGCCCAGGGGCTGGGCTCAAACATGGAATCCAGGCCGTATTCGCTGTTCAGCCGGTCGGCCATGACCTCGAACTGCAGCTGGCCCACCGCGCCGACGATGAAGTCCGCGCCCAGTTCGGGGCGGAACAGCTGGGTCACGCCTTCCTCGGCCAGACCCTCCAGCGCCTTCTTCAGGTGCTTGGCCTTGAGCGGATCCTTGACCCGCACCCGCTGCAGGATTTCCGGCGCGAAGTTCGGCAGGCCGGCGAAACGCACCAGCCCCGTCTCCGACAGGCTGTCGCCCACCCGCAGCACGCCATGGTTGGGAATGCCGATCACGTCGCCGGCAAAGGCGTCGTCGGCCAGTTCGCGATCGGAGGCGAAGAACATGATCGGCGCGTTCACCGACAGGGCCTTGCCCGTGTTCTGCACCTTCAGTTTCATGCCCCGCTGGAAGCGGCCCGACGCCATGCGGAACATGGCGATGCGGTCGCGGTGGTTGGGGTCCATATTGGCCTGGACCTTGAACACGAAGCCGGTGACCTCGTCCTTGCCCGGCTCCACGACGATGTCCTCGGGCTCCGGCGCGTTGCGGGTCTCCGGCGGAGCTTCCTTCCTCGCCTTCATGACCTTGGGCGCGGGGGCCCAGTCGCCGATGGCCTTGAGCAGTTCGTCGATGCCGAAGTGGCGCAGGGCCGAACCCCACAGCACCGGGGTCATGTGGCCTTCCAGGAACGCCTGCACGTCAAACCGCTTGTAGCCGCCCTCGACCAGCTCCGCCGCCTCGACCAGCGCCTCCTGCTCGCCCGCTTCGAAATACTGCGCCGCGTCCGACAGGGGCAGGGCGGGGGGATGGTCCGGGTCCTCGGTCGCCCCGGCTTCCTTGCGGGCGTAGGGCTGGAACCGGCCGGTCCCCATCTCCACCATGCCGCGCAGGCGGTTTCCGCTCTGGGCCGGCCACCAGATGGGGGAGGGATCCAGCTGCAGGCGGGACGCGATCTCGTCCAGCAGGGCCATGGGATCCTGGGCCTCGCGGTCCAGCTTGTTGATGAAGGTGATGATCGGGATGTCCCGAAGACGACACACCTCGAACAGCTTCAGGGTCTGGGGCTCGATGCCCTTGGCCGCGTCCAGCACCATGATGGCGCAGTCCGCCGCCGTCAGGGTCCGGTAGGTGTCCTCCGAGAAGTCCTCGTGCCCCGGGGTGTCCAGCAGGTTGAACATCTTGTCGTCGTGCTCGAACGTCATCACCGACGCCGAGACGGAGATGCCCCGCTCCTTCTCGATCTTCATCCAGTCCGAGCGGGTCCGACGGTTCTCGCCGCGCGCCCGCACCGCCCCCGCCGCGCGGATGGCGCCCCCGGCCAGCAGGATGTGCTCGGTCAGGGTGGTCTTGCCCGCGTCAGGGTGCGCGATGATGGCGAAGGTGCGCCGCCGCGCAGCTTCTTCAGGCAGTGTTCTTTTCGACATGGCCGCGCCGATAGCGCGGACAGGGCGCGCTGTCACCTCGGGTGATGGGACTGGCGCTCTTTGATGACGTCCAGCCCCTGCTTCGGACGGAGCCTAGTCGAATTCGCCGTCGTCCATCATCTCGCCATCCGCCTCGTCCCAGGGCAGCGCGTCCGCGTCGTCCCCGTTCAGGCCCGCCTCGGCGCGCGCGATCAGTGTGCGCACCATGGCCGCATTGTGCGGGTTGTGCGGATCGTTGGCCAGGGGCTCGAGCAGGGCGATGGCCTCGGCGTTCCGATCGTGGGCCATCAACGCCTGCGCCAGTCCGAAACGGGCCTGCCCGAGTTGCGGCGCAATGATGTAGGTCAGCTCCCAGGCCGCCAGATCGTTCTCGTTGGGATAGCCGGGCTCGCCGATACGGTTCTGGGCGATCAGCAGGAAGGTGTAGTAGTTCGCGTCGTCAGCCTCATAGGCCCGCTGCAGGAAACCGCGCATCTGGCCCATGGCGACATCGTAGCCTTCGGGATGTTCGGAGGCCCCTTTCATGCGCGAAAGGGCCAGCAGTTGCAGGGCTTCGACATTGTCTGGCTGCTGATCCAGCAGAGCGTTGAGGACCGTTTCTCCCTGTTGAGGGTCGCCAAGCAGGATTTCGCCCCGCCCGAGCACCAGTTGCGCAAATGGATCGCCGGGGTGCCGGGCGGCCAGTTGCCGGACCTGCTCAATCAGACCGTCATCGCTTCCGCGCTCCAGCTTCAACTGCTGATTGATGAGCAGCAGATCGTTGGCTGAGCGCGGCAGGCGTTCTATGGCGACAGGGGCTGTCGGGAAGGGATGGCTCACCCGCGAATACGGAATACGCCCTCGCATATAGGCGCGCAGGGCGTCACGCAGCGCGATCGGCGTGAGGCCCGTGTGCCGCTCCAGAGCCTCCACCGGATCACCGCCTGAGCCCACATCCGCCAGATACCGCTGCATCGCTGCGCGCCGCTCCACGTCGCCCATGAACCAGTGGGTCAGCAGCCACGCCAGCGGATAATAGGTCTCGTTGAACCGGTCCCCCCGGGCGTTGCGCGCGCGCCCGGCCAGCACGTCCTCCATCCGCATCCACTGGCCGTTCTGAAGCCAGGCGACCCGGTTCTCGTTGTAGAGGCCCACCTCGACGCGGCCGGGCTCGATGGTCGAGGCGGCGTAGTACTCCGCGAATCCTTCCACGAACCACGCGGGGTAGGGGAAGTTGAAATTCTGGAACATGAAGTGGTGGGCGTATTCGTGCAGCAGGGTCGAGTCGTCGTTTCGCGACCGCGTGGCGACCGCGAAGATGTCCTGCTCCACGGTGATGTACACGCCCGCCTGGTTCTGGATCGCGCTCGGCAGCACCCGGGCCAGATCGCGCTGCTGCCCGATCAGATAGATCGGAAATTTGCGCGGCGGGGCTTGCTCCATCGGCAGCCCCATGAACAGGCGCAGCACCCTGTCGAAGGTCTCCAGCTTCTGGACATAGGCTCTCAGGTTCCGCTCATCGCCGTCGCTGTAGATGACGAACCGCTCGCTCTCGGCGCGCAGCCAGTCCGCCCGCGCCGGCGATACGGCCAGCAGCATCAGCGCCAGCGCCGCCATGGCGATCCGCGCCGGTTTCAGTCCAGACATGCTCAATCCCCCGTTCCCGACGGAAATCTAGCGTCTGCATGATCGCGGAGTCGAGACGTGTTGCGCCCGGTCCATAACCCCTCGCGGAACAGGGCTATTCGTGGTACATTACATATCCGTAACGCGAGACGGCAGGGCCATGCAGCCTTCCGCCGCTGAAGGAGGAAACCACATGACCATGACCCCGCACTCGCGCGAGGACGCGCCCCCTGCCTTCCACAAGCCGGGCGAGTTGCACCCCGGCCTCTACCTTGTCATCGGGTTCGCCCTGTTGCTGGGCGTGGCCTTCGCGGTGAACGCCCTGTTCCGCGTGATCCTCTAGATCACGCCGCCAGCCGGCCCCACACCGCCTTGTCGGCGGCCACGGCGTCCAGCGCGCCCCTGGCCGCGCGGGCGTGAAGCTGGCGCATGATCGGGGCGGGCAGGGCGCAGAAGCGCGGCTCCACCAACTCGGGCGCACAGTCTTTTTCCGGCGCGGCGAACATGGCCGCGTTCAGCTCCGGCGCCCGGTCGGCGATCAGCCACGCCAGACGCAGCGCGCGCTCGGGATCGTTGTGATGCAGCATCGGATCTCCGGCGAACATCTCGCACGCCAGCTCCAGCACATAGTCCAGATCCAGCCGGTCGAACCGGCGCGCGTCGGCCGCCGTGACCGGACAGGCCGCGTCCAGGTCGAACACCACATCGTTCAGCAGAAAGAGCACTGCGCCATCACCATCATTGTCGGACGCATTCTTCGCCCGTTGATGATGAGACTAGCCGGGCGCGCTTTCGGCCCGGTTCACGAACGCGGTTAAGGATTTACGACCGCTCGCCCTGCACCGTCTCGGTGATGAAATGGCGGCCCTGGCGGTCCTCGACCTCCACCACCCACAGGTCGGGATCATAGCCGACCTGTCTTTGTATATAGGCGTCCAGCTCGCTTTCCTGATCGCTGGAGACGGGCTGGATCCACAGCCGCTCGCCGTCCGGACCGAAGGCTTCGCTGTACAGCCGCGCCTTGCGCTCACTGGTGTCATACGCCTTGACGATGACGCTGCCGGCCCGGGCGTCGCCCTTGCGCACGACCGTGGCGAAGGCCCCGGACAGTTCGGCGCGGCGGATCAGGGCGCTGACCCACACGTCACTGACGATAAGCAATTCGCTAACCCTGAAAGGAAACGGGACCGGAAGGGGTATGGCCTAGTCTGGCCCCATGATCAAAGGCCTGACAGAACGTCTGGCGACCGGCGCGGCGCTGCTGGCCCTCTCTGCGGGGGCGGCGCAGGCGGGGGCCGAACGCCTCTATTACGAACGCAGCCTAATGCTGGCGGCGGACGCCCGCTGTGGCCTGTTCGCCGCCCCGGTGCGCGCGGCGCTGGATGTGTCGACCCATCAGGCGCGGGGCGCGGCCCTGCGCGCCGGAACGCCCGAGCCCGCCCTGGCCGCGACGCGGACCCGCGCGGCGAACCGCGCCCGTTCGGCGGATTGCGCCTCGCAGGACCTGACCACCGCCGCGGCCCGCGTGCGCGACGGGTTCGCCGGCTGGCTGCGCACCGCCCGCATGACCTTTCCCGGGGCGCGTCAGGACTGGACCGCTGACCGCACCCGCTACGCCCGCGACGCCTGGCGCCTGTCCCAGATGGGTCGCTTCCGGTCAGCCCCGGTGACCTTCGGCCGCGTGGTCTCGCCCGGCGGCGAAGAGGGTCTGGCGGCGGCGGTGTCCTTTCCCGGCGGCCCCCGGCCCTACGGCGCTCGCGTGGTGATGCGCGATCCGGGCCGGGCGCGTCAGCCCTGGATCGTCCAGGCCAGCCTCGCGCCCCTGCCGCCCGCCACCGCCCGCCGCGCCTTCTGGGCTTCATCCAGCGAGCTGGCCCCGGCCGCCCTGCTGCCTGAAGGTCGCGCCCAGGGCGAGCTGTGGCGCTTCCCCGACGCGGCGGCCGAGGCTCTCGCCGACCTGGACCCGCGCGAGCGGTTCACGGTGGAGTTCCTGTTCCGCGACGACAGCGTCATGCGCGTGCATTTCGAGGCCGGAGACTACGCCGCCGCCCGCGCGTTCCTGGCGCTGGGCGACCTCTAGGGCCAAAAGCAGAAAGGCCCGCCGGAGCGATCCGGCGGGCCTTTCCGTAGTCTGTGATCGGGACGATCAGGCCGCGTTGGCCGTGGCGTTCTCGTGCGGGTCGCGCAGCACATAGCCCCGGCCCCAGACGGTCTCGATGTAGTGCTTGCCGCCGGCGGCCGTGGCCAGCTTCTTGCGCAGCTTGCAGATGAACACGTCGATGATTTTCAGCTCGGGCTCGTCCATGCCGCCGTACAGGTGGTTCAGGAACATTTCCTTGGTCAGGGTCGTGCCCTTGCGCAGGGAAAGCAGCTCCAGCATCTGGTATTCCTTGCCGGTCAGGTGGACCCGGTGGCCGTCCACCTCCACCGTCTTGGCGTCCAGGTTCACCGCGATCTCGCCGGTGGTGATGATGGCCTGGGCGTGCCCCTTGGAGCGACGCACCACGGCGTGCACGCGCGCCACCAGCTCGTCCTTGTGGAACGGCTTGGTCAGATAGTCGTCGGCGCCGCCGCCGAAGGTCTTGACCTTGGTCTCAACCTCGGTCGAGCCCGACAGGATCATGACCGGGGTGTTGATCTTGCCCACGCGCAGCTGACGCAGGACCTCGAGGCCGTTCATGTCAGGCAGGTTCAGGTCCAGCAGAATGAGGTCATAGTCATAGATCTTGCCCAGATCGATGCCTTCCTCACCCAGATCGGTCGTGTAGACGTTGAAGCCTTCCGACTTGAGCATCAGCTCGATGCTCTGCGCGGTCGCGCTGTCGTCTTCAATCAGCAGAACACGCATTGATGCCCCTCCAGGCGAACCTTGACCATAAGGCCGCTCACGGACGAGCGGGTAACCTTTCCGACCAGTTAAGGCCGCAAAAACCTTAAGAACGGTTAATGCCGAATCGATAGTCTGATTTGCGAATCGGCGTCCAGCAGAACGAGTCAACGATTCGATATTTCTTTGCCGCGCCTCGCCTGGCGGGTCCCGCGCGAGCAGGGAGCCGGCCGAATGCGAACGCGTTCGGCCGCCCTTGATCCCGCATTTTCGCCACGCCAATGCCGCAGGCCTTAACGGGATGCGTCCGATACTGACGCACAAAATAGGAATATAATCCGCACTGCTTCCGGGCGGGTCCAGCATGGCGTCGCGCCGCTGGGGCGCAGGAACCGGAGTGAGGATGATGATGGACGACCACGACGAAACACTGGAGCAGAGGGTGGAGCGGGTCCGCGCCGACCGCGCCCGTGCGCTTCTGGCCATGCAGGCGGTGGCCAGTGTGACGGGGGTGCCCGCCGCGGCCATGCAGTCGCGCCGCCGGCTGCCTGACGAGGTGCGCCGCGCCCGCGCCCTGGCCTGGTATCTCAGCCACACCGAGTACGGCTGGCCGCTGTATCGGGTGGGGGCCGCCTTCGACCGCGACCGCACCACCGTGGCCAAGGCGTGCCGCGAGGTGGAGGACAGGCGCGACGACCCCGCCCTGGACGGCCTGCTGGACCGGGTCGGCCGCGGGCTGGCCGAGATCGCCGGACGGGAGGCTGCGGCGGCATGAGCGAGCGTCTGCGCGCCCTGCTGGCCCGCCCCGGCGCCTGGATCGAGGCGGCGCCCGGGCCCGGCCGCTACCGATTGCGGCTCGGGCCGGACCGCCGCCGCCGACCGGTCCTGACCCTGGACGAGGCCGCCTTCCGCGATCTGGCGCGCGATCCGGGACTGGCGGTGCGCGAGGGCGGCGGCTGGACGGCGCGCGCGGGGGCGGTCCCGCCGCGTCCCTCAGGCGGCGGGCGTCCCGGCTTCGTGCCGGGGACGCGCCCGGTCACGGCGCCGGACGGGGCCGTGAAACCGCGCGCCGTCAATCTGGGGGAGTCGCCGATCCTGTGGCTGGCCCGGCGCAAGGACCCCAGCGGTCGGCCATGGCTGTCGCCGGCCGAGGTGGCGGCGGGCGAGAAGCTGCGCGCGGACGCCGAGCTGGCCAGTCTGGGGCCGTCCCTGACCATGCGATGGGACGCCCTGCCGCGCGCCGGGGCCGGGCAGGGGACGCCCTCGGGGCCCGGCGAGCGCGCGCTTCAGGCCCGCCGGCGGGTCCAGGCCGCCCTGGACGCCGCCACGCCCGGACGCCGCGCCATGCTGGAGCGCATCTGCATCCACGGCTCGTCGCTCCAGCTGGCCGAACAGGGCCTCGGCCTGCGTCGCCGTCAGGGCAAGACCATCCTGAAGCAGGCCCTGGCCGATCTGGCGCGTCATTACGGGATCGGATGACGGGAGTCCTGCGTTCAGGGCGCACTGGTCGTCCGGCCCTGTCATCGCGATTGTCGTTCCGGCGGCGCGCTGGTATGGCCCGGATCTCCGTCACCGAGGCGCCCGTACAATTTTCAGCTTCCTGATCCCCATCGGCGTGATCTTCCTCATGGTGGCTGCGAACGCGCTGTATGTGGCGGCGGAGTTCGCCACCGTCGGCGCGCGCAAGTCGCGGGTGCAGGAGGGCGCCGAGGCCGGCAGTCGTCCCGCCGGCCAGTTGCTCGCCATCCTGCGCGATCGGGCGCGGCTGGACGACTATGTGGCGGGCTGCCAGATCGGCATCACCATCAGCAGCCTGGTGGCGGGCGCCTATGGGCAGGCCCAGCTGACCCCCTTGCTGGCCCCGCTTCTGGGCGCCGTGGGCGGCCAGGTGACCGCGATCATCATCGTGCTGCTGGCCGTCACCATGGTTCAGGTCGTGCTGGGCGAACTGCTGCCCAAGACCATCGCCCTTCGCTATCCCGAGCGGCTGTCCATGGCCACCCTGGCGCCCATGCGGTTCAGCCTGCTGCTGTTCCGGCCGCTGATCTTCGTCTTCAACGGGACCGCCTTCGCCATCATGCGGCTGTTCCGGCTCAGCGCCGATCACAGCCATACCCACGTCCATTCCCCCGATGAGCTGGAAGGTCTGTTCAAGGCCAGCGCCGCCGGGGGGCTGATCGACGCGGACGAGCGGGACATGCTGGCCGGCGCCCTCAGTGTCCACGGGCGGCGGGTGCGCGAGATCATGACCCCCCGCACCCGCATGGTCCGGGTCAAGGCGACGGAAACCGTCGAGGCGGCGCTGAAGCGGGTCGCCGAGACGCCCTATTCCCGCTTTCCGGTGACCGGCGAGACTACCGACGACGTGGTGGGCATCATCCACCTGCGCACCCTGTTCGCCACGTTCGAAAAGACCCCGCACGCCCTGGTGGGCTCCATCCGGCGCGATCCCCTGATCGTCGCCGACGTGATGAGCGTGCCCAGCCTGTGGCAGACCCTGCGCGAGCACGGCCGGCGCAGCGCCATGGTCATCAATGAGTACGGCAGCTTCACCGGCCTTGTGACGCTGGAAGACGCCCTCGAGGAAGTCTTCGGCGAGGTTCAGGACGAGTTCGACGACGAGGACGAACTGTTCGTCGTCGACGGCCCGGACCTGAGCGTCCGGGGCGATGTGCGTCTGGCCATGCTGGCCGACCGCCACGGCGTGGTCCTGCCCGAGGACCGGGCCGACACCGTCAGCGGCCTTGTCTGGCACGAACTGGGACGCTTGCCGGTGGTGGGGGACCAGGTGGCGGTGGAGGACTCGCCCGTCCGGCTGGTGGTGGAGGCCATGGAGGGCC
The DNA here is from genome assembly GCF_046299535.1 of Brevundimonas sp. Lineage (GTDB taxonomy): Bacteria > Pseudomonadota > Alphaproteobacteria > Caulobacterales > Caulobacteraceae > Brevundimonas. The sequence goes on along the minus strand of NZ_JBKBIB010000003.1, from coordinate 174,733 downwards.
ATGCGGTGCGCCGCGTGCGCATCCGGCGCGGACCGGAGGTCGGGGAATGACCGACGTCCTGCTGCCCATCGCCGCCGTCCTGGCCCTGGTGATCGTCAACGGCCTTTTCGTGGCGGCCGAGTTCGGGCTGGTGGGCGCCCGGCGCAGCCGCTTCGAGACCCTGGCGCAGGACGGCGACCGCGCGGCCCGCTGGTTGCTGCGGGTGTTCGATCGCGAGGCCGGCAAGGATTCCTACATCGCTATCGCCCAGCTGGGCATCACCCTGGCCAGCATCGGCCTGGGCATGTACGGCGAGCCCGCCGTCGCCCGCTGGCTTTACGGGCCGCTGGAAGGCCTGGGGCTCAGCTACGACCAGTCCCACGCCGTGGGCTTCGCCATCGCGCTCAGCGGGATCACCTTCCTGCACGTGGTCTTCGGGGAAATGATCCCCAAGGCCCTGGCGCTGCAGTCCCCCGAGAAGGTCAGCATCGTCCTCAATCCGGTGATGCGCCTGTTCGGCGTCCTGTTCCGGCCCATGGTCATGCTTCTGAACCGGACCGCCTTCGGTCTGATGCGCCTGCTGGGCATTCCCGATCCGGGCAAGGGCGCCATGCTCTACAGCTATCAGGAGCTGGAAATCGCCACCGAGGAGATGATGTCCGGCGGCCACATGAACGTCGCCCAGGCCCGGCTGATCGAGAACATCTTCGAGATGGAGGATCGCACCGCCCAGGAGCTGATGACCTCGCGCGCCCGCATGGTCGCCATTCCCCTGTCAGCCTCCCCCGACGAGGTCGCGGCCATCATCACCGGCCACACCCTGGCCCGCTATCCGGTGTTCGGCGCCTCGCTGGACGAGGTGGTGGGGGTGCTGCACGTCAAGGACTTCATCCGCGCCCGCGTGGCCCAGGCCGACATCGACCTCAGGGCTCTCGTGCGGCCGGCGCCGCGCGTGGCCGCGGGCATGTCCGCCTACGACCTGATGGCCCTGTTCAAGAAACAGCGGGTGCATGCCGCCCTGGTGGTCGACGAGTTCGGCGGCGCGCTGGGCTTCGTCACCATGGATGATCTGGTCGCCGATCTGATCGACGATGAGGGCGCCGCGTCGGACTGGATCACGGTCCTGCCCGACGGGGCCATGCTGCTGGACGGCGAGGTCACCCTGGCGGAGCTGGAGGAGGATCACGGCCTTGATGTCGGCCATCCCGAGGTTTCCACGGTCGCCGGCCTGTTCCTGGCCAGAAACGGCGTGCTGCCCAAGCGGGGAGACGTCCTGAACTTCAAGGGCGTGCGCTTCATCGCCGAGGATGTGCGCGGCCTGAAGATCCTGCGCGTCCGCCTGGAACGCCCGCCCGTCCGGCGCTAGGGCGCCCCCGGTCTTCGTCCGCGCGATTGCACCAATTGCACCAATTGCACCGTGCAACGGCGGCGCGCTCAGGCCCCCGTCGCCGCTTCCTGACGGATTCGCCCGATCATGGCGTTCAGGCCGTTGGCGCGCTGCATGGTCAGGGCCTGGGGCAGGCCCAGCCGGTCCATGGCCGCGCGGGCGTCGAAGGCCAGGATCTCGGCGGGCTCCCGGCCCGAGTACAGGCGCAGCAACAGGGCGATGTTGCCCTTGGACAGGTGGCTGTCGGAATCCGCCAGGAAGAACAGCCGCCCCCCGTCGCGGATCACATGCAGCCACACCTGGGCCGCGCAGCCGGGCACCTTGTTGGCCTCGACCCGTGCATGATCAGGCAGCGGCGTCAGGCCCTTGCCCAGCTCGATGACGTATTCGATGCGCGGCTCCCAGTCGCCCAGCAGGTCGAATTCCTCGGCCAGTTCGGCCAGGGTCTCGTCGATGCTGTGGTCGGGCGGGGTCAGGGGGGCGTCGGTCATGACGCGCAGATAGACGCCCCGGCGGCGGCCCACAACCGCCGCCGTCCCCACCCCCGCGCGGATGGTCCACCGAAATCTGGTCGCCTCGGACGCGAGCGATCTCGCCGGATTTCCTCCGGCCCTCTAGTCTGGTCTGTCGCGCCGAACGCCGCGCCTGACTCTAAATCGCAACGGACCCCGCCGCGCTTGACCTCTCCCGCCGCCTCCACCTCCGGGCCTGACGCCGCCGTGTCAGCAGCCGGCGCGCCGTCCCTGGCCATGTGGCATGCGGGCTGGGCCACCGCCTGCGCGGTGCTGGCCCTTGGCGGCCGGTTCGTAGGCGCGGGGGCCGAGGGCCCCGCCGCCCTGGCCCTGATGATCATGGTGGCGCCCGGTCTGGGCGGCCTGCTGTTGCTGAGACGCGACGGCTTCCGGCAGAGGGTCATCCTGCTGACCGCGTGGAGCCTGTCCGCCATCGTGGCGGCGGTGCTGTCCGAGGGTCTGGGCGGACCGCTGGCCGCTTTCGTCTTCATGCCCCTGATCGCGGGACTGGCGCTCGGCGGCGTCCGGCTGGGCCAGATGGGCGCGCTGGGGACCGGCCTGGCGGCGGTGGGCGGTCTGGCGGCCGCGGCGATCGGCGCGCCCGTCGGCGACAACGCCGTCCTGGCCGCCCTGACCGGGGTGATGACCGCCGCAGCCGCGGCCCTGGCCTTGCGCCTGTCCTTTTTCACCGCCCAGATGCGTCTCGAGCGGGCTGACGCGGGTCTGGAGCGGTACGAGGCGATCCTGACCTGTCAGCCGGGCCTGACCGTGGTGCTGACGCCGTCGGGCCGGGTGCTGGCCGCCTACGGCGCGCCGCCGCCGGGCCTGCCGGCCCACATCCTGTTCGAGCAGGGCCTGATCGCCGCCGTCCACGGACCCGACCGGCCTGCGGTGCTGTCGGGAATGGACAAGGCCCTGAACGGCCTTGACGCCCAGACGCGCTTCGCCCCGCGCGAAGCGCTGGACCGGCGCGTGATGCTGGCGCTCAAGCGGATGCAGGACGGCCGCCTGATCGGGCAGATGCATGACGCCACCGCCCAGTACGCCCGCGAGGCCGCCCTGGACGCCGCCCGGGGCGAGGCCGAGGCCCGCGACAAGGGAAAGACCCGGTTCCTGGCGGCCATGAGCCACGAACTGCGCACGCCGCTGAACGCCGTGGTGGGCTTCTCGGACATCATGCGCCAGAGTCTGTTCGGTCCGCTGCCGCCGAAATACGCCGACTACGCCGTCTCCATCCACGAGGCGGGCGGGCATCTTCTGGCCGTCATCAACGACGTGCTGGACGTCTCCAAGATCGAGGCGGACCGTTACGAACTGGCGCTGGAGCGGTTCGACGCCCGGGACGTCCTGTCCGAAGCCGTGGCCATGGTGCGCCTGAACGCCGACGAGAAGGGGGTGGTCCTGACCAGCGTGCTGCCGCCCGCCCCCCTGACCGTCATGGCGGATCGCCGCGCCCTGAAACAGATCACCCTCAACCTGCTGGCCAATGCGGTGAAGTTCACCCCGGCGCCGGGCTCGGTGACCCTGTCCGCCGAGGCGGTGGGCCCGTATCTTGAAGTGGTGGTTTCGGACACCGGCGTGGGGATCGCCGCCGAGGATCTGGGCCGGCTCGGCCGCCCCTTCGAGCAGGCCGGCGACGCGGGCCAGAAGAAACAGGGCACGGGCCTGGGCCTGGCGCTGGTGCGGTCCCTGACTGAACTGCACGGCGGGCGGCTGATGGTGGACAGCACCCTGGGCGAGGGCTCGGCCTTCACAGCGCGCATGCCGGTGGTGGAGCTTGCGCCGGCTGTGGCTGCCGAACCCATCCACTGACTTTCCTCATGCCGGCTTTCGCCGGGATGAGCGGGATTTTTCAGGGGCTGAACAGGAAAACGCCCGCCCCGGCGACCGGGGCGGGCGTTTCCAGCCTGACGGGCAGGCTGTCTTACTTGGCGCGCGGCCGGCGGGCGGGTTTGCGGCCGCCCTGGCCCAGGCCCATCTGCTTGGCCAGTTCCGAACGGGCCTTGGCGTAGTTCGGGGCGACCATGGGATAGTCCTTGGGCAGGCCCCACTTGGCCCGATACTCTTCCGGGCTCATGTCGTACTTGGTGCGCAGGTGGCGCTTCAGCGACTTGAACTTGCGGCCGTCCTCCAGGCAGATCAGGAAGTCCGGCGTGATCGACTTGCGCACCGACACGGCCGGCTCCTGCGGCTCGGGCTCAGGCTGGGCGCCGCCCGCCTTGACCACCACCAGGGCGGCATGGACGCTCTGGATGACGCCCGTCAGGGCCTCGGCGTCCACGTTGTTGTTGCTCACATAGGCCGACACGATGTCGGCGGTCATTTCGAGAAGTTCAGACGTTTCGTCCATGATCGCGCTTCCGGTGTTCTGCTGTTTGTTCGGGTCAGAAGCTGGCAGCCGCTCCCCATCGGGTGTTGGCAATAGAGTTCTTTTGACAGCTTATCAACAGCAATACGCATAGGGGCGACGCTGATCCGTTTTCTGATCTGTAAAGCTGTCGATCAGTTCAGCGTCCGAAGTTTTCAGCCAGGGCCAGCATAGCGGCGCGCTCGGGGGCAGAGTATTCGTCCAGCGCCTCTTCATCGCCTTCCCGGATCGCCTGCATCAATTGCGGTGTGAGGGCCGAGGACAGGGCCCAGTTCCAGTAGCGCAGCACCGTCTGGGCCCGGTCCACGGCGAACATGTCATAGGTGATCATCACCCGTTCCCAGACCGGGTGCCAGCCGCCGTCGTCCGTCGTCTCGGGCCGACGCATGGAGCGCCACAGGCCCTGCAGGTCGCCCTTGGACAACCCCGTCGCCTTGCACAGGATGGCCATGGGTTCCCCGCCCACGTCGCCCAGGATCTTGGCTCCGGTCAGGGGCTTGATCCCTGACAGATAGGAAATCTCCGCCGCCAGCTCGCGGGTCAGTCCGCCCGACGCCGCTTCGGACACGGCGTGCTCCAGACTGTCATAGGGGCTCTTCTCGATGGCGGCGCGGTTCCTCTGGCGTCGCTCGATGAATTGCAGGGCCTTGCGCGACACCGGGTCCTGCCATCCCTCGGCGGCGGCCATGGCGAAGACGTCCTCCACCACCTCCTGCATCACCTCTCGCGATACGGCGAAGCGCTGAAGGATGGCCCGCCGCTCGTCCGGCCCGGACCACCAGAACATCACATAGGCCCCCGAGGGCCGCATCTCCGGCCGCCGCAACACATGCTGGCACAACTGGGGATGGATGCGGCTCATGGTGACCACGGTCTCGATTCCGGGCTGGGACAGGCGCGCGGTGGTGTTGCGCAGCACCGCCTCGATCACCGCCGGCTCTCTGTGGGCCAGCAGGGCGTCGGTCACCACCTCGGACAGGTTGCGGCGTGCGGCCAGCAGGAAGCGATGCTCCGCTCCGGCCTCGGCTGCGCAGGCCATCAGGTCGGAGTCCGACAGGGCGGCGCACTGTTCGATCAGAACCCCCGCGATATCCGGCTCGTCCCGCAGCAGAAGCCGCGCCAGGCTGTGGGGAATTTCGCCCAGCGGGGCCAGCCGCACGGCCACCCTGCGACGATCGTCGGGCGTGGCCAGGCGCAGCATCTCCACCAGCAGATCACCGACCACCGCGCGCTCGAAGGCGTTCACCCGGCTGGCGGGCAAGGCCGCCACATCGGCCAGGCGCTTCAGCAGCGCATGGCGTGCGCGCGGCCCCGGCGAGGGCGCGCCGTCAGCGGATGTGGCCGCAGGCTCGGACATGTCGGCGCCAGCCTAGGCCCCTTTCGGTTAATCAGGCGTGACAGTCGACGCCTACAATCCCTCGAACAGGGCCGTGGACAGGTAGCGCTCCGCGAAGCTGGGGATGATGGCCACGATGGTCTTGCCGGCGTTCTCGTCCAGGGCGGCCTGGCGGAAGGCGGCGGTCAGGGCGGCGCCGGAGGAGATGCCCACCGGCAGGCCCTCGACCCGCGCGGCGCGGCGCGCCATGTCGAAGGCGTCCTCGTTGGCGACCTGCTCCACCCCGTCGATCATGGACTGATCCACGATGGAGGGAATGAAGCCGGCGCCGATGCCCTGGATCTTGTGCGGGCCGGGCGCGCCGCCGGACAGCACAGGCGAGGCGGTGGGCTCCACCGCGATCATGCGCACCGAGGGCTTGCGCGCCTTCAGCACCTGACCCACGCCGGTGATCGTGCCGCCGGTGCCGACGCCCGCGATGACCATGTCCACCGCCCCGGCGGTGTCGTTCCAGATTTCCTCCGCCGTGGTGGCGCGGTGGATAGCGGGATTGGCCAGGTTGTCGAACTGCTGCGGCTGCACCGCCCCGGGCGTGGCGTTCAGCAAGTCATTGGCCGTGGCGATGGCGCCCTTCATGCCCTTCTCGGCCGGGGTCAGCACCAGCTCGGCGCCCAGCAGGGCCAGCATCTTGCGGCGCTCGATGGACATGCTCTCGGGCATGACCAGGATCAACTTGTAGCCCTTGGCGGCGGCCACGAAGGCCAGGGCGATGCCGGTGTTGCCGCTGGTGGGCTCGATGATCACGTCGCCGGGCTTCAGCTTTCCGGCCTGCTCCAGCGCCTCGATCATGGCCACCCCGATGCGGTCCTTGACCGAGGCGATGGGATTGAAGAACTCCAGCTTGGCCAGAACGGTCGCCTTCGGCTTCAGCTCCGCCGACAGGCGCGGCAGCCGGATCAGCGGCGTGTCGCCGATGGTGTCGATGATGGAGTCATAGACCTTGCCCCGTCCGGTCTTGGCGTGCCGCGAGGCGTCGTAAGGGGTGTCGGTCATGGAAAGGCTCCTGTCGTGGTGGTGCGGCGTGATCATACAGATAGGCCCTTTGAGCGCGCATCAAAGGCAGAAATGCTGAAGGGGGCGTCCATCAACATTGAGCGTGAGCTTACAGCGCCTTCACTCCCGCTTAACCGTTTCGCAGCAATTGTTAACAGCAGAACGGCCGGGGCTGTTCAGTGCTGAGGGGCAGTCTTGCGCAATCTCGTCGCCGCTGTGGAAGCTGTGGATCCGCTGGTCGTGACCGGCAAGGTCGCGGGCGTGTCCGGCCTGCTGATCGAGGCGCGCGGCGGCATGAGCCGGCTGGCCGTGGGCGCCCGGGCCGAGATCGTGCGCCGGGGCCATGCGGGCCTGCCCGCCGAGGTGGTGGGCTTCCGCGACTCCAAGGCCCTGCTGATGCCTTACGGCCCGGTGGAGGGCGTGGCGCCGGGCGCCGACATCCGCATTCTCGACATGGCCGCCAGCGTGCGGCCGACCACGGCCTGGCTGGGCCGCATCATCGACGCCTTCGGCGATCCCATCGACGGCAAGGGCCCTCTGCCGCCCGGACCCGCCCCCTATCCCCTGCGCGCCGCGCCGCCGCCGGCCCATTCGCGCGGCCGGGTGGGCGAGCGGCTGGATCTGGGCGTGCGCTCCATGGACGTGTTCACCACCACCTGCCGGGGCCAGCGTCTGGGCATCTTCGCCGGCTCGGGCGTGGGCAAGTCGGTGCTGCTGTCCATGCTGGCGCGCCAGGCCACCTGCGATGTGGTCGTCGTCGGCCTGATCGGCGAACGGGGCCGGGAGGTCCGCGAGTTCATCGAGGAGACCCTGGGCGAGGAGGGGCTGAAGCGCGCCGTGGTGGTGGTCGCCACCAGTGATGAGCCTGCCCTCAAGCGCCGTCAGGCCGCCTACATGACCATGGCCGTGGCCGAATATTTCCGGGATCAGGACCTGGAGGTCCTCTGCCTGATGGACTCCGTCACCCGCTTCGCCATGGCCCAGCGCGAGATCGGCCTGGCCGCGGGCGAGCCGCCCACCACCAAGGGCTACACCCCCACCGTCTTTTCCGAACTGCCCAAGCTGCTGGAGCGCGCGGGCCCGGGCCAGATCCGGCCGGACGGCACCCAGGCGGGCCCCATCACCGCCCTGTTCACCGTTCTGGTGGACGGGGGCGATCATGACGAGCCCATCGCCGACGCCGTGCGCGGCATCCTCGACGGCCACATCGTCATGGACCGCAAGATCGCCGAGCGCGGGCGCTTCCCCGCCATCGACGTGCTGAAATCGGTCAGCCGGACCTTGCCGGACTGCCAGACCTTGCCCGAGCGCGAGCTGAACCGCCGCGCCCGCCAGTGCCTGAGCGCCTATTCGGACATGGAGGAGCTGATCCGCATCGGCGCCTACCGCGCCGGCGCCGACCCCATCGTCGATCGCTCCATCGCCCTCAACCCCGCCCTGGAAGCCTTCCTGGGGCAGGACAAGGACGAGGTGACGCGCATGGCTGATTCCTTCACCCGCCTCGAAGCCATCCTCAATCAGGGCATGATCCCGCCGGAGACTGACCAATGACCAGCTGGGCCCACTCGCTGATCCGCATTTCCAACTATGAGGTGGAGACGCTGCAGAAGCGCCTCGCCGAGATCACCACCCGGCGCGCGTCCACCGAGATGCGACTGGCGGTGCTGGACGCCGAGGCCGAGGTGGAGCGCGAGCGCAGCCGCCATGATGCGCAGGCCGCCATGATGCTGGGCGCCTATCTGGCCGGCTGGAAGGCCAGAAAGGCCGTCGCCGAAACCGATTTGACCACCCTGGACGCCGAGGAAGCCGGCGCCCGCGACGCCCTGACCTCCGCCTTCGAGGACCTGAAGAAGTTCGAACAGGTGGCCGAAACCACCCGCCTCAACCGCCTCATCGCCGCCGCCAAACGCGAAACGGCGGCCTTTGATGAACTGGGGCTGAGGAAGCGGGCGAGCTGAGAATCCACCATGCGCCAAACCCTGACCAGCCGAACCTTTGCGGTATTTGGGATGGTGGTGGGGGCAATGGCCGGCTTTTCGATGGTTGCCGCCTGTTCCCGATCTGTGGAACCGACTGAGCGTGACCGTCACACGATCGATGAGCGGGCGCAGATCATCGTCTCGGAGCGATTGGCAGGTGGCGCTGCGGGCTCATCCTGGACCTTGGTCGAACTGAAGGTCGCTGGTGATCTGGCCCGCGTTCCGATTGCCGAGTTCGACACTCTCTATCGATTGGAAATTCTTTCAACCGACGGCCCTGCGGTTGCTCTGTGCTACGACGGAGAGCCACTATTCTTGACCACGGCGGTAGAGTTCGCACGGTCAGACGCGGCCTACGTGTTCCAGTGGGCGCCATGTCGAACGAGCGCCGTGGCCAGTCCTGAAGATCAGTAGGTCTTGCGGCTGGCCCGCCTCTTGCACCGGCCTCTCCCATGACCCAGCCCCTGTTCAGCCGCCGCACGCTTCTGGCCTCCACCCTGGCCCTGGCCGCCTGCGAGGGGCGCCCGGCGGCGTCGCAGGTGGTTCAGGGGCCGGTCCGCCCGCTGCGCGACGTGGCGTCGTTCCCCGTCGGCGTCGCGGCCATGACCGACCATTTCCGCGACCCCCAGTGGACCGAACTGGCCTCCACCCATTTCTCCCAGCTCACGCCCGAGTGGGAGATGAAGATGGAATACATCCTGGGCCCGGGCGGGCGCCTGCGCTTCGCCGCGCCGGACGCCATCGCCGACTTTGCCGACCAGCGCGGCATGAGCCTCTTCGGCCACGCCCTGATCTGGTACTCGCAGGGCCGGGAGTACTTCGAGGGTCTGGACGAGACCCGCTTCGCCGCCGAGCATGACCGCTACATCCGCGAGGTCATGGGCCGCTACCGGGGCCGGGTGACCGGCTGGGACGTGGTCAATGAGGCGGTGGCCGAGGACGGCAACGGGCTGCGCGACTGTCACTGGTCGCAGCGCTTCGGGCAGGACGGCTACATCCGCCGCGCCTTCGAGGTGGCGGCCGAGGCGGACCCGGACGCGGTGCTGTTCATCAACGACTACAATCTGGAGCACAACCCCCGGAAGGGCGCGACCTTCCTGCGGATGGTTGAGCGCCTCTTGAGCCAGGGCGCGCCCATCGGCGGTCTGGGGACCCAGTCCCACATCGACTACAGCATCGAGCCGGGCCGCACGGCGGCCTTCATCCATGAGATGGGCCAGTTCGGCCTGCCCATCCATGTGTCGGAGCTGGACATGTCCATGGGGCGCTCGCGCACCGACCTGACCCGCATCGAGCGCCGCCGCGAACTGCAGACCGAGCGGGTGCGCGAGATCGCCGACGCCTTCATGGCCCTGCCCCAGCGTCAGCGCTTCGCCTTCACCGTCTGGGGTCTGCGCGACCGGGACAGCGTCCTGCGCCGGGGCGACTGGGACGACGGCCGCGACGAGCCCCTGCTGTTCGACTGGCTGGGCCGCCCCAAGCCCATGCTGAAGGCGCTGGAGCAGGCGTTCGCCGCCTGATCCCCAAAAGAAAAAGGGCGGAAGGCCGAAGCCTTCCGCCCAGTCTGGGGGAGTGTCGTTGCTGAAGCCTAGAAGTTGACCCGCACGCCGGCGAACAGCAGGCGGCCGAAGCGTTCACGCTCGGTGGGACGCGAGCGGTCCCCGGCGTAACGGACGCCTTCGGAGTCGGTCAGGTTCTTGGCCTCGAAGTACAGGTTCACCCGCTCGGTCACGTCCACATCGGCGGTGAAGTCCAGCTGCGAGCGGCCTTCCCAGTAAGTGTCCAGGCGCGGGTCGTCGTAGTTGAACTCCTGGATGAAGTCGTCGCGGTCGGTCCAGGCCAGGCGCGCGTTGAAACGGCTGGTTTCATAGAAAACCGACAGGTTCACCGTGGAATCCGACTGGTTGGGCAGGCCCACCTTGGTTCCCCGATCCGGCGCGGCGAACGGCAGGGTCATCTCCGCCTCGGTCCAGGTGTAGTTGGCCGCCACGCCGAAGCCCGACATCCAGCCCGGCAGGAAGGTGAACTGCTGCTGGTAGTTGAACTCGATCCCGGCGATGTGGCCGTCCGGCGCGTTCTCCGGCTGGGTGATGTTGGCCGCCGTCCCGCCGAAAGTTCCCGTAGACGTCAGTTCGAACACATAGTCTTTCAGGTCGCGGTAGAACACGCCCGCGGACACGATCCCCAGCGGCTCGAAATAGTACTCGAGGCTGGCGTCGAAATTGTTGGACAGCGTGGGGCGAAGGTCGATGTTGCCGCGCGTGACGGATGGCGTTGCGCTGCTGCTGTCGGTCACTTCCGCGCGCGGAACGTTGTCGCGGTAGCGGGGGCGCGCGATGCCCCGGGTGATGGAAGCGCGGCCGATCAGGTTGTCGCTGAAGGCGTAGCGCAGGGTGACGTTGGGAAACACCTCGGTGTAGCTGCGCGAGAAGGAGACGGTCGTGAAGTTCTCGAGGTCGTCCTCGTCGTACTGGGGAGCGGACCCTTCGAACTCGGTCCGTTCCACCCGCAGGCCCAGGATCAGGTTGGCCCGGTCGAACTGAATCCGGGTCATGCCGTAGGCGGCGTAGATGTCCTCGCCCGCCGTGTAGTCCGCGGCGAAGGAGTTGGGGAGCCGGCGATAGGCCGGGGCGGCCGTCAGCGGACCCTGGTTGCGGAAGTAATCCAGCACCAGCCCGGAGTCGTACTTCCAGCCCAGATTGTAGTCGAAGTTGCGCGAGGGCTCATCCGACAGCAGGTCGCCGAAGCTCAGGGCCGGGCGGGCCGAAGAGTCGCGGTTGCGGTAGCTCTCCTCGTCCGACTCGATGTCGCGCTGGCGCACCCGGCCGCCGAACTGCCATTCGGCGGGCTGGTTGAACAGCGTGGAGGGGATCGTGACGTTGGCGGCGAAGGCCGTCTCATCCTGGGTGGTGTCGGCCCAGCGGTTGACGTGTTCGCGGAAGCTGTAGTTGGCCGGGTTCAGGTGCTCCTGGCTGGTGAACAGCGACAGGGCCGGATTATCGAAATCCCCGCTGAAGTCATAGCTGAGGTCATAGCTGGCGCCCGACCGGAACAGCAGCTGCTGGCGGTTCGGATAGGTCTGCTCCGAGTTGGCGACCGACAGGACGTAGTCCAGGCGGAAACCGTCGAACTCGTGCTCGCCTCCGGCGCTGATGGTCAGGTTCTCGTCCCGCACCACCCGGTGCCGGAACTCGCGGGCGAAACGCGCGCCCGTAAAGCTGGCTGACCGTTCCGTGGCCCCGGGCTGGATGGCGCCGTCCTCATACAGGATGGCCAGCAGGTTGCGGAACTCGTCATCCGTGCGCCGGGCCCAGGTGCCCCGCAGGTAGAAGCGGTTCAGGGCGTTCGGACGATACTCCAGCGCGCCGGTCATGCTGAGGCGTTCGCGGCGGGTATTGTAGTCCTTGAACTCCTGCGATGAGACCCCGAGGATGTCCTCGCCGTCGGCGTCCTCGATGACGTCCCAGACGGATTCGATGTTGTCCACGCGGCGGTCGGTCTGGGCGTAGCTGGCCGACAGCAGGGCGCCGAACTGCGCCTCCGGCCCGAACACGTCCGAGATGATCAGCGAGGCGCGCTCATCGTTGGTGGACCCCAGTTCATTGTAGCCCATGCCCGCGTTGCCGCTGATGCGCAGGCGCGGATTGTCGAAGGGCGAGCGGGTCACCAGGTTGATCGAACCGGCGATAGAGTCCGCTTCCTGGTGCGGCAGCAGGGTCTTGGAGATTTCCAGCGCGCTGACCACGTCCGCCGGCAGGGTGCCCAGGTCCACCGCGCGGGTGTCGGGGCTGGACGAGGGCAGGGACACGCCGTCCACGGTGATGGAGGTGAAGGCCGCCGGGGCGCCGCGCAGGCTGACGAAATTGCCCTCGCCCTGGTCGCGCTCCACGCCGATGCCGGGCACCCGCTGCAGGGCCTCGGCGATGTTGGTGTCGGGGAAGCGGCCGATGGAGTCCGAGGACACCACATTGGTGGTGTTGTCGGCGGTGCGCTGCTGGTTCAGGGCGCGCGCCACCCCGTCAGAGATGGAGCCGACGATGACAAGTTCGGCCACCTCGGTCGCCTGGGCCACCACGATGTCGGCCACAGTGGCGCCGCCGGCGGTGTTCACCACGCGGGTGGCGGCGGGCAGGCCCAGATACTGAACCTCCAGGGTGGCCCGGCCCGAGGCGGTCCAGGGCAGCACATAACGGCCCTGACGGTCCGTGGCCGTCTCGGCGCCGGTCTCCACGATGATCACCCGCGCGCCGGGCAGGGCGGCGCCGTTCTGGTCCGACACCCGGCCGGTGATGACGCTCTGGCTGGCGGAAGCGGTGTTGGCGTTCACATTGCCCGCGATGGCGGGCGCCGCGGCCAGGGCGGCGAAGAGGGCGAGCGCCGAAGCGCCGATGCGCAATCCGGCGCTGAACGTGGTTCTGGTCATGGTGTGTGTCCCCGATGCGCCGGCGAGAGAAAGCCAGCCTCGGGAGCGCCGATAGCGGCCCCTTGTGACGGCCGGGACCAGAAATGGTGACGGCGAAACGATGCTTTTGTGACGGTTTTTCAAGTGGCCGGGATCGCTGACATTTTTCCGCACGCGGAGCGGATGTCACGGCTCCTGGGCGGCCGTCGGCGCTAAGTGTTGCGAAACACTCGCGGTCTAGACTGGGTGCAGTTTTTCAGAGTCCCTCATGTACCGAATCTGCCTCGTCGCCGCCCTCCTGTCTGTTTTGCTGCTGATGACCGCAGGCGCCCGGGACGCCCGCGCGAGCACGCCCCCCCGCACCGCCATGGAGCTGGCGCGGGCGGTGGAGGCGCGGGCGGCGGCGACCAGCTTCGACGACCTGTACGCCTTCGGCCGCGAGGCCATGACCCGGAATGATCGCGAGGGGCTGAACCGGCTCTACCACGTGGCCTGGATCAGCCTGAACCAGGGCGAGTTCGACCAGGCGCGGCGGTGGAACGACCGTCTGGCCGAGGCGGCCCGCAGGCTGGGCGACGATCGCTACATCGCCATCGCCCGGCTCAACGCCCTGACCATCCGTTATGACGAGGGCGACACCGCTGCGGCCGCCGAAATGGACCGCGTGGCCGGGACCGCCGATGACTGGTTCGTCCAGGCCCACGCGGTGCGCGTCCACGCCCTGGCCCTGATGGATCAGGACCGGATCGGCGAGGGGCTTGAGCGCCTGGCCGAGATGGACAGCCGGGTGCCCGATACAGAGCCCTACGCCGATACGGCGCACGCCGGCCTGTGGGAGATGACCGGCATGGGGCTGATGAAACTGAACGACGTGGCCGGCGCCACCGCCGCCTTCGGGCGCTATGAAATCGACTATAACGCGCCGGATTACCCCCGCCCCGATTTCGACAGCCTCTACAACCTGGCGCGCCTGTCGACCCAGATGGGGGACGGCGACACGGCCCATGCCCTGTATCTGGCGCACCACCGGCTGGCGCGGCGCTCGGGCGTGGAGGGCCTGGTGGTCTATGACGCCAATCTGTGCGCCATGACGGCCGAGGCGCGCCGCGCCTGGCGGGATGTGCTGGCGTGCCTTGAGCCCTATGGCGAGGATCTGGGCGCCGCCGCGTTTCTGGCGCCCCAGATGCTGCCGCGCCGGGCCATCGCGCGGGCGCGTCTGGGCATGGCCGACGCGGCGGCGGACGATCTGGCCCGCATCGAGGGCTTGCAGGCGGCGGGCGAGTTCCGCGAGGAGGGCGTCTCCCGCGTGCCCCTGGCCCGCGCCGAGCTGCTGTTCGCCCAGGGCCGCGAGGCCGAGGCCTACCGCGCCCTGCGCGACCATTTCCTGGACAATGAGGTGGCCACGGCGCGCCGGTTCAGCGCCGGGCTGGGCCAGGTCACGGGCGACATGCAGGCCCAGCTGGACGAGCGCCGCCGCCAGCTGGCCATGGTCGAGGCCAACGCCGGCCTGCAGGAGGATGTGATCCGGTCCCAGCGCTGGATGGTCGGAATCGCCATCCTGTTCCTGCTGTTCGCTGTGGGCGTCCTGATCTGGCAGCTGCGCCAGAGCCGGCATTTGCGCGACTCCCGCCTGCGGGCTCACCAGGCCAACGAGGCCAAGTCCGCCTTCCTGGCCAATATGAGCCACGAGATCCGCACCCCCCTCAACGGCGTCGTGGCCATGGCCGACGCCCTGGCGCGGGCCGAGCTGAACCCGCGCGAGCACGAGATGGCCGAGGTCATCCGCTCGTCCGGCAAGACCCTGGAGCGCCTGCTCTCCGACATCCTCGACAGCGCCAAGATCGAATCCGGCCAGATCACCATCGAGCGCTCGCCCTTCCACCTTGGCGAGGCGGTGCATGACATCACCACCCTGTGGGGCCTGCGCGCCGAGGAGAAGGACGTGCTGCTCACCGCCCGCCTCGACCCGGCGCTGGACCGGGTGGTGGACGGGGACGCGGTGCGGGTGCGCCAGATCCTGGCCAATCTGGTCTCCAACGCCCTCAAGTTCACCAGTCAGGGCCGGATCACCCTGACGGTAGAGGCCCGTGAAGGCGACTGTGTGCGCTTCGAGGTCCGGGACACCGGCATCGGCTTCGACGCCGAACAGAAGGCCCGCATTTTCAGCCGATTCCAGCAGGCGGACGGCTCCATCACCCGCCGCTTCGGCGGCACCGGTCTGGGGCTGGCCATCTCCCGCGACCTGGCCCGGCTGATGGGCGGAACCCTGGACTGCGACAGCACCCCGGGCGAGGGCTCCATCTTCTGGTTCGAGATTCCCCTGCCGCCCGCCGAGGCGGAGGCGGTCCAGCCCGCCGCCCCGGTGGATCGCGCCGACCTGACGGCCCTGCCGCTGAAGGTGCTGCTGGCCGACGACCACCCCGCCAACCGCAAGGTGATCGAGGTGATGCTGTCGCAGACCGCCATGGACCTGACCGCTGTGGCGGACGGCGCCGAGGCGGTGCGGGCGTATGGCGAGACGGACTGGGATCTGATCCTGATGGACATGCAGATGCCGGTGATGGACGGCCTGACCGCCACCCGCGAGATCCGCGCGCTGGAGATCGAGGACGCCCGTGTTCGCACCCCGGTCCTGATGCTGACCGCCAACGCCATGGCCGAGCACGTGCAGGCCGGACGAGAGGCGGGCGCCGACGGCCACCTGGCCAAGCCCATCACCCTGGCCGGCCTGTTCGAGGCCATGGGCGACGCCCTGGCCGGACAGGACGGGGCGAGACAAACCCAGGCGGTTTGAACGGCCCGCACCCGATGCGTCAAAATCGGACGCATGGGCGGAAAAGAACATATTGCGAACGAGAACAAACCATGCACATATGGCGTCAGTCGCAAGGGCGGGTCGGTAGCGGGCCTCTTCCGGAACGACATCTGGGGAATCGTGGCAAAGGGACCGAAAGTAATGGCGCAGGCGGCATTGAAACTCGTGGGCAAGGAAGACGGCGACAAGGCCAAGGCGCTGGAAGCGGCGCTGGCCCAGATTGATCGGGCGTTCGGCAAGGGCTCGGTGATGAAGCTCGGCAAGGGCGGGGTGGTGGCGGAGATCGCCAGCGTCTCGACCGGCTCGCTGGGCCTGGACATGGCGCTGGGCATCGGCGGCCTGCCCTATGGGCGGGTGATCGAGATCTTCGGTCCTGAATCCTCCGGCAAGACCACCCTGGCCCTGCACACCGTGGCCGAGATCCAGAAGGCGGGCGGCACCGCGGCCTTCGTGGACGCCGAGCATGCGCTGGACCCCAGCTACGCCCAGAAGCTGGGCGTCAATCTGGACGACCTTCTGGTCAGCCAGCCGGACAACGGCGAACAGGCGCTGGAGATCACCGACACCCTGGTCCGCTCGGGCGCCGTGGACATCGTGGTGGTGGACTCCGTCGCCGCCCTGACCCCCCGCGCCGAGATCGAGGGCGAGATGGGCGACAGCCTGCCGGGCCTTCAGGCGCGTCTGATGAGCCAGGCGCTGCGCAAGCTGACCGCCTCCATCTCGCGCACCAACTGCATCGTCATCTTCATCAACCAGATCCGGCACAAGATCGGGGTGATGTACGGCTCGCCCGAGACCACCACCGGCGGCAACGCCCTGAAATTCTACGCCTCGGTGCGTCTGGATATCCGCCGCACCGGCGCCATCAAGAACCGCGACGAGGTGGTGGGCAACACCACCCGCGTGAAGGTGGTCAAGAACAAGGTGGCCCCGCCGTTCCGCGAGGTGATCTTCGACATCATGTACGGCGAGGGCATCTCCAAGATCGGCGAGATCATCGATCTGGGCGTCAAGGCCGAGGTGATCGAGAAGTCCGGCTCATGGTTCAGCTATGACAGCCAGCGCATCGGCCAGGGCCGTGAGAACGTGCGCGAGTTCCTCAAGCAGAACCCTGACATCGCCGCCTCCATCGAAAAGGCCGTCCGCGCTCACTCGGGTCAGATCGCCGAGGAGATGCTGGGCGCCCCCGAGCCCGACGAAGGCCAGGAAGACTGACGATTTATCCCGTCTCCCCATGGGAGAAGGGCTCAGGAGACACTCCGCCCGGCTGGTCCCCCGCGACCCGCCGCCGACCCCGCGGGGATCGGGCCGGACGGACGTGCTGGCCGCCGGGGGCAACCCCGGCGGCCTTTTTCGTGGGGTCCGGTCATCGGCGCAGCGGTCTCTTTCAGCGTTCCGGCTATCCACAGATCGCGGGAACATAAGACGAACACGCTCTCGACTCCCGCCCTTGGGCGCCGTAGCCATCGGTCCGGGTCGGCGCCTTCCAGACGGAGACCGCCGTGAGCGAAACCATCACCATCATCCGCCGCGTGGCCGAGGCCGCGAACGGCGACCTGGGCGCCGACTTCCGCGCCGGCCTGTCCGTGGGCCTCGCCGAGGCGGAGCGCCAGCAGCCGGGATTTCTGGAGGGGTTGCGGCAGACGGAGGGTGAGCGACCGCTGGCCAGCCTCGCGCGCCGGGCCGCCTTGCTAAGGTGAAGATGAGGCCTGGCTTTCTCCGAGCATCAGCGCCTCGCCGCACAAACAGGGAGCAAGCCGGCGATCCCCCGAATTGCATCAATTGCACTAATTGCACCGTGATTTCCGCACACCCACGCCCTTGCCCCCGGCCTCCGATCGGCTAAGCCTGTAGCCCTGTTCCCGGGGGCTGTTTCATGATCCGTCTGCTGTCTGTCGTCGCGCTGGTCTGCGGCTTGCTTCTGGCCCCCGCCGCCCAGGTCCAGGCTCAGCCCCAGGACCTGTTCCCCGGGGCCAATCTGGACACGGCCATCCCGGCGCCCGAAGGCGTCATCGGCCATCCGGTGGGCGAGCGGCTGACCCCCGTGGCCGATATCCATCGCTATCTGGAGACCCTGGCCGCAGCGGCGCCCGACCGCATGGTCACCGGCGAGTACGGCCGCACCTGGCAGGGACGGCGCCTGATCTGGGCGGCCATCTCCTCGCCGGAGAACATCGCCCGGCTGGACCAGATCCGCGCCGCATCCCGCGCCCTGGCCGACCCCCGCACCACCGACGCGGCCACGGCCCGGCGGCTGATCGCCGAGACCCCCGCCATCGTCTGGCTGGCTTATTCGGTGCACGGCAACGAGGTCGGCCCGGCCGAGGCCTCCATGGCCGTGGCCCGGCACCTGCTGGCCGCGCGGGGCGACCCCCGTATCGACCGGATGCTCCAGAACACCGTGGTGGTGCTGATCCCCACCCAGAACCCCGACGGCCGCGACCGCTTCATCAACGGCTACCGCGCCGGGCAGGGGCTGGAATCCGATCCCGACGTGCAGTCGGTGCAGGGCCGCGAGCCGTGGCCCACCGGGCGCTTCAACCACTATCTGTTCGACCTGAACCGCGACTGGTTCGCCCAGACCCAGCCCGAGACCCGGGGCCATGCCGCCCTGCAGATGCAGTGGAAGCCCCAGGTGGTGGCCGACATCCACGAGATGGGCACGGACCAGACCTATTTCTTCCCGCCGGAAGCCGACCCCTTCAATCCGCTGTTCACCCCCAGCCAGCTGGCCATGCGCGAGGTCATCGGCCGGGCCCACGGCCAGGTCTTCGATCAGGCGGGCATAGACTATTTCACCCGCGAGACCTTCGACGCCTTCTACCCCGGCTTCGGCGACAACTGGCCCGGCTATTCCGGCGCCATCGCCATGACCTACGAGCAGGGCTCGGCCCGGGGCGATGTGCGCCGCCGCTCGGACGGCAGCCTGCTGACCCTGTTCGAGACGGTGCGCAGCCAGTTCCTGATCTCGCTGTCCACCATCGACGCGGCGGCGGTGAACCGCCGGCAGCTGATGAGCGATTTCCACGCCTATCACGCCTCGGCCATCGACGAGGGCCGGCGCATGGGCGCCATCCTGCTGCCGCGCACGGGGGCGGACCCGACGGCCGCCGACCGGCTGGCCCGGTTGCTGGCCGGGCAGGGCATCGAGGTGGGCGTGGCCGGGGCCGGCTTCTCCGCCTGCGGTTCGCACGGCGCCGGGACCTATGTGATCGACCTGGCCCAGCCCGCCGGGCGTCTGGCCCGGGTGCTGCTGGATCCGTCCATCAGCCTGCCCGCCGACTTCACCGCCGAGCAGGAGCGCCGCCGCGCCCAGGGGCTGGACCACCAGCTGTATGATGTGGCCGCCTGGGCCCTGCCGCTGGCCTACAACACCCCCGCCATCCAGTGCCGCAGCCGCCCCGGCGTGGCGGTCACGCCCTTGTCCGGCGACACGCCCCTGACCGGCGGAGTCATCGACGGCCAGAACGCCGCCGCCTGGATCGTGCGCCCCGGCCTGTCGGGCATGCGCTTCCTGACCGCCGCCCTGCGCGACGGCCTGACCGTGCGCGTGCTCGAGGCCGGCTTCACCCTGGACGGCCGCGACTGGCCCGCCGGTTCCATGGTCCTGACGCGGGGCGCCAATCCCGAGGACGCCCCCGCCCGCATCGCCCGCATCGCGGCGGACAGCGGCGCCGTCGTTCAGGGCGTGGGCGACACCTGGGTGACGGCGGGCCCCAGCCTGGGCTCGGGCCGGGCGCCGGCGGTCCGCGCGCCGCGCATCGCCATGGCCTGGGAGGCGCCGACCGGCCCCACCTCGGCGGGCGGGCTGCGCTGGATGATCGAGCAGGCCTACGGCTATCCGGTCACCATCATCCGCACAGCGCAGATGGCGGGGTCCGACCTCAGCCAGTACGACGTGATCATCCTGCCCGACGGCGGCGGTTACGCCGGCGTGCTGGGCGAGCGGGGCGTGGCTGGTCTGCGCGACTGGGCCCGGCAGGGCGGCGTCCTGATCGGGGTCGGCGGCGGCATGGGCTTCATGTCCGAGCCCGGCTCCCAGATGCTGGCCACCCGGCTGGAAGGCCGCGTCACCGATGAGGACGCCGAGGCCCCCGCCCCCGCCGACGAGGCCACTGTGCCCGGCGTGATCCTGACCAGCGCCGACCAGCTGCGCGGCGCCATCCGCCCGGCCGAGGGCAGCCCGGACTCCATCCCCGGGATCCTGCTGCGCGCTGCGACCGACCCGGACCACTGGCTGGCGGCAGGCGTGGCGCCCGAGCTGAACATCCTGGCCTCGGGCTCGACCATCTATGCGCCGCTGCGGCTGGACCAGGGGGCCAATGTGGTGCGGTTCGCCGGGCCGGACGACCTGCTGGCGGCGGGCTACATCTGGGACGAGAACCGGGCCCAGCTGGCCTACAAGCCCGCCGTGGTGGCTCAGCCGCTGGGCTCGGGGCAGTTGATCGGCTTCGCCCACGACCCGTCGGCGCGGGGCTTCATGCGCGGGCTGGACGTGCTGTTCCTCAACGCTGTGTTCCGGGGGCCGTCGTACACCCGGTGACACCCGGTCTCAGTGGGTGACGGTCTTCGAGAAGACGTTGATGACGATGACGCCGCTGATGATCATGGCCAGGCCGAGGACGGCGGGGGCGTCGAGTCGCTGCTTGAACACCACCCAGCCGATCATGGCGATCAGCACCACGCCCATGCCGCTCCAGATGGCGTAGGCGAGGCCCACGGGAATCTCCCTGAGCGCCACGGACAGCAGGTAGAAGGCGGCCAGATAGCAGCCCGCCATGCCGAAGGTCGGCACGGGCCGGGTGAACTGCTGGGAGGCCTGAAGCAGGCTGGTGCCCACCACCTCCAGCAGGATGGCGGCCCCCAGCGCCAGCCAGGTGATCGGGCTCACGTGGCGTCTGGTCCGGTCAGCAGGGCGCCGATGGCCGCGCGCTGGTCCGGGGTCACGTCGAACAGGCCGAACAGGTCCGACATCCACAGCCCGTTGGCCAGAAGGCGCAGCATCAGGGCGTCGTCCCGCCCCGCCGGATCGGCCGGGTCGTCCTCGTCCAGCACCGCGATGCCCGCTCGCCAGCGCCGCGCCAGCGCGGGGTCGATGGCGCAGGCCACCAGCGCCGCGCGGCCCAGCACCAGATCCTGCTCGTCGCCGGGATTGTTCACGCTGACCCGCATGGCGGCCCGGGCGTTGCGGTTGTAGGGCTCGGGATCCTTGGCCGCCTCGGCGCGAACCTCCTCCACGTGCTGGCGGGCCAGTTCGTCGATCATGCCTTCCAGCAGCGCCGCCTTGGTGGGGAAGTGGTGCAGCAGGGCCCCCTTGCTGACCGGCAGGCGCTCGACCACGGCGTCCAGGGTCAGGGCCAGCGACCCGCCCTCGGCGGCCACGGCGATGGCGGTGTCCAGGATGAGTTGGCGGGTCTGTTCGGCGGTGCGACGGGGGACGGGGATCATGGACCTCCATACCGGCTGGACGGTTGGGGCTCAAGGTGCGGTGACGGTGGCCATTGGCGCCCCGGATGACGTATAGGGCGCGCCTCCCTATCTGACGGATCATCATGGCCGCCAAGAACGCCTCAAGACCGCCCCTCATCGCGCTCAAGGACATCCGTCTGCAGGACGGACCCCGCCCCCTGTTCGAGGGGGTGGACCTGGCCATCGAGCCGCGCATGCGCGGCTGTCTGGTGGGCCGCAACGGGGCGGGCAAGTCGACCCTGATGCGCATGGTCATGGGCCTGATCGAGCCGGACTCCGGGGACCGCACGGTCCAGAGCGGCACCCGCTTCGCCTATGTGCCCCAGGAGCCGGTGATCACCGGCGAGACCCTGCTGGACTACGCCGTCTCGGGCGGGGCCGAATCCTGGACCGCCGAAAGCTGGCTGGAGACCTTCGGCCTGTCGCCCGCCAAGGCGGCCAAGGGCCTGTCCGGCGGCGAGATTCGCCGCGCCGCCCTGGCCAAGGCGTTCGCCGAGGAGCCGGATGTCCTGCTGCTGGACGAGCCCACCAACCACCTGGACATCCTGGCCATCGAGCGGCTGGAGCAGGAACTGGCCTCATCGCGCATGGCCGTGCTGACCGTCAGCCACGACCGCGCCTTTCTGAACAAGGTCACCAACACCTGCTACTGGCTGGAGGGCCGTCAGGTGCGGACCCTGAACCGGGGCTTCGAGCATTTCGACGACTGGGCCGATCAGGTCACCGCCGAGGAGGCGGAATCCCTGCGTCGCCTGTCCAAGGCCATCGAGTCCGAGACCCACGCCTTCTACCGCTCCATCACCGGGCGGCGCACCCGCAACGAGGGCCGCGCGCGACAGCTGCGGGCCATGCGGGCCGACCGGTCCGAGCGTCTGCGCGACCAGCCGCGCGAGCTGAATCTGGACGTGGATTCGGGCGGTCAGTCGGGCAAGCGGGTGGCGGAGCTGAAGGGGGTGAGCAAGGCCTTCGGCGACCGGGTCATCCTGCCGCCCTTCACCACCCGGATCCTGCGGGGCGACCGCATCGCCATCGTCGGCCCCAACGGGGCGGGCAAGACCACCCTGGTCAAGCTGATGCTGGGCGAGATGGCGCCGGACGCCGGTTCGGTGAAGCTGGGGGCGGGGCTGGAGCCGGTCTATCTGGATCAGGCGCGGGCCGAGCTGACCAGCGACATGACCCTGCGCGACGCCCTGACGCCCGGCGGCGGGGACTCGGTCATGGTGCGCGGCACGCCCAAGCATGTGGCCGCCTACGCCCGGGACTTCCTGTTCACCGAGGCGCAGCTGCGCCAGCCGGTCTCGACCCTGTCCGGCGGCGAGCGCAACCGGCTGCTGCTGGCCCGCGCCCTGGCCCAGCCCGCCAATCTTCTGATCCTGGACGAGCCCACCAACGATCTGGACATGGACACCCTGGACCGGCTGGAGGAGCTGCTGGAGAGCTATGACGGCACCCTGATCCTGGTCAGCCACGACCGGGACTTCGTGGACCGTCTGGCCACCTCCACCATCGCCCTGAACGGCCGGGGCGGGGTGGTGGAGACGCCGGGCGGCTGGACCGACTTCATGCGCCAGAACCCGGGGTTTTTGAGTGGCGACGGGCGAGTGGCGAGCAGCGGCGGGTCGGGGGCGCAGCCGCAAGACAGCGCCCGGATCGCCGAGCCCTCCCCACCCGGCGCTTCGCGCCCCCCTCCCCGGGACGGGGAGGGAGAAGGCCGTGCACGTCCCCAGAAAAAGCTGTCCTACAAGGACGCCCGCCGGCTGGAGGAGATCGAGCGGCTGATGGCCGAGGCGCCCGCCGCCATCGCGGCGAAGGAGGCGAAGCTGGCTGATCCGGACCTGTACGCCCGCGATCCGGCCGGTTTCCAGCGGATCACCGCCGAACTGCAGGCCCTGCGCGATCAGGTGGATGCGGCCGAGACCGAATGGCTGGAGCTTGAGGAGAAGAAGGCTGAACTGGCGGGAACCGGGGGATGAAACCCTTCTGGGAAACCAAGTCGCTGGAGCAGATGAGCCCCGCCGAGTGGGAGAGCCTGTGCGACGGGTGCGGGCTGTGCTGTCTGGTGCGGTTCGAGGATGAGGACACGGGCGAGGTGATCCCAACGAAGGTCCACTGCCAGTTGTTCGACCCGAAGGCCTGCGCCTGTTCGGACTACGCCAACCGGCAGGCCAAGGTGCCGGACTGCGTCAAGCTGACCCCCGGCAATATCGGAGCGCTGAAGTGGATCCCGCACTCGTGCGCCTACCGGCGGCTGCATGAAGGGCGGGGGCTGGCGGACTGGCACCCGCTGGTCTCGGGTGATCCGGAGAGCGTGCACCGGGCCGGGGTGTCGATCCGGGGCCAGACCATCAACGAACTGACCCTGAACGAGCCCGAGGACGCGCTGGATTACGAGGCGCCCGAGTGGATGGCGGAGCGCGGCCTGCCCCGGAAATAGGGGCGCAAGTCGGCGGTTGATCCCGTATTTTTTCGAGCCAATGCGAAGACGGACAAGGGGCGGGCGATTAATTTCGTCCGGTTTTCCGACCGTGGACGCTGGTCCCGTATTCTTTGGGCATGACGGGAAAAAGCGAAGACGGCGGGGCGGTCGACCTGACCGCCTGGAGCCTGGGCGAACTGGAAGCGATGCTGGCCGAACAGGTGCGCCTGCTGAAGGACCAGAAGCCGAAGACCGACGAGCAGCGGCCGGCCTATGTCCGCAGGCTGAAGGATCTGATCGTGGCCGCGCGGATGCTGGCGGTGGCCAAGGCGGCCATGGCGCGGGCGACCGCGGCCGTGCTGCGGGCCGTGAGCGACGGCGATGATCAGGCCATAAGCCGCGCCGTTCGCGCGGGTCTGAAACAGGAGAGGGACGAGTTCCGGGCGGATGACCATGATCTCGAGCGGCGTCAGGCCGCCATTAACGCTCGCTTCGCTGCAATGGCTGCAGAGGCTGACGCGGAACGAGCTGGACGAACTGATGACGCTGGGCGTGGCGACGGCGCTGGAGCGCTTCTGGGGGGTGCAGGCGCGCAAGCGTCAGCAGGAGCCCGATGAGGCCCATGCCGTCTGGTTGATGCTGGGCGGGCGGGGGTCGGGCAAGACCTTCGCCGGGGCCGGATGGGTGCTGGATCGGGCCTGGGAAGGCAAGCGCATCGCCTTGGTCGGGCCCAGCCTGCACGATGTGCGCGAGGTGATGATCGAGGGGCCGTCCGGCGTGATGCAGCTGGCCCCGCCGGACGACCGGCCCCGGTGGGAGGGGTCGCGGCGGCGGCTGGTCTGGGAGGGCGGCGCGATCGCCTACGCCCTGTCGGCGGAGGACCCGGAGAGTTTGCGCGGACCGCAGTTCCACGCGGCCTGGGCCGACGAGCTGTGCGCCTGGCGCGAGCCGCAGAGGGTGCTGGACACCCTGCGCTTCGGGCTGAGGCTGGGGCGGCGGCCGCGCCTGACGGTGACCACGACGCCCCGGCCGATCCCGGCCCTGAGGCGGTTGATGACGGCGCCGGGCACGGCGGTGACGCGCATGGCCACGGCGGCCAACGCCGCCAATCTGTCGCCCGGATTTCTGGAGCATCTGACGGCGCTGTACGGCGGGACGCGGCTGGCGGCGCAGGAGCTGGAAGGGCTGGTGACCGAGGGCGACGGCGCCCTGTTCCGGGCCGGAGACCTGGCCCGGGCGCGCGACGCCTTCACGGGCGAGGCGCCCGGATGGTTCGAGCGGGTGGTGGTGGCGGTGGACCCGCCCATCAGCGCGGGCGGGGACGCCTGCGGGATCGTGGCGGCCGGACGGCTGGACGGACGGGCGTATGTGCTGGCGGACCGGTCTGTGCGGGGGCTGACCCCCGGCGGCTGGGCGGCGCGCGTGGCGGAGACGGCGCGGGCGTTCGGGGCCGACCGGGTGCTGGCCGAGGCCAACCAGGGCGGGGAGATGGTGTCGGCGGTGTTGCGGCAGGCCGGGTGCCCGGTGCGGGTCGAGCTGGTTCACGCCAGCCGGGCCAAGCGGGCGCGGGCCGAGCCTGTGGCCATGCTGTACGAACAGAGCCGGGTGGTTCACTGCGGGGCCTTCACCGAGCTGGAGGAGGAACTGATGGCGCTGGGGTCCGAGGAGGGACCGAAGCGTTCGCCGGACCGGGCGGATGCGCTGGTCTGGGCGCTGACGGACCTGATGCTGGGCAAGCGCGGCAAAGGGCCGAGGATCAGGGCGCTGTAGCGATCACCAGATGACGGGGACGTCCCCGGCGTAGCGACGCAGGACGGCGTCGGCGCTGATCAGGGGGACATCCAGATCGCGGGCTTGGGCCAGCAGGACGCGGTCCCACGGATCGCCGTGGGAGATGGGGAGCTTTGCGGCCATGACAGCCTGTTCCGGGGAGATGGGGAGGACCGCCAGACCCAGGCCCTGAACATGCTCCAGCAGGGCGGCCGGAAGGGCGGCCAGGTCATCGCGTCGCGAGCGAGCCCGATCGGCGCGCCGTTTCAACTCGAGCTCGTAGAAGCTGGCGGCGCTGACCAGCACCAGATCGGCCGCCTCAATCTGTCGAAGGGCCCCGGCGGACAGGCGGCGGCTGGCGAGCAACGACCAGATCAGGACATGGGTGTCGATGAGAACCCGGCTCATTCCGGGAAGATCGACTTGTCGGGATCATACTCCGTGTCGGGCTCGAGGAAGAGATCGAGGAACTCGTCCGAGACCGGACCCAGATGTTCAAGCGCGCCGATGAAGGCGTGCTTGCGCGGCCGCTCGGAGACGCCTGCGGGCACGAGACGGATGGCCGGCTTTCCTGCGCGGGCCAGGACGATGTCCTCGCCGGCCTCGGCGCGGGCGACCAGCTCCGAAAGACGGGCCTTGGCCTCGGCGATGTTCACCTGGGTGGTCATGCCGGGAAGATAGCACGGGACGGGAGTTGGTCCAACTTGAATTCCGAGTTGGTCCAAGTGGGGGCGATCCCTCACCCTGGTCGCCAGAAGCGATCCGCGGGCGGATCGCTGCGACTCAGGCCTCTCTCACCAGGGGAGAGGCGAAAGGAGAATGATGTTCGGATTTCTGAAACGGCGGGCGCCGGAGGTGAAGGACTCGGCTGTGGGGCGAGTGATCGCCTGGACGCAGCAGGGGCGGGCGGTGTGGACGCCGCGGGACTATGAGAGCCTGACGCGGGAGGGGTTCGGCAGGAACCCGGTGGCCTATCGCTGCGTGCGGATGATCGCCGAGGCGGCGGCGTCGGTGCCGCTGACGGTGTTTCAGGGCGGCGAGCGGGCGGGGGCGGATCATCCGCTGGTCCGCGTGCTGGACCGGCCCAATCCGGAGCAGGGGCGGGCCGAGCTGTTCGAGGCGCTGTATGCGAACCTGCAGACGGCGGGCAACGCCTATCTGGAGGAGGCGGGCGGAAACGATCCGGAGCGGCGGGGCGTCGACGAGCTGTATGTGCTGCGTCCGGACCGGGTGAAGGTGGTGCCGGGGCCCGGCGGGTGGCCGGCGGCCTATGACTATACGGTGGGGGGACGGACCGTGCGGCTGGGCCGGGCGGCGGACGGGTTCTCGCCGGTGCTGCATCTGAAGCTGCATAATCCGGTGGACGACTGGTACGGGTTTTCGCCGCTGGAGGCGGCGGCCTTCGCCATCGATGTGCACAACGCATCGGGGGCTTGGAACAAGGCGCTGCTGGACAACGGGGCGCGGCCGTCGGGGGCGCTGGTGTACGGCGCGAAGGACGGCGAGCGGCTGACCGAAGAGCAGTACGCGGCGCTGAAGGCGGAGCTGGGCGAGCGGCATCAGGGGGCGGTGAACGCCGGGCGGCCGCTGTTGCTGGAAGGCGGGCTGGAGTGGAAGCCCATGGCCTGGACGCCGGCGGACATGGACTTCATCGCGGGCAAGCATGCGGCGGCGCGGGAGATCGCCCTGGCGTTCGGGGTTCCGCCGCAGCTGCTGGGGATTCCGGGGGACGCGACATACGCCAACTATCGCGAGGCCAACGGGGCGTTCTGGCGCGGGACGGTGGTTCCGCTGGCAGCCAAGACGGCAGGGGCCATGACGGCGTGGATGCAGCCCCGGTTCGCCGACTGCCGCATCGAGGCGGATCTGGATCATGTGCCGGCGCTGCAGCCGGAGCGGGACGCCCTGTGGGCGCGGCTGGAGGCGGCGAGCTTTCTGGGCGAGGACGAGCGGCGGGAGATGGCGGGGGTGGGACGATGAGCGAGCGGAAAATGCCCTGGGCCGTGATCGTCGCGGTGGCGGTGCAGACGGCGGCGGGGCTGATCTGGGCCGGGGGCGCGGCGGCGCGGATCGAGACGCTGGAGACCCGGGTGGCGGAACAACGGCTGGTGGCCGAGCGGCTGGCGCGGCTGGAGGAGCAGGCGGTGGCCACGCGGGCGTCGCTGGAGCGGATTGAGGCGAAGGTGAGTGGCGAGTGATCAGTGGCGAGTGACGAGGTGTTCGGAGAGTGGGGGACGGGCGTGACCATTGAAGACATGACGTCGGCGGCGTCCCGGTCGGACTCGCCACTGATCACTCGCCACGCGCCACTCCTCATTCAGGGCTACGCCTCCCTGTGGGGCGTGGCGGATCTGAACGGGGACGTGGTGGCGAAGGGGGCGTTCGCGGAGAGCCTGGCGCGGACCGGGGCGTCGGGGGTGAAGATGCTGCACCAGCACGAGGCGCGGGCGCTGGTGGGGGTGTGGGATGAGTTGGCGGAGGACGACCGCGGGCTGTTTGTCGCCGGACGCATCATGGACTGGTCGCCCGAGGCGCGCTTCGCCGGGGCCCTGGCGCGGGCCGGGGCGCTGGATGGTTTGTCGATCGGCTTCCGGGCGGTGCGGGCGAGGAAGGAGGGGCGGCTGCGGGTGCTCAGCGAAGTGGACCTGTGGGAGGTGTCGCTGGTGACGTTCCCGATGCTGCCGGGGGCGCGGTTTCAGTTGTCGCGGCCGTAGTATTCACGACCTTCCCGGCGGAGGTCTTCGAGCGTTTGGCCCTTCGGTGGGGTGATGTAGGGCGAGGCGGGCGGGTCATCCGGCGAACACTGGCGCTCGGGGTCTTCCCCGAACCCGACGACATTGAATCCGCCCTCGGTGTTGCGGCGCAACGTCCAGCGAACGCCGCCGAGGTCGCGTCGGAAGTCGGTGTGCTGAACCGTCAGGACGGTCAATGGGCCGCGACGGACCTCGCCGGCGTGAACACGGCGAACGTCCAGATCGACGATCCAGGGCCAGCGCATGATGACGCAGTCGGCACAGGCCGGAGCCACGGTGGGTGTCTGTGAAACGATGCGGGCGGAGACCTCGGCGTCGTAGCAGGCGGCATCTTGAGCCGTCACGTTGTCTGCGCATGAGATGAGCGCGACCGTGAGTGCGAACGCGGCAAGCTTTCTGAAATCCGACACGGGCGCCCCCAAAGCGTCTGAACGGGACCGGCGGCGAGCCGGATGACGAGGGTGCGGCGAAGCCGGCCCGTTTTCAACTGGAGACATGATGAGAGAGACCAAACAGGCCGCCGCCTCGCCTGAGGCGCGGGCGGCGATGCATGAGCTGATGGCGGCGTTCGAGGCGTTCAAGGGCGCCAATGACGCGCGCCTGGCGGAGATCGAGAAGAAGGCCTCGGCCGATACGCTGCTGGAGGAGAAGGTGGCGCGGATCGACGCGGCGGTGGCGGGCGCCCAGGCGCGGCTGGACCGGGTGGTGAGCGAGGCCCGGCGGCCGGCCATGGAGGGCGCGGTGGTCGCCGCGCCGGAGGCCAAGGCGGCGTGGGATGCGTATCTGAGATGTGGCGCCACCCCCTCCGTCGGCTTCGCCGCCACCTCCCCCGGAGGGGGAGGATTGGAGGTGAAGGCCGGGCTGGACAGCGGGTCGGGGTCGGGCGGGCTGATCGCGCCGGCGGAGACGGAGCGGCTGGTGGAGCGTCGCCTGATGGCGGCCTCGCCCATGCGCGAGATCGCCACCGTGCGGACGGTGGCCTCGGGCGTGTTCAGGAAGCCGGTGTCCACCGACGGCGTGGAGGCCGGGTGGGTTGCGGAGACGGCGCCCAGGCCGGAGACCGAGGGCGCCAACCTGAGCCTGCTCGAGTTCCCCTCGGCCGAACTGTACGCCAGCCCGGCGGCGACCCAGACTCTGCTGGACGATGCGTTCGTGAGCCTGGACGAATGGCTGGCGGGGGAGATCGAGGATGCCTTCGCGGCCCAGGAAACGGCGGCCTTCGTGACCGGTGACGGGATCAACAAGCCCAGGGGCTTCCTGAGCTATCCGACGGTGGCCAACGACGATGCGCAGTGGGGCGAGATCGGCCATGTGCTGACCGGCGCGGACGGTGCGTTCGGCGACGCGCCGGTGGATCGGCTGATCGACCTGATCTATGCGCCCAAGGCCAAGTACCGGGCGAACGGGCGGTTCGTGATGAACCGGCGCACGGCCAGCGCGATCAGGAAGTTCCGGGACGCGGACGACAACTATGTCTGGAGCCCGGCGACCCAGCCGGGGGCGACGTCCAGCCTGCTGGGCTATCCCGTCACCGAGATCGAGGAGGCGCCGGACATCGGCGCCGCCGCTCTGGCGGTGGCGTTCGGGGACTTCCGGCGCGGCTATCTGATCGTGGACCGGGCGGGGCTGAGCGTGCTGCGCGATCCCTACAGCGCCAAGCCCTATGTGCTGTTCTACACCACCAAGCGGGTGGGCGGCGGCGTGCAGGACTTTGATGCGATCAAGGTGCTGAAGTTCGCCGTCAGCTGACGCTGACGGCGGGCAAGGTGCTGAAGTTCGCGGAGGCCTGACGGCCTCCGAGTGGCGAGTGGTCAGTGACGAGTGGCGAGGGATCGCCGCTCCCGCTGACGGCTGGCCGACGGATCAGAGCGGCGAGTGACGGGCTGGTTCAGCTCGCCACTCGCCGCTCGTCACCAATCACTTCGAGAGATTCAAAATGACCGCACCCGTTTCCATGGCGGCGGCGAAGGCGTTTCTGCGCGTCACCCATGACGCGGAGGATGACCTGATCGCCCTGCTGATCGATGCGGCCCGCAGGCGGGTGGAGGGGGAGACGGGGCTGACCCTGACCTCCACCTCGCCCGCGGCCCTGAGGCTGGCGGTGCTGATGCTGACGCTGCGGGCCTATGAGCGCGGCGAGGACGAGATGCCCATTGCGCCAGTGGAGGGCTGGATCGCGCCGTACCGACAGGTGCGGCTGTGAGGAAGCTGGCGGAGCTGCTGGCGCGCGTCGAGGGCGTGACGGCCCAGGGCGGGCGGGCGGTCAGTTACGAACCGTTGGGCTTCGTCTGGATCGCGCCGGGGGCGGCGCGGCGCGGGGTGCGCACGGGCGGCGAGGGCGTGGCGGAGGCGCTGACCCTGACCGCCGAATGCCGGGCCGACGCGCGGCTGACCGAGGGGCGGCTGCTGCGGTGGGACGGGGCGGACTGGCGCATCGCGCTGGTGGACGCGGCGACGCCGGGGCGGGCGCGCCTGATGCTGGAGCGAGACCGATGATCAATCATGAAGCGGCGCTGCAGGCGGCGCTGATCGCGCGACTGCGCGGCGACGACGCCCTGGATGCGCTGGTGGCCGGGCGGATCTGGGACGGGGAGCCGGCGAAACGGATGTTCCCCTATGTGACTGTCAGCCGGGTGGAGAGCCGGCCGGTTCGGGCGGACGGCGGCGGGGTGGAGCAGGTGCTGACCCTGACCGGCCATTCGCGGTTCGAGGGGCTGGGGGAGACGCGGGCGATGTCCGCCGCGATCCGGGCGGCCCTGCATGAGGCGGATCTGACCGCGTATTCGGCGGCGGAGGGGGTTCGGGTGGTCAACCCGCGCGTGACCTTCGCCGATGTGTTCGGAAGCCCGGAAGGGCGCCGCAGCCACGCGGTGGTGCGGGTGCGGGCGGTGACTGAGGCAGTGACGAGTGGCGAGTGATGAGTGCGAGGGCGAAGCGGTTCGGCGCGGAAACCTCGTCACTCGCCACTGACCACTCGCCACATTTGAAAAGGGATCGAGATGGGTGCTCAGGCGGGCAAGGACATACTGCTGAAAATCGGCGACGGCGGGGCGCCGGAGGGGTTCGCCACGGTGGCGGGATTGCGGGCGCGGACCATCGCCCTGAACGCGCGCACGGTGGATGTGACCGACGGCGACAGCGCCGGGCGCTGGCGCGAACTGCTGGCGGGCGCCGGGGTGCGTTCGGCGGCGGTGAGCGGGCAGGGGATCTTTCGCGATGCGGCGTCGGACGCCGCGATCCGGGAGTCGTTCTTTGACCAGAGCGCGCGGACCTGGCGGCTGATCGTGCCGGACTTCGGGGTGCTGGAGGGGCCGTTCCTGGTGGCGGCGCTGGAATACGCCGGGGAGCACGAGGGCGAGGCGAGCTTCGCCCTGAGCCTGGCCAGCGCGGGCGAAGTGACGTTCGAGGCGGTTTGATGAGTGGCGAGTGGTCAGTGGCGAGTGGCGAGCGATCGCCCGTGCGGCGGAGCGAGCGTGTGCTCGTGGAGGCAGGCGGATGATGCAGAGGCAGGGCGACTCGTCACTCGCCACGCGTCACTCGCCACTCCCAGCTAATGCCGCGCGTGGAGAAGTCGTGGCCGATCTGGCCGGGGCGCCGCGCAGGCTGTGCCTGACGCTGGGGGCGCTGGCGGAGATGGAAGGTGCGCTGGGGGTGCAGGGGATCGAGGCCCTGGCGGGACGCATGCGGGCGCTGTCGGCGGCGGATTTGCTGGCGGTTCTGGCGGCGTTGCTGCGCGGCGGCGGCGAGCATGAACTGGCCGATGGCTTGAGCGCGGCGCGGGTGGATGCGCGTGCGGCGGCCGAGGCGGTGGCGGCGGCGTTCGCCGCCTCGGTGTGATGTGGGCGCCGATGCTGCGCGCGGCGCTGGCCATGGGAATTCCGCCGGGCGCGTTCTGGCGGTTGTCGCTGAAGGAATGGCGGATGCTGACGGAGGCGGAGCGCGGGCCGGGTGCGATGAAGCGCGGACGGCTGGATGAGCTGATGCAGCGGTGGCCGGATGAATGAGTGCCGAGTGACGAGTGGCGAGTGACGAACCCGCGCCGCCTCGACTCGTCACTCGTCACTGATCACTCGCCACTGGGAGGAACAGATGACGGACATGACACCACTGGACGCCCTGCCTCAGCAGGCCGCCGAGGCGGGCGAGGCGCTGGAGGCTTTGCGGGAGCCGGCGGAGCGGGCGGCGGCGTCCATCGAGGACGCCTTTGGCCGCGCGGGCGAGGGCATGGCGCGGTCGCTGGCGCGTGCGGCGGCGGACGGGGAGGTGAGCCTGGCGGAACTGGCGCGGGCGGTGCTGGCGGCGGTGAACGCGGCGGCGGGGGCCAAGATCGGAATTGGGCGCGGATCGCTGGGCGACGTGCTGGCGGCGGCGGTAGGCGGGCTGTTCGGCGGCTCGCGGGCCGACGGCGGGCCGGTGACGCCGGGGGCCGCCTATGTGGTGGGCGAGCGGGGGCCGGAGGTGTTCCGGCCGCACGGCGCGGGCGTGATCGAGCCCATGGGCGGCGGGTCGGGGGTGACAGTCAATGTGCGGGTGGACGGCGGCGCGCAGGGCCTGTTGCGGTCCGAGGCGCAGATCGCCCAGGCCCTGACGCGCGCGGTGCGGCTGGGCGCGCGACGCGACGGCTGACTACTGGCCCTTGGGATTGGGCCCGAAGCGGTTTTCGCCGGGCTGGCTGTCGGTCAGGCCGATCCACAGCAGGAAGGCCAGGCCGATGAGGGCGGCCACCGAGAACAGCAGCATGGCCGGGCCCGCGGCCGCCAGCATGGCGAAGCCCGCTGCCTCGTCGTAGGCGCCGGCTGACCCGGCGGCGAGGGCGCCCGCGCCCAGAACCGCGAAGCCGGCGAAGGTGCAGACAATTGCGATGCCGATCGGCGCCAGCGCCAGCCACCCGGTGCGGCCCATGTCGTGCAGACGCTTCACCGCGATAGCGAGATTGGGCCAGATCAGGGCCAAGGAGATGAGGATTCCCAGCAGCGGGATCCAGCCGACCACCACGCCGACGCCCAGCAGGATCAGCCAGGAGATCCAGAAGTGGGAGCGCCGCGTGCGTCCCTCGAAGCTGAGGAAGAGATTTTTCCAGTCCACGCCGTCGACGGACAGGCCGGTCACGGGTCCGCCGCCGATCACCATGATCTCGGTGGCTGTGCCGTCGACGGGCACGAAATCCACGCGCATGCCGGGGCGCAGGGGACGCAGCTGGGCCAGGGATGACCGCGCGAAGGTGTAGCGGACGCCGTCGTCCCCGCTGATCAGACCGGACCCGATATTGTCGTCGTAGCTGAGAATCTCGCCGCGCATTTTTCACCCCTCCATGCCGTGGAGCGGGAGAGTGGACGCGGGCCGGTGCAACAATCAAGTCAGGGAGCGGCGATTAGCCATGAATTTCCACGAGGTGAGGCTCCCGGTGCGCCTTGCGTTCGGATCGACGGGCGGGGTGGAGCGGCGGACGGAGGTGGTGACGCTGGGCTCCGGCCACGAGCGGCGCTCGACGCCCTGGGCCCATGGGCGCCGGCGCTATCTGATCGGGGCGGGGCTGCGGTCGCTGGATGACATGGCGGCGCTGACGGCGTTCTTCGAGGCGCGGCGCGGGCGGCTGTACGGGTTCCGGTTTCGGGACTTCGCCGACTTCAAGTCGTGCGCGCCGGGGGCGGCGGTTTCGGCGGGCGATCAGGTTATCGGAACGGGGGACGGCGAGGCGGCGGCGTTCCAGCTGGTCAAGGACTACGGCGGGCTGGCGCGCGAGATCCGCAAGCCCGTGGCGGGGTCGGTGCGGCTGGCGGTGGACGGGGTCGAGGTCGAGGATTTCGCGGTGGACCCGGCGACGGGTGTTGTGACGCTGGATGTGGCGCCGGGCGCGGGGGCGGTGATGACGGCGGGGTTCGAGTTCGACACGCCGGTGCGCTTCGACGCGGACCGCATCGAGGTGACGCTGGAGACCTTCGAGGCCGGGCGCATGGCGGCCGTGCCGTTGGTCGAGGTGCGGGTCTAGGGGCCCCAGCGCCCCCTCACCCTGGTCGCGAGAAGCGATCCGCAAGGCGGCTCGCTGCGACTCAGGCCTCTCCCGCGAGGGGAGAGGCGGGAGGATTGATGAGACACATTCCAGACGAACTGGCCGACCGCATCGAGGGCGGGGCGGCGACGATGTGCCATGCCTGGGTGCTGGCGCGGGCGGACAGGGTCCGGCTGGGGTTCACGGACCATGACCGGGACCTGCCCGTGGAGGGGGTCGTGTGCCGGGCGGCCAGCGGATGGACGGCGGGCGCGGCCGAGGGGGCTGCGGGGCTGACGGCCGGGTCGGCGGCGGCGTCCGGTGCGCTGGACGACGGGGCGATCACCGAGGGCGACATCACGGCGGGGCTCTATGATGGGGCGCGGCTGGAGGTGTGGCGCGTGGACTGGGCGCGGCCGGACCTGAAGGTGCGGCTGTGGACCGGGCGGATCAGCCGGATGGTGCGGGACGGGGAGGCGTTCACCGCCGAGCTCGACGGGCCCATGGCGGCGCTGGAGCGGGTGGTGGGGCGCACCTATGGGCGCAGCTGCGACGCGGTGCTGGGGGACGCGCGATGTGGGGTGGATCTGGCGGATCATCCGGGCGCAGTGTGTGACAAGCGGTGGGCGACGTGTGTGGGGGTGTTCGGTAACGGGGCGCGGTTCCGGGGCTTTCCGGACATTCCGGGCGACGACTTCCTGACGGCGTATCCGGCCGAGGGGGGACGCCATGACGGCGGGAGCCGGCGGTGAGGGGGATGTGCGATCTTGCTGAAGTCGCCCCCACCCGGCCGTCGCTGCGCGCCGACCGCCCTCCCCGGGGCGGGGAGGGAGAACGCCGGCGGGCGCTTGTCGAAGCGCGTGCATGGATCGGGACGCCCTATCGGCACCGGGCCAGCGTGATGGGCGAGGGGTGCGATTGCCTGGGGCTGGTGCGGGGGGTGTGGCGGGGGCTTTACGGGCATGAGCCGGAGACGCTGCCGCCCTATTCGCCGGACTGGGCCGAGCGGGGCGGGGACGAGACCCTGCTGAAGGCGGCGCGGCGGTGGATGATCCAGATCCCGGTGCGCGAGGCGCGGGCGGGGGATGTGCTGCTGTTCCGCATGAGCGCCGGGGTTCCGGTGAAGCATTGCGGGATCGTGGGGAGCGGATCGGTGCGGGGGACAGACCCCCTCCACCATGCTTCGCATGGTCCCCCTCCCCCGGTGGGGGAGGAGATGACCCTGATCCACGCCTACTGGGGGCGGGCGGTGATCGAGAGCTGGATGGGCGACTGGTGGACGCGGCGCGTGGCGGCGGCGTTTGCGTGGCCGGAGTCCCCTCTCCCTCCCCCGGCGGGGGAGGGCGTTGAGCCGCAGGCGAAACGGGTGGGGGCGGCTCGGCAAGGCAGCCGCGCTTGTGTGGCCAAGCCCGCCCCACCCGGCCGTTGCTGCGCGCCGGCCGCCCTCCCCCAATGGGGAGGGAGAGGGAACAGCGGATTGGAGCAGGACTGATGGCGCAGGTGATTCTGGGGGGGATCGGCGGGGCGATCGGGGGCGGGCTGGGGCGCGCCATCGGGGCGTTCGCGGGGGCGTCGCTGGACCGGCTGGCGGCAGCGTCGCTGGCCGAGCCGCGTCAGCGCGGGCCACGGCTGGAGACGCTGAAGGTGCAGTCCTCGGCGGACGGGGCGCCCATGGCGTGCGTGTTCGGGCGGGCGCGGGTCACGGGCCAGGTGATCTGGGCCGCGCGGTTTCTGGAGAAGCGCAACGAACGCAGCGGCGGCAAGGGCGGGCCGCGCACGGTGGACTACGACTATTCCCTGAGCTTGGCGGTGGCCCTGTGTGAGGGGCCCATCGACGGGGTGGGGCGGGTGTGGGCCGACGGACGGCCGCTGGACCTGTCGGGCGTGGTGATGCGGGTGCACCGGGGGACCGAGGACCAGAATGCGGACCCGCTGATCCAGGCGGTCGAGGGCGCGGCCCCGGCCTATCGGGGCACGGCCTATGTGGTGTTCGAGGACCTGCCGCTGGGGTCGTTCGGGAACCGGCCGCCGCAGCTGGGCTTCGAGGTGTTCCGGCGGCCGCGGGGCGGCGCGCCGGGGCTGGAGGATCGGCTGGACGGTGTGTGCCTGATTCCCGGGGCGGGGGAGTTCTGTCTGGCGACCACGCCGGTGATGCGGCGCGAGGGACTGACGCGGACCACGGCGGAGAACCTGAACAATCTGCAGGGGCGGGCTGACCTGCTGGTGTCGCTGGACCAGCTGGAGGCGCAGCTGCCGAATGTGCGGCGCATCAACCTGGTGGTGGGCTGGTTCGGCGACGACCTGCGCATGAGCCAGTGCCGCATCCGGCCCGGCGTGGAGCGGGCGGTGAAGCCGACCGAGCCGCTGGTCTGGTCCGTGGCGGGGGTCACGCGGGGCGAGGCGTTCGTGGTGTCGGAGGTGCACGGCGGCCTGGCCTATGGCGGCACGCCCTCGGACCAGACGGTGGTCAAGGCCGTGCGCGAGTTGAAGGCGCGCGGCATGGCGGTGACCCTGTATCCGTTCGTGTTCATGGACATTCCGCCGGGCGGCGATCAGCCGGCCTATCCCTGGCGGGGGCGGATCACGGGCGAGGGCGGGGCGGCGGCGGACGGGGAGGTCGCAGCCTTCTTCGGCGGGGCGGGCGACTGGGGCCTGAGACGCATGGCGCGGCATTATGCGGCGCTGGCGGCGGAGGCGGGGGCGGACGGCCTGATCATCGGCTCGGAGCTGCGCGGGGTGACGACGCTCAGGGACGGGGGTGGCGGCTATCCGGCGGTGGCGGCGCTGCGGGCGCTGGCGGCGGAGTGCCGGGCGATCACGGGGCCGGGGGTGGAGATCTCCTACGCGGCGGACTGGTCGGAATATTTCGGCCACCAGCCCGGCGGCGGGGAGGCGGTGTTTCACCTGGACCCGCTGTGGGCGGACCCGAACATCGATTATGTGGGCGTCGACTGGTACCCGCCCATCGGCGACTGGCGCGAGGGGGAGGGTCATCTGGACGCGGTCGCCGGATATGCGGGGTCGGCGGACCCGGCCTATCTGGCGGCGAACGCGGCGGGCGGGGAGAATTTCGACTGGTTCTATGGCTCGGACGCGGACCGGGCGGCGCAGGTGCGCACGCCGATCACGGATGAGGCTTACGGCGAACCGTGGGTGTGGCGGTCCAAGGATCTGAAAAGCTGGTGGTCCAACGCCCACCATGACCGGCCGGGCGGGGTGCGGAGCCCCACGCCGACGGCCTGGATTCCGGGCATGAAGCCGATCCGGCTGACCGAGTTCGGCTGCGCGGCCGTGGACAAGGGCGGCAACGGGCCGAACCTGTTTTCGGACCCCAAGAGCAGCGAGAGCTTCCTGCCGCCGTTCTCGACCGGGGCGCGGGACGACCTGATGCAGCGGCGGGCCATGGAGGCGTGGCTGAGCCACTTCGCGGCGGACGCGAACAATCCGGTTTCGGCGGTCTATGGCGGGCGAATGGTGCAGGGGCTGGACGCCTGGTGCTGGGATGCGCGGCCGTATCCGGACTTTCCGGCGCGGGCGGGGGTGTGGGCCGATGCAGGCAACTGGCGCGCGGGACACTGGCTGAACGGGCGGCTGGCGGGGGAGGGGCGTGACCTGATCGCGGCGATCCTGAAGCGCGGCGGGCTGGACGAGGCGGACTTCGCCATCGGCGGCGTGGACGGGGCTGTGGCGGGCTATGTGATCGACCGGCCCATGCGGACGCGCGACGCGCTGGAGCCGCTGCTGTTCGCCCTGGGCGCAGAGGGCGGCGAGCGGGACGGGCGCGTGGCGGTGGTGGGGCGGCGCGCGGATGTCGCGATGTTGGCGACCGACGCCATGGCCATGCCGGAGGACGGATCGCCCGTGTCGGCGGCGCGGGTGCTGGAGACGGCGCCGGACACGGCAAGGGTGCGCTTCATCGATGAGGCGGCGGATTATCAGGCCGGGTCGGTGGTGGTGCGCGGGCCGGACACGGGCGGCGGCGGGCTGGACGTGGACCTGCCGGCGGCCTGTTCGGCGGGGCTGGCGCGGGAGGTCGCGGGACGGGCGCTGGCGTCGCCCATGGAGACCCTGACCGTGCACCTGGGGCCGCTGGAGGCGCTGCGGCTGGAGCCGGGGGATGCAGTGGCGGTGGAGGGCCATGGCGGCATCTGGCGCGTGGCGCGGATGGAGCTGGACGAGGACCCGCGCGCGGTGCTGACGCCCTGGGTGGAGCCGGGGGCGGTCGACGAGGCGGTCGACTGGCGGGTGGAGACGCCGGGGGGCGGCGCCGGCGCGCCCTTCCTCGCCCTGCTGGACCTGCCGCCCCTGCCCGGCGCGGAGGATGACGGGCGGCCGCTGGCGGCGGCAGCGGCGGAGCCGTGGCGCGCCATGCAGGTGCATGGGGGCGGGGACGCGGACGGGCTGACGGCGCGGGCCAGCGTGGCGGCGCCGGCGACGGTGGGGCGGCTGACAGAGCCCCTGCCGCCGGGCGTGACCGGGCGCTGGGACGAGGCAAATGCGCTGGTGGCGGCGGTCGAGGGCCGGGCGCCGGAGACGCGGAGCGCGGGCGCGGTGCTGAACGGGGCCAATGCCGTGGCTGTGCGCGGCGACGAGGGCTGGGAGATCGTGCAGTTCCGGGACGCCGAGCTGCTGGGCGGCGATGTCTGGCGGCTGGGCGGCCTGTTGCGTGGGCAGCAGGGCACGGAAGCCGAGATGGGCGCGGGGGCCGGGGCGGTTATCGTGTTTCTGCATGAAGCGCTGGCGCGGCTGGAGGTTCAGGCGGGTGAACGGGGCCTGCCGATGCTTTGGCGCGCCGGACCGGCCGGGGCGCCGCCGGGCGGTGGCGGATTTAGCGAGGCGACCTTTATCTGGCGCGGTGTGCATGACCGGCCCTGGGCGCCCGCGCATCTGAGCGTTGCGGCGGAGGACGGCGGGCTGAGGCTGCGCTGGATCGCGCGGACGCGCCGGGACGGGGACCGCTGGGACGCGGAGACCCAAGGAAGCGATCCGCTGCGGTTCCGGGTGCGGGTGCTGGACGGGGCGGCGGTGGTTCGGATGTTCGAGGTAGAGGCCGAGACGGCGGTGTATGGCGCGGCCGGCCTGGCGGCGGATTTTCCGGCCGGCGTGGGCGAGGACGCGCGCGTAGCGGTGAGCCAGTGGAGCGCGGTTTTCGGATGGGGCGTGGAGGCGGCAGCGGATATGGCGCCATGATCTGGGGCCCGCCCCTTTGCGATGGAGGCGGCATGGCTTAACTGACGGCTTTGGCTTTTATGGAGCAGGGTCGGACGTGGCGGGTGATCCTTACAAGGAACTGGGCGTGGCGCGGGGCGCCACTCAGGACGAGATCCGCAAGGCGTTCCGGAAGCTGGCCAAGGAATTCCATCCGGACAAGAACCCCGGCGACACGGCGGCCGAGGACCGGTTCAAGCGCATCACCGCGGCCTTCGACATTCTGGGCGACGAGGAGAAGCGCCGGAAGTTCGACCGGGGCGAGATCGACGCGGACGGGCGCGAGCAATTTCGCGGCTTCGGCGGCGGCGGGCCGCGCGGCGCGGGCGGCGGTTTCGGGCAGGGCGGCTTTGGTCAGGGCCCCGGCGCGGGCGGCGCCAAGGCCGGGTTCGAGGGCATCGATCTGGACGAACTGTTCGGCATGTTCGGCGGCGGGGGCGGTGCGCGCCAGACGGGCGGGCGCGGGTTCTCCTCGCGCGGGCAGGACCTGAAGGCGACGCTGGACATCAGCCTCGAGGACGCCATCACAGGGGCGACCCGGCGCATCCAGTTCTCGGACGGGCGCACCCTGGACGTGACCATTCCCAAGGGCGCGGGCGACGGCCAGACCATCCGCCTGCGCGGACAGGGCATGCCGGGACGCGGCGGCGAGGCGGGCGACGCCCTGATCGAGCTGAAGGTCCAGCCGCACCCCCTGTATCGCCGCGAGGGCGCGGACCTGCACATGGATCTGCCGGTGTCGGTGCCCGACGCGGTGCTGGGCGGCAAGGTGACGGTGAAGACGCCGGACGGGGCGGTCAGCATGACCATTCCCAGGGCGTCCAACTCGGGCCAGGTGCTGCGGCTCAAGGGCAAGG
The DNA here is from genome assembly GCF_046299535.1 of Brevundimonas sp. Lineage (GTDB taxonomy): Bacteria > Pseudomonadota > Alphaproteobacteria > Caulobacterales > Caulobacteraceae > Brevundimonas. The sequence goes on along the minus strand of NZ_JBKBIB010000003.1, from coordinate 134,440 downwards.
GCGCGTTCGCGGGCGGCAAGCGCGGCGACCTGCTGGCCAGGCTGGTGGTGACCCTGCCGGAATATCAGGACCACAACCTCGTCAAATTCGCCGAGAAATGGCGGGCGGACCGACCCTATTCGCCGGGGAAGGCGTGATGACGTTGGGGGGGAAGCCGTCGGTGAAGCCGGTGCGGCCGTGGTTCTCGGCCGGGCCGACGGCCAAGCGGCCGGGATGGTCGCTGGCGGGGCTGCCTACCGACCTGCTGGGCCGGGGCATTCGCGCGCCGGAGGTGGTGGAGCGGTTCGCCTATGCGCTGAGGCTGACCCGCGAGGTGCTGCAGGTCCCCCAGGACTATGTGGCCTGTTATCTGCCGGCGTCGGACACGGGGGCGGTGGAGGCGGCGCTGTGGGCCATGCTGGGGCAGCGGCCGGTGCAGGTGGTGGCCTTTGAGAATTTCGGCCTGACCTGGGCCGCCGACGTGCGCGATCACCTGAAGCTGGACCCGGAGATCATCGAGGCGCCGTGGGGCGAGCTGCCGGACCTGTCGCGGGTCGATCCGGCGAAGGACGTGGTGTTTCCGTGGAACGGGACCACCTCGGGCGTGCGGGTTCCCGATGCCGACTTCATCCGCGATGACCGCGAGGGGCTGAGCATCTGCGACGCCACCTCGGCGGCGTTCGCCATGCCGCTGGACTGGCCGAAGCTGGATGTGACGACCTTCTCCTTCCAGAAGGCGCTGGGCGGCGAGGCCGGGATCGGGGTGGCCGTGCTGTCGCCTCGCGCCGTCGAGCGGCTGGATGCGTACCGGGCGCCGTGGCCCATTCCGAAGGTTTTGAGGCTGCAAGGCGCTGAGGGATTTGATCGCGCGCTGGCGACCGGGACCATGATCAACACCTTCTCGGTGATGACCATCGAGGACTGGATCGACGCCCTGGAGTGGGCGCGGGGCATCGGCGGGCTGGAGACCCTGATCGCGCGGACGGACGCGAACTTCGCGGCGCTGTCGGACTGGGTGGAGCGGACCGACTGGATCGATTTCCTGGCCGGGCGGCCGGAGATCCGGTCGACGACGTCGGTGTGCCTCAAGTTCACGGACGGGCGGGTGACGGGCCTGCCGGCGGAGGATCAGCGCGCCTTCGTGAAGCGGTTCAAGGATCTGCTGGAAGGCGAAGGGGCGGTGTTCGACATGGAGCCGCACCGCAATGCGCCGCCGGGCCTGAGGCTGTGGTGCGGATGCACCGTCGAGACGGCGGATGTGCAGGCGGCGACGCCGTGGCTGGACTGGGCGTTCGGGGAAGCCCTGCGGTGATCCCGCATCGACTGCGCCCTGACCTTCCTGAGAAATAGGGAGGAGAGGGGGACACGGAGCGATTCCCTCGGTATAGCGTGCTCCCGCAATTCCAGCGGAGTGTAATGTCTTGGCGAACGTCGCGGTGGTCGGCGCCCAGTGGGGCGACGAGGGCAAGGGCAAGATCGTCGACTGGCTGTCGAACCGGGCCGATGTGGTGGTGCGGTTCCAGGGCGGTCACAACGCCGGCCATACGCTGGTGGTGGGCGACAAGGTCTACAAACTGAGCCTGCTGCCCTCGGGCGTGGTGCAGCAGAAGCCTTCGGTGATCGGCAACGGCGTGGTGGTGGATCCCTGGGCCCTGCTGGACGAGATCGGCCGCATCGAGGCGCAGGGGGTGTCGATCACTCCCGAGATCCTGAGCCTGGCGGACAACGCCTGTCTGATCCTGCCGCTGCACAAGGACCTGGACCAGGCGCGCGAGGCGCAGGCCGGCAAGACCAAGATCGGCACCACCGGGCGGGGCATCGGCCCGGCCTATGAGGACAAGGCGGGACGGCGCGCGATCCGCGTGGGAGACCTGTCGGACCCCGAGGCGCTGGACGCCAAGATCGAGCGGCTGCTGGCTCACCACAACGCCCTGAGGAAGGGCCTGGACCTGCCGGAGGTGGACGTGGCCGGGCTCAAGACTGCGTTGCTTGAGGTGGCGCCCAAGGTGCTGGTCTATGCGGGCCAGCCGGTGTGGCGGACGCTGGACCGGTTCTACCGCGAGGGCAAACGCATCCTGTTTGAGGGCGCGCAAGGCACTCTGCTGGACGTGGACCACGGCACCTATCCCTATGTGACGTCGTCGAACACGGTGGCGGGGCAGGCGGCGGCGGGTTCGGGCCTTGGGCCGCGCTCGGTGGGCTATGTGCTGGGCATCGTGAAGGCCTACACCACCCGCGTGGGCGAGGGGCCGTTCCCCACCGAGCTTTTCGATCCGGTGGGCGAGCGCATCGCCGAGCGCGGGCGCGAGTTCGGCACGGTGACGGGGCGGCCGCGGCGCTGCGGCTGGTTCGACGCGGTGCTGGTGCGCCAGTCCATCGCCGTGAACGGCATCCACGGCATCGCCCTGACGAAGCTGGACGTGCTGGACGGGTTCGACGAGCTGAAGATCTGCACCGGCTACCGGATCGGGGACCGGGAACTGGATTACCTGCCGGCCGGCATGAAGGATCAGGCGGGCGTGCAGCCGGTCTATGAGACGCTGGAAGGCTGGAGCGAAAGCACCCAGGGCGCGCGGTCGTGGAGGGACCTGCCCGCCGCGGCGATCAAATATGTTCGCCGGATCGAGGAGCTGATCGAGGCGCCGGTGGCCCTGCTCTCCACCAGTCCGGAGCGGGACGACACGATCCTGATGCGGGATCCGTTCGAGGGATAGGTTCAGTCTGGAACCCGGCATCTCGATATAGCGTCAAGGCGATCTTTACCCACAATGGGTAACCAAGGGCGTTCGCCGGAGTCGCCCGTGTTCACCACTGACGCAAAAAGTCTGGCCAGGATGGCCCCCACGCTGAAGCGCGTGCTGATCGTCGATCCCAACGGGACGGCGGCCAAGCTGCTGGCCGAGAGCCTGAAGGGGTTGGGGGTGGGCGAGGTGGTGCACCGGGCCGAGGGCCGGGTGGCGCTGGACGCCTGTCGCGATTTCGAACCCACCCTGATCTTCACCGAGTACAAGGGCCCAAATCTGGACGGCGAAGCCTTCGCCAGGGCTGTGCGCCGCTCGAACCTGGCGTGCCGCAAGGTTCCCATCATCATGATCACCGCCGAGGCCACCGCCGCCAGCATTCTGGGAGCCCGGGATTCCGGCGTACACGAGTTTCTGAGGAAGCCCTACACCTCCGGCGACCTGACCAAGCGGGTCGAGGTGGTGTCGCTGAAGCCGCGCAACTGGATCGAGGCGGTGGGCTATGTGGGTCCCGACCGGCGCCGCTTCAACTCGGGTGAGTACTCCGGCCCGAGAAAACGCAAGGCGGACGCGCCCAAGGGCGGCGCCGATGCGGCGGCCAAGGATCAGGCCATGCGCATCCTGGCCTCGGCCCACAAGCAGTTCGACAGCGATCCCATGCAGGCGCTGCGGGCCATTCGTGAACAGGGTGCGGCCCTGAAAGCCCTTTCCATGAAGGCGTCCGATACCCCGCTGGTGATCGCCGTCTCGGAGCTGGAGCGGGCCCTGATGGACGCACAGCCGACGAAAGCCGCCTTGGCCGCGCCAGTCGCGGCCGTGGTGGCGCTGGCGGCGCCGGAAACCCTTGCGGAGTTGGCGGCGTAAGAGCCGCCAACGCCCTCAGACCGCTTCCAAGTTCCGTTCGGTCGCGGCGGCTCGCATGGCCTTCTGGAGCTTTTCGAAGGCGCGGACCTCGATCTGGCGCACGCGTTCGCGGCTGACGCCGTACTGGCCAGCCAACTCCTCGAGGGTGACCGGATCATCCTTGAGCCGACGCTCGGTCAGGATGTGCTTCTCGCGGTCCGTCAGCTCTTCCATGGCCTCCTGCAGCAGACCCATGCGCAGGGAGTGCTCCTCGGTGTTGGCCAGGGTGGTTTCCTGGGACACCTGGGTCTCGTCGGTCAGCCAGTCCTGCCATTCGCTTTCGCTGTCGGAACGCAGGGGCGAGTTCAGGGACGCGTCGCCCGTCAGGCGCCGGTTCATGTTGATCACGTCCTCCTCGGGCACGCCTAGATCGGTGGCGATCCTGGTGACATGCTCGGGACGCAGATCGCCTTCCTCAAAGGCGGAGATCTGGCTCTTGGCCTTGCGCAGGTTGAAGAACAGCTTCTTCTGGGCGGCCGTGGTGCCCATCTTCACGAGCGACCAGCTGCGCAGGATGTATTCCTGGATCGAGGCGCGGATCCACCACATGGCGTAGGTGGCCAGGCGGAAGCCCTTGTCCGGATCGAATTTCTTGACCGCCTGCATCAGGCCGACATTGCCCTCGGAGATCACTTCGCCGATGGGCAGGCCATAGCCGCGGTAGCCCATGGCGATCTTGGCCACCAGGCGCAGATGGGAGGTCACAAGGCGGTGGGCCGCCTCGGGGTCTTCATGCTCGGACCAACGCTTGGCCAGCATGAATTCCTCATCCTTGGTCAGCATCGGAAACTTGCGGATTTCCGTCAAATAGCGGGACAGCCCCTGTTCAGGCGACATAACCGCAAGTGATTTCAAAGCCATATGGCTACCCTCCAACGCGTCAAGAGCAGGCGTTGCTCGGTCCAGCCACCGGATGTGCACCGGACCTTTCGCCCCTCAACAAGCCAGATAGGAATGAGTTTCGCCCATTGTCAGGGGTGAATCGACGCAGGGGTGAACAATTGTGTTTTTCGCGCATCCCGATCCGCCCCGATCTGTATAGCGGATAGTCCGTCCTTTTTCAATACGGACACCGGGCGCCGCGCTCTCGACGGCCATTCCGGCGGCCGCAAGGCCGGGCCGCGATCTCAAACGCCGATGATCTGTCGATAGGTGGGGTGGACCGTCTCGGCGTGTTCGGGATGCCGCTTCAGCCAGCCGGCGAAGAAGGGACACACGGGCAGGATCTTGAGACCACGCGCCTCAATGTCCGCCAGAACGTGACGGGCCAGGGCGCTGGCGTGGCCTTTGCCCTCAAGCGGAATTGGCGTGATCGTTTCGGTGATCATGACGCCGCCGTCGACGAGATTGTAGGTGGCGACGATGGTCCCGCCATCGACGGCCAATTCGTATCGCCTGGCGTCGGTGTTGTCGGTGAACTGCGAGTCGGGCACGTGCGTATCCTATTCGTAAAAGTCGATATGCAGATGATCGTCATGGCGGGCCGCTTGGCAACCGGCGAACCGCATTTTGGGGTGGCCCCAAAAACCGAGGCGTTCTTCAAGATGGGGTTCGATCAGGATACGCCGCACCCGGGGATCATCGACCAGCAGCTGAATCAGGTCCCGGGTTCGCACTTCGTCCAGACGCCAGTCTCGGTCCACCGGCGGATCCGGCTTGTCTGCGGGACCTGATCGCCCATGCGGGCAGGCCAGGCGCTCGCCGGGTCGGGGCGGCTCCGACGGCCACCAGCCTCCATATCCTGACGTGTCTGGCGGGGTGACGAGCTGCTCCCCCTCAAGGGTCTCAAAGAAGAGCGCAATATCGAGCTGACGACCGTCGCCGTGGCTGAGATGGGGCTGAAAGGGCTTCACCCCGTCAGGACCAGACGCATCCATGAAGTGGATCACGGCGCCGGAATGTTGTTCCGACAGCGCCCGGGCTGTGTCGATCATGGCGTCCCGCGCCTCTGGCGTGAGAAAGTTCCGGCCCTGGCAATAGCGCGCCCGAAGCGGCGCCAACGGTTCTGACCGGTCGCACGGCAGCGTCGCCAGACCCACCGGACTATGCATCTCCGGAGCGGTCGGGACCTCACCACCAGTCCCGCCGGGGCCGCAGGCGGCGAGGCAAGCCACGATGATCGGCCACGAGCGCCGCATCACAGGGCGGCGAGGTCGGCTTCGAGCATCCGCATATCCTCCGGCGGATCGGTCTCGAAGCGAAGAGCCTCGCCGGTGATGGGGTGGATGAAGCCCAGGACGGCGGCGTGCAGGGCCTGGCGCTTCAGGCCGGCGGCGGCGATGGCGTCCTTCACCGGCTGGGCCGGGCTGCCGGAGCCATAGGTGGGGTCGCCCAGGATCGGCGCGCCCTTCGACGCCAGATGGACGCGAATCTGGTGGGTGCGGCCGGTGTGCAGGGTGCAGGCGACGCGGGCGGCCATGGGGGCGCCGCCGAGCCTTTTCGGCGCACCGAAAACCTGCTGGACCTTGTAGTCGGTCACGGCCAGCCGTCCGCCGGATTTCAGCACCGCCATCTTCTTGCGGTCGGCGTTGGAGCGGCCGATCTGCGTCTCGATGCGGCCCTCTCGGGGAATCGGCATTCCCCGCGTCAGGGCGATGTAGGTGCGTTCGATGTCGTGGGCCGCGAACAGGGCCGACAGGCCCGCGTGGGCCGCGTCGGACTTGGCCGCGACCATGACGCCGGAGGTGTCCTTGTCCAGCCGGTGGACGATGCCGGGTCGGGCCACCCCGCCGACCCCGGACAGGGAGCCCGCGCAGTGATGCAGCAGGGCGTTGACCAGGGTGCCGGTCTCGTTGCCCGGCGCCGGGTGGGCGGCCATGCCGGCGGGCTTGTCCACCACGATCAGGTGAGCGTCCTCGAACAGCACGGGCAGGGGCAGGGCCTCGGGGGCCGGATCAGCGGGCGCGACGGCCGGAATCAGGATGTCGTAGAGTCCCGGCGCGGCCTTGCCCGAGCGGGATATGGGCGCGCCGTTCAGGGTGACGCGGCCCTGTTCGATCAGGGCCTGCAGGCGGGCGCGGGACAGGTCGGGGATCTCGTCCGACAGGGCCTTGTCCAGACGCTGGCCCGCGTGGGCGTCGGTCAGGCGGACGGTCAGCGCGGACCCGCCGGTTTCCTCAACATCCTCGTCAGCATCCATTCAGCCTGTGTGAGGCGAACTGGTCCCGAAATCCAGCGGTGAGCGGCCAAGCTCTGGCCAAACAGAGGTCTTTGAGGCATCTAGCCGCCGGGCGAATGGTTAACGGGGGGAGTGTGACATGCGAATTCTGCTGACGCTGGGGGCGGGCGCGATCCTGATGGGGCTGGGAAGCTGCGCCACCATGAATCAGGAGCAGTGCCTGATGGGGGACTGGGTGGGTCAGGGGCGCGCTGACGGCGCGGCGGGCTATGGCGCGGGGCGTCTGTCCGATCACGCCCAGGCCTGCGCGCGACACGGCGTAACGCCGGATCCGAACGCCTATTACCGGGGTCATGAGCAGGGCGTGCGCCAGTACTGCGTGCCAGGCCGCGCCTTCAGGGTGGCTGTCTCCGGCGGCGGCTACGCCAACGGTTTCTGCCCTGCGGATCTGGAGCAGGATTTCCTCTACGCCTATTCCGACGGGCGCCTGATCTGGGACGCCATGCAGCGAGCCGACACCTTGCGCGCGCGCGCGGACGAGTCCCGGGCCCGAGCCGCGGAATATGAGCAGGACATCCGCGACGCCGAATACCGCCTGGCCAACGAGGAAGATCTGACCCAGGAGCAGCGCCGCACGATCCGTGACCGCATCAACCGGCTGCGGCGGGACCGGGATACGGCCAACGATCAGGCCAACGCCCTGTTCTACGACATCACCGACGCGGATCGGGAGGTCAGCCGCCTGCGCAGCCGGTTCACGCCGGTTTACGGAAACTGGTGAGGCGGCCTCAGGCCGCCTCGTTCTCCATGGACGCTTCGTACTGGCCCAGGCTGGCCAGGCCGTTCAGGCGTGCGCGATGGGCGAAGGCGGCCTGGGCCCTGGCGGTGTTGGCGTTGTCGCCGCCCCAGATGCGCTGGGGCGCGGCCTGAAGGGCGCGGCCGTAGGAGAAGGTCATCTTCCACGGGAAGCCGCCGATGCGGTTCATGGCGTCCAGATGGGCGGTGGCCTGTTCGTCGGTCTGGCCGCCCGACAGATAGGCGATGCCGGGCACCGCCGAGGGCACGGTGGCCTTGAGGGCGGCGATGGTGCGCTCGGCCACTTCCTCGACGCTGGCCTGGCGGACGCTGCCCTTGCCGGAGATGATCATGTTGGGCTTGAGCACGATGCCCTCCAGCGCCACGCGCTGTTCGAACAGCTCGTTGAACACCGCCTGCAGCACCATGCGCGTGACCTCGTCACAGCGGTTGATGTCGTGGGGACCGTCCATCAGCACCTCGGGCTCCACGATCGGCACGATCTGCTCCTGCTGGCAGATGCGGGCGTAGCGGGCCAGGGCGTGTGCGTTGGACTTGATGCACGTCCAGGTGGGCACGCCGTCGGCGATCTCGATGACGCCGCGCCACTTGGCGAAGCGCGCGCCGCGCTCCCGGTAGGACCGCAGGCGCTTGCTGAGGCCGTCCAGACCCTTGGTGACGGTCTCGCCGGGGAAGCCGGCCATCTTGGTGGCGCCCTTGTCCACCTTGATGCCGGGGATGGAACCCGCAGCGTTGATCAGCTCCACCAGCGGCGTGCCGTCGGCGGCGTCCTGGAACAGGGTCTCCTCGAACAGGATGACGCCCGAGATGTGATCCTTCATGGCGTCGGCGCGGAACATCAGCTCGCGATAGTCGCGGCGGTTCTCCTCGGTGTTCTCGACCCCGATGGCGTCAAAGCGTTTCTTGATGGTGCCTGTGGACTCGTCCGCCGCCAGAATGCCCTTGCCGGGCTGCACCATAGCCGTCGCCACCGCGTTCAGAGCCGCGAGATCCATGCCGAAATACCCCTGAAACTGTTATTTTGCCGCTGTCTAGCGTCCGACGGCGGCAAAGTCACGCCGCGTTACAGAACGGATCAGCCCGCGTACTTCGCCGCGTCCTCGTCCGAGATGTCCTCGTTCGAATAGACGTTCGCCACGTCGTCCTCGGCGTCCAGGGCGTCCAGCAGCTTCATCAGGGTGCCCACGGCCTCGCCCGTAACCGGCACTTCGGACTGGGGTTTCCAGACGATGGCAGTGGACTTGGGGTCGCCCAGCACCTTGGACATGGCTTCGGCCACCTCGTTCAGATCCTCGAAGGCGGTCCAGATCACGTGGCCCGGCGCGTCCTCGTAGATGTCGGGCTTGACCAGATCGCTGTGCACGTCCTGGGCGCCCGCCTCGATAGCGGCCTCCATGACGGCGTCCTCGGTGCCCGCCTCGGCCGGGTAGCGGATCTCGCCGACACGGTCCCACATGAAGGCGACGGAGTTGATCTCGCCCAGGGCGCCGCCGTTCTTGGTGAAGGCGGCGCGGATGTTGGATCCGGCGCGATTGCGGTTGTCGGTCAACGCCTCGACGATGATGCCCACGCCGCCGGGGCCGCGGCCCTCGTAGCGGATCTCCTCGAGGGTATCGACGTCGCCGCCTGACGCCTTGTTGATGGCGCGCTGGATCACGTCCTTGGGCAGGCTTTCGGCCTTGGCGTTGTTGACCGCCAGTCGCAAGCGCGGGTTCAGCGCCGGGTCGGGCAGGCCGGACTTGGCCGCGACGGTGATCTCCCGCGACAGACGCGAGAACAGCTTGGAGCGCACCGCGTCGGCGCGCCCCTTGCGGTGCATGATGTTCTTGAACTTGGAATGGCCGGCCATGCGGAACCCCGGAATCTGGGTCGGAAAGGGAAGGGCGCCATCTAGCGCAACCGCCGCAACCTAACAAGGAACCGGTGCGCCGGCCGGGGATTAGACTTGCATCAGCCAAGTGGAGGACGACATGGGCGCCGAGGAAGTTCTGATCGACGACGAGGACGAAGCCGACATCGTCGAATGGTACGAGGCCCGGCCCGTCACCGTCTCCACCGCCGTGGCCACCGGCGCGGTGGTCACCGCCTTTGCGCTGGGCGTGCTTACCGGCGTCGGCGCGCTGGCGCTGATGGGATGGCTGGACGACTGATCAGGCCGTCGGCACGCTCTGTCTCAACCGGCCGCCGATCCGGATCGGCTCGACCCGAGTGGCGAGGCCGGTGCGGTCGTCGGTCTCCACATAGACTCCGCACACCGTCGCCGGGCCGCTGGCCGGGGCGTAGCGGCCGCCGGACAAGCGGGTGGTGAAGCGGCGCAGGGGTTCTTCCTTGTCGTTGCCGATCACCGAATCGTAGTCGCAGCAGCCGCCCGCGTCGGTCTGGTAGGCGGTGCCGCCCGGCAGGATCTGGCAGTCGGCCGTGGGCACGTGGGTGTGGGTGCCCACCACCAGCGAGGCGCGGCCGTCGCAGAAGTGGCCCATGGCCATCTTCTCGCTGGTGGCCTCGCAGTGCATGTCCACGATCACGGCGTCGGCGACCACGCCCAGCGGCGCGGCGTTGAGCTCGCGCTCCACCGCGCTGAACGGATCGTCCATGGGGTCCATGTGCACCCGGCCCAGCACGTTCATGACCAGCACGCGGCGGCCATCTGATGTGGTGAACACGTCGGCGCCACGGCCCGGCGCATCCATCAGGCGGGGATAGTTGGCCGGGCGGATCAGGCGCGGCTCGCGCACGATATAGGTCAGGGCCTCGCGCTGGTCCCAGGAGTGGTTGCCCAGGGTCAGGACGTCGGCGCCGGCGGCGAAGATCTCGCGCGCCGTGTTCTCGGTGATGCCGAAGCCGCCCGCCGCGTTCTCGGCATTCACCACCACGAAGTCCAGCTTCAGGTCGCGGCGAAGGCCCGGCAGGTGATCGGACAGCCCGTCGCGGCCGGACTTGCCCACCACATCGCCGAAGAAAGCCAGTCTCATTCAGAAATCCTTTTGGCGGACCTATAGCCCGCTTCGGTCAGGACGCCATCCAGAGGCTGGTCGTGAGGGTCCATGGGCAGGTTGTCCATCTCCTGGGCCGCATAGGCCAGGCCGACGGCGGCGATGGGCGGGGTGCGGTCCATGGCGCGCAGGGCCTCCAGCGTCCGGTCGTAATAGCCGCCGCCCTGACCGAGCCGTCCGCCCGAGGCGTCGAACGCCAGCAGCGGCACAATGATGAGGTCGGGCGTGATCTCGCCCGCCAGATCCAGCGGCGCGGGGCATCCGGCCTGATCCAGCTCCAGCGGGTCGCCGGGGCGCCAGCGGCGAAAGACCAGCGGGGCGTCGCGACGCACCACCACCGGCAGCGCCAGCTCCAGCCCGTGAACCATCAGGGCGCGGGCGAGGGGGGCGGCGTCCATCTCCGAGCCCTGTGCGCCATAGAGGGCGGCGGTGATCGTCCGGTCGGGGGCGTCTTTTGCGAAGTCACCGGTGGTGGAGAACAAGACGTCCAGCATGGCCCCGGCATGCTCCACCAGCCGCTCGGCGGCGTAGGGGTTGGCGTCGGACGCCTGTTTGCGGCGGCCCCGCATGGCGGCGCGAAGATCGGCTTTGACGGTCACGATCCCAGCCTAGCGTATTTCGAGGGAAAAGGTTGGCGGCGCCGCGAGAGCCGTGAAGGACGGTTTGATCCTCTCGAGCCTGGGTAACCAGGTGGGCGCCGTATGCCCGGGCCCACGAGCCCGGACAGGGACAACTCCCTTCGAGTGAATTAAGGCCGCGAGGATATGTTGCCTTCGACGTGAGCCACAGCATGACCCGCCACCGCGCAAGATAGGCGCGGGCGGTGTCTTCAACAAGGCGGATCAGATGCCCGCCGCGATCTTCTCGATGCGGGCGGCGACCGCGTTCAGGGCCTCCGCGACGCCAGCCTCGGAGGGCGCGGCGGTCGGGGCTTGGGGAGCCTCGCCCATGCGGGCTTCCTGCAACTGGTCCGCCAGCATCAGGGCGGCCATCAGGAACAGACGGATGTCGCCCACCTGTCCCACGTCCGCAGCCACGTCGCGCACATGGTTGTCGAACTGTTTGGCCAGGATGCGCACGCGCTCTTCCTGGCCGTCGGCGCAGCCCACGGCATAGGGTCGGCCGTTGATCTCGACAGTGACGGTGGCCATCAGCCCTCTCCGTTCAGCATGGCGCGAACCTCGTCAGCGGCGCGGGACAGGGCCTGTGACGCCTCGTCGGCGGCGGTCTCCAGCTCGGCCACGCGCGAGGCGCTGGCGGGATCGTCGCCGCCGGATCGCGGTGCGAACAGGTCGTCGTCGGCCACGGGCGCCGGGCGCGCCTTCAGCTCGCGCACCTTGCGCTCCAGATCGTTCAGCGCACGGTCGATGCGGGCCCGTGCGGCCTCGACGGCGTCAGCCATGCTCAAATCCTCCAGTTTTCGTATAGAACCCGAAGGCGCGCCGGGGTAAAGCGGCGCCGTCCCCGTTTACTTTCTATTGTTCGAGAGGTCCGCCGCCGTGGCCGAGCCCCAGACCATCCGCACCCCGTCCGCCAAGCCCTCAATGCGCCAGATGGCCGATGCGATCCGGGTGCTGTCCATGGATGCGGTGGAAAAGGCCAACAGCGGCCATCCCGGCATGCCCATGGGCATGGCCGATGTGGCGACGGTGCTGTTCTCGAAATATCTGAAGTTCGACGCCAGCCGTCCGGACTGGGCGGACCGGGACCGGTTCATCCTGTCGGCCGGCCACGGCTCCATGCTGCTGTACAGCCTGCTGCACCTGACCGGCTACAAGGCCGTGACGAAGGAGGAACTCTCCGACTTCCGTCAGTGGGGGTCCAAGACGGCGGGTCACCCGGAGTACGGCCACATTCCGGGCGCGGAGACCACCACCGGCCCGCTGGGCCAGGGCCTGGCCAACGCCGTGGGCTTCGCCATGGCCGAGCGGCATCTGAACGCGCGCTTCGGCGACGATCTAGTGGATCACCGTACCTGGGTCATCGCCGGCGACGGCTGTTTGATGGAGGGCGTCAGCCAGGAGGCCATCGGCATCGCCGGGCGGCTGAAGCTGAACCGTCTGACCGTGCTGTGGGACGACAACGACATCACCATCGACGGCGCGGTGCGCCTGTCCGACGCCACCGACCAGCTGGCGCGCTTCAAGGCCTCGGGCTGGGCGGTCAAGGCCATCGACGGCCATGACGAGGGCCAGATCCGCCGCGCCCTGCTGTGGGCCACGCGCCAGGACAAGCCCACCCTGATCGCCTGCAAGACCAAGATCGGCCGCGGCGCCGCCACCATGGAAGGCAGCCACAAGACACACGGCGCGGCCCTGGGCGCCGCCGAGGTGGCCGCCACCCGTCTGGGCCTGAGCTGGGATCACGAGCCGTTCGACCTGCCGGACCCCATCGAGAAGGCCTGGCGCGCCGTGGGGCGTCGGGGCGCCAAGCTGCGCAAGGCCTGGGAAGGACGCCTGGCCGCTCACCCGCAGGCGGACCATTTCACCCGCGCGATGAAGGGCGACCTGCCTGCCGGCGCCTTCGACGCCCTCGACGCGAAGATCGCCGAACTGGTGGAGACGAAGCCGGCCCAGGCCACGCGCCAGTCGTCCGGCGCCGCCCTGACCGAGCTGTTCGGCCGCATCCCCGAGATGATCGGTGGCTCGGCCGACCTGACGGGGTCCAACAACACCTATGTCAAGGACACGCCCATCCTCGACACGCCGGACTATTCCGGCCGCTATGTGAACTGGGGCATCCGCGAGCACGGCATGGCCGCGGCCATGAACGGCATGGCGCTGCACGGCGGGGTGATCCCCTACGGCGGCACCTTCATGGTGTTCTCCGACTATTCGCGCCCGTCCATCCGCCTCGCCGCCCTGATGGGCATCCGGGTGGTGCATGTGCTGACCCACGACTCCATCGGTCTGGGCGAGGACGGCCCCACCCACCAGCCGGTGGAGCATCTGGCCGCCCTGCGCGCGATTCCCAACCTGCTGCTGTTCCGCCCCGCCGACACGGTGGAAGCCTTCGAGTGCTGGAAGCTGGCGCTGGAGCACCGCAACGCCCCCTCGGCCCTGGCCTTGTCGCGGCAGAAGACGGACGCGGTGCGCGTCTCGGCGTCGGATGAAAATCTGTGCGCCCGAGGCGCCTATGAGCTGCGCGCCGCCGACGGGGAGGCGAAGGCCACCCTGTTCGCCACGGGCACCGAGGTGCCGCTGGCGCTGAAGGCCCGCGACACGCTTCAGGCCCAGGGCGTGCCGACCCGGGTGGTCTCGGTTCCCTGTTTCGAACTGTTCGAGCAGCAGCCGAAAGCCTACCAGGACGCCGTCATCGGCCGCGGCACGGTCCGCGTGGCCGTGGAGGCCGCCATCAAGCAGGGCTGGGAGCGGTTCATCGGCGAGGACGGCGCTTTCGTGGGTATGTCGTCCTTCGGCGCCTCGGCCCCGGCCCCGCGCCTGTACGAAGGCTTCGGCATCACCGCCGATGCGGTGGTGGAGCAGGTGAAGGCGCGGCTCTGACGCCGGGAGCACGACCGATGAAACTGGGCACCCCGCTTTCCGACACCGCCGTGCGCGTGATGCTGCTGGGCGCCGGCGAACTGGGCAAGGAAGTGGCCATCGAGCTGCAACGCCTGGGCGCCGAGGTGGTGGCGGTGGATCGCTACCCCAACGCGCCGGCCATGCAGGTGGCGCACCGCAGCCACGTCATCCCCATGACCGACCCGCAGGTGCTGAACGGGGTCATCATGGCCGAGGCGCCCCACATCATCGTGCCCGAGATCGAGGCCATCGCCACCGACGTGCTGGCCGCCATCGAGGCGGCGGGCATGGCCACGGTCATCCCCACCGCGCGGGCCACCCAGCTGACCATGAACCGCGAGGGCATCCGACGTCTGGCGGCCGAGGAGCTTGGGCTTCCCACCAGCCCCTACGCCTTCGCCGGCTCGGCCATGGAGCTGGCGGACGCGGCCCACCGCCTCGGCCTGCCGGTCTTCGTCAAGCCGGTGATGTCCTCCTCCGGCAAGGGGCAGAGCTATGTGGAGGCGCTTGAGGATTGCGCCAACGCCTGGGCCTACGCCCAGTCCGGCGGCCGGGTCGAGACGGCGCGAGTCATCGTCGAGGGACGCATCGATTTCGACTTCGAGATCACCCTGCTGACTGTGCGGTCCCTGCGCGACGGTGTGGTCGTCACCGACTTCTGCGACCCCATCGGCCATCGTCAGGTCAAGGGCGACTATGTGGAAAGCTGGCAACCGCAGGCCATGAGCACCGCCGCCCTGACCGCCGCGCAGGACATCGCCCGCAAGGTCACCGACGCGCTGGGCGGTCTCGGCCTGTTCGGGGTGGAGCTGTTCGTGAGGGGCGATCAGGTCTGGTTCTCCGAGGTTTCGCCTCGCCCGCACGATACGGGTCTGGTGACCCTCGCCAGCCAGCGCTTCAGCGAGTTCGCCATCCACGCCCGCGCCATCCTCGGCCTGCCGGTGGACGTGAGCCGTACCGACATCGCCGCCAGCGCCGTCATCTATGGCGGCATGGACGCGCAGGGCATCGCCTTCGAGGGCGTCGACCACGCCCTGTCCGTGCCCACCGCCGACATCCGCCTGTTCGGCAAGCCCGAGAGCTTCGAGCGACGCCGCATGGGCGTCGCCCTGGCGCGGGGCGAGACGACCGATCAGGCCCGCGAACGGGCGCGTGAGGCGGCCTCGCGCGTAAAGCCCGTCAGGGAGTAGAGGTCAGCAGGGCCGCCGCCGCCGCCAGGACAACGTCCTCGCCCGCGCGGCGCTGGGCCAGGGTGGGGGCGATCTCAATGTCGGGGGTCACGCCGCGCTTCTCCAGCACCACCCCGGACGGGGTGCGCAGTTCCTGCATGCCGACGCTGAGGCGACCGCCGTCTGACAGGTTCAGGTGGCGGGAGGCCACGACCACGCCCTGGGTCCGTTCGCCCACCACCACCGCCCGGCCGGACTCCTGAAAGGCGGCGGCCAGAACCTCGGCGGCGCTGACCGAGGCGGCGTCCACCAGAACCACGAGCGGCCCCCCGTAGGCGCCCTCGGCCGGGTCGACCGCGATGCGCTGGTCCACGAAGCGGCCGGTCATGATCGTGGCGATCATGGGCTCGCGCACCAGCATGCCCATGAGGCGCGTCATCTCATAAAGCGAGCCGCCGCGGTTGCCCCGCAGATCCAGAATGACGCCCTGGGCCGGTTGCTCGAATCGCAAGGCCGCGATGGCCTCCATCACGGCGTCGACCGGGGCCGTGTCGAAACCCTCGAAGGCCAGCAGCAGAAGGTCGCCGTCCAGACGCTCCACGCGGTGCTGGGGCAGGGCCGGCATGATCTCGGCGGTCAGGATGAAGGCGTGGGATGCGCCGGTCTCATCGGTGAAGACGATCTCTTCGGCCCGACCTTCCGACGGCGGCAGGGACGCCTCCAGACTGCGGCCGTCGAAGGTCTCGGCCTTCCAGCCCACCTGCACGCCCGCGCGGCCCGCCGGGCTGTCCGGGCGCACCACATGGACGAACCAGCCGTCGGGCGCCCAGCGCAGGGTCATGCCATAGGTCGCCTGGGCCTCCCCCCGTTCCAGCGCCTCGGTGCGGACCCGGCGATGAGGCGCGCGGGCGTTGGTGTGGCGGTCGTCCAGCGCCTCGATGACCGCGTTGAGGCTGTCGTAGAAGGCGAACTCGTCGGGCTGGGCCACCACGGCCTCGCGCCGCGCGGCGGTCAGCGCATCCCAGTCCACCCCCCCGAAGTCGGATCGATAGAACAGCCGTCCGATCCAGCGCGTCGCCTCGTCATAGACCTGTTCGTTCAGGGCCCGCCGCTCGGGCGAACGGTCCGCCACCACCACCGGCGTCGGGGCGGGCTGATCCGTCCGGACATAGGGCAGGGTGCTCTGGCACGCGGTCAGGACGAGGGCGGCCAGGCCGATGAGCAAGGGCGACAGGCGGATGTTGAGCATCATGCCGCCACGCTAGCCCCATCACGCGCTCGCCGGGAACGCAAAGTTGTCCGCAGGGTCACACGGCGGTCGCCAGCGTTCCTTCTGCACGAAGACGGGCTGCATCGCGGGCGGGCGGCGTCCCGAACAGGCGGGCGTATTCC
The DNA here is from genome assembly GCF_046299535.1 of Brevundimonas sp. Taxonomy (GTDB): domain Bacteria; phylum Pseudomonadota; class Alphaproteobacteria; order Caulobacterales; family Caulobacteraceae; genus Brevundimonas. The sequence goes on along the minus strand of NZ_JBKBIB010000003.1, from coordinate 117,805 downwards.
CGCGAGAACTGTGAGGGGCTGTCATAGCCCACCTGAAAGCCCGCGCCCTGGGCGTCGCAGGCTTCGCTCAGCATGAGCCGCCGGGCCTCCTGCAGACGGATCTGCTTCTGATACTGAAGGGGGCTCATGGCGGTCACCGCCTTGAAATGCTGGTGCAGGGCCGACGGGCTCATGGCCGCTTCGCGGGCCACGGCCTCGATGCTGAACGGGCGATCATAGTTGTCGCGGATCCAGGCGATGGCGCGACCCACATGGGAAAGACGGCTGTCCGGCGCGCCGATCTGACGGACCACGCCTGCCTGATCGCCGGTGAGCAGCCAGTAGTGGATCTCGCGCCGGATCAGGGGCGCGAGCACCGCAGCGTGGTCCGGATTGTCCAGAAGCTGCACCATGCGCGCCGCCGCGTCCGCCAGTTCGGGGGTGGTGAGGCTGAGGTGCACCCCGCGCGAGCCTTCCCCGCCGGGCGCGGGCGGGCGCTCGGTCATCAACGCCATCAGAAGCGCCGGCTCCAGATCGATACGCAGACACAGATAGGGGCGCTCGGGCGAAGCCTCTGTCACCTGGCCGGTCAGCGGCAGATCGACGGACACCACAAGATGCGAGGCGGCGTCGTAGCGATACGTTTCCTCGCCCAGCATGACCACTTTGGCGCCCTGGGCGATGATGCAAACAGCCGGCTGGTGCAGCGCGGGAATCCGCTCGGTCGGACGGGCCTGGCGAATGAGCGCCATGCCGGGAATGGCTGTATCGAACATGCCGTCGCCGGGCGTGTGCCGGGCGATCAGGGAGGCGAGATGGTCCATATTGCTGCTTCCCACCACCGGGCGCCCGGCGCAACGGGCCATGCTGTACTGCGGAGGATTGTGCAAGGATGGCGGAGAACCGTTCTAACGCATTCGCCCGCCGCCATCCTATTCCGGTCTCGTCAGACAAGGGAGACAGACATGACGAATGCAATGAACAAGGTGGTGCTGGTGACCGGCGCCAGCAGCGGTATCGGCGAAGCGATCGCCCGCGAACTGGCTGGCGCCGGCGCGCGTGTGGTGATCGGCGCGCGGCGGCTGGATCGGCTGGAGGCCCTGAAGGCCGATATCGAGGCGGCGGGCGGCGAGGCCATGGCCCGCGCCCTGGACGTGACCTCTCGCGAGGATGTGAAGGCTTTCGTCGAGGCAGCGCGCGACCACTTCGGCCGGGTCGACGTCATCGTCAACAACGCGGGCGTCATGCCCCTGTCGCCGCTGGCCGCCCTGAAGGTCGACGAATGGGACCGCATGATCGACGTCAACATCCGCGGCGTCCTGCACGGCATCGCAGCCGTCCTGCCGCTCATGGAAGCGCAGGGCGAGGGCCAGATCATCAATATCGCCTCCACCGCCGGGCACCAGATCCTGCCGACGGCCTCGGTCTATTGCGCCACCAAGTTCGCGGTGCGGGTGATTTCGGAGTCCCTGCGTCAGGAAACGGACAAGGTGCGCGTCTCGGTGGTGTCCCCCGGCGTCACCGAGTCCGAGCTGGCCGAAACCATCACCCACGCCGACACCGCAGCCTTCATCGACGACTACCGCAAGAAGGCGATCCCGGCCGAGGCCATCGCCCGGGCGGTCCGCTTCGCCGTCGAACAGCCGCGCGAGGTGGACGTGAGCGAGATCATCGTGCGGCCGACGGCGACCACGGTCTGAGGAGTGGGTGCGGGCGGGGAGGGAAGATCATCCTCCTCGCCCATACGGCGGTCGCGCCTCGCAGCCAAACCCGAAGGACGAAGACACCCTGATCGGGGCGATGCTTGAACAGGGAAGGGATTTGGAGGCCTGAGCCGGAATCGAACCGGCGTACACGGATTTGCAGTCCGCTGCGTAACCACTCCGCCATCAGGCCGCCGGGGCCCTTCAGAAGGGCCGTCGCTCGAGCGAGGGCGTTCGCTATCAGATCGTCCGGCTCGCCGCAACGCGCGTTTTCAGGGGCGCGGCGACCGGCCTGGACCAGTCCCCGCGTCCCAGACGCTGAACCCGACGCCGTTTCCGGAGTTTTCTACATGGCGCGGCGGGGACATTCCGGCCGCAGGCTGGAACACAGGAGGAAAGCGCATGGCTTCAACCCGCATCCTGATCGCCGCTCTGGCGGGCACGGCTGTAGCCCTTTCAGCCTGTGGAGGAAACGAGGAAGCGGCGCCGGGAGCCCCTGCTGCGACAGCACCCGACGGGTCGATGAACCAGCCGGTGGCGGCGGATGGCGCCCCTGCCCAGACGTCTCTCTGGCGCGGGGGAGAGGTCGCCCCGCTGGATATTCAGGTGGCGCATCCCAACGGCGTGGTGTTGCAACTGACATCGCTGCAGTCCCGCCAGACCGAAACCGTCGTGGGCGTGAGAATCCTCAACGGGGCCACCAACGAGATCCAGCTGAACCGCTTCAACAATCGCCAGGGCTACATCGTCGTGGACAGCGGGGAGCGCATCTACATTTCTCCGCCGGCCGGAAACACCACCCTGGCGGTTCAGCCGGGCCAGACCCTGGAAGGCGAGCTGATTTTCCTCGGCCGCCTTCCCCGCGCCCAGAGCGCCGTGCTGGTGCTGAACGAGAACAGCGCGTCCGACAATCGATACTCTCGCACTCCGGGTTTCCGGATTGATCTGCCGCTGTCGACGACGGGGTCGCAGGAAGCGGAAGCGGCATCGTGAGGGCCTTCGGGGCCCGGCGCGGGATGGTCGTCGGCCTGGCCTGCGCCCTGTCCGCCATGATGGCGGCCTGCGGAGACGCGGGCCCCGGGCGCACCGGCGCGCCGGTGGGCGCCCAGCTCACCCACGCCTCGGGGGCTGTACTGCAGATCCTGTCGGCCCGGGTGGGCGCGGAGACCACCGAGGTGATGGTGCGCGTCATCAACGGCCGGGATCGGGAGATCACCCTGAATAACGGGAACGAGATCTCTTACCTGCTCACGGACAGCGGCGAGAAACTTCCACTGATTGCACCGCCCACCAACGAGCGACTGAGCATTCCCGCCGGACAGACCATAGACGGGGCGCTGGTGTTCGCCGGGGCGCCGACGCGGGGTTCGGACGTGACTCTGGTGCTGAACGAGCGGGGGTCCTCCGACAGCGTGTTCAGCAGCACGCCCCGCTTCGAGCTCCGTCTGCCGCTGGAGGGCGCGTTCGGCGCCCGGGGAGTGGCCGAGGTGTCGGCCCTGTCCGGTATGAGGGCGAACCCCGCCACGGCCCTGCGCCCCATGAGCAGCGAAGCCTCCAGTCTCGGCGCCTCCGGCCGCGGCGCCAGCGCGTTGCGGGTGGTCGAGGCGCTGAAGACTGAACTGGGCGCCGTGGATACGGAGCGGGGCACGGTGGTGTCTCTGGAAGGGGACGTCACCTTCGATTTTGACCGCGCCACCATAAGGCCCGAGGCGCGAGGAACCCTGAATCGCCTGGCGGACCTGCTGGGTGACGCCGAAGGCGGAACCATCCAGATCGAAGGGCACACGGATTCCCGGGGCGCCGAGGATTATAACCAGGATCTGTCCGAGCGGCGCGCCGAGGCGGTCGCCGCCTGGCTGGTCGAGAGGGGCGTGGCGCGGGATCGTCTCCAGACCGCCGGCTTCGGCGCCGGGCGGCCCGTGGCGCCCAACGCGCGGTCTGACGGTTCGGACGACGAGCAGGGCAGGCAACGGAATCGCAGGGTTGAAGTCATCCTGCCGGACTCCGGCGGGGCGGCCGAGACCGGATCAGGCGGGGGACAGTCCCGGCTGGAGCCGGCGTCCTGATCATCCGCCGCCGCGGCCTTGCCGGGGCGGGGCGGGCGGACCTATAAGGCGCGCAGGTTTTCAGGCCTTCCGGCTGATCAGGATTCGAGCTGCCATGGACTTCGTCGCCGCCCGCAAGATGATGGTGGATTCCCAGGTCCGCGTGAACGACGTGACGGACCGCGCCCTTCAGGCCGCTTTGCTTGCGGTCCCGCGCGAGCGGTTCTGTGCGCCCGAGCGGGCGTTCTCGGCCTATGCCGAGGTGGAATGCGAGATCGGGGGCGGGCGCGTGCTGATGCTGCCGCGCGAGGTGGCCAAGCTGCTCAGCGCGCTGGACATGCGTGCCGGCGAAAGGGCCCTGGCCATGGCGGCCCCATACGCGGGCGCCGTGCTGGCCCGTCTGGGCGCGAAGGTCACGGCGCAGGAGGCGGATCAGGCGGTGCTGGATGTTGTCGCCCCCGCGCTGGCCGAGGCCGGGGTGGAGACGACGGTCGCGCCCTTCGATCAGCCGCAGGGCGAGGACTACGACATTATCATCAGCGAAGGGGCTGTGGCCGGGCGGCCGCAGGCCTGGCTGGACGCCCTGGCCGTGGGCGGGCGTCTGGCGGTGGTGGAGCGCGAGGGCGCGTCCGGCCGGGGTGTGCTGTATGTGCGCGGCCGCGACGGATTTTCGCGGCGCGACCTGTTCGATGCGGCGCCGCCGATGCTGGCGGGCATGACGCCCGAGCCGGCGTTCAGCTTCTGAGGTCGACCGCCGGACGGAGCGCTGCCCGTCTTGCGTGAAGAAAACTTAACTGGCGCGAAGGGCGGGCATTTCGCAAACCAGCCTGACGCGCGCGCATATCGCGCCCGAATTTTTGAGGACTGGTCATGGTGAGACGTACCCGCGCGCTGGCTTCCGCCGCCGCTCTGGCCCTGATGGCGGCGCTGGCGGGCCCGGTTTCGGCGGACTCGCTGCAGGACGCCATCGCCCTGGCGTATCAGACCAATCCGACCCTGCTGGCCCAGCGCGCCCAGCAGCGTGCCCTGGACGAGACCTATGTGCAGGCCCGCGCCGGACTGCGTCCCAACATCGACGCCTCGGCCGGCGCCTCGTACACCCGCAACTATGGCGACTCCACCAGCGGCGGGGCCATCCCGGACATTCCGGTGCCCATCGATACCGACGGCGACGGGATTCCTGACGCCACAGGCGTCATTCCCGGCGCGGCCTTCTCCAGCGGCGGCGCGGCGCGAGAGAGCAATTCCGGCAGCCTCAGCGTGGGGCTTTCCCAGACCCTGTACACGGGCGGCCGCCTCGCCCACGGCATCAACGCCGCCGAGGCGAGCGTGATGGCCGGTCGCGAGAATCTGCGCGCGGTCGAGCAGTCGGTGCTTCAGGGCGTGATCCAGGCCTATGTGGATGTGCAGCGGGACATGGAGATCCTGCGCATTCGCCAGGACAACCTTGGCGTGCTGGGGCGTCAGCTTGAGGAAGCGAGCGCCCGGTTCGAGGTGGGAGAGATCACCCGCACCGACGTCGCCCAGGCCGAAGCCCGTCTGGCCCAGTCCGAATCCGATCTGGCCGCCGCCCAGGCGCAGCTGTCGGTCAGCCGCGCCGCCTACGCCGCCGTCGTGGGCCAGTCGCCCGCCAATCTGGAGACGCCGCCGCCGCTGCCGGGCGTGCCCGCTGATTTCGACATGGCCCTGGACGCCGGTCTGGCGGAGAACCCCGCCCTGATCGCGGCGGAGTACCAGTTACGCGGCGCCGAGGCCCGGGTGGCTTCGGCCCGGGGCGCCTATCTGCCCTCCGCCAGTCTGAACGCCAGCTATGGCGGGGCCAGCCGCCTGAACGATTTCGATCCCTTCGAGCGGCCCAGCCTGAACGTCACAGCCAATGTATCGGTGCCCCTGTTCACCGGCGGGCTGAACCGTTCGCGCGTGGCGCAGGCGCTGGAAGAGGCCAACGCCGCCCAGATCAATGTGGAGGGCCAGCGCCGGGAGGTGCTGCGCACGGTGAGCACCGCCTACGCCCAGATGATTTCGGCCCAGTCGTCACTGCAGGCGGGCGAGGAGGCGGTGCGCGCCGCCCGCATCGCCGCCGAGGGCGTGCGTCAGGAGGCCCAGGTCGGCCTGCGCACCACTCTGGACGTGCTGAATCAGGAGCTGGAGCTGCGCTCGGCGGAGGTCAATCTGGTGGCCGCGCGGCGCAACAACTATGTGGCCCAGGCGGCGCTGTTGGCCGCCATGGGGCGCCTTGAGGGCCGTTATCTGGACCCGTCGCTGGACGTCTATGACGCCTCGGCGAACTTCCAGCGCGTGCGCAACCGCGGCGGCCTGCCGTGGGACGGCGCCATCGAGGCTCTGGATCGTATCGCGGCGCCTTCGATCATGCCCGCCAACGATCAGGTGGACGCTCCCATCGACACCCAGTTGAAGGCGCAGACGCGTCGCCCCGCTCCGCTGGAGTAGGCGGCGCAATTTCGGCGTATCGGCGAAACGAGCGTTGATTCCCGGGGCTCTAAGTGCGACGACAAGCACAGGGGGCTAGCGTGCTTTAGAGCGCGCCTCCCTTTGACGTTTGAAGATTATGACCGTCCGCTTCGGGGATTCGCCATGACCGATCAGTCCGCCCAGGAACCGACCATGGAGGAGATTCTCGCCTCCATCCGGCGGATCATCTCCGAGGACGACGCCCCGGCCGAAGGGGCGTCCGCAGAGCCGGCGCCCGCCGAACCGGAGCCCGAGGCCGAAACCCTCCAGGCCGACCCGGAGCCGGCGCCCGAACCGGAACCCGCCGCCCCCGCCATGGAAGAGCCCGCCCCCGAGCCCGAGGCCGCGCCCGCCGAGGACGAGGAGGTTCTGGAGCTGACCGAGCGCTATGAGGTGCCCCAGGCCGAGGAGAGCATCGGCGATCTGGACGTGTCCGCGCCCGAGCCGTTTCCCGAACCCGAGCCCGAACCGGCGCCCGCGCCGGCCCCGCAGATGGCGCCGCAACCCGCCCCCGTCGCCGCTCAGCCCGCCGAGTCTCTCGTCAGCGCCGCCGCCGCCGGCGCCGCCGCCTCGGCCTTCGCCGGCCTGACCGCCGCCGCCCGCACCCCCGCTGACGCCCGCTCGCTGGAGGATATCGTTCGCGAACTGCTGCGGCCGATGCTGAAGGACTGGCTGGATGCGAACCTGCCCGGCATCGTCGAACGCGAGGTACGCGCCGAGGTGGAGCGCATCTCCCGCCAGGGCGGCCGCTAGCCCTCGGCGTCTCATCAGACTATCTACGGAAGGCGGCTCCGACGGGGCCGCCTTTTTCTTTCCGCGAAACGATCACCCTATGCTTGAGAAGACGTTCGACCCCGCCGCCGCCGAGTCCCGCCTGTATCAACAGTGGGAGGAGAGCGGCCTGTTCGCGCCCCGCACCGATGGCGCGGCGGACGCCTATTCGATCGTCATTCCGCCGCCCAATGTGACCGGCTCGCTGCACATCGGCCATGCGCTGAACAACACGCTGCAGGACATTCTGGCGCGCTATCACCGCATGAAGGGCAAGGCGGTGCTGTGGCTGCCCGGCACCGACCACGCGGGCATCGCCACCCAGATGGTGGTGGAGCGAAAGCTGGCGGCCGAGGGCAACATCGGCCGCCGCGATCTGGGCCGTGACGCCTTCAACGACAAGGTCTGGGAATGGAAGGCCGAGAGCGGCGGGACCATCGTGCGCCAGCTGCGCCGTCTGGGCGCCTCGTGCGACTGGAGCCGTGAACGCTTCACCCTGGACGAGGGCCTGAACGCGGCCGTCCGCAAGGTGTTCGTGCAACTGCACCGGGACGGGCTGATCTATCGCGACAAGCGGCTGGTCAACTGGGACCCCCACTTCCAGACCGCCATCTCCGACCTCGAAGTCGAGCAGAAGGAGGTGGAGGGCGCCTACTGGCACTTCGCCTATCCGCTGGCCGACGGCGTGACCTATGAACACCCGGTGGCCTTCGACGAGGACGGCAAGGCGACGGAGTGGGAGACCCGCGACTACATCGTCGTGGCCACCACCCGGCCCGAGACCATGCTGGGCGACACCGGCGTGGCGGTGCATCCGGATGATGAGCGGTATGCGTCCATCGTCGGCAAGTCGGTGGTCCTGCCGATCACCAACCGCTTGATCCCCATTGTGGCCGACGCTTACGCCGACCCGACCAAGGGTTCCGGCGCGGTGAAGATCACCCCGGCGCACGACTTCAATGACTTCGGCGTTGGGAAGCGAGCGGGTTTGGCATCGATCAACATTCTCGATGCGAACGCCCGGATCATCGATCATAACTGGGCCTTCAAAGGCACAGACGCCGATGGACAAGTCGACGAAGACCCGGCCACCCTGGAATTACTCACGACGATCCCGATCGACCTTCAAGGTCTTGACCGCTTCGCCGCGCGCAAGGCCATCGTCGCGCGCGCCGAAGAGGATGGCTGGCTGAAGGCGGTCGAAAAGACCCGCCACATGGTCCCGCACGGCGACCGCTCGGGCGTGGTCATCGAGCCGTGGCTGACGGACCAGTGGTACGTTGACGCCAAGACCCTGGCGCAGCCGGCCATCAAGGCAGTGGAGCAGGGCGACACCACCTTCGAGCCCGCCAGCTACTCCAAGATCTATTTCGAATGGCTGCGCAACATCGAACCCTGGTGCATCTCTCGCCAGCTGTGGTGGGGCCACCAGATCCCCGCATGGTACGGGCCGGACGGCGAAATCTTCGTGGCCGAGACCGAGGATGACGCCCGCGCCGCCGCGCGCGACCACTACGGCGCCGAGACCGCCCTGAACCGCGACGAGGACGTGCTGGATACCTGGTTCTCGTCGGCCCTGTGGCCGTTCTCGACCATGGGCTGGCCGGACAAGACCGAGGATCTGGAGCGGTTCTATCCCACGTCCGATCTGGTCACGGCGGCGGACATCATCTTCTTCTGGGTGGCCCGGATGATGATGATGGGCCTGCACTTCATGGATGAGGTTCCCTTCAGGCGGGTCATCATCAACGGCCTGGTCCGCGACGAGAAGGGCCAGAAGATGTCGAAGTCCAAGGGCAACGTCATCGACCCGCTGGAGATCATCGACGACCTGGGCGCGGACCCCCTGCGCTTCACCATGGCCATCCTGTCGGGCACCCGCGACATCAAGCTGTCGAAGCAGCGTATCGAGGGCTATCGCAACTTCGGCACCAAGCTGTGGAATGCCGCCCGCTTCGCCCAGATGAACGAGGCGGCGCGGGTCGAGGGCTTCGATCCGGCTGCGGTCGAGCAGACCATCAACCGCTGGATTCGCGGCGAACTGGTCAAGACCGAGCGTCAGGTGTCAGAGGCGATTGAGGGCGGCCGTTTCGACGACGCGGCGGGCGCCCTGTACCGCTTCATCTGGAACGTGTTCTGCGACTGGTATCTGGAGCTGGCCAAGCCGGTGTTCGGCGGCGCCGACGAGGCGGCGAAGGCCGAGACTCGCGCCATGACCGCCTGGACCCTGGACCAGACCATCAAGTTGCTGCACCCGGTCATGCCCTTCATCACCGAGGAGCTGTGGACGCAGCTGGGCGGCGAGGGGCTGGTCATGGGCGCGGCCTGGCCGGAATTCCCGGACAGCTTCGTCGACGCGGACGCCGGGGCCGAAATCGGCTGGCTGGTGGATCTGGTCACCGAGGTGCGGGCCCTGCGCGGCGAGATGAACGTGCCGCCTGCGGCCAAGCCGCCACTGACCATTGTGGCGCCCGACGGCCAGACCGCCGCCCGCGTGGAGCGTCACCGCGATCTGCTTCAGACCCTGGCCCGGGTCTCGTCGGTGCAGACGGCGGACGCGGCGCCGGCGGGGACGGTGACCTTCGTCTCCGGCTCGACCACGGCGGCTCTGGCGCTGGCCGACCTGATCGATCTGGGCGCCGAACGCGCCCGGCTGGAGAAGGCCGTGGCTGACTTTGACGCCGACATCGGCCATGTGAACAAGAAGCTGGGCAATCCCAATTTCGTCGCCCGCGCCGCTCCTGAAGTGGTGGATGAACAGCGCGAGAAACTGGCCGCCGCGGAGGCCGGCAAGGCGAAGATGCAGGCCGCCTTGAAGCGGCTGGAGGACCTGACCTGAAAACCCGGCTGGACCAACTGCTGGTCGCGCGCGGCCTGTTCGACACCCGCGCCCGCGCCCGCGCCGCCATCGAGGCGGGCGGGGTGACGGTCGACGGCGAGCCCGCCAAACAGCCGTCGCAGAAGGTGGACGAGGACGTCGCCGTCACCGCCGAGCCGGCGCACCGCTTCGTGGGCCGCGCGGCGCTGAAGCTGGATCACGCCCTGACCCTGTGGCCGGTGGCGGTCGGGGGTCGGGTGGTGCTGGACGTGGGCGCCTCCACCGGCGGCTTCACCGAGGTGTGTCTGGAGGGGGGGGGAGGGGAGGGGGGAGAGGGGGGGGGGGGACGCAGCACGACGCCACCCGAGCTGGCAGACAAAAAGCACAGAAAAAAACAGTGG
>NZ_JBKBIB010000003.1:0-107606 GCF_046299535.1 Brevundimonas sp. | reverse complement strand
ACCGGCGGCTTCACCGAGGTGTGTCTGGAGCGCGGCGCCGCGCAGGTCTACGCCGTGGATGTGGGCCACGCCCAGATGCACCCGGCGGTGGCCGACGACCCGCGCGTGGTCAATCTGGAGAGGACCGACGCTCGTACCCTGACGCCGGACATCATCGACCGGGCGCCCGAGCTGATCGTCTGCGACGTCAGCTTCATCGGCCTGGCCAAGGTGCTGCCGGCGCCCCTGTCGCTGGCGGCGCCGGGGGCGGATCTGGTCACCCTGGTCAAGCCGCAGTTCGAGATGGAGAGCCGGGGCGAGGTGGGCCGCAAGGGCGTGGTGCGTGACGCCGAGGCGCGGGCCGCCGCTCTGGACCGCGCCGTGGCCTGGCTGGGCGAACAGGGCTGGACCGTGCGCGAGACCACGGACAGCCCCATCACGGGCGGCGACGGCAATCGCGAGTATCTGGTCTGGGCGACCCGGGCCTGATCGGGCGGCCCGCAGGCCGCCCGACTGGACTCAGGCTGCGGCGTCGATGGCCGCGACCGCATCCTCGCACCGGCCGCACAGGCCGCTGGATTCGCTGAAGTCCGGCATGCGGCGCCAGCAGCGGCGGCATTTGGGATGGTCGGCGACCTTGACCGTGACCGCCGTTTCACCGGCCGACAGCTCGGCGCCGGAGGTGCGGAACACCTCGGCCGGGTCCAGACCGTCGAAGGCGCTGATGCCGTCCGCGGGGGCCGTGACCGAGGGCCACGCGTCCAGAGCGCCGCCGATCAGCTTGTCGCGGCGGGCGGCCTCCAAGGCGTCGTTGACCTCTTCCAGCACCGTGTCGACCGTGGCCCAGCGCGCCGCCTCGACCGTGTTCTCCCACTCCGCGGGCGTCGCCGGGATGACGCGGGCGCAGTTGGAGCCCGCATCGGGGAAGCGGGTGGTCCAGGCCTCCTCCATGGTGAAGGGGGTCAGGGGGGCCAGCCAGGCCGTGAGGCGGGTGAAGACCTCGTCCATGACGGTGCGCACGGCCCGGCGCTTGATGCTGTCCGGGCGGTCGCAGTACAGACTGTCCTTGCGGATGTCGAAATAGAGCGCCGACAGATCGCCGGAGCAGAACTCCAGCACCGGGCGCACCACGTCCTGGAAGTCGTAGCGGGCGTAGGCGGCGCGCACCTGGCCGTCCAGTTCCCACAGGCGGTGCAGGATGTAGCGCTCCAGCGGCGGGAACTGGTCCAGGTCGGTCAGGCGCTCGGCCTCGTCGAAGCCGTTAAGGGCGCCCAGCAGATAGCGGACGGTGTTCCGCAGCTTGCGATAGGCGTCCACCGTGGTCTGCAGGATCTGCTTTCCGATCCGCTGGTCCTCGGCGTAGTCCACCACCGACACCCACAGGCGCAGGATGTCGGCGCCGGACTCGTTGATGACGGTCAGGGGATTGACGGTGTTGCCCTTGGACTTGGACATCTTCTCCCCGTTCTCGTCCAGGGTGAAGCCGTGGGTGAGAACCGCCTCATAGGGCGCGCGGCCGCGGGTGCCGCAGGCCTCCAGCAGGGACGACTGGAACCAGCCGCGGTGCTGGTCGGAGCCTTCCAGATAGAGGTCGGCGGGCCATTTTGAATCTTCGCGGTCCTCGATGGTGAAGGCGTGGGTGCAGCCGGAGTCGAACCAGACGTCGAGGATGTCCTCGACCTTCTCGTAGCGGTCCTGGTCGTGGCCGGCGCCCAGAAAGTCGCTGTCGGGACGGGTGAACCAGGCGTCGGCGCCCTCGGCCTGGACGGCCTCGACGATGCGGGCGTCCACGGCGTCGTCGTGCAGGGGCTGGCCGGTCTGCTTGTCCACGAACATGGCCAGGGGCGTGCCCCAGGCGCGCTGGCGGCTGATCAGCCAGTCGGGACGCGTCTCGACCATGGAGCGGATGCGGTTGCGCCCGCCCGCCGGGTGGAAGGTGGTGGCGTCGATGGCGGCCAGGGCCTTGTCGCGCAGGCCGGTCTCGCCGTCGAGGCGGACGAACCACTGGGGGGTGTTGCGGAAGATCACCGGGGCCTTTGAGCGCCAGCTGTGGGGATAGGAATGCTCCATCCGTCCGCGGGCCAGCAAGGTCCCGGCCTCGATCAGCTTTTCGATCACCGCGGGGTTGGCCGGGCCGAATTTGCCGGTCTTCTTGCCCTCGGTCTCCAGCACCTTGAGGCCGCCGAACAGGGGCACGTGCTCAAAGTAGGCGCCGTCGGGATCGACGGTGTCGGGGATCTCGTGATGGCCGTGAGCGCGCCAGACCTCATAGTCGTCCGCGCCGTGGCCGGGGGCGGTGTGCACGAAGCCGGTGCCCGCCTCATCGGTCACATGGTCGCCGGCCAACAGCGGCACCGAATAGCCGAAGCCGGGGTGCAGGGCGGCCAGCGGGTGGGCGCACTCCAGACCGGAGGGATTGACCGCGTCGACGCGGGTCCATGTGGCGATCTTCGCCGCCTTGAACACCTCTTCGGCCAGCTTGTCGGCGAGGATCAGGCGGTCGCCGGGTTTGGCCCAGGGCTCGAACTCCAGCCCTTCCTCCATCGCGACCACTTCATACAGGGCGTAGTCGATCTCGGGGCCGTAGCTGATGGCGCGGTTGGCCGGGATGGTCCACGGCGTGGTGGTCCAGATGACGATGGCGGGCGTGGCGTGGCGGAAGGCCAGCAGGTCGTCGGGATGATCGTCCGTGGCGCCGGTGACCGGGAATTTGACCCAGATCGTGGGGCTGTTGTGCTCGTGGTACTCGATCTCGGCGTCGGCCAGGGCCGTGCGCTCCACCGGCGACCACATGACGGGCTTGGAGCCGCGATAGAGCTGGCCCGAGTTCTTGAATTTGTGGAATTCCCGCACGATGGCCGCCTCGGTGGCGAAGTCCATGGTGGCGTAGCGGCCGTCCCAGTTTCCGATCACGCCCAGGCGCTTGAACTGCTCGCGCTGCACGTCGATCCAGCCGGCGGCGTAGTCGCGACAGGCCTGACGGAACTCAGCCTTGGACACCTCGTCCTTCCGGCGGCCTTTCGCCCGGAACTGCTCCTCGATCTTCCACTCGATGGGCAGGCCGTGGCAGTCCCAGCCGGGGACGTAGTCTACATCGTTGCCCAGCAGAAACTGCGAGCGGACCACGAAGTCCTTGAGGGTCTTGTTCAGCGCATGGCCGATGTGGATGTCGCCGTTGGCGTAGGGCGGGCCGTCGTGCAGCACGAACAGGGGTGCGCCCTCGGCCTGACGCTGCTTGCGCAGGTCGGCGTAGAGGTCGCCCCAGGCGGCCAGGATCTCCGGCTCCTTTTTCGGCAGACCGCCGCGCATGGGGAACGGGGTGTCGGGCAGGAAGACGGTGTCGCGATAGTCGCGGTCTTCATGAGTCTGGGGGGCGTCGGCCATGGGTGTCTCAGGCTTTGATCGTGGTTGCGCGAGTGATCTGTCGAACCCGGCGTGCGTGGGGCGAGGCCCTGAAACGCTACGCCGGGCGGCGAATCGAGATCACGATAATGGGCGCGCGAACCAGCATGGGCGCGGTCTAGCAGGCGCGCCCGCGTGAAGCCAGTCCGGGAAGGACGCTCAGTCGCGGATGAAGGCGCCGGCGATCCAGCTGACCACGCCCGTGACCACGGCGGCCCAGATGGCGGGCCAGAAGCCGCTGACCGTGAAGCCGTCGAAGAAGGCCGAGGCCAGGCCGATCATGGCGGCGTTCACCACAAGCAGGAACAGGCCCAGGGTGATGACCGTGATGGGGAAGGTGATGATCACCAGAATAGGCCGGATCACCGCATTGATCAGGCCCAGCACCAGGGCGGCCAGGATCAGCACGGTGGTGTTGCGGAACTCGATGCCCGCGATCAGAACCGACGACAACCACAGCCCCAGGGCCGTGACCAGCCACTGGACGATGAAACGGACCATGAGGGCCTCCCTTTGAACCGGCGCGAGCATAGCGCGCGCCGGCGGGATTGGCTGCATCAATCGGCGGGGCCGGCGGGCGAATAGGCGTAGGCCCCGAACACCGACCCGACGAAGCCGCCGGCGGTGCGGGTGCTGAGGATGCTGGCGTCGCCGTCGGTGACCAGCGGCGTCCAGTCGCCGTCCGGCGCGGCGAAGGCCAGGTCGATCTCGCCCACATCCACACTGGCGCGCAGACGCAGGGGTTCGCCGGGGGCCAGGGGCAGGGGGGCGGAAGCGACGATGACGCCGCGCGCCGGATCGTCCGGCCCGGCCCGGCGCTCAACCAGCACCACGTCCTGACCTTCATGGCGGCCGACGCCGATGAACCACCAGAAGTCATCGCTCTGGAAGGCGGCGAGGCCCGCGCGGTCGCCGTCATGGGCGGGAGTGAAACGCACCTCGGTGGAAGCGGCCGCGGTCATGTGCTGCTGACGGCGGGCGGCGAAGGACGGATTGGCCATGTCGCCCAGCCCTTGCGGCCGGGCGCTCAGGTGCAGGGCGCCGTCCGAGACACGGAACCAGTCCGAGCGCGGATTGCGAACCGTGAGCCAGTGGATGGGCAGGGTGTCGCCGTCGAAGGACTCGTTGACGCTGAACGGGCCGGTGGTGGGCAGGTCGGGCGCGGGCTGTTGCGGCAGATCGGGGCGGTCCAGCACGTGGGGGATGACCTCGCCCGGCGCGGTGATGCGGGGCCAGCCGTTCTCCCACGTCACGGGCATCAGGAAGGTTTCGCGACCGGTGTTGTAGAAGTCGTCGCCATAGGGGCGCACGGCCAGGAAGGTGGCCCACCAGTCGCCGTCAGGGGTCTGGACCAGGTCGGCGTGGCCCGCCGAGGTGATGGGGAAGTCCCGGTCGCGCGGCAGGTCGCGCTGGGTCAGGAAGGGATTGTCCGGGTCGGGCGTGTAGGGTCCGTCGGGCCGGTCGGCCACCAGGGCGACCTGGGAGTGGGCCTCGGCGGTGCCGCCCTCGGCCGCGGTCAGCACATAGCGGCCGTCGATCTTGTAGATGTGGGGCCCCTCGATCCAGATGGGCTGGGTGGAGAAGTCCACGCCGCCGTCCACCAGCAGGGTGCGCGGGCCATGGGTGGACAGGGTCTCCAGATCGAAGCGCTGGATCCAGATGGCGCGGTGGCCGTCGTATTCCGGCTCGCGGTCCGGCGGGCCGTTGTTGAGGATCCAGGCCGAGCCGTCCTCGTCGATGAACAGGGCCGGGTCGATGCCGCCCGCCAGATCCGGCAGCCATGCCGGGTCGGACCACGGCCCCGCCGGATCGGTGGCGGTGATGACGAAATTGTCGCCGCAGTCCACGCAGGTGTTCAGGATGTAGAACGTCCCCTCGTGGTGCTCGATGGTCGGGGCGAACAGGCCGCGCGACAGGCCGAGAGTCCCGAAATCCACCTGGTCCGGCCGGTCGATGGCGTTGCCGATCTGGGTCCAGTTGACCAGATCGCGGCTGTGGAACACGGGCAGGCCGGGGAAGTAGGCGAAGGTGGAGGTGACCAGATAATAGTCCTCGCCCGCCCGGGTGTTGGACGGGTCGGGATAGAAGCCGGACAGGATCGGATTGCGGAACTGGCCGGGGCCGGGCTGGACCACCGCGTGTTCCGGGTCGGCGCCCTCATAGGCGAACCAGTCGAAGCGTGCGGTGGGGGCGTCCTGCGCGAAGGCGGGCGCACCAACGGCGAGGCTGCCCGCGAGGGCGATTATGGCATGTTTCATGATGTCCTCCCGCGCCGCCGGGCGGCGTCATTGTTAGCGCTATCATGTAAGCTCACGGAGCCCCTGTCCAGTCATCGCGCCGAACTTCACCCCGCCGCGCAGTTGTTGCGGATGAACTCGGTCTGCAGGGGCATGTAGTCGGCGGAGGTGCGCATGACGCGGCGGATTTCCTCGAGGCGGGCGCGGGTCTCGTCCAGGCTGAGGACGTCGGCGACGGGGTCGTAACCTCGCGCCTTGAGGCCCTGGCCGACCATGACGGCCATCCAGCTGGTGTCGTTGAACAGCTCGTCGTTCTCGCGGAAGATCCGGCCGTAGCCCTCGAACAGGCGGTATTTTTCCTTGAGGCTGTCGGGCACGTCCATGGTGCGGCAGCGGTCCCAGAACGGCGTGTCGTCCCGTTCGGTCAGGTGGTAGTGCAGGATGATGAAGTCGCGGACCTGCTCCATTTCGAGTTGGGTCATGCGGTTGTAGCGTTCGCGGTCGGCGGCCTCGAAGCGCTTGTCCGGGAACATCTGCATCAGCTTGGCGACGCCGCTCTGGATCAGGTGAATGCTGGTGGACTCCAGCGGCTCGATGAAACCTGAGGACAGGCCGATGGCCACCACATTGCCCACCCAGGCCTGTTTCCGGCGTCCGGTGACGAAGCGCAGGAAGCGCGGGTCGGCCAGAGGCTTGCCGTCGAGATTTGAAAGTAGGGTCCCGGCGGCTTCATCGTCTGTGATGTGGTTGCTGGAATAGACATAGCCGTTGCCGATGCGGTGCTGCAGCGGGATGCGCCATTGCCAGCCTGCGTCCCGGGCGGTGGAGCGGGTGTAGGGGGTGAAATCGGGCCCGCTTTCGCAGGGCACGGCGACCGCCCGGTCGCAGGGCAGCCAGTGGGTCCAGTCCTCATATCCTGCCTTGAGTGTCTGCTCGATCAACAGGCCCCGGAAGCCGGAACAGTCGATGAACAGCTCGCCCTCGATGCGTTCGCCGCTTTCCAGCTGCACCGCCTCTATGAAGCCGTCCTCGCCGCGCTGTTCCACATGGACCACCTTGCCCTCGCGGCGGATCACCCCCTGTTCCTCGGCGAAGCCGCGCAGGAAGCGGGCGTAGAGGCCGGCGTCGAAATGAAAGGCGTAGTCAATGCTCGACAGGGGTGACCGGCCCGCGTCGATGGCGCGCATGAACTTGTTGTCCGCCGCCGCAACAGCCTGGAGCGAGTAGTCCTCCAGCCGGTGCGGATCGCCCGCAAGGTGAAGCCGCTGCCAGTAGGCGTGGAAGGACACCCCCTCCATGTCCACGCCGAACGGGCCGAAGGGGTGGAAATAGGTGTGGCCCTTTCGGCCCCAGTCCACGAACTGGATGCCCAGCTTGAACGATCCCCGGGTCTGGCGAATGAACTCGTCTTCGTTGAGGCCCAGCATGCGGTTGTAGATGCCGATCTGGGGGATGGTGGCCTCGCCTACACCCACGATGCCGATCTCGTCGGACTCCACCAGGGTGATGTCGGCGTAATCGCGGCCCAGAAGCCTGGCCATGGCGGCGGCGGTCATCCAGCCTGCCGTGCCGCCGCCGACGATGACGATCTTCCGGATACGATGGTCGGTCTGGGTCATGCAGCCTCAGGCGGGTTCGGGGTCGGGGCCGCGCAGTGCCGGGCCAGGAATTCGGCGTGGTCGGGCATGGCGTCAGCCGCAACACGTACCGCGCGGCGCATTTCCTCCAGGGCCCTGGCGACGCCGGCCTCCGGCAGCGAATCGACCAGGGGATCGTAGCGTTCGGGCATGACGTTCTGGCCGATCAGCACAGCCAGCCAGCTGGACTCTGCGAACAGTTCGTCTTCATGGCGGAAGAAGGCGCCGGCGCTCCTGAACAGTTCCAGCTTCCGCCGCAGGCTGTCGGGAATCTCCATGGTCCGCGCATGGTCCCAGAGGTCCTCACCGGTGCGTTCATTGGCGTGGTAGTGCAGGATAATGAAGTCGCGGATCTGCTCGATCTGCACATTCGTCAGGCGGTTGTATTCCTCGATCGCCACCGGGTCGAAGCCCTGGTGCGGGAACAGGGCCAGCAGCTTGGTGATGCCTGCCTGAATCAGGTGGATCGACGTGGACTCCAGCGGCTCGAGAAAGCCCGACGCCAGACCCAGGGCGACGCAGTTCTTGACCCAGGCCTTTTTCCGTCTTCCCGCGCGGAAATGCAGTAGCCGGGGCTCGGTCATGGCCCTCCCGTCGAGGTTGGCCATCAGGGTTTCGGCGGCGGCCTCATCGGAGATATGGGCGCTGGAATAGACATAGCCGGTTCCAACCCTGTGCTGCAGGGGGATGCGCCACTGCCAGCCCCCCTCGCGCGCCGTGGACCGGGTGAAGGGCGAGATGGCGTTCTCGTTCAGACACTGCACCGCCACGGCCCGATCACACGGCAGCCAGTGATTCCAGTCCTCGAACCCGGCCTTGAGGGTCTGCTCGATCAGAAGGCCGCGGAAGCCCGTGCAGTCGATGAACAGCTCGCCCTCAATGCGCCGGCCGTCCTCCAGCACGACGGCGTCGATGAAGCCGTCGTCTGGACGCTGCTCGACGGACTGGATCTTGCCTTCCGTGCGGACGACGCCCCTCTGTTCGGCATAGGCGCGCAGGAAGCGGGCGTAGCGGGAGGCGTCGAAGTGATAGGCCCAGACCACGTTGGTGAGCGGAGAGCGCATCTGGGGCGGCACGGCGCCGAAGCGATTGAGGCGGGCGGCCACGTCGCAAAGGTTGTAGTCGCCGAATGCTGAAGCGCGGCCCTCGCGCTGCATCTTCAGCCAGATCTGATGAAACTTGACCCCTTCCGCATCAGCGCCGAAGGGGCCGAAGGGGTGCAGATACCTGTGGCCCGGCCGGGTCCAGTCCACGAACTCGATGGCCAGCTTGTACGATCCACCGGTGGCCTTGAGGAATTCGCGTTCGTCGATCCCCAGCATCGCGTTGAAGGTGCGGATCGGCGGAATGGTGGCCTCGCCCACGCCGACGGTTCCGATGGCGTCGGACTCCACCAGAGTGATGCGCGTGACGCCATTGGCGGTCAGCCGCGACAGGGCGGCGGCGGCCATCCACCCCGCTGTGCCCCCGCCGACGATGACGATGTTACGGATCAGATCAGTCTGGATCATGCGCCTGAACGTTCACAGGACGGCAGGACGGCAGGACGGCGGCGGTCGAGGCGGCCATATGGCGAATGCGGTCGGCGCGAGCGGCGAGCATGGCGAGATCCAGCGCGTCAGTCAGAGGGTCGTGCCGTCGCGGCCTCAGGCCCGAGGCCAGCAGCGCGGCGGCGGTGAACCCGGCTGTGAAGCCTTCGTGCTCACGGCGGCTGACGCGACCCCGGCTTTCGAAAAGCGCCACGCGATGCGCGGCGGCGTCGGGAAGGGTGACGCCGGAGGGGCGTATCAGCACAAGGCCGAGATCGCGGTCAGCCTCCACCTCGGCGATCATCAGGCGGTTGAACTCTCGGGCCTCCTCCACACCCCCGGCGCTGGCGGGCCACAGGGCGATCAGATGGCCGGCCGCGCGGTGGATCAGTTGGAGGGCGCCGGCGCCCAGCGGCGGCGACACGTGGGCGGCCGCGCCCACGGCGATCACATTACGGTCCCAGAAGGATTGGCGCCGTCCGGGGACGAAAAGCGTACCTCCCCCGTCCTTTGTCAGCCTGATGCGCACCTGCCGCCCGGGCAGAGGCGCGGTGCGGCTGAGCGTCGCTTCGCCGTTCCGGAAATCAAGATGCACGAGGGGAACCGTCCGGGCGTTCTCGATCTCCACCCGGACCCGGTCGAGCGGAAACAGCGAGGCCCAGGGCAGGAAGGGCGCGTCCGTCAGAAGGCCCTGCGCTCCGCTTGCGTCGATGAAGAAGTCGCCGCTCACAGACGCGCCGTCCTGCAGGGCCACCGCCTCCACGCGGCCGTCGGCGCCACGCTGCGTCCCGGTGACCGCGCCGGATCGCACCGCCACACCCAGGGCTTGCGCCTGGCTGCGGAGCAGGGCGGCATAGGGCTCCGCTTCGAGGCTGAGGCCGTAGTCCAGTGTGGACAGGAATGACGCCGGGTCGGGGGAGGGGGGCGCGAAGCGACCCAGCCGCGCCGCCTGGGCCGCCAGCGAATACTCGGCCAGGGCGTCCAGGTGCCCCAGCCGGGCCAGTTGCTGGTGAAACGCCACAGGGCCAATGTCTGCGCCAATCTGACCGAACGGTGCGAAGCCGCTCTCCTTGTCTGGGCCATCGAAGCTGAAGCCCAGAACCGGCGCGGCGCAGGCCATGACTTCTGCGGCGGCGAGGCCGAGCATGGCGTGCTGGCGGCGGATAGCAGGCGGCGCGACCATGGCGGGGCCGAAGGGATCCACATCGTCCGGCGAGCGGTGGGCGATGACCGTGACCCGTGTGGGCGCATGACGGGCGAGGGCCAGAGCCATGATCCAGGCGGCGGGGCCGTCGCCTACGATGACGGATTCCGTGACCATGCTCAGGCCTCGGCCATGACGGCGGCGCGGGCGGCGCCAAGAACGTCGGCGTGGCGAGGCTGGCGCTCGGCTAGGGCGGCGATGCGGCGGCGCTGGTCGTCCAGACCGGCGCGTGCGGCGGCAAGGTCCAGGCCGTCCAGACGCGGGTCCCATCGGCGGGGCATGATATTCTGGCCCACATAGACCGCGACCCAACTGGGATGCAGGAAGACCCCATGCTCGTAGGCGGCCACCACGCCGCGCTCACGGAACAACTCCATCTTCGAGGCCAGGGAATCGGGGATGGTCATGGTGCGGCAGTGATTCCAGAACTCCGAATCGTCGCGCGTGGTGGCGTGATAGTGCAGCACCAGAAAGTCGCGGATGCGCTCGTACTCCATGTCCATGGTGCGGTTGAACTCTGCGGCGTCAGCCGGGTCCCATTCACCGGTGGGAAACAGGTCGAGCAGATAGCCGATGGCCGCCTGGATCAGGTGGATGGAGGTGGACTCCAGCGGCTCCAGAAAGCCCGACGAGAGACCGATCGCCACACAGTTGCGGTTCCACTGAAGCTTCCGCTTGCCGGTCTGGAACCGGAGGTGGTTGGGCGGGGCCAGTGCGGCGCCCTCAAGTTGGTCCCGAAGCATGGTCTCGGCCATGTCATCGTCCATAAAGGCGCTGCAATAGACATGGCCGTTGCCCACGCGGTGCTGCAGCGGGATGCGCCATATCCAGCCCGCTTTCTGCGCGGTGGCGCGGGTGGCGGGTGGGAATGCGCCGCCGTGCTCGCAAGGCAGAGCCACGGCCCGGTCGCAGGGGAGCCAGCGGGTCCAGTCTTGATAGCCGGTCTTCATGGCCTGCTCGATGACCAGGCCCCGGAAGCCGGAGCAGTCAATGACCAGGTCGGCGTCGATGCGCTCGCCACTCTCAAGCGTCACATGGGTGACGAAACCGGTCTCCCCGTGCAGGGCGACGTCGGCGATGCGGCCCTCGGTGCGCACCACGCCCCGCGCCTCGGAATAGCGTCGCAGATACGCCGCGTAGAGCGCGGCGTCGAACTGGTAGGCGTAGGAGAAAGTCGACAGGGGCGAGGCTGGATCGGTCGAGGGATGGGTGAAGCGCTCGCGTCGCGCCAGGGCGACGGGCAGGCTGTAATTTTCCAGAGTTTCGGGCGCGCCGGCGCGGGTCCACAGATGGTGGAACAGTTCGGCCTCATGGGCGGCGGGATCGACGCCGTAGGCCCCGAATGGATGTATGTAGCTGTCACCCAACCGGCCCCAGTCGCGGAACTCGATGCCCAGCTTGAAGGTGGCATGGGTGCGGGACAGGAAGTCCGGCTCGTGGATTCCCAGGCGGGTGTTGAAGTGGCGGATATGGGGAAGGGTGGACTCCCCGACGCCCACGGTGCCGATGGCTTCGGATTCCACCAGGCGGATGTGGAGACCCAGTCCCTTGAGCGATTCGGACAAGGCGGCCGCGGTCATCCAGCCGGCTGTTCCGCCGCCGACGACCAGAACGCGCCTGATGCATTTGTCCGACATGCTGTCGCGCTCTCCCCACAGCGCTTTCTTTCCATCTATGGGCAGAAAAAAGGCGGGGTCAATGGCGTCTGTCGGTGCTGGGTTGGTCGGTAAACGCCTCTTTATAAAGGGGGTGGGTGGATAGGCAGGAACTTCGAGGGTGCGGCATGGCTGAAATGCGGCGGCCATTACGTCAGGGAAAGGAGGGCTTGCGGAGGTCTAAAAGCTGGGCTACGACTTCATTAATCAGACATTTGGCGTCGCCGTACGTTGGTAGCGCTAACATAAAGAAAATGCTGGGGAGGAAATCGGGTGCATACTTCAGGAAACATGCGGGCGGACTCTGTCCGCTTCGGAGCGGGGCTAAAGGCAGGGGCTTCGGTTATGGCCATCACGGCCATGCTGGCCGCCGCGCCGGCCTTGGCGCAGGATGCGCAGCCAGACGGCGCTACGGAGGTCGAGGAAGTCGTCGTGACAGGGATCCGCTCAAGCCTGCGCAGCTCGCAGGCCATCAAGCGGGACTCGGAGGTCTTTGTTGATTCCATCACCGCCGAGGATATCGGCGCCTTGCCCGACCGCAGCGTCACCGAGGCGCTTCAGCGGATTCCGGGCGTGTCCATCGACCGCTTCCGGGCCGGTGTTGACCCGGACCACTTCTCCATCGAGGGCTCGGGCGTCGTGGTGCGCGGCCTGACCTGGGTGCGCAGCGAGCTGAACGGTCGCGACACCTTCAGCGCCACCAACGGCCGGGGCCTCAGCTTCCAGGACGTGCCGTCCGAGCTTATGGGCGGCGTGGACGTGTTCAAGAACCAGTCCGCCGACATGATCGAGGGCGGGATCTCGGGCAGCATCAACTTGCGCACCCGTGTGCCGTTCGATGCGCCGGGCCGCGTTCTGGCGGGGTCGATCGAGGGCAGCTACGGCGACTTCGCCAAGGAATGGACGCCCACCTACTCGGCCCTGTGGAGCGACCGTTTCGACACCGAAGTGGGTGAATTCGGTCTGTTGCTGAACTTCGTGAACTCCGAACTGATCGCCCGAAGCGACGGCCAGCAGATTTCCAACTTCGGGCCGCGCACGCTGTACGCCAACGGCGACGTGGTGGGGCCGGACGGCACGGAAGTGGGCTCGGTCTGGTTCCCGCGCGGCGCAGCCATGCGCACGCAAACCTTCGAGCGGGAGCGTCAGGGTTATGCCGCCGCCGGCCAGTGGCGGAGCCCTGACCGGACCATGGTCGCCACCGCCCAGTTCATGCGGTCGGACTCGACCCAGTCGTGGACGGAATATGCGATCGAGATCGCCACGGACAATGTCACCGACAACGGGGACTCCCGCGCCCTGCAGGGCACCCAGTTGAATTTTGGTCCCGGCGGGGTGTTCACCGACGGCGTGATCACCGGCCGCACCGGCTGGCGCGCGGACCAGAACAACGGCAACCCGCGGGTGCCGGACTGGGGGTTGCAGAGCAACAACATCCGCCGCGACCAGTGGCAGCGCTACATCACCACCGATGTCGGGTTCAATCTGGTCTACACGCCCACGGAGCGGGTGCGGATGAACCTGGATTACCAGTTCGTGGATTCGACCGTGGAGGTCGAGGACAACACGCTCTGGAACTCCACCTATCAGAACGCCTCGATCGAACTGCGCGGGTCGCGCATTCCTATCGTCACCTTCGAGAATCCCCGCCGTCTGTGGAGCGGGGACGCGAATCCTGACGATCCGGCGCAGGGGACGCCGGGCACGCCTTGCAACGTCACTGCGCAGCATTGTCCGAACTACCCGGGTTTCACTGACCTTGGTGCGCCGGGCGCGACCTTCACCCGGTCGGCCATGGACCACTACGAGGACAGCGAGGGCACCCTGCACGCCCTGCGGTTCGACTACGATTACGCGTTCCCGGACAGCAACTGGATCGATTCGATCCGCTTCGGGGTCCGGGGCGCTGTTCGGGATCAGACGACCCGGTTCAGCGCCTATAACTGGGGCGTCATCAGCGAGCAGTGGGGCGGTGAGCCCGGCGGACCGCGGTGGCTGGACGGTTCGGTGGCTGGTCTCGGCGCCTTGGCCGACTATCACAGCCCGTTCGACTTCGGGAACTTCATGCGGGGGCAGGTCCCCGTTCCCACAGGCGGTCAGTCGCGGCTGTTCTGGAACACCAGCGCCATCAACGACTATCAGCGCCTGATCGATTACGCTCTTGGCGTGGGCGACAGCTGGCGTGATCGCCTGAACGAGGAGGGCTGCCAGCAAAACTGGGTGCCGGCTTTCATGCGATGCGACGCCATCGCAGGCACTCCTTTCCTGCCGCAGGAAATCAACCCGATGGAGGAGATCACGCGGTCGGCCTACGGGATGCTGCGCTTCCGGACGGACCTGAACAACGGCGCCGAGCTGAGCGGCAACGTGGGCCTGCGCTACACCCGTACGGATCGCACGACCGAAGGTTTCCGCGCTTTCACCTTCGTGTCCTTCCCGTCGGAGGCGGAGTGCGCTGCGGTGCCGCCAGACCAGGCCCCGCCGACCTTCTGCACCTTCGCGCCGGACGTGCGGCAGGGAGCCCGAAACTTCGCGAACGGTTCGATCTCGGCCGTGGATACCCGCAGCGATTACGACTACTGGCTGCCGAGCCTGAATGTCCGCCTGCGGCTCGACAACGGGCTTCAGTTCCGCTTCGGCGCTTCCCGAGCCATAACGCCGCCTGATGTGGGCCTGACGCGCAACTACTACAACGTCACCCTGTCCGCCCTTGCGGAGAATGTGGTCGATGGCGAGCCGACGGGCCGGTTCACGGTGGGCAATCCCTATCTGAAGCCGATCCTGGCCACGAACTTCGACGCCTCGGTGGAGTACTACTTCGCGGACGTGGGTCAGTTGACCTTCTCGGTCTTCTACAAACGCCTGGAAGACGTCATCACCAACGGCGCGACGCGGCAGACCTTCACCAATAACGGCTCTTCCTTCGACGCCGTGGTGACGCAGCCGACGAACTCGGACGACACCGGCTCCGTGCGCGGATTTGAGGTCGCCTATCAGCAGACCTATGATTTCCTGCCGTCCCCTTGGGATGGTCTGGGGCTGAACGCGAACTACACCTTCGTGGACTCCGATGGCGTCGAGCAAAGCACGCTGTCCTCTACCGATCCGGACGTGGGAGCCGGCCGGGTGGCCAATGTCGATGTGAGCCTTCTGCCTCTGCAGGGTCTGTCGGAGCACACGGCCAATCTGGCGGTGTTCTACGAGAAGGGGCCTGTCTCGGCCCGCCTGGCCTACAGCTGGCGGTCGGAATTCCTGGTGACGACGCGGGACGTGATCGTGCCCTACGCGCCCATCATGCAGGAGGACACGGGCCAGCTCGACGGTTCGTTCTTCTACACCCTCAACGACAACTGGAAGCTCGGGGTGCAGGGCGTCAATCTGACGAACGAGATCACCCGCACGAGCCAGGTCCTTAACAATGACCTCCTGAGGGCCGGGCGATCGTGGTTCATGAACGACCGGCGCTTCACCGTGGTGCTGCGCGCGTCATTCTAATCCCGGACGGTCCAACTGGGGGCGTGTTCGTCGGTGCGCCGGCGAGCCGCCCCTTTTTCTTTCTCGTCCCCCGGCCCAATCTGGCCGGGTGATGGAGGGGCGTGATGACGGCCGCTGAAATGAGCGTGATCTTCTTCCTGCAGTTGGCCGTGATCCTGGCCGTCTGCCGGATCGTGGGTTGGGCCGCGAAGCGCTGGCTTGGCCAGCCGCAGGTGGTGGGCGAGATGATCGCGGGGGTCATCCTCGGGCCGTCGCTGTTCGGCCTGCTGGCGCCTGAAATCCAGGGCATGCTGTTTCCCGCGGAATCCCGAGACATCCTGTACGTCGGCGCACAGCTGGGCGTAGGCCTCTACATGTTCCTGGTGGGACTGGGGTTCCGCACGGATCACTTCCTGAGCCAGGCGAAAAGCGCCGCGGCGGTGTCCTTCGCCGGCACGGCGGCGCCATTCCTGCTGGCGGTGCTGATCACCCCATGGCTGCTCAACACGCCGGGCCTGTTCAGCGATCGGGCGACCTTGGCCCAGGCCATGCTGTTCATGGGCGCCGCCATCTCCATCACGGCCTTTCCCATGCTGGCGCGCATCATCCACGAGCGCGGGCTGTCGGGGACGCCGCTGGGGACGCTGTCCCTGTCGGCCGGGGCCATCGGCGACGCGGGCGCCTGGATCATCCTGGCCATCGTGCTGGCCAGTTTCGGCGCCGGCGCCGGCATGGCGATCACGGCGGTAGGCGGAGCCGCCCTGTTCATGGTGTTCATGACCACCATCGGGCGACGCCTGCTGGCCCGGCTCGGTGATCGCGCCGAGCGCGAGGGCGGCGTGGGACCGGGGCTGATGGCCGTGACCCTGATGCTGTTCGCCCTGTCGGCATTCGCCATGGACGCCATCGGCATTCACGCGGTGTTCGGCGGGTTCCTGCTGGGCGCGGTGATGCCCAGAGGCCTGTTCGCCGAACAGGTGCGCAAGCAACTGGAGCCCTTCACGGTGGTGGTGCTGCTGCCGCTGTTCTTCACCTATTCGGGCCTCAACACACAGCTGACGGCGGTAGACAGCTGGCCGTTGCTGGTCATCGCCCTGGTCGTGCTAGCCGGATCGGTGCTGACCAAGTTCGGCGCCTGCTGGGCGGCGGCGCGCCTGACGGGCCAGGACAACGCCACGGCGCTGGGCATCGGCGCCCTGATGAACGCGCGCGGTCTGATGGAACTGATCATCATCAACATCGGCCTGCAGCGCGGCCTGATCGGTCCGGCCCTGTTCTCCATCCTGGTGCTGATGGCCATCGTCACCACCCTGATGGCCTCGCCCCTGTTCGAGCGCGTCTATGGCCGCAAGGCCCGCGCGCGTGGCGAACTGGGCGACCTTGCTGACCCTGAACCCGGCGCGCCTCCCGGCGCCGCAAGCGTGAGAGAGACATCATGATCAATCGTCGTCAGGCCCTGACTTTGACAGCCGCCGGTCTGCTGGCCGCATGCGAGAGCGCGTCGGCGCAGGGAGAGACCCTGCCCACCCCCTCGTTGCACGATCTGGCGCAGGCCAAGGGCTTGCGTTTCGGCAGCGCCGTCGGCGCTGGTCAGCCGGGAACCGTCACAGCGTCCTTTGATGACCCGCGCTATCGCGAGATCCTCGCCCACGAGTGCGGCGTCCTGGTCCATGAGAATGAACTGAAATGGTATGTCCTGCGGCCTGACGCCTCCACCTTCGATTACGCCCGGGCGGACCGGATCATGGATTTCGCGACGGAGCACGGCATGGGCGTGCGGGGCCATACCCTGGTCTGGCACCATCCGCGCTGGTTCCCCGAATGGCTGGAGACCCACGACTACGGCGCGCGTCCCGCGGCCGAGGCCGAGCGCCTGGTGGTGGAGCACATCAACGCCATCGTCGACAGATACGGCGACCGCATCGATTCTTGGGACGTGGTCAACGAGACCGTGGACGAGAATACCGGGGCCCTGCGCGAGACGGCCCTGTCGCGCCATCTGGGCCATCAGGAAATCATCGACCTGTCCTTCCACACAGCCCGGGAGGCGGCGCCGAACGCCCAGCTGGTCTACAATGACTACATGAGCTGGGAAGCCGGCCACGAGCAGCATCAGGCCGGCGTTCTGCGCATGCTGGAAGGCATGAAGGCGCGCGGGGTGCCCATCGACGCCCTGGGAATCCAGAGCCACATCGGCTCGGGCAACAGCGACGACTCCGTCGGCTTCGATACGGCTCGCGAGGACAACTGGCGTCGCTTCATGGACGAGGTCACGGGCATGGGCCTGGACATCGTCATCAGCGAGTTCGACGTGCACGACAAGAACCTGCCCGCCGACATACCCTCCCGGGATCAGGCTGTGGCGGAGCTGGGGCGGCGATATCTTGATCTGATGCTCAGCTATCCGCAGACCAAGGATGTTCTGGCGTGGGGCATGATGGACTCCTACTCCTGGCTGCAGACTCACTGGGTGCGGCCGGACGGGATCGCCAAGCGACCCACGCCCTATGGCCCGGACTATCGTCCCAAGGCCCTGCGCCAGGCCATCGCCGACGCCTTCATCGCCGCCCCGGCGCGCTAGGTCATTCTGGTCCCATGCCCGTCATCACCGCCGCCCGCACCCTCGTCACCTGTCCGGGGCGCAACTTCGTCACCCTGAAGATCGAGACCGACGCGGGGATCAGCGGAGTGGGCGACGCCACTCTTAACGGGCGCGAACTGGCGGTGGACGCCTATCTGGCCGAGCACGTCATTCCGTGCCTGATCGGGCGGGACGCGCACCGCATCGAGGACATCTGGCAGTATCTGTACCGGGGCGCCTACTGGCGGCGGGGGCCGGTGACCATGACCGCCATCGCGGCGGTGGACATGGCGCTGTGGGACATCAAGGCCAAGGTGGCGGGGCTGCCGCTTTACCAGCTGCTGGGCGGCGCCTGCCGTGACGGGGTGATGGTCTATGGCCACGCCAACGGCGAGACGGTGGACGAGACCGTGGCCCAGGCGGCGGACTATGTGGCCAAAGGTTACAAGGCGGTGCGGCTGCAGACCGCCGTGCCGGGGGTGAAGGGAACCTACGGGGTCTCGAAGGACAAGATGTTCTACGAGCCCGCCGACGCGGCTCGTCCGACGGAAACCCGGTGGGCGACCGAGCCTTATCTGAGGACGGCGCCGCAGCTGTTCGAGGCGGCGCGCGAGGCGCTGGGCTGGGATGTGCATCTGCTGCACGACGTGCACCACCGGCTGACGCCCATCGAGGCGGCGCGGCTGGGCAAGGATCTTGAGCCCTGGCGCCTGTTCTGGATGGAGGACGCGACAGCGGCCGAGAACCAGGCCGGGTTCCGCCTGATCCGCCAGCACACCACCACGCCGCTGGCGGTGGGGGAGGTGTTCAACTCCATCTGGGATTGCAAGACCCTGATCGAGGAGCAGTTGATCGACTACATCCGCGCGACGGTGGTGCACGCGGGCGGGATCACCCACCTGCGCCGGATCGCGGCCCTGGCGGATCTCTACAAGGTGCGCACCGGGTGCCACGGGGCGACGGACCTGTCGCCGGTGGCCATGGCGGCGGCCCTGCATTTCGACCTGTCGATCCCGAACTTCGGCATTCAGGAATACATGCGTCACACCCCCAAGACGGACGCGGTGTTTCCCCACGCCTACAGCTTCGCGGACGGGGTGATGCACCCGGGCGAGGCGCCGGGGCTGGGCGTGGACATCGACGAGGCCCTGGCGGCGCAGCACGCCTACAGCCCCGCCAGTCTGCCGGTCGCGCGCCTGTCCGATGGATCCATGACCGACTGGTGAGACGCCGCGCCGCGCGAGGAGGGAGCACGAGATGAGCGAGAGTCCGGTCGAACGCGGTCCGCGCGCCTTTCGGGGCAAGTATCGCTGGGTGATCTGCGCCCTGCTGTTCCTCGCCATCACCATCAACTATGTGGACCGGCTGATCTTCGGCGTGTTGAAGCCGGTGCTGGAGGTCGAGTTCGGCTGGAGCGAGAGCGACTACGCCAACATCGTGGTGGCGTTCCAGGGCGCCTACGCCATTGGACTTCTGCTTGTGGGCCGCATGATCGACCGCGTCGGCGCGCGCTGGGGGTTGGGCGTCGCCATCGGGGTCTGGAGTCTGGCGGCGGCGGCCCATGCGGGGGCCAGCTCGGTGATCCAGTTCGCCATGGCCCGCTTCGCCCTGGGCGTGGGAGAATCCGCCGGCTTTCCGGGTGCCGTCAAGGCGGTGTCGGAGTGGTTTCCCAAGCGCGAGCGGGCTTTGGCCACCGGCATCTTCAACGCCGGCTCCAACGTCGGCGCCCTGCTGACGCCGATTCTTGTGCCCATCCTGGTGCTCGCCTTCGGCTGGCGCGCGGCCTTCATCATCACAGGCCTGTCCGGCCTCGTGCTCATGGCGTTGTGGTTCCTGGTCTATCGTCGCCCGCGCGAGCATCCCCGGGTGACGACCGCGGAACTGGCGCATATCGAAAGCGACCCGCCGGACGCACCCGGAAAGATCAGCTGGGCGCAGGCGCTCAGGCGACGTGAGGCGTGGGCCTTCATCGTCGGGAAATTCCTGACCGACCCGGTCTGGTGGCTGTTCCTGTTCTGGCTGCCGGACTTTTTCGGCAAGACCTACGGACTGAACCTGCTGACCTTCGGCCCGCCCCTGGTGGCGGTTTACCTGCTGGCGGATGTGGGCAGCGTGGGCGGCGGCTGGCTGTCGTCGCGTCTGATCCACCGGGGCTGGTCGGTGAACCGGGGACGCAAGACCGCCATGCTGGTCTGCGCCCTGTGCGTGACTCCCATTTCAATCGCGGTGTTTGCGGACAATCTGTTTGCCGCCGTGGCGGTGATCGGCCTGGCGGCGGCGGCCCACCAGGGGTGGTCGGCCAATCTGTTCACCCTGGTGTCCGACACCTTCCCCAAACATGCGGTGGCGACGGTGGTGGGCCTCGGCGGTTTCGCCGGCGCGGTGGGCGGCATGTTCATCGCCAAGGTCGCCGGCTGGACGCTTGAGGCGACCGGCAGTTACGTGCCGCTGCTGGCCTTCGCCAGCGTGACCTATCTGATCGCCTTGGGGATCATCCACTTGCTCACGCCAGGACTGAGGGCGGTCAGAACCGTCTGACGAGCCGCCAACCCTTCGTTTATCGCCCGCCCGGCCCTGGCCCGGCGGGCGATTTTCGTTGGTCCATCCGGCGCCGAACACGGACTTTCACCAGCAGCAATTGGTTGCGCTAACAAAATAGACGCTGTATTGGAAAATTATTGCATATTTGAAAAGGCCGGTGAGGTGAGACACTGGCGCGGATGTGCACACGGGAGAGCACCCTTCAAGCGCCGGCTACAGGCGTCGAGGGGCATTTGAAACGGGGAGGGGCATTAAATGTCTCAAGGTAAACGCGTCTCGAAATTCGCCTTGTCGCTGGGCGTGTCTGTGATCGCCCTGGGCGTCAGCGCCCCGGCCCTGGCCCAGACGGCTGGACAGCCGGATCAGGCCACGGAAGTCGAGGAGGTGGTCATCACCGGCATCCGCGCCAGTCTGCAGAGCGCCCAGGAGATCAAGCGGAATTCTGAAGTGATCGTGGACTCGATCACCGCCGTCGACATCGGCGCCTTGCCCGATCGCTCAGTCTCCGAGGCGCTGCAGCGCATCTCCGGCGTCACTCTCCAGCGCACCAACGAAGCCCGGGACCCGGCCCGTCTGGCCGCCGAGGGCGGCGGGGTCTTTATCCGTGGCCTGTCGTGGGTGCGCTCCGAAACCAACGGCCGTGACATCTTCTCGGCCCGGAATGGTCGGGGCCTGTCTTTCGAGGACATCTCGGCCGATCTGCTGGCCGGGGTCGACGTCTACAAGAACCCCGCCGCCAACCAGATCGAGGGCGGCGTCGGCGGAACGGTCAACCTCCGCACCCGCCTTCCCTTTGATCAGGCCGATCGCCTGCTGGCCTTCACCACCGACTACAACTACGGCGACATGATGGAGGAGGGCTACTGGTCCGGCTCCGCCATCTTCAGCGACCGCTGGATGACCGGCGCGGGAGAAATCGGCCTTCTGGCGAACATCAGCTATTCCAGCGTCGGCAACCGCACCAACAGCATCACAACCGACCGCTTTGACCCGGTCGAGCAACTGGATGGCTCGACGGTCTTCCATCCGAAGTATCTCGGCTGGCGCGACGGCCGCTGGGAGCAGGAACGCACCGCCGTGGCCCTGGCGCTCCAGTGGAGCCCGACCGCGGACCTCACCCTGACCTTCCAGGGATTCCACTCCGAGGCTGATCCGACCAACATAGAGCGTGTGGCGGGCATCCAGGACGCCACGACCCTGTGCCCCAGCGCGGGCCTGGAGTACCAGAACGGCGTGCTCGTGGGGGGAACCCTGACGGGCTATCACGAAGGCGGCTGGGGCTGCTGGCCCACGGGCAACGTGGTGGGCGGTCCCCAGGGCGGGACCATGGAGGGCATCACCTATGACGGCAACACCCGCTATGGCGAGGACCACAAGACCACCTCGGATTACGCCTTGCGGCTGGAGTACTCCGCCGGCAGCTGGGACTTCAGCGGCGACGTCCAGTATGTGGAATCCACCGCCGACATCCTGAGTTTCACCGTCGGCACCCAGCGCTCCATGCTGGGGACGGCGCCTCTTTCCGCCATGATCGATATCGGCGGGGGCGTACCCAGGATCAACGTGACCGGCGACGACCTGAACCGGGCCTCGGACTACTACTGGGGCTTCGCCATGGACCACATCGAGGCCAACGAGGCGGACTCCCTGTCCTGGCGCGGCGACGCCACCTATCATTTCGACGCGTCCAACGAGTGGATCCGCAACATCAGCTTCGGCTATCGCGCCACCGACAAGACCTACATCACCCGCCAGTCCAACTGGAACTGGAGCATCCTGTCGGCCCAGTACTGGGGCTTCGCCAACGAGGACGGAGGCGTCTGGCACTATCCGGCCGTCTATCTGGATGATTCCTCGCCCAGCGCCGGGCTGCCGGGCCATGCCGAATACTACGGCTTCAATGACTTCTTCCGCGGCGATATCGCCGTGCCGGGCGGCTTCTGGCTGCCGTCGGCTTCGCTGGTCAGCCAGGGCACCCAGTACGCTCATGGCCTGCTGAGCCCCATCACCTCGCGGCCGTGGCCGCAGGGCCAGGGCTGGGGCTGGGCCCCGCTGGTTCCGGACTGGGACAATTTCAGCCCGAATCCCGACAATCCCAGCGGCGGCGTGACCCGGCAGGACGAAGAGACCCAGGCGGCCTACGCCATGCTCCGCTTCGGTCATGACACAGCCCTGCCCTGGGCCATCGACGGCAATGTGGGCGTGCGGTTCGTGCGCACCGAGACGGCCACCGAGGGGCGGGTGCAGTTGCCGGTTCCTTCAGCCGGGGCCTGCCCGGCGCCCACCCCGGAACAGTGCGCGGCCTTCAACGCGGCCCAGCAGTTCAGCCAGGGCGGCGTGCTGGACGCGGTTCCGGCCGGTGGTGATTACAGCAACATCCTGCCCAGTCTGAACATCCGGGCCCATCTGTCACCCGAAGTGCAACTGCGGTTCGCCGCGTCGCGCGCCATGGTGCGGCCGGACTTCAACCAGATGCAGCCCTACACCGACCTGAGGATCAACTTCACCGGAGACGGTTTCACCCTGGATCCGGTTGCGCCGTTCACCGGCGTCGCCGGCAACCCCAACCTGCGGCCCATCATCGCTGACCAGTTCGACCTGAGCCTGGAGTGGTATTTCGCGCCCCAGGGCAGCCTGACCGGCGTGGTGTTCTACAAGAAGGTGCAGGACTACATCTACTCGGGTGTGAGCCAGCAGACCTACACCAACAACGGCGTCACCTACACCTTCGACGTCACCCAGCAGCAGAACGGCGAGGAAGGGACGGTCCGCGGCTTCGAGATCGCCTACCAGCAGTTCTTCGACTTCCTGCCGGGCTGGCTGAACGGGTTCGGCGTCCAGGCCAACTACACCTACATCGACAGCGACGGCGGTGCGAACACGGCGGTCAACATCTTCGACCCCGATCAGGTGGACGCCGCCAGCCTGGCCCTGCCGCTGGAGGGCATGTCGCCGTCCAGCTACAACATCGCCGCCCTCTACGAGCGCCATGGCGTATCGGCGCGCTTGGCCTGGAACTGGCGCGAGCAGTATCTGCTGACCACCTCGGCCGCAAACATCGAGGCCCCGGTCTGGGCCGAGGACTATGGCCAGCTGGACGGGTCGATCTTCTTCGATGTGACCGAGAACGTGAAGCTGGGCGTGCAGGGCACCAACCTGACCCAGGAACGCACCATCCTTCGGGTGGGCTACGGGGACCGCATGCCCCGCTACAGCTGGGTCGACACCGACCGGCGCGTGGCGGTGGTGCTGCGCGCGCGCTTCTGACGTGACCGAGAC
The DNA here is from genome assembly GCF_046299535.1 of Brevundimonas sp. Lineage (GTDB taxonomy): Bacteria > Pseudomonadota > Alphaproteobacteria > Caulobacterales > Caulobacteraceae > Brevundimonas. The sequence continues at coordinate 84,088 of NZ_JBKBIB010000003.1, read as the reverse complement.
CGCGCCCCGGGCGATGATCTCGCCCGGGGCGTGCGACCGCCGCCATTCCTGTCGACGACGGCCGAGATTTTGATGACCTTTTCCGCCCGCTTCCGCTTTCTGAGACCCGTCATGGCCGCCCTGGCAGGCGCGGGACTGATACTCGCCGCCGTTTCGTGCGGGGAGGGGGCGGGTGAGCCGATCCCGGAGATCGTCACGCGGAACGGTCGCCACGCCCTGATGGTGGACGGCGCGCCCTTCTTCATGCTGGCGGCGCAGGTCAACAACTCGTCCAACTATGAGGCGGCGCTGGCCGACGTCTGGCCGGCGGTGGAATACATCGGCGCCAACACCGTGCAGGTTCCCATCGCCTGGGAGCAGGTGGAGGCGGTGGAGGGCCAGTTCGACTTCTCCTTCGTGGACACGCTGGTCCGGCAGGCCCGCGAGCACGACGTGCGGCTTGTGCTGCTATGGTTCGCCACCTGGAAGAACACGGCGCCGAAATACGCGCCCGAGTGGGTCAAGCTGGACACCGAACGGTTTCCGCGCCTGATCCAGCAGGACGGGACCCCCTCCTACGCCCTGTCGCCGCACGGGGCCGAGACCCTGGCGGCCGACCGGCGCGCCTTCTCAGCCTTGATGGCCCATATCCGCGACATCGATTCCGCCCATCGCACCGTCATCATGGTCCAGCCCCAGAACGAGACCGGCACCTACGGTTCGGTGCGCGACTATTCCCCGGCGGCCCAGGCCCTGTTCGACGGCCCCGTACCGCAGGCCCTTTTACAGCGGCTGGACCGCCAGCCGGGAAGCTGGGTCGAGGTGTTCGGCGAGGACGCCGACGAGTTCTTCCACGCCTGGTCCATCGGCTGGTACGTCGGTCAGGTGGCCGAGGCGGGCAAGGCGGAATACCCTCTGCCCATGTACGCCAATGCGGCCCTGCGCGATCCGGTCAATTATCAGGATCCCATGACCTATGCCTCGGGCGGGCCGACGTGGAACGTGATCGAGGTGTGGCAGGCTGCGGCTCCGGCCATCGATTTCCTGTCGCCCGACATCTATGAGCGCGGCTCGGTGGTCTATGAGGGGCATCTGGACCGCTACGCCCGGCCCGACAACGCCCTGTTCGTGGCCGAGACGGGCAATGATGCGCCCTACGCCCGCTACCTGTTCGATGTGATGGGCCGGCGCGGCATCGGCTATTCGCCCTTCGGCGTCGACTACACCGGCTACGCCAACTTCCCCCTCGGCGCGCGAGAGGTGACGGAAGAGACCCTGACCCCGTTCCGCGATTTCTATCGCCTGGTCGGGTCGTGGCAGCGGGTGTGGGCGCGCGCGGCCTTCGAAGGCGATGTCTGGGGAGCAGGGGAGCCGGACGACAGCGCCGAGCAGGTGCTGGACCTGGGCGAATGGACCGCGACGGTGCGGTTTCGGCTGTGGCAGTTCGGCATGCACGACTGGACGTGGCTGGGCGAGATTCCGCCCCGCGAACGCGAGCACCCGAACGGCGGCGCAATCGTGGCTAGGCTGGGACAGGATGATTACGTGGTCACGGGCCGCTGGGCGCGGGTCAGCTTTGACCGCAAGCCGCTGGATGACGGGCGCAGCGGCCAGATCCTGCGGGTCGAGCAGGGCCACTTCAACGACGAGGGTGAGTGGGTGTTCGAGCGCCGATGGAACGGCGACCAGACCGACTATGGCCTGAACTTCACCGACCGGCCCGTGCTTCTGCGGGTCCGGCTGAGCGATCAGGCGCGGGCGGGCGCGGTGCGCGCAGTGGGCGCCGACCAGAATTGACGGGAGTGGAAACCATGAGACATTTGCTGACGGGCGCCGCCATGGCGCTGGCCCTGGGCGTCCCCGCGGGGGTGATGCTCGCCCCGTCGCCGGCCGCGGCGGTGGTGCAGGCCCAGGAGGCCGGCGTCGAACGCACGGCCACCGGCGTGATCGTGACCCCGGCCGAGGGGCCGGCGCGGCGGGTCCGCCTGCGGGTCATGGGGCCGCGCATCATTCATGTGACGGCGACGCCGGCGGCTGATTTCGAGAACTTGCCCGACAGCCTGATGGTGACGGCCGAGCCCGCCGGGGCCGGGTTCGAGGTCACGACGCGGGACGGCTATGTCTTCGTCTCCACGCCGGAAATGACAGCCGAGGTGTCGCGCGCCACGGGCCGGGTGCGGTTCCTGGATGCGAACGGCGAGGTCATGCTGGCCGAGCGCGATGGCGGGCGCGAGATCAGCCCCTTCATGGTCGAGGACCAGGACGGGGTGCATTCTTTCCACTCCGTGCGTCAGGTGTTCGAGGCCGCGCCGGACGAGGCCATCTACGGCCTGGGCCAGCACCAGCAGGGGCTGATGAACCAGCGCGGCGCTGATGTTGAACTGACCCAGCACAACATCGATTCCGGCGTGCCCTTCATGACCTCCAGCCGCGGCTATGGCGTGCTGTGGGAGAACAACAGCCTGACCCGGTTCGGCGACCCGCGCGAATACGGCATGCTGGATCAGCGCCTGATCGTGCGCGACTCCGAGGGCAATTTCGGCGGGCTGACGGCCAGCTATTTCCAGGACGGCGAACTGGCGCTGTCGCGCATCGAGAACCAGATCAACTACGAGTTCATCCGCGACCAGCAGCGCTGGCCGCCGGGCTTCAAGGTGCAGCCGGGCCAGCCGGCGCAGGTGGGCGACATGGGCCGCTCGGGCCAGCCGGGCGTCACCGTCACATGGGAAGGCACCCTCGAGCCGACCGTCTCGGGCGAGCACAAATTCCGCCTGTACGCCTCGTCCTATGTGAAGGTCTGGGTCGACGGCGAACTGGTCATGGATCGCTGGCGCCAGAACTGGAATCCGTGGAACCACGACTTCCAGGTCCAGATGCAGGCGGGCCGCCGGGTTCCGATCCGGGTCGAGTGGATTCCCAACGACGGCTATCTGGCCCTGCGCCATCTGGACCCGCTGCCGGCCGAGCAGGACGAGGCTCTGTCGCTGTGGTCCGAGGTGGGCCATGCGGTGGACTATTATTTCGTCGGCGGCGAGAATCTGGATCAGGTGATCGCCGGCTATCGCGACCTGACCGGCGACGCGGTGATGATGCCGCGTTGGGCCTACGGCTTCTGGCAGAGCCGCCAGCGCTACAACACCCAGGGCGAGGTGCTGGCGGTGGCCGAGGGCTATCGCAGCCGCAACCTGCCGATCGACAACATCGTGCAGGACTGGTTCTACTGGCCCGAGAACGCTTGGGGCAGCCACGAATTCGAGGCGTCGCGTTTCCCGGATCCGGGCGGCATGGTCGACCAGCTGCACGACCAGAACATCAACATCATGATTTCGGTTTGGCCGAAATTCTATCCCACAACCGAGCACTATCGCGAGCTCGAGGCCATCGGCGGCATGTACACCCGCAATGTCGAGGTGGGGGCCCGCGACTGGGTCGGACCGGGCTACAACAACAGCTTCTATGACCCGTATCACGAGGAGGCGCGAGCGCTGTACTGGGGCCAGATCCGCGAGCATCTGCACGGGCTCGGCTTCGACGGCTGGTGGCTGGATTCGGTGGAGCCGGACATGCACTCCAACCTGGACCGGCGCGAGCGCACCCTGCGCATGGGCCCGACAGCGGCCGGCCCGGCGGCGCTGGTGTTCAACTCCTATCCGCTGGTCAACGCCGAGGGCGTCTATGAGGGCCTGCGCGAGGCCCAGCCGGACCGGCGCGCCTACATCCTGACCCGCGCCGCCTGGGGCGGACTGCAACGCACGGCCTCGACCTTGTGGTCGGGGGACGTGGTGCCGCGCTGGGACGACCTGCGCGAGCAGATTTCGGCGGGCGTGCAGGTGGGCCTGTCGGGTATTCCGAACTGGACCCATGACATCGGCGGCTTCTCGGTTGAGGAGCGCTACACCACCGAGGACATCACCGCCGAGGATCAGGCTGAGTGGCGCGAGCTGAACCTGCGCTGGTTCCAGTTCGGGGCTTTCACGCCCATCTTCCGGTCGCACGGGGAGTTTCCCTATCGCGAGATCTGGGAGATCGCGCCGGAAGGCACTGAGGTCTATAGGGCGCTGAGCGACTATCTGCGCCTGCGCTACCGCCTGATGCCCTACATCTACACTCTGGGCGCCGAGGCCTATCACCGCGACGGCACCATCATGCGCGGTCTGGTGATGGACTTCCCGCAGGACGAGCGGGCCCGAGAGGTCAACGACCAGTTCATGTTCGGCCGGGCTTTCCTGGTCGCCCCCGTGCATCAGCATGGGGCGCGCAGCCGTCAGGTCTGGCTGCCCCGGGGCGCGGACTGGTACGACTTCAACAGCGGTGCGCGTCACGGAGGCGGTCAGGCGATCACGGCGGACGCGCCGCTGGCGCGCATGCCCCTGTTCGTGCGGGCCGGGTCAATCGTGCCCACGGGCCCGGCGATCCAGCACACGGCCGAGGCGCTGGACGGCCCCATCACCCTGAACGTCTATGTGGGCGCGGACGGATCGTTCGATCTCTATCAGGACGAGGGGACGACCTACGGCTATGAGCGCGGCGCCTTCGCCACCATGCCCATCGCCTGGGACGACGCCGCCGGGGTGCTGACCATCGGCGCCCGCCAGGGCGACTATCCGGGCCTGCCCGGAAGCCAGACGATCCATGTGCGCTTCATCGACGGGACCGGTGATGCGCCGTGGTCCGTGGACGCCGCGCCGCATCAGACCGTGGAGTATGCGGGGCAGGCGGTGACGTTGCGGCGCTAGCGCCGGTCCATCTGGACGGACCGCGCTTTTTGCGGGCAAGCTGCAGGCGGGGATCCGGGACGCTGAAGCCCGGAGCCCCCGCCGTCGCGCAGAACGACGGCGATGAGGGAACCACACGCGGGAGGAGGACCCCATGCGCCTGCAGGCGATAATCGCGGCCAGTATTCTGGTTTTGAATGTTAGCGCTAACGCTGTGGCGCAGGAGGCGCCGATTCCACCGGTGAGGCTGAGCCAGGTCGGCTTCGAAACGGACGGCCGCAAGATCGCGGTGGTCCCCAGCGAGGGGGCGGCGCCGCTGGACTGGCGCGTGGTGGATGCGTCCGGCGACGTTGCGGCGTCGGGGACCAGCGAGCCCTTCGGCATGGACGACGCCTCGGGCCAGGCGCTCCACCGCGTCGATTTCAGCGGCGTCACGGCGGCGGGCGAGGGCTATCGCCTGATCGTCGGCGACATGGAGAGCCGCCCGTTCGCGATCACCGAGCGGCCCTGGGCTGGTCTGGCGGCGGATGCGGCCAGCTATTTTTATCAGAACCGCAGCGGCGTCGAGATCGCGGCGGCGTATGTGGAGCGCGCCGATCTGGCCCGCCCGGCCGCCCATGTGGACGAGACCCTGACGTGCTTCTCGGGTGAGGACATGAACGGCAATGTCTGGCCGGGCTGTGACTATGAACTGAACGTCGGCGGCGGCTGGTACGACGCGGGGGATCACGGAAAGTATGTGGTCAACGGGGGCATCGCCCTGTGGACCCTGCTCAACGCTCACGAGCGGTTCGCAACGACGACCTTCGTGGACGGCGCCCTCGCGCTGCCGGAGGCGGGCAACGGCGTGCCGGACCTGCTGGACGAGGCGCGCTGGCAGATGGAACTCATGCTGGCCATGCAGGTCCCCGACGGCGCGGGTCTGAGCGTGCCGGTGGGCCGGTTCGGGCGCGGCGCGGCGCTGACCTTCACCGAGATCGACGCGGGCGGCATGGCCCACCACAAGGCCCATGACGTGCGCTGGACGGCTCTGCCCATGGCGCCCCACGATGATCCGGAGCCCCGCTTCCTCTATGCCCCGACCACCGCCGCGACCCTCAATCTGGCGGCGACCGCGGCGCAGTGCGCGCGGGTCTGGCGAGAGGTGGACCCGGCGTTCTCGGCGCGGTGCCTGACCGCCGCCCGGCGCGCCTTCGCGGCGGCCGAGCGCAATCCGGAGGTTTACGCCGTGGGTCAGTTCCACGGCGGCGGCGACTATGGCGACAGCGATGTCCGCGACGAGTTCTACTGGGCGGCGGTGGAGCTCTACGCCGCGACCGGGGAGGCCGCGTACGAGCAGCGGATGCGCGCCTCTCCTCACTGGCTGGGCGCGCCCGGCGACGCCCGCGCCAACACCGGCAACATCAGCTGGCCCTCGGTAGGGGCGCTGGGCACGATCACCCTGGCGACGGTCGAGACCGGACTGGCCGAGGCGGACGTGGCGCGGGCGCGGGCGGCCCTGATCGGGGCGGCGGACCGCTATGTGGCGCTGCGGGACGGCGAGGGCTACGCCATTCCCTTCGGGGCGGGCGACTACACCTGGGGCTCCAGCGGCGACATCCTGAACCGGGCCATGATCCTGGCCGTGGCCCATGATCTGACGGGCGAGGCGAAATACCGCGAGGCCGTGGTGGATGCGGCGGACTATCTACTGGGCCGCAATGTGCTGGACCAGTCCTTCGTCAGCGGCTGGGGCGCGCGGCCGATGCAGCATCCGCACCACCGCTTCTGGGCCCCGTCCACGCCCGGCTATCCCGCGCCCCCCGCAGGGGCGCTGTCCGGCGGACCGAACAGCCGATCCATGGCCGATCCGGTGGCCCAGGCCATGCGTGGCACGTGCGCGCCCCAGGCCTGCTGGGCCGACGATGTGGGGTCCTATGCCCTGAACGAGGTGGCCGTGAACTGGAACGCGCCGCTGGTCTGGGTGGCGGCCTGGCTGGATCAGTAGCCGCGCGAAATCGGTCGGGTCGGCGCAAGCCGATCCGGCTCAGATCATTCGCGCCCAGGAAGATTTCCACGCCGCGACGAACGCCCGGGCGCGCTTGCCCACCTCGGCCGCGTCCATCCCCGGCTTGTAGAGCGCCGAGCCGATGCCGAAGCCCGAGGCGCCCGCGCGGCGCCAGTCGGCCAGGGTGTCCGGCGCCACCCCGCCCACCGCGTACAGGCGCGTGTCCGACGGCAGCACGGCGCGCAGGGCCTTCAGCCCGGCCGGTCCGGCGATCTCGGCGGGGAACAGCTTCAGGGCGTGGGCGCCGGCGGCCAGAGCCGCGAAGGCCTCGGTGGGGGTGAACACGCCCGGCAGGGACAGGGCTTGAAGCCGGCGGGTCTCGGCGATCACCGCCGGGTCGGCGTTGGGTGAAATGATCATGCGGCCGCCGGCCTGCACCGTTTCGCGCGCGGCCTCGGGCGTCAGGACCGTGCCGGCGCCGACGAGGGCGCGGCCTTCGAAGCGCCCGGCCAGGATCCGGATGCTGTCCAGCGGCCGGGGCGAGTTCAGCGGAACCTCCAGCACCCGGAACCCCGCCTCGACCAGGGCGTCGCCCACGGCGGGAGCCTCCTGCGGCGTCAGCCCGCGCAGGATGGCGATGAGGGGCAGGGCGTCCAGGGTCTCCAGATCGGTCATGCCGTTTCCTTCCACAGACGCCACAGGCCGCGCGTGACGGCGGCCTCGGGGTCGATCGGTGTCGACGCGCGCCCGGCGCGGGCCAGGGCGCGGCCGTAGCGGTGGTTCAGAGCCGGGGCGCCGATCAGGTGAACCGGGCCTTCGAACCCGCCGCCCGCGCCCGCGATCTCTGACCCGATCAGCAGGCCCGAGAGATAGTCGGGGGCGGCGCCGGGCGCCAGACGGCCGTCCAGCTCCGCCGTACGCACCGAGAACAGGGCGGCGGTAAGGGCGGGGTCGCCCAGCCCCCGGTCCACGCCCGCGTCGAAGGCCTCCGGGTCGAACGGGCCTTCGGTCATGCTGCGCCCCAGGATGGAGTGGGCGCGCAGCACGGCGAACAGTTCGCCGGTCATGGCCGTGCGCAGGTCGGTGATGCGGCCGCCCGTCATGCGCACCCATTTGGAATGGGTGCCGGGACAGACCGCGACGCCGTCGGTCAGGGCGCCGAACACCTGAACCTCCTCGCCGCGCATGACGTCCATCAGGCGGCCGTCCTGCCGCTTGCAGACGCCTGGGACGATGCGGACGCCCGAAGCAGCCTCGATCAGGTGCGCGCCCAAGTCGGCGAGGGCGGCGGGGGTCTCCACATAGGGCGCCTCGACCCAGCCGCCGCGCGCGCCGGCCATGCCACAGACCAGCACCGGGGCGCCGTCCGCCCGCCAGTGACCGACCACGTCATCCAGCACGGCGGCGAACCGGTCCGGCGACAGGCCCGCCGCGCCGCGATTGTCCGCCCGACGGCCCAGCACCGCGCCTTCGCCGTCCAGGGCGAAGGCGCGCAGGTTGGTGGTGCCCCAGTCGACACCGACCAGGGCGATGGCGGTCCATTCGCTCATGGCCGCCAGTCTAGGACGTCGGGCACACCGCGTCGCCTTCGTTGGAGGTCAGCCGCACCGTCTCGAAGCTGACGGCGAAGGCAGATTCCGTGCTGAACCCGAAGGGCTCGGACACCTCGGCCACATTGGCCCCCGCATCACGCAGGCAGGACAGGCGCACCTTGATCTCGCGCCACTCGCCGATGGGCGCCGCCCCGAAGATGCGGCTCATGTCCACGCTGCCCTCGTCCAGTGTCAGGAACACCGGGCCGGCGGGCGCCGCGTCCACGCGGTAGCGGAATCCGATGGCCATCTCGCCGTTGGTCTGGCGAGTCAGGTCCACCGGCGCGGCCGAGATGTTGGCCGCGCCCCCGTCGCCGGAGAACACCAGGGCGCGGGCGGATTCCTGGGCCGAGCCGTCTGCGGAGCGCACGGTCACGCCGCCCCGCGGGCTTGCTCCGGAGGATTCCTGCCCCAGCCGTCGCTCACCGCCTGCGTCGCGCAGGGCCAGCGACCACGGCGGGGTGAAGCGGCCCTCGGTGAAGTAGCGGTCGGGGTTGGCCGCCGCTCCGGTGACGCCGGACTCCTCGCTCAGTTCCGGAACCTCGCCGGGCCGGGCGTAGGACAGGCCGTGGCCGTAGGCGAAGAGGGGGTCATAGCCGGGTTGGCCGGCGTTCAGCGGGCCCTGCACCGCCGTGCGCGGCCAGGAGAAGGACAGGGTTCCGGTGAAGTCGTGGCGCGGCGCACCCGAGGCGTCACCGATCAGGACGTCGGCGATGCCGCCGCCCTCGGCGCCTGGCAGCCAGGCGGCCACGAAGGCGTCGGAGGCGTTGATCTCCGGATTGGTCCACATGGGCCGCCCGGACAGGAACACCGAGACGGTGGGGATGCCCTGGGCCTGCAGCGCGCGCAGGGTCTCCAGCGGCTCGTCCGGCACGAAGTCCAGATGCTCCACATCGCCCTGGAACTCGGCATAGGGGGTTTCGCCGAAGACGACGATGGCCACGTCCGGACGGGTCTCGAACGACCCGTCGGCCGACAGGGTGGCGGCGCCGCCCGCTTCGGTCGCGGCTTCCTCGATCCCTTCCCAGATGGACTGGCCGTTGGGGAAGTGCTCGCGCCGGTTGCCGGTGCCCTGCCAGGTCAGGGTCCAGCCGCCCGAGGCCTGGCCAATGTCGTCCGCCGCGGCCCCGGCCACCAGAATGTTGGCGTTGGCGCGGATGGGCAGGACGCCGTCGTTCTTGAGCAGCACCAGCGACTGGCGCACCGCGTCGCGGGCCACAGCCCTGTGCTCGGGCGCGCCCAGATACTGGAACTGGCCTTCGAGCGCGCGGCTGGCCGGGCCTTCGGGCTCGAACAGGCCCAGCTTGACCTTGACCCGCAGGATGCGGCGCACGGCCTCGTCCAGACGCGCCATGCCGATCTCGCCGGAGCGGGCCTGCTCCAGGGTGTTCTGGTAGAGAGGGCGCCAGCTGTCCGGCGCCATGAACATGTCGATGCCGGCGTTGAAGGCGGCGGCGCAGCTCTCGTTGGAGCAGCCCGGGATCTGGCCGTGGGCGTTCCAGTCCGAGACCACGAAGCCGTCAAAGCCCAGCGGCCCGCGGAGCACGTCGGTCAGGATGGTGGGATTGCCGGTGTGCTTGACCCCGTTCCAGCTTGAGAAGCTGGCCATGACCGTCAGGATGCCCGCGTCGATGGAGGGCGGATAGCCCGCTGCGTGGATGTCGATCAACTCGCGCTCGGTGATCTGCGCGTCGCCCTGATCGATGCCGTCCAGGGTACCCCCGTCGGCCAGCCAGTGCTTGGCCGACCCGGCGATGCGCCCCGCCGCCAGAGGCTGCCCGGAAATCAGCTCGCCCTGAAGGCCCAGCGTCACCGCGCCCGCATAGGACGCCACGATTTCGGGATGCTCGCCATAGCCTTCGTAGGCCCGGCCCCAGCGGTCGTCGCGGGGCACGGCCACCGTGGGGCCGAAGGTCCAGTCCGCGCCGGTGACCGCCACCTCCAGCGCCGTAGCCTCGGCGATGCGGCGGATCAGGTCCGGGTTGCGGGCGGCGCCCAGGCCGATGTTGTGGGGAAAGAGGGTGGCCCCGACCACATTGTTGTGGCCGTGCACCGCGTCGATGCCGAAGATAAGCGGGATTGCGGTCCCGCCGCGTGCCGCCGCCGCCTCGCGGAACGCAACCGCCAGATCCAGCCAGGCCTGGGGCGAGGCGTAGGCGTCGCCGCCCGGCTCGGAGTTGCCGCCCGCCAGGATGGAGCCCAGGGGATAGGTGGCGAGGTCCTCGGGCGTGATGGCCGAGATGTCCGCCTGGATCGTCTGGCCGACCTTCTCCTCCAGCGTCATGCGGCTCATCAGCTCGGTAATGAAGGCCTCGGTCGCCGCGTCCGTAATGGCGTCCGGCGTGGCGCTTGCGGGCCAGATCGTCGGATCGGCGCGCGCCTCGTCGGGCACGGGGATGTCCGCGCCGGCTGGAACCGGATCGGGCAAATCGACCGATTGCGCCGAGGCGCAGGCGGCGGCGGACAGGGCCAGGACGGCCGTGGTCGCGGTCAGGAAGCGGCGGCTATGGATCATCAGGACCTCCCCAGGACTGATTTTGGTGGGCGGACAAAGGGACGGCGCGACCGCGGGTGCGATCGCGCCGGAAGTTCGCTCAGGGTTCGGACGCAAATACGCGGGTCGTCGCGCGACGCGGACTCAGGGGAAGGGCGCGGCCGTCGGCCATGCAGATTTCACTCCCCCGGAGCCAGCTCGAACGGCGGCTCTCGTTTTTACCAGTGCAAACTTGATGCATAGGTGGCAATCGTGTCAACTATTATTGCGTTAGCGCTATCACTGTCGCGCGAGTGGGCCGGAACGGCAACCGCGAACTGCCGCCCTGGGGAGGGACCGCGATGAATCTACGCTTTGTGCTCATTATGATGTTGGCCTTGCTCGGGCCTGCGGGAGCGGCGACGGCGCAGGATGCGGATTACGTCTGGCGCAATGTGACGGTGGGCGGGGGCGGCTTCATTCCCGGGGTGGTGTTCAGCCCGCTGGAGCCGGGTCTGGCCTGGGCCCGGTCGGACATGGGCGGGGCCTATCGCTTCGACGCAGCGCACGGGCGCTGGGTTCCGCTGCAGGACGACGAGGCGGAATCCAGCTTCTACGGCGTGGAGAGCATCGCCCTCGATCCGGTCGATCCTGATGTGGTCTATGCGGCGGTGGGCATGCACCGGGGCGGGCGCGCCGCCATGCTGCGCTCGGCCGACCGGGGCGAGACCTGGACCACCCATCCCGTGGACTTCCCCATGGGCGGCAATGAGGACGGCCGGGGTCTGGGCGAACGGCTGGCGGTCGATCCCAACGACACGGCGGTGCTCTACTTCGGTTCGCGCCATCACGGGCTTCAGCGTAGCGGCGATCACGGCCGGACCTGGCGGCGGGTGGAGAGCTTTCCTCACGCGGGGCTCGGCGTGCCGCCTCAGGGTCAGCCGACCAATCCGGGGATCAGCTTCGTCCTGTTCGACGCCCGCAGCGGGGCGCCCGGTCAGGGCAGCGCGGTCATTCTGGCTGGTGTGGCGGACGAGGGGGCGCAGGGCCTCTATCGTTCGGACGACGGCGGCCAGAGCTGGCGGCGGCTGGACGGCGGGTCGGGCGGCCTGTCGCCGGTCAAGGGCGTGATCGATGCGCGGGGCGTGCTCTACACCACCTGGACCTGGGGCGTCGGGCCCAACGGGGTGACGGACGGGGCGGTCTGGCGGCTGGATCTGGACAGCGGCGACTGGCGCGACATCACCCCGCCCCATGAGCCGGGCAGCGGCGGTTTCATGGGCGTGGATGTGGCGCGGGGCGAACCGGGCGTGGTGGTGGTCTCCACCCTGAACCGCTGGCGGCCCGGCGACACCCTGTGGCGCACAATTGACGACGGCGCGACCTGGACCAGCCTGCGCGAACAGGCGGTGCGGGATGTGAGCGAGACGCCGTTCCTGTACTGGGGGCGGGACGAGCCGGACTTCGGGTGGTGGATCGCGGCCCTGGCCATCGATCCGTTCGATGCGGACCACATGGTCTACGGCACCGGGGCGACGCTGTACGCCACGCGCAATCTGGGTGCGGCGGATCAGGGCGCTCCCACACTCTGGCGGCCCTGGGTGGACGGCATCGAGCAAACCGCCGTCATCACCCTCATCAGCCCGCGAGAGGGACCGCCCCTGCTGACCGGCTTCGGCGACATCTCGGGCTTCGCCCATGAGGATCTGGAGACCTCGCCGACGCTGCAGTTCACCACCCCGGTTTTCGGCAACACCAACGGCATCGACTACGCCTGGCATGCGCCCGAGATCGTGGTGCGCTCCGGAACGCCGCACGAGGGCGTGGGCTCGGACGACGCCGACGGCTCGACCCTGGCCTGGTCTGACGATTATGGGCGCAGTTGGCGACCGCTGGGACGCCCGTCGCCCGCCGCCGATCCCGAGGCGGCCGCAAACCCCCGCATGGACCTGTACCGCGATGCGTCCATCACCGTGTCGGCGGACGGGGAGACCTTCGTGGTCGCCACGCCCCGGCCGATCCAAAGCCGCGACCGGGGCGCGACCTGGCGGGCGGTGCAGGGCCTGCCGCTGCTGGCGCGTCCGGTGGCGGACCGGCACGATCCGCTGCTGTTCTATGCCCTGGACTTCGCCACGGGCGACTGGTTCGTCAGTGTCGATGGTGCGGCGACCTTCGCGCCCGTGCCCAGCCGGGGCTTGCCCGACGAGCTGTGGCGGGACCAGCCCCACTGGCGCGAGATCGCCTTTCCCCTGCGCGCCACGCCGGGGCGGGACGGCGACCTGTGGTTCGTGTCCACGCGCGGGCTTTACCGCTCCACAGACGGCGGCCAGCGCTTCCGGCGGGTCGACAGTGATCTGGCCGTGCGGTCCATGGATTTCGGCGCCCCGATGCCGGGGCAGGATTATCCGGCGCTCTACGCCATCGGCGAGCGGGACGGCGTGCTGGGGGTCTATCGGTCGGACGATGCGGGCCGGTCATGGCTGAGGGTCAACGACGACCGGCATGAGTATGGCCGCCGCTACCGGACCGTGGCGGGCGATCCGCGCATCCCGGGGCGAGTCTACGTGGCCACCGACGGCCGGGGCGTGGTCTATGGAGAACCGAGATGACGGGCGAATTTTCCAGACGCAGCCTGCTGGCCGGCGCGGGCGGACTGGCTCTGGCGGGATGCGCCAGCGTTCCGGCGGCGAGCGGTCCGTTCCGGGCGGACTGGGATTCCCTGATCGCGGGCTACCGGACGCCGGACTGGTTCCGCGACGCCAAGCTGGGCATCTGGTCCCACTGGGGCCCCCAGTGCGTGCCCGAGGCCGGGGACTGGTATGGCCGCCAGATGTATCAGCAGGGCAACCCGGTTTACGATCACCACCTGGCCACATACGGGCATCCGTCGGAGTTCGGGTTCATCGAGTTCATCGGGCGCTGGCGGGCGGACGCCTGGAGCCCCGAGGCGCTGCTGGATCTCTATGAGGAGGCGGGGGCGAAATACATCGTCTCCATGGCCAACCACCACGACAATCTGGACATGTTCGCCAGCGCTCACCAAGACTGGAACACCACCCGCGTGGGGCCGGGGATCGACATCGTCGGGACCTGGGAGCGGGCGGTGCGGGCACGGGGCCTGCGCTTCGGCGTCTCCAACCATGGCGCCCATGCCTGGCACTGGTGGCAGACGGCCTATGGCTATGACCCCGAAGGCCCGCGCGCGGGCGTGCGCTATGACGCGACGCGGCTGCGGCGTCAGGACGGGGTCGGAACCTGGTGGGAGGGGCTGGACCCGCAGGCGCTCTACACCGGCGCGACCATGGCGCCCCCGGACGGCATCGACAGCATCGCGGCCATGAACGCCTTCCACGACGCCAACAGCGGCCAGTGGATCGAGACCATCCCCGCCGACAACCTTGGCTTTGCTGTGAACTGGGCGCTGCGTCAGCGGGATCTGGTGGACAGGTACCGGCCCGACTTCGTCTATTTCGACAACTACGGCCTGCCGCTGGAGCATCACGGGCTGGAGGCGACGGCCCACCTTTACAACGCATCGCTGAACTGGCGCGGCGAACTGCCTGTGGTCACGGGCAAGCGGCTGACGGTCGACCAGCGGCGAGGCGTCACGGAGTCGGTGGAGCGGGGCTTCCTGACCGAAATCCGCGACGAGCCCTGGCAGACCTGCACCTGCATCGGCGACTGGCACTACAACCGCGCCCGTTTCCGCGACCGGTCCTATCTACCCGCGAAGGCGGTGATCCAGCGTCTGGCGGACGTGGTGTCCAAGAACGGGGCCCTGCTGCTGAGCATCCCCCAGCGGGGCGACGGCTCCATCGACGCCGAGGAGCAGGCGATCCTGCGCGACATGGCCGCCTGGATGGCGGTCAACGGCGAGGCCATCCACGGCACGCGGCCCTGGCGGGTCTGGGGCGAGGGCCCCACGGAAATCCGCGAGGGCATGCACGGCGAGGGAGCCGTGGGGCCCTTCACCGCGGCCGACGTGCGCTTTACGACGAAGGGGGACCTCCTCTACGCCATCGCCATGGACTGGCCGGAGGATGGGCGGCCGCTGCAGATCACCAGCCTCGGGCGGCGCGTGACGCAGGGCAGGGCCGTTCAGGCGGTGGCGCTTCTGGGCGCCGGCGGCGTGGATTTCGAGCAGACGGACGACGCCCTGATCGTGGCCCTGCCGGAAGCGCGCCCGGTCGCCTTCGCGCCGGTGCTGAGGGTGCGCGGCCTGACCTGACCCGCCCCGGCCCCCCATTGGCGCCGGGGGAAGGCTGTGAAATGGTAGCGATAACAAGAGGCGTCCAAAGACGCTGATGATCGCCGCTCGGGCGACGGGAGGACGACCATGACGCGGGCCCTGCTCGCCGCGATGATCGCGGCCGCTCTGTTCCTGACCAACGCCTGGTCGGCGAAGGCCGAGGACGGCTATGACCTGTGGCTGCGCTATCAGGCGGTGGAAGCCGGGGCGGTGACGGACTACCGGGCGGCGGCGACGCAGCTGGTGACGGCCGGCGAGTCCGCGACCCTGGGCGTAGCGGTCGGCGAGATCGAGCGCGGACTGTCGGGCCTGCTGGGCGCGGCGCCGGAACGGGCGAGGGCGGTCAGCCGGGACGGGGCGTTGCTGGTCGGGCGCGCGGGGGATGCGGCCATCGCGGCGCTGGGGCTGGACCTGACGGGGCTGGGCGCCGAGGGCTATGTGATCCGCAGCGTGGACGTGGACGGGCGTGCGGCGACGGTGATCGCGGGCGGTGGGAATGCAGGGGCGCTGTACGGGGCCTTCCATTTCCTGCGCCTGATCCAGACGCGGCAGGCGCTGACGGATCTGGATATCCGCGAGGCGCCGGCGGTGAACCTGCGCCTGCTGAACCACTGGGACAATCTGGACCGGACGGTGGAGCGGGGATACGCAGGCCAGTCGCTGTGGGACTGGCACAAGCTGCCGGACCATCTGGACCCGCGCTACACAGACTACGCGCGGGCCAACGCCTCCATCGGGATCAACGGGACGGTCATCAACAACGTCAACACCGACGCCCTGAGCCTGACGGCGCCTTGGCTGGAGAAGGCCGCGGCCCTGGCCGGGGTGTTCCGGCCGTACGGCATCCGGGTCTATCTGTCGGCCCGGTTCTCTGCGCCGGTGGAGATCGGCGGGCTGGACACGGCCGACCCGCTGGACCCGCGCGTGCAGGCGTGGTGGCGGGCCAAGGCGGACGAGATCCATGCCCTCATTCCCGACTTCGGGGGCTTTCTGGTGAAGGCCAATTCCGAGGGCCAGCCGGGGCCGCAGGACTACGGGCGCAACCATGCGGACGGGGCGAACATGCTGGCCGACGCGGTGGCCCCCCACGGCGGCGTCGTGATGTGGCGGGCCTTCGTCTATGACGACGGCGTGCCCACCGACCGGGCCATGCAGGCGTATGACGAGTTCGTGCCGCTGGACGGCCGGTTCCGCGACAACGTCATCGTCCAGGTGAAGAACGGCCCCATCGACTTCCAGCCGCGCGAGCCCTTCCATCCGCTGTTCGGCGCGACGCCTGAAACGCCGCTGATGATGGAGTTCCAGATCACCAAGGAGTACCTCGGCTTCGCCACCCACCTGGCCTATCTGGGGCCGCTCTACGAAGAGGTTCTGGACGCCGACACCCATGTGCGCGGGCCGGGCTCGACGGTGGCGGAGGTGGTGGACGGCTCGCTGTTCGGCCACCGGCTGACCGGCATGGCGGGGGTGGCCAATACGGGCAGCGACCGCAACTGGTCCGGCTCCCAGTTCGATCAGGCCAACTGGTACCTGTTCGGGCGGCTGGCGTGGGATCCCGGGCTGGGCGCCGAGGCGATCGCGCGCGAATGGGCGGCCATGACCTTCACGCCCGACCCGTCGTTCGTGGAGCCGGTGGTCGAGATGATGATGGGCTCGCGCGAGGCGGTGGTGGACTACATGACGCCGCTGGGCCTGAACCACCTGATGGCGACAGGGCACCACTACGGGCCGGGGCCGTGGGTGGACGACCTGCCGCGGGCCGACTGGAACCCCACCTATTTCCACCGGGCCGACGCAGACGGGATCGGCTTCGACCGCACGGCCTCGGGCAGCGACGCGGTGAGCCAGTATGCGCCGGAGGCAGCGGCCCGCTTCGCCGATCCTGCCCAGATCGATGAGCGGTTCCTTCTGTGGTTCCACCATTTGCCGTGGGACCACCCGATGCCATCGGGTCGGCCCCTGTGGGCGGAACTGGTGGCGCGCTATGACCGGGGGGTGGCCGCCGTGGGCGAGATGCGCCGGACCTGGGGCGGGCTGGCCCGACATGTGGATGCCCGACGTCATTCGGAGGTGGCGGACTTCCTGGCCATTCAGGAGAACGAGGCCCGCTGGTGGCGCGATTCCTCGATCGCCTACTGGCAGAGCCTGAACGGTCTGGAGATTCCCGAGGGCAGCGCCCTCCCGGCGCAGGATCTGGAGCACTATCGGGGTTTGAGCTTTCCGCACGCGCCGGGGCATTGGGACTGAAAAACAGTGCAACAGGAGTGCAAGATTTCGAAAATTCTCCATTGAATTCAGCAAAAACGTGGATCTGCGTTGCACTGGTCGTCGGGCTGTCGGCGGGAAAGCGGTATGCCGCCCGTGGAGGCGCCGACATGAAGCAGGGAGAAGCAGACAGTCTGACATCCCAGCAGTATGAGCCTGCCGCATACGCGGCGGGAAAAAAGCCGCTGAATTAGATCCCGCCCCTTTGTGGGCGAAGGCTTTGGCCGTGAAAAACGGGGGATTACGCCTGCGCCACGGCCTTCATGGACACAGCCGGATCCGCCAGCTTCGCGCGGTCCACCGGCGTTGATCTGGCGATCAGTTGCTTGCCCATCATGAACTCTGGCGCCGCGTTGACCGCTTCCACGGCGCGGAGGCGATCGCCTTTCAGATGGAACACGGCGAAGGTCCCGGCGGCCGGGTCGCCGCGCACCACCACATCGTCGGCCTCGAACGGGAGGCCCGCGATCTGCAGCTTTACGTCGTACTGATCGGACCAGAACCAAGGCGTTTCCGGCGGCGGGGGCGGGCGACCGGTGATGGCGGCGGCGGCCTGTTTCGCCTGCTCCAGCGCATTTGGCACGCTTTCCAGGCGGAACGCGCGATCCTCGTAAAGGGGCAGGGGGCGCCGGGTCACATCGCCGATGGCGAAGACGGCGGGGTCGCCCGTCCGGGCCTGATGGTCCACCACCACGCCGTTCTCGCAAGGAATCCCCGCTGCGCGGGCCAGCTCGTCATTGGCTGCGCCGCCCACCCCCACCAGGGCGATGTCGCAAGGGATGACGCGCCCGTCCTCCAGCCGAACCCCGGTGAGGATCCCCTCCGCATCCTCGAAGCCGGCGACGGCGGCGTTCAGCTCCAGGTTGACGCCGTGGCTGCGGTGCAGGGCCTGAAAGAAGTCGGACAGGGGCCCGCAGGCGACCCGGGCCAGGCAGCGGGCCTCGCGCTCGATGATGACGGCCTCGGCGCCCAACGCGCGGGCCGAGGCCGCGGCCTCCAGCCCCACATAGCCGCCGCCGACCACGGCCAGCCGCGCGCCCGGCTTCAGCACCGCTTTCAGGGCCTCCGCGTCGGCGAAGGTGCGCAGGGACAGGACGCCGGGCAGGCCGGCGCCGGGAATCTCCAGACGCCGGGCGCGCGAGCCGGTGGCCAGGATCAGCGCGTCATAGGGCAGGGCCGATCCATCGTTGAGCGTGACCATTCTGGCGCCGCGATCGATTGCGGTGACAGCGGTTTCGGTGCGCAGGTCCACCCGGTTCCCGGCGTACCAGGATGCGGGGCGCAGTTCGACCGCCTCGATGTCCGCCTCGCCTTTCAGCCACGCCTTGGACAGGGGCGGCCGCTGATAGGGGATGGCCGCCTCGTCGCCGATCAGGACGATGGGGCCCTCATGGCCGTACTGACGCAGGAACGCCGCCGCCGAGCCGCCCGCATGGCCCGCGCCAACGATCACGATGCGGGCGTCGGCGGGATAGGCGGCGTCGGTCATGGGGCGTCCCTGATCAGCGGTTCAGCCCGACATATGGCATGCGAACCGGCTCAAGCCAGCCCCCGGCGACGCTCAGGAAAGCGAGGCGCAGAAGCGCTGGATGCGCTTGCACGCTTCCTCGAGCACGTCCTCCGACGTGGCGTAGCTGATGCGGAAGAAGGGCGACAGGCCGAAGGCCGCGCCGTGCACCACCGCCACGCCCTCGGCCTCGAGCAGTTCACGGGCGAAGACCTCGTCGCTGTCGATGACGACGCCGCTTTCCGTCGTCTTGCCCATCACCCCTTCGGCCGAGGGATAGACGTAGAAGGCGCCCTCGGGGGTGGCGCACTCGATTCCCTCAGCCTCGTTCAGCATGGCGACCACCAGATCGCGGCGCTTTTCGAAGGCGGCGCGGCGCACGGCCATGAAGTCCTGCGGACCGTTCAGGGCCTCGACGGCCGCGGCCTGGCTGATGGAGGAAGGGTTGGAGGTGGTCTGGCCCGCCACCTTGCGCATCAGGTCGATCAGGGGCCTGGGTCCGCCCGCATAGCCGATGCGCCAGCCGGTCATGGCGTAGGCTTTCGATACCCCGTTGACCGTCAGGGTGCGCTCGTACAGGTCCGGGGCCACCTGGGCGATGGTGGTGTACTCGAAGCCGCCGTAGACCAGATGCTCGTACATGTCGTCGGTCATGACCCAGACGTGGGGATGACGGCGCAGCACCTCGGCCAGGGACTCCAGCTCGGCGCGGGTGTAGGCGGCGCCGGTGGGGTTGGAGGGGCTGTTGAGGATCAGCCACCTGGTGCGGGGCGTGATGGCGGCTTCCAGCACCTCGGGCTTCAGCTTGAAGCCGTCGGCGGCCTCGCCCACGATCTCCACCGGCTCGCCGCCCGCCAGCAGCACCATGTCCGGATAGCTGACCCAGTAAGGCGCCGGCACGATCACCTCGTCGCCGGGCGAAAGGGTGGCGACGAGGGCGTTGTACAGCACCGCCTTGCCGCCGGGCGCCACGTGGATCTGGCTGGTCTCGTAGGTCAGGCCGTTCTCGCGGGCGAACTTGGCCACGATGGCGGCCTTCAGCTCCGGCGTGCCGTCCACATCGGTGTATTTGGTCTCACCGCGCTGGATGGCGGCGATGGCGGCCTGCTTGATGTTGTCGGGGGTGTCGAAGTCCGGCTCGCCGGCGCCCAGACCGATCACGTCGCGGCCCGCGCGCTTGAGCTCACGCGCCTTGGCGGTCACGGCCAGGGTGGCCGAAGGCTTGACGCGCGCGAGGGCGGAGGACTGCAGGCTGGACATGGGCGATCCGTGGTTTGGCGTGGGGAGGAACGCTTTCTTACGCAACCGCGAAAGGACGCGCAAACAACCGTCGCGCGGGGTGGCTGAACCGGGCGCGAAGGCATAAAGCAGTCGCCTTGAGGAGATTGTAATGCTTGTGACGATGCTCGCCGCCGCGCTGATTCAGCCGCCAGCTCCCGCCCCCGCCACGCAAGACCGCTACACAACAGTCTCGGACGTGACGGTCGTCGCCCGGCCCATTGATCCATTATTGACTGTCATGGTGGACGGCGACCTGGACGTGGAAAGCCTGGTTCGCAGCGACCCGTCCGGCGTGCGGTGCGGTGCGCATGAACATCGCTATGCTGCCTCAGGCAGCCCCCGCCTCTGCTGGATACGCCGGCCCGCCGGTTCCGAAATCGTGCTTTCGGCCCATGACGTCGGATCGGACTGGCGGGTCGAATGGCACGGGTGTGCCCTCATCGACGAGGGCCGCCGTTGCCGGGTCACGCTTAACGACGACGAGACCGAAATTCGAGCCACCTACAGGCGTGACTAAGGCGGGGGTGTCCGCCCGTCAGACGTCGTCCAGCGCGTGTCGGGCCATGCGCTCGGCCTGACGCTCAAGTTCCCCGGCCTGTTCGGCAAGGCGGTGCGAGAGGGCGAGCAGTTCCTCATCGGTCACGGTGTTTCCCCGCTCACGATTCTCCTCGATCTGACGCGCCCGATAGGCCGGGTCGCGCAGGCGGCGGCTTTCCTCACGCATCTGTTCCGCACCCCGGCGCATCTGCTCGGCGCCGTCGCGCATGTGGACGCGGGCCTCGGCCCTGTGGACCCGGGCCTGTTCGCGCGCGACCGCCGCCTGTTCCCGGGCTTGCGCCGCATGGACCCGCGCGACTTCGGCGTCGGCGCGGACCCGGGCGATGGCGGGCGCATTGGCGGCGACCTGCGCCCGGACCTGCTCCGCGCGGCGTCGGGCTTCCTCGGCGTGGGCGCGGATCGCCTCCACATGGGCGCGCATCTCGGGAGAAGACGCTTCGACCCGGTAATACGCGCCCCGTTCGGGCGGAGCTGGCGGCGCCGGAGGAGCGGGCGGAGCAGGCGGCGCGGGAGGCGGCGGCGAAGGTGCGGCTGACGGCGGCGCCGGAGGGGCCGGGGGCGAGGGCGGGATCAACTGCGCCAGATCCAGCCGTTCCGGGGACGCGGGCGCTCGGGGCGCTTCCGGCGCGGGGGGCGGCGCAGGCGGCGCCTGCAGCTCCAGGGCGGCCACGGGGGCGGCGATGGCGGCCAGCAGGGCCAGGGCGCCGAGGGCGACCACGGGACGGCGGCGGGTTGGGACGGCGGTCATGATGCAGGCGATCCTTCTTTTCAGGGCGTGGGGCCGGGCGGCCATGGCCAGGGCGGCCGAAGGCGTGGGTTGGGACGCCAGGCCGATCAGGGCGCCGGCGTACTCGGCCCGGTCCATGCGGCCGGCGGCGATGGCGTCTGCGGCTTCCTCGGAGCGGGCGGCGAGGTCGGCGTGCAGGCGCCAGACCAGCGGGTTGAACCAGAACAGGGCCAGGGTCAGGCGCGACAGGATCAGAAAGACCCAGTCGCCGCGCCGCAGGTGGGCCGTCTCGTGTGCGAGCACGGCGGGCGCTGTGTGGGGCGCCTTGAGGCTGGTGATGTCGATCAGGACCACGCCGGGACGGACGCCCCAACTGAGGGGGCCGGGCGCGTCGCGGCTGGCCAGCAGGCGGGGCGGCGGGCGATGCGCGGCCAGGGCCGCCAGCCAGCGGGGGCAGCGTACGGGCGCGGCGTCGCTGGTCCAGCGGTGCAGGGTCCAGACTCCGGCGGCGAAGCGGACGGCGATCAGAAGGGCGCCGACGGTCCAGATGCAGGCAAGGATGACGGCGGCGTCCGGCATGGGAAGCGCGCCGGAAATGGCCACGCCTTCCAGCGGCTGAACCTGCCCGGCCCAGACCGGAGGGGCGGCCCGAGGCGGTGCGGAGGCGGCGGGCAGGACCGCGAGGCGAAGCGCCGGACCCGCCGCCATCACGACCGGCAGCGCCAGCAGCATCACCACCGTTCCGCGCAGGATGTCGACGCGCTCGACGGGGCGGCGGGTGGTGAAGCGGGCCAGCAGCAGCCCCGCGCCCGCGATGAGACTGGTCTTGGCCGCAAGCGCGATGAGGATATCGAGGGTCATGAGCCGTCCCCCTTGGCGCCGTCTGTCCGGGTCTTGTCGATCAGGCGGCGCAAGGCTTCGGCCTCGTCGGGGGTCAGGCGGTCGCCCATGCCCAGAAGCGCGGTGGCGGCGCTGACGGCCGACCCCGCAAAGAACGTGTCCACCATGCGCTTGAGGGCGCCGGCGGCCAGGGCGTCGGGGCGGGGCGCCGGGCGGTAGACGAAACCGCCCTGGCCCGGTTCACGGCGCACCAGCGCCTTGGCCTCGAGCCGGGACAGCAGGGTGCGCACGGCGGAGTCGCTGAGCGGATCGGACAGGGTGGCGCGGACATCAGCCGCCGTGGCGGCCTCAAGCCGACAGAGAGTTTCGAACACCTCCCGCTCGCGCCGGGGCAGGGACTCGATCATTGGCCGCATCCTCTACAAATGTAGCGTTACACTTGTAGCGAATTGGGGCGGCAGTGGGGCGCCGACATGAAAAGGCGGTCAGGCAGGCGTCCCCGGCCGACGGTGTCCGGCCGGAACAGATAGGTCTCAGGGCAGGGGGCGCTGTGACTTCTGTTCAGGGAACAGAACGGTGCGATAGATTTTTTTATAGTTTCAAAAAAAGTTTATCGATTTTCTCTTTGCTTCGAAAGCACATAGGGTCATGTTCTGGCCAGCGATAAAGGAGGAACATCATGGACGGTGAACAGAACGGCGACCCCCTGGGCGGCTGCCCGATGAAGAAACAGGGCGCCCTGCGCTCGCTTCTGGGACGCACGAACCGCGACTGGTGGCCCAATCAGCTGTCGCTGGAAATCCTTCACCAGCAAGGGATCAGCGGCGATCCCATGGGCGACGACTTCGACTACGCCGAGGCGTTCAAGTCGCTGGACTACGAGGCGGTCAAACGTGACCTGCACGCCCTGATGACCGACAGCCAGCCCTGGTGGCCGGCGGACTACGGTCACTATGGCCCCTTCTTCATCCGCATGGCCTGGCACTCGGCGGGCACCTACCGAACCGGCGACGGCCGCGGCGGCTCCACCTCCGGCTCGCAGCGCTTCGCGCCCCTCAACAGCTGGCCGGACAACGCCAATCTGGACAAGGCCCGGCGCTTGTTGTGGCCCATCAAGCAGAAGTACGGCGCCCAGCTGTCCTGGGCCGACCTGATGATCCTGGCCGGCAATGTGGCCATCGAATCCATGGGCGGGCCGGTGTTCGGCTTCGGCGGCGGCCGCGCCGACATCTGGGAGCCCGAGAAGGACATCTACTGGGGCACCGAAGAGGAGTGGGTCGGCTCCGAAGGCGCCCCGACCCGCATCCAGCCGGACAAGGAAATGGTGCTGGAAAGCCCGCTGGCCGCCATCCAGATGGGCCTGATCTACGTCAACCCCGAAGGGCCGGGCGGCAATCCCGATCCGATCCAGTCGGGCCGTGACATCCGCGAGACCTTCGCCCGCATGGGCATGAACGACGAGGAGACCGTCGCCCTCACCGCCGGCGGCCATACCTTCGGCAAGTGCCACGGGGCCGGCGACGCTTCCAAGATCGGGGCCGAGCCCGAGGGCGCCGACATCGCCCAGCAGGGTCTGGGCTGGCAGTCCGGCCACGAGAGCGGCATGGGCGACCACACCATCACCTCGGGCCTCGAAGGCGCCTGGACCCCCACGCCGATCCAGTGGGACATGACCTATTTCGAGATGCTGCTGGACCACGAGTATGAACTGGTCCGCAGTCCGGCGGGCGCCCAGCAGTGGCAGCCGGTGGGCAATCCCGACGAGACCCTGGCCCCCGCCGCGCATACGCCCGGCAAGCGCGTCCCGACCATGATGACCACGGCCGACATGGCCATGAAGATGGACCCGGCGTATCGCGCCATCTCCGAGCGCTTCCGCGCCAATCCGGACCAGTTCGCAGACGCCTTCGCCCGCGCCTGGTTCAAGCTGTGCCACCGCGACATGGGGCCCAAGGCCCGCTACCTGGGCCCGGAAGTGCCGGCCGAGGACCTGATCTGGCAGGATCCGATCCCGCCGCTGGACCACCCGGTGGTGGACGCCAACGACATCAGGACGCTGAAGGGCAAGATCGCGGACTCGGGCCTCAGCGTGTCCGAGCTGGTCACCACCGCCTGGGCCTCCGCCTCGACCTATCGCGGGTCCGACCACCGGGGCGGGGCCAACGGCGCGCGCATCCGCCTGGAGCCCCAGCGCAGCTGGAAGGTCAACCAGCCGGAACAGCTGGCCAAGGTGCTGCAGGTCTACGAGCGCATCAAGGCCGACTTCGACGCCACGGCGGCGGGCGGCCGCAAGGTCTCCATCGCCGACCTGATCGTCCTTGGCGGCTCCGTCGGCATCGAGCAGGCGGCCAGGGCCGCCGGCCACGAGGCGCAGGTTCCCTTCACCCCCGGCCGCACCGACGCCAGCGCCGAACAGACCGACGCCGACGGCTTCGACGTGCTTGAGCCGAAGGTGGACGGTTTCCGCAACTATCTGGGCGTGCGCTACAACGTCCCGACCGAGGAGGTGCTGGTGGACCGGGCCCAGCTGCTGGGCCTCAGCGCCCCGCAGATGACGGTTCTTGTGGGCGGCCTGCGGGTGCTGGGCGCCAACCACGACGGCTCGAAGCACGGCGTCTTCACCGATCGTCCGGGTCAGCTGACCAACGACTTCTTCGTCAATCTGCTCGACATGGGCACGGCCTGGAAGGAAGTGGACGATCGGGGCGACGAGGTCTTCCTCGGCACCTGCCGCAAGACCCACGAGGAGAAGTGGACCGCAACCCGCACCGATCTGGTGTTCGGCTCCAACTCGCAACTGCGCGCCCTGTCGGAAGTCTATGCCGCTTCGGACGCCAGGGAGAAGTTCGTCAAGGACTTCATCGCGGCCTGGGTGCAGGTGATGAACGCCGACCGCTTCGACCTGGCCCCGGCCCTGCGCCGCGCGGCCTGAGGCCTCACGGCAAGGCCATCGACGGCCGGGCGCCCAGCGCGCCCGGCCGTCCCTTTGTCTGTCGCTTTTTTTGAGCCCGGCGGGGAGCGGGAAAGATTTAGGCCCGCACTCGCGTCCGTTTTCACCGGCCCGAACGTCTGCTTAAGTTGAGACGGGGGTTTGAATGGCGCTCACGGACATACTCAGGAAAGCGAGACGGGCCGTGATACGTCAGGGGATATCCGCCCACGACGCCGATGACATCGTGCATGAAGCGTTCCTGAAGGTGGAGCGCTATCAACAGGCTCACGAGGTTCGCAGCCAGGAAGCGCTTCTGGTCAGGGCGGCGGTGAACCTGTCCATCGACCGCCGCCGGCGAAACAGTCTCATGCCCCTTGCGGAGGGGGCCGAACTGCACGAAATCGCCGACGCCGCTCCCGACCCGGCCCGCATAATGGAGGCGAGGGCCCGGTTGCGTCAGGTGACGACCGACCTGTTTCTGCTGCCCGAACGCACACGACGGATTCTCTTGAAGCGCCGACTGGACAACATGAGCTACGCCGAAATCGCCATGTCCGAGGACATGACCGTTGCGGCGGTGGAGAAGACCGTCGCCCGCGCCACCCTCCAGCTCATGAAGGGGGGCTTGCGATCATGAGCCGCCTGAATCACGCCCGGCGTATCGACGCTGAAGCCGCCGCATGGCTGGCCCGGCTGGAAGGGGAGCCTGATCCGCACGTGTCTCCCGCGCTGGACGCCTGGCTGGCCAAGGATCCTGCTCACGCGTCGGCCTTCGCGCGGGCGAGCGAGATCTGGGCGATCCTGCCGCGGGCGGCGCGCTACGGCGAGGAAGAAGCCCGGATGCACCGCACGGCGGGCAGCGGGATGCGTCTTCGACCCCTCGTGGCCCTCGCCGCCTCGCTGGTGCTCGGCCTTGGAGTGCTGTGGTGGTCGCTGGGCGGGCCTGATCGGTATTCCACCAGCCCGGGCGAGCAACAGGTGGCGACCCTGCGCGATGGAAGCCGCATCGCCCTGAACACCGACTCCCGCGTCGGGGTCCAGTTCGACCAGAGCCGCCGTCACATCAGGCTTGATCGCGGCGAGGCGATGTTCGAGGTCGCGCACGACGCGGACCGCCCGTTCGTGGTGATCGCCGGGGACACCCGCATCGAGGCGCTGGGCACGGTGTTCATCGTCAGGCGCACGCGCGAAGAGGTCATCGTCACCCTGATCAAGGGGGAGGTCGCGGTCAGCCGAAGCGAGCAAGGGGCGCCGGGCGCGCCTGACGCGGCCATGGTCCTGCGTCCCGGCGAGCGCCTGACCGAGCCCCAGGCGGGGCCGGCGCGCATCGAGGCGGCGTCCGTGGAAGCCGCCACCGCGTGGCGCCGTGGCCAGACCGTGTTCGAGGACACACCCCTGGGCGCGGCCGTCACCGAGCTCAATCGCTATGGCGGGCCCGCGATCGTGATTCAGGACCCTCGCGTGGCGGCCCTTCCGATCTCGGGCGTCTTCACAACCAACGCCCCTGACTTCGCCGAGGCGGTGGCGGAACTGCACGGCCTGTCGGTCGAGAGACGGGAGAACGCCCTGCACCTCGGACGGTAACCCTCGTGATTTTTTTGTGTCGCATTCGTGTCGGGTTTGCGGCGCACCATCGTCTATCCTGATGGGAGCATGACATCTCGCTCCCCAAAGGGGGACATATGTATTCACGCAACTTCGCGGCGCTGGCTGTCAGCGCCAGCGCACTGGTCCTGACTGGGACGCATGCCCAGGCGCAGGCTCTTTATTCCTTCGATCTGCCGGCCCAGCCGCTTGAAACCTCGCTCCGCGCCGTTGCGTCACAGACCAATACCAATGTGGTGTTCTCGGGCGACGAGGTGCGCGGGCTGACCGCGCCCGCGCTGCGCGGCAGTTTCTCGGCGGAGGCGGCTTATCGCGCCATGCTGCAGGGCTCCGCCCTGAGGCTTGCGGTCACGGACGGCGGCTCGTTTGTGGTCAGCGGTTCTGCGGCCGCGCGGGAGGCGCGGCAGGGGCAGGGCGGCCTGATCGGCAACGTCTCCGTCGCGGGCGGCGTCCGGGGGTCCGACGGCGCGCTCGTGCGCATTGTCGAGACCGGGCAGACGACCCGGGTGGACGAGTTCGGCAGCTTCCGGTTTCCAGCCCTGCCCGCGGGTGACTACACCGTCGAGGTCTCGTTCCTTGGGTATGAGACCCTCCGGGAGCAGGTCGCCATTCCCGCGGGCGCGACCCGCACCCAGAACTTCACCCTGAGCCAGGGGCCGGCCACGACCGTGGAGGATCTGGTCATTTTCGGGTCCCGCAGCGCCCGCGCCAATGCGCTCAATCTTCAGCGCACGGCCGAGAACAGCGCCGACGTGATCTCGGCCGATGATCTGGGCAATTTCACCGGCACCACGTTCTCGGAGGCCCTGCGGCGCGCGCCAGGCGTCGCGTTTCAGCGCAACTCCGTGACCGGTGACGGGACCAATGTGATCGTGCGGGGCCTGGAGCCCGACATGAACGCGGTGAAACTGAACGGGTTGAACCTGCCGGTGGGCAACGGCGTGGGACGCTCCGCCGACCTGTCGAACCTGCTGGCCGACTCGGTGAGCCGCATCACGATCAACAAGTCGCTGCTGCCCAGCCATGACAGTTCCGGCACCGGGGGGCTGATCGAGATCGAGACCATGTCGCCGCTGGACCGGCCCGCTCGTTACGCCAATTTCCTTGTGGAAGGCGGACGCGTGCCCGATGACTTCAGCCAGGACTTTCTGGTCTCGGGAACGGTCGCCCGCTCCTTCGGCGACAATTTCGGCCTGAGCGCCTCGGTCCAGTACCGGAGTCAGGACACCCGTTCGATAGCGTATGATGCGGGCAGCAACGGCGGCCGCATGAACTTCGGCCGTTACCTGCCGCTTGACGCCCTTGCACGGGATGCCGGCGGAAATCCGGTCCTCAACGTCAACGCCCTCGATCCCCTCCTGAACTTCCCGTTCATCGCGGGCGAAGACCAGGCCTATCCCAATGGGCTGGTGACCAGCTTCTACCATGACGAGACCGATACCCTGGCCGCCACCCTGTCCGCCGAGTGGCGGATTGGCGGCCACACGAATCTGAAGCTGGATGTGCAGCACGCGGAGTCCAGGAGCGACTTCTTCGCCCTGTCGGACACGTTCTCCACCGGGGCGGAGTATGTGATCCTGCCCGGCGAAACAAACCCCCAGCTGGTTCTGGATCTGTCGCCGGGCAACGCCGGCATCTCGCGGTCGCAGTCGTACACCTACAATCGCGACGTGCGGAAGATCACGGACACCTTCAGCCTCAGCGGGCGCACCAGCATGGGCGCTTTCGAGTTCAACTATCTGGCCGGCTACGCCCACGGCACGGAACGGCATCCGGCCAGTTTCACAACCCAGTTGCGGATGCCCGACACCGATGCGACCGCCGACCTGTTCCTGCCCGAGGCGACGGACCCGCAGACCGGCCGGATCGTCACCGGGTTCGGTCCGCGACAGGGCAGCGGCATTCCTTTGCCCCTGCTCAGCGACGCGGGCTGGGCGGTGGTCAACGATCCTTCCGCCTTCGTGATCGAGAACGCCAGCGGCCAGCTTGACCGGTTCGAGGGCAGCAACGACCGCTACACCGCCAGCGGCAGCGCCCGCTGGACTTCCGGCGTCGGCGGCTGGCTGAACTACGTGGAGGCGGGCGGCTTCTACGAACGGGCCGAGTTCCAGAGCGGCAATATCCGGAGCCAGATCGGCGGCGGCATTCCGGTGTCGGCCCTGGGTCTGCAATTCACGCCTTCGGACCTGACCCGCATCGGCCTTCGGGAGCCCGGCTTCTCGACGCTCAGCGAAGCGACCCTTCGCGGGTTCGTGGACAACCTGGGCAGCCTTGCAGGCGGCCCTTCGGGCCTGACGCTCACCCCGATCGTGCCCCATCCTGACGAGGGCAACCAGAACACGCTGGAGAGCAATTTCGCCGGTTACCTTCAGGCGCGTATCGATATCGGCAAGCTGGAGGTGATCGGCGGCGTGCGCTTCAATCACACCCGGCTTGAGGCGACCAATCTCAGCTTTCCCGTCTACACAGGTCCGATCCTGCCCGAGAACGGGGGCGGGGTCGGCGTGGACATGATCTTCCAGAACGAGTTCACCCAGCTGGTCACGGAGGAGACGGTGGCTGAGGACTGGCTGCCGCGCGTGCTGTTCAACTATCGCCACAGCGACGACCTGATCTTCCGCGGCGGCTATTTCCTGTCCGTGGCCAGACCGGCGATCGGCCAGCTGTCCAGCGAGACCCGCGTGGCCTTCATCAACTTCCCGATTCCGGGACCCGAAGGCGTCAAGCCGATTCTGCAGATCAACAGCGGCAATCCCAACCTGCAGCCGGCGACGACGGACAATTTCGACCTCAGCGCTGAGTATTATTCCGGCATCGGCATCTTCAAGCTGAGCGCCTTCTACAAGCGCATCGACAATCTGCTGCAGACCAACATCACCAATGGTCCGGCCACCCTGGCCAACGTGACCCTGCCGGACCACCCCTATTTCAACGGGGCGCCCTATTTCGATCCGAACAATCCCTCCAGCGTCTTCATCACCGGCGGAAGCCCGGTGAACAGCGACGAGGTCGCCGAGATCTGGGGGCTGGAATTCCAGGCCGAGCGCCGGTTCGACTTCCTGCCCGGCGTCTGGGGGGGCTTCGGGATTTTCCTGAACCACACCTGGACGGAAAGCTCGCGGGCCGACCGTTACAACTGGAACTACGGGACGCCGCCCGACGACGTCTACACCTTCACAGGCCTGCCGTTTGTGCAACAGCCCGCACACTCCGGAACGGCGGCGCTGACCTATAACAAGTACGACATCGATGCGACCCTGGCCTATGGCTACCAGTCGCGGGGCCTGTCCCTGTTTCAGCCGCGCGGTCTCAGCGTCTACACCGAGGGCGTGGAAACACTGGATTTCCGGGGGGAATACTATCTGCGTCCCAGCTTCGGCAGCTTCCGCATCTTCGCAGAGGCGAACGACCTGCTGAACGGCAGGTCCGACCCGAACCTGGAGCAGACCTTCGGCGGGGAGGCGGGGGCGCCCACCATCTACACCCGCGCCACCTATCTGGGGGGCCGCAGCTTCAGGATCGGCCTGTCGGCCACGTTCTGATCTGCAGTCTGTCTCGGGGGCGGGGGACCCCCCCCCAACACCAGCCGCACCCCCCTCACGCGCCGGCCGCACCCCTCACACGTCAGGAAACACCATGAAGACGATGATGCTGGTGCTGTTCGCATCGGCTGCGGTGGCGCTCAGTTCGCCCGTATCCGCCACCCCCTCCGGGGAACAGGCGCTGCTGCCCTACGAGCAGTTCACCCTGCCCAACGGCCTGAGGGTTGTGGTGCACGAGGACCACGCCGCGCCCAAGGTCGCCGTGGCCGTGTGGTATCATGTGGGGTCCATGAACGAACCGGCGGGCCAGACCGGCTTCGCTCACCTGTTCGAGCATCTGATGTTCAACGGATCGGAGAACCATGACCACGAGTACATGCCCCCGCTTCAGGAAATCGGCGCCTCGGCGGTCAACGGCGCCACCACCCTGGACCAGACCTACTACTACGCCGTGGTTCCGACAGGCGGACTGGAACGGGTGCTGTGGCTGGAGTCCGACCGCATGGGCTACCTGCTCGGCGCCGTGACGCAGGAGAAGCTGGATGAGCAACGGGGCGTCGTCCAGAACGAGAAGCGCACCCGCGACAACCAGCCCTATTCGATGATGCCGGAACTGCGGGCCGAGGCGATCTTTCCGTCCGACCACCCCTACCACCATCCCATCATCGGCTCGATGGAGGATCTGGACGCCGCCTCGCTGGAGGACGTGCACGCCTGGTTCCACCGGTACTACGGCGCCTCCAACGCCGTGGTGGCCCTCGCCGGCGACGTGACTGTGGAGCAGGCGCGCGAACTGATGACCCGCTATTTCGCCAGCGTGCCGCCGGGCCCGCCCATCGGACGCATGACCGAATGGACGCCCATGCTGGAGCGAGTCAGGACTGCGATTGTCGCCGACAATGTGCCGCAGACGGCCATATCGTGGAGTTGGCCTGTGCCCGGCAACGACGCCGAGGACCGGCAGGCCCTGCGCATGGCTTCGTCGATTCTGGGGCGCGGGCGGCTGTCCCGCCTGAACCAGGCGTTGGTCCTCGATCGGCAACTGGCCAACAGCGTTTCCGCCAATTACGAGGGCGCGGCCATCTCGGGCCTGTTCAACATCGAGATCCGGCTGCAGCCTGGCGTGGACCGGGCCGAGGCCGAGGCGGCCCTGCAAGCGGTGCTGGACCAGTTTCTGGCGGAAGGCCCCACGGACGAAGAGCTGGAACGGGTCAAGATCACGACCTACGGCGACACCGTCCGCATGCTGGAGTCCCTGTATCTGCGCGCCATGATGCTGGCGGGGGGCACGATCGGGCAGGGCAATCCCGGCCAGTTCGAGCTTGACCAGGCGGCGTTCGACGCGGTTCAGGCCGATGAGGTACGGGCGGCCGCACGCCAGTGGCTCGGGCGACCCAACTACCGGCTGACCGTCATGCCCCAGACGCAGTACGCGGCCGGACCGGATGGTGCGGACCGTAGCCGCCTTCCGCCCATGGGACCGGCGTCCGAACTGGCGCTGCCGCCGGTGCGGGAGGGGCTGCTCTCCAACGGCATCCGCGTCATCCATGTCCAGCGCGACGGCACGCCCACAGTGGACATGGTCATGGCGTTTGAGGCCGGCGGCTCCGCTGATCTGGGCATGAAGCCCGGCCTCCAGGGCTTCACGGTCGGCCTTATGGATGACGGCACGGCCGGCATGACCGGCCAGGAATTCGCCCAGGCGCAAGAGATGCTTGGCGCGCGCATCTACGCCCACAGCGACTCCGACACCACGATTTTTGCGCTCTCGGCCCTCACCCGCTCGCTGGACGAGACCCTGGCGCTCTGGGCGCAATACATCCGCGCCCCGACCTTTCCGCCGAGCGATCTGGAGCGCGAACGCGCCCTGGCTCTGTCGGGCCTGCAACAATCGCTCGCTGATCCCACCAGCATCGCAGGGCGGGTATTCAACAACCTGATATACGGCGACCACCACAGCTATGGAGGCGCGCTCGCGGGTCGGGCGGATGTGATCAGGTCCTACAGCCGGGAGGATCTGGTCGCGTTCCATGAGCGCTTCATCCGTCCGGATAATGCGATCATCTTCGCCGCCGGCGACGCGCCGTTCGACGAGTTGAGGGCCACGCTGGAGGACCGCTTCGGGGACTGGACGGCGCCGGCCGCCCCACGGGGCGAAACCCGTGTGGACCCCGTCGCCGACCAGACGGCGCCGCGGGTCGTCATGGTCGATCGTCCCGGCTCGGTTCAGTCGGTGATCCGGGTCGGCCATGTGGCGCCCGGCGGTCTGGACGAGCGTCTTTTCGATCTCGGCGTGCTGAACGGCGTGCTGGGCGGCGGCTTCACGTCACGGCTCAACATGAACCTGCGTGAGGAAAAGGGCTGGACCTACGGGGCCGGGAGCTATGTGAGCGAGGCGATCGGTCCCCAGGCGTTCGTCGTGTCCACCAGCGTTCAGACCGACCGCACCGCTGACGCGCTCGGGGAGATCGCCCGGGAGCTCAACGACATCAGCGGCTCACGACCCACAACGCCGGAGGAACTGGAGCTGTATCGCCGGGGTCAGGTTCTGACGCTGTCGGACCGTTTCGAGACCAACAACGCCATGGTCGGGTATCTGCGGCATGTCACGCGCTTTGGTCGTCCCTATGAATGGATCACGACCCTTCCGGATCGCTACGCCGCCCTGACGCCCGAAACCGTGACGGCGGCGGCGTCCATGCTCAATCCTGACGCCATGACCTGGGTGATCGTGGGCGATCTCTCCATCATTGAGGCGGACGTGCGCGCCCTGGGGCTCGGCGATGTGGAGATATGGGACGCGGAAGGCGTTCGCCTGCGCTGATCAGGGTGGCCGAACGGCCGACCCGCAGGCGGGGCTACCACATAAACCCGGCGTCGATTTCAAAGGGCTGGACCGGCGGATATGTTCGCCGATGTTCAGCCCCGTCTCGGGGCTGATGGTGCTGGATGTCGAGCCGGTACGGGCAGAGACCGAGCGGCGCGGGCCGGTGGCTGACTATAATGAGTCCCTGACCGGTGTGCGCCAGTCGGCGTTCCAGCGCCGCGAGCACCCGGGTCTCCAGGGCGGCGTCGAGACCCTCGGTCGGCTCGTCCAGCAGGAGCCAGGGCGCGCGGCGCAGATAGGCGCGCGCCAGGCCCAGCCTGCGGCGTTCCCCGCCGGAGAGAAACTCGCCCCCCGCGCCCACCGGTGCGTCGAGGCCGCGCGGGTCGGTCTGGATGCGGTCCGCCAGCGCCGCGTCCTCAAGAGCGCGCCACAGGGCGGCGTCATCGGCCGGGCCCGCCAGAAGCAGGTTCTGGCGCACCGTGCCGTCGAGCAGGCGAACGTCCTGGGCGGCGTAGGCGAACAGCGCGCGCCGCCCCTCCGGACCGATGTGCGCAGCGTCCGTCTCGCCCATGAACCACTCGCCGGGCAGGGCGGGGCGCAGGCCGGCCAGCCGCTCGATCAGGCTGGTCTTGCCCGCGCCCGAAGGCCCCGAGATCGCCAGCCGCATGTCCGGCCTCAGCGCGATATTATGGCCGGGCAGTTCCAGATCTTGTGATGTGGCTGCGACCTGCAGGTCGACAGACGGCGCGGATGTCAGGTCGTCCAGACGGGTCATGGCCTGCGCCGCGGCGCCGTTCTGATGCAGCGCGCCGGCGAGCCCCGATGCGGCCTCCACGCCCATCACCGCCGCCAGCGCCGCCAGGGCGGTCATGGGCAGGGAGGCGCCGACGGTGGCGGGCACAACCAGCACCACCGCCAGGGCGGTCACGCCCGATTGCCATAGCGCGATCCATCCCGCCGCCAGGGTCAGGCGGGTCTGGATGGCGTCGTGCCGGGCGGCCACCGAGGCGACGCTGTCGGCGGCCCAGTCCTGCAGCCCGTAGGCCTTCATTTCGGGCGCAGCGGCCTCCAGCGCGCCGATGCGGTTCTTGAGCGCGCCGATCGCGACCTGCAGTTCCCGCCCGGCCGGATCGGCCAGCCGCCGCGCCAGAACCACGGACCCGACGGCCCCGACGCCGAGGGTAAGGGCAAGAAGCAGCCCCGCCGTGGGCGTCGCCATGCTGGTCAGGATGATCGCGGACATGGCCCCGGCGCCGAGAGCCCACGGCGTCGAAAGGCGCACGAACACGGTCTGGATCGCATCCACGTCCTGGATCAGGCGCGCGGACGCCTCGCCCGAGGACAGGCCGAGGGCCCGTTCCGGCGGGGCGGCGGCCAGCGCCCTGAACAACTGTGGCCGCAGCCGGGACAGGGCCCGCAGGGCGGCTTCGTGGCCCGCCACCCGCTCCACATAGCGCGCCCCGGTGCGGATGATGGCCAGCAGGCGGATGATCGCGCTGGGCATCAGATAGTTGAAGGTCTGGGCGGCCAGCAGGCCCGCCACGCCAGCCAGGGCCGCGCCGGTGATGAACCAGCCGGACAGGCCCAGCAGACAGACCGCCGCCACCGAGACCGCGGCCCCGCCCGCGGCCGCCAGCCTGAGCCGGCCGCGCTCCAGGCGGCGCTGCCCGGCGACCATGGCGCGGATGCGCGCGCCCGCGACGCCCCGGCTCACAGCCGCACCACGCGGTCGGCCATGGCCGCCACGGCCGTGGAGTGGGTGGCGATCAGGGTGGTGCGCCCCTTCGCAGCCTTTCGGATGACGTCGAGCATGGCGGTCTCGCTCGCGGAATCCAGATTGGCCGCGGGTTCGTCCAGCAACATGAGGGGCGCGCGTTTGAGCATGGCGCGGGCCATGCCGAGCCTGCGGCGTTCGCCGCCGGACAGACCGCCGCCGCGCTCGTCCAGAACCCGATCCAGCGACAGGTCGAGCCCCGCGGCGCGGGCGGCTTCGGACACCTGCTCCAGCGAGGCGGTCTGGTCGGCGACCCGGATGTTGTCCGCCAGGGTTCCAGGAATGATCACGGGGTTCTGACCCGCCCAGGCGATCTGACCGGCGAAATGGCCCGCCTCGCCGAGGGACGCGCCGCCGACCTCCACCTGGCCGCCGGACAGAGGCGCGAGGCCGAGCAGCAGGTGCAGGAGGCTGGACTTGCCCACCCCGCTGGCGCCGGTCAGGGCCACGATCTGGCCGGGGCGCACATCCAGGGTGAAGCGGTCGATCACCGGCGCGCGACCGCCGTAGGCGATGCGCACCTCGTTGAACCGGACGCGGGGCGCGGTCATCGGCAGGTCGACCTGACGCTCAGGCACGGCCGCCTCGACCATCAGCGAAGGGACGGCGGCCTCGGCGGCCTGCCGGTCATGATAGGCCGCAGCGAGGCGGCGCAGCGGATGATAGACCTCCGGGGCCAGGGCGAGGACGAAGAACGCCTGGGCCAGGGTCAGAGCCTCAGGCACGGGAAACGGCAGCAGGCCGAGCAGGTTGAAGCCGCAGTAGACGGCCACCAGCGCCACCGACAGGGCGGAGAAGAACTCCAGCACCGCCGAGGACAGGAAGGCCACCCGCATGACCCGGGCCGAGCGGGTCTCCAGCTCGCGCGAGGCGTCGGCGATCTCCTCGCTCACCCGGGCTTCGGCGCCGAAGGCCAGCACGGCGGGCAGGGCGCGGATGCGGTCGATGAACAGGCCGGACAGCCGCTCGAGGGCCGAGAACTGGCGGCGGCTTTCAGCGGCGGCGGCGGACCCGGCCAGGGCCATGCCGACGATGAAGGGCAACAGGGTGAAGACCAGCAGACCCGCCGTGACCGGGCTGGCCATGGCCGCCGCCGCGATGATGATCAGCGGCGAGACCCCTGCGGCGATGCGCAGCGGCAGGAAGCGGGCGTAGTAGCCGTCCAGCGCTGCAACACCCTCGACCGGCGCGGCCAGACGGTCGGCCGAACGACGACCCCGCCGGAAAAGATCCGCCAGCAGCCGGGCGCGCACGTCGGCCTTCACGTCCCTGGCCACCGTCGCGCCCATGGTCAGCATGCCCTGGCTGACGAGCCCGCGCAGGATCAGGCTGAACACCGCCAGGGCGAGCCAGGGGGCCGCCGCCGCGAGTCCGTCTCCGAACCGGGCGACGGTCATGGCCAGACCGCCCGCGAAGCCGATGGCCGGCGCCACGTCGGCGACGGTCAGCAGCGTCGTGACCGCGACCTTTCGCTTCCAGGGTCGCGCCGTGGCCTTCAGCCAGGCGGCGGGTGCGAGGTCGCGCGCTGCGGTCATGGTCATGATCAGATGTCGTCCCGGAAACTCACCGGATTGCTCTAGGTCCTGCGGCGAATGCGCACTTTGATCAGGATCAAAGTCGGGGAAGCCTGGTCCCGGCTAAGGGCCGTGAGACATCGGTCGTCGGGGCCGATTCCAGGAGTCCTCAGCCATGATCGACCTTGCGGTCGTCGACCTCTCCAGGCTGCAGTTTGCGCTGACAGCCCTCTACCACTTCCTCTTTGTGCCCCTGACGCTGGGGCTCTCGTTCATGCTGGTCATCATGGAGTCGATCTATGTGATGACCCGCCGGCCGATCTGGCGGACGATCACCCGGTTCTGGGGTCTCCTGTTCGGCATCAATTTCGCGCTCGGCGTCGCAACCGGGATCACCATGGAGTTCCAGTTCGGCATGAACTGGAGCTATTACAGCCACTACGTCGGGGACATCTTCGGGGCGCCGCTGGCGATCGAGGGGCTCATGGCCTTCTTCCTCGAAGCCACCTTCGTGGGCCTCATGTTCTTCGGCTGGGACAAGCTGAAGCCGGTGACGCACCTGTTCGTCACCTTCCTGGTGGCGCTGGGCACCAACCTGTCCGCCCTGTGGATCCTGATCGCCAACGGCTGGATGCAGAACCCGGTGGGTTCGGCCTTCAACCCGGAAACCATGCGGATGGAGGTGACGGACTTCATGGCCGTGCTGTTCAATCCGGTGGCCCAGGCCAAGTTCGTCCACACGGTCTCCGCCGGCTATGTGATCGCGGCGGCCTTCGTGCTCGCCGTGTCGGCCTTCTACCTGCTGCGGCGGCGCCATGTGGGCTTCGCCAAGCGGTCCATGACCGTGGCCGCGGCCTTCGGCCTGGCGGCGTCCCTGTCGGTGGTGGTGCTGGGCGATGAGAGCGGCTACGCCCTGACCGACAACCAGAAGATGAAACTCGCGGCCATCGAGGGCATGTGGCACACCCACGAAGCCCCGGCCGGGCTGAGCATCGTCGGCATGCCCAACATGGCCACGCGCGAGACCCGCTACGAGATCCAGATTCCGTGGGCCCTTGGCATCATCGCCACCCGCAGTCTGGATGGCACCGTCGACGGCATCTTCGAACTGGTCGCCATCGCCGAGGACCGCATCGAGCGGGGGGTGCTGGCCTATGACGCCCTTGAGCGGATCAAGGCCGACACCACCGACGTGCAGGCCCGTGCGGACTTCGAAATACACCGCAACGATCTGGGCTACGGCCTGATGCTGCGGCGCTATGTGGAGGATCCCCGCGACGCCACGCCGGAGCAGATCATGATCACCGCCTGGGACACCGTGCCCAATGTGCCGCTGATGTTCTGGACCTTCCGGATCATGGCGGGGATCGGCTTCCTGATGATCGCCCTGTTCGCCACCGCCTTCATCCTGTGCACCCTGCGCAAGCATGAGACACGATGGTTTCTGTGGACGGCCCTGCTGGCCATGCCCCTGCCGTGGATCGCCGCCGAACTGGGGTGGATCGTCGCGGAAGTGGGTCGCCAGCCCTGGGCGGTCGAGGGGGTTCTGCCCACCTTCCTGGGCGCGTCCAGCCTGACCGTTCCGCAGCTGTGGACCACGATCATCGGCTTCACCCTGTTCTACGGCGCCCTGGCCGTCGTGGAGGTGGGACTGATCCTGCACACCATCAAGAAGGGGCCTTTCCACGAACACAGCCTGTTCGGGGACTCCGACCCCCAGCCCGCCGAAGCCGCGCGGGAACCCGCGCCGACCGTGGCCTGACCTCGTCTTTCAAAGGATATCCGATCATGGATCTGCCGATCGATTTTGCGACGCTACGCGTCTTGTGGTGGGGCTTGCTGGGGGTGTTGCTGATCGCCTTCGCCCTCACCGACGGGTTCGATCTGGGCGTGGGGGCGCTGCTGCCCTTCGTCGCCCGGACCGATGAAGAACGCCGCATGGTGATCAACACCGTGGGCGCGACCTGGGAGGGCAATCAGGTGTGGTTTGTCCTCGGTGGCGGCGCGATCTTCGCCGCCTGGCCCCTCGTCTATGCGGTCAGCTTCTCGGGCTTCTACCTGGCCATGTTCCTGGTGTTGTCAGCCCTGATCCTGAGACCGGTGGCGTTCAAGTACCGGTCGAAACGGACGTCGCCGAAGTGGCGGGCGTTCTGGGACTGGAGCCTGTTCGTCAGCGGCTTCGTGCCGGCCCTGGTGTTCGGTGTGGCGGTGGGCAATGTGCTGCTGGGCGCGCCGTTCCGCCTGACCAGCGAACTGCGGATCTTCTATGACGGCACCCTGCTGGGCCTGTTCACCCCCTTCAGCCTGCTGGCGGGCCTCCTTTCCGTCGCCATGCTGGTGGTGCACGGCGCGGCCTGGCTGAGCATCAAGGCCGAACGGGGACCGGTGCTGGACCGGGCCAGAACGTACGGCACCATCGCCGCCATCCTGTCGCTGATCCTTTTCGCGGCCGGCGGCTTCTATGTGGCGTACGGCGGCGTCGGCTATGCGGTTACCGGCGTGCTGGACGTCCAGGGCCCGTCCAACCCGCTGCGCGCCCTGACCGAAGCGGTCCCGGGCGCCTGGCTGACCAACTACCAGACCTGGTCCTGGATGATGGCGGCGCCGGTTCTGGGCTTCCTCGGCGCCCTGGCGGCCCTGGCCGGCATATGGCGGCGGTCGGCGGTTCTGGCCTTCGGCGGCTCGTCCGTCTCGACGGTCGGCATCATCGCCACGGTCGGTCTGTCGATGTTCCCGTTCATCCTGCCCAGTTCGATCGATCCGGCCTCCAGCCTGACGGTCTGGAACGCGTCCTCCAGCCACCTGACCCTGTTCATCATGCTGGTGTGCACGATCATCTTCCTGCCGCTGATCCTGATCTACACGGCCTGGGTTTACCGGGTGCTGTGGGGCCGCACCTCCACCGCCGAGTTGAAGACCAACCCTGACCTCTACTGAGCCGAGGAGCTCTTATCCCATGTGGTACTTCGCCTGGATTCTGGGCCTGGGTCTGGCGGTCGCCTTCGGCGTGCTGAACGGCCTCTGGCATGAATTCCGTCTGTTCGACGAAGGGGACCACGGGCTCTCAACGCCCGAGCCCGACGACGCCGAAGCCGGTCACTGACCCTCCACTGTCGCGGCGCTTCCCTTCGGGGACGCCGCGACCTTTTTCTTTAGAGCGCGCCTCACATGCTCAGCCACCGCCTGCCTGACCGCTCCGCAGCCCTGTCTCGGGAGACCGTGAAGGATCTGATCGCGCGCTATGACGCCCACGCGCCGCGCTACACGTCCTATCCCACCGCCGCCCGGTTCACGGCGGACGTGGACGGAGCGCGGTGGGGCCAGTGGCTGTCGACGGCGCCGGTCGACACCCCGATTTCGCTGTATCTGCACATCCCGTTCTGCAAGCGCCTGTGCTGGTACTGCGGCTGCAACACCCGGGCGATGAACCGCGTGGCGGTGATGAGCAGCTATGTGGACCTGCTGCTGGCCGAGGCGGATCTGGTGCTGGCCCACATCGGGCGGCGCGTCCGGGTGGGGTCGATCCATCTGGGCGGCGGCACGCCCAACATGCTGCCGCCCGAGGAACTGGAACGGCTCATGGCGGGCCTGGCCGCCCGGTTCGACCCGTCCGACTGCTATGACATCGCCGCCGAGCTGGACCCCGAAGTTCTGACAGACGACTGGATGCGGGCGGCCGGACGGATCGGCCTGAGCCGCGCCAGCCTCGGCGTTCAGGACCTGTCTCCCAAGGTGCAGGCGGCGGTCAACCGGCCGGAGTCCTTCGAGTCCATCCGCCGCGCCGTCGAGGGCCTGCGGGCGCAAGGGGTGACCTCGCTGAACCTGGACCTGATGTACGGCCTGCCGCTGCAGACCGAGGTCAATGTGGTGACGACCCTGGGCCAGATCACCGATCTGAAGCCCGACCGCATCGCCCTGTTCGGCTACGCCCACGTGCCGTGGATGAAGCCCCACCAGAAGCTCATCCGCACCGAGGATTTGCCGGACGCCCGCGCCCGTTTCCTCCAGAGCCAGGCGGCGACACGATACCTTCAGGCCAAGGGCTGGACCGCCATCGGCCTTGACCATTTCGCCCTGCCTCACGACTCCATGGCCGCGGCCCAGCGGGCGGGACGCCTGCGCCGCAATTTCCAGGGCTACACCACCGACACGGCCCCGACGCTGATCGGCCTGGGCGCCTCGGCGATCAGCCGGACGCCGCAGGGCTACGCGCAGAACATCGTCCAGGAGCGCGACTGGCGCCAGGCGGTTCAGGAGGGGCAGCTTCCCGTGGCGCGCGGCGTCGGCCTCAGCGATCAGGACATCCTGATCGGCGCGCTCATCGAACGGCTGATGTGCGACTTCGTCGTGGACGTGGAGGCGTGCACACGGCTGCACGGCCTTGATCCCGACAGCCTGCGGGAGGTCTGGAGCCGTTTGGAGCCCTTCGCGGCGGACGGCCTCATCGAGATCAGGGGCGCGCAGGTGACGGTGACGCCGCTGGGCCGCCCCTTTGTGCGCGCCGTCTGCGCGGTGTTCGACGCCCACGCCGTGCCCGCCGATCGTCATGCACGGGTGATCTGAAACGTCTTTTGCAGCAAGGACTTGCGCTAAATCAAGGCGCAGGCTCAGGCCCTAGATCATCCTCTGCACAAGACGCCGAAGAGGCTGCATGAGGCGGCCTGGCGTCGGGGATGACATCATGAAAGCGACGACTTTTATCCTCACCGCCCTGGCCGCGGCGGCCTGCGCAGCGCCTGTTCTGGCGCAGACGGAGGACGCCTGGCGGGCGCCGCGCGCCGGCGAATGGCTGATCTCTGCGCGGGTCAGCAATGTGTCGTCGGGCGCCGACGACGCGATCCTGACCGCCGCCGGCGTAGACACCGGACTGAGCGTGGACGTGGGCGACAGCACCATGCCCACCCTGGGCTTCACCTACTTCCTGACCGACCACTTCGCCGTCGAGGCCATCCTGGGCACGACCAGGCACGAAATCCGCGCCCGGGGCGGGGCGACCGATGTGGCCGTGCATGAAACCTGGGTGCTGCCCCCGGTGGTGACCCTGCAATACCGGCCGCTGACCGAGGGACGGTTCAGCCCCTATGTGGGCGCGGGCGTGAACTACATGGTGTTCTACAGCGGGGATGACCTGAACGGTTTCTCGGTGGACCTGGACGACGGCTTCGGCCTGGCGCTGCAGGCCGGCGCCGACATCGGTCTGCAGGGGCCGTGGAGCCTGAATGTGGATGTGAAGAAGATCTGGTTCGACACGGACGCCGCGATCAACGGCGGCGCCCTGACCAGCGAGGTCAGCCTGGATCCCTGGGTGCTCTCGCTGGGCGTGTCGCGTCGGTTCTAGAGCCGGTTGCGCAAGACGGCATGAAGCGGCCCCCGATGCGGGGCCGCTTCTCTTTCAGGCCACAGCCGGGTCCCGGCTCAGGCGCCGGTCGACGCCGAGCCCGGGGACCGGAAGGCGTACAGGGCGGCCGCGACCGGAAAGACTACGGCGTAT
This sequence comes from Brevundimonas sp., assembly GCF_046299535.1. GTDB lineage: Bacteria > Pseudomonadota > Alphaproteobacteria > Caulobacterales > Caulobacteraceae > Brevundimonas. Next base: position 42,230 of record NZ_JBKBIB010000003.1, on the reverse strand, counting down.
CCAAGGATGCCGATGTTGCGGATATCCATCCGCCCGAGGACAGGCCCCAGCAGCCCGATGAGGGCGAGGGCGGCCGCCAGCAGCAGAAGGCGGCGGATCAGCCTGCTGCGAACGGCCGGGGCCGCGCAGAGCAGGGCCAGGGGAAAGAACCCGTCCCATGCCAGGATGTCGATGGCGTAGACCACCGACGGCCACTCGAAGGCGAAGACGCTTGACCACGCAGCGTCCGTGAAGGGCGGTGTCCGGCTGAGGGCGAGGATCGAGAAATGAACCGCCGAGGTCAGCGCCGCAGCCACCGTCATGAAGGCGACCGCGAGTAGCGCTCCGGTTCTTGCGACGGGCGCCGCCTCTGCATGGATGTCCGCCATCATCGCCACCATCAGCGGCGCGATCAGAAGGATCAGGCCCTCCATCAGGGTGAACCACGGATCCGGGATCGGAGCGCCCTGCGGGGCTGTCGCCAGACCGATCACGAGGACCACCAGATAGACCGCACCGAGCCCGGCGAGAGCCGCAGAGCTGCGGCCCCGCCGTCGCGGCCTCAGCCGGCGGGGCATCAGTGGGCGAGCAGGACCGGGAATTTTGGATCCTTCAGCAGGGCGCCGGTCGCGCCGCCGAGCAGGAAGTCGCGCACCCGGGAATGACCGAAGCCGCCCATCACCAGCAGGTCTGCGTCCTGCTGGTTCATGTAGGTCTCCAGCACCTGGCCTATGGGCCGGCCGGCGGCGTCCACCTCGTCAACCGTCGCCTGTACGCCGTGCAGCGCCAGATGGCGGACAACCTCTTCACCCTGGCCGGACCTGACCGAGGCCTTTTCACCGACCACCGTCAGAATGCGGACATCGCGGGCGGCGACAAGCAGGGGCAGGGCGTCCCCGAGCGCGCGCGCCGCCGAGCGGCTGGCATCCCAGGCCACGACGATCCGCTCGAACGTCGCGCTGTCCCCCAGCGGAGCCGCCTCCGGGAAGATCAGGAGCGGCCGGCCTGACGAGAACAGCATCGATTCCGCCGCCGCCCTGTCGATTTCCTGCTCGGGGCCGATCGAGACCATGCACATGTCGGAGGTCCGCGCCGCGCCTGACAGCGCCTCGGCTTCGCCGAACATGTCCACGTCGCGGATGACAGTCCGGTTTTTCAGTCCGCGCCCGGCGGCGATTTCCGACCACGCCGCGACGGTCTTTTCGGCCACGGCTGCGCATCGCCGGTTTTCGTCCCGGATCAGATCGTCGGTCTGGGCCAGGAAATTCGCCAGACGGTTTCGCGTCGGCGGGATCTGGACCCTGAAGACCAGGGCGGCGAGTTCGCCACCACCCGGTCCGCAGCCCAGCCGCATGGCCATGGCCGCAGCGTTGCCCATGGCCGACTCCGGAATCGGGGTCGGGTAGGTGAAGAGGGGCAGCAGAATATCTTTGTACGGCATGGCGGCCTCGGGCTGAGCGACAGGGTGCAGGTCAATGGATGATCAACGGGCCGGCTGACCGGCTGAGGGCGTGGTCCGGTTACAGCCGGCCCTCGCGCTCCAGCCTGCGAAAATAGGCCATCAGATCGTCAATCTCGCTGGCCCGGTACCGGTAGGGCGGCATGTCGGGATGGGAGCTCACCAGGCCTCGGCCGAAGTCCTCTTCCAGGAGAAAGAGATCACGCCTGGTCGCGACCTCGCGGAACGTCGGCGCGGACGGCAGCGGGCTGACCCCGGTCAGTCCCACCGCATGGCAGCCTGAACAGTTCGAGCGCACGATCAACTCCGCGCGCTCGGCGGCCGCGGCTTCCATTCCGGTGGAGTCGAGACGGGCGTCACCTGTCGCAGGCAGCTCGGGCGACGGGGCGCAGGCGGCGGCTGACAAAGCCAGGCCGGCGATGAAAAGGTTACGCATGACGTCACTCCTTGAAGCGCCGAAGCGCCTGGCTGCGCAGGCAGTCCCTTGGGGCGCAGTAGGGAAGCCTGCGCCCCACCGGGCCCGAATGTGTCGCGGAGATTGTCGCACCCGGCTGCCCCCCGCCATGATCCAGATCAAGGGCACGCACGCCCTCCGTAGAATCCCTTAGGGGCCGCTCCGGAATTTCGGTCGTTCCGACGCCTCTCTAAGGTTGGGACCGAGGAGAGAGCCCATGACTGTTCTGGATTTCGGCGTTCAAGCCCCCCGCAGCCAGGAGCCCCTGGATGGGCTTGGCGTAAGGATGGTGTTCGCCCGGGGCGAGGACATATACGCCCAGGACGAGAGTGCGGACCTGCTGTACCGCGTGATCTCGGGCGCCGTGCGCACCACACGGATCATGAGCGACGGCCGGCGCCAGATCGGCGATTTCTATTTCAGCAACGATATGTTCGGCCTTGAGTGCGGGACGACCCACCGGTTCGCGGCAGAGGCCCTGACCACCTGCGAGGTGCTGGTATTCAAGCCCGGCGCCGCGCTGCCGGGACACGCCGGAGATACGCGCATCCAGGCCGCCCTTTGGGAGGCGACCACCCAGGAACTGGAGCGGTCGCGTGAGCATCTCATGCTGCTGGGGCGCCATACGGCGCTGGAGCGGGTCGGCGTTTTTCTGCTGTCGCTCAGCCGCCGTATGGGTCGTGGCGAGCTGGCCATGGGGCGCCAAGACATGGCGGACTATCTGGGCCTGACCATCGAGACGGTCTCGCGCATGCTGTCCCAGCTCCAGGTCGAGGGCGTGGTCGAGTTCTTCGGCGCCCGCCACTACCGGCTGTTGCGGCCCGAACGGCTCCGGGCCTGGGCCGACACCTGAGGGTGCGTCGGGATCCCGGCCGAGGCATTTCCGGAAAGAAGTGGCGGCGTCAGGCGCGCGCGTGATAGGTCCCGTGGCCTCTCCTTTGCGGCGGTGGGCATGCGGCTAGGCAACCTGACGGCAGTCAAGAGGGATGACCTCGTCCGGGGCGTCCTGGCGGTGGTCGCGGGCCTCGCCGTCGTGCTCATGCTGCGCTTCGGCCTGGACGAGACTTTCAGCGACCGCAGTTTCTTCCTGCTCTATCTTCCGGTCGTGCTGCTGTCGGCGGCGGTTGGCGGGCGCACGCCCGCCCTGGCCGCCACGGGCCTGTGCCTGATCCTGTCTGTCCTGTTTCTCGGCGACGCGCTCTGGCTCAATGGCGCCAACATTCTCGATGCGATCCTGTTTCTGGTCGTCGGCCCCCTCATCGCGCAGATGGGCCAGGCGAACCTGATCCGCAGACGACAGGCCGTCGCACGTCAGGCCCAACTTCAGTCGATCCTGGATACGGTGCCAGAGGCCATGATCGTGATCGACGAGAAAGGCGTCATCCAGTCGTTCAGCGCCACGGCCGAGCGGTTGTTCGGATGGCGGGCCGCCGAGGTGGAGGGGCGGAACGTAAAGGTGCTGATGCCGTCTCCGTACCGGGAGGATCACGATGCCTTCATGGAGCGGTATCGGACCACCGGCGAACGTCGCATCATCGGGATAGGCCGCATCGTCGTCGCCCAGAGGCGTGATGGATCCACCTTCCCCATGGAACTGGCGGTCGGCGAGGCGAAGTTTCACGGGGACCGTTTCTTCACCGGCTTTGTGCGCGACCTGACCGACCGGCGCGAGCAGGAACGTCGGTTGCAGGAACTACAGGCCGAGCTGGTGCACGTTTCCCGCCTGAGCATCATGGGCGAGATGGCGTCGTCGCTGGCCCATGAACTCAATCAGCCCCTGGCCGCCATCAACAACTACATGAAGGGCTCCGCCACCCTGCTGGAGCAGGCCGACCCCGACCTCGAAAAGGTGCGGGCGGCGCTCAGGAAAGCGGGAGACCAGGCGATACGGGCCGGCGATGTGATCAGCCACCTGCGGGAGTTCGTGGCCCAGGGCGGCACCGAGCGCACGCCGCAGGATCCGGTCAAGATCATGGAGGAGGCCAGCGCCCTGGGCCTGATCGGCGCCCGCCCCCTGGACCTGCGGGTGTCTTATCAGTTCGATCGGAACGTGGGCCCGGTGCTGGCGGATTCGATCCAGATCCAGCAGGTGGCGCTGAACCTGATCCGCAACGCCATTGAGGCCATGGCAGGAGCGCCCCGGCGCGATCTGGTCATCGGCGTGACGGCTCATGACGAAGGCTTCGCCCGGATCTGGGTCAGCGATACCGGCAAGGGTCTGGCGCCCGAGGTTCAGGCCAGACTGTTCCAACCTTTCGTCACCACCAAGGCGGACGGCATGGGCGTGGGCCTTTCGATCTGTCGCACCATCGTGGAGGCCCACGGCGGGTCGATCTGGTGCGAGCCGAACGAGGGCGGCGGGACCATGTTCGCCTTCACCGTTCCCTTGGCTGGAAAGGAAGCCTGATGAGCGATCGTCTGGTTCATGTGGTGGACGACGACGACGCCATGCGCGAGTCCCTGTCCTTTCTGCTGGACGTGGGCGGCCACGCGCACCGCACCTATCCGCAGGCCCAGGCCTTGCTGGACCGGGGAAGCGATCTCGAACCGGGGTGCATCGTCACGGACGTGCGCATGCCGGGTCTGTCGGGGCTCGACTTGCTGCGGCGCATCCGGACGCTGGAGCTACCCCATCCGGTCATCATCATCACGGGCCATGCCGACGTGTCCATGGCGGTGGAGGCCATGAAGGCGGGGGCGTGGGACTTTCTGGAGAAGCCCTTCGACGACAAGGCGTTTCTCCGGCTCGTGGAGGCCGCCCTGGCCGTTTCGGCGCCGGCGGCGTCAGCGGGCGCGCCCGAATGGCTGGGCCGTCTCAGCCCCCGGGAACGGGACGTGCTGGCGGGCGTGGCGGCGGGCCAGTCCAACAAGGAGATCGCGCGCGACCTGCAGATCAGCGCGCGCACGGTGGAGGTCTACCGGGCCAATCTGATGACCAAAGCGGGCGTGCGCACCCTGTCCGATCTGATGCGGCTGGCCCTGGCGGCGGGATACTGATCCGGCCCGGCCGCAAGTCCCTTTGATCTGGATCAAGGCCGGTTGCGTGGCGGGCGACAATCATGCCGCATGGACACGCACCGCAAGCCGCCCCGGCGCATCCTCATCATCGAAGGTCATCCCGATCCCTCGCCGCAGCGCTTGTGCCATGGCCTGGCCGAGGCTTACCGGGAGGGCGCGCGCGAGGCCGGCCATACCCTGCGAACCCTGATCCTCGGCGATCTCGGCATCCCGCCCCTGGGCAGCCGGTCTGACTGGGAGGCCTTGCCTCCGGAGATCGTCCAGGCCTGTCAGCAGGATCTGCTCTGGGCCCAACACGTCGTGGTCTTCTATCCCTTGTGGCTGGGCGACGTGCCGGCCGTACTGAAAGCCTTTCTTGAGCAGGTGTTACGTCCGGGGTTTGCTTTCGACCCCCGGCGCAAATCCTCCGGCGGGCTGCTGAAGGGCCGGTCGGCCCGACTGGTGGTCACCATGGGGATGCCCGGCTGGTTCTACATCGGCTGGTTCGGGGCCCACAGTCTTAGAATGCTCAGGCGCAATGTCTTCCGGTTTGTGGGCTTCCGGCCCGTGAGAACAACGGTTCTGGGCATGGTCGAGGGGGCGTCCCTGGCGCGTCGCCGCGCTTGGCTGGACGAGATGACCCGCCTGGGCCGCCTTGGCCTGTAGGCGAAGCGCTGTTGTCCTTGATGCGGATCAAGGACGGCCGACCGATCCTGGGGGCACGATGAAGAAAAAGGAGATCTGCATGCCCCTTCAATCCCTCCTCGTGGTCGGCGCCGTTATCGCCGCCTTCGCTGCTTTCATGGTGACAGTCGGCGGCGTCGCCGTCTGGTCCGCCCTTTCTCCGCGCGATCCGGGAGCCGGGGAATGAGCGCTTCCGCCGTCTTTCACCATGTTCGTCTGGAACTGGCTCGTGAACCCGACCATCCAGCAGGAGATCCCGGCTTCGGCTATGATCTGGTGGTTCCGCTGGATGGCGATCAAAAACTGGACGAGGCGACGTGGCGGGCAAAGGCCGACCTCTGCCGGGTTCGTCGTTTCCGCAACGATGCGACCGAATCCGTCGGCCGCCTCGCCATGGCGGACGATGGTCGATGGTTCTTCGATTTCGCTCCCGGAGAGGCGGACGACGAGTTCGGATTTCGGCTGGCGGACGAACGCTTCGTGCCGGGCGAGTATCTCTCGATCCAGGCTGCTGACGGCTCTCCCCACACTTTCCGGGTGGCGACATCCTCTCCAGTGCGAACCGGGTCTTCCTGACGCGTCGCGGATGACCTGAAGGCCCGCACGGGCCGGGCGATTGTCTCTGCTCAGGACCGCGGCAGCAGGCCATCCCTGATGAAGCGCCGGTCGGCCCAGACCGAGTGGGTGCCGCTGGAGATCTTGTGGGGCAGGGCGATGCGGACCACCGGTCCGGCCTCGAAGTCCTTGCAGTCGATCAGCACGCACTGGGAGGTCTGGGTGTTTTCGTCGATAAGGAAGCTGACCAGATAGCCGTCGTCCTCGTCCTTCGCGTCAATGCGCGGGACGAAGGGCGCCTCGCTGGCGTAGACGCCCTCGGGCAGGTTGATTTCCCACGACCGGCCGGTCTCCAGGTCGTGCTTCACGAAGCCGGTGAACAGGAACCAGCCGGGCTTCGTCACGGTGCTGTAGGCGTACCGGTAGGGCACGCCGCCACGGCGCTGGTTGATCGTGCCGAATTCCACAATCCGGTCATCCAGATGATGCTCCCGGGTCTCGCCGGTCTTCAGGTTGAAGCGCCAGCGGTGCAGCCGGGGGCGGAAGCTGTGCTCGTCCAGGAACGCCATCATGTGGCCCATGCCCTTCGGATAGCCCTCCAGCGGCGCGGGGCAGGGCGTCTCCTGGAAATAGCCGTCCAGAATGATCTCGTCGCCGTCCTCATAGGCGTTCAGGAAGTGCAGCACATAGGTGGGATCGGCCTCGAACCAGCGGATATCCTCCGGCTGGCCATATCGGGGAATGATGCCGAAGCGCGACTTCAGGCCTTCGTGCATGCGCGAGGCGTGCACCCCCTTCTTCAGCAGGTCCTGATCCCAGAACAGCGGGAAGTCGTTGAGGATCGAGTAGTTGGTGGTGAACGCCATGTCGTGGGGCAGGCGCGGCCCGGGCAGGTCGATGGGCACGTAGTGGACCAGGGTCCCGGTCCGGTCCACGACCCCGTAGTGCATGTAGGGCGCATGGACGCCGTAGTTGAAGAACAGCATCTCGCCGGTGGCCTCGTCCACCTTGGGGTGCGCCGAGACGCCGTCCAGCGGACCCCAAGGCGCGACGCCCGATTGCTCCAGGGTTTCGGGATCGAGGCGGTAAGCCTCGCCGCACTGATAGAAGGTGGACAGGATCTGTCCGGCGTGGACCACCACATCGGTGCTGGAGGAATCCTTGATGGCCCCGTGGGCCCCGAAGCCGGGGCGCAGGGACGTGCCCGGCGGGTCCATCAGCCCGCCCCATAGCGAGCCTTCCGCCTCCTGCTCCGCCTGGAAGCAGCGGGTGCGCACGAAGCGGTTGCGGTAGTCCGCCTTGCCGCCGTGAAAGCTGATGGCGTGGACCATGCCGTCGCCATCGAAGGGGTGATAGCGGCCCAGCGGCTGGTGGATCTGGTTTTCGGTGTTGCGTACATAGATCCCGTCGATGTCATCCGGGATGCGGCCCTCGAGCACCGTCAGGTCCACCGCGTCCACCTCAGCCAGGATCGGCGTCCAGGCTCCGGTCAGATAGGGATGATTGGACGGCTTCAGCGACGACTTGATCGGCGGCAGCTGATGAACGGTCATGGGGCGGCTCCTCGGGCGCGAACGCGACGTGCGGGGATGATAGGACTCAATAGTCTGCTTACGCAAGTGATGGGGCGGGGATCGCCCGGCGAACGGGCGCGACAGATTGTTGCGCCCACGGGCCCCTGTGCTAGCTTGGTTGCATAAGCAGACCAATAAAAAAGGGAAACGTCCATGACCGCACAGGCCGCCCAGTCGCCGACCACGGACGCCCCGCCCTTCCGTGACGCGGGCCTCATGACGGTTGATCTTGAGGTGACCGGGCGCCCGGACGGCGCGCTGCTGGTGCGCTCGCGCATTCCTCTGGCCGATCACGACTGGAACGTGCCGCGCGCCATCCGTGCGACGGCGCGCTCGCGGCCCGAGGCGCCCGCCCTGGCGCGGCGGGAAGGCGGGACCGGGGACTGGCGCTATACCACCTATGGCCAACTGGCCGACCAGATCGACGGCTTCGCCCAGTGGCTGCTGGATCGCAAGCTGCCGTCCGGCGCCGCGGTGATGATCATGGGCGGCAACTCGCCGGCCTTCGCCGCGGCGTCTCTGGGGGCCATGGCGGCGGGGGCTCCGGCTGCTCCGGTCAGCCTGCTCTACGCCATGCTGGGCGGCGATCTGGGACGGCTGCGCCATGTGATGGACCGCATCCGGCCCGCCGTTCTGGTGATCGAGGACGCCCGGCCCGTCGCCGCCGCCCTGGCCTCGCTGGATCTGGACGGGGTGACGGTGGTCACCGCGACGCCTGAAGCAGTCGATGCGCCCCATGTGGCGGACATGGCCGAGGTCTTCGCCATGCCCGCGACCCCGGCGGTCGAAGCCAGCCTCGAGGCGCTCAGGCCCGATGACCATGCCAACTATCTGCTGACGTCCGGCTCCACCGGCCTGCCCAAGGTGGTGGCCGTGTCCTACGCCAATCTCGCCGCCAACACGGCCCAGGGCATCCAGGCTACGGGCGAGAGCCTGCGCTGGGACGGGCGCATCCTGAACTGGCTGCCCTGGCACCACACCGCCGGGGCCAGCGTCCTGCGCGCCACCCTGCTGGCGGGCGGCGTCTTCTATGTGGACGACGGCAAGCCCCTGCCGGGCCTGCTGGACATCTCCCTGCGCAACCTCAGGGAAATCCCGGTCGAGTATTACGCCAATGTGCCGCTGGGGTTCGCCCTGCTGGCCGACGCGCTCGAGGCGGACGCGGACCTGCGCCGCACCTTCTTCTCCGAGCTGCGGCTGATGCTGTTCGGCGGCGCGGCCCTGGCCCAGCCCGTCTATGACCGCATCCAGAAGATGGCGGTCGAGGAGACCGGCCAGCGCATCATGATGACCTCGGCCTACGGCTCCACCGAAACCACGGCCGGGTTTCTGGCGGGCTACGCCTATACGGACAAGGTCGGGCTGGGCCTGCCCCTGCCGGCGGTGACCCTCAAGCTGGTGCCGCACGACGACACGCGCTGGGAGGTTCGGGTCAAGGGGCCCAATGTGACGCGCGGCTATCTGGACGACCCGGAGCGCAGCGCCCAGGCCTTCGACGACGAGGGCTTCTACTGCATGGGCGATCTGGCCACCTTCATCACCCCGGGCGATGTGACCGGCGGCCTGGCCTTCGCCGGACGGCTGGCGGAAGAGTTCAAGCTGTCCACCGGGACCTGGGTCTATGGCGGCCCGGCGCGCGAGGCGGTGCTGACCGCCCTGTCGCCCCTGATCACCGAACTGGTGCTGTGCGAGGAGAACCGGCCGTATCTGGGCATTCTCGCCTGGCCCTCGGCGGAGGGCGTCAAGCGCGAGCTGGGGCTGGAGATCGGCGAGGCGATCACCTCCGGGCGGCTGGGCGAGGCCGTGCGCGAGCGGCTGGCGGCGCACAACCGGGCCCACCCCATGGCCTCCATGCGTATCGAGCGGGCTGTGATCCTCACCGCGCCGCCGAACCCCAACGCCCACGAGGTGTCGGACAAGGGCAGCATCAACCGGCGCGGGGTGATCGACAACCGCAGCCGGGACGTGGCGCGCCTCTACGCCGACCAGCCCGATGCGGGCGTCATCGTCGTTGCGGCAGGAGACTGATCCGATGGTCTATATTCTCGGCGGCTGGCAGTCTGACTTCAAGCGCAACTGGGCCCGCGAGGGCATGGAGATCGCCGACGGGTTCGCCGAAACCCTGACCGGCGGGCTGGAGGCCACGGAGCTGGAGCCCGGCGACATCGACGTGGGCCATGTGGGCAATTTCGTCGGCGACCTGTTCGCCGGTCAGGGCATGCTGGGCGGCTTCTTCGCCCTGTCCGACGACCGGTTCTACGGCATGCCGGCCTCGCGTCACGAGGGGGCGTGCGCTTCCGGCTCGCTGGCGATCCTGGCGGCCATGGCGGACATCGAGTCCGGCCGCTACGGAACGGCCGCCGTGCTGGGGCTGGAGCTGATGCGCAATGTGCCCGGGCAGACGGCGGCCCAGCATCTGGGCGCGGCGGCCTGGGCGGGGCACGAATATCAGGACGCGCGCTATGTCTGGCCGCGCGCCTTCTCGGACCTGACCGAGGAGTACGACCGCCGCTACGGCATCGACGACGCGCACCTGCGGCGCATCGCCCGGATCAATTTCGCCAACGCCCGACTGAACCCCAACGCCCAGACACGGGAGTATGTGTTCCCCGACGCGGCCTTCGCCGATGACGACGAGGCCAATCCGGTCATCGAGGGCCGGGTGCGCAAGACCGACTGCGGCCAGGTCACCGACGGCGGCGCCATGGTCGTCCTGGCCTCGGCCGAGCGGGCGGCGGACTATGCGCGGCGTCGCGGCGTCGCGCTGGAGTCCATTCCGCGCATCAAGGGCTGGGGCCATCGCAACGCCCCCATCAGCTACGCCCGCAAGATCGCCGCCAGCGCCGACGAGGCCTATGTCTTCCCGCAGGTGAAGCGCGCCATAGACGAGGCCCGCACGCGCGCGGGGGTCTCGCTGGACGACATCGACGCCGTGGAGACCCACGATTGCTTTTCCATGACCGAGTACATGGCCATCGACCATCTGGGCCTGACCGCGCCGGGCGAGGCGTGGAAGGCCATCGAGGCGGGCGATATCGAGATCGGCGGGCGGCTGCCCATCAATCCTTCCGGCGGCCTGATCGGCTGCGGCCACCCTGTGGGCGCGACGGGCGTGCGCATGGCGCTGGACGCGTTCAGGCAGACGACCGGCACGGCGGGGGCCTATCAGGTGGAGGGCGCCCGCACGGTCCAGACCCTGAACATCGGCGGCTCCACCACCACCACCGTCAGCCTGGTGATCGGGACCTAGACCGAAATCGGCCCAGTTGGACGCAGTCCAACTGGGCTCAGATTTCGGTCCAGCATAATGCGAGAGCCTGATTCACGGCATCGGCGGAATCGCGAAGCGATTCCACCTCAACCGATCAGCCCTAGGTTTCGCGCCGCCGGATCGCGATGGCGGCGGTTCCGTGGGCCACCACGCGACCGTCTGGCAGGGCCACCGTCACCTCGGCCACCACCTTTCGCGGATCGGCATAGGCGGCGCGCGCCTCGGCGATCAGGTGATCCGCGTCGATGGGGGCGGCGTTCAGGAAGCGCAGACTCAGGTCGGTGGACAGCAGGTGCTCGCCCGGCTTCAGCAGGGTCATGGCCACCCCGCCTCCGGCGATGTCCACCAGCGCCGCCGTCACCCCGCCGTGGACCAGTCCGACGAAATTGGCGTGGCCGGGATCCAGATCGCAGCGGATCACCATGCGGCCCCGCTCCACCTCGACCGGCCAGGCGCGGAGCCGCTCGGCGAAGCCGCCCGCGAACCGCGCCTCGGCCCAGCGCCGCGCCAGCTCCAGGCCGTCGGCGGCCGGGTCCAGCTGGAAGCGCGAGGCGAGGGACGGCGGTTGCTCGCTCACGCCGCCGCCGCCCGGCTGTTCAGCCCGATGAAGCGGTCGGCCGCCGCGCGGTACTCCCGCTCCAGCCGCGCCACCACCTCGGCGGTGGACTCCACAGCGTTGATGCGGCCCACGCCCTGGCCGGCGGCCCAGATGTCCTTCCAGCGCTTGGTGCTCTGGCCGCCCGAATAGTCGCGCTGGATCGCGCCGCCCATGGCGTCAGGGTCGAGGCCCGCGGCCTTGAGGCTGGGCTTGAGCCAGGAGGCGTCGGTGCCGGTGACGGCGGGCGAGACGATCAGGTCGTCGGCGTCGCAGTCCACGACCATCTGCTTGTAGGCGTCCTGGGCCAGGCTCTCGCGCGTGGCCAGGAACCGGGTGCCCATGTAGACCATGTCCGCCCCCGCCGCGATGGCGCCCGCCACCCCCGCGCCGTCGGCGATGCCGCCGCCGATGGTCAGATAGCCGTCGAAGAACTCGCGCACCGCCGAGACGAAGGCGAACGGCGACAGATGGCCGGTGTGCCCGCCCGCGCCCGCGCTGATGCAGGCCAGACCGTCCACGCCCGCCTCGGCGGCCTTTCGCGCCAGCTTCATGTTGACCACGTCGGCGAAGACCAGCCCGCCGTAGCCCTTGACCGTCTCCATCACCGGCTTGGGCGACCCCAGGGCGGTGATGACGATGGGCGGCTTGTAGCGCGCCACCATGGCCAGATCGTCGGCCAGCCGGGGGTTGGTGGAGTGGGTGATCAGATTGGCGATCCACGGCCCGTCGCCGGGCTGAAGGGCGCTTGTGATCTGGTCCATCCAGCGGTCCAGATCCTCGGGCGTCCGGCAGTTGGGCGTCGGGAACGCGCCGCCGATCCCCGCCTTGCAGGCGGCGATGACCAGCTCGGGCCCGGAGACCAGAAACATGGGCGCGGCGATGACGGGCAGCCGCATGGACTGGGGGAAGGCGGAACTCATGCTTGAGCTGTTTCTCCAAGACGGTCGCGCAGGTCCCGCTTCAGGACCTTGCCGACCGGGTTGCGCGGCAGGGCGTCGATGACCTCCAGCCGCTCGATCTGTTTGTAGACGGCCACCTGTTTCTCTTCGGTCAGGTATCGGTTGATGTCAGCCATGTCGGCGCTCTGGTCCGGGCGGAACACCACGAAGGCGCACAGGCGCTCGCCCAGCCGCTCGTCGGGCGCGCCGACCACCGCGGCCTCGGCGATGGCGGGGTGGCCCATCAGATGGCCCTCGATCTCCTCGGACGAGATGTTCATGCCGCCGCGGATGATGATGTCCTTCAGCCGGCCCACGAAGCGGATGAAACGGTTGTCCTCGCCCGCCAGCTCGAACAAGTCGCCGGAGCGGAACCAGCCGTCGGCGTCGAACGCCCGCTCGTTGACCTCGGGCGCGCGCCAGTAGCCCGAGAACACCGTCGGCCCCTTCATGCGCAGCTCGCCGGGACGGCCGGGCTCGCGGATCTCCTCCTCGGTCTCCGGGTCCACCAGACGGGTGGAGATGCGGTCATGCAGCATCGCCTTCCAGCGCAGGCCCTCGCCGAAGCGCGGGAACAGGGCCGCGCGCTCGGCCGGGTCCGGCACGTCCTGCCAGGCGCTGGGGAAGGAACAGCCCTCGTTGGAGCCGAAATAGTTGACGATCTGGACGCCGTACTTCTCGTGAAAAGTCTTGACCATCCACGGCGACAGGGGCGCCGAGCCCGAGCCGATGGCCTTCAGCCGCCCGAAGTCGATGCCCGCCAGCAGGGCCTCGTTCTGCAGCAGCAGGTTCAGCACGGCGGGCGGGGCGACCGTGTAGTCGATGGTCTCGTCGCGCATCTGCTTCAGCAGCACCTGCAGGTCGAACGGGTGGTGCTGGATCAGCACCCCGCCGGTCACCAGCCAGCTGACGAAGCCGGTGGAGATTCCCGCCATATTGACCATGGGGAACGGGTTCAGGATGCGCGCCCCATGGCCCAGGTCGGCGGCGTCCACCACCCCCGCGCCCATGATAATCCACTCGTTGTGGCTGCGCGGCACGCCCTTGGGCAGGGCCTCGGTGCCGGAGGTCCAGCAGATGGTGAAGACGTCGTCGGCGCTGACCTTCGCCGCCTTCATGGCGTCGCGGGCGGCCTTCATCTGCTTCGGCGTCACCGCATCCAGCAGGGGCTCCAGGTCGATGGCGCCGGCGGGGCAGGTTTCACCCATGACGAACACATGCTTCAGGCCGGGCGAGCGGCCGGCCACGGTCATCAGCATGTCGCCGTGAGCGTGCTTGCCGATGCGGTCGGTGGTCAGGGCGGCGACGGCGTCGGTCTTGCCGACGATGTAGCCCAGCTCGCTCTCGCGGTACTGCACCGGGGCGGGCGAGACGATGACCCCCAGCCGCGCCGCGGCCAGATAGGTCAGGCTCAGGTCGTTGATGTTGGGCAGCTGGACGACCAGCACGTCGTCCTTCTTCAGGCCGTGGGCGTGAAACACCGCCGCCAGCCGGTCGATGGCCGCGTCCGCCTCGGCCCAGGTCAGGCGCTCCGGCTGGCCGCCCATGATGTCGGCGGCGTTGAACGGATCGATCAGGGCCTCCGCGTCCGGGTGGGCTTTCAGATGGCGACGGAACAGGTCGTCGAGCGTGTCGTCTCCCCACCAGCCCTTGGCCCTATAGGCGCGTATGCGGTCCTGCGGCACGACGATCATGGCGTTTTCCTCCGTCTCTCGTTTTGTCTCCCGGTCATTGCGGCGCCGGGTAGATCAGGGTTCTCACATCCGCCCGCACCACCTTGCCCACCGGATTGCGGGGCAGGGCGGCCAGCGGATGCAGCGTCTTGGGGGTGCGCACCGGGCCGATGGTCCGGCGTACATGGTCGATGAGGGCGGCTTCGTCGCCGAGGGCGGGGTCCCAGGCCACGGCGGCCTCCAGCCGTTCGCCCCACACCGGGTCCTCCACGCCGAAGGCGCAGGCCTCGCGCACCGCCGGATGGGCGCCCAGGGCGGCCTCCACCTCGGCGGGGTAGATGTTGTAGCCGCCCGAGATGATCATCTCGCGCGACCGGCCCAGAATGGTCAGCAAGCCGTCCGCTTCCAGCCGCCCCAGATCGCCGGTCCTGAGCCAGCCGTCGAGCCGCGCCTCGTCCGTGGCGTCCGGGTCATCCAGATAGGCGGTGTCGGCCAGATCGCCCCCCACCAGAATTTCGCCCTCGCCCTGTTCCGCCACCGCGCCGTCGGCGGTCAGGACGCGCACCGGCGTGCCGGGGAAGGGATAGCCGGCGGCCCCGCGCAGCTCGGGCCGCGCCACCTGCTCGGGCGTCAGGGCGGCGATGGTCATGGGCGCCTCGGTCTGGCCGAACAGGGCGCCCAGTACGGGGCCGAAGCGCGCGATCGCCTGCTCGATGCGTGCGGGCGGCATGGGGGCGGCGGACCAGGTCAGGTGGCGCAGGGCCTTGAAGTCGTCCGGCCCGAAGGCGGCCGCCTCCATCAGCAGATAGATCAGGGTCGGCGGCATGAAGGCCACCGTCACCCGGCGCTTCAGCTCGTCCAGCATGGCCGCCCGGTCCGGCTGGGCCATCAGCACATGGGCCCCGCCCGCCGCCAGCACGGGCAGCACATAGTGGGACGAGCCGTGGGTCAGGGGCGCGACCGCCAGGTTCACGTCGTCGGCGATGAAGCCGTAATAGGCCTGCATGGACCGCAGGGCCGCCATGGCGCTGCGCCGGCTCTGCACCACGCCCTTGGGCTTGCCGGTGGAGCCGCCGGTGAATTTGATGGCGAAGACGCCGTCCGGATCGTGGTCGATGGCGGGCGGCGTGCCCCCCGGCTCCACCGCGTCGACCCAGCTTTCCAGCTCCAGACGGCGGGCGCAGGGCGCGATCTGCTCCCGCGAAGTCTGATCGACGAACAGCATGTCCAGCTCGGCGCGGCGCTGCAGATCGGCGTTGAGCCCTGGGCCGTTGCGGGGGTTCAGCGGAATCCAGACGGCGCCCGCCCGCAGGATGGCCAGATAGGCGACCACATGACGCCAGTTGTTGGCCGCGCACAGACCGATGCGGCGACCCCGGTCCAGCCCCCGGCGATGCAGGTCGGCGGCCAGGGCGTCCACCCGCGCGATCAGCTCGCCATGGGTGACGATCCGGTCGCCGTCGATCAGGGCAGGGCGGTCGGCCCGCTCGCGCGCGCGCTCATAGATCACGCCGACCGGGTTCATGCGGCGCGCTCCAGAACGGTGACCACGGTGGCCGCCTCCTCGACGCCCAGAAAGCCGCCGCCGTTCTCCGCCGCCGCCATGCGCGCGCCCTCGATCTGGGCGGCCCCGGCCTCGCCGCGCAGCTGGCGGGTCAGGTCGTGAAGCTGGATGACCCCCGTGGCGCCCACCGGATGGCCCTTGGCCACCAGACCGCCCGAGGCGTTGACCGGCGTGCGTCCGCCCAGGGCGAAGTCGCCCCGCCGCAGTCGCTCGCCCACGGTCCCCGGCTCGGCCAGGCCAAGGTTCTCGATCTGCTGGATTTCGGCGTAGCTGGTGGCGTCGTGGACCTCCACCGTATCGATGTCGGCCGGCCCTGCGCCCGCCTGCTCATACGCCGCGAGCGCCGCGCGGCGGCCGATGTGGTTGTCCATGTCCGCCGCCTCGCGCGCGGACGCGCTGACGAGGGCGCAGCCCCGAACCCGCACGGCCCGGGCGGCGGCGCCCAGCCGCTTCAGCCCCGCCGCGCTGCACACCACCATGGCCGCCGCCCCGTCGCTGACAGGGGCGCACATGGCGCGGGTGAAGGGAAAGACGATGGGCTTGTCGGCCAGCACCTGATCCACGGTCATGGGGGCGCCGTACTGGGCCAGCGGGTTCAGGGCGCCCGCCGTGTGGTTCTTGGCCGCCGCATGGGCGAAGTCGGCCTGGGTCGTGACATGCCGGGCCATGTGGGCGCGGGCCTGGGCGGCGTACAGATCCATGAACAGGCTTCGGCCTTCGCCCGGTTCCTCGCCGCCCATCTCGCGGATGTAGGCCAGCACGCCGTCGCGGTCGTGGATGTCGGTCCCTCCCGCGAAGGCCGCCGCCACCCGCTCGGGCCGGTCGGGCCAGACCATCTTTTCGGCCCCCGCCACCAGCGCGATGTCGCCGCCGCCCGCCCGCAGCCACTGCATGGCCAGCCACAGGGCGGTTGAGCCCGAGGCGCAGGCGTTCTCGACATTGATCACGGGAATGCCGGTCAGGCCCAGCGGACGCAGGGCGATCTGGCCCCGCACGGTGTTCTGGCCCTCCAGCATGGGCTGGCGCGTGTTGGCGAACCAGGCGGCCTGGATATGGGCGATGTCCGCCCCCGCGTCGGCCAGCGCCGTGCGCACGGCCTCGGCGGTCAGCGACTTGACGCTCTGGTCCAGCCGCTTGCCCAGCGCCGTCATGCCGACCCCGGCGATGAAGACGTCTGCGGTCATGCCGCCGGTCGGCGCCGCTGCACGATGCGGAACCGCGACGCGACGAAGGCCAGATCGGCCAGGCAGGCGTTGCCCGCCGGGTTCAGGCCCGAGACGTGATAGTCGCTGTAGGCCGCCGCGAAATTGATCCACATGGCGCCGGTCAGGTTGACGGTCAGATTGGCGCCTGCCTGCTCGTACAGCGGCGCCGCGCGATCGATGAACGCCTCGTCGGTGGAATACAGATACGACGAGATGGAGCCGTGCTCGCGAGCCAGCCGGGTCGCCTCGGCCACCGCCGCGTCGCCGTCCATGCGGACCACGAACAACACCGGCCCGAAATGCTCCTCGGCGTAGAGGGCGGGGTCCGACCCGTCCACGGCTGCCACCAGCGGCGTCAGGGTGCGGGCCTCGGGGAACTGCGGATGAGCGTAGGGCGCGGCCTCGCGCAGCACGCGGGCGCTGGGATGCTGATCGAGGGCGCCGCGCACATCGGCCACGGCCTTCAGGCTCACCTCCCCCTGAATGGCGCCCATGATGCCGGCGGCCAGCGCCGGGTCGCCCGCGATCGCGTCGATCTGCTCCACCAGCGCCTGTCCAAACGCATCGGCCAGATCCGGGCGTACATAGATTACCTGCGGGCTGGTGCACATCTGGGCCGAGAACAGGCATGAGGCGCGGGCTATGGCGCTGGCGCCCGCGTCCATGTCCTCAGCGGACTCCACCACCACGGTGTTGACCCCTGCCGTTTCGGTGAACAGCAGCTTGCCGGTTACCGTGCGCTCCAGATGGCCGCCGTAGCGGGGGCTGCCGGTGAAGTCGACGATCTGCACCGCCGGATGGAACACCAGATGCTGGGCCACCGGCGCCTCGAGCGTGTCCACAGCCAGGGTCACAAGGTTCGGATCAAAGCCGTGGTCGGCCAGCACCTGGCGGCATTCGCGCACCACGATGGCCATGGGCAGAACCGCGATGGGGTGCGGCTTGACGATCACCGGATTGCCCGTCGCCAGGCTGGCGAACATGGCCGGATAGGCGTTCCAGGTGGGGAAGCTGGCGCAGCAGATGACCAGACCGACGCCGCGGGGGACGATGGCGTAGGTCTTGTCCAGAACCACCCGCTCGCCCGCGAAATCCCGCTCGTAGCGGCCGGTGGGGGCCACGTCGCGCATGGCCTTGACCGCATAGGCCAGCGCTTCGATGCCCCGGTCCAGCGCATTGGGGCCGGAGCCGCTGAACGCCTGGGTGTAGCTTTGCCCCGCCACGTGCATGACGCTGTGCGCCATCTCGAAATTGGCGTCGTACAGCCGCACCGCCATCTCGACGCACAGGGCCGCGCGCAGGTCCGGCGAGGCGGCGGCCCATTCCGGCATGGCGGCCTGCGCCGCCGCGATCAGCGCCTCTGGCGTGCTGACCGGATAGGTGATCCCCAGCGGCTTCTGCGTATAGGGCGAGACCTCGGCCCCGACCCGGTCGATGACGCCCGGCAGGTCGAGTTTGAACGCCTTGCCCAGTTGCGCCTCGAACGCGGCCTTGCCCGCGACCGGCTTGTCCGGTCCGTGAATCTTCGTCGACGGCGAGTCCTTGAACGGTGACCAGGCGCGGCGGGTGCGAATGGCGTCCAGCGCGCTTTCGATCAGCTCGGCGTGACGGGCGACGACGCCGTCGCGCGGGGAGGGCGAACGGGCGTCCATCAGCGGACCATCCGCTCGACGATCATGGCCGAGCCCACCCCTTGCGCGCCCGCCGCGACCACCAGACCATAGCGGCCCTCGCACGCGTCCAGCGCGTCCAGCAGCGAGGACAGCAGGATGGCGCCTGTGGCCCCCATGGGGTGTCCCTTGGCCAGATGGCCGCCGCCCACATTGACCTTGTCCGGGTCCACGTCCCGCTCGCGCAGGAAGGTGACGATGGTCACGGCGAAGGCCTCCATGAACTCGATGCGGTCCATGTCCGACAGGGTCAGCCCCGCCCGCTCCAGCACCCGGTCCATGGCGGTGAAGCCTGCGGTCAGGGAGGCGGCCGGATCGCCCCCGACCTCCACATGGGCCACGATGCGCGCCCTGGCGCCTGCGGCCTCGGACGACACCAGCGCCAGCCCCGCGCCGTCGGACATGGGCGGGGCGTGGGCCACGGTGTGGCGATGATCGATGGCCCGTCCTTCCAGAGCCTCGGCATAGGGCGCGGCCATTTCGGCGAAAGCGGCGGGCAGCCTGGCCAGTTTCTCCAGAGTCGTGGGCCGGGCGCATTCGTCGCCGTCCAGCCCGTTGAGCGAAATGCGCGACGCGACCAGCGGGCCGCCCTCGGCCTCCGCCGTGCGGGACTGGGAGACCAACGCCGCCTGATCCATCTCGGCGCGAGACACGCCCGCGTCCTCCGCCAGCCGGTCGGCGGCGACCGCCACCGGCAGGTAGCGGGTGCGGGCCGGGAAGGACGCGTCGGCGTAATAGTCGGCCCGGTCGCCCATGAAGGGCACGCGCGACATCATCTCGACCCCGCCCGCCAGCACCGAGCGGGCGCGGCCCAACTGGACCATATCGGCGGCCTGGCCGATGGCGGTCAGGCCCGAGACGCAGTAATTATTGACGCTCCACGCGGCTGTTTCGTCCGGCAGGCCGGCGTGCAGCTTGGCCACCAGCGCCACATTGGCCCCCTGGGCGCCCACCTGCCCGACGCAGCCGACGATCAGGGCCTCGGCGGCGCGCGCCTCATGGCCGCGGGTCTCGATGGCGTCGATCAGTCCGCCGATCAGCTCGTGGGGCTTCAGCGCCGCCAGCCCGCCGTCGGGGCGGGCCTTTGCGCGGGGCGTGCGGAGGGCGTCGTGGATATAGGCGCTCATGGATCAGGCGGCCTTCAGCTGGTCGCCGCGCGCCCAGGTGCCGTGGAAGCCCGCGGGCACCCGCACCGGCAGGATCACCCGCGCCACCGGCCCGGCCTCCATGTTCTGCGCATCGATCACCTGCACCTCGGACTTGCCGGTCGCCTCGTCGGTCACGAAGGCGATGACATAGCCGTCGTCCTCCCCGGTGGCGCCGACGCGCGGGGCGAAGGCGGGCTCGGAGCCGAACTGCGAGGGCTGGTAGTCCCAGGTGCGCGCGGCGCCGGTCTCCAGATCGTACTTGATCAGGCCCTTGAACCGCTGCAGCTCGGTGGGCGCCATGGCCACGTGATAGGACCATTTCGTGGGCCGCGAGGCGTAGTCCAGATTGACCACCGGGAACTCGCCGATGCGGTCGTCCAGCTGGCGCTTCTTCACCTCGCCGGTCTTCATGTTCATGCGCCATTCCACCGGCACGGCGTGCAGGGCCAGCACGTTCACCATGGCGGCGTAGGGGCCGTATTCCGGGTTTGGCGCAAAGCCGTTTGGCGTCATCATGCAGGCGGTCATGACCACCTCGTCGCCGTCTTCCCAGGCATTGACCACGTGATAGATGTAGCAGCTGTCGGTCTCGAACCAGCGGACCTGATCGCCCGAGCATTTGCGCGGCACGACGCCGAAGCGGGCCGGCTGGTCGGCGAAATGAATGTTCCAGGTGCTGCGCTTCAGCCCGCCGTCGGTGAACACCACCGGCAGGTCGTGCAGGATGACGTAGTTCTCGGTCAGCCCCATGTCGTGGGGCAGGCGCGGTCCCGGCAGCTCGATGCGGGCGAAATGGGTCAGTTCATTGGTCGGGCTGACCACGCCGAAGGTCATCCAGGGCTCGTAGAGCGAATAGTCGAAGAACACGAACTCGCCGGTCTTCGGATCCACCTTTGAGTGGGCCGACACGTGGCGCGACAGGGCGCCGCCGAAGGTCTCGGTCCCGATCGTCTCCAGGGTCCGGGCGTCGATGCGCACCGGATGGCCCGAGATGTACCACAGGGCCATCAGCGAGCCGTTGTGCAGCACCAGATCGGTGTTGCCCGTGTCCTTGTAGACCTTGTCGCCCCTTGGGGACGACGGATCGGCGCGCGTGGAGGGCTCCATCACCCCGCCCGCGCCGCACCCGCCGTTCAGGTCCGCCACATGGTCCGCCGAGCGGACGTAGCGGTTGCGATACTCGGCCTTGCCGTTCTCGAACCAGACCGCGTGGACCATGCCGTCGCCGTCGAACCAGTGGTGCATGCCCTGCGGCGCCTGGGCCGGATTGGGCCCGTTCCGGTAGAAGGCGCCGTGCAGGTCCTGCGGGATTTCCCCGATCACCGGCAGATCGATGGCCGTGGTCTCCTTCGAGACCGGCTCATAAACGCCCTGCAGATAGGGGTTGAGCGTGTTCAGCGGGCTCAACGGCCCGGTTTCGATACGGCGCGCGGCGGTGGCGTCATCGGCCATGGCAATTGCCTCCAGAAACTTTTCAGAACAGACCTTCGGACATTTGGTCGCTTAACGCAAGCGTTGGCGTCCACCTCGACCCGCCCGCGAATTGGGGTAGAGGAAGATATGACGACCAGCGAAGAGCGTGCGGGCGAGCCGGACATGCGGGCCCTGATCATGGGCAATCCGGTGGCGCGGGCCTTCGCCATCACCGGCGACGCCTGGACCCAGCTGATCCTGCGCGAGGCATTCTACGGCGTGCGCCGCTTCAGCGCCTGGCGGGACCAGCTGGGCGCGCCGCGCAGCGTTCTGGCCGACCGCCTGCAACGGCTGACGACCGCAGGCATGCTCGAGACGAAGCCTGTGGCCGAAGGCGGCGCGAGGCTGGAGTACCGCCTCACCGCCATGGGACGGGACATGTTCGGCGTCGCCGTGATGCAGGGCCAGTGGGAGCGCAAATGGGCCCGCTCGCCCCTGCAGGAGCGCTACGCCCTGCGCTTCTATGACCGCCACAGCGGGGACCGCCTGGAGCCGGTGGTGCTGGGTCGGGAGCACGGGACCCCGGCGGGGATCGACAATGTGGTCTGGGCGGTCACGGCCCCCATGACGCCCATCGCGCCGCCGACCTCGCGCCGCCGCCGCTCGCAGCCCATCGAGACAGACCGCCCCATCATCGACCGCTCCACCGACATCATGGGCGACTACTGGAGCTGGGCGGTGCTGTCGGCCGCCTATTTCCGTCTGCGCCGCTTTGATGAAATCCACGCCGCCCTGGGCGTCGCCACCAACATTCTGGCGGACCGGCTGTCGCGGCTGGTCCTGCACGGCGTGCTGGAGCGCAAGCCCTATCAGGATGCGCCGGTGCGCTACGAGTACCGCCTGACCGAGGCCGGGCGCGACATGTATCCCATCGTTCTGGCCATGCACGGCTGGAGTGAACGCTGGCTTTATCCGGGCGAAGCGCCCCCCCTGCGGCTCAAGGACAGGGCGACGGGCGACATCCTCGCGCCGGTGGTCTGTGACCGGGCGACCGGGCGGGCCATCGATCCGCGACAGGTGCGCTGGGAAGTGGAGCGGGAATCCGGCCCGGAGGGCGGATCCTGAGAAAAGGCGAGGCCGTCGTCGCAGGATGCGACGACGGCCCTGTCCAGTCTCGAGCGTGGCTCAGAAGGTGCGCGTCAGGGCGACCCCGAACGAGCGCGGCGGCCCGAACACGCTGAAGCCGACGCCCACGTTCTTGATGACGTGATTGCGGTACTCCTCGTCGGTCAGGTTCTTGCCGTAGACCGAGACCTTGTAGCCGCTGTCCGACTCCCAGGACGCGAAGGCGCTCAGCAGGCCATAGGACGGGATCAACACCTCCGGGTTGTTGGAGGGGTCGAAGAAGTAGTCGTCCGTCCACTGGTAATCGACCCGGGTGGCCAGGGTGCCTTGCCCCACCCGCCACTCGCCGTCCGCGTAGAGGGTGTACTGGCTGTCCGGCGACCGGGGCAGGATATTGCCTTCATAGGGCAGGGTGCCCCCCGCCGAGGTCGCATCCGAGGTGAACCGGGCGTCCAGGCTGGTGTACGACCCCCCGATGGTGATGGCGGACGTGACGGCCAGTGCGGTCTCGATCTCGAAGCCCTCGACCTCGGCCTGGGCGTTGGAGGCCACAAGGTTCAGCCCGGCCAGTTCGTTGACCTGCAAGTCGGTGTAGTCCAGCCGGAACGCCGCGGCGTTGAAGCGCAGCCGTCCGTTGAACACCGTGGTCTTGGCGCCGATCTCGTAGTTGTCCAGCAACTCTGAGTTCAGGGGCTGCACAGCCTGGGCCCCGGTCTGGGCCGCGCTGATGTAGGCGCCGGCCTTGTAGCCGCGATCATAGCTCGCATAGAAGCGCACGTCCGGCAGGGGCTCCACCGACAGGGCGATCCGCCATGTGGGCTCGTCGAAGCTGGTGCTGGCGGTGACGTCATAGGGCGAGCCGGTCGGACCCAGCGGGATGCCCGGCGGCGCGTTCAGCCCGCCTTCGTTGTCGATGGCCACCTGGTGCACCTCGCGCTCGTCACGGGTCCAGCGGGCGCCGAGCGTCAGTTCCCAGATGTCGGCGAACGGGATCGCCGCCTGGCCGAAAACCGCATAGCTGGTGTTGGTGGCGTCCTGGAAGAAGGTGGTGTCGCCGCCGAAATTGGGCGGGGCGATGGGCAGGGCGGTCTGCACCAGGAAGCGCTCGGTGCGCGTCACGTTCTCACGGAAGAAGTAGGCGCCCGCCACCCAGTTGATGTTGGCGTCCGGCCCGGAGACAAAACGGAACTCCTGGCTGAACTGGTCGGCCTGCTCTTCGGCCCGGTTGTCCACCCGCAGCGGGAAGGCCGGATAGGTCAGGCCTCCCAGATTGTCACGCCAGTCGTAGTCGTTGTCTCGATAGGACGTCAGGGAGACAAAGCCGAAATTGTCGCCCTGCCATTCCGCGCGGCCCGTGAGGCCCCAGTTGGTGCGGTTCTGGTAGGTGGCGTCCGGGTTCAGGGTCTCACGAACGTTCAGGCCGGCCCGCAGGTTGTTGATGACAGCCACGAACGGGGCCGGGGTGGTGGCCACGGTGACGGGAATGCGCGCCTGACCGTCCATCTCCTCCATGCTGCCGTCGAAGCCGGCGAGGAAGGTCCAGTCTCCGGCGTTGCGCAGGATCTGTCCCCGCAGGCCGAAGGACGTTCCCCCATGCAGGTCCGCGCCGGTGAGCACGTTCTCGGCGTAGCCGTCATTGGTGCTGAAGCGGAAGGCGACCCGCCCGGCCATGTCTTCGGCGATCTCGCCGTTGAACACGCCTTCCAGACCCATCTCGTTGAAGCTGCCGTACCGGGCCGTCAGCTGGCCATAGGGCGCAAAATCCGGCCGGTTCGTATAGACGTTCAGCGCGCCGCCGGAGGCGTTGCGGCCGTACAGGGTGCCCTGGGGTCCGCGCAGGATCTCCACCCGCTGCACATCCATGAAGGCCAGGGCGCTGGCGCCCGCACGGCCGATGGACACCTCGTCGATGGACACGCCGATGGACGGGTCGCTGGCGGCGGAGTCGCTGGTGGTGCCGACGCCCCGCACGAAGATCTGCGGCTCGCCCACGTTGAACTGGGTCATGGTGACGCCCGGCGCCTTGCCCGCCACGTCCTGAAGGCCGGTGGCCGCGGTGCGCTCCAGCATCTCCTGGCTGAAGGCGGTGACGGCGATCGGCACTTCCTGCAGGCCCTGTTCGCGGCGTTGGGCCGTGATGATGATCTCGTCGAGCGTGACGGCGCCTGGCTGAGCCTGCGCCGTCTGTTGCGCGAGCGCCGGGCCCGCCAGTCCGGCCGTGACGGCCAGGGCCGCGGTCGAGACGCCGGCGAGGCGCCGACGCCATGACGGACCGCGCGTGATGATGCTGGTCAAGACATTCCCTCCGAATGTGTGCGGCCCTTTGCGGGCTCGTTGCAGGAGTAGCTTGCGCTAATGAACCAGTTTTGCAAGTCTTTTTACGCAAGCGTGATTTGGAGGCGGGCATGTCAGGCGTTTCACCTATCGTTTTGGCCGGGGCGGTGTGGGTTGCGACGGCCGTTCTGTGGCTGGCGCTGATCCCGTCAGGCACGCGCGGCCGGGCCTGGCATTACGGTCTGGCTCTGGCGCCCCTGGCCTTCATCGCCCTGACGTTTGCGGCGTCCGAAGGGGCCCTGCGGATCAGCCTGCAGACCTGGATTCTCTGGGGCGGACCCGGCGTGCTGGCCGTCATGGCCGTGGCGTGGCTGTGGGGAACCCTGGCGCGGAATCATGGCGTCATGGATATCTGCTATCCGGCGGCGGCGGTCGTCGTTGCGGTCCTCACCCTGGCCGTTTCAGGCCGCACGCCAGGCGGGCCGGAATGGCTGCTCATGGGACTTCTGGTGGTCGGCGCCGGTCGACTGATCCTCCAGACCTGGGGCCACAACATCGCCGCCGAGCGTCAGCCCTACGCCCACTGGCGCGCCCGCAATGGTCCACGCTGGCTGTGGTGGAGCGCCTTTCAGGTGCATCTGCTGCAGGGCGTGACCCTCTGGCTGTGGTCCGCGCCCATCGTCTTCGCCCTGACCGTTCCAGCGAGCGTGTCCGGACCGGTCCGCTGGGGCTTCGCCGTCGCGGGCCTCGCCGTCTGGCTCGTCGGCTTCACGCTCCAGACCCTGGCCGACCGGCAGCTCGCGGCCTTCAAGACGGACCCGGCCAACCGGGGCCGTCTGCTGGACACCGGCGTCTGGGGCTGGGTCCGGCATCCCAACTATCTGGGCGAGACCGTGATGTGGAGCGCGTGGTTCGTCTTCGCCCTGGCCCATCCGTGGGGCTGGGTCACCCTCTTCGCCCCGCTCTTCACCGGCTGGTTCATGGGCTACGCTTCGGCCGCCCCGTTCAAGGAAGCGCACATGGCCCGTACCCGGGGCGAGGCGTGGAGCGCCTACTGCGCGCGTACGCCGCGCTTCCTGCCCTGGCCGCGCCCGCGCGCCGCTGACACTGAGAGGACACCCTCATGAGCGCCCTGAAAGATCGCGTCGTCGTCGTCACCGGGGCGGGCAGGGGCCTTGGCCGCGCCTATGCCCTGGATCTGGCCGCGCGCGGCGCCCGGGTGGTGGTCAACACCCGGCCCCGTCCCGCAGATGCTCCGGGCTCGGCCGAGGCCGTGGTGGCGGAGATCGAGGCCATGGGCGGCCGCGCCGTGGCCGCGCCCGTGGCGGTGGAAGACGCCGATTCCGGCGAGCGTCTGCTCGCGGCGGCCCTTGACGCCTTCGGCCGCATCGACGGCCTGCTGAACAACGCCGGCGCGCCGGAGGCCTCCACCCTGCACAAACAGACCGCCGAGGAATTCCGCGCCAATTTCGAGGTCAATTTCTTCGGAACCCTGACGCCCACCCTGCCCATCTACCGGCACATGCGCGAGAACGGCGGCGGCCGGATCCTGGTCTCCACCTCCACCGCCGGGCTGCACGGCGTGCACGGCATGGCCGCCTATTCGGCATCGAAGGCGGGTCTGATCGGCCTGATGCGGGTCATAGCCCTGGAGGGAGCCGGCCGGAATGTCGCCGCCAACGCCATCGCCCCCTTCGCCGATACCGGCATGACCGGCGAATATCTGTCGCCCGAACAGGCCGCGCGCCTGTCGCCCGACAAGGTCGCCCCCGTGGCCAGCTGGCTCATGGCGCCCGACTGTCCCCTGACCGGCGAGACGGTCACCGCCGGCGCCGGCGCCGTGCGCCTCGCCGCCCGGGTGGAAGGTGAGGCCCAGTGGTTCCCGGACGGCTTCCGCCCCGACGACCTGACCGAACGGGTGGACGCCCTCAGGGCCCGCGACGGCTGGCGCGACTACCCCGAGGGCATGGCCGCCTTCGCGCACCTGATGGCGGGCGGCGACGCCTAACCCTGAAGGCCTTCAGCGTCCGAGGCGACATAGACGGGCACCCGTTTCAGGTCTTCAATATCCCGAATGCCCGCGCGACCTCTGGACACCGCCGCTTCCACCAGACTGGCGATGTCATCGAGGTTCAGGGGCCGCAGCGCCTGTCTGACCCGCTCCTGGGAAAGCCGCCCCCGCCGCCAGCCCTCTCCCTCACGGGCCCGCAGGCTGAGCAGCATACTGTGGAGCTCATCGGCCGAGGTCATCTGGGGGATGCCGATTGCACTGTCGAAAATTCGGGGCAGCCGCACTCCGTCAGGGGCGATGATAACGGTGGGCACGCCGGACCAGATCGACTGGAGGGCGACCGTGCTGAAACAGGCCGTAACCACATCCACAGACTCCAGAACCCCGGTGATCGCCTCCGCCGGATCCGAGAAGGCGACAGGCATCCCGTGTTCCTCCGCGATTTGCCCGGCGCGCCTCTCCACCGAGAGGTCCTGCAGCGGGTGGCGGCGGAAAATGAGCTGGACGGGCCCGATGGCCTCGACCGCCTTCAAGACCATACGCCAGGACGCCCAGAGCAGGTCTGCGGTGAGCGGCTGGGCGATGAACATCACACGCCAGGCGCCGCCGGGCTGACGGGGCGGCGCCTTCACCAGTCCCGGCAAGCCCACGACCCGAAGGCGGGAACGGTCCAGACTGAAATGGCGCACGTGGTCGTCGGCCGCGAAGTCGGAGCTGAGCGCGACGTAGTCGCTGCGGGTGCGGGTGTACCTCGGATACTCCGATGTGATGGCGTTCAGTTCGACTGTGACGCTGGGAATACCGAGACGCCGGGCCGCCTCTATCCCGGAGATAACCCAGGGTGAGCGGGCGCCGAGGGCGATCAGGGCCTTGTGCCGGCCCGCAGCGAGTATGCCCTCAATACGACCCGCCTGGGCGATCAGGTGAGGCAGGTCCCGCTTTATGAGCGTCGGAATTCTGAGATCGAGAGCCGCCGTCTCAAGCGGATTTTCCGCCAGTTGAAACAGGCTGGAAATCTCGGCCGCCCGGGCTCCGAGAAGGCTGTGGTGGAACTCCGAATAGTCCGAAAGCTCACGCTTGCCGGGCGATGAAAAGACGTGCGTCCGCAGCGAGCCTGACCAGCGACGTGGAGGCGAGGTCTGCAGGCCGGCGTCCACGGACCAGTCCTGGGAGAGCCGCTGAACAATGGGATCGATAAGGGCTCTCACCGATCGGGAGGCGGGCGCAAGCACCAGAACCCCGTCTTCCCCTGGCTGCGAGCATGGCGTTTCGGTTTCCCGGGCTCGGGCGGTGGACGCAAGACGGTCCCATAATTGCGGGGCGGACTTTGCGGAGTGATGCGCGGAAGGCTCGCCTGTTCTTCTCAATCTCTTTCGAAAATCCGACGTGTGTCCGGCATGATTGCGGAGCAATGCGACCAGACCCCGCTGGTTGGCGTCCTGCCCGGCCGGTCGCGTGTCGGCCCACGTCAGCCAGACGCTTTTCCCCTCCGCCGCCTGCAGCCGCAGGACCACGTCCAGAACCCGGCATGAACGGCCCTGGACAAGGACGATCTGGTCGAAAACGGGATCCGCCATAATGGCCTGGACCGCGGCGACCTTCGCCATGAACTTGAACAGTTCATCGGCGCAATAGGCCAGCGGCGCGATCTTCCCCGCCTCCAGCCAGCCCTCCAGCCCGATCCTCCGTATCATCTCCTCCGCCAGAATTGAGCAACGATCATGAATTTCACGATGCCTCAACGAGTAAGCACTCAACCGCGACCCCCCGTGCTCCAGCCTCAGCTGCGTCGCGTTCTCGAGGTCGAAGCCCGAGAAGTCTCCAATCAGGTCGCCCCAGCGAAACAGCGTCGCCACATCGCAATTTTGCAGAATCTCCGGTCTCTCGGCGATGGAAAAAGGCACGTCCGTTGCGATCAGTCGGTGCCTGCATCGTGCAAGCTCGTCGACCTGACCTGAACGCCCCGCGAGCGCAGACGTGAGAGGTGTAAACATACTGCTGAGCGTCCTCATCTCCGCAAAATCGGTAGAGACAGGGCCTTCATCCCGGGCCCCACGCACCAGTAGCGTGGTGTTGGCCTGATTCAGGCCCCCAAGCCTTTCAACATAAGCGGGACACTGCTGTCTGCCTACAGAACGCGCTTGATCTGTCATAGCGGGGCGGCCGCATCCCCAGCCAACAGATTATCAAGGCGCCAAGCTTTCCCTTGCTTTGAGTTTCCCGCCGACCCACCGCGGCCCGCAGACCGGAGGCCGCTCCATGGCCACATCCGGATGTGGCGGCTATGATGCAAGGTCTGAAGAAGCGCGGAGTGATCAACAATGGCGCTCGAATATTTCGGGTTTTTCGGCAGCGGAGGTTTCGCGCGCGAAACGATGCAGATCGCGCGGTATCATGAGGACAGGTGGGCGGCCGAGGGCCAGGGCAGCCCTGTATATGTGGAGCCCCTGGCGTCTGACGGTCAGGTCCTGTTCGGCCGGGCCGTCATCACGGAAGAGCGCTTCTTCGCCCAGCCAGGCAAGCCGGCCTTTTGCGTGCCTGTCGCTGACGCAGACCTCCGGCGGAAAATCACGGAAAGGGCCATCAGCCGGGGCGCGCGTCCCATGAGTATCGTTCACCCTTCCTCCGTGATCTCGCCGGACGCGGAAATTGGCGAAGGCTCCATCTTTTCGGCTTACACGGTCGTCACAAGTGATTGCCGTATCGGCGCCGGATTTCACGCGAACCTGTACACCTATGTCGCTCACGACTGCATAATCGGAGACTACGTAACCTGCGCTCCTCGGGCTTCTATCAACGGCGGTGTTGTCGTGGAGGACAATGTCTATATCGGCACCGGTGCAATCATACGGCAAGGGACCCCGTCCAGGCCAATTACGATTGGACGAGGATCAATCGTCGGCATGGGCGCTGTGGTGACCAGGGACGTGGCGCCGGGCTCCACCGTGGTCGGTAATCCTGCGCGCCCCCTGCAGTGACCGGCAAGGCTTGCGTCATAACCGGAAGTCGGGCCGACTATGGCCTCATGAGCCGAATGATGCGCCAATTGGCGTCGGCTGGCAGGCTTCAGCTTCTGGTCACGGGCGCACATCTGGATGAGGCGAATCCGACTGAGGGCGAGATACTGTCCGACGGTTTCGTGATCGACTCTCGCGTCCCTCTCCCCCCCACCGGCTACGGCGATCTGGAAACCGCCCGGGCCGTCGGGTTTGGAGTCGGCGCCATCGCCGAGGTGTTGAACAACCTGAAACCGGGCGTCGCGGTGATCCTGGGCGACAGATTTGAGGCCTTGGCGGCGGCTCAGGCTGCATTCTTTCTGAATATTCCGGTCGCCCATATTCATGGCGGCGAGGTCACGGTCGGCTCTCTGGACGACAGCACAAGGCATGCGATCTCCAAGCTCGCTCGTTGGCACTTTGTTTCGAATGCACAGGCGCGGGATCGCCTGATCAGAATGGGGGAGGAGCCCGGCGCCGTCTTTGTGTCCGGCGCACCGGGCCTGGACGACCTGCGGTCGCTACAGCCCTTGTCCCTTCAGGCCCTGGCGTCCGATCTGGGCTGGGATGCCCCCGCGCCCTTCCTTCTGGTGACCTATCACCCCGTAACGAACCTGCCCGGGGAAACGGATCACGGCATTCGGGCGCTTCTGGCGGTGCTGGAGGAATTGCCCTTCAGGGTCGTGGTCACGGGGTCCAATGCCGACGCGGGCGGACATGCCGTCAACCAGGCTCTGGCCAGCTTTGCCCGCAGCCACGACACGCGCGTACGCATTCGCTCGTCCCTTGGCCGGCATCGCTACCTGTCAGCGATGCATCACGCCCTCGCCGTTGTCGGCAACTCCTCGTCCGGGATTGTGGAAGCGCCGTTTCTGGGTAAGCCGACTGTGAACATCGGCACACGCCAGGAGGGGCGGCCATGCGCATCCTCCATCATAAACTGCAGCTCGACCATCGAGAGTATAAGAGATGCAATCGGCCAGGCGCTGGATCCCGATTTTCGGGAATCGGCCCGCAGCGCCGGATCACTTTATGGAAATGGCGATTCCAGCGCCAGGATTTTCGAAAAGCTGATTGATCTGATCGATGCCCCGCCCCCGGGTCCAAAACGATTTCATGACACCTGAAATGACAGAAAAAACCTTCATTATCGCTGAGGCTGGCGTCAACCATAACGGAGACATGGCGCTTGCCCGACGTCTGATAGAAGTCGCCGCCGAGGCTGGCGCGGATGCTGTAAAGTTCCAGACGTTCAGGACCGATCAGGTCCTGTCATCATCAGCCATCCTTGCGGACTATCAAAAGGCAGGGGCCCGAGCTGAAACGGCTCTGGACATGATCCGGCCCCTTGAGCTGAGTTTTGATCATTTTTCGGAACTGGCGCGTTTTTGCGAACCTTTGGGGATACAGTTTCTCAGCACGGCCTTTGACGTGGACAGTGCTCGTTTCCTCAAGAGCCTGGGTATGAGCCGGTTCAAGATCCCGTCCGGCGAGATCACCAACGAGCCCCTGGTTCGGCGGCTCGCCCGGCTTGCCGACCAGGTGATCCTCTCGACCGGCATGTCCACGCTCGCCGAGGTTGAGGCTGCCGTGGGATGGATCGAGGAAGAGTGTGTGCAGGACATCGTCATCCTGCACTGCGTGTCCAACTATCCCGCGCCGCCGGAAACAGCCAACCTGCGGGCCATGGACACCCTGGCGGCGGCGTTCGGGTGGCCGGTCGGCTGGTCGGACCACACCCTGGGCGACGCAATTGCACTGGCGGCTGTCGCTCGCGGCGCGCGGGTGATCGAGAAGCATTTCACCCTGGACAAGTCCATGCCAGGCCCCGATCACGCCATGTCGCTGGACCCCGCCGAGTTGCGCCACATGGTCAGCCGGATTCGCGAGGTCGAGGTCAGTCTGGGCGACGGGCGGAAGCGACCCGCGCCGGCGGAAGAGGAAACCAGGCTGGTCGCAAGGCGAAGCCTGTTCGCTCGCGTGGACATCGCCGCCGGCCAGACGTTGCGAGAACCTGATCTTCAGCTGCTTCGACCTGGGGACGGCTTGCCGCCAGGCCGGATCAAGGAATTGGTGGGCCGTCGGGCGACCCGTGACCTTCCAGCCGGCGCCAAGCTTGATCTGGGGGATTTCCACTGAATGCAGGCGGCGCTGTCGTGAGGGGCCGGCCTGCAGGGAGCGAATTATGATCGCTGATCATGGCGGGGTTCCGTGTCGCTGAAGACACCCGGCATCCCTGTGTTGCAGGCGCTGGTGAAGGGCCTCGCCAGACGCGCCACCACGACAGCCCGCATAACGCGACGACTTGCCGCCAAGGCGGCGGGGCGAGTAGGGAAGCGCAAGAAAGATCGCGGATTTCAAATCGATCCTGCGTTTCCTTCAGCTGGCCAGGCGGGCAGGCCGTTCAGGGTCGGATCTGCTCAGCCAGTCGCCATAGCCGGCAGCCTGAAACGACGCGTGTCGAGAGGAGGCGCCGCAGATCTCCGCCCTCCCCCTGCGCCCGAGCTTTCCGGCGGTGGCGGCCCGGCGGCTGAACTGAGCCCGGCGGCGCGAGACGCCGCCCGCCGTGCACGAGGCGCACCCTTCAGCGAACGCTGGACGTCGCTGGACCTTGGTCGAAGCCTCCGCACCCGGGCCAGACCCAGAGGGTGGTCGTCGTGGAACTGGGAACAGGCGCTTTTGGAGGCCGCTTCAATCCCGGACGCCAACGTCAGACGGCTGTGGCGTCTGGGCGTACGGTCGGCCGCTCTCGACAAGGTAGGCCAAGAACGTTTCACCAAGGCCTTGGCGGCGATCGCCCTGCACCAGCGGGACGAGGCCGTTCGCCACCTTCGGTTGCTGATCGACGACAATCCGGCCGCCCACATCGCTATCGTGGGACGCCTTTTGCTGGACTGGTCTCACAGGTCGCTCGAGCATCCAGCGGTGAAAAGGGATCGACCGGCCGGAGCCGCTGATGTGGTTGTAGTGGACACAGGCACGCCCGAAGAGTTGATCGCCGAACTTCCGCCGGATCTTGTGCACGGCGCCAGGTGGCTCGTGGCGGCGACAAAATTCCGGCCCGGTGCAGACGCGGTCGTGGAGCGGCCTGATACGGCGTTCTGGTATTCGCAGGAGGGCGCCGAATTTCATGACGTGCTAATGCAGGTCTGTTCGGAAGTCGGGAGATCTATTGCAGCGACCTGGGGGACGCCCAGTCTTTCAGAGGCATTGACGATCCATGCGGCGGATGTGTTCCGGCACATTCTCTGGGCGAAGTACCGGTTGGGCCGACTGGGCCCCGAGGTCGGACGGGTGCTCGTTCTGACCAGATTGCCTGGTTTCGCCGTCCTGATGGCCGCGGATACCGACGCGGCGGTGTGGTCGGAGTTCCGGACCCCTCCTGTCCTGGCCTCGCCGGACAAAGAGAAATTGCCATACTACCCGGGTGGACCTGCCATCCGGAGAGACGTTCATACAGAACGGAACCTCGGGCGGAAAAATACAGCCAGCCTCGTCGCCCAGGCGCGCGGAAACGTGTCTCGCGCAGAGGGCAGGCCGGTCGTTGTGGTGTGGAGGATTGCAGACGACAAGGACACCGAGGCGCTTTTTGAGGTGCTCGCAGCCGCCCTGGAATCCTATCCCGTCGTTGCTGTGCTGCTGAAAAGGTCAGGCGCGCGGGACAGGGCTTTCACCGACAGGCTCTCCAGGCTTCGCCATAGCCATCGCCTGACCCCGATTTTCACGGACGATCTGACCGAGCGGGCCCGTCTCGACCGGAGCCTCGTCGGGGTGCAGGTCGCGGAAGCGCTGCAAGGTCTCCGGGCTCCGGAAATCGATGGTCTGGCGGCGGCCTCGATCGAGATATTCTACCAGGATGTGGTGGGCAGGCATAAGGGGTTTCTCAACGCCTGTTGCGACATCCGCGTGCTGGCTGATCTCGCCACACGCCTGGCCCGGGATATGGATCCCGCCTTCGTGATTGCGCGTGGCGCCCGCTCCGGCGCCATTGGGGGGATGGTATCGGCCTTCAACGCATTCGGCGTCGAGACCGTGGACGTCAATACTGTCTTTCTGGGTAACTCCGCCCGCCAGATAAGGACGCTCGCGAAAAAGGTCGTGGTCATCGACACGGAGCAAACCGCCCTGTGCGCCCGGATGTGGGGGATGGCCAGGGAGGACGTCATCCCCGTCGGCTATCTGGGGCAATCAATTTGCCCGGTTCCCCTGCGCAAGGCGAAGCATGTCCTGTTCGCCATCCAGCCGGGGAGCCAGGATCAAAGCGAAGGGCTTCTGCAAGTTGCCGCCGGGATCGCCGAGGCTCTCCCCCGGACAGCGCTCGAACTGCGCGTCCATCCGGCGGATTTGAAGACCGGCGCCGGGGAGATTTACCATCAGTTTGCAAGCGGGCGCCCCAATGTCTTTGTCACGGCCCCGGAGGTCGGCCCCGCCGACTCTCTTTCCCGGGCTTCTGTAGTGGTGACTCGAAGCAGCAATATGGGGCTGGAGGCTGCGATTGCAGGCATTCCGGTTGTTCGCTGCGGCTTCCTTGAAAACGCCGGCAACGTCATGGCCAGGCCTGCGCCGTACGCGGAGAACGCGCTCGATATTGAAGACGCCGTTTCGAAAGTCCTGGCGCTGCTGGGCGACCCGAGGCGCCGGAAGAAAGCGACGGCCGAGGCAAGTCGCTATCTGGCTCTGAACCCTTCCTTGAGTGATGGAAAAGGCGCCGTGAGGCTGGTTGAATTCATGGGAAAGGCCGCCCGTGCGCCGCGTCTGCAGGGTGACAGGTCATCGACCAGGAGGGGCGTCGCAATCTCTGTGATGACAAGGGTTGCGCAGCGTATGTTCGGGCCAGGATTCTGGATCAGGACGCCAGGGTGAGCCTCCCGGGGCTGGCGTCGCAGGCCGAAGGCTCCGCGTCTAGGTTATGGGCAGGCCCTTGCTGGTGTCGCTCCCGGCGAGGGTGAACGCTGGCGCCAGACCATCCAGAAGCGGCTCGTGGGCCGCACGGCTTTCCGAGAGGCTGGCAAGGGGACAATCCCGCCCTTCAAGCAGTGGCGAGATTGCTTCGGCCGTAAGCTCGCTTTGATAGGGCGGGCGTCCGACGTCGAGAATGGTGTGGCTGCTGGCTTCATCCCGCACGACGCCGCTCGCCTCGTCGACCCGCCACCGCCAGCCGTCTCCGGATATGTACATGATTGGCCGGGCGGCCCCGTTCGGGAGACAGGTGATCTTCAGTGAACCACGACCGCTGCAAAAGATCAGGGAGCCTTCCGCTTCGTCAAACCCTGAGCGTTTTGACGCGAGCAAGCGGTGAATGTCACTTTCGACAAGAGAGACTTGGGATTGGTCCGAATAGAACTGGAGCAGGTCGATGAAGTGCACGGAGTTGCAAGCCAACCCCCAGCCCCCTCCGTCGAGCGAAATCTCGAATTGCCCTTCCTGAGGCAAAAGCCGCCGCAATTTTTGATGCAAGGGCCATTGTCGTCGAGGGCAGTTCACCGAGGCATCGGCGCCGAATTTTTCCAGAAGCCGCTCGGCCTCACCAAATGCATCAGACGACTGGAACGCCACCTTCTCGATGATCACCTGATGCGGTGAGTGCCGCTCAAGCACCTCGCCCAGAAGCTTGACCCGGTCTTTGGCGAGTGTCGCGAGAATCACAAGGTCCATATCCTCGCGGGGAGCGTCTGGGGAATCAAAAAAGCGACCTTCGCCGACCCATTCCTGCCGGGCGCGCAGACGGGCTTCGGGCGAAGGATCCACACCTACGACGCGGACGTCATCCGCAAGCCTGCCAAGTCCCTGAAGGTGCCTGAATCCGATAGAGCCAAGGCCATAAACGCCAATGGTTACGATACTCATCGCTGTTCTTCCCGAGGCGATCGTCGCCGGGTTTCATCAGGAGAGGATCGATCGCCTCGTCTCGAATAATCAGGGCAACAACCCTCGTACGCAGGCACGCTCTTGGTCGGTCGTTTGCAAGGTAAAACCATGCCGCAGATACGCGCGCTCACAGGACGCCTCGATGATCGCGCGTTCCACCGACGATAAACTGCGGTCGGGCGCAAAGGTTGCGATTCCGGTTCCCTCCACGAATCGTCGTCCCTGGCCGGGGCCAAAAGATGAGTTGGACGCGACGCGACCGGCCTCGAGCGATGACCAGTCATATTCGGGAGGTTTCAGGTCGACGGCCTCGAGAATTGTCAGGATGAAGGCTTTCGGGTTCGTGACGAGGTGATCGTAACGGACGACAATGGCGCCGGCTTCTTTTTCCAGAAGCCTC
Organism: Brevundimonas sp.; assembly: GCF_046299535.1. GTDB lineage: Bacteria > Pseudomonadota > Alphaproteobacteria > Caulobacterales > Caulobacteraceae > Brevundimonas. Next base: position 6,374 of record NZ_JBKBIB010000003.1, on the reverse strand, counting down.
TCTGTCGCGTTTATGGCTTTGCAGATGGACAAGCACTCGGCTTGGGTCCTGCCCGTACGGGCGAGATGTGATGCATAGATCTCGGCTGGCTCTCGAACGCAGACGACCAGCGTAAGATTGGGAAACCGGCGGCGTAACAGGTCGAGTCCCCCAAAAACATGCGTAACCTTGGCCCCGAGGACCTGGGGTTCACCGGATCCGGGGGCCAGGCTGATAATCTCCTGCGCGACCCGGGTGGCGTCAGGCAGGTCCTTGCCCGGCGGCGTTGCGCGATGGACCAGACGGCGCGTTGTCGTGCCTTCATCGTTGTCAAAGCAGAGCCCTGGATGGCGCTGCTCCCTGTAGGCTCTCGAATAAAGAAGTTCTCCCGTAAGCGTCGTTCCCGAGCGCATTGCTCCCGTGACAAGAATGAATGGCCGCTCGTCAGAAAGCATGACAAATTCACTGAAGCTGAGCGTCTGCCCGGTTGTAATCTTGCTCACGACGCTAGCTCGTCGTCAAAATCCGGTCGTAAACCGCCGCCGCACGCCGGGCCTGCAGGGCCAGCGGCATCAGATGCTCGCCCCCATGCCCATCAAGAAACGCCCGCATCTGCGCCAGTATGCCGGGCTTCAGACCTCCGTCGAGATTGTCCAGCGGCACGCTCTCCCATGAAAATCCGCCGGCGGCCTGGACCTGAAGGGATTCCATCGGCTCCAGCAGCAGCCGCTCCTTGTGGGACCGCACATCAACCGACCAGCGCCCCGGAGACTCCCAGTCGGCCACATAGCTGAACAGGCACCCCTGATCGGTGCGGCCTGAGCCCGAAAACCGGCTGGCGACAGGGTGCCAGCTCAGCCCTCCCGCGATTTCGGTCCTGAGTCTTTCCGGTTCGGACGTCAGGAAGAAGGCTGTGTCGATCACATGGGTGGAATTGGCGTAGAGCCACGCGGCCTTGACCGCTGCGGGCGTCTTCAGCGTGGCGACCTTCCAGGCCAGTTCGGTGAAATCGAAACGCAGCGAAGTGGCCCCGCCCGCCTCGAGCAGGCGCGTCCTGGCGGCGCGGACCGACGCGAAGAAGCGGCGATTATAGGCAATGTAGACCTCGGCTCCGCTGGCTTCCGCCGCCGCATCCAGGCGCGCCAATTCCGCCGCGCCGACGCCGCCCGGCTTTTCGACCAGGATCTTGCCAACCCCTCCGGCAATGAGCGCCATGGTGACCGGGGCGAGGGCGTCGACACTTACGGCGACCACCGCGTGGTCCTGCGGGGACTGCATTTCGAGCCAGGTCTGGACGTCCCCGAACTCAACCTGAAGCCCGCTTTCTTCGGCTGTCTTGCGCGCCTTGTCACCGGATCGCGCGAGCAGCGTCGGCGACCATCCAAGGGCCCGGGCGGCGCGGCCATGCTCGACCGCCATCGGACCTGCTCCAACAATCAGCATTGATACTTCCCTCGGCAACCGCCGGCCCTGGAGCGTTATGCCTGGCGGCCAGCATAGGGTTTCTGACAGCCTGAAACCACCGCCCCCACATTGCCAAATCCCGGCGGTCGCCGTTGAGAAGGGGGGGCAGTTCATTCGGGATCATGCCGCAGGGCCCATCTGACTGCCGCTCTTGCCGGCTGATCGGACCACGTGAGCCCCATGAGCGTTGCTCACCAGCCCTGAAGCCGTTATCGCTCGGTAAAATAAAAGGAATACGCAATGCCGGGGGAGGTGCCGAATTTCTTGATCGACGGGCGGGAGGTGGACATGCCTGCTGCGCTCCAGGCTTTTGGCGGAGCGGTACAGGATGTTTTCGGGGTTGAGCTGGTCAACCCCTCTGCGCCCGGACGGCCGATTGACGTGGTCGCCTGGCATCTCGGGACGATCATGCTCGGCGTGTTCTCCGGTCCGTCCCTGTATTTCGACCGTTCTCCGGCGCTGGTCGCACGCAGCGGCCTGGATCACATCCTCGTCCAACTCTACACGGAAGGCAGCTTTTCGGGGATGGCGGGAAGCAGGCCGGTCTCGGTCGTGGCGGGCGACATCTGCGTGTTCGACCTCACGGACACGATCAGTACGCGTTCCACAAGCTTCTGCAATTACAGCTTGCTGATCCCTCGTGAGGCCCTCCACTCGGCGCTTGATGATCTGTCGCCTCTGCACGGCATGGTCGTGCCGTCCGCCACGCCGCTGGCGGGGATATTGGCGGAGTATATCATTTCGCTGTCCCGGCGCGTGCCGACTCTGGATGCGCGCGAAGCGCTGCTGGCGGCGCAGGCCACCGCAGCCCTGACCAGCACGGTCCTGGCTGGCGAAGCGCATCGCAGGGCCGGACAGCGTTCGGCGGGTGACCGTCGCTCGCCGCTGCGGCAAGTCTGCGCCTACATCGACCAGCATATTCAGGATCCAGCGCTGGATGCGGACCAGATCGCGCAGGTCCTGGGCATTTCCCGAGCCAGCCTGTACCGTCTCTTTGCGAATGCAGGCGGCGTTGCCCGTTATATTCGCCGCCGCCGCTTGACCGGCGCCGCGCTTGAGCTTTCGAACCCCACCGGGCGGGTGAGGGTCGGGGAGGTTGCAAGACGCTGGGGCTTCGAAAACGACGCCAGCTTCGCCCGCGCTTTTCGGCAGGCGTTCGGCATTGCGCCCCGGGCCGCCCGCGACCGTAAGCTGGATTTCCTGGCCCCCGCGCAGGATGACGGCGCCGCCGAAATCAGCGGCCAGGGCTTTGCTTATTGGATGCGAACCCTGCACTCCGGGCGCGCGACACAGGGCTAGGTATTTGAGACGACCGGCCCGGTCGCGTGCAGATTTCGATGCTATTCCAGATGCTTGTTGTCGCACTGTTCAATGGGGCGGCGATCGGCTGGCCTAAACCGCCAGTCTGCAGTTGCGTACGGGGGCATCATGACGAGACGGTCAGCGGTCAGCCGCAGCATGGCGGGCATTCTCCCGCCATGGCTCCGGAATGAGAGCGCAAGGCGTCGTCGCCTCTTGGGCATGTCGATGGGCACACCATTCTATGGTTGTTTCCGCCGTCAGTTCCCGGAAGGCGCGATAATAGCTCCGGCTATACCCAAAAATGGGGATTTCCGCACGAAGGCGCACCGTTAGATTGAATTAACCATAATTAAAAGTTCAATCCAGGTGGTGTACATATCGCTTACGGAGGAAAGCAAAAAACTTTCCTCGCCTGACCATATCCGGTCAGGTTTGCGAAATTGGCGGGAAGATTTAGAGAGTCCTCTTCTTAGGTGGGGGCTGGCGCGTGCGCATGCCTTGTTCATCGTCACGCCGGACCTCAAGCTTCTTGATTTGAATCTGGCGGGTGATGCGCTCGTCAAATCTGACCCCGACATCCAGCTCGGGGGAGGGCGGTTCGGATTCTCGGACAAGACGCGTACCGGCGCGTTGCAGGCGTTTCTCGCGAATGAAAGCCTGGGAGCCGCCGGTTGGTCCTACAGGCGGGGCTGCGGGAGTATCGCGATCATCCACGTCGAGTGGATGCGTTCGTTTTCCGTCGAGGCGGGGGGCAATGCGGTTGCACTCACTTTTCAACCGGCGGATCCGACCGAGCGATATGTATGGGCTGATTTCGCTCCATATTTCGATTTGACCCGATCCGAAGCTGCGATCGTCAGGAGACTTGTCGACGGGCAAACACCTGCCGCGGCGGCAGTGGAGCTTGGCTTGTCGATCGAGACCGTGAGAACGCACATCCGTCGGATTTACAACAAGATGGGCGTGAGCAGCCGGGAACAGCTCTTCGCTGCGGTCGCCTCCTTCCGGATCGGCTGATCCACCAGGGCGTCCCCTGCGCCTGAAAAATAAATTCTATAGAAAAATCATAGTTGAAGGGAAAAAATCTCGCTTCTTCTGCGTCAAATTAACCATGCTCGTTCGCCTGTGGATTGAATATATCGCCACTACCCAAAAATGGGGACGCCCAGCTTTCTGCGGAGAACTAAGTTCGCGTTAAGAAAGTATTAAGCTTTCGAATTCCGGGGGCACGGGACTTCAGCCGTTGCCAGAGAACCCGGGCGTGAGGGTGGCGGGCAACATGAAATCACTGAATAAAATTGGCGTTCGGCCAAGGCTTCCGGCTGCGTTCGCCGCAAGCTTGGGAATCATGATGTGCGCCACTGCCGCTGTCGCGGCTGAGCCCATCACGCCCGATGCATCATCCTTTTCGCGCGTGGATGTCATCCTTGCCGGGAGCATCAGCGCGCGCTGCGACGTATCCGGCGGAGGTGACATCGACTTCGGCGAACTGGTGGGGAACCAGACCGCGCGCGCCCGGGTGGCCCTGGACTGCAACGTTCCCTTCGATCTCAGTTTTCAGTCGGCCCGGGGAGGTCTTGCTCATACGGCGCTGCCCGCAGGGGAAGGCCCCTACGCAGGAACCCTCGATTACACCCTGGACGTCAGTGTGCCGGTGATCGGGCCACGCAGATCGACCCTGCATGGACGGTACGAAAGCCGGTCGCTCATGTCGCGCAAGACCCTCGGAAGCGGCGACGCCATCGCCGCCGGCCACGCGCAGATCGAGATCCGGACCGGGGCTCCCCTGGGGGCGGGTCTTCTTGCGGGCCAGTACTCGGAGACCCTTACCATAACCGTCGCGTCGCGTCTGTGACGGAGGCTTGGTGAATCATAATATTGGGCTCGTTGGTCAAGTATAGCTTAACTATAAATTGTCTCAGTTAAGCAGTAATTCTTGTAAATAGAGATCAAGTGTCAAATTTTACTTGACCAATACAATTAATAAATTCTAAAGGTTCCGAACGATCGGGGGAATATCCAATCGTTTTCCGCGTACCACTGTAACCAAACCTATGGAGACCATCATGAAACTCGTTTCGCTTCTCGCCGGCGTCGCCGCCGTCGCGCTCACCGCCGGGGCCGTTTCCGCCCAGGACATTCATCAGGGCCAGTCTTCGCTGACCGGCTCCACGACCCTGTACGGCAACAACACCGGCTTCCTGGCTCCGATCGCGAACGCTCCGGCCAACGCCAATCTGATCAACGCCCAGAACAGCGGCTCGTCGGTGTCCTCGTGGCACGCTGTGGGCAACGCCGTTAACAACCTCGGCACGGCCGAGACCTCGGACGGCGCCACCTTCACCCTGACCGGTTCGGTGTCCACCGACTGCGCCTACTACTCGGGCAACAACAACACCGAGACGCTCGACTTCGGCCAGATCGGCATCTACGCCTCGGACAACACCGGCCCGGCCGCGGCCTTCACCATGGTCGCCCCGGCCGTGCTGAGCATCGACACCAACCTGGCCGGCTGCAACACCGCCAACACCGTGCGCATCCAGAAGACCGACGTGCGCGGCATGGTGAACAACAGCGGCTCGGGCTACGACACGGACGTCTTCCAGGCGAACCTGCCGTACTCCATCGCGGCCAGCTACACCGCCTCCGGCACGGGCGCTCCCGCGGCCGGCTCGGCCCAGACCCTGACCGTCGCCGAGAACGCCGACCAGGCCTCGCGCCAGCACGGCGCCTGGAAGTCGGCCATGTCGCTCGACATCGTCGTCCCCACCCCCGCCAGGGCCCTGCTCGCCGGCACCTACGCCGGCACCTTCGGCGTGACCATCTCCGCCGGCCTGTAAGCTGAACGAGGAGGCGGGGGCGGATCACCGCCCCCGCCGCTTCCTTTCCGACAACCCACGAGGCAAGTTCATGAAGATCGTTTCGCTTCTCGCCGGCGTCGCCGCCGTCGCGCTCACCGCCGGGGCCGCTTCCGCCCAAGACATCAATGTCGGCCAGACCCAGCGAGTCGGCGGCGCCAACGGCACCTATACGTACAACTTCAATCCCGGCACCACCGGCCAAGTTGATCATGGCCGGAACATCGAGCGTGCGGCCGGGCTTCGCGCAGGCGGCGCTTCGTGGCATGCCCTGGGCAACGCCGCAGACAACAACGGCACGGCCGAGACCTCGGACGGCGCCACCTTCACCCTGACCGGTTCGGTGTCCACCGACTGCGCCTACTACTCGGGCAACAACAACACCGAGACGCTGGATTTCGGCCAGATCGGCATCTACGCCTCTGACAACACCGGCCCGGCCGCGGCCTTCACCATGGTCGCCCCGGCTGTGCTGAGCATCGACACCAACCTGGCCGGCTGCAACACCGCCAACACCGTGCGCATCCAGAAGACCGACGTGCGGGGCATGGTGAACAACAGCGGCTCGGGCTACGACACGGACGTCTTCCAGGCGAACCTGCCGTACTCCATCGCGGCCAGCTACACCGCCTCCGGCACGGGCGCTCCCGCGGCCGGCTCGGCCCAGACCCTGACCGTCGCCGAGAACGCCGACCAGGCCTCGCGTCAGCACGGCGCCTGGAAGTCGGCCATGTCGCTCGACATCGTCGTCCCCACCCCCGCCAGGGCCCT
>NZ_JBKBIB010000002.1:276206-283113 GCF_046299535.1 Brevundimonas sp. | reverse complement strand
TAAGCCCTTTCGAGGATACGTTCTTCGTTCCCACTGGGCCAGGCATGCCCAACAGCGCTGATGAAGCCCACCAGCTCTGCCAGGCCTGTGACATCAACAACCTGGCGAATCAGTTCCCTATCTTCATGGGAGCCCCATGGATGAATGGACAGCACTGTTATCAACACATCTCTCCGCCAAATAGTCGGTCTTGCGGCTTCCTGGTTTCTCTCCGCTCCACCATGGCGGCAAAGGCCGGCGACGCCGTGTCCAGAACCCGCACCACCGGCCGCTGGTCGGCCGGAATGTCCGAGGCCACCCGAACGCTGGTCATCACGTCCTGCGGCGCAGCTACCGCCCCGGAGGGCTCCTCGCCCGTCTTCATGGCCCGCACCACCTCCAGACCGGAAACCACCCGGCCCCAGGCGGTGTATCGCTTGTCCAGCGAGGGATAGGCCTGGCGCATCAGGAAGAACTGGCTGTTGGCGCTGTCAGGATCGTCGCCCCGCGCCATGCCGGCCACGCCCGGGCAGTAAACCCCCCAGGCATGCACCATGCCGTCGCCTGTCCGGGCCATCAGTTCGTCGGGCTGGGTCTGGATGGGCAACGAGCCCAGAAAGCCCACGGGCGCGCCCATGGGGTCGGCGACCTGGGTGAACGGCATGTCCGGTCCGCGGCGGAAGGTGAACTCTGCGGTCAGATCGGGATAAGGGCTTTGCCCGTCGCCCGTGCCCAGCGGGTCGCCTGTCTGGGCCATGAACCAGTCGATCACCCGATGCCAGACGATGCCGTCGTAGAATCCGCGCCGGGCCAGAATCCGCATCCGCTCCACATGCACGGGCGCGGCCAGGGGCGACATCTCCACCAGGATACGCCCCCGGCTGGTGTCGATCACCAGAAGGTTCTCGGGAGTCACGGTGCGCCAGTCGGCCTGCGCGGGTGAGGCGTCGGCGGCGGGCGGCGCCTCCTGGGCCATGACCGGGGCGGCCGCCAGAACGGCGGCGACGGCGATGATCGACAGGCGCATGCTGCTTCCCCTTTTCAGGATCAACCCTCGATGCGGACGGGCGGCGCCACATCACAGACGGTGAGGCGGTCGCCGCGCTCCGCGACGGCCGCCTGGACGATTTCCAGCATACGGGGCGCCCGCGCGTCCAGCACCATGGCGCGGGGCCGTTCGCCCTCGGGCATGTCCGCCGCCAGCCGTGCGGTCACCATCCTGTCCGGGTCCGTCACGGCGCCGTCGTTCTCTTCCGGCCCGGCCTTCAGCGCCGCCAGAACGTCCATCCCCTCCAGCACCCGTCCGAACGGCGTGTACTGCCCGTTGAGATTCGAGCGATAGGCCGTCATGAGGAAAAACTGGCTGTTGGCGCTGTCGGGGCTGGCCGAGCGCGCCATCCCCGCCACGCCGGGGCAGAAATGGCCCATGGCGTCCACCCGGTTGTCGGCGGTCACGAACATCTGGGCGTCCGGCTGCGTCCGGACCGGCATGGCGCCGAACAGCCCGAACACGGCGCGATCCTCACGACCTGTCGGCGTCTGGATGAAGGCGGGGCGAGCCCCCCGCCTGAACGTGAACTCACCCGGGACGTCGGGCAGTTCGCTGCCTCCCGCGCCCGTTCCCGTCGGATCCCCTGTCTGGGCCATGAAATTGCGGATCACCCGATGAAAGGCGTGGTCCTGGTAGAACCCCTGCCGTGTCAGCGTCCGGATTCTTTCCACGGCCTGGGGCGCCACCTCCGGCGTCAGCTCGACCAGGACGCGGCCCTTCGTGGTGTCGATCACCCACAGATTTTCGGGCGCCACGTCGCGCCAGACCTCGGCGTCCTGTGCGGTGGCGGATGAGGCGGCGGCCGTCAGGACGACGGCGGCCAGCAGGCCGGTCAGAAACTTCATGATTGCAGAACCTTGGCCCGGACGCGCCCGGCGACCCGGGGACTGACGAAACTCTCGATCGCGCCGTCCAGACGGGCGATCTCCTTGACCAGACGGGACGCGATGGCCTGGTGGCGTGGATCGGCCATCAGAAAGACGGTCTCGATATCGGCGTTCAGGCGCTGGTTCATGGCGGTCATCTGGAACTCGTACTCGAAATCCGCCACGGCCCGCAGGCCCCGCACGATGACATTGGCGTTCACGGCTTCCGCATAGTGCATCAGCAGGGTCGAGAACGGCTCCACCACGATGTCGGCCTTCAGCGGCGCCACCTCGGCGCGCAGCATCTCCACCCGCTCCGCCGTGGTGAACAGGGGACCCTTGTCGTCATTCTGGGCCACGCCGATGACCAGCCGGTCCACCAGCTTCAAGGCGCGGCCGATGATGTCCATGTGTCCGTTGGTCACCGGATCAAAGGTGCCCGGATACAGTCCGATGCGCATAAGGTCCTGATCTCCCCCGCCTTTGCCTTCGTCTAGCATCCGAGCGCCGCCGAACCTAGAGCGGCTGACACGGGTTTGATCGCCAGGCGTTCCTAAGCAATTGCATCAGGTCGGGGCGGCCCGCATAGCGAACCGGACCGATGGCGGAGACCCCGGCGGCGGGAATCGCCGCGTTGACGATGAAGGCGGCGTCGAAGTCCGGCAACTCGGGCAGACCCACCCAGCGCTGATCCGTGGTCACATCCACGGCCTCCAGCCCGCGCTGCAGCAAGGCCTGGCCCGTGCCCGCCAGCATCGGCCCCTGGGGCCAGACCACCGTATCGCCCTTCAGAAAGCCGATGTTCCAGATACTGCCCTCTGTGATGCGGGCGTTTTCGTCAGCAAACAGCACGTCGTCATGGCCCCCCGCCAGGGCCTCGCGCCGCTCCCGGATCAAACCGAAGGTCGCCCCATGCTTCAGGTGCGGCGCCTCGCGCTGGTACCGGGAAACCCCCAGCTTCAGCGGCCCGGCGATTTCGGGAGCCGGCGGCCCGGCCAAGACCATCACATCCGGCGCGCCCCGCGACGACGGATCACGCACGCTGATCGCCCGGCTGAACAGATTGACCCGCACAGAGGCCGCGCCGGAATGATGCTTCAACGCCTGACGGATCCAGCCCCGAACCTCGCCTTCGCCAGGCGCCTGGCCGAACAGCTCGACGCCGCTATCCCTCAGCCGCGCCAGATGCAGGTCCAGCCCCCGCACGCCCCAGCTGTCCGCCCCCTCGACCGCCTGCATCGAGGTGAAGGCCCCGTAGTTCACCAGCGCCAGATGCAGCAGATCGTCCCGCTCCGCCGGCGCGCCGTTGACCAGCAGGGTCAGCATGCCGCGGTCGGCGGGATCACGCCTCGCCGCCCTCGCCTTCGCCCTCGCCCTCGCCATCATCCTCGATGGCGTCGACGGCCTCGTCTCCCGCCACTTCCGGCAGGCGCTCCACCGAAACCACCCGCTCGCCGTCGGCGGTGCGGAAGATGGTGACGCCCTGGCTGGACCGGCCGACGATGCGGACCTGGCTGACCGGCGTGCGGATCATCTGCCCGCCAGAGGTGACCATCAGCAGTTCGTCGCTGTCCTCCACCGGGAAGGCGGCGGCGAGGCGATTGCCCGCCCGTCCGCCCAGGCCATGGGCCGTCAGCCCCTGCCCGCCCCGGCCGGTGCGGCGATACTCGTATGCCGAGGATCGCTTGCCGAAGCCGGTGTCGGTGATGGTCAGGATGAACTGCTCGGCGGCGCCCAGTTCGGCGATGCGTTCGATGCTGAGCGCAGCGTCGGCCACGGCTTCCTCATCGGCGTCCGGCGTCGGCGCTTCATCCTCGCCGGTGGCGGCGCGGCGCATGGCCGAGGCGTGCTTCACATAGGCGGCGCGCTCTTCCGGTGTGGCGTCCACCCGGCCCAGCACGGCCATGGAGATGACCACGTCGCCATCCTGCAGACGGATGCCGCGAACGCCGGTGGAGTCCCGCCCCTTGAACACGCGCACGTCGTCGGCCTTGAAGCGGATGGCGCGGCCAAGAGCGGTGGTCAGCAGGATATCGTCGTCCGCCCGGCACAGACCCACGCCCACCATGTGGTCGCCGTCTTCCAGCTTCATGGCGATCTTGCCGGCCCGGTTCACCGTGGCGAAGTCCGACAGCTTGTTGCGGCGCACGTCGCCGGACTTGGTGGCGAACATGATGTCGTAGTCGCCCCAGGTCGCCTCGTCCTCCGGCAGGGGCAGCACGTTCATGATGGTGTCGCCCGGCTCGATGGGCAGCAGGTTCACGAACGCCTTGCCGCGCGAGGTCGGCCCGCCCAGCGGCAGGCGCCAGGTCTTGAGCTTGTAGGCCTTGCCGTTGGTGGCGAAGAACAGCACCGGCGTGTGGGTCGAGGCCGAGAACACGCCGACGACGGCGTCCTCTTCCTTCATGGTCACGCCCGAGCGGCCCTTGCCGCCGCGATGCTGGGTCCGGTAGGCGCTGAGCGCCACCCGCTTGACGTAGCCGCCGTGGGTGACGCTGACCACCATCTCCTCGCGCGGGATGAGGTCTTCGTCCTCCATCTCCCCGTCGCCTTCGCCGATGATCGTGCGGCGAGGGGTGGCGAATTTCTCCTTCACCTCGATCAGTTCCGCGCGGATCACCTCGACGATGTGGGCGCGGTCCGACAGCAGGGTCAGGTGTTTCTGGATTTCGGCGGCCAGCTCGCGCGCCTCGCCCATGATGTCGTCGCGGCCAAGGCCGGTCAGGCGCGACAGGGTCAGCGCCAGGATGGCGCGGGCCTGTTCGTCCGTCAGCTGCAGCTTGTCGCCGTCGATGACCACGCTGCGCGGGTCAGCGATCAGCTCGACCAGGGCGATCATGTCGCCCACCGGCCAGGGCTTGCCCTGCAGCCGCTCGCGCGCCTCGGCCGGATCGGCCGAGCTGCGGATGATGTGGATCACCTCGTCGATATTGGCCACGGCGGTGGCCAGGCCCACCAGCACGTGACCGCGGTCCCGCGCCTTGGCCAGTTCGTACTTGACCCGGCGGACCACCACTTCCTCGCGGAAGTCCAGGAACGCGTCCAGCATGGCCCGCAAGCCCATCTGCTCGGGCCGTCCATGGTTCAGCGCCAGCATGTTGACGCCGAACGAGCTTTGCAGCGCGCTGTAGCGGTACAGCTGGTTCAGCACCACGTCGCCGGACGCGTCGCGTTTCAACTCCACCACGATGCGCATGCCTTCGCGGCTGGACTCGTCGCGGATGTCGGCGATGCCTTCCAGACGCTTCTCGCGCACCATCTCGGCGATGCGCTCGATCAGGGTCTGCTTGTTCACCTGATACGGGATCTCGGTGACGATGATCGCCTCGCGGCCCGCGCGGATCTCCTCGATGCTCGCCTTGCCGCGCACCACCACCGAGCCGCGGCCGTCACGCAGGGCGTTGCGGGGCGCGGTGCGGCCCATGATCTCGCCGCCGGTGGGGAAGTCGGGGCCCGGAACGATGTCCAGCAGGGTCTCGTCGCTGACGTCGGGATCGTCCAGCAGGGCGAGGGCCGCGTCGACCACCTCGCCCAGATTGTGCGGCGGAATATTGGTGGCCATGCCCACGGCGATGCCGCCGGCGCCGTTCACCAGAAGGTTCGGGATGCGGCTGGGCAGAACCGTGGGTTCGCGGCGCGAGCCGTCATAGTTGTCCTGGAAGTCGACCGTGTCCTTGTCGATGTCCGAGATCAGGGCCTCGGCCGCATGGGTCATGCGGCTTTCGGTGTAACGCATGGCCGCCGGGGGATCGCCGTCCACCGAGCCGAAATTGCCCTGGCCGTCGACCATCATCAGCCGCATGGAGAACGGCTGGGCCATACGCACCAGGGCGTCATAGATCGCGCTATCCCCGTGCGGGTGATAGCGGCCCATCACGTCGCCGATAATGTTGGCGGACTTGTAGTACTTCTTGTCGGCGGTCCGGCCCTCTTCGTACATGGCGTGGATGATCCGCCGGTGCACAGGCTTCAGGCCGTCGCGTACGTCAGGCAGGGCCCGACTGACGATCACGCTCATGGCGTAGTCGAGGTATGAGCGGCGCAGTTCGTCTTCGATGGCGACGGGGGCGATGTCGTTGTGGGCGCCCGTCGCCGGAACGTCGTTGTGGCTGTCGTCGGTCAAGAGAATTCAGGCTTTCTGAGCGCCCGTCAGGGGCGGGAATCGGAACGCATTCCGTTGACGAAACATTAGCACCCGAGGGCATGCGTGGCAAAGCGCGCGCGCCCATCCATCCCCACGGGGCAAAGCTTTTGGACAGGGAGCCGATCCATGCGCGCCAACCTTCTTCTAACCTCCGTTCTCGCCCTCGGCGTGGCGGGCCTGGCCGCCTGCGGCGAGACGGAAACGACGACGGTTCCGGCCCAGCCCGCAGCCACGGGCGGCACGGCGGATCACGCTACCTCGAGCGATGCGGCACGGGCCACCACCACCGAGAGCGGCACGGCCGAACTGCGAGACAATGACGGCCAGGGCGTCGGCACGGTGAGCCTGACCCAGGCCCCCACCGGCCTGCTCATGCGTGTCGAGGTGAACGGCCTGGCGCCCGGCTGGCACGGCATCCACATCCACGAGACCGGCGACTGCGGCGACGCCGCCTTCCAGAACGCGGGCGGCCATATCAACCATGCCCGGGACGTTCCCCACGGCCTTCTGAACGCCGAAGGTCCCGATGACGGGGACCTGCCCAACATCTACGCCAACGAGAATGGAGAGGCCCGCGCGGAAATCTTCACCACCCGCGCCCGCATCGCCGAAAATGGTCCGGGCCAATGGCTGTGGGACGATGACGGGTCCGCCATCGTTATTCACGCCAATCCCGACGATCACCGGAGCCAGCCCATCGGCGGGGCCGGCGACCGGGTGGCCTGCGCCGTCGTTCAGCGCGGCTAGGGCCTGATCGGCTGGACCGAAATTCGGGCCCCGGCCCGCGTCCAACTGAGCCGGTTTCGGTCTAGGTCTTCACCTTCGCGCCGGGGGCGACCCCGGCGCGAAGTCCGCGTTCGGCCAGGG
>NZ_JBKBIB010000002.1:0-276196 GCF_046299535.1 Brevundimonas sp. | reverse complement strand
TTGTTTGTGCGCCGTGCGTTCTCTTCTTCTTTCTTCTTTTCTTTTTTTTTTTTTTTCCCCCCTCCCCCCCCGCCCCTCCCCCCCCCCCCCCCCCCCCAAGTCCGCGTTCGGCCAGGGCCACAATGGCCACGCCGATCAGCGTCAGCGCAGCGCCCGTCAGGATCTGCGGGGTCAGGACGTCATCCATGAGGCCCCAGCCCACCAGCATTGAGACTACCGGCGTCGCCAGCAGATAGGGCGTCACCCGCCCGGCCTCTCGCCGCTGGACAAGCCAGAACACCAGCCCTGTGGCGACGACCGTGGACATCAGGGCGCTGAACGCCACCGCGCCCCAGGCCAGCGGGGGCGCTTCCTGCATGGCCGCCACCTGCCCGGTCTCGAACGTCAGGGAGCCCAGCAGCAGGACCGGGAAGGTGACCATGGCCAGCAAACCCTGCATCTTCATCGGCGAAACGGCCCGCGTCCGGCGCGCGATGACGGTTGTCAGGGCCCACGCCACGCTGGCCCCGACCCCGATCATGATGGCCGGAAGGTCCACGAAGGCATGGGCGTCCAGAACCATCCAGGCGATGCCGAAAAAGGCGATCAGCATGCCCAGCACCGCCGGCACGCTGATGCGTTCCCCCAGCAGCAGGAAGGCGAACAGCGCGGTCATGGGAATCCATAGTTGCAGGCTGACCGACAGGGGCGTGACGTCGTGGGCCATGGAGAAGCCCAGATAGATGAGGGCGAAATGGATCGGCCCGCCCAGCAAAACCAGCAGCGCCAGACTCTTTCCGTTCGGAAAAGGCGGACGCACGAACCAGGCCAGACACAGGGCCGCCAGGCCAAACCGCAGCGCCCCGGTCAGCAGCGGCGGCAAGCTCTCGGTTGAGATCTTCACAGCGGCGTTGTTGACGCCCCAGATCACCACAATGGCGACGATGGCCGCAATCTCGGCGGGAGCAAGGGCGGAACGGGACTGGGTCACGGGCTGCTCTTGCCACGAGGTCGCCAGTCGCGCGCCTCACAAATTATTTTCTTCCGCTACCGCCTGAGGTCGTCACGTCCTCACGCGCGTCCCCGGGTCCGGCTGAACCGCCCCGGGGACGAGCCGTGATGTCCTAGAAGGGGATGTCGTCGTTCAGGTCATAGCTTTCCTTGGGACCGGACGGCTTGTTGGCGCCGCCGGTGGAGAAGCCCGAGGAATAGCCGTCGTCGTCGCGCGGACCGGACCCGCCGCCCTCGCTGCGACCGCCCAGCATGGTCAGTTCGCCGCGGAATTTCTGCAGGACCACCTCGGTGGAGTATTTCTCCACGCCCTGCTGGTCGGTCCATTTGCGCGTCTGGAGCGAGCCTTCCACATAGATGGTGGAGCCCTTCTTGAGATAGTTCTCGACGACCCGCACGATATTCTCGTTGAAGATCACCACCCGGTGCCACTCGGTCTTTTCCTTGCGCTCTCCGGAGGCCTTGTCCCGCCATTGTTCGGATGTGGCCAGAGACAGGTTCGCGACCTTCTCGCCCGAGTTCAGGGTGCGGATTTCGGGATCACGTCCCAGATTGCCCACCAGAATGACCTTGTTGACGCTGCCCGCCATCACGCTTTTCCTTGTTCATTAAGGCCTCCCCGACCAGGCCGAAGCGCCCGGCCGGAAGCCATGTTCACATATTGTTCACGCCGTATGCGTGACGTCAATCCGCTGTTTCCGGCGCCGGCGTGCGCTGGATGGCGCCCGGTATGGCGAGGCGTCCGTCGCCCGTGCGCGCGAGGGCGAAAAAGCGTCCGCCCTCCAGCGTCTGGCCGAAATAGACCCCGGCCCGCTCGATGAAGATGAACTGTCCCTGATAGGCGCCGGCGATCTCCCGCGTCGATCCGCCCATCCGCAGGAAGTTCAGACGCATCTCTTCCAGACGCGCCGCGCAGAACTCGATGGATTCCACATCCTCGGCCAGCACATTGAAACGCACCTCCTCGCCGTCACGCACCACGTGATAGCAGACGCCCGGCCCTTGCGGCGCGCGAGTGCTGCTGGAGCAGGCCGCCAGACCGGCCACCGCCATGCAGACGACTGAAACGATCAGGCCTCTCATCAGCGAAGCCCCGGAAACTGACAGTTGCGGTCCTGTTCGGCCAGGGTCCGGAAGCGGCTGTTGTCCTGGGACTGCTCCACCCGGCGCGGCACCAGACGAAGGGTCAGGTCGCCCCAGCGGCCGTACTGGGCGTCGCCGGGCCGCACGCAGGTTCCTGCAAACAACGCCTGCACACAGGCGCCCTGACTCATGCCGGCCGACAGTTGGCGCCACTCGCCGCCCACGTGGCGCAGACAGGCGGCTCCCGTCTGCTGAACCGGCGGCGGTCCGGGGGTCGGGCTCACGGGGGTCGCTTCCGGCGGATTGACGCCCGCAAGCTCCGTCAGATCCAGCGGCGGCTCGTCCGGCGGCGGCGCGAACACCGCGGTCGGCGCGGCGGCCAGGGCGCCCGTCTCGTCCAGTCCCACATCCAGCGCCTCGGTGGCCACGCCGTTCTGGCGGGCGCAGTCGGCCAAAGTCGCCATGCCCACGAACTGTCCGTTGACGAAACAGCGCAACTCGCGCGTGGGCTCCAGATCCGGGGCCTCGGTCACATCCAGTTGCAGGCCCGCCCGGTCCTCGGGGGTCGTGGGGCCGTCATCGCCGCCGCGGCTGGTGAAGATCAGGGCGATGACCACGGCCGCAACCACGGCCAGCACGGCGCCAAGGGCCAGAATGATGCGGTTGTCGTTGGGCAACGCCATGAGCCTCTCGCGCGAGTAATCGGGGCAATAACCCCCGGCGCGGGCGCGACGTCAACCGCCAAGCGAAGGGGAAGGAGGGTTTTCCCCTATCGCCCCATCAGACGGTCCAGGGCGGCCTGATAATTGGCGATGCGGGCCGTCATATAGGCGGGCGCCTGCCCGACCGGCTTCTTGACGGCGTTCTGGGGCGACAGGTCCCGATAGGCGTCGCGTACGACCTTCATCGCGGCCAGCAGGGCCTCGCCGGCCTTGTTGGCCGCCTCTACGCCCGACAGGTTCAGATTGCCAGGCAGCTGGATGCCATAGGTCTTTCGGGTGTCGGCCCCGCTTGTCTTGCCCACGAAGCCAGGGCTCAGACCCAAGCCGGCCAGGGCGTCGCGCCCCGACTCGCCGGCCCTCAGAACGGCGCCCTCGCGCCCGTCGCGGGCCTGGATCGACAGGCGCTGGAAGCCGCCCATGGTCAGGGTCGTCTCCCCATCCTTGCCGCTCACCTCGCCGCCTTCGGAAGCAACCGTGACCCTCAGCTGCATATTGGACGCCTGCTCGATCTTCCGCGCCAGGGTCTGCAGCGTGTCCCGGGCCTCGATGGTGACGGCGCGGGATCGTCCATTGGAGTCCACCACATAGAAACGATCGCCGACCCGCAATGAGGTGGCGGCTGTCAGTTGCTTGGAGTCCCCCTGCGCGATCACGCCGGTAGGCAGCCCCAGTCGATCCAGAACGCTCGCTCCGCCTGAGGCCACGGCGATTGTGCCGGTCACGGCCTGGTCGCCCGCCCCTTTCCAGGTGCGGCTCCATTCCACCGCTCCGGTGTCCGGATCGATGCGCGACAGATAGGCCATCCGGGGGTCATCGGGCAGGCCGCCCAGCGGCCGGTCCGCCACGCCGGTGATCCAGACCTTGCCGTCATGGACCTTCACGTCCGCCACCGTATCGTCTCCGGCCCCGCCATGGAACGTCAGCCGGTCGCCCGCAGCGGCCAGGTCGCCGTCCATGGACAGGACAAAGGCGTCCGTGCCCCCGGAGTGTCCCGTATTCACCGCCGCCCCTGCGGCGAGCGCGTCGTTGCGCGTCGTACCCGCCACGATCACCCGCCCGTTCGACACCGCAATTCCGGCGATCTCGCCGGACATGGCGCCCAGATCACGCATGCCGAGCAGGGTCGGCTGGCCTGAGCCGTTCAACTCGTAGTGCCGGACCACCGCCCGGCCGTTCTCCACGCCGGCGGTATAAAGATTGTTCCCGTCCACGGCGATGGAAGCGACGGAGTCCTCGCCCGCCGTCCCGAACTGGGTGGTGAACTGCAGACCACCGGTGATCGGCGCGGTGGGATAGGCCTGGTGCTGGCTGAAGGCCTGAAGATAGCCGTCCCACCCGCCTTGAGCCGATGCCCCGATCATGGCCGACTGGGCTCGCCCGGCCACATAGACTGTGCCGTCCTGGCCGAAGGTGACCGCCGTGGCCTCGTCCGCAGCACTTGCGCCGCGGCGCTGGGTCCACTGCTCCTCGCCCTTGAGGTTGAAGACCGTGACGAAGCTGTCCGACAGGCCGCGGTTCGCGCCGGCGGCGCCGTTGTCCAGCGCCCCGGTCACCGATCCCGCCACCGCCACGCGGCCGTCCCCGGAAATCGCCAGGGCGTAGCCCGACGCCTGATCGGCGGCGCCCAGCGCCCGGCTGAACACCAGACGCCCCGCGGAATCGAACTTCATCAGGGCGACGTCGCTGGTTCCCTTGATGGGCTGGTTGCCCAGCCCCTCGGACAGGTCCGCCACCATCCAGACGTTTCCATCCGCGTCGGTTGCGGAGGCGCGAATGGCGCTGATGCCAGACGGCAGCCCGTCCTGGGCGAGACGACCGTCCACCCAGTGCGTTTCGCCGATCCCCGCGCCGCTGGGCACGGCGCCGTCGGTGAATTTCAACAGCTGGTTCCCGCTGCCCGTGCCCTGGGTCACATAGACCGCGTCAGCCGTATCAGGAGCCGAAAACTGCAACGTTTCCACCGAGGAACCGCGCACCAGCAGGGCCCATCGGTCGGGACCATTGGGCAGCGCCACGGTCTTGTCGCCGACCTTGATCGAGCGTTCCTCGGCGGGAATCATCTCCCGACCAATGCGGGCCTGAACCCCCGCGTCTTCCAGCTTGCCGTTGATGAAGCCGAGGACGTTGGTCAGGCTGCGGGTCTGCGCGCCCATCTCGTCCAGATCGATGTCGACCTGAACCGTCTGCTCCAGCTTCCCCACGGTGATCCGGAACTGCACCGCGCCCTGGAACGCCGCCACCGGGTCGGTCACGGCGCCCTCATGGATCACGCCGGTCAGGGACTTCGAGGTGTCCCGCGCCACCGCGGCCGTGCTCTTGGACAAGGACGAGGAGGTGCCCTGCACAAGGTTGAAGGCGTCAAAACCGGCCTGCGACAGCCACCCTGAAACCTCGTTCAACCCTGCCTCGAACCGCTTGTTCAGCAGGGACAGTTCCGTGCTCGCAACCCCCTTGGTCCCGGCCCGGTCCGCCATGGCGGCCAGCGACGCCAAGCCCTGATAGAGCGAGAAGAGCTTGCCGTAATCCGCCGAAGCGCCGGGCAGATCCAGTCGCGCGGCCTGACCGTCGATCAGGCTTCGGCCCGCCAGGGCGGCACGGAGAAGGTCGCTTTGCGCGGGCTGGCGCGTGGAATCCCAGGGCGGTGTCGGCTGGGTCTTGACCCGCGGCGCGCGTACGGCGCTCCCGCCGCCCAATGTGGTCGACTGTCCGAACAGACCTAGCAGATAGCTGTTGTCGATCATGGGACGCTCCGCCCCTATTTTTGCAGCAGCAGGGGTAAGAAATCCCTAAGCGGTCGGGATAATCGTCCTTAACCGCCGCGGAACAGGGACAGGATCACCTGCGGCGCCTGGTTGGCGATGGACAGGGCCTGCACGCCCAGCTGCTGCTGAACCTGCAAGGCCGTCAGCCGCGCGCTTTCCTTGGCCAGGTCAGCGTCCACCAGATTGCCGATGCCCGATTCCAGCGTATCCATAAGACGGGAGACGAAACCGTTGTGCGCCTCGATCTGCTTGGCCTGGGACCCCAGCGCGCCCAGGGCGGAGTTCACCTGGGAGATGGATGCGTTCAGGTCCGTCAGGGCGGCGGCCGCATCCGACATGGTCAGCAGGTTGGAGCTGAGGGTGAGGTCGATGACGCCTCCGCCCAGCGACAGGTTGCGCGTGCTCAGGGTCACGAAGGCGTCGGCCTCGGCGTTGGCCAGGAAGCGCACGCCGGCGCTCAGGGATCCGTCCAGCAGGTTGGCGCCGTCGAACTCGGCGTTCTGCACCGCCTGGCTGATGGACCGCAGCAGCGCCTGGAAGTCGTCGTTCAGAAGTTCCCGGGACTGCGTCTTGAGCGATTCGTCATTGGCGGCGACGACCTTCTCTTTCAACTGGTTCAGCAGGTCCGAAATGGTCTCGCCTGCCGAGAGCGCCACATCGGCCACGGAGGTGGCCCGGTCCAGGCTCATCTGAACAGCGCTCAGCGCGCCCATGTCGGCTCGCTGCCCCTGGGCGATCGCCCATACGGAGGCGTTGTCCTTTGCGCCCTGAACCTTGAGGCCGGTGTTCACCCTGCCCTGCACGGCTTCGAGCCGCTGGTTCGTCAGGTTCAGGTTCTGAAGCGCAATCAGAGCCGAGGTGTTGGTATGAACGCTGCTGGTCATTGGGTCTTCGTCCCCCGAGGATTTCTAGGGGGAAGCTATCGACCGAGTCGTGAGCGTATGGTTAACGCCCGCTAACCACATTCGCCGCCTCGACCTGGGGTCGGGCGGTTCCACTCTCCGGGACGCCGTGGGCCGATCAGGCCGTGGTGTCTATGACCGCGCCTGCGGTGTAGCTGGATCGGGCGCCCAGTTTCGCCACTTCCTCGCGGGGAAGCTGGCGGACGACCTCTCCGGTTTCGCGGTCCAGGATCTTGTAAATGAACGCCCCCTTGGCGGCGCCCTCCTCGATCACCAGCCGATACCGTGCAATGCGTTCGGCCTCCTGCGACTGGCTGGAATCCGAAAAATCTCCGCCTGCGGAAGACGACAGGGCGGCGACAGCGGGCAGCGCAACGCGGGTCACTTTGGCATTCGCATCCATCCCTCATTTCGCCGGTCGTCAGGCCGGCGCCTCCCGATTGGCGGGAAGACGGAGGGAGCGTCCGTGGACGCTCCCTCCCCGTTCCTGGATTAGCGGAACAGTCCCAGCAGCATGGAAGTGGAGGAGTTGGCGATCGACAGCGCCTGCACACCCAGCTGTTGCTTGGTCTGCAGAGCGGTGAGTCGGGCGCTCTCCTTGGCCAGGTCGGCGTCCACCAGATTGCCGACACCGGCTTCGAGGCTGTCCTGCAGCTTGCCCACGAAAGTCAGGTGGGTGCCCAGGGCCTTGGAGCTGGTGCCCATGCGGGCCAGGGCGGCCGACACGTTGGCGATGGAGGCGTCGACGGCGGCCAGGGCGTCAGTGGCGTCAGAGACGCTGCCGATGCCGTCGCCGGCGCCGAGGGTGACGATCGAGCCGCTGAGGCTCATGTCTTCACCGTCCACGTCGATGGTCGAGGTGCCATCGGCCGAGGCCAGGGCCTTGTAGCCGCCGGTCAGCGAACCATCCAGCAGGTTGGCGCCGTTGAACTTGGCGTTATCGATCACCGAGGTGATCTGGTCGCGGATCGATTCGAAATCCTCGTTCAGGGCGTCACGCGACGCGGTGGTCAGGGTTTCATCGGTGGCGGCCAGGGCCTTCTCCTTCATCTGCAGCAGAAGATCGGAGATGGATTCGCCGGCGGCCATGGCCACATCGACGGTCGACTGACCGCGTTGCAGGCTGTCCTTGACGGCATTCAGGGCGCCCATTTCGGCGCGCTGGTTCTGGGCGATGGCCCAGATGGCTCCATTGTCCTTGGCCGAATTGACCTTCATACCGGTGTTGATCCGGTTCTGGACGGTGTTCAGTTCGGAATTGGTTTTGGAGAGGTTCTGCAGGGCGATCATTGCGCCCACGTTCGTGTTAACGCTGTTCAGCGCCATGGCACGGTGTCCTTCTTTCAAGGTGTCCGACGTCATTTTGACAGCCGGGAGCATTTTGCTCAGACCAGTTGAAGCAAGGCGCGGGCCAGTTTGACCGTTTGATGAAACCGTCTAACTCAATGAAATAATGGCGTTATAGGTTGATTTACCACGCGGCGGGCCCGGCAGATTATGCCGCTTCCGGGTCCGGCCCTGCAGATATTGCCGCCGTCCCGGCAGAAATTGCCGATCGCCCGGGCGCCGCCGCGTCCTTCACCTCATCTCTTCCAGCGTCTCCACGAGCAGCCGCCTGACCAGGTCGCATTCGACCAGTTGGCGTCCCCTCGCAATGTAGGCGGCCTCCAGATCCGACCAGGTCGGCGATTCACCCAGGGTCGCGATCGGGCAAGGCTTCAACGCGAACGCCGGAGGGGGCGGCGGCTTCATCGGCGCAGGCGCCGGGCGCCAGGTCGCACAGGCGGCGGTCATGCTCACGCAGACGATCAGCGCGAGCGGAATCAAGCGGTATGGACGCATCAGGGGCGCTCCGGGCTTCAAGAAGGACAGGATCGGTAAGGTCTCGCAGGTCGATCACCTGCCGGTGGACGGTTTCGACGCGCCGCGCCTGTCGGGTCAGGAGCTCGATGTGAGCCCGCATGGCGTCCGCCTCGGCGGCCAGCCGATCGCGCTGATCGATCACCCGCTCCAGCCGGCGCGCGTCCGACCACGGCAGCCATGACCACAGCCGGTCCCACTGATGGGCGACGACGGACATCAGAACCAGGGCCGCCAGGACGGCCCCCGCCGCCTTGATCCAGCCGGTAGCCGACCTCGGGCCGGGAAACGTCCGGATCATGGCGTGACCTCCAGCATGCGGATCTCACTTGCGCTGATCATCTCCCGCCAGGTCCGGGGCAGGACGATGCAGCCGGAGGAGGCGTCCCCCGCCGCGTTATCGCCATGGATCTGGAAGGCGCTGCGGCCATGGGCGTCATGGCCGACGGGCGTCAGGTCCATGACGTGCGGTCCGGTCCTGGCGCTGCTGCGCGGCGGGCCGATGCGCCAGCGGCCGGCCGGAATGGGCCCGACGCCGCGCACAGCTTCCCTGGCGGGGTTGTTGCGCCCCTCCCCGCGCCCCGAATAGCCCCGGGCCATCCACCGGCCGTCCAGATAGAGCGCGCCCTCTGACTGGTCCCACGACCATCCCATGGGGCGGTGCGGCTTTGGAACGGGGTGACGGCTGCGGTACGCCTCGACCAGCGCGTCGAACGCGGCCTGCGACAGCGGTCCCCAGACCCCGTCCAGATCGCCGGAGTACAGGCCCAGGCTGCGCAGGATCCCCTGCAGCGCGCGCGTGTCCGGGGCCTTCATGACCGGCCTCGCCAGGCGGACAGTCCCGCCACGATGGCCTGCGCCGACGGCGCCACGATGTAGAGCGTCTCCCGCCAGGCGTCGCGCACGATCAGCGCCGTCGCCACCCACATCAGCTCGCGCGGCGCCTCCAGCCGCCAGACCAGAACCGCCAGCAACGCCAGCCCCGCGGTCGTCGTGGCGTAAGTGTAGAGGCGCCGCCAGCGCCAGTCGCCCTCGGGGGCCGGATGGATCGGATGCTCCTGCTCCATGTCAGCCCGCCCCGTTCAGGCAGGACGCGAGGGCGTCATGCAGCGCCGACATCTGGTGGGGCTCCAGGCCCTGCCCCAGCCAGGCCGCGGCCACCGTGCCGGCATGATAGCTGTTGAAGCGGCGCAGCAGCCCGGTATGCCCGTCGCCATATCCTGTGAACGCGCTGACCTGCGTGCTGAGCGGCAGTCCGTTATGGAAGCCGGTCACATGCGAGGCGTCGGTGCGACTGACGGCGAAATGGCCCCTCGCCGTCGGCGCGGCGCCGAAATTGGCCAGCGTCGTGGTCCCGACCCGCGCGCTGAAACCGCCCGTTGACGGATTGAGGGCCAGCGACAACGTCTCGGCCCCGGCCACAGGACCCAGCAGAAACTGGCCGGAACCGGGAGACGGGTTGGCGGCCAGCCACACGCCCGCCGCCAGCCAGGGGCCGCCGTCCGCCGCCGCCGCCGCGCTCAGCCCCGTGTCGAGCCAGGCCGAGGCGCCGTTGCCGACGTAGCCGGTCTTCGTCACGAAGGTCGAACCGTTCATGGGGACCAGGCCGTTCGACCCGGGCGCCTTCAGATTTATGCGCGCCGCCTGTTCATCGTGGCCCGCGGTCAGATAGAGCGCGCCCAGCCGCGCCCAGACCCCGGCGGCCTCCAGCGCGCTGATCAGGTCATCGATCCGGAACGTCCGCGCGCGAGCGGGCGGTGTTTCGAAGGTCGTCAGCACCTCCTGGGTCGCCGGCCGCAGCAGCGCGTCCATGACCGGAAAGGCCAGCCGGCCGGTCTGACGATCCACTCGCAAAGCCTCCCGCCAGGCTTCCCCGTCCGGCGACATCTTCAGCACCAGATCGTCGTCGCCGACCAGCCCGATCTCGGCCCGCCCCGACCAGCCCGACTGGAACAGCAGCGACAGCACCTTCGCGCCGCCCTCTTTGTTCAGCACATAGCGCAGATCGCCGGTGCCGCCCTCGCCTTCGGACCGCGCGGTCCAAAGGGCGCTGTCCAGCCTGGCGGCGAAGGCGTTGGTTTCATCCGAGGCCGTGCCGACGCCCAGCCCCTGCAGATTATCCAGTCGGTCAGGCGCGGCGCCCACATCCGTCCAGCCGTCGTCCCCGAGCACCAGAAGCCGCTGCTCATCGACTACAAAGGCGCGCAGACCGGGCGGCGGCGCGATCACCGTCCAGCCGCCCGCCTCGAACCGCGCCAGCCCGCCCGGCGCCATGGCCGACCAGACCGCGCCGGTCGCGCCCTTCGGCACTATATAAAGCGCGCCGTCGTCGGGCGCCGCCGGCTGAGCGGCCACGGACCGGCTGACCACCGCGCACTGGACCAGGGCGTCCAGCCGGGTCAGGGCCTCGTTCAGGGTCACATGTTTCTGCATCTGCCCGGCCTGCAGATAGGGCAGGTCCAGCCTCGCGCTGGACTGGGATTCGGCTGGGATCACGCTCGCGCCTCCTTGATGGGTCGTGAGTGTCAGTGTGCGGGCGCCGCGAACGCGTGCGGCGAAATCGGGCTCTCGCGAGCGCCCAACCCTTGTGCGTCAATGAAGTGGCCTCGAAAAATGCGGGATTATCACGCGCTGTTTCCGCCCGGCTTGACGGGCCGGGCGCCCACGGCCCATCACTCGCGCCGTGAAAAGCCTCAGCCCAGATTTCCCCGTCCCGTCCCTCGCCGACTGGCGCGCCCTCGCTGAAAAGGGCCTGAAAGGCGCGCCCTTCGAAACCCTGATCGGCCGCACCGCCGACGGTCTGGCGATCCAGCCGCTCTACGCCGCCGACCCGGAGCGCGCGGTCCTGCACGCCCGCCCGGGCCTGTCCGGCGACCGCGACCGCCCCTGGGATCTGCGCACTCTCGTCGACCATCCCGAGCCCGCCCGCGCCAACGCCCTGGCCCACGACGCCCTGACCAACGGCGCGGCCTCGCTGCTGCTGCGCCTCGATCCGTCGGGCGACACCGGCGTGGCCGTGGGCTCGCAGGACGATCTGGCCCGCGCCCTCGACGGGGTCCTGCTGGATCTGGCCCCCGTGGCGCTGGACGCAGGATTCATGGGCGCCGAGGCCGCCAACTGGCTGGCCGTGCTCGCCAAGGGCGCGCCCGAGGCGCCCCTCGCCTTCCATCTTGATCCGGTGTCCGCCTTCGCCCTTGAAGGCGCCAGCGCCGGTCCCGTCGCCGCCCATGTCAACGCCGCCGCCCAGGCCGGCGCCCGCCACGCCGGCGCCTATCCCCGGGCCACCCTGTTCCTCGCCTCAGGCCGCTTCGTGCACGAAGCGGGCGGGACCGAGGCCCAGGAGCTGGGCGTCATGGCCGCCGCCGTGGTGGCCTATCTGCGCGCGCTGGAGGCCGCCGGCGTCACCCCCACCGAGGGCTTGAAGCGCATCGTGCTGGGCCTGTCCGCCGACGCCCGCTATCCGGTGCAGATCGCCAAGCTGCGCGCCGCCCGCGCCCTCTGGGCCCGCATCGCCGGGGCCTGCGGTTCGGACGCACCCGCCGTGATCGAGCTCCGCTCCTCGGCCCGCATGCTGGCGGACCGGGGCGTGCACAACAATCTGCTGCGCCTGACCGCCGCCGCCTTCGCCGGGGCCGTGGGCGGCGCCCAGGCCGTCGTGCTCGACCCCTTCACCGCGCCTCTGGGCGGCGACAATGCCCTGGCCCGTCGTCAGGCCCGCAACACCCAGCTCATCCTCATGGAGGAAAGCCACCTGGGCCGCGTCGCCGACCCGGCGGGCGGCGCCTTCTTCTTCGAGCAGATGACCGACGATCTGGCCCGCGCGGGCTGGGCCCGCTTCCAGGCCATCGAAGCCGAAGGCGGCCTCGCCGCCGCCCTCATGTCCGGAGCCCTGTCCGACGAGGTGGCCACGGCCCGCGAGGCCCTGATCGCCGCAACCCGCGACGGCTCCGCCCCCATCCTCGGGGTCAGCCTCTATCCCGCTGACGAGGATCCCGTGGCCATCGACCCGCGCCCGTCCCATGCGGTCGCCGCGCCCGATGTGCGTCAGGCCGGCCCCGACGACGCCTGCACGCCCATCGCCCCCATCCGCCTGTCCGACCATGTGGAGGCGGCCCGATGAGCCTGCCCGACTTCACCACCCTGGCCTTCCACCAGACCGGAACGTCCGCCCCCGTCGACGGCGCCGGATGGCCCACGCCCGAAAAGATCACCGTCGATCCGGCTTATGGCCCCGACGCCCTCGAAGGGCTCGATTTCGTTCAGGGCCTGCCGGGCGTCGCGCCCTATCTGCGCGGCCCCTACCCGTCCATGTACGCCACCAACCCGTGGACCATCCGCCAGTACGCGGGCTTCTCCACGGCCGAGGCGTCCAACGCCTTCTACCGCCGCAATCTGGCGGCCGGTCAGAAGGGCCTGTCCATCGCCTTCGATCTGGCCACCCACCGGGGCTATGATTCCGATCATCCGCGGGTGGCGGGCGATGTGGGCATGGCGGGCGTCGCCATCGACTCCATCCTCGACATGCAGACCCTGTTCGACGGCATTCCGCTGGATCAGATGTCGGTGTCCATGACCATGAACGGCGCCGTCCTGCCGATCATGGCGCTCTACATCATCGCCGCCGAGGAACAGGGCGTCAGCCGGGACAAGCTGACCGGGACCATCCAGAACGACATCCTCAAGGAGTTCATGGTCCGCAACACCTACGTCTATCCGCCGGCCCCCTCCATGCGGATCATCTCGGACATCTTCGCCTACACCGCGCGCGAGATGCCGAAGTTCAACTCCATCTCCATTTCCGGCTATCACATGCAGGAAGCCGGAGCGACGGCGGACCTGGAGCTGGCCTACACCTTGGCCGATGGGGTCGAATACGCCCGCGCGGTCGTGGCCGCGGGCATGGATATCGACGCCTTCGCCCCGCGCCTCAGCTTCTTCTGGGCCATCGGCATGAACCACTTCATGGAGGTGGCCAAGATGCGCGCCGGGCGCCTGCTGTGGGCCTCGCTGATCCAGCGCGAGTTCGCGCCGAAATCGGCCAAGTCCCTGGCCCTGCGCGCCCACTGCCAGACCTCGGGCTGGAGCCTCGCGGCCCAGGACGTGTTCAACAATGTGGCCCGCACGGCGGTCGAGGCCATGGCCGCCGCCCACGGCGGAACCCAGAGCCTGCACACCAACAGCCTGGACGAAGCCCTGGCCCTGCCCACCGACTTCTCGGCCCGCATCGCCCGCAACACCCAGATCTTCCTGCAGCGCGAAACCGGCATGACCGACAGCGCCGACCTGTGGGGCGGCTCATACTATGTGGAGCGCCTGACCTACGACCTGGCCGCCCGCGCCCTGGCCCACATCGAGGAAGTGGAGACGCTCGGCGGCATGGCCAAGGCCATCGAGGCCGGCATCCCCAAGCTGCGCATCGAGGAAGCCGCCGCCCGCACCCAGGCCCGCATCGACACGGGCCAGCAGACCGTCGTCGGCGTGAACAAATACCTCTCCGACCTGGCCGACGACATTCCGGTGCTGAAGGTGGACAACGCCGACGTCCGCGCCCGCCAGATTGACAAGCTGAAACGCCTGCGCGCCGAGCGGGACGAGGCCGGCTGTCAGGCCGCGCTGGACGCCCTGAAGTCCGGCGCCGCCGGAAACGCCAACCTGCTGGAGCTGTGCGTCGACGCCGCCCGCGCCCGCGCCACCGTGGGCGAGATGTCCGACGCCATGGAGGCCGCCTTCGGCCGCCACGTGGCCGAGGTGAAGACGGTCAGGGGCGTCTACGCCGCCGAGGCCGGGGCCGATGCGAAACTGGCCCGCGCCCGCGGCATGGTCGCCGCCTTCGTGGAGAACGACGGCGGCCCGCCGCGCATTCTGGTGGCCAAGCTGGGTCAGGACGGCCACGACCGGGGCCAGAAGGTCATCGCCTCGGCCTATGGCGACATCGGCTTCGACGTGGACGCCGGGCCCCTGTTCCAGACCCCCGCCGAGGCCGCGAAACAGGCCGTCGACAACAATGTCCATGTGGTCGGCGCCTCATCGCTGGCGGCCGGACACCTGACCCTGGTGCCGGAGCTGAAGGCGGAACTGGAAAAGCTGGGCCGTCCCGACATCATGATCGTGGTCGGTGGCGTCATCCCGCCCGGCGACATCCCCGCCCTGATCGAAAGCGGCGCCGCGGCGGTCTATCCCCCCGGCACGGTGATCGCCGACTGCGCCATTGATCTGCTGGACAAACTCAACGCCCGCCTCGGCTACGCCCAGCCCCCCGCCGGGAAGCGCTGAACCCGCTTCACCCTCGTCATCGCCGGGCTTGTCCCGGCGATCCATACGCACGGTCGGGGCCGCCGAGCCACGCAACGCGCCGCCGCATTCCCGGCGCTCGATCCGTTAATTTTCAAGGGATTCCGTGCGCCCTGGCGCCTGTTTGCGCCCACCCCGCCAAGCCGCCGATATACTCCTGTCCAGCGAGAGGAATCAGCGCTGGACTGTGAGACTTCATTGCACTGTTTTTTCGATTCAGAGTCTCACCTGCCCAGCGGCACTCCCGAAACCGGATTTCGGACAATTCAGACACTGTTTTTCGAGTCTTGCACTCCAGTTGCACTGTTTTTCGCGTCGCGAGTCTCATGCGGGCGGCCAGGAAAAAACCTGGCCGCCCGATCAGAAAAGCAGCAAGTTCCGTGACTTACTGCGGCATCACCACCGTATCGATCACATGGATCACGCCGTTCGAGGCGTCCAGATCCGTGGCCGTCACCGTCGCCGTGCCGCCCGCGGCGTCGGTCAGGATGACGGAGCCGCCTTGCAGCGACGCGGTCAGTTCGGCGCCCTGCACGGTGGTCAGGACGGCGCTGCCGCCCCCCGCCTCGATGGCCGCCAGAACGTCGGCCGCTTTCAGCTCGCCGGCGACCACATGATAGGTCAGCACGGCGGTCAGGGTGGCGCGGTTGGCCGGCTGGACCAGGGTCTCCACGGTCCCGGCAGGCAGCTTGGCGAAGGCGTCATTGGTGGGCGCGAAAACGGTGAAGGGACCGTCGCCCGACAGGGTCTCGCCGAGGCCGGCGGCCTGGACGGCGGCGACCAGGGTGGTGTGATCCGGCGAGCCCACGGCCACATCGACGATGGTCTGGCTGGTCTGCGTCTGGGCGTGACCGCCGCCGTGATGGTCGAGAGCGACCGCAGGCGCAGCGGCGCCGGCGAGAATGGCGGCTGCGGCGACCTTGGTGATCAGATTTTTCATGATTTCGTCTCCTGAGTGCGACCGACTTGCTGTCAATCACATTCAGTTACGAAGCTCAGCCCCTCCAGGATGCTCGATCACTCTCAAACACGGCAATGATTATATTTATCATCGACATAAGATTATCTTGAAAAGTAGCGCGGGGAGACCGGCGGAAGGGCAGGTAAGGTCTCCCCGCGCATCGACGGGCCAGAGATTGGAGCAACGGAGACGAACCAGCCTCCGACGCCGCCGATAACCTCAGTTACGACGGCGCCGGGACCTTGGATGCAGGTATCAGAGCTGGCTGATTTCGCCCTGGGCCACCACCGGTCCATCCGGCTGGGCGGACGGGGTGTGGCCCGGCTCTTCCATGGACACGGCGACCGAGATCGCCTGCCCGGCCACCGAGGCCAGGGTCGGGTCCAGATTGTGCGTAGCGGGCTGGGTGGGGTGGAACGCGCCCACCAGTTGAACGCCGCCGTCCGGCTTGACCAGCCACAGGTGGGGCACCCGCGGATCGCCTTCCATCACGTCGGTGGGGGCCAGGAACAGATGCCCGGTGGCCGCGTCATAGGCCAGGGTCACCGCCGCCGCGCCGTTCTCCAGCGTCAGGGTCGCCACCCGGGTCACGCCGCCCTGGGGCGCGACCGGTGCGGGAACGGGGGCGGGCTGCGCCACCATCACCGCCAACGCGGCCACGCTAGCCGCCAGCAGCCCGGTGGAGCCGATGGCCCACCGCCGCCAGAACGCCACCCGGCCGTTGTCGTTCGCCGCCACGACGCCGAAGGCGCCCGCCGCAATGCGCACCCACAGGGCGTCGGACGGCCGCACAGGCGCGATCTCGTCCGCCAGTCGGGCCAGGTCCTCGTTCCAGCGCGTCACGCGCCGGGCGAACTCGGGATCACGCTGTTCCCGGTCGCGCGCGGTCGCTTCCTCCGCCTCGGGCAGGATCCGCAGGGCCAGTTCCCCGGCCAGCACGTCGTCGGCGTCCTTGTCGATGGTGTCGGTCATTGTTCCAGACACGCCCTCAGCTTGAGAAGCCCTCGCCGTATCCAGCTCTTCATGGTGCCCAGCGGCACGTCCTGACGCCGGGACAATTCGTCATAGGTCACGCCTTCAAAGAAAGCGGTCCGGATGGCGCCGCCAACCTTGTCGTCCAGCTCCTCCAGGCAGCCGTTCAGCCGCCGCGCCTCATCCGCGCTCTCGATCTGTTCCGACGCCAGGGGCGTGGCGTCCTCCACCTCGAAGGCGTCGTCCACCGGGCGGGTCTGCACCCGGGCGCCGGCCGCGCGCAGGCGGTCGATCGCGCGGTTGCGCGCGATGGTCACCAGCCATGTGATGGGGCTGGCGCGGGTGGCGTCAAAGGTTTCGGCCCTGCGCCAGACTGTCAGATAGGTGTCCTGCAAAACATCCTCGGCGAGCCCCCTGTCGCCCAAGATACGCAGGCATACCCCCAATAGTTTCGAGGAGGTCGCCTCATACACCCTCTGGAACGCGGCGCGGTCGCCCTGCCCCGTCTTGCCAAGCTCGATGGCCAGAGCCTCGCGCGTCATCACCGCTTCCATGCGTGTCCTCAGTGTTTCGTGGATTG
This sequence comes from Brevundimonas sp., assembly GCF_046299535.1. GTDB lineage: Bacteria > Pseudomonadota > Alphaproteobacteria > Caulobacterales > Caulobacteraceae > Brevundimonas. The sequence goes on along the minus strand of NZ_JBKBIB010000002.1, from coordinate 259,073 downwards.
TGACCGCGGGCTACGTCCGGTCAAGATCAGTCATGCAGATAGACGACCCTGCGTCGTCCCGCCGCGCGCATGTCGGCCAGATGTCGCACATGATCGCCGCTGGCCTTCGCCTCGCGCCCGTTGGCCTCCACCCAGTGGGTGGCCTCGATCTCCTTCTGGAGAGTGCGCCCTGCGAACTGGTGGCCGATGAAAAAGAAGTCCACCAGCGACCCCGCCAGAGGAATCTCCGTTACGGCCACGTCGAACACCAGATAGGCCGCCATCTTGGCCAGGGTCCGGGGCGAGGCTTTGGCCTGAAGGCCGCTTGTGAACAGCAGGATCGCGGCGCCGAGACTGTAGGCGCCGCCCACCAGGGGAATCCAGGTCAGCAGGCCATCCATGCCCACACCCCACGGCCCGATCTTGATCACCCTGTCGGAAAGCTTGCGTACCCCCTCGACACGGGACCAGACCTTCTCGATATCGTGGATGGTCCGTTTCGCCATGGGTCGCCCCTCCCTCGCCTGCGCGGCTCTTCGACCGCCTCTCACAAGCCACGCTTGAATGTTCATCAAACATCTTCAGTTGCAAAGCTCGATGAATTTGCTGGTGCAGGCGATCCTGGCGCTCGCCGCGCTCGGCCCTCTGGCCATCGCCCTGGCCGCCCTGTCGGGCATCGGCCACCGATGGGTGGACATTCTGGCCCAGTTTCCCGCGCCTGTTCTGCCGCTCACCCTGGCGGCGACTCTTGTCGTCCTGCTGCTGCGCCTGTGGGTTCCAGCCATGGCCGGCGCGGCGGCTTGCCTGCTTCTCGCGCTGGCGATCTGGCCGCAGGTCGCGCCCGGTGGTCCAGGTCCCGCCGCCGACAGCCCGGTGGTCCGCCTTTACGCCGCCAATCTCTACGCGATGAACGAGGATGTGGCCGCCATGCGCGCCTCCATCGAGGCCGCAGACGCCGACATTATTGTCCTTGTGGAGTTCGGCGAAGCCCCCAACGCGGCCATCGAGATGCTGCTCGCCGGCTACCCCCACCGCGAGGTCACCGAGCGCGTCGTCCGCAGCGAGGACGCCGTGCGCTCGGTCATCGCCTCCCGCTACCCCCTGTCGCGCCGGTCCACCGAAGGCAATGAGCGCCAGATGATCTCGGCGGTGGCGGACACCCCGCTGGGCACGATCCGCGTGGTCGGCGTCCACCTGACCCGCCCGTGGCCGTTTCAGTATCAGTGGGGACAGATCATCCAGACGCAGAATCTGTTGACTCACATCGACGGCGCGCTCGAACCCGTGGTTCTGGCCGGCGACTTCAACAGCGTAGCCACGGCGCGCATCGGCCGCATGCTGCGATCAGAAGGCGACTTGATCCATGCCTCCGGCTGGCCCGGCACCTGGCCTGCGGCTCTTCCCGGTCCACTGCGCATGACCATCGATCAGGTCTATCACACCGCTGACATCACCGTGGCGGAGCGCCGCCTCGGCGCGCCCACGGGCTCGGACCACCGCCCGGTCATCGTCGATCTGGCCCGCCCCGCCGGTTAGGTCCACCAGGCCTCGCCGCGCCCGCCCGGCTCGCCCAGCGCGATGGCGGTCCATTCGCAGACAGCCTGAGCCGCCGCCTGCGCGCTCTCCGGCGGATTGATCAGCACGACCGCGCAGCCGTTCATCGTCATGGGGTTGGTCAGCGGCCTCAAGCGCACCTCGGCCACCAGCGCCCGCTGCACCCCTGCATCCGTCAGCCGCCGCAGGAACCCGTCGAAGGTCTCCATATCCTTGATGGGCAGCCAGATCGCGATGACCGTCTCCGGATCCTGCTTCATCAGGGCGCCCGCCGTTTCTGCGCAGCGCACATAGTCGTCCGGCCGCTCGAACGGCGGATCGATCAGGACCAGCCGCCGCCTGTCTCCGCCGGTTAAGGCCTGCACCACCCCGTAGCCGTCAGCCTGCCGCGTCTCCACGCCATCCCGCCCCTTCAGCCGCTTCGCCAGCAGGTCATGCTCCTCGGGTCGCAGGTCACAGGCCACATAGAGGTCGCCTTTCCTCAGACTGTCGGCGATCAGCAGGGGGGAACCAGGATACCAGCGCACCGTCTCGCCGCCGCCGTTGCGGCTCGCCACGGCGGCCTTCAGCTCCGCCAGTTCATTCGGCAGGCGCGCCGCGCTCATCAGCCGGGCGATCCCCGCCTGCGCTTCCTTCGAGCGCACGGCGCCTTCGCCCAGATCGTACAGCCCGGAGCCTGCATGGGTGTCCACCACCAGCACGCGACGCTCGTGCCGCGCCATGCGGGCCAGCAGCCACAGCAACAGGCCGTGCTTGACCAGATCAGCGAAATTCCCGGCGTGATAGGCGTGACGATAGTTCATACGGCGGCTTCGCCTTCACGCCCCTCCACGTCAAGCGGAACCCTTCGCGCCGCCCGTGTGTTCGCGATTGGCCTGAACCGAGATCACCCGCCATGCCCGACGGCTCCGCCTTCATCGACCCGGACCAGATGCCCCAGGGCCTGACCTGGTGCGCCGACGACCAGCCGGGCCTGACCCGCGTTCGGCGCGGCAAGGGATTTTCCTATCACCGCGCGGACGGCGAAAGGGTCACCGACCCCCGAATTCTCGCCCGCATCAAGGCCCTGGCCATCCCGCCCGCCTGGACTGATGTGTGGATCTGCCCGCGCGCCCGGGGCCACATCCAGGCCACCGGTCGCGACGCCAAGGGGCGCAAGCAGTATCGTTATCACGCCGATTGGTCCGAGGGCCGCTCCGAGGCCAAGTTCCACCGCCTGACCGACTTCGCCCGCGCCCTGCCCCGCCTGCGCCGCCAGGTTGAGGAAGACCTGTCCCGACGGGGCCCCGGCCGCGAGAAAGCGGTCGCCACCACCGTCAGACTGCTGGAGATCACCCTGATCCGCATCGGCAATCGGGAATATGCGCGCCAGAACCGCAGCTTCGGCCTGACCACCCTGCACAAGCGCCATCTGGAAGTGGACGGCTCCGCCCTGGTCTTCGCCTTTCGCGGAAAGTCCGGCGTGGACCAGACTGTCTCCGTCCGCGACCGCCGTCTGGCCCGCATCCTCAAGGCGCTGCGCGATCTGCCGGGTCAGCACCTGTTCAAGTACCGCGACGCGGACGGCGATCTGGTCCCCGTCAGTTCTGATGACGTCAACGCCTACATCCGCAACGTCATGGGCGAGCATTTCTCGGCGAAGGACTTCCGCACATGGGCCGCGACGGTTTCCGCCGCCCGGGCTCTGCGCGAATGCGACGCCCCGGCCTCGAAAACCGAATCTAGACGTCAGTGCAATCAGTGCCTCAAGGCCGTCGCCGGCCTTCTGGGAAACACCCCGGCTGTGTGCCGCTCATCCTATGTGCATCCTGCGGTGTTTGATCTTCACGAAACTGGCGCTCTCAAGGACCTGCCCGGCCCGGACGCCAAGGCGTTCGAACCGCACCTCATCCGGGCGCTGGATGCTCATTCTGCGCGAACCGCATAGAATCGTTCGCATGACTTGCTAAAAGGCGCAGGGTTAGCACCCGCGCCATGGAGGGATGATTTGCGCCAACTGGCGAACAAGGTGGATCTGGGTGCAGCCTTTGACGCCTCTCCCAACGCCTATGTGCTGGTGACTCCGGATCTGGTGATCGCCGGCGCCAATGCGGCTTATCTCGAACTGGTCAACGCCCGCCGCGAGGCGATCGTCGGCCGACCGCTTTTCGAAGCCTTCGATTCCGGGCCGAGCGAAGACGCGCCAGAGAACGTAAGGCAGGTTCGGGACTCACTCGTCAACGCCGTCAAAACCGGTCAACGCGATCACCTGGCGATCGTACAGTTCTCGATTCCTTATGAAGACCCAACGGGCGCGTTGATCTACGAGGATCGCTACTGGAGCGCTACGCACACGCCCATCAAGGATGAAACAGGCAAGGTCGTTTTCGTCCTTCAGCACACCACCGACATCACCGAAATCGAAAGCTTGCGACAACAGCTCAGCGCGGTCACCGGCGCGCCCTCAACTGCGTTGGATGCGGCGCTCGGCGGCGGCGTCCTGGCCCGGGCCCAGCAGGTTCAGCAGAGCAATCGCAAGCTGGAAACGGAACGACGCAAACTGAACGACCTCTTCATGCAGGCGCCGGGATTCGTGGCTGTGCTGGGTGGGCCGGAACATGTTTTCGAGCTGGCCAATCCCGCCTATGGCCAGTTGATCGGCCACCGGGATGTCTTGGGCAAACGCGTGCGCGAAGCCCTGCCCGAGGTGGTGGATCAGGGTTTCATCGGCCTCCTGGACCACGTCTATACCACTGGCGAGACCTATGAAGGCCGCGACAGCCTGCTTCAGTTACAGCGCCGCAAAGGCGGCGATCTGGAAGACGTCTATCTGAACTTCATCTACCAGCCGATCCGCGGCGATGAGGGTCGCATCGTCGGCGTCTTCGTCCAGGGTCATGAGGTCACCGAAACGGTCAAGGCAGATCAGCGTCAGCGCCTGATGATCGACGAACTGAACCACCGGGTGAAGAACACCCTTGCTACGGTGCAGTCCATCGCCATGCAGACCGCACGGACCCACCAGGACCCGGCCAGCTTCGCCGAAACTTTCCAGTCGCGCTTGATGGCCCTGTCGCACACCCACAACCTCCTGACCCGCAGCCACTGGGAAGGCGCCGATCTGCGCGACGTTCTCCAGCATGAAACCCTCGCGCACGGGATCCATCGAGTGATCCTGAACGGCCCTCCGGTCGCCTTGCCCCCCGCCATGGCCGTGTCTCTGGGGATGATCTTCCACGAGCTGGCGACCAACGCCGCCAAATACGGCGCCCTCAGCACCGGTGACGGCCGGGTGTTCGTGGACTGGAGCGTTCAGGATCTCACAGATCGCAAGCTGGTGCTCCTTTGGCGCGAACAGGGCGGACCGGCGGTGAGCCAGCCTAGCAGACGGGGATTCGGCAGTCGCCTGATCGAAAGGAATGTCCGTCACGATCTGGCGGGCGATGCGAAACTCGTCTACGCAAGTGACGGCTTTAATGCGGAAATATCCATTCCGCTGGATCGGGGCGACGGGCATGAGTAACGCGTTGGAGGGCCGCAAGGTCCTGGTGGTCGAAGATGAGTCCCTCGTCGCCATGCTGCTGGAAACCATTCTCGAGGACATGGGCTGCATCCCCGTCGGTCCCGTCTCCACCGTGGATGAGGGCGTCGACAAGGCCCAGAACGAGCCCGGTCTGGACCTGGCGCTGCTGGACGTGAATGTGGCTGGCCGGCAGGTCTTTCCGGTGGCCGAGGCTCTGGCCCGCCGCGGCATCCCCATGGTGTTCTCGACCGGCTATGGCGAGGCCGGACTGCCGCCGGAATGGCGCGGCGTGCCCGCCATTCAGAAGCCCTTCAGCGAGGCCGCCGTTCGCGACGCCATGCTGGGCGCCCTCAACGTCGCCCGCGCCTGAGATCCTTCAGGATTTCCCGCGCCGCATTGTGCCCCGGCGCCCCGGTCACGCCGCCGCCCGGATGCGCGCCTGATCCACACAGATAGAGGCCGGGGACCGGCATGCGGTGATCGCCGTGTCCCAGCACCGGCCGCGCGCTGAACAGCTGGTCCAGACTCAGCCGTCCGTGGAAGATGTCCCCGCCCACAAGGCCGAACCGCCGCTCCAGATCCAGCGGCGTCAGCGACAGCCGCCCCACCACAGACGCCCGGAACCCGGGCGCCAGACGATCCACCTTATCGATCATCAGGTCGGCCACCTCGTCCCGGTGGTCATCCCACGACCGGCCGTCGGACAGCACCGGCGCCACATGCTGGCAGAACAGGCTGGCCACGTGCGCGCCCGCCGGCGCCAGACTGTGGTCCAGGGTCGAGGGGATCAGCATCTCCACGATCGGCGCCGTCGACCAGCCGTCCCGTCGCGCGTCCATGAAGGCCTGGTCCATGTAGGCAAGGCTGGGCGCGATAATGATCCCCGCCGTCAGGTGGTCGCTCCGCTCCGGCAGGCAGGTGAAGCGCGGCAGTTCCGACAGGGCCACGTTCATTCGGAAGGTCCCGGACCCGGACGCATAGGCGCCGATCCGCTCACGGAAGTCCGCCGGGACCACCGCCGGGTCCACCAGCCGCTCGAACAGCAGGCGCGGATGCAGGTTCGACACCACGGCCCGCCCACGGACGATCTCGCCCGCCTCCGTCACCGCCCCGACGGCCCGGCCCGTTTCGGTGAGCACCTCGGCCACAGGGCTGTCCAGGCGAATGTCCACGCCCTGTTCGGCGCACGCCGCCGCCATGGCCCGGGTGATCGCCCCCATGCCGCCGATGGCGTGGCCCCAGACGCCACGCTTGCCGTTCACCTCGCCGAACACATGGTGCAGCAGCACATAGGCCGAGCCCGGCGTGTAGGGACTGGCGTAGTTTCCCACCACGCTGTCGAAGCCGAACAGCGCCTTGACCGGATCGCTCTCGAACCAGCCATCCAGCCAGTCGCCCGCCGATTTGGTGAACAGGTCCAGCAGATCGCGCCGCGCCGTCGTATCCAGACCAGCGACCCGCCGCCCCACCGACGCGGCCTTCAGCATCTCCGGGATCGCCGCGGCCCAGCCGCCCTCCGCCACATTGGGCGGGGTGGTCAGGATCAGACCCCGCAACACATCCGCCACCGCCTCCAGCCGCCTCTCGTACTGGGGCAGCCGCTCCGCGTCCCGCGTGGAGAACTTCGCCACCTCGGCCTGGGTCCGCCCCTCCCCCGCCAGCAGATACTGGCTGTCGTCCAGCGGCAGGAAATTGCCCACCTTCCGCTCGACCACCCGCAGGCCGCGACCCGTCAGGCCCATGTCGGCGATGATTTTCGGGTTCAGCAGGCTGACCGTGTAGCTGGCGGTGGAGTTGCGGAAGCCCGGATGAAATTCCTCCGTCACCGCCGCGCCGCCCACCACGCCGCGCCGCTCCAGCACCGTCACCTTCAGCCCGGCCCGCGCCAGATAGAAGGCGCACACCAGTCCATTGTGTCCGCCGCCCAGGATGACGACGTCGGTGTCCGTCCGCATGCTCACGGGATCAGTCACACCCCGTCGAGGCGTCCGCCGCCACATAATCCCAGCGCATCTGCGGCTCGTCCTCGCCGTCCAGCCCCCGCACCGTCGCCGTCAGGCCCGTCTCGTGCCGCTCATAGACGATGATGTTGGGCCAGTCGTTGTCACGGTTCTCGAACACTGCGCCCTCCGGAACCTGATCAACCAGCACGAAGTGCACCGCCGCCCGGCCGCCCGGCATGGCCTGATAGACCGTCACACCGTCCCGCGTGACGATCCGAAGTTGCTCCCATTCGGCGATGCGCCCACCGCGCCGGGTTGTCGAATGGCCGAACAGCAGCCCGTCATCCGCCCGCGACCAGACCTCCACCGTCTCGCGCCCGTTCGCGCAGGCGCTCCAGCGGCCTTCCAGCCACGACAGGTCCACTGCGGCCTGTGGCGCGGGCGCGGGGCTGATCAGCGTCAGGGCCCCCAAAATGGCGATCAGCATGGCGTCATCCTCCCTCTCCCAAGGCGCGCGCTTTCGACCCGGCTGTCAATCCGGCCGGCCAGCCGCGTAGCGGCGATGCAGCAGCGGCGCGCCCAGCCAGTAGCAAAGCTCCCCCGGCCGATTGATGTCCCACACCGCCAGGTCCGCCGCCTTGCCCACCTCCAGCGTGCCGATGCGATCCGCCATGCCCAGCGCCTTCGCCGCATGCCGCGTGGCGCCGGCCAGAGCCTCCTCGGGCGTCAGGCGGAACTGCACGCAGGCCAGGGTCATGGCCGCCAGCAGGGACGCCACAGGCGAGGTGCCGGGGTTGCAGTCCGTGGCCACCGCCATGCTCACCCCATGGCCGCGCAAGGCCTCGATGGGCGGCGGTGTCTCTTCCCGCAGCATCAGGAAGGCGCCGGGCAGCAGCACGGCTGCGACCCCCGCCCTGGCCATGGCCGCGATGCCGGCCTCGTCGGCATATTCGATGTGGTCCGCCGACAGGGCCCCGTATCGCGCCGCCAGCGCCGCCCCGCCGCCGTTGGACAGCTGATCCGCGTGCAGCTTGACCGGCAGGCCCAGCGCCCTGGCCTTGTCGAACAGCCGCCCCACCTCCTCGGTGGAGAAGGCGATGGGCTCGCAATAGGCGTCCACCGCGTCCACCAGCCCCTCGGCGTGGGCGGCGGGCAGGATCTCGTCCACCGCCAGATCCACATAGGCGGCGCGGTCCTCGCGAAACTCCGGCGGCACGGCGTGCAGGCCCAGATAGCTGGTCGCCACCCGCACCCCGCCCTCTGCGCCCACCCGCCGGGCGGCGCGCAGCATCTTCAGCTCGCTGTCCCGGTCCAGCCCATAGCCGGACTTGATCTCCACGGTGGTGACGCCCGAGGCCTTCAGCCCGGCCAGCCGCTTCAGCGCCGAGGCGACCAGATCGTCCTCCGACGCTTCGCGCGTCATGCGCACGCTGGAGACGATGCCCCCGCCCGCCCGGGCGATCTCCTCATAGGTGGCGCCGCCCAGCCGCTGCTCGAACTCGCCGGACCGGTCGCCGCCGAACACCAGATGGGTGTGGCAGTCGATCAACCCCGGCGTGACCCAGCGCCCGTCCAATCGATCGGTCTCGGCTGCATCATGAGGCGGCAGGTCCGTCCGCGCCCCGACCCACGCGATGTCCCCGTCCCGGATCAGGATCGCCCCGTCCTCGACGGCCCCATAGGCTTCGCCATCATCAACCATGGTGGCGAGGCGGCAATCGGTGATGAGGCGGTCGGCGCGGATCATCGGGCCTGCACGCCGGCCAGGATTTCGCAGAACCAGCGGCCCGCCGTCAGGCTCCCCAGATCGCCCAGCTCCAGCGAGGGATCGTATTCGGTCAGGTCTACGGCCCGCACCTTCGGATGGGCGGCGATCACCCGGGCGGCGTCGAAGAAGGCCTGCGCCGACACTCCACCCGGCCGGGCGCCGGGGCTGGCGGGCCACTGGCTGCGATCGATCACATCGATGTCGAAATCCACATGGATGACGTCGCAAAGCCCCGACAGCCGCTCCAGCTCCTGCGCCACGACAACGGCCAGTCCCTGATCACGGCACTCGCGCGCCGTGCGCACCGAGATGCCCGCGGCCATGGCCTTTTCGTGGGCGCGGCGGGTGTTGGCGAAGGGGGCCAGACCCACCTGGCTGATGCGGCGTCCGTCCAGCCCGTCGTCCAGCAGCGCCTGGATCGGATTTCCGTTGGTCAGGCCCTGATCCGTGTCGCGCAGGTCGAAGTGGGCGTCGAGGGTCAGCACCCCCACGCGCTCCAGCCCCAAGGCGTGGGCCGCTGGCCGGGTGATGGCGTTGTTGCCCCCGATCAGGATCGTCAGGGCCCGGTGCGCCTGCGCCGCCATCGCGTCGCGCACCGGCTCGAAGGCGTCGGCCGGGGAGACGGCCTTCAGCGGCACATCCCCCGCATCATGGACCCGCACGTCCAGCTCGACCTCCGTCTCCAGATCATACGCAGACAGGCGCGGCAGCACGGCGCGCAGGGCTTTTGGCCCGAGGTCACAGCGACCCGGAGTCAGCGACCGCTCGTTAAGCGGCGCCCCGATCAGGGCCACGGGCGCGTCGGGGTGGTCGCCGAGCAGGTCGGCCACGGACCGCCAGGAAAGCGCCTCTGAGTCTTTCGTCGTCATGGTCGGAGAGCGTAGAGAGACAGCCATGACGACTCAACAGAACAACCGCCCCAATAAGAGAGTGGTCCGTAGCCCCCACGGGCCGGACAAGACGGCGAAGACCTGGGCCGCCGAGGCCGCCCTGCGCATGCTGATGAACAATCTGGACCCCGAGGTGGCCGAGCGGCCCGAGGATCTCGTGGTCTATGGCGGCATCGGCAAGGCGGCGCGCGACTGGCCGTCCTTCGACCGCATCGTCGACCAGCTGACACGGCTGGAGCCGGACGAGACCCTGCTGGTGCAGTCGGGCAAGCCCGTGGGCGTGTTCCGCACCCATGAAGACGCGCCCCGCGTGCTGATCGCCAACTCCAATCTGGTGCCCCGATGGGCCACGTGGGAGCACTTCAACGCGCTCGATCGCAAGGGCCTGATGATGTACGGCCAGATGACCGCCGGGTCCTGGATCTACATCGGCACCCAGGGGATCGTTCAGGGCACCTACGAGACCTTCATGGAGGCGGGCCGCCAGCACTACGGCGGCGACTGGTCGGGCAAGTGGATCCTGACCGCAGGCCTCGGCGGCATGGGCGGGGCCCAGCCTCTGGCGGCCACCATGGCGGGCGCGTCGTGCCTGGCCATCGAGTGCCAGGCCAGCCGCATCGAGATGCGCCTACGCACCCGCTATCTGGACGTGGCGGCCGATACCCTTGATGAGGCGCTGGAGCTTCTGAACCAATCCATCAAGGACAAAAAGCCTCAATCAATCGGGTTGTTGGGCAATGCAGCGGATGTTTTGCCTGAATTGATCCGCCGCGGCGTGCGGCCCGATCTGGTCACCGACCAGACCAGCGCCCATGATCCGGTCAACGGCTATCTGCCCTCCGGCTGGAGCGCCGCCGAGTGGGAGGCGAAGCGCCAGACCGACCCCGCCGCCGTCGAAAAAGCCGCCCGCGCGTCCATGGCGGTGCATGTGCAGGCCATGCTGGATTTCCATGGCCAGGGCGTACCCACCACGGACTACGGCAACAACATCCGTCAGGTGGCCTTCGACGAGGGCGTGACCGACGCCTTCGCCTTTCCGGGCTTCGTGCCCGCCTATATTCGCCCCCTGTTCTGCCGGGGGATCGGGCCGTTCCGCTGGGCGGCGCTGTCGGGAAACCCCGAGGACATCCGTAAGACCGACGCGGCCATGAAGCGCCTATTCCCGGACAACGCCGGGCTGCACCGCTGGCTGGACATGGCGGGCGAGCGCATCGCCTTCCAGGGCTTGCCGGCGCGCATCTGCTGGATCGGCCTCGGCGACCGGCACCGGGCGGGGCTGATGTTCAACGAGATGGTGGCGTCGGGCGAACTGTCGGCCCCCATCGTCATCGGACGGGACCATCTGGACTCCGGATCGGTGGCCAGCCCCAATCGCGAGACGGAATCAATGATGGACGGCTCCGACGCCGTGTCGGACTGGCCCCTGCTGAACGCCTTGCTGAACACGGCCTCGGGCGCCTCGTGGGTGTCGCTGCACCATGGCGGCGGGGTGGGCATGGGATACTCCCAGCACTCCGGCGTGGTCATCGTCGCCGACGGCACGCCCGAGGCGGCGAAGCGACTGGAGCGGGTCCTGTGGAACGACCCGGCCACCGGCGTCATGCGCCACGCCGACGCGGGGTATGACATCGCCCGGGACGCCGCGCGCGAGCACGGCCTGAACCTGCCCTCGCTGGAGGCCGCCCGATGAGCATCACCATCGGCGCCGACCGCCTGACGCTGGATCAGTTGCGCACCCTGGCCACAGAACACACGCCCATGGCCATCGCCCCCGCGGCCCTCGACCTGCTGGATCAAGGCGCGGCCACGGTGTCGGACATCGTGGAGAGCGGCCGCACGGTTTACGGGGTCAACACCGGCTTCGGCCTGCTGGCCAACACCCGCATCGACGACGCGGATCTGGAGACCCTGCAGAAGAACCTGGTCCTGTCCCACGCCTGCGGCGTCGGCGCGGCGCTGGCCCACCAGACCGTGCGCCTGATCATGGCGCTGAAGGTCGCGTCCCTGACGCGCGGCGTCTCGGGCGTGCGGCGACAGACGGTGCAGTTGCTGGCCGAGATGCTGAACCGGGGGCTGGTCCCCCTGATCCCGGCCAAGGGGTCGGTTGGCGCCTCGGGCGATCTGGCCCCTCTCGCCCATCTGGCCGCCGCCATGATCGGCGAACCGCGCCAGAAGGTCTGGTTCGAGGACGCGTGGGAGCCGGCGAACGTCGCGCTGGAAAAGGCGGGCCTGCAGCCCGTGGTCCTCGCCGCCAAGGAAGGCCTGGCCCTGCTGAACGGCACCCAGTGCTCCACAGCGCTGGCGCTGGTGGGTCTGTTCCGCGCCGAAACCCTGTTCCGCTCGGCGCTGGTCACGGGCGCCATGTCCACTGACGCGTTGAAGGGCTCCGACGCCCCGTTCGACGCCCGCATCCACGACCTGCGCGGTCAGCCGGGCCAGATGGACACAGCCGCCGCCCTGCGGGCCCTGATGGCCGACAGTCCCATCCGCGACAGCCACCGCGATGACTGCCTGAAGGTGCAGGACCCCTACTCGTTCCGCTGCCAGCCCCAGGTCATGGGCGCCATCCTCGACGTCATGCGCGCCGTGGCCCGCACCCTGGTCATCGAGGCCAACGCCGCCACCGACAATCCGCTGGTCTTCCCCGAAACGGGCGACGTGCTGTCAGGCGGCAATTTCCACGCCGAGCCGGTGGCCTTCGCCGCCGACCAGCTGGCCCTGTGCATCGCCGAGATCGGCAGCCTGTCCGAACGCCGGGTGGCCATACTGATCGACCCCAAAATGAGCGGCCTGCCCGCCTTCCTGACCAGCGACCCGGGCCTGAACTCGGGCTTCATGATCGCCCAGGTCACGGCCGCCGCCCTGGCCTCCGAGAATAAGATGCTGGCCCACCCGGCGGTGGTGGACACCATTCCCACCTCGGCCGGTCAAGAGGACCATGTCTCCATGGCCACCCACGGTGCGCGGCGGCTGGGCGACATGGCCGACAACGTCGCCAACATCCTTGCGGTGGAACTGCTGGCCGCCGCCGAGGGGATGGAGCACCATCGCCCGCTGAAGTCCTCGCCGCCGCTGGAACAGGCGCTGGACCAGTTGCGCACTGTGGCCACGGCCATCCCCACGGATCGGTATTTCGCCGACCATATCCAGTCCGCCGCCGAGGTCATCGAGCGCGGCGGACTGGCGTTCCTCTGCCCGGACGATGTGGCGCTGGGCTGACCCTACTCCCGGCGCTCGATGCTGATGACGTAGGCGCCCGTGGAGTTGGGCGCATAGCTGTTGGCCCGCAGGGTGTACCAGCCCGTCTCGTCGATCTCGTGCTCGATCAGGGAATTGGTGTCCGACAGCCCGTCGTCATCCGAGGCCAGCAGCACGAAGTCCTCGGCCAGCCCGCGGCCCAGGGCCAGGAAGGCGTCAAACTCGTTGGACACCATGGTGATGCGCAGCCGTTCCCCCGCACGCGCCTGGAATCGATAGTCGTCGTAGAAACTGGCGTCCCCGGCGGCCATGCTGTCGGTATCATCAAGACGGCCGCGCACGGTGGCCCCGATCATCAGACTGCCGGCCACCGGCGCAGGACCGCGATCAGTCAGTTCCAGCGCATAGAGCCCGCGTCCGCTTCTGCCCAGCGGTCGCGCCCGCACGATGTAATCGCCCGTCTCCGGAATGGTGAAGTTCAGGCGCGAGTTCAGCCCCTCGCCCAGGCCGTCGTCGTCATAGGCCAGGGCGACGAACTCACCCTCGGCTGATCCGATTTCCAGGTAGGAGTCGAAATCGCCCGACCGCATGACGATCTGGACGCGCTGATCTTCCTGGCCCCTGAACCGATAGGCGTCGAAGCGACCGCCGGATGAGTCCTGCGCGCTGCTGTCGCTGATCTCGCCCTGCACCGATCGACCGAAGGCCAGGGGCGCGGGCTCGGGGTCCGGCTCGACTTCAGTGACGTCCAGAGTGTAGGCGCCCGTGCTCCCCCCGCTGAACGATCGGGCGCGAAGCTCGTAGTCTCCCGACTCGGCGAAGGTGTGGACCAGACGCGAGTTCAGACCTTCCCCGCCATCATCGTCATAGGCGATACCCTCAAATCCGCCATCGACCATCTGGCCCAGATCCAGGTAGGTGTCGAAGTCTTCCGACGCCATGGCGAAGGCCACTCGCTGCCCCGCCCGGGCCCGGAAGCTGTAGCCTGCGTAGAAATTGCCGTTGTCATCCTCCGTGGCGTCGGGGCCAATCTCGGCTGAGATGGAGTCGCCGACGGCGATGGGCCGCACGGGACCCGGCGCGGGCGCGTCGCCCAGGGACAGGACATAGGACCCCGCGCCCCCCGAATGCAGGGCGGCGGCGCGAATTACATAGTCGCCCCTCGCCGGAGCCGTGAAATTGAGCCGGGAATTCAGGGTCCCGTCACCCGAATCGTCATTCAGGGCGAGTTGCTCAAAACCCGAACCCGTGCCCCGGCCGACATAGACGATGGGATCAAAATCCTCGGACGCGAGACGGATCTGGAACCGCTCGTTCGCCTGGGCGGCGAAGACATAGACGTCATAGAGTTCGTCATCCGGCAGTTGCGGATCACCCTGCTCCAATTCGCCCCTGACTTCAGCGCCGCGCGCGATGCGGGTGGCCGCCGGTTCCGGTGGCGACGGGGCCCGCTCGGTCAGCGTCAACTGGTAGGCGCCCGCCGCTGTCGGGCTGAAACCACGCACCCGGACACGATAGGTACCGTCCATGTCCGGGGCGAAGCGCAGCAGGGCGTGCGGGTACCCGCCGCTGTCGTCGTCACTGGCCAGGGGCGTCAGATCCGCGTGCTCCCCCTCGCGATAGACCGAGAGGTAGGAGTCGAAATCATCGGACGTAAGACTGATATCCAGCCGGTGGGTCGGCCCGGCGCGGATAAGGTAGTCGTCGTACAGATGGTCTTCCTCGGACCATGACCCCACCGGGCCGTACGCGTCACCTTGCTCCAGCATGCCCGTGACGGGCTGACCCGCCGTCAGCCAGGGCGCGTCCTGGGCCATCGACGGGGCAGCCGCCATGACCAGGGCCAGTGCGCTCGCGCAGGCGAGGCGGATGCGGATGGACGGCATGAGTGAATCCCCGTTGAGTTCCCGCTGATCATAGACGCAGAACCGCTACGCCTGTAAATCGCCCCGCGCACACGATTTCTCACGAGGACGATCATGGCCGAAGCGAAACGCATCGACGGCAAGGCTTTCGCTGACCTGCTGGTGGGCCGGATCACCCTCGCGGTGGCTGATCTGCAGACCCGCCACGGCCTCAAGCCCGGTCTGGCGGTGGTCATCGTGGGCGAAGACCCGGCCAGCCAGATCTATGTAAGGAACAAGGGCGAAAGGACGCAGGCCGCCGGCATGCGCTCGAACACCCACCGCCTGCCCGCCGAAACCTCGCAGGATCAGTTGCTGGACCTGATATCGGACCTGAACGCCGATCCAGGCATCCATGGCATTCTGGTGCAGTTGCCCCTGCCCGATCATATCGATTCCGCCGCCGTCCTGGGGGCCATCGACCCGGACAAGGATGTGGACGGCTTTCATGTGGTCAATGCGGGTCGGCTTGCCGTGGGCCTTCCGGGGCTGGTTCCCTGCACCCCGCTGGGCAGCGTCATGCTGCTTAAGGATCAGCTGGGTGACCTGACGGGTCTGAATGCTGTCATCGTCGGGCGCTCCAACATCGTGGGGAAACCCATGGCCCAGTTGCTGCTGGCCGAAAGCTGCACCGTCACTGTGGCCCACTCGCGCACCCGCGACCTGCCAGCCCTTTGCCGCACCGCAGACATTCTGGTGGCCGCCGTGGGCAGGCCGGAGATGATCAAGGGCGACTGGATCAAGGCGGGCGCCACGGTGATCGACGTGGGCATCAACCGCGTACCTTCTTCAGATCCCGAAAAAGCCGTCCAGGGCAAGACTCGCCTGGTGGGTGACGTGGCCTTCGCCGAGGCTCTGGATGTCGCCGGCGCCATCACCCCGGTCCCCGGCGGGGTCGGGCCCATGACGATCGCCTGCCTGCTGATGAACACCTGGACGGCCGCCTGCCGCGCCGCCGGGCTGGACCCTGCCCTTCCTGATGCTTGAACTGCTCTCATCGGCGGGGAATAGTCTTCCAAGGCAGGCGGGAGATTCCATGATGACCCTGAAGCGTTCCCGGGTGGGCGTGATTATCGCCCTGGCCATGATCCCGGCATTGGCCGGATGCGGCGTCAACGCCATCCCCACCAAGGAAGAGCGGGCGCGCGCCGCCTGGGGCGATGTGCAGAGCCAGTATCAGCGCCGCGCCGATCTGGTGCCCAATTTGGTGGCCACGGTCCAGGCGTCGGCGGTGCAGGAGCGCACGGTGCTGAATGAGGTGATCGAGGCCCGCGCCCGTGCCACTTCGGTCAATGTCAGCCCCGACGACGCCGCCGCCATGCAGGCGTTCCAGGCCTCCCAGTCCGAACTTGCCGGCGCCCTGTCTCGCCTGCTGATGGTGGTCGAGGCCTATCCGGAGCTGCAGTCCAACCGCAATTTCCTCGAACTGCAGTCCCAGCTTGAAGGCGCCGAGAACCGCATCGCCATCGCCCGGCGCGACTACAATGAGGCTGTGCGCGACTACAACACAGAACTGCGCACCTTCCCCGGCGTGGTCTGGGCCAGCACCCTCCACGGAGGTTCCGAACCCATGCAGCCCTTCGAGGCGACTGAAGCGGCGCAGACCGCACCCGAGGTGAACTTCAATCTGGACGCGCCGCCTGCCGCCGCCAGCCAGACCGCGCCCGGCCGGTGAGCCTGCGTCCGCGCCTCTGGATCATAGCGCTGACGGCGGTCTGGCTGGCCGCCATGCCCGCCCTGTCCCAGACCTTTCCGACCCTGAGCGGTCGGGTCGTGGACGAGGCGCGTCTTCTCTCGGCCGATCGCGAGGCGGCCCTCAGCGCGCAACTGGAAGCGCTGGAGGCCGAGACCACCCATCAACTGGTGGTCGTGACGGTGAACAGCCTTCAGGGGTATCCCATCGAGGATTACGGTTACCGGCTGGGCCGGGCCTGGGGCATCGGACAAGGTGAAAACGACAATGGCGTGCTGCTCATCGTAGCGCCCAATGAGCGCAAGGTGAGGATCGAGGTGGGATACGGGCTCGAGCCCATCCTGACCGACGCCCTGTCGGCCCGGATTATCCACGAGGACATGCTGCCGGCGTTCCGACAGGCGGGATTCGAACGCGGAATCACACAGGGCGTCGACGCGTTGATCACCCAGATGACCCTTGAGGAAAGCGAGGCGCTCGCGCGGGCGGACTCCGCAGGGCGGCCCGAACCGGGCATGATCTGGGGGGTGCTGATCCTCATCGGCGTCTTCCTGTTGCTGGGCGGCGTCGGGGCGGTGTCCGCAGCCCGGGCCCCGGGGCGGCGCGGACGGCGGCGCGCGGACGGACTCACCCCCATCCTGATCTGGGCCGCCACCGAGGCCGCGCGCAGCCGCACGAGCGGGCGGTCGGGCGGAGGTTTCACCAGCGGGGGCGGATTCAGCGGCGGGGGCGGCAGCTTCGGCGGCGGCGGCGCCTCGGGAGGATGGTGAGATGAAGTTCGGCCGGGAGGAGCACGCCCGTATCACCGCCGCCATCCGCGAAGCGGAAAGATCGACCTCGGGGGAAATCTTCTGCGTCTTCGCCCACCGGGTTTCCCAGCACGCGGACGTGGTCATCGCCTGGGCCGCAGGCCTGGCCCTGGTCTTGCCGGTCCTCATGATCCCGTTCGGATTCAACCCGGCCTGGCTGCCGGGCTTTTCCGCCGGATGGACGGCCGCCCATCTGGCGGCCACGGAGATCACCGTCGCCCTGACCCTGGCGGCCTATGCGGCCTTTCAGTTGTTAGTCTTCGCCTTTGTCTGTCTCATCGGGTGCATTCCCGACGTGCGGCGATGGATGACGCCCCGTACCCTGCGCGCGAGCCGGTGCCGCCGCGCGGCCATGAACCAGTTCCTGGCGCACGGCCTGCACGTCACCGAAAATCGCACTGGAGTGCTGATCTTCGCCAGTGCGTTCGATCATCACGTGGAAATCATCGCCGACAAGGCCATCCATGACGTGGTCGACTCCGGCGTGTGGATGGACGCGGTGGCGGCGCTGGCCCGCCACCTAGGGGATGATCGCGCCGCCGAGGGCTATGAAGCCGCCATCGCCCTCTGCGGACAGGTTCTCAGCGGGCATTTCCCGGCAACCTCCAGCGACCGGAACGAGCTTCCCGACCGGCTTGTGGAAATCTGATACAATTCGGGCCGCTTTTGGGGCTCAAAAGCTTCATCCCATCGCTCTATGGTTCCGCGTTCATGGCCCGACTTCTCACCTACAATGTGCACCGTTGCGTCGGCGTGGACCGGCAGCTGGACGTCGGCCGCATCGCCGGCGTCATCGCGGAGCTGGATCCGGACATCGTCTGCCTGCAGGAACTGGACGTAGGCCGCGCCCGCACCGGGGGCGTGGACCAGGCCCACGCCATCGCCGAACGGCTGAACATGAGCTTCCAGTTCCACCCCGCCATGCGGGTGGAGAAGGAGCTGTACGGGGACGCCATCCTGACCCGTTTGCCCGAGACCCTGGTGCGCGCCGACGCCCTGCCGACCCTGGCCGGTCTCAAGGGGCTGGAGCCGCGCGGGGCCCTGTGGAGTCTGATCCAGGTGGACGGGGTCGAGATCAATGTCATGAACACCCACCTGGGCCTGATCCCGCGCGAACAGCGCCTTCAGGCCGCCGCCCTGATGGGCCGTGACTGGATCGGGTCCCCCAGGCTGGAGGGTCCGGTGATCCTGACCGGAGACTTCAACGCCACGTCCATCACGCGCCCCTATCAGCTCTTCACCCGACGTCTGGACGACGCCCAGCGCCGCCTGGGGCTCAGGCCGAGCCTGAAGACTTTTCCCTCAGGATTTCCCGCCATTCGTATCGACCACTGCTTCGTCAGCGAGGACATCCGGGTCACGGGCGCGCGGACGGGGACCTCACCCCTGGCGCGCATGGCGTCGGATCACCTGCCGCTGGTGATCGACTTCGAGGTCTCCGCCGCGGCCGCCTCCAGCCATGCCTGACGACCCCGCCGCCGCCTCAGCCAGGGCCACCATGCGTCATAGGAGCCGTGGGGGTCGCCTAGTTGCCATTCGGCCATGAACCGGTCGAAGCGGGTCGGCGGCTCCACGCCCAGTTGAAATACGCGGCCATCGCCCAGCGACAGAATGGTCTGGCCCACGGACGGCGACAGAGCTTCGGCGGCGCCATAGGCTTCAACCTCGACTCCCATGAAATGGGAAATGAGTCGCTGCCGCAGCCGCTGCACGAAGGCGCGCCCCTCGTCCGTGTCGGCCACCGTGGCCACGTCACATTCGGTGTCCAGGCCCTGCGAGCGGTTGTTGAGATTGGTCGAACCAATGCGCAGGAACTCATCATCAATGATCGTCACCTTGGAATGGACGATGATGCGCTGCCCCTCCTCCGTCCGGGGGCAGAATGCGGTGAAGCGGTTCTCATGGTCCGCCGCATTCAGCCGCATCAAAATCTCGGCACGGGCCGTGTCCATGGTCAGACGATCGAACCAGCTGGGGCTCTCGGTGGTGGACATCAGAACGATCTCCGGTCCGCCTGGTTCGGTCAGCCGCTCGATCAGTGCCCGGGCGATGACCGGCGAGGTGAAATACTGGTTCTCCAGGTAGATCAGCCTCTTCGCCCGGCGAATGGCGTCCAGATGAAGGGCCAGATTCTCCGTCACCTCGGCGCGTCGACCCCAGGCCGGATCGGTGCGGGCCACGCCCACCTCGACGTCAGTGAGGTCGGGTTCAACGCCCTCGGGCCAGGGATCGAGCCCTTCCTGCTGAATAGGCAGGACCGCTTCCCGCGTGGCGCGAAACCAGCGGCGCCGCGCCAGATCGCCCAGCGTCCTGGCCGCCGGCCCGTCCACCACGCACATGACCTCGTGTCGGGGCGGGGCGATGGCCCCCGACGGCATGCATCGTCGCGGATCGCCATCCAGATGCTCAACCGAGTCCCATCGGTCCGTGGCGATGTCGCCGCCGCCGCAGAACGCCACAGCGTCATCAATCACTACCACCTTCTGGTGGTGGCAAGCGCCCAGAGGCCCGGGGCTGTCCAGGCGGAAGTCCGCGGTTCGCCGCCGGAACCACCGCTGGGCCCGCTGCGGAAAGAAGCCTTGCGACGCCGCGATGAGCAGCGGCGATTTCCAGATCAGCAGGCGGATATCCAGATCCGGGTTCTGCTTGATCATCATGCGGATCTGATGGCCGATCTCGGCCTGGCGATCCCCGGGCCGGGTCTCGGGGTTCAGCCGGGTGCGGGGATCGAACTGCCAGCCCAGCACCACGATGGAGCGCCTGGCCTTGCTCAGCGCCGAGGACAGGGCGTCAAAATAGGCGGCGTTCTCCACCAGCACTGAAAACCGGTTTGCGCGCTCCACTCGCCAGCACGTCTCGCCCGGCTTCAGCCATGTATCCTTTTGAGTCATACCCGCCCTGATTATCGCGGTGTCGTGACGATTTTCCCGGCGCCGCCCGCGCTTCCTAGACGCTCCAGTCCGCGCAGAGTTCCGTCAAGCCCGGCGAATATGGCAAAGGTTGCGGCCAAGCTCCCTTTGAGGCTATAATACATGAAGCAAGACAGGGGAGAGATCGGCGATGCAGGCGCTGATCCAGATCATCGTCGGCCTGGTGGCCGCCATCGCCGCGACGGCGCTGGCGCAATTCGGCGTGGATCTGAACGTGCCTCGTGCCGCCGACCGTGAAGTGCGGCGCGTGGCCGACTGCCCCGAGCCGGTCGCCGATCTGAGCGCCGGTCCTCCAGCCCGGAACTGCTGACTCAAAGCGACGGATACGTCGAATCCTCCGTCCCCGGGGCGATGTCGCCTTTGCGCGGCGGTCATGAGTCGCTAGTTTCACCCTTCGCGCGAAACTGAACGCGTCCGGCGATGCGCGCTGCCGGACCACGAGGCCTGTTCATGACCAAACGCAGCCGGCTGTCGACCAAACCGGAAGCCCAGGCGGACGCCCCGCCAGAGGCGGTCGAGGCCGGGCCCGGCGTGACGTCGAGTCCGCGCACGCCATCCGAGCGACCGATGTCGGAGCGTCAGCGACGCCGTCTGGCCGAGCAGGAACGCAAGGCCCGCGAGGCCGAGGACGAGGAACAGCGCCTCGCCCGCGAAGCCGAGGAAGCCGCCGTGGCGGCCGCCATGGCCGACATCCGCGCCCAGATGAGCGAAGAGACGCCGCAACCGCCCGCAACTCTGGAGGAGACGCCCCCGCCCCCGGCCGTGACCGGCCTGCCAACTGTGCAGGTGGCGCCGGCCGGCAGCCGTCACGCCTATCTGATCGCCGCCCTGGCGGTGGTGCTGTGGATCGGCGGCGTCGCCGCCTGGGCCGCGTTCCAGACCGGAGCAGGCTTCCGCGGCCTTGAGCCTATCCAGATCGCCATCTACGCCTTGCTGGCCTTGGCCCCCGCCGGCCTGGCCATCCTTCTGGCGCAGGCGGTCCGCCAAGGAGCCCTGCTTTCGGCAGAAACCAGACGGGCCCGCGCCCTCGCTGACGCCATGATCGCCCCCACCGCCCTCGCCGCCCAACAGACGGGCGTCATGGTCACCGCCCTGCGCGGCGATATCGATCAGGCCACCCTGGCGGTCGAACGCGCCCGCACCGAGTTGGCTACCCTGCGTCAGGCCCTTGGCGAAGAAACCGAGCGCCTGACCGAGGCGGCGGAAACCGCCCAGCGCTCGGCCCGTCGCCTGTCCGAGCAACTGAGCGGCGAGCGGACCAGCCTGCAGGCCCTGTCCAGCGAACTTGAGAAGCAGGCCGCCGGAGTCGTGGACGCAGTGGAGCGACAGTCCCGCATGGTTGTGGACGCCTCCGACCTGGCCCAGACCCAACTCCGCGAGGCCGAAGCCGCCCTGGCCGCGCGCGCCGCAGACATGGCCGCCGCCGCCGGAGAGGCGCAGGACGCCGCCCGCCTGGCCGCAGACGATCTGTCGCGCCAGACCCTGCGGCTGGAGAACGCCGGCTCCGGCGTCGCCGAACAAATCCAGTCGGTCGAGGAAGGCTTGAGCCAGCAGCGCGCTGCACTCGTCACCGCCGCCTACGCCCTGCGCACCGATCAGGAGGATTTCTCGGCCCAGGTCGAGAGCCAGCGCGCTCAATTGATCGAAACCCTGTCCGCGGCGCGATCCGCAGAGGGCGAATTGTCCGAGACCTCCTCGCGCAGCGTCGACGTGTTGCGGGATCTGGTGGAGGCGGCCGCCGACCAGTTCCGCGCGCTCAGCGAATTGTCGAGCCGTGAGGCCGAAGCCTTCGACGGGGCCACCCGCAAGGCGCTGGATCGCTTCGAGGCCCTGGCCGCCGACGCCCGGGACACCGTGGCCGAAGAGGCGCGCCGGGCGATGGAAGCGCTCAACGCCGTGGCCGCGGAGTCCCGCGCCGCCGCCGCCGAGGCCGCCGACCAGGCCCAGGCCCGCGCCGACATCCTTGGCGAGGCGCTCTACGCCGCCGCGCAGAAAGCGGACCACGCCGCCGACAGCCGCATTGAGGGGGCCCGCCGCATCGTGGATGAAACCTCGTCCCTGGTCGATGAGGCCGGCCAGAAGGCCGTGGAAAGGCTGGAACTGACCGTCGAGAAGCTGAACGTGGTCATGGGCCAGGTGGACGACGCCATGGGCGAGTTGGACGCCCGCGCCGCCCGCATGCCGGAAGAAGCCCGCAGTCGCATCGACGAGGTGCGCGCCACGGTTGAGGAGGGCCTGAAGGCGCTGAGCCAGGCCTCGCGCAAGGCCGCAGAGGACACCGAGGCCCTGGACGCGGCCTTTCAGGAGCGTGTCAAACGCAACTACGACATGCTGTCCGAGGCGGTGCGGCTCATGGGCGTCGTCTCCGGCGACTCGCCCGTGGCCGCCCAGCGCCGCCGCGAATCCCTCGCGGACAAGGCGCCGGAGACCAAAAAATCCCCCCCCGACGGTCCGGCTCAGCCCGAGAGGGAAGACGATTCATCAGGGGGGTTCGGCCTGCGGGGCCGGCTGAAGCTGGAACCGGCGGCGCCGGCGCCAAAAGCCGAGGGCGACGGCAGGCGCAGTCTCAGCTGGAAGGACCTGATCGAGAATGAGGGCCAGGAGCCGCCGCTGACTCTGGAAACTCCCGTGGCCGATGATGAATCTCTGGGAGAAAGCATCACCGAGGCCATTCGCCGCATGGGCGTTGACCCCAACGCCCTGCTGCCGCGCTCCCGCGTGGAGGAGGCGGCGGCCGCCTTCCAGGATGGGGAGCCTGACCGCGCGCGCCATATCGTGCGTCGCATCGCTCCGGCGGCGGTGCGCAGCGTATCGCGCCGCGTCCTCAGTGACGCCGACCTGAAGGCCGACGCCGAGCGCTATGTCCGCCAGATGGCCCGCCAACTGGCCCAGGCCGCGCGAGAAGACTCCGAGGGCTACGCCGTGCTCTCGCGCCTCGCCACAGGCCCGGGACGGACCTTCCTTCTACTGGACGCTGCGGTGGGCGACCTGGCGTAGAATTCATTACCCTTTAAAGCTGGCGCCGGATTGCCCCCACCGAGGCATCGGACCTAATATCCCGCGACATCGCTTGGCTATGGGGGCGGCGATGATCTCACTTTATGTCGCAGCGCGGCTTGCGTGCGTCCCCCGGCGACTGATCTGGAGATCATCCATGCGTTCCGCGCTTTCCCGTTTGCTCATCGGCGCTTCCGCTGTCGCCCTGCTGTCTTCGGCCGCCCTGCCCGCCGTCGCGCTACAACAACCGGAAGCCGCCGCCGTCGCCTCGGCCACGGCCCCCGGCTGGCCCCAGGCGACCAGCGACGTGCCCGCCGATCCGAACGTCCGCTTCGGGCGACTGCCAAACGGCATGCGCTACGCCATCATGCGCAACGCCACTCCGCCCCAGCAGGCCGCCCTGCGCCTGAATTTCGATGTGGGCTCTTTGGCTGAGGACGAAGATCAGCAGGGTCTGGCCCACTTCCTGGAACACATGGCGTTCAACGGCTCCACCAACATTCCCGAGGGCGAGATGACCCGGCGGCTGGAGCGGCTGGGCCTGTCATTCGGCGGCGACACCAACGCCTTCACCAGCTTCGACCAGACCGCCTATCTGCTGAACCTGCCCAACACGTCAGACGAGGTGGTGGACACCAGCCTGATGGTGATGCGCGAAACCGCCAGCGAGCTGCTGTTCGACGCCGACGCCGTGGACCGCGAGCGCGGGGTCATCGTCGGCGAGGAACGCACCCGCAACACGCCCCAGCTGCGCGCCACCCGGGCCCTGCTCCAATTCGTTGCGCCCGGCCAGCGCCTGGCCAACCGCCTGCCCATCGGCGATCTGGACATCATCCGCACCGCGCCCCGCGATCGCTTCGTCGATTTCTACCGCGCCTATTACCGGCCGGAGCGCGCCACCGTTATCGCGGTCGGCGATTTCGACGTGGACGTGATGGAGGCGAAAATCCGCGACAGGTTCGCGGACTGGACCAACGACTATCCGGCCGGCTCCGATCCGGTCATCGGAGAGTTGCAGCCCCGCGAGGCCGAGACCTACATCCATATCGAGCCGGGCGCCCAGTCCAGCGCCCAGCTGATCTGGACCCAGGCGCCCGACCAGCGTCCTGACAGCCTGGAGACCCGGCGTGAAGGCGTCCTGCGCAATCTGGGCCTGGCGGTCCTGAACCGGCGCATGAGCGAGCTGTCGCGATCCTCCAACCCGCCCTTCCTCGGCGGCGGCGGCGGTCATCAGGAGCTGTTCGGCGCCATGGACATCGGCCTGGTGGTGGCCAGTTTCGAGACCGGCGCCTGGCAACCGGCCATTGAGGCCGCCGAGCAGGAACAGCGCCGTCTGGTCCAGCACGGCGTCAGCGAGGCCGAGTTGCAGCGGGAGGTCACCGAAATCCGCACGGCCCTGGAGAACGCCGCCGCCGGCGCCGCTACGCGCCAGACCCCGGCCCTGGCCGGCGCCCTGCTGAACGCGGTCAACAACGAGGACGTCTTCACCAACCCGGCCACCAACCTGGCCATCTTCAACGCCGTGGTCGAGAGCATGACCGTGGCGGACGTCAACGCCATCCTGCGTGCGACCTTCGACGGCAACGGCCCCCTGGCCCTGATCACCACCCCCCAGCCCATC
The DNA here is from genome assembly GCF_046299535.1 of Brevundimonas sp. Lineage (GTDB taxonomy): Bacteria > Pseudomonadota > Alphaproteobacteria > Caulobacterales > Caulobacteraceae > Brevundimonas. The sequence continues at coordinate 234,285 of NZ_JBKBIB010000002.1, read as the reverse complement.
GAGGGCGGCGCGGCCGTGGTGACCGCTGCGCTCGAGGCGTCCCAGCTGATTTCGGTGGAAGCTCCTGCCGCCACGGACGCCATGGAATGGCCCTACACCGACTTCGGAACGCCCGCCGCGCCGTCCGACCAGTCCGTGCTTGATGACCTGGGGACGACCCTGGTCACCTTCCCCAACGGGGTGCGGCTGACGGTCAAGCCGACCGACTTCAGTGACGAACAGATTCTGGTCTCGGTGCGCGCCGGCGGCGGTGATCTGGACCTGCCTTCCGATCGCATGACGCCCCTGTGGGCCATTGACCCGGTGCTCAGTGAAGGCGGCCTGGGCCAACTGACGCGCACCCAGATCGAGCAAGTCCTCAGTGGAGACGTGGTGAGCATCAGCGCGGGCGCGGGCCAGGACGCCTTTACCCTCTCGGGCGCCACCCGTCCCGCAGACTTCCAGACCCAGTTACAGCTTCTGGCGGCCTATTTCACCGACGCCGCCTGGCGGCCGGAACCGTTTCAGCGGATGCAGGGCATGATGGGCCAGTATCTGGACCAGTTGCGGGCCACCCCCGGCGGGGCCTTCGCGCTCGAAGGCTCGGGTCTCGTGGCCAACGGCGACAAGCGCTTCAGCTTCCCCACCGCCGAAGAGATCGCCGGCGGCTCGATTGAGGAAATGCGCGAGCTGTTCACCCGATCCACCAGCGCCGGACCGATCGAGGTTCTGGTGGTCGGCGATGTGACGGTGGAGGACGCAATCGCTGCGGTCGGCGCCACCTTCGGCGCCCTGCCGACCCGTTCGGCTGAGCCCCAGCGTCCGGGGTCGGCCCTGACCGTGGCGTTCCCCGCGCCTGTTTCCGAGCCCGTCCGCCTGTCGCACACGGGTCAGGCCGGTCAGGCGCTGGGCTATGTGGCCTGGCCGACCACCGACTCGATCGGTGATCGCCGCGACGCCCGTATCGCCAGCCTGATGGCCCAGGTGCTGCAACTGCGCGTCACCGACGAACTGCGCGAAAATCAGGGCGTGGCCTATTCGCCGCGGGCAGGGTCCACTTCCTCGACCGTCTTCCCGGACTACGGCTATGCCTTCATCCAGATCGAGACGCCGCCCGAGGCCCTGGGCGGCTTCTTCGAGACCGCCGACGAGATCGCGGCCGGCCTGCGCGACGCGCCGGTGGACGATGACGAACTGAACCGCGCACGCCTGTCGGTGGTGGAGTCGATCCGCAGGGCCCGAAACACCAACCCTTACTGGCTGAACGCCCTGGACGGCTTCCATGACGATCCCGACAAGATCGCGGCCGTTCGTACGGTTGTGGACGAGCTGGAATCAATCACGCCCGAGGAAATCCAGCGAGCGGCCCAGGCCTATCTCCGGCCCGACCGCGCCTGGCGCGCCACGGTCACGGCCGAGGCGGCGGCGGAGTAGGTTGACGAAAAACGGCCCCGGTCGGTGACCGGGGCCGTCAAGTCGCACTCAGGAAGGCGTCGATAAAATCGACTGTCCCATCATGATCCAGCCCGCATGACGCGGCGCTGAACAGCGGGTTCAGAACACCCGGCCGCCCACGCCCCCGTCCAGGGTGATGGCGGAGTTGATGACTTCCCCATAGGATTCCTCGATCACCTCCTCGCGCCAGGCGGTGTAGGTCTCCTCCCGGTACAGCGTCAGGATCTTGAGGCCCGCGCCATAGCGGCGCAGCAGCGACCGTTCGTTGCAGTCCCGCTCGGGACGCTGCGGGCGACATTCGACCATGCCCCGGGAATGCCACAGGGCCTCGCCCGCGCGACATTGCAGTGTCTCGCCGCCGTCAAAGCTGACGTCGTCCAGGTATTCGGCGATGGTCGCCTGAAGGCGCGTACCCGCCAGGCACCGGTATAGTTCGCCCTCATAGCTCTCCAGCACGTCCCGGCCGGGGCGCACCTGGGCGGCGGGGTGGGGCACGGAGCGCGTATCGATGCACACGGCCTGGATCACCACCCGGCGCATCGAACGGCGCGTCTCGGTGTAGGGCACGCGGATCGTCCGGCTCATGGCCATGCCGCCGACGTTCAGACCCTGGATGGTGGTGGGATAGGGCTGGTCGACCTGAAAATAGGCCCCGCCTCCCCCGCCGACCACGATGGTCGTTCCGGCGCGGGCCGAGGCGCCGGCGCGGGCCGAGGCGTTGGCGTTCACATTGACGTTCACATTGACGTTGCCGCCACCGCCGCAGCAAGGGGGCGGCGCGGGGGGCTGACAGCAGGCCGGAGGCGGCGGAGGCGGCGGAGGGGGCGGCGGCGGCGCACAGCACGGCGGCGGAGGCGGCGGACAGGCTGTGGGGCCGCATTGGGCCGCCGCCTTGTCGGCCAGGCCGACCACAAACAGACCCGCAAGGGCCGGCATCCAGTGTCTGATCCGCAACCGCATGGGCCGGGCTCCCGCATTCAAACCTTGCACGGCTCTGCAAGACGCAGGCCGGTTAAGATTGCCATACAGACAGCAAACCCTTGCGTTTCCGTTGCCATCGGGCCGCCTCGGGGCGGCCCGAGCCTTGCGAAGGCGGCCACGATGACAGATTCCGTGTTTCATTCCGGCATTCAGCGGCTTGTGGACGCGTGGACCGCCCTGCCCGGCGCGGCGCGCATTCCCGATCGCGCCGCCTTCGACCCCAATGCGCTGGGTCGCCTTCTGCCGCAGGTGTTCATCGCCGAGCGACGGGACGAGGGACTCGTGTTTCGTCTCGCTGGGGGCTGGATCGAGCGCGCCCACGGCCGTCCGCTCAAGGGCGCATACCTGCTGGAGGTGTGGCGCCGCGAGAGCCGCCTGATGGTTCACCGCGGCCTGGCCCAGGCGTTCCGCGAGGGCCGCCCCATGATCTTCAGCGCCGACATGGAGATTGAGGACGGCGCCCTGCTCCCCATCGAGATCGTGGCCGCCCCCCTGCGTGGCCCCGCCGGTGTTCCCGACCGCCTGCTGGGCCTGTATCAGCCGCTCGGCGCCGAGGCGGACGAGGCCAGAGGCGTCCAGGGCCTGATCGTGCGCGCCATGACCCCCGCCACGACGCCGGCCGCCCGCCGCGCCGCCCTCACCCTGGCCGCCGTGGACGGAAGGCGGATCGCCTGAGGGCTGTGCTCAGATGGCCCGGCGGAGAACGCCCGCCTCCCTATTCGGGAAGCGTCCTCGCCACACGCAGGCCCTTCCAATTTGTCCTGCTGTTCGGCCAGCCATAGGAGCGCTGGGCGGAACGCAGCTGGTCCGGGCCACTGTTCCAGGCGCCCCCCCGGGCGACACGGTCGGGACAATCATCGCTCGTGCGAGCCGAGCCGTCAGTGGGCGCGTCTTCATAGCTGTCGGAGTAACAATCCTCGACCAGCTCCAACACATTGCCGTGCATGTCATGAAGGCCAAAGGCGTTGGGCAGCTTGCGTCCAACGGGATGCGTGTTGCCGTAGGGGCGGAAGCGGTCGCGGCTGTACCAGGCATGGTCATCCAGCCGGCTGACATCATCGCCAAAGCTGTAATCGGCGTCCGAGCCGGCCCTTGCGGCGTATTCCCATTCCGCCTCGCTCGGCAGGCGGTAGCGGTCCGCACGGTTCGTGAAGCCCGTCCTGTGGTTCAACCAGTCCACATAGGCTTGCGCATCATGCCATGAGACACATGTCACCGGATGATCGCCTGATTGCTCGAACCCGGGGGACAGCCAGGTCGTTCCGGGCATCGCGCGCACTTGACCGCTGAACCACCTCAGGCAGACCTCGTCCGGGCTCCAGCCGGTCTCTTCCGCGAAGGCGCTGAACTCATCCACGCTCACTTCGTAGCGGCCGACGGCCAGACGATATCCGATCTGAACCATGCGTTGGGGGCCTTCATCACCAAGTCCCCTGTGCTCCGACGCCGGCGAGCCCATTGTGAAACGCCCCGGGGGCAGAACCACCATCTCCGGGCCCTGGCCAGGCCCGGAGATGAACGGGTCGCGGAATACGTCGCCTGTCCGGTTCTGCGCCTTGGCCATATCGGCCAGAGCGAGCGCGCCGAGGGCGCACAGGAGCATGGGCCACGGCTTCAACCCTGCTGGTAATTGAACGTTGACTGTCATGGCGCCAGACCCCCAAACATTCCCCTTGATCAGGGGTATCGCCCCGGCTCTACGGCCTGATCGACCAAAGGTATCCATTTCGATGGAAAACCAAAGTCGCAAATCGACGCTCGGCGGAAAGACCTCATTTTTCTTTCACACGCTGCCCCTTTCCACTTCACTGGCGCATGGAGAACCACCAGAAACAGCCGCTCCCTGCACTCCACTTGCACCGTTTTTCGATCACACAGTCTGATCCAGCCGGGTCAGGCCCTGCGCGTAGCGCTTCCAGTTCTGCACATAGTGCTCGGCCGACATCTTCAGCATCTCGATCTGGGACGCCTCCAGCGTGCGGATCACCTTGCCCGGAGCCCCGACCACCAGCGAGTTGTCGGGAATCTCCTTGCCCTCGGTGATGATCGCCCCCGCGCCGATGATGCAATTCCTGCCGATCTTCGCACGGTTCAGCACCACAGCATTGATGCCGATGAGGCTGTTGTCGCCGATGTCGCAACCGTGCAGCATCACCTTGTGCCCCACCGTCACGCCGCGCCCGATGGTTAGCGGCACGCCCACGTCGTTGTGGAGCACGCTCCCGTCCTGGATGTTGCTGTCCGGCCCGATGGTGATGGGCTCGTTGTCGCCTCGGACCACCGCGTTCCACCAGATGCTGGCGCCGGGGTGAAGAATCACGTCTCCTATGACCGTTGCATTCGGCGCGATCCAGTATTCGCCCTCTGGCGGGAGCTGCGGTTGTTTTGCGTCAAGACTGTAAACAGTCATCAGAACCCCTCGTAACTATTATCTTTTTCAGCGCTTTAAGTGTTTGGAAACCACGTTAGCATCAAAGTTGTTCAGCGATTCGAGATCGTCCTGGCGACATTCGAATCCGTAGCCGGATCAAGCCCGGTCCGGCCAGACACGAGGACGCTTGCGTGTCGCGTTTCGTTCGGCGGCGGGATTTCCCGCCGGGAGCCATGCCCCCGACCGGCCACGACGGCGCCCTGCGTCTGTTCTCCTCCCCAACGCTCTCGTTCGAGGCGGGTCCCTTTCGGGTCTCGCCTTTTTTCATGCCTCGGAGGCTACCATGACCAAGCGTTCCGCCCTCAAGCGCCAATCCCGTGACGCCGGCCGGGAGGGCGTATTCGATACACGCCAGTTTTCCGAGGACTCCAAGGTGCGGCGTCTTCCGACGCAGACCGGCTGGTCGCCCTATCCATCCAACGACGACCGCGACCAGTCCTACATGAAGACCCTCAAGCCCAAGTCGGACGGCCAGGCCGAGCTGATGGAGGCCATCGACACCCACAATCTGGCCCTGGCCCTCGGGCCGGCAGGCACCGGCAAGACCTATCTGGCCGTGGCCAAGGCGGTCGAGGCGCTGGAGGCGGGCAAGGTCGGCCGCATCGTCCTGTCCCGACCCGCGGTCGAGGCCGGCGAATCCATCGGCTATCTGCCCGGCGACATGGAGGACAAGCTGGCCCCCTATCTGCGCCCCCTCTACGACGCCCTGTCGGACCGCCTCAGCATGAAGCGGGTCAAGGCGCTGATGGCCGAGGGCCTCATCGAGATCGCGCCGGTGGGCTACATGCGCGGCCGCACCCTGAACAACGCTTTCATCGTGGTGGACGAGGCCCAGAACTGCACCTACGTCCAGCTCAAGATGCTGCTGACCCGGCTGGGCTGGCACTCCACCATGGTGGTCACCGGCGACCCGCAGCAGTCCGACCTGCTGCCCTCCCTGTCCGGCCTGTCCGATATCGCGGAACGCTTGGAGCCCGTCTCCGGCATCGCCGTGGTCCGCCTCGCCGAACAGGACATCGTCCGACACCCGCTGGTGGCCAGCATGATCGGCGTTTTGTGATCTAGCTGCGGCCGACCTCTGCCAGGTCGTCCCTGCGGGCGGGACCGTCAAGGTCCAGCACTTCGCCGGTCTCGCCCGCACCGGCCGGCGGCCCTTTGCGCGCATCCATCCAGTCGGCCACCCTGAACACGAACGGATTGACCGCGATCGAGATCAGCGCTCCGGCCAGGATCAGGTCCTGGGTCTCGCGGCTCATGGCTCCCAGATAAACGCTCAGCGACGCCAGGATGAAGGTGAACTCGCCCACCTGCGCCAGGCTGGCGGCGACCGTGAAGCTGACATGGCGGTTGACCCGGAACAGGGTGGTGATGGCCAGGGCCGCCATGGACTTGCCCACCAGCACGATCATCAGCACGCCGAATACCGCCAGCGGCTCGCGCACCACGATGCCCGGGTCGAACAGCATCCCTACCGAGACGAAGAACAGCACCGCGAAGGCGTCGCGCAGGGGCAGCGCCCGCTCCGCCGCATTGTGCCCCAGCGGCGTGCCGTTCAGCACCAGTCCGGCCACGAAGGCGCCCAGGGCGAACGAGGCGCCGAACACCGCATAGGCCAGCCAGGCGATGCCCAGGGCGATGGCCAGAACCCCGAGGGTGAACAGTTCTCGCGACTTGGTGTGGGCGATGCGGACCAGCACCCACGGCAGCACCCGCCCGCCGACCAGAAACATCAGGCCGACGAACACGGCCACCTTCAGCAGGGTCCAGCCGATGGACAGTCCCAGGGTCGCCGGGTCCGCCGCCTGCCCGCCGGGCAGCACCAGCAGCGGCAGCATGACCAGGGCGATGACGATGACCAGATCCTCGACGATCAGCCAGCCAATGGCGACGCGGCCCACCTCGGTCTTGATCTGCTGGCGCTCCTCCAGCGCCCGCAGCAGCACCACGGTGGACGCCACCGACAGGGAGAAGCCCAGCAACAGGGCCTCGCCGTCGCCCATGCCAAGCAGTCGCCCCAGCGCCCAGCCCAGCACCGTAGCCGCGGAAATCTGGGCCAAGGCGCCCGGCACGGCGACCCTGCGCACCTTCATCAGGTCGCGGGGCGAGAAATGCAGCCCTACCCCGAACATCAGCAGGATGACCCCGATCTCGGCCAGCTGGGGCGCCAGCTCCATGTCGGCCACATAGCCCGGGGTGAACGGCCCGATCAGCACGCCCGCCAGAAGATATCCCACAAGCGGCGACAGCCTCAGCCGGTTGGCGATCATGCCGAACACGAACGCCAGCACGAAGCCACCGACAAGGGTGACGATCAGGCTGTCGGCGTGCGGCATCCGCCCTCCGTCTCAATGGGGTGTCCCATCTAACTGCGGCGACGCTTGTCCAAGTGCAAGAGCGACGGAGGGGACGAAGCGGGAATTGCGCGCTCCGGCCCAGCGTCGTGGTCAGGCCCGCGCCTTTGCGGTCGCCGCGTCTACGCCCAGCGCCGTGAGGGCCGCAGCGGCGATGTGCTCGGCGTTCAGACCGGCCTGGGCGTACATGGCCTCGGGCTTGTCCTGATCCTGGAACACGTCGGGCAGATACAGGGTGCGGACCTTCAGTCCGGCGTCCAGCGCGCCCTTCGCGGCCAGCATCTGCAGCACGAAGCCGCCGAAGCCGCCCATGGCGCCTTCCTCGACCGTGATCAGGGCCTCGTGCTCGCGGGCCAGACGCAGGATCATGTCTTCATCCAGCGGCTTGGCGAAGCGGGCGTCGGCCACGGTGGCGGACACGCCCCGCGCCGCCAGCGCCTCGGCCGCCTTGAGCGATTCCTGCAGCCGGGTGCCCAGCGACAGGATCGCCACCGTCGTGCCCTCACGCACGATGCGGCCCTTGCCGATGACCAGCGGCGCGGACAGTTCGGGAATTTCCACGCCTACCCCATCGCCGCGCGGGTAGCGGAAGGCCGAGGGGCGGTCGTCGATCTCGAGACTGGTGGCGATCATGGCGGCCAGTTCGGCCTCGTCCGACGGCGCCATCAGGACCATGCCCGGCAAGGCGCCCATGTAGCCGATGTCGAACGAGCCGGCGTGGGTCGGCCCGTCGGCGCCCACCAGACCAGCCCGGTCCATGGCGAATCGCACCGGCAGCGACTGGATCGCCACATCGTGCACCACCTGGTCGTAGCCGCGCTGAAGGAAGGTGGAATAGATGGCGCAGAACGGCTTCATGCCGTCCGCCGCCAGACCCGCCGCAAAGGTGACCGCATGCTGTTCGGCGATGCCCACGTCAAAGGTTCGGTCGGGGAAGGCCTGGCCGAAAAGGTCGATCCCCGTGCCCCCCGGCATGGCGGCGGTGATGGCGACGATGGACGGGTCGCGTTCGGCCCGCTTGATCAGCTCGGTCCCGAACACCTTGGTGTAGCTGGGCGCGTTGGAGACGGACTTGGACTGCTTGCCGGACACCACGTCGAACTTGACCACCCCGTGGTACTTGTCGGCGCTGTTCTCGGCCGGGCCGTAGCCCTTGCCCTTCTGGGTCACCACGTGGACCAGCACCGGGCGGTCGGTGATGGCCGCAGCGTTCTTCAGCACCGGCACCAGCACGTCCATATCGTGCCCGTCGATGGGGCCGACATAGTAGAAGCCCAACTCCTCGAAGAAGGTGCCGCCCGTGACCATGCCCCGGGTGTACTCCTCGGCCTTGCGCGCGGCGTCGCGGAACGGGCGCGGCAGGTGCTCGGCCATCTTCTTTCCGAAGCGGCGCATGTTCTGATAGGCGCCGCCGGAGACCAGCTTGGCCAGATAGGCGCTCATCCCGCCCACCGGCGGGGCGATGGACATGTCGTTGTCGTTCAGGATGACCGTCAGCTGACCGGTGGTCTCAGCCGCGTTGTTCATGGCCTCATAGGCCATGCCGGCGGACATGGAGCCGTCGCCGATGACCGCCACCACCTTGTTGCCGGATTTCTTCTGGTCCCGCGCCGCCGCAAAACCCAGGGCTGCCGAGATGGAGGTGGACGCGTGCGCCGCGCCGAACGGGTCGTAGTCGCTCTCGGCCCGCTTGGTGAAGCCCGACAGGCCGCCGCCCTGACGCAGGGTCCGGATACGGTCGCGCCGGCCGGTCAGTATCTTGTGCGGATAGCACTGGTGCCCCACGTCCCAGATCAGGATGTCCTTGGGCGTCTCGAACACATGGTGCAGGGCCACGGTCAGTTCGACCACGCCCAGGCCCGCGCCCAGGTGCCCGCCGGTCACGGACACGGCGTCGATGGTCTCGGTTCGCACCTCGTCGGCCAGCTGTCGTAACTGGGCGACGCTGAAACCACGGGTGTCTGCGGGAAGGGCGACGGTGTCGAGAAGCGGGGTGTCCGGCATAAGCCCTTCTAGTCCGTGATCGGCAAAGACGCGATAGCCGCTGTGGCCGCATGGACATCAAAGCACGGCAAATGGTTCGGTTCAGCCCTTCAACCGGGCCGCATGAAAGGCCACGTGATCGTCGATGAAACTGGCCATGAAGAAATAGGAGTGGTCATAGCCCGGCTGCATCCGCACCGTGAGCTTCTGGCCCGCCTTGTCGGCCGCGGCCTTCAGCAACTCCGGCTTGAGCTGATCGGTCAGGAATTGGTCGCTGTCGCCCTGATCCACCAGAATGTCGTCATACACCCCCGCCGCCGCGCCGGACTCCATCAGCAGGGCCGCGTCGTGCTTCTCCCACTCGGCCCGGTCGTCGCCCAGATAGGCGGTGAAGGCCTTTTCGCCCCACGCACACCGGGTCGGCGAGGCGATGGGGGCGAAGGCCGAGACGCTCTGGAACAGTTCGGGATGGCGCAGAGCCAGGGTCAGGGCCCCGTGCCCGCCCATGGAGTGGCCGAAGATAGAGCGGGTCCGGCTGGTGGGAAATTCCGCGTCGATCAAGGCGATCAACTCGTCGGTGACATAGCTCTCCATGCGGAAATGCGGCGCCCACGGCGCCTGGGTCGCGTCCACATAAAACCCGGCCCCCTGCCCCAGATCATAGGCGTCGTCGTCCGCCACCCCGTCGCCGCGAGGCGAGGTGTCGGGCGCCACGATGATCACCCCGTGCTCCGCCGCCGCCCGGTAGGCCCCGGCCTTGGCCGTGAAATTGTCCTCGGTGCAGGTCAGGCCGGACAGCCAGATCAGCACCGGAAACGGCCCCTTTCCATCGCCATTGGGCCCCGGCGGCGTGAACACCGACAGGGTCATGGGCGTGCCGGTGGTCGCGCTGTCATGGCGGCAGTAGCGCAGCGTGCCGCCGTGGACGATGTGGGTCTTGGTGGTTTGCAGGGTCATGCCGCTTTATCGCCCATGCGGGAGCTTCGTGCACCCCATCCGGGCGTCGAACTTCGTGGGACCGCCCTGATTTTCAGTCGGTGGTCACTGGCCGCAGGCAGCCGCGGCTTCGTCAGCCATACGATCAGCGATGGCTTCATCGACAGGCCCCATCAGGGTTTCTCTACCCAAACTGTGCCCACGGTCGTCGTGAGACACGAAGGTCGCCTGGCCGGGCGCCAGAACTCCCTCGGCGGCGGCGCGCTGGCGGTTCTCGCGTACCTGGGAGTCGATCTGGCCGTAGTGAAGAATCATGGGCGTCGACCAGCGGGCGAGGCGCGCCGCTATGGGCTGGTCGTCGGTGAACCAGGTCTTCCACCACCCATAACTGAAGGCAGCCATCGACGCGCTCGGATAGGGGAGGTCATCCGCAATGGCCAGGCTGCGCGTGCGTTCCGCTTCATAAAGCGCCGACTGGTTGGCCTCCAGCAACTCCAGGTCTGCGGCGGTCCAGGCGCCCTGGGGATGCAGAAAGGGGTCCAGCCGTTCGAATACGGCCGATGGTGTGCGGGTCCAGTGGGCGCGGACCTCCTCATTGGTAATGCGCCCGTCGCCGTCCTCGTCCATCATCCTGAGCGAATCCGCGTCCCGGCCCGACATCTGCCAGCGCAGGGCGCTCAACTTGCTTTCCATCGGCGCGCCCATGCCGATGATCAGATCCGGCGCCGCCATGCCAGCGTCGGCCCGGCCGGCCAGATGCACAACGCCTTCCGAATGCACGAAGTAGACGACGCACCGCGCGTTCAGACCGTCCGCCGAGCGCGCCCAGGCGTCCACCGCGCCCACATCGGCGCTGAGCGATTCCGCCGTGATCCCGGGGTAGGCTTCCGGATCCAGCATCTCGGCCGGGGGCGCGCCGTGACGGACGCCCCGTCGATCGAACCGTACGGCGACCATGCCCCGCTCGGCGAACCGCGCGCCGAGGTCGGCGAACAGCCGGTCTCGCGGCGTGCCCGTCCGACCCAGGGCCACGTCCCGGTCAAAAGCCCCGGTGCCGGCTACCAGGATCACGACGCCTTGCGCTTCGCCCTGGGGCATATCCGTCTGGCCGTGAATCACATGGCCGTCTGGCGTGGAGATGGCGAACACGTGCTCGGGCGCCTGTGCGGCGCCCGCATGAAGAACGGTGACAGCGGCAAGGAGCGTCAGCATCGAAACCTCCGACTTTCGATGCTGACGCTATGGTGCAAGGCATGCCCTGCCAAGCGACTTCATTTCGGCCTGTGCATGGCGCAGATCTTGTTGCCGGAAGGGTCGCGCAGATAGGCCAGCACCAGCTTCCCGAAAGCGCCGTTGCGTTCGCCGGGCGGGTCCTCAATGGCCTTGCCGCCCGCCGCCACGCCCGCGTCGTGGAAGGCCTGGACCATCTCGGGGGTTTTCGCATGAAAACCGATGGTGCCGCCGTTGGCGTGGCAGGCGGGCTCGCCGTCGATGGGCTTGCCGATGGCGAAGGCGCCCCGCTCCGTGCGCCACCAGAACCGCCCCTTGGGGTCGGGTCCCTGAGCCGCCGGAATGCCCAGCGCGCCGAGCGCCGCGTCATAGAATTGGCGCGACGCCTCGATGTCGTTCGCCCCGACGGTGATGTGCGTGAACATGATGCTCTCCCCTGCGCCAGTTTGGCGACCTTATTCCTCCGGCTGAATCAGCCGTTGGCCTCGATTTAGAGCGGCCTGAACCGCCACAGCCTGAGCCTCGGAATACTCGCCGCGAACAAGACGGAAACGGAATTGTCCCTCAACGATCTCAAGCACTCCGATAACGCCTTCGGCCCCGATATTCATGGGGACGCCCAAATCCACGACAACGCGAAAATCGTTGTCCGTAAAAACTAACGAGTCACGACGGCAAGCAATCGATTGGACGTCATCAAACCCGTCTGGAAAGGCTAGCGGCGCACGAGCGTTGGCGACCGAGTAGCCCGGAGCGGGCTGGTGCGTGTAGCCGCTGCCTCCGGGGTGCGGAATGATTACGGAGCACTGTTCAGAAATACCCTGGGAGGCCGCGATCAGTAGAGCGAGAACAACGACCATCAGAACACCACCACCGACCGAATGCTCTTGCCCTCGTGCATCAGGTCGAAGGCCTTGTTGATGTCTTCCAGCGGCAGGGTGTGGGTGATCATCGGATCGATCTCGATCTTGCCGTCCATGTACCAGTCCACGATCTTCGGCGTGTCGGTGCGGCCGCGCGCCCCGCCGAAGGCCGAGCCGCGCCAGACCCGGCCGGTGACCAGCTGGAACGGGCGGGTCGAGATCTCCTTGCCCGCCTCGGCCACGCCGATGACGATGCTCTCGCCCCAGCCCCGGTGGCAGGCCTCCAGCGCCTGACGCATGACCGTGGTGTTGCCGGTGCAGTCGAACGTGTAGTCCGCCCCGCCGCCGGTCAGCTCCACCAGATGGGCCACCACATCCGCATGGTCCTTCGGATTGACGAAGTGGGTCATGCCGAACTTGCGGCCCCAGTCTTCCTTGTCCGGGTTCAGGTCCACGCCGACGATCATGTCGGCGCCCACCATCTTCAGGCCCTGAATGACGTTCAGCCCGATGCCGCCCAGGCCGAACACCACGCAGTTGGCCCCCGGCTCCACCTTGGCGGTGTTGACCACCGCGCCCACGCCCGTGGTCACGCCGCAGCCCACGTAGCAGGCCTTGTCGAAGGGCGCGTCCTTGCGGATCTTGGCCAGGGCGATCTCGGGCAGCACGGTGTAATTCGAGAAGGTCGAGCAGCCCATGTAGTGGGCGATGGCCTGGCCCTTGTAGCTGAACCGGCTGGTGCCGTCCGGCATCAGGCCCTTGCCTTGCGTGCCGCGGATGGCGGTGCACAGGTTGGTCTTGCGGCTGAGGCACGACTTACACTGGCGGCATTCGGGCGTGTACAGCGGGATCACGTGGTCGCCCACCTCCACCGAGGTCACGCCCGTCCCCACCTCCACCACCACGCCCGCGCCCTCGTGGCCCAGGATCGAGGGGAAGATGCCCTCGGAGTCCAGCCCGTCCAGCGTATAGGCGTCGGTATGGCAGATGCCCGTGGCCTTGATCTCCACCAGCACCTCGCCCGCGCGGGGCCCTTCCAGATCGACCTCGACGATTTCGAGGGGACGTTTGGCTTCGAATGCGACGGCGGCGCGGGTCTTCATGGGCAGGCTCCAGAGTGATGGCCCCCCTTCTAGGCCATGCCGGGGATGCTATGAAACCGCATGAGCAAACGAAATCTCGTCGTCCTGACCGGCGCCGGCATCTCGGCCGAATCCGGCGTGCCCACGTTCCGGGCGGCGGACGGGCTGTGGCTGGGCCACCGGGTCGAGGACGTGGCGACGCCCGAGGCGTTCGAACGCGACCCGGCGCTGGTGCAGGACTTCTACAATCAGCGGCGCCGGCAACTGGCGACGGTGCACCCCAACGCCGCCCACCGGGCCCTCGCAGAACTGGCGGCGCGGTGGAATGGCGACTTCCTGCTGGTGACCCAGAACGTGGACGACCTGCACGACCGCGCCCATGCGGAGACGCCGCCGGGGCCGGGATTCAACCTGATCCACATGCATGGCGACCTTCGCAAGGCGCGCTGCACGGCTTCCGGCGTGGTCTGCGACTGCCCCGGAGATCTGGAGCCGGACCACGCCTCTCCCCACCATCCGGCCGGGCGGCTGCGGCCGCACATCGTCTGGTTCGGCGAGATCCCGCTGGAGATGGACCGCATCGAACAGGCGCTCGGCGGCTGCGACCTGTTCCTGTCCATCGGCACATCGGGCGCCGTCTGGCCGGCGGCGGGGTTCGTGCAGCTGGCCCGCATGGCGGGGGCGCGGACGGTCCAGATCAATCTGGAGCCGACCCGGGGCGGCCACCTGTTCGACGAAGCCGTGCATGGCCCCGCCGGACAGATTCTGCCGCCCTTTCTGGCCGACCTTTAGGACAGGACGACGATGGCGACGCGGCGGTTCTGGGCGCGGCCTTCAGGGGTGTCGTTGGAGGCCACCGGTTCCGACGGACCGTAGGAGATGGTGGACATGCGGTTCAGCGCCACGCCCTGACGGTTCAGATAGCGCCGCACCGCCTCGGCCCGGGCAAGACCCAGTTCGTCGTTATAGGCTTCGCTGCCGGTGGAGTCGGTGTAGCCTTGGATTTCAAGATAGACGTTGGCGTTCTCGGCGCGCAGGCGCTGGGCCAATTCACTGAGGCGCTGCTCGGCCTCCGGGGACAGGCTGGCCACATCGGTGGGGAACTTCACCGAGTCGTCCGACAGCACCACCTCATAATGAAACTTGCCTTCCGCCAGCACATGGGCGGCGTTGGCGCGGGCCAGGGCCTGACCGGCGGTGCCCTCCACGGTCGAGACCCGGGCGTCAGTCGCCGTCACGCGGTCATCGACCACCTGTACATTGTCGCGCACAAACTGATGGCTGGCGCAGGCGCTGGCCATGAGGCCCAGGGCGGCCACGGCGGCGCCGGTCTTCGCCAGTCGGTAAGTCGAGGTGCTCAAGTTCTTCACTCCATCCCTTGGGGTGCGCCAGGCCCATCGCCGCGCAACGTCACGTTTTTCGGCGCGCGCGGCGGAGTGATGACGCGCTTTTGACCGGAAAATGTCAGCTTCGCCGTAGAAACGATGCCTCTCTGTCAATAGTATTGTTCTTTGAGGAACTCCCTTCGCTCTATCTGCGTTGGGCCGCACGAGCCTATGGCCAGACGCGGACCGAAAATGATCTATCACTGATCTCATTTTCATGGCTACATCGTCTCAGGACGCCACGATGATGACGCGGACGAACTTTTTTCTGAGGCGGTGAGCGTTTTTTCCATATTCGACGAACGTAGGCCTCGACGTGGCGGCCTGTGGCTGCGGTTCGGGGTGCTGCTGGCGGTCAGCGCCATGCAGTTCGCCCTGTTCATGAGTCTGTCGCGCGTCGGGCCGACCCAGATGCTCATTGCGCCCCCGCCCATGATGGTGAGCCTGGTCACGCCGCCTTTGCCGGCGTCGCCTCCGCCCGTCACGCCTGAGCCCATTCCCGAAGACGCACCCGCCGCCGAAGCGGCCCCCGCGGACACAGCGCCCCGGGTCGCGCCGCCTTCACCACCCCCGCCGCCGGCCAGACCGCGCCAACCGCCGCCGCCGCAGGTGGAGATCGTAGCGTTGACGCCCTCCCCGCCCGCACTGCCGGTTCTGACGGCGTCGCAGACGGCAGGGGCGCGCACCGCCGGACCCGGCGCCGGAGGCGGCTCCGGCGGCGCAGGCTCCGGGTCCGGCGCGGGCGGGACCGGCGGCGGCTGCGACATGGTGCGCCGTTTGCAGGACGCCCTGCGGAGCAGCGCCTCCGTGCGCGCCGCCATCGATACGGCCGACCGCCGCCTGAACGCCTCAGGCCGCGCCATCCAGGTCTGGGACGGCGACTGGCTGAGAAGCGGCGATGAGGCGGGCAAGGGACTGGCGGGGGTGCGGCAGGCCATCGCCCTGGAAGTGGCGTTCGCCCCCGCCGATTGCCGCGCCGAGCCCATGCGCGGGCTGGTGGTTCTGTCGCTTGGCGACGCGCCCGGCGCATCCCGCATCGCCCTCGGAACATCGGCCTGGCGCTGGTCCGACCTGCTGGAGATCGACTGATCGCTATCTCCCTTCGCCCCTTGAGGGAGAAGGAACCTTATTCCCCCCGCGCCTTCTCCGCCATCTTCGCCAGCAACCGGCCGCGCCCCTTCGACAGGGCGTGGATCACGCCGCGAAAGGTGGCCACTTCCTGCTCGGTGAAGGCGGCGCGGCCCAGCATGACGCGCAGGTTCTGGCTCATGGAGCGCTTCTTCTCGGGCGGATGGAAGAAGCCCCCGGCGTCCAGTTCGGACTCCAGATGCTCGTACATGCCCAGCAGCAGGTCGCTGGACGCGGGCGGCTCGCCCTGGCGGAACTTCGGCGGCGGGGCGTCCAGCACAAGCATGCGCCACTCATAGGCGTTGATGGCCACGGCCTGGGCCAGGTTCAGGGAGTGGTGGCGCGGGTCTATGGGGATGGTGACGATGCCCGAGGTCAGGGCGATGTCGGTGGTCTCCAGCCCCGCCCGCTCGCCGCCGAACAGCAGGCCCGCCTTCAGGCCCGAGGCGGTGTCGTCGTAGAGCATGCGCGAGGCCTCGCGCGGGGTGCGCACGGGCTGGCGGGTCTCGCGGGGGCGGGCGGTGGTGGCGAAAACGGTGTTCAGGTCGGCGATGGCCTCGGCCACCGTATCGAACACGCGCACCCCCTCCAGCACCCAGTCGGCGCCGGAGGCGGTGGCCCAGGCGCGGTCCTGCGGCCAGCCGTCGCGCGGCGCCACCAGCCGCAGCTCGGTCAGGCCGAAGTTGGCCATCACTCGCGCCACCGAACCGATGTTGTCGGCCATTTGCGGCTTGTCGAGGATGACGGCGGGCGGGGTCAGGTCGGTCATGTCGCTCCCCTACAGCGCCGGGCGCGTCGGCGAAAGTCAGGCCCGGCCCAGGGCCGCCTTCAGCGACCCCAGATGGGGTTCGTAGTTGCGCCAGCGGCCCGAGGCCCGGCGATAGAGCGGCTCGCGCACCTGCCACACACTGGCTGTCCGCACAGCGTTGTCCAGGGCGTGGAATGACAGGCAGCCATCCTCCCAGTCCAGACCGCAGAAATTCAGCAAGCCGCGCACCTTCTCCTCGGGCTCGGCCACCAGGGCGTCGTAGTCGAGGGTGTAGATGTCGTCCGGCCACAAGGATTTCCAGTGATCCATCAGCCGCTCCTGCTGGATCAGCCAGTGGGCCGCGTCCTCCAGATCCAACGCCCATGGCATGGCGTGGCCCAGGTGCAGGAACCAGCACGACAGGCAGTTGTCGAGCGGATCGCGGCGGGTGTGGATGATGCGCGCCCGGGGGAACAGGGTCTTGATCAGGCCCACGTGCAGGAAATTATCCGGCCGCTTGTCTGTGACCACATCGGCGCCCGGCAGGCGAGTATGCAGGCCGTCCAGATAGGCCGCACGCAGGAACGCGATGCGCTGGCCATCCAGGTCCTTCAGGCTGTGCGGCCACGGTTGCAGTTCACGGCTGACAAGAGCGGGCAAAAGCTCAAGCTCGCCTCCCGGCGTGACCCGGCTGTGGGCGGCGAGTATCTGTTCGGTCAGGGTCGAACCGGAGCGGAACATTCCGCAGATGAAGATGGGCGCTTCTTCGCCCTCGCCGCCGCTCGTTGCGTTTGGAAACGCCGCGATGAGCCCGTCCACCACAGCCTCCTGCGCCCCCCGGTCATAGCGGGCTCCGGGCGGGCCGGAAATCAGGCGGCTGTCACGGTTGGCCTGTGCATAGACCGCGAAGGCCTCGTCGAAGGCTTTCGCCTCGTCCAGCATCCGCCCGAGGGCGAAGCCAAGGTCCGCCCGCGCCATACGCTCGTCCGGCGTCCCTGAGCCGATGACCTTCAGAGCCGCACGCAGCCGGGCGATCAGCGAATCGTCAGGCCCCGAGGCCCGCGCGACGCCCGCCAGTCGCGCCAGCGCCAGAACATTGCCGGGCTCCAGCGCCAGGGCCTGTTCATAGGCCGCGCGGGCCGGATCGCGCCGGCCCCGATCCTCATGCAGATTGCCCAGATTCAGCCAGGCGGCCGCGAAACGGGGATTCAGTGTGAGGGCGGCCTGCAGTTCGATCTCGGCCTCATCCGGCCGGTGCAAGTCCTCCGAAAGGATGACCGCCCGGTTCAGACGCGCCTCCTCGGGTCCGCGCACGTCCTGTTTCAGCGCCTGGTCATAGGCCTGAAGCGCCGCTTCCGGACGGCCGATCCGCCGGCGCAATCGTCCCAGATCGAACCACACGTCGGGCAGGCCGGGCTGCAGCGCCAGCAAGGCCTCGAACGCCGCCGTCGCCTCCTCCAGCCGCCCGGCGTTCTGATGGTCGACGGCCCGCCTGAGCCAGTCTTCGGACGACGGAGACAAAGGGTTCAGTCCGTCCCGATCATGGCGTCCCAGGGATCGGCGGTTCCGGCCTCCACCTCTGCAACCGCCACGGCCGGCCAGCCCACGCGGGCGTTGGCGCTCTCGCGCCAGGCCATTACGATCAGGTCGCGCAGTTCGCCCGCCCCGGCCCCCAGCCGTTCCACCGCAAAGGCGGCGCCGCGGGCGTCGCCCTCGTTAAAGGCGCCGTCGCGCTCCAGCCGGTAGAAGGGCGTCACCTGGACAAGGCTCTGGCCGAGATAGCGGGCGGTTCGCCGGTCGATGGCCGCGTCTCCCAGATCGGCGTCCGGCATGGCGGCCTCCACGGTGTCCAGCCGCGCAACCCGCCGCACATACGCGCCCTCGAACAGGCCGTGGGTCTGCCGGGAACGGGTGAAACCTTCCGGATTGGGGGTGTCGCGGTCCCAGCCGTTGTAATGAATCGAGGTGTGCAACGGCTGGCTGGCGTCCCCCACATAGTGGGACCAGACGCCCAGATCGCGGATGAGAAGGCCCTCGCGCCGACGGCGGTCCTCGGCGTACCACGCGCGCCTGGCCGGATCGGTCTCGCGGGCCTCGGCGGCGTTCAGCACGCGCCAGTAGGCGAAGTCGCGCACCAGTTGCTGCCAGCCGTCGATGAGGGCGTAGTAGAGCCAGCCGGCCGTGTCGACGCTGAGCCCCGCCTGCGTCAGCCGGGCTTCATATTCGCTGCGCAGCTCGGGCATGGCGTCGATGTGCGGCCCCTGGGGCGTCAGCACGTAACCGTTGTCGTCGAAATCAATGAAATGCGCCGTGTCCCGCTCCCGCGCGTGGGTGCGCGGTCCGCCCTTCCAGCGGTCCGGCTCGCGGGCCAGTTCGCCCACCTCGGTCGCGGCCTCCGTGGTGCGCAGGAAGGCGGGAATCTCGTCCGGCAGCGCCCGCATGGCCGCCACCGCGATCAGCCGGTGCCCGGTAGCGCCCCAGGCGCCCACATCGGCGGCGGGCGCGGCGATCAGGGCCACCGCAGCGAGGGCGATCAGGGTGCGTTTCATGGGGCGACTCCGATGATGATGGATGCGACTTAACGGATCGGGCGGACAGGCTCTACCGCCTCGCCACTTTTTCGCCCGGAGAGTGCGTCATTCAGCCCCCGCCGGCGATCACGGGGGCCGGCGCCACCCGAGTCCGAATTCATGCTGACCATCGCCGCCGCCATGGCCGCCCTGATGATGTTGTTTGTGGATCCGGCCCAGGCCGACCCCGCGCCGGAAGGCCCCGTGGCCTACACGCACATCGTCGCAGAGGAACAGGCTGAGGCGGAGGCGCAGGCGCTGCTGGAAGCGTCGCTGCACGAAGCCGAGCCAGACTGGCGGCTGTCGGCCCGGCTGTATCATGCGGGCGGGGGCGGCGCGACGGGGAGGGATTCCCTGGGTTGCCCGCCGGTGGCCATGCGTACCGTGGCGGTGGATCCCCGCGTGGTGCCGCGCCGCACCCGCCTGTACATCCGCGAAACGGTCGGCCTGCCCCTGGGCGATGGCCGCACCCACGACGGCTTCTGGTACGCATCCGACACCGGCGGGGCCATCAAGGGCGCCAAGATCGATCTCTACACCGGCCACGGCCGCGGCTCGATGGCGCCGGTCATGCCGCTGAACCTGGCGACCCTGACGGTGGTGGACGCAGGCTCGTTCGACGGCTGTCCTCCGGCGGAGTAATCCGGGGGCTGGTCACGTCGTCCGTTTACCGTCTAAGTAACCCCGAGTAACGGCCCGTGAGTGCGGGCGTTGGGGGATTATCCGATATGACGACACCGGCGCCGCAGGGCATCGAGGCCTTCTATGAGGCCGTGACCAACGTCAGCGATTTCATCTGGGCCGGGTTGTGGAACGGCGAGGCGCTGATTCCCTTCCCGCCAATGGTCATCGTGCTGCTGGGCGTCGGCGCCTGGATCATGATCGGCCTTCGTTTCTATCCGATCCTGAAGCTGGGCGAGGCCTTCGCCGGCCTGTTCAAGAAAGAGAAGTCGGGCAAGGGCGAGATCTCGCCCTTCGCGGCCCTGTCCACCGCCCTGTCGGGTCAGGTGGGAACGGGCAATCTGGCGGGCGTGGCCACGGCCCTGACCCTCGGCGGCCCCGGCGCCCTGTTCTGGATGTGGATCACGGCCCTGTTCGGCATGGCCCTGGCTTTCGCCGAGGGCTCCCTCGCCATCCGCTATCGCTCTGTCGGCCCTGACGGCGCCTATCGCGGTGGTCCCATGAGCTACATCATGATGGGCCTTGGCAAGAAGTGGACCTGGCTGGCCGTCCTGTTCTGTCTCGGCACCCTGTTCTCGGCGATCGCGACCGGCAACATGATCCAGGCGAACTCCATCGCCTCGTCGATCACCAACCTGGCGCCGATCCCGTCATGGGGCGCGGGCGTCATCGTCGCCCTGATCGTATTCGTGGTCATCATCGGCGGCATCAAGTCCATCGGACGAGTGGCGGAAAAGGTCGTGCCGTTCATGGCCATCGCCTATCTGCTGATGGCCCTGCTGGCCCTGATCCTGAATATCGAGGACCTGCCGGCCTCCTTTGCCCTGATTTTCGGCAGCGCCTTCACCGGCACCGCCGCCACCGGCGGCTTCCTCGGCGCCGGGGTCATGATGGCGATCCGGGCGGGCGTGGCGCGCGGCCTGTTCTCCAACGAGGCCGGTCAGGGCTCGACTCCCATGGCCCACGCCGTGGCGCGCACCGACGATCCCGCGCGTCAGGGCCGTTTCGCCATGATGGGCACCTTTATCGACACCATCATCATCTGCACCATGACCGCCCTGGTCCTGCTGACGGTGCAAGGCGCCTTCCCCGCCGGCGACGGCACGGTTGAGCACGTCTGGAACTCGGACCTGCGCGGGTTCGAGATGACCCTGGCGGCCTATTCGGCGGTGTTCCCGCACCTGCTGTTCGGCTCCACCACCATCGGCGGCTTCGTGGCCTCGGTCGTGCTGATCATGTTCGTGTTCACGACCCTGCTGACCTGGAGCTACTACGGCGAGCGGGCGGCGACGCATCTGTTCGGAACGAAGGTCGCCATTCCTTGGCGTCTGCTGTGGGTGGTCATGATCATGGTCGGCGCGGTGCAGGAGATCGAGTTCGTCTGGCGCTTCGGCGACATCGCCAACGCGGCCATGGCCCTGCCCAACCTGATCGCCATCGCCGCCCTGTCCGCCGTGGTCTTCGCCCTGGCGCGAGGCGAGAAGACGGCGGGCAAGGATCACGAGTGATCGCCGGGTCACCGCGAGACTGATCAGAGGCGGCGCTTCGGCGCCGCCTCTTTTGGTTTCAGAACTTCCGCTTCCCGCTGACCGTCTCGAAGAACAGGCGGAAGTCGCCCATCAGGCTCCACAGGGGGTATTTGAAGGTGGCGGGCCGGTTCTTCTCGAAGAAGAAATGCCCCACCCACGCAAAGCCGTAGCCGATCAGCGGCATGGCCAGCAGCCACCACGGGTTCAGGGTCACGATGGCCAGCGCCAACGCCCCGAACACCAGCCCTGTCCCCACCACATGGATGCGGCGGCAGGTGCGGTTGGAATGCTCGTGGATGTAATACGGATAGAAGGCTTCGAACGACGGATAGCGTTCGGCCGCTGCGGGCTGGGTCATGGCGTCCTCCGGCCCCAAGCTTGCGACGGCCCCGGCCTCACTGCAAGTCGGAGGCGGTGTCGCCAGACATCTCCCTTCTCCCGCAAGGGGAGAAGGGTATCGCTGAGCCTACTCTGACCGGTGCTTCTTCTTGAACGCCGGCTTTCCGGGCTTGGCGCCGGGTTTGAAGCCGGGCTTGGGCTTGCCCTTGTAGGGCTTGCGCTCGAACGGGCGAGCATCGCCTTCCGCCCGCGGCGGCGCCGAGGCCGTCCGTTCGGGGCGGTAGGGCGCGGGGCGGTTCTGGGCGTTGTCGTCGTCGCGGCGCTTGAACGGCTTCTTGGGGCGCGGTCCGCCATAGCCCTGGTTCGGGGCCTCGGACGGGGTGATCGCCACCTCGGCGCCCTTGGCCGCCTTCACCGAGGCGAGGAACCCGGCCTGGGCCGCCAGGGAAATCTCGAACCGGGTCTCGTCGGGGAACACGCGGATCGAACCGATGTCCTTCTTGGTGATTCCGCCCAGACGGCAGATCAGCGGGATCAGCCATTTGGGGTCGGCGTTCTTCTGGCGGCCGATGTCGGCGCGGAACCAGGTCACCTCGTCGGGCTGCAGCCGGTCGGTGGGCCAGGCGGAGGCGTTCGGCGCCGCGCCGGGCTCACGCCGTCCGCGCGGCCCCTCGCCCGGGTCCACCAGATCCTCGGGCGCCGGCATTTCCTTGCGCATCAGACGAACGAGCGCGCACGCCAGTTCTTCCGGCGTGCGCTCGGCGGCAAACTTCCTGGCCAGGGCGAAGTCCTCGTCGGTCACGGTCTGGTCGAAAATCGGGGTGGCCAGCAGGCGCTCTTCATCCCGGGCCAGAATCTCGTCGATGCCCGGCGCGGCGCTCCAGGTGGCTTCCAGCCCGGCTGAGCCCAGCAGCATCTCGGCCTTGCGGCGGCGGGTGGAGGGGACCAGCAGGACGGAGACGCCCTTCTTGCCCGCGCGCCCGGTGCGGCCCGAACGGTGAAGCAGGGTCGCCTTGTTGACCGGCAGTTCGGCATGGATCACCAGCCCCAGATCGGGCAGGTCCAGGCCGCGCGCCGCCACGTCGGTGGCCACGCACACGCGGGCCTGACCGCTGCGCAGGGCCTGCAGCGCATCGGTGCGCTCGCGCTGGCTCAACTCTCCCGACAGGCCGACCGAGGAGAAGCCGCGCTCGCGCAGGGCCGCCTGCAGATGCTTGACCGCCTCGCGGGTCGAACAGAACACCAGGGCGCCGGGCGCCTCGAAGAAGCGCAGCACATTGACCACCGCGTGCTCGATCTGGTTCGGCGCGATGCGCATGGCGCGGTATTCGATGTCGCCGTGCGGCTGGCTGCGGTTGGTGGTGTCGATGCGCACCGCGTCCCGCTGATAGCGCTTGGCCATGGTGGCGATTTCGCGGGCGATGGTGGCCGAGAACATCAGGGTGCGGCGCTCTGCGGGCGCCTGCTCCAGGATGTATTCAAGGTCCTCGCGGAAGCCCATGTCCAGCATCTCGTCGGCTTCATCCAGCACCACGACCTTCAGGGCCGACAGGTCCAGATTGCGACGGTCGATGTGGTCCTTCAGACGGCCGGGCGTGCCCACCACGATGTGGGCGCCGACGTTCAGGGCGCGGGCTTCCTGACGCGCGTCCATGCCGCCCACGCTGGTGGCGATGCGCGCGCCGGTGTCGGCGTAGAGCCAGGTCAGCTCGGTGGCCACCTGCATGGCCAGTTCGCGCGTCGGCGCGATCACCAGCGCCAGCGGGGCGCGGGTCTGGCCGAAGCGCTCCGCCTCGCCCAGCAGGGTCGGGGCCGCCGCCAAACCGAACGCCACCGTCTTGCCCGAGCCGGTCTGGGCCGAGACCAGCAGGTCGGCCTCGGTCAGCCCCGCTTCCAGAACGGCGTCCTGTACGGCGGTGGGTTCGGCGTAACCGCGCTGGACGAGCGCGCGATCGAGCGCGGGGTGAATGGCGGGAAAGGGCATTGGGAACCTGATCTGGACTTGGGCGGCCGTGGAAACGACCGCGCCCGGCCGGTTGTGCACCGGGCCGGGCGTTGGAAAGCGGGCACTATACACGAATAGCGGCGGTATTGCGTTCACTTATGGATTCACCCTGTTCCTGAACGGTCCGGTTACGCCGTCGCGTCACTGTGGCGGGGTAAGAGGAGACCGCCATGCAGGCCCTGTCCATCGCCGCCGCCGGAATGACAGCCGCCGCCGAACGTTTCGACGCCTCCGCGCGCCGCACCGCCGTCGCGCCGCTGGACAACCTTGCCGAAGACACCGTGGAGCGGATCACGGCCGAGCATGCGTTCAAGTCCAACGCCGTGGTCATCCGCACCGCCGTCGAGATGATCGGGACCCTGCTGGACAAGACGGTTTAACCCGCCCTCCCCCGCCGCTAGACTCCTGCCGTTCGCGGGAGGAAACCATGATCCATCGCCGTCAGGCGCTGCTGGGCGTCGGCGCCGCCGCCCTGGCCGCGCCCTCCATCGCCCATGCCCGGCCCCGCCGGGCCCAGCGCGTGCTGTATCTCAGCCAGTCGGTCGGATGGCTGCACGATACGGTGGCCCGGCCCGACGACGGCGGTCTGGCCATGTCGGAGCTGGCCATGACCCAGATCGGCCGCGCGTCCGGCGCCTTCACCACCCGTGCGACCCAGGACGCGTCCGAGATCACCTCCGCCCTGCTGGCCGAGCTGGACGTGCTGGTGGTCTACACCACCGGCGCCCTGCCCATTTCGCGGCAATCCTGGCAGGCCGTTCAGGCGTGGCTCGCTTCGGGCCGGGGCGGGTTCGTGGGTCTGCACAGCGCCGCCGACACGGGGATGGACTTTCCTGGCGGGCGCGAGGCCTGGGTCGGCATGGTCGGCGGCGATTTTGCGGGCCATCCGTGGAATCAGGGCGACGCCGTCAGCATCCGCAAGCACGGTGGCCATCCGACCGTGGACATGTGGCCCGAGGTCTTCAACTACCGCGAAGAGATCTACCAGTATCAGGGCTTCGACCCGACCCGGGTCCGGGTCTTGCAGAGCCTGGATTTCGCCGGGACGCCCACAAAGCGACCGTGGGCCGTGCCGGTGACCTGGGTGCGCCAGATCGGCCATGGGCGGCTGTTCTACACCAACCTTGGTCACACCCCATCCACCTGGAGCGACCCGCGCTTCCGCGACCAGATCGTCCAGGCCGTGCAGTGGGCGGGCGGCGCCGGGCGGATCGATGCGGACCCCAACCCCGTGGATCAGGCGGCGGACGCCATCGCCGCCCTGCTGGCGTGGTCGGGCGACGATCCCGCCATCGCGCAAGGACTGACCGACCAGCGTCCGGCCTGGCTGCTGAGCATGGGCCGGCGCATCACCGCCCTGATCGAGCACGAGGGCGACGACGACGCCCTGGCCGCCGCCGCCACGCCCCTGCGGCGTGAGGTGTTGGAGAGAGCGTAGGCCTGAGGGGCACTTCCAGGATCGCCGATGCCGAGGGTCCGCTGCCAGGCATAAAGCCTAGGGGGCTCACGACCCGAAGCGGACGTTACAGAATTCCGCTTTCAAACTCTGACAGGCGCACCGCCCTGACATTTCATGCCTGTGCCACTTTCCGCAATGGTGGGCGGAAAGGCATCTTCATGGAACAGAGAAGTCCGTCACCCATAGCTCCCATCCGCCGAACTCGCCCGCCGGTCTAAGGTCCCCGATGAAAATGATCGGGTAGGCTACCCAACCGCCACGACGACCGTTTCGAACGCTGCTCAAATACTCGTCCAATGCCTCTCGCCGTCCCGGTGACATGGCCCCGGTCCGGACACCAAAGCCGACATTGGCGCAACTGGGCGAGGTGAAGCCGCTGTGCAGTTCGTCCGACTCGTAGACTCCTTCGACAGCGATGGTCCTTCCGCCAAATGACATTCTGTCAGCATAGGCCGAGCACAGACTGATCGGAGCCAGGTTGGCAGACGTCTGGAGCGAAGCCTCGGCGGCATCAACGATCTCGGGCGTGACGGTGTTGGGTGCCCACGCTGCGACCGCCAGAACGAACAATGTTGCGGATAGCTTTGCCATGGAGCGAAGGTCGCAGATCGAAGGTCCGCTTTCCACCCTTTGCGGCGATTTGGGGCGGCTGCTTTTCGGCAGGTCGCCTGCGTAAATCATGAGTCCCTGACCTGAAGCGCAGCCTTGGGCGGCAGGGCGTACAGATCGATGAATCGCTGGGCCAGGGCCTTGTCGCCGGTAACCGTCAGCGCGCCCGCCGCCTCCATCGCCGTAAGGGGCTGATCCCCATACACCGCCGCCGCAGTCATCTCGGGCGCGGCGGTGATGGCGAAGTCGGCGCCCTCCACCTCGCCCCGAGCAACCACCAGCTCCCCGTCCGCCAGTTGCGCGCGATAGGTCTCGTCGCCGAACAGGAAGCCGGCGTCCAGCCGCAAATCCCCTGCCTTTTCACTGTCGATCATGGTCCTGAGCGACAGCATCATGGACACTCCGCTCAGCGGCAGGGTCGGGTCGTGGCCGGGCGACCGCGCCGCCCAGCGCCCGAGGGTCATGATGATCGGCTCGGCCTCGCGGCCCCAGTCGGTCAGGTCATAGACCTGCACAGAGGCCGGCGGCGGCAACTTCCGGCGCGTGACGATGCCGACAGCCTCCAGCCGCTCCAGCCGCTGGGTCAGCACATTGGCGCTGATGCCCATCAAATCCGCCTTGAGATCCCCGAACCGCTTGGGCCCCAGCATCAGTTCGCGCACCACCAGCAGCGCCCAGCGCTCTCCGATCAGCTCGAGCCCGTGGGCGGTGCCGCAGGCGTCGTTATAAACACGCCCGGACTGCTTAGTTATTTTTTCTAACTTCATACTTGCACAACATAACAGATGGGGGCAGGGTTTCCATCACAACGAACGGAGAGCCCCATGACGCGGATGATCTTCATCAACCTGCCCGTTGCCGACCTGAACCGGTCCATCGCTTTCTATGAAGCCGTCGGCGCGGTGAAAAACCCCCTGTTCTCGGACGAAACCGCCGCCTGCATGGTCGTGTCCGACGTGATCCACGTCATGCTCCTGACCCACGCCAAATGGTCGACGTTCACCGACCGGGCCATTCCGGACGCACACAAGAGCGCCCAGGTGCTGCTGTGCCTCTCCGAGGACAGCCGCCAGGCGGTCGATGACGCGACGGCGCGCGCCGCCACGGCCGGCGGCCTCGCCGATCCCACGCCCACCCAGGACTTCGGCGTCATGTACGGCCGCAGCTACGCAGACCCCGACGGCCACATCTGGGAAGTCATGTGGATGGACCCGGCCGCCGCCGCGCAGGGCGCCGGGGCGCTCGAGCCCGCGGGAGCCTGATCATGCGCCGGCTCCACGTCGCCGCCTTCGTCAGCCTGGACGGTGTCATGCAGGCGCCGGGGGGGCCGGAAGAAGACCGTTCGGGCGGCTTCGCCCATGGCGGCTGGGTCGTCCCCCATTTCGACGAGGCGCTGGGCGAGGAGGTCGACCGCTTCTTCTCCCCGCCCCGGGCGCTGCTGCTGGGCCGCAAGACCTACGACATCTTCGCCGCCCACTGGCCGCACCAGACCGACGCCTTCGCCGATGCGCTGAACGCCATGCCCAAATATGTGGCCACCCGCGCCCCGCGTCCGCTGGACTGGACCAACAGCCAAGCCATCGGGCCGGACGCCGTGTCGGCCGTGCAGGCGCTGAAGGCCGGGGACGGCCCCGACCTGCTGACCCAGGGCTCGGCGGACCTGATCCAGTCGCTGCTGAAGGCCGATCTGGTCGATCAGTTCACCCTGCTGATCTTCCCTGTCCTGCTTGGTCGCGGAAAGCGGCTGTTCGGCGGCGAGGCCGCGCCGGCGGGCCTCGAACTGGCTGGCTCGCGCACCACCGACAAGGGCGTCGTGGTCGCCCGTTATGAGCGCGCAGGCGAGGTTCCCAGCGGCTCCTTCGCCATGGACACACCGTCGGAGGACGAGGTGAAACGCCGCGCCGACATCAACGGCAAACCGGATTAATCCAATGACCGACAAGATCATCCCCTGCATCTGGTACGACGTGGGCCAGGCCCGCAAGGCCGCTGAATTCTACGTCTCCCTGGGCCTGCCCGACAGCCGGATCGACGGCGTCCACGCCAGCCCGGCCGACAACCCCTCGACCGCCGAGGGCCAGGAGCTGGTCGTCCAGTTCACCCTCGCCGGCCGCGAGTATCTGGGTCTGAACGGCGGTCCGACCTTCCCGCAGACCGAAGCCGTTTCCTTCATGGTCATGACCGACGACCAGGCCGAGACCGACCGCCTGTGGGACGCCATCGTCGGCAACGGCGGCGCCGAAAGCCAGTGCGGCTGGTGCAAGGACCGCTGGGGCGTCAACTGGCAGATCACGCCGCGCCGCCTGATCGAATTCTACGACGACCCGAACCCGGCCCGCGCCAGGGCCGCCTTTCAGGCCATGATGTCCATGAAGAAGATCGACATCGCCGCCCTGGAGCGGGCAGCCGCAAACGCCTGACCCCATGCCCAAAGGAGACGACCCATGAGCTACGTTGACGGATTCCTCGCCGCCGTGCCCGACGCCAACAAGGACGCCTATCTGGAGCACGCCAAATTCGCCGCCGACATCTTCAAGGAGTTCGGCGCCGAGCGCGTCGTCGAATGCTGGGAGGACGATGTGCCGGACGGCAAGGTCACCGACTTCCGCCGCTCGGTCCAGCGCAAGGACGGCGAAAGCGTGGTGTTCTCCTGGATCGCCTGGCCGGACAAGGCGACCCGCGACGCCGGCTGGGCGAAGATGATGGAAGACCCGCGCATGGCCAACATGGAGATGCCGTTCGACGGCAAGCGCATGATCTACGGCGGGTTCAGCCCGATTCTGGACGTCTGACGTGTTGACGCGCGCCACGCGCGTCCTGCATCCCCTGTCCGGCGAGCGCGTTCAGAGCGCATTACCGGACAGGGAGACGCCCATGACCTTCACAGTCACATCCAGCGACATCAAGGACGGCGGCACGCTGCCCGACGCCCATGTGAAGGCGCACGGCGACACCTCGCCCCACCTGACGTGGTCCGGCGCGCCGGAGGGGACGAAGTCGTACGCCATCACCTGCTATGACCCCGACGCTCCCACCGGCTCCGGTTTCTGGCACTGGACGGTGGCCAACATCCCCGCAGACGTAACCGAACTGGCCCGGGGCGCGGGCGCAGTGGGCGGTGCGAACCTGCCCAAAGGCGCGGTTCAGGGCCGAACCGATTACGGCGACGCCGGTTTCGGCGGCGCAGCCCCGCCTCCCGGCCACGGCCCGCACCGCTACATCTTCACCGTCTTCGCCGTGGACACGGACAAGCTGGACGTGACCTCGGACAATTCCGGCGCCGTATTCGGCTTCAATCTGCACTTCCACACCCTGGCCCGGGCGCAGATCACCGCCATCTACGAAAACGAGGGCTAACCCAGCCTGCGGATATCGCCGTTGAAGCCCTCGCGGAAACCCTCGGGGAGCCATGGGGCGATGCGGTCAATGTCGCCCTTGTCGAACACCAGCCCCACGGGGCTGATCGTCCGCTTCTGGATCACCACCGAGATATTGTAGCCGTATTGCCGGATCCATGGCGTGCGACAGTCGAAGCCCGCCAGCACCAGATTGTAGAGCACCAGACCAGCGTTCCACAGGGTCAGGTGTCCGCCCACGATCTGGTGCTTCAGCGGCGGCACGGAGATGGCCACGATCCCGTCCTCGCGGACGCTGGCGTGCAGCGCCTTCAGAAAGGCGTTCACGTTCATCTGGTGCTCCAGCACGTGGGAGGCGATGGCGCAGTCAAAGGGCGTCTCGAACCGGGTCTGCAGGAAATCGCCGATGATCACTGCGCCGCCATCGTCGCGGCTGAGGAACGATGGACTTTCGCCGTAGTCTAGCTCGGTGACCCTTTTCCCATGCCGGCGCAGGGCCTCGGCCTGTTCGCCGGCGCCGCTGCCGATGTCCAGCACCGTCTCGAAGACGCGATCGTCAACAAGGTGCTGGATCATAAGGCCGCTCTTGCGCATGGCCCGGAATTCCGGCCGGATCTCCGACAGGGTGTTCTGCTCCCTGGCGTTCTCATCGTACGCGGCTGAACCGGAAATTTGCGCCGCCCGGGTCCACAGGGCCGACGACTCCTCATGCCGGCCACAGCGCGCGGCGATCAGGGCGTTCAGCGTCAGGCCCGAGACATGATCGGGCCGTCGCCGCCGAAACCGCGCGATGTCGGTGGCCGCCTGCTCCAGATCACCCAGGCGATACCGGTTTTCGGCGCTCAAACGGTCCAGGTCGATCACCGCGCCGGTCGCCTTGCCGCCCGCCGCCGCCCGCGCCTGCTCGATGACGGCCAGGGCGGCCTCGCCATGCCGCGCCCTGGTGCGCCACTGCGCCAGGCGGTGCAGCCCCGTCAGCCAATCAGGTTTCGCAGTCGTGGCTTCCTCAAGAAGCGAGATGGCGGTGGTTCGCTCGCCGCGCGCCCACAGGCTGGCCGCATGGGCAAGGTCATCGGCGGCGCGGCGGCCCGGAGGCGGCTTGCGATAGACCTGGATCGCGGCCTCGAAGCGCGGGCTGCGCGACAGGATGCGAAAGCAGAACCCCTGTTCATCCAGCCACTCGCACAGGGCGCGCCACTCGCCCTCGCGCCAGAGGGGATAAACCCCTTCGTCCTTCCAGTCGGCGAGTTCGTCGAACACCAGCACCGCCCCGTCAGCGAGCCGATCCGTCAGACGATCCAGTACAACTTTGGCGGCGGAATACAGATCCGGATCCACATGCACGAAGCCCACAGGTCCCGGGTTGGCCTCAAGCCATGCGTCCAGCGTATCCTCGAAGAAGCCCGCCACCAGCTCCACATTGGGAGGCATGGCCGGCAAGGCCTTCAAGGCGAAATGGCCCGCCTCATAGGTGCTGGTTTCGCTGCGACGCCAAGCTTCCGGCAGGCCCTCGAAGGAATCGAACCCCGTGAAACGTCGCCCGGGAAAGGCCAGGGCCAGGGCTCGCAGGGAGACGCCCTTGAACACGCCGAACTCAAGCGCAAGACCTGCCGGCGGCGACAGGTCGAGGGCCGACTTCAATTGCGCCAGCCGGTCGATCACCACAGGAAATTGCTGGAACGGCTCGATGGCGATGGATGCGCCGTCATAAACACGATTCAGGGCGGGACGAAGAGTCCCTTCCAGGGGGCGCGGGCTTGCGGGCATGAAAAACGACGATCCTGAGGTTCGCCGCCACGGTAGTGGGCCCGGGGTGCGGGGCGCAATGGCTGATCACTTTGGGTGACGCAGGTTGCGGTCATATGATCATTGATTATATTGCGACGCACCATTCCTTTATTTCCGAGCTTGCCCGTGGCGCCCCCCTCCCTCGCCTCAGCCCCTGAAGGCGCGCCCAATGTTCGGCTGATCCTGCTGGCCCTGGGCATGGGCGGCTTCGCCATCGGCGCCACCGAGTTCGCGTCCATGGGCATCCTGCCCTGGTTCGCCGCCGGCCTCGGCGTGGACGAGCCCACCGCGGGCCACGTGATCAGCGCCTATGCGCTTGGCGTCGTCATCGGCGCGCCGGTTCTGGCGGTGCTGGGCGCGCGCATGTCGCGGCGCGTGCTGCTGATCGTTCTGATGGGCCTGTTCGCCCTGGCCAACGGGCTCAGCGCCCTGGCGCCCACCTATGAGTGGATGCTGGTGTTCCGCTTCCTGTCGGGCGTGCCCCACGGCGCCTATTTCGGGGTCGCCGCGCTCGTAGCAGCTTCCGTGGCGCCCCCGGGCAAGCGCGCCCAGGCCGTGTCGCGCATCCTGCTGGGCCTGGCCATCGCCACCATAGTGGGCGTGCCCTTCGCCACCCTGGTCAGCCAGACCTTCGGCTGGCGCTGGGCCTTCGTCATCGTCTCGGTGCTGGCGCTGATCACAATGACGCTTGTCTATTTCCTCGTTCCGCGCGATCCGCGCCGCCCCGACGCCAGCCCCCTGCGCGAACTGGACGCCCTGAAGCGTCGTCAGGTCTGGCTGACGCTGGGCGTCGGCGCTGTGGGCTTCGGCGGCATGTTCGCGGTCTATGCCTACTTCTCCGCCACCCTGCTGGCCGTGACCGGCGTCAGCGAGCCGGTGGTCCCGATTATGCTGGCGGTATTCGGTCTGGGCATAGCGGCGGGCAACATCGGCTGGGGCTGGGCCGCCGACAAGCTGGGCTTCAGGGCCGCCGCCGTGCTGCTGGCCTGGAGCGCCGTCACCCTGGCCATCTATCCCTTCGCCACCGGCCATCT
This sequence comes from Brevundimonas sp., assembly GCF_046299535.1. Lineage (GTDB taxonomy): Bacteria > Pseudomonadota > Alphaproteobacteria > Caulobacterales > Caulobacteraceae > Brevundimonas. Next base: position 202,363 of record NZ_JBKBIB010000002.1, on the reverse strand, counting down.
GTGGTCCATGGGGATTCTGGCCTTCATGGTCGGCATGGGCGGCGGGCTGGGCACGATCCTGCAGACGCGCCTGATGGACGTGGCCGGCGACGCCCAGACCTTGGCTGCGGCGCTGAATCACTCCGCCTTCAACACCGCCAACGCCCTGGGACCGTTCCTCGCCGGCGCCGCCATCAGCGCAGGCTATGGCTGGTCCGTCACCGGCTGGGTCGGGTGTGCGCTGTCCATCGGCGGGCTCATCATCTGGATCGCCGCGTGGCTGGACCAGAAGCGGACCGACGCCCGCGCCTGCGCCCCCGCGTCCTGATCCCTACTCCCTGCCGATCAACGCGAAGACCCCGGCCGGGAAATCCAGCACGAAACCCCCGGCCAGAGCGTCGCGGCCAAGGCGCCCCAGCACGCCTTCCCGGCTGATCGCCTCATCGACGACGCTGACGTCCTGCAACGACACGGTCACGCCGTTCACGACCAGATCCAGGCTGGGCAGAGTCCAGCCCTGCGTCCGGGTCTCGCCGCCCGCCCCGCCGAACGCGTGGCCGGCGCGGCGCGCGCGATCCAGCAGTTCGGGATTGCGCTCTATGGCGGACTGCCTGAGCGAGGTGGTGTTCGCGCCGGTGTCCAGCGCGAACACGGCGGTCTGGCCCGCCAACTCCAGATAGACATGAGGCGTCAGGCCCGCCACGAACAGGTTGCGATGATCCGTCGCCGGTCCGCTGCGGGCCCACGCCAGACGCTCGCCGTTCTCCGCCTGCTCGAAGCTGAGACGCTCCAGCGACGAGAGTACAGGAAAGCCGAGAATGCCGTCGATGCGATAGGCGCCGTCGGCGAAGGTCAGCGCCTCATCGGGCATGACCAGAAACACCACGTCGTGAAAAACCAGAGAGCCGAGGATCACCTGGTCCGCCACGGCCAGATTCGCGGCCGCAGAGCTGGATGTGACGCTGCCCACGGTCACGTCGCCGGCCACCGGTCTCAATCCGAGGGCGCGGGCCTGGCTCTCGGTGGCGACGGACAGGTTGGCTCCGGTGTCCACCACGAAGCCTCGCGTCTGCCCATTGATCTCCACCTCGGCGATGGCGAGCCCCGCCAGATCGCGCCCCAGGGGAACAGACCCCGCCTCATAGGCCGCCAACCGCTGGGCCGGTGTTGAAGCCAGCGCCGCGCCGACCGCCCGGGACTGCTGCAGACCCAGGCGCCGCTCCTCATCCAGGCCATGATCCGCAAGGGCGATATCAAACGCCGCGGCGGCCTCGGCGTAGCGTCCCTGGCGCAGCAGAACCCCGCCCAGGGTGGACGCGGCCGCCTGGCTCACGGAGGCGTCCACGCGGCCGTCTTCCGTCAGCGGAGCAAGAAGGCGGATCGCCCCTGCATCATCCATGGCGAAGGCGGCGAGCACACCGTCCAGCAGACGCGCTTCCGGGCCGCCGGGCGCCACCTCGTCGCGCGCCGCCTCGGCCCCCTCCGGATGAACCCAGGTTTCGGGGCGGGGATCACCGAGGGCGACTCCCGCCGTCAACGTCAGACAGAGCGCCCCGGTCGTCAGGGCGCGCAACACTCGCTGCATGAAATCCGTCCTCTTCGTCTCGGGCCCCCATCAATGCCACGGGCCGCTGTCAGGGTCCGATGAATAATCGGTAAGCTGGCGCAGTTCCCCCGGTCCACATCCTGACAGCGGCCGCGAACCCTGCTACAGGCCCGCGCCATGAGCGCAGCCGTCATCGTTTTCCCGGGTTCCAACTGTGACCGCGACTGCAAGGTCGCCGTCGAACGCTCCACCGGCGCCAGGGTGGACATGGTCTGGCACGCCGACACCGAGCTTCCCTATGGCGTGGACCTGGTCATCCTGCCGGGCGGGTTTTCCTATGGCGACTATCTGCGCGCCGGCGCCATGGCGGCCCGCGCGCCGATCATGGAGGCGGTGAAGAAGGCCGCCGAAGCGGGCGTTGCGGTGGTGGGCATCTGCAACGGCTTCCAGATTCTGTGCGAGGCCGGGATGCTGCCCGGCGCCCTGATGAAGAACGCCGGGCTCAAATACGTCTGCAAGCCCATCGAGCTTGAGGTCGCCAACGGCCAGACCCGCTTCACCGCCGCCTATCAGGGCCGGCGCGAGGTGGTCATGACCCAGGGCAACGGGGACGGAAACTATTTCGCCGACGAGGAGACCCTGAACCGGCTGGAGGGCGAGGGCCAGGTGGTGTTTCGCTATGTCGCCAACCCCAACGGCTCCGCCCGCGACATCGCCGGCATCGTCAACGAGCGGGGCAATGTGCTGGGCATGATGCCCCACCCCGACCGGGCCTTCGAAGCCGAGCTGGGCTCCGCCGACGGCGCTGCGCTGTTCCAGAGCGTGATGGCCTCGGCCTGAACCAAGGCGCGGCTTCATCCGTTTGACCGGCAACGGAAAATGACGGAGTCCTCCCATGCCCAGACTCGCCACCCTCGTCGGCGGACTGCTGCTCAATCGCGGCGCGCGCCGTTTCGCCGGCCGCAACGCCGGAAAGCTGGCCCTGGCCACCCTCGCATGGAGACTGTTCGCGAACAGCCGTCGCAAGCGGCGCTGATCGCGCTTTACGGCGCCGCTCGCCGCGCGTCATGATGGCGGCCTGTCAAAAGGGCCGTTCATGATCATCGTCCATCACCTCGCCGATTCCCGCTCCCAACGCGTCCTGTGGCTGCTGGAGGAGCTTGGCCTGCCCTACGAGGTGCGCCGCTATGAGCGCGATCCCCAGACCATGCTGGCCCCCGCCGAGCTGAAGGCCATCCATCCGCTGGGCAAGTCGCCGGTTCTGGACGACGGCGACATTCGCGTGGCCGAGACCGGGGCGATCATCGAGTACCTGCTGGATACGCACGGCCAGGGCCGTTTGCGGCCTGCCGCCGGTTCAGCGGAACGTCTTCGCTTCACGTACTGGCTGCACTACGCAGAAGGCTCGGCCATGCCGCCCCTGCTGCTCAAGCTCGTGTTCAGCCAGCTGCCTAAGCGCGCGCCGGGTCTGGTCAAGCCCATCGTGGGCGGCATCGTCAAGGCGGCCAACAAGAGCTTCATCGACCCCCAGCTGAAGACCCACGCCGATTACTGGAACAGCGAGTTGGCCCGCACCGGCTGGTTCGCCGGGCCGGACTTCACGGCCGCCGACATCATGATGAGCTTTCCGCTGGAGGCCGCCGCCACGCGCATGGCCGTGACCGAGGGACGGCCGAACATCGGAACCTTCCTTGAGCGCATCCATGCCCGCCCGGCCTGGCAGGCGGCGATCAAGCGCGGCGGACCCTACGCCTATTCTGCATAGCCCCGCTCACGTTCGCGCGAGACCGCCCGGCCGTAGGCGACATCGACGCAACCCTATACGGCCGTCGTCCGTTAGATGGCCATGCGACTTTCAGTTATTCAGTACGTCTCCCTGGCGCTGGCCGGCATTACCCTGGTCTTCGCCTTCCTTGCCGCAGGCGTGGCGGCGGCTTCCGGTCTGGCGGCGCTTCTTGTGGGCGCGGGCCTTGTCTGGCTCGGCTGGCGCCTGGTTCGCCATCGTCTTTCGCAAACGCGAGACACGACCGCTTGAAGTCCGCCGCGACGCAACCTATCCTCTCTGGCCGGTCGAAACGCCCTCGACCGGCATTTGTTTGCGTAAACACCTTGTCTTTGGGCGAATAAGAAAACCAATCGCACATGGAAAAAGTGCCGATGACGGTCGAGGGCTACGCCGCCCTCGATAGCCAGTTGAAGCAACTCAAGTCGGTCGAGCGCCCTGCGGTGATCGCCGCGATCTCGGAAGCGCGCGAGCACGGCGACCTGTCGGAGAACGCGGAATACCACGCCGCCAAGGAGCGCCAGGGCTGGATCGAAGGCCAGATCGCGGAGATCGAGGACAAGATCAGTCGCGCCCAGGTCATCGACGTGTCCAGGCTCAACGGCGACCAGGTGAAGTTCGGCGCCACGGTCACCGTGGTCGACGAGGACACCGAGGAAGAGGGCCGCTACCAGATCGTCGGCGAACACGAAGCCGACGTGAAGCAGGGCAAAATCTCTGTCACGTCTCCCATCGCCCGCGCCATGATCTCCAAGGAGGTCGGCGACGTGGTCGAGGTGAACACCCCCGGCGGCGTGAAGGCCTACGAGATCCTCAAGGTCGAGTGGAAATAAGCCCGACTCCCGTCTGGCTCATCACCAACGGGGCGACCGGCTCCGATGTTCAGGCGCGCGGCGTGGCCGAAGCGCTCGGCGTCCGTCACGACCTGTTCCATGTGGCTCCCAAAGCGCCCTGGCGCTGGCTGGCGCCATGGGGGCCGGTCGCGCCTGGCGAAGTGGGCGACAGAGGGCGCTTTTCGCCGCCTTGGCCGCAGCTTGTGATCTCGGTCGGGCGACAGGCTGCGCCTTACGCCCGCGCCATCCGCACCGTCTCCGACGGCAAGGTTTTCACCGTCGCCCTTCAGGACCCGAAGACCGGTCCCCGCGCCTTCGATTTCATCTGGGCGCCCGATCATGATCCGGTGCGCGGCCCCAATGTTCTCAAGACCCTGACCTCGCCGCACCGCCTGAACGCCGCGCGTCTGGCCGGGGAAGGCGCCCGGGCCGCGGCCGACCTCGCCGCCCTGCCCCGCCCCTTGGTGCTGCTGATGGTGGGCGGACCCAACGGCGTCTATCGCTTCGACGCGGTTGAACTGGACCGCCTGCTGGCCCTGACCGATCAGGCGGCGAGCGGCGGAACCGTCCTCGTCACCGCCTCGCGCCGCACCCCGCCCGCCTTTATCGAACGCCTGCGCCAGTGGGCCGCATCCCGGTCCGCCCGGCTCTATGACGGTTCCGGTCCCAATCCCTACGCCGGATGGGTCGCCATGGCCGACTCCATCATCGTCACCGCCGATTCCGTGAACATGGCGGGCGAGGCGGCCTCCACCGGCAAGCCGGTGCATGTGTTCCATCCGCCCGGGGGCGGGGGATCCAAGTTCGACCGTTACCATCAGGCCCTGGCCGCTACCGGCGCCACCCGGCCTTTCGAGGGGCGTCTTGACGCATGGAGCTATGCGCCGGTGGACGCGACCACCTATATTGCCGATGCCCTGCGGCGACGTCTGTCCGAACGGGGCGTCGTTCTGAACGCGGAGTAGGCCCATGGCCCTGCTGGACATCGACAAGCTGAACGCCGCCCCCCTGCGGCGCGAGCCCTATGACTTTCTGGTGGTCGAGAACTTTGTGAAGACCGAGGTTTTCGGCGAGGTCAGCAGGGATTTCCCATCCATGGACGTCCCCGGCTCGGTGCCCCCCAGCGAACTGGACATCCATGGCCGCTTCGCCGAGATGCTCGCCGAGATGGACGGCCCGGCGTTCCGCAAGGCGGTGGAGGCGAAGTTCGATATCGACCTGCGCGGCAAGCCCACCATGTTCACCGTGCGCGGCCGCTGCCGCGCCACCGACGGCAAGATCCATACGGATTCGAAGTCCAAGATCATCACCGTCCTGCTCTACATGAACGACGACTGGGACGCGGACGGCGGGCGCCTGCGCATCCTCAACAGCGACGACCTGAACGATGTGGCCGCCGAGGTGCCGCCCAGCGGCGGGACCCTGCTGATCTTCCGCCGCTCGGACACCTCGTACCACGGCCATGAGCCCTTCGAGGGCAAGCGCCGCGCCATCCAGATGAATTGGGTAACCAGCCGCCGCGTCGTGGCCTGGGAGCAGTTCCGCCACCGCCTCTCGGCCATGTCCAAGAAGCGCAAGGCCGCCGAAATGGCGTGACCCTTGTCAGATATCGACAGGGAGGCGTTCTGGACACGCCTTGAGGCCCGTGGTGCTATCGGTTCATGATCCTGGCCACCTTCATGGTCTTTCTGGCCGCCGTTCAGATTTCCGCCGAAGACGCCCGGCGTCCGCGCGTGGACATCTGCTCCGCCCAGCCGGGTTATTTTGACCGCCACCGGGGCGTCGAGCGTCCAGACGGCTCCATCTGGTGGTGGCCTGGGAACGGCCCCGCCGTCCCCTTTGACGCCTCCGCCGAAACGACCGCGCGGCAGCGGCCCTGGTTTCGGGCCCGAGAGCCCTTGGTGATCGACGGTGTGACCTACCAGTACTCAGGCCTGGGGCAACCCGGCGATATCCCGTTCAACCGCTACTATGGTCCTGCAGATTGGGTGGACGGCGTTCCCAGAACGTCGAACCGGGGACGCGACGTGATGATCCTGCTGGATCCGGTCGATTGCGTATTCGCAGTGTGGTCACGCGACGAGGACTAGGACTCAGCGTCCATCCCGCCGGCGTCACCCTCGTTGCCGCCGTTCTTGTCCTTGTCACGGCGCGAAGCGTTCATGCTCAGGCCGATGCCGACGCCGATGGCGACGCCCAGACTGATCCCCAGCGCGATGTTGTTCAGGGCGACGCCGAGCGCCGTGCCGATGGCGATGCCCATGGCGATTCCGAGCGGCAGACCCGCCGCCCCCGCGCCGTCCGACTTTTTGTCCTCAGCCATCTGCGTCCTCCATGTCGCAAACGTGATGATTGCATCCTAGATTGGGACCATGTCGAATCCCAACGCACCCCGCACAGTCCGTGTCGCCATCATCGGTTCAGGCCCCGCCGGCTGGACCGCCGCCATCTACGCCGCCCGCGCCATGCTGGAGCCGGTGGTCATCGCCGGCCTGCAGCCCGGCGGCCAGCTGACCATCACCACCGAAGTCGAGAACTATCCCGGCTTCGCCGAGGTCATCCAGGGCTCCTGGCTGATGCAGCAGATGCAGGCCCAGGCCGAGCATGTGGGAACCGAGGCGATCCACGACATCGTGGTGGAGGCGGACCTGTCGCAGCGTCCCTTCCGGTTGAAGCTGGATTCGGGCGGCGAGATGCTGGCCGAGACCGTCATCATCTCCACCGGCGCCCAGGCCAAATGGCTGGGCCTGCCGTCCGAGCAGAAATTCCAGGGCTTCGGCGTATCCGCCTGCGCCACCTGCGACGGCTTCTTCTATCGCAACAAGGAAGTGGTCGTGGTCGGCGGCGGCAACACGGCGGTGGAGGAAGCCCTGTTCCTCACCAATTTCGCGTCCAAGGTCACGGTGGTCCACCGCCGCGACGAGTTCCGCGCCGAGAAAATTCTTCAGGAACGCCTGTTCGCCAACCCCAAGGTCGAGGTGATCTGGAACCACGGGGTGGACGAGGTGCTGGGAACGGCAAACCCCATGGGCGTCACCGGCTTGCGCCTGAAGAACACGCAAACCGGCGAGACCCGGGAGATTTCATGTGACGGCTTCTTCGTCGCCATCGGCCATGCCCCGTCGTCGGAGCTGTTCAAGGGCCAGCTGGAGATGAATGAAGGCGGCTATCTGAAGGTGAAGCCCGGAACCACCGCCACCGCCATCCCCGGCGTCTGGGCCGCAGGCGACGTCACCGACGACGTCTACCGTCAGGCCGTGACGGCCGCAGGCATGGGCTGCATGGCGGCGCTGGAGGCCGCACGCTTCCTGGCGGAGGTCGACCACGCGAAAGCGGGCGACCCCATCAGCCACAAGGAAGCGGAAAAAATCGGCGCCTGGTAAGCCTTAGCCGAACAGTCTCAGTTCCGCAGGCGCGGGCGGCGACATCTCGCCCTGACGGCGACGCAGGGCGTAGTCGACAGCGGTCTGCACCGCCCGTTCGTCGGTGGGCTTTGTGAGGACGCCGATCGTCCCGGCCACGCCGTCACGCACCATGCCGGGGTTGGCCGTCATATAGAGGACGCTGACATTCTGCTCGTTGGCCAGTTCGCGGCCGAGTTCGACACCAGTCGGGCCGTCCGACAGATGGATGTCTACCAGAGCGAGATCCACCGAGGTCTCAAGCACGATATTTCGGGCCGAACTGGCGTCGGCCACGGTGTCCACGACCTCGTATCCGAGATCCTCCAGCACGAAGCGCAGCTCCATCGCCACGATCGCTTCGTCCTCGATGATCAAAATCCTCGGTTTCATATCTTCAACTCACAAACCCGCTAAGGGCCCTCCGTCGACGATAACGCCGAACGGCGTTACCGGGTTTCATTGGTCCTGGCCGCCGCCCTGCGGCGAGACAGCGCAGTGGACGGAAGATCTGCAATGATGATCAAACCCTGCGGCTCCCATCTTCGTTCCAATTTTCCACCCAACTGATTTTCAACAGAAAGTGTTGTCAGGCTGGAGCCGAAGCCCACATGGCGGGGCTCATGGCTGATGGTAGGTCCGCCCTCCTCGACCCAGGTGAGCACAAATCGGTCCTCGCGAAGCTCTGTCGTCAGCCGAACATGCCCCTCAGGCATGGACAGGGCGCCGTACTTGGCCGCGTTCGTCGCCAATTCATGGAACAACAACGCCACGGACGTCGCCGCCTGGTCGTCGAAGGCGGCGTCATCGCCGGCCAGAATGACGCGAGGCGTCCCGTCCTCCGCCGCATAGGCCCGGAACAGGTCCGCCAGAAAGGCGTGCAGGGTCATGTCGCCGACGGTGGGGCGCGACACATCCGTATGGGGCCGCACGAACTCGTGGGCGCGTGCCAGGGCCGCGATCCGCGTGCGCAGGTCGCGGGCGAATGGCGCCGCCTCCGGATGCTTGCGCGCGGACAGGGCGGTCAGGGACGACACCACAGCGAAGATGTTCTTGATCCGGTGGCTAAGTTCCTGGCTCAGCACTTCCTTGTGCTGCTCCATGCGCTTCAGGTCGTCGATATCCGTACAGGTGCCGAACCAGCGGGTGATCTCGCCCTTCTCGTCCTTGAGCGGCACGGCCCGGCCCAGGGTCCATCGATACACGCCGGACCGGTGCCTCAGCCGATATTCGATTTCGTACGGTTCGCCCGTCCGCAACGAGTCTTCCCAGCGCTTTCGAGCCTTCGCCTGATCTTCAGGATGGAACATTCCGTTCCACGCCTCGCCGTCGGTCGACCCCTCGGGCACGCCTGTGAATTCGTACCAGCGAGCGTTGTAATAGTCGTGGAATCCGTCGGGCCGGGTGGACCAAACCATCTGCGGCATGCTGTCAGCCAGCACCCGGAACCGGGCCTCGCTGGCGGACAGGGCCTCCTGGGCCTTGCGCAGATCGTCGGCGTCGTCGGTCTTCACGGTATCCTTCACGGGCGCTCCATAACCCGCCCCGTCTTCACCATGAAGGGAGCGTCAGTCCAAACGCCAACTTCAGACAATCGTTGCAAAGTCAGGGACCTGGCGCTCACCCGGCGGGGCGGCCGACTTCCTCGACGTCCAGGGGTGTCACCCCGGGGGGCAGCGACGCCGCCGGGGCCGCAGCCGCATCACGACCGCCTTCGTAATCGGCGAGGCGGGCGTTGATGGCCGCCACCTCCTCTGCGGTGGGCTGGCGCCGTCCGCCTAGGCTGATGACGCCGACCACGCGAGTGACGCCGTTGATCTCGACCGTACGCGGGGCCGCGCCTGACGCCTGGGCCAGACTCTCGACATCGGACCCGGTCGATGCGGTCTGGAAGCGCGCCCGGGCGAAGCGCGCCTCGTCGATCACCGGCTCACGTCCTGAGTGAGTCTGGATGAATGCAGCCGTATCGCCCAGGGCCCCGTTCCAGCGATAGAAGATGTGCGCGCCGATCTGACGGATCTTGGTCACCGTCGGCGCCCACCACGGATGGACATAATCGGCGTGATAGTGGGTCGCGGTCCCTACCTCTGCGGCCACATGACCCGCCAGCGCGCGCCGGGCCACGGTCTCGGCCCGCCGCCAGGCCCAGTCCACCGGCGCCTGGGACAGGGCCCCGTCGCAGGTGAAGCTGAACTGGCAGCCGGTGGTGCGTTCGGCGCCCTGGAACACCACGCCGCAGACGGTGCTGGGATAGTTGGGGTCACGCACGCGGTTCAACACCACCTGCGCCACCGCCTCCTGCCCCAGGGTGCTTTCCAGCGCCGCCTCGTAATAGACCGCTTGGGTCAGGCAGCGCTCGGCGCGGCGCCGGTCATCGGACGTGGCCGCGTTGAACACGAAAGGTCGTGCGGGCCGCAGGGCGTCCGTCCGGGCGCCCATGGCCGCGTTCAGACGGAACGCCTCCGCACCGGAGGCCGTGGCGTCCAGACGGGGGCGTCCGTTCAGGGTCAGGGTCTCCCAACCCGGCGTCAGCCCGGTCAGATCCGGTCCGCCGAACGCGGGATCATGCCGCCGCGCCAGCGCAAGGCTCGCCGGGTCCAGCCGCTCTGAAATCGCCAGCAGGCCGGCATCGTCAAGCCGCCCCTGGGTCAGCCGGGCCAACCCTTCGGCGGTGCGGTCGCTCTCGGGGCGCACGGTCGAGCTGGCCGACATGGCCAGCGCCAGGGCGCCCACGACGACAGGCGCGGCCGTGACGATGCGCCACGTCCGCTTCAGGGCCTGTCTGACGTCATGGGTCCGCATCGGCGCTCCGGGTTTCGGCGTGATATCGCGCCTTCACACTTTGAATACCCGCATTTTCCGGCGGTTTCTTGTTCCGACCTTACGAGAGGTTCACGTCACTGGGTGGTGGCGCGCAGCATCCAGGCGGTCTTTTCGTGGGCCGCCAGGCGCTGGGTGAGCAGGTCGGCGGTGGCGTCGTCGCCGGCCTCATCAGCCGTCTCGATGGCCTGACGAAGGGTGGCGATGACCGTGCCGTGATCGCTGACCAGTTCCTCGATCATGGCCTGGGACGCCTTCTCGGGGTCGCCGTCCTTGATGCTGGTCTGGTTGCCGAAGGTGGCGAAGCCCTGGGGCGCGGTTTCGTCCAGCGAACGAATGCGCTCCGCGATCTCGTCCAGCGCCGCCCACTGCTCGCGGTACTGTTCCTCCAGCATGTTGTGCAGGCCGAAGAACTGGGGCCCGCGCACATTCCAGTGATAGCCGTGGGTCTTCAGATAAAGGGCGAAGCTGTCCGCCAGCACCTTCTTCAGCTCGGCGGCGATGTCGGTGCGGTCGGCCTTTTTCAGGCCGGTGTCCATCTTGGCGGTCATGGTTGCTCCTTGAGGTCGACTCGGGATGATGTTGAGGTAGGAACGGCAGAGCTGACTGCAAGAGCCTCTGCGCCCGGCCCGCTGTTCATTCAGCGCCGGAACGCGTTTGACGTCAAAGCGTTGCCAAGCATCACCGCGGCCTCCGTGAACGGACGCCCTGGGCAGGCGGACAATCGGGGGAGCGATGTCCTCAGGGACGAGCCAGGAGGACAAGCCGGAGCACGCGGCGGACCGGATATTCCGGCGCATCGCCCTCTCGCGCGACCGGGGGTGGAGCTACGCCTTGCTCGTCGGCGTGGCGGGCGCGGGGGTGGGCGTCCTCATCCGTCTCAGCCTGCAAGGAGTCTACGGCGGCGCCTCCGGGCTGATGGTCTACCTGCCGGGCATCCTCATGGCCGCCCTGTGGGCCGGACGCGGGGCCGGTTTCACGGCCCTGTTCCTGGCGATCCTCACCGCCTGGGGCATGACGATCCTGCCCGGCATGTTCCCCGCCGATACCCTGAGGAACGTCGTCAACACCGTCACCTTCTCCGTGACCAGCCTGTTCGGGATCATCCTGGCCGCCTCCCTGCGCCAGACCCTGCGGTCGCTGGACCGTTCCCTGACCCATCTGAAAGCGACCACATCGGCGCTGGACGAAGGCGAGGCCCGGTTCAGGCTGGTCAGCGAGGACGCCCCGGTCATGCTGTGGATGAGCGATGAACAGGGGGCGTGCGTCTACCTGAACAGGGCGCAGCGCGCGTTCTGGGGCGCCCCTGACGATCTCAGCCAGTTCGACTGGGGGGCCACCCTGCATCCCGAAGACACGGAAAGGGCCCAACGGGTCGCCATCGAGGCCGCGATGGCCGGCCAGGGCTTCGAGGTGGAGGCCCGATATCGCCGCCATGACGGCCAGTGGCGCATCGTGCACACCAACGCCCGCCCGCGTCTCGATTCAGAGGGCCGCTTCTTCGGCATGATCGGCGTGAATCTGGATGTCACCGACGCCCGGACGGTCGAGGAGGCGCTGCGTGAGAACGAGGCCGAACTGACCGCCATGGTCGAACAGGCCGCCGCCGGAATCGTCAAGGCCGACCTCACCGGCGAAATCCTCAAGGTCAACGACCGTTTTTGCGAGATGCTCGGCTATTCGCGGGACGAGATCGTGGGCATGACCACCGCCGACATCACCCACCCCGATGACCTCGCCCGCAGCCAGGCCACGCTTCAGAGCGCTGCAGTGCAGACCGACGGGGTCAAGATCGAGAAACGCTACCGCCGCAGGAACGGGGAGGATTTCTGGGCCCTGACCACCGTACGCGTGGGCCGCGAAGCGCCTGACACCACACCCTGGCTCATGGCCGTGATCACCGACATCTCCGACACCAAGGCGGCCGAGGCGGCTTTGCGCGAAAGCGAATCCCGTTTCCGCCTTCTGGCGGATACGGCGCCCGCCCCGGTGTGGCTGACGAACGAGAACGGCGAGGTGGAATTCGTCAACAAGGCCCTGGTGGAGTTCTATGGCCGGCCGGCGGAGGCGCTGCGTGGTCATATCTGGAAGGACACCCTGCACCCGGACGATCTGGACGCCGTTTCGGCGCTGCAGGCCGAGGCGCGCGCCGCCCGGCGTCCCTACGGCTTCGAGGCCCGCTTCCGCGACGGGTCAGACGAGTGGCGCTGGATGCGCGTGCGGGTCAAGCCGCGCTTTGACCCTGATGGGGCCTTCCGGGGCTACGTGGGAATGTCCTTCGACGTCACCGAAACCCGTCACGCCCTTGACCGCCTGGCCCGCAACGAACGTCGACAGACCTTCCTGCTGGACCTCACGGACCAGCTGCGAAACCTGGATAACCCGGACGACATCATGAGCGCCGTCGAGACCGCCCTCGGCGAAACCCTTGATGTCCAGAGGGTGGGCTATGGTGAAATCGACGAGGGCCTCGGCATCGTCACTTTCGGCCGCGACTGGACCGCGGATGTCGCCAGCGCCGAAGGAGCATGGTCTCTGGACGCCTTCGGCGAGGCCATCATGAATGATCTGTCCGCAGGCGCTGTCGTGCGGATCAGCGACGTGCGCGAGGACCCCCGGACCCGCGCCGCGGCGGCGACCTTCGAGTCCATCGACACCCGTGCGCTGGTGCGCGCCCCGCTGGTCCGCGGCGGCCGGCTGCGCGCCTTCCTCTATGTTCACGATCGCAAGCCTCGCCAGTGGACCGACGCAGAGGTCAATCTGATCGAGGAGGTGGCCGACCGCACCTGGGCGGAACTGGAGCGAGCCCGGGCCGAGGCCCACCTGCGAGAAAGCGAAAGCCGCTTCCGGGACATCGCCGACACCGCTCCCGTGTTGATCTGGGTCACCCGCGCCGACCGGGTCCGGTCCTTCGTCAACCAGGCCTATGTGGAATTCATGGGCGCGGACTACGAGACCGTCCGCGCCGCGGAGTGGCGTGAATATCTCCACCCCGACGACCACGACCGGATTCTCGCCGAGTCCCTCGCCGGAGAGGCCACGGGCAAGCCGTTCTCGCTTGAAGGCCGCTACCGTCATAACTCGGGCGAATACCGCTGGCTGCGCTCCTTCTCCCGTCCCCGCCTTGACGCTCATGGCGAGGTCATAGGCTTCGTGGGCGTGGCCTTCGACGTCAACGAAGCCAAGCGGGCCGAACAGGACCTGAAGCGCATCAATGAGTTGCTGGCCGAAAAGGTCTCCGAGGCGCTGGAGGAAAAGGCGCGCGCGGAACAGGATCTGATGCACGCCCAGCGCATGGAGGCCGTGGGCCGCCTCACCGGCGGCGTGGCCCACGACTTCAACAATTTGCTGACCGTGGTCATCGGCGCCCTGGACATGATCCTGAAGCGGCCCGACGACGCAGCCCGACGTCAGAAGATGGGCGAGGCCGCCCTGGCCGCCGCCCGGCGCGGCGAGCGGCTGACCCATCAGCTGCTGGCGTTCTCGCGGCGGCAGGCCTTGCGGCCGGAGCCGTGCGACCTCAACGCCCTGATCCGCGAGAGCGAGCCCCTGTTGCGCCGCGCGGTGGGCGAGGCGATCGACTTCAGGACCCGGCTCAGGCGCGGCGGCGCCTTCGCCCGTGTGGACGCCGCCCAGTTCGAGGCGGCCCTGCTCAACCTGGTGGTCAACGCCCGTGACGCCATGGGCGAACAGGGAAGCCTGCGCATCACCACCGAGAGCTGCGACCTGCCCGGCGGCGCGGTCGGCGTCCCCCACGTCTGTGTTACGGTGAAAGACTCCGGCGAGGGCATGACCGACGAGGTGCGGGGCCGGGTCTTCGAACCCTTCTTCACCACCAAGGCCGTGGGCAAGGGCACCGGCCTGGGACTGAGCCAGGTCTACGGCTTCGCGCGCCAGAGCGGCGGGGACGTACGGATCGAAAGCGCGCCGGGCAAGGGAACTCGGGTCCGCCTGTACCTGCCCTCTCTTGCCCGTGAGGAGATGGGCGACGTGATCCTGGCCGATGAGAGCGCGCCCGCCTCCGTCACCGGCCGGCGTGTTCTTCTGGTCGAGGATGATCTGGCCGTGGCGGCGGTGGCCATGGACATGCTGATGAGCTTCGGTCTGGAGGTGGTGGCGGTCGAGAACGCCGAACAGGCCCTGACGGCGCTGGAGGCCAGCGCCTTCGACCTGATGCTGACCGACATCGTCATGCCCGGCGGCATGAGCGGAATCGATCTGGCTCGCGAGGCTGCGGGACGCTGGCCGGACATGCACATCGTCCTGACCTCCGGCTATGCGGGCGACGACGTGGACCGGGCCCTCAAGGATGCGCCCTGGCCCCTGCTGCCCAAGCCCTACGCCAGCGAAGAGCTTCAGCGTCGGCTGGGCGAGATCCTGGCGCTCGACTGATCGATTTCCCTTGCATCAAGGCGGCGGCGTCCTACATTAAGCCCACTTATGCTCACTTTCAGCATAAGTCCCCGGTCTGAACCCTTGCCAGGCCGGTCCTTTTTGAACCTGGATTTGCTCATATCGAGCAAAACTGGAGGCGACCATGGCGGACGGACAGATGCTTTTCGCGCCCGAGCTTGACCGGAACAGCGACCCGGTGTGGGACAAGGTCAAGGACCACGTCACGCCCGCCGAGTGGGCGCTGCACGCGCCCCTGATCGCGGAGATCAACGCCCTCAAGGTTCAGCGCGACGCGGTGATCCTCGCCCACAACTACATGACGCCGGAAATCTTCCACGGCGTGGGCGATTTCGTGGGCGACAGCCTCGCCCTGGCCAAGGAAGCCGCGCGCTCGGACGCGAAGGTGATCGTCCAGGCCGGCGTCCACTTCATGGCCGAGACCTCCAAGATCCTGTCCCCCGACAAGACCATCCTGATCCCCGACCCGCTGGCCGGCTGCTCGCTGGCCTCGTCCATCACCGGCGCCGACGTGCGCCTCATCAAGCAGCGCTATCCGGGCCTGCCGGTGGTCACCTATGTGAACACCACCGCCGACGTGAAGGCCGAGACCGACATCTGCTGCACCTCCGCCAACGCCGTTCAGGTGGTGGAATGGGCCGCGAAGGAATGGGGCGTGGACCGCGTCATCCTGATCCCCGACGAATATCTGGCGCGCAACGTTGCCGCCCAGACCGACATCAAGATCATCGCCTGGAAAGGCGCCTGCGAGGTGCATGAGCGCTTCACCGCCGCCGACATCGCGGACATGCGCGATGCGTGGCCCGGCGCTGTCGTTCTGGCGCACCCCGAGTGCCCCGAGGACGTGCTGAACGCCGCCGACTTCGCCGGCTCCACCGCCGCCATGAACGACTATGTGGTGAAGAACCGGCCCGCCCAGGTGGTGCTGATCACCGAATGCTCCATGGCCTCCAACATCGCCGGCGAGGCCCCGGAGGTGAAGTTCATCGGACCGTGCAACATGTGCCCGCACATGAAGCGCATCACCCTTGAGAAGATCCGCGACTCCCTGCGCGACATGACCTTCGAGGTCACCGTGCCCGAGGACATGGCCGAACGCGCCCGTCTGGCGGTCCAGCGCATGGTCGACCTGCCCCCGCCCGAAAAGCCCGCCCGCTACGATCTGGTCCGCGCCCGCGGCCACCAGGTCGCGGTCGAGATGATCTGATGAGCGATACCCGCCCCGGTCATGTGGGGCCGTGGGGCGCCGTGGGCGACGGCCCGCCTCGCCCCACACCCGTCCGCCCCCGCGCGGACAGGGATGAAAACCCCGGCCAGGGCATGGTCTGGGCGCTGGTCTCCACCGCCCTGCTGGCCGGCCTGCTGTGGTGGCTGATGGGCTGGGTCTATGCGCTGGCGGGCATCGTCGGCCTTCTGGTCCACGAATACGGCCACGTGCTGGCAATGAACCGCCTCGGCATGGGTCCGGCGCGCATCTACATCATTCCGTTCCTCGGCGGCGCGGCCCGGGGCGCGCGCGGCGCCGCCAGCGAGTGGATCGGCGTGCTGGTCTCGCTGGCCGGTCCCGCCTTCGGCCTGATCGCGGCCATCCCCTTCTTCGCCGTCTGGGCCGCCACCGGCGACCCGGTCTGGCTGCAGGGGGCGTGGTTTGTGGCCATCATCAACCTGCTCAACCTGGCCCCCGCCCCGCCGCTGGACGGCTCCAAGGCGCTGGGCCCGGTGCTGGCCCGCGTCCACCCCCTGCTGGAGAAGGCCGCCCTGCTCGGCATAGGCGCCCTGGTGGTGTTCTGGGGCCTTCAGAACGGCGCCTACATCCTCGCCGTCTTCCTGGCGCTGGGCGTCATCAGCCACCTGCGGCGCGGCGCATGGCGCCCCGACACGGCCCCGCTCAGCTGGACCCAGGCGGGCGCCAGCCTCGGCATGTTCCTCGCCACCGGCGCGGCCTGCGCCGCCGTCGGCCTCACCGCCATGGCGCTCTACACGGGCGACGGTCTGGGCGCCGCCCTGAGCACCTCGGGTCGCTTCCTCGGACTGGCGTCATGAGCGCCCGGCGCCTCCGTCACGACGGCCCGCTGATCGTGGGCGCAGGGCTGGCGGGTCTCACCGCCGCCCTGGCCGCCGCGCCCCGCCCGGTGCTGGTGGCGACCCCCGCCCCCGTAGGCCAGGCCGCCGCCTCCGCCTGGGCCCAGGGCGGGATCGCCGCCGCCCTCTATCCCGACGACAGCGCCGAGCTCCACGCCGCCGACACCGTCGCCGCCGGGGCGGGCCTGAACGACGCCGACGCCACCCTGGCCCTGACCCGCGCCGCGCCCGAAACCATCCAGCGCCTGTTCGATCTGGGCGCTCCGTTCGACCGGGACGCCTCAGGCCGCTTCGCCCAGAGCCTCGAGGCCGCCCACTCCCGCCCCCGCATCGTGCGCGCGGGCGGCGACGGGGCGGGCCGCGCCATCGTGCAGGCGCTGGGCGCCGCCGCCCTGGCCGCCCCCCACGTCACCCTGCGCTCCGGGCTCACCCTCGCCGCCCTGATCCAGGACGCGGACGGCCGCGTGCGGGGCGCCGCCTTCCGTCAGGACGACGGGTCGCTGATCGAGATTCTCGCCCCTTCCGTGATCCTCGCCACCGGCGGCGTTGGCGGCCTCTACGCCGTCACCACCAATCCGGCCCAACTGCGCGGCGAGGGTCTGGGGCTGGCGGCGCTCGCTGGGGCAGACATCCTCGATCCGGAGTTCGTCCAGTTCCACCCCACGGCGCTGGACGTGGGCGCCGATCCCGCCCCCCTGGCCACCGAGGCCCTGCGCGGCGAGGGCGCGCGCCTCATCGACCGCGACGGCGCGCCCATCGTGGAGCACCCCCGGGGCGATCTGGCCCCCCGCGACATCGTCGCCCGCAGCGTCCACGCCGCCATCGCCGCCGGACGCGGCGCCTTCCTCGACGCCCGCGAGGCCATCGGCCCGACCTTCCCGCAGCACTTCCCCGCCGTCTTCGCCGCCGCCATGGCCGCCGGGATCGACCCCCGCGTCCAGCCCATGCCCGTGGCCCCCGCGGCGCACTATCACATGGGCGGAATCGCCGCCGACGCGGACGGCCGCACCAGCCTGCCCGGCCTGTTCGCTGTGGGCGAGTGCGCCGCCACCGGCGTTCACGGCGCCAACCGTCTGGCCTCAAACTCCCTGCTGGAGGCCGCCGCCTTCGGCTGGCGCTCCGGTCTGGCCGCCCGCCACGAACCGGACGCCCCCGCCGCCCCGCTCGCGACCATAGACGCGCCCGAGGCCCTGCCCGCCGCCGCCTTGCAACAGTTGCGCGCCGCCATGAGCCTGCACGCCGGCGTGGTGCGCAACGCCGACGGCTTGTCGGCCCTCCTTGGGATCATTGATGGCCTCGAGACCGCCCACGGCCCCGCCCCCGCTCTCATCGCCGCGCGCCTGATCGCCCGGGCCACTCTGGAGCGCCGTGAAAGCCGGGGCGGCCACTTCCGCGCCGACCATCCAAATGCCGCCGCCGTCGCGCGCCATACGCGCATCACCCTGTCCCCCTCACCCGTCGCCATGGCCGCCGCATGAGCCTTCCAGCCATCCTGATCGAACCGGTGATCCGCGCCGCCCTGGCCGAGGATCTGGGCCGCGCCGGCGACGTCACCGCCGCCGCCTGCATTCCCGCCGGAACCCGCTGGACCGCCGTCTTCGCGGCGCGACAGGCTGGCGCCATCGCCGGACTGGACTGCGCCCGTCTGGCCATGATCACGCTGGATCCCGAAGCCCGCTTCACCGCCCGCGTGCAGGATGGTGACACGGTCGCCGCCGGGACGGTGCTGGCGGAGATCGAGGCCGACGCCCGCGCCATCCTTTCAGCGGAACGCACGGCCCTGAACCTGCTGGGACGTCTGTCGGGCATCGCCACCCTCACCCGCGCCCATGTGGACGCCGTGGCCGGAACCGGCGCCCGCATCGCCGACACCCGCAAGACCACCCCCGGCCTGCGCGCGCTGGAGAAGCACGCCGTGGCCATGGGCGGCGGACTGAACCACCGCTTCGGTCTGGATGACGCCATCCTTATCAAGGACAACCACATCGCCGTCTGCGGCGGGGTGGGCGAAGCCATCCGCCGCGCCCGCGCCCACGCCGGACACCTGATGAAGATCGAGGTGGAGGTGGACGGCCTGCACCAGCTGGACGAGGCCCTGGCTGAACGGCCCGACGTCGTCATGCTGGACAATTTCAGCCTCGACGACCTGCGCACCGCCGTCGCGCGGGCCAGGGGTCAGCTGGTGCTGGAGGCGTCCGGCGGGGTGAACCTTCAGACCGTGCGCGCCATCGCCGAAACCGGCGTGGACGTGATCTCTGTGGGCGCCCTGACCCACTCAGCCCCGTCGCTGGACGTGGGCCTCGACGCCGGGTGAACATCGGTCTGGAACCGGACGGCCTCGCCGCCGGTTTTCATATCATGTTCAAGCGTAGGAAGCGCCCTGAGCGCCCCGTCATCCATCCCGTCGACGCCGTCCCCGAAGAAGACAAGGTCTTCAACAACACGGACGGTCGCCTCAGCATGTCCAGACCGAATCTGGACGAGGGGCAGGCCGATTTCGGCGGAACCCGCCTCAACGCCCCGCCCGCCTCGCTGGGGACCGCGCCCCAGCCGACCGACTAGGCTGCGGCATCCGCCTCGGAGGTCGTCGCCGGAGCGGCCTGCGGGCGAGCCTGGGCGCGCGGCGCGGCCGGCGTTTCCGGGTTCGCAGGCTCGGCGGCCGGGCGCGTTTCCCGCTCCGCCATGCTTTCCTGGGCCCACAGCACCGTATAGGCCACCGCATTGCCCGCCTGACGAACAGTTTCGGACGGGTCCAGACTGGCCTGGATCACCTGGGTGTCGGACGCCGTGGACGGGCGCGCCGCATAGGTGAAGGCGCCCGACGAACCGTTGCGGCCACCGAAACGGTAGAACAGATGGCTGCCCACCTGGCCCACCGGCACCAGCGAATGGCGCCAGCTCGGCGACACGGCCGTGGTGTGGAAATGGGTGGCGTTGCCGACAGCGCCGTAAACCTGTCCCGACAAGGCGGCTGACGCCACATCATGAGCCCTGCGCCACGCCGCCTGGCTCACGCCGCGCCGCATGGCGCCGTTGCAGGTGAAGCTGAACTGGCAACCGGTGGCGCGCGCCGCGCCTTGATAGACGACGGCGCAGACGCTGTTGGGAAAAGCGCCGTGGCGCGCGCGGTTCAGGACCACCTGGGCCACGGCCTGCATGCCGGCCCGGCCTTCGCCGCGGGCTTCGTAATAGACAGCCTGGGTCAGGCACTCCAGATCGCGGGAGGCGTCCAGGGCGCCGGCGAGACGGAAGGGCTGCGCCGCCCCGCCCGTATGGCTGACCCGGCGAAGCCCCGCCTCGGCGCTGGAACTGGCGCGAAGGCTTTCCAGCCGGGCGGTCAGAAGTTCGGCCTGCCGGTCGCGCTGGGCCGAACCGGCCACAGTATAGGGGTCATGGCGCCGCGCGATCGTCAGCGCGCTGGCGTTCAGGCCGCCGGCCGCCGCCGACAAGGCTTCCTCGGTGAATCCCACGGCGGTGGCGCCGGCGATCCGCTCGGCCTGCACCCGCGTGGTGGTCGCCTTGGCGACGGTGCCGCCCAGATAGGCGCAGCCGATGGCCAGACCCACCAGTCCGCCGAACGCTGCGGCCGCCGTCGTCGGACGCAATTTCGGCGCTCGCATCGAGACTCTGAAATCAGACGCGGGCGTGGGCTTCCGTGAGGAATTCGACAAGGATGCAGTCCTGAGCAGCAGGGGCAGGATTGCGCCCCCAGGCAGTCTGCCCCCTCGACGCAAGATCGGCGCCGGTTACGCAGGGGCGGGTCCGCCGGTCAACTTCCCGTGACTGGCGAGGCCGCGCTTAAGCCACCGGAATATGGCGTCAATGTGGACGATTCGCAATCGCCCTTTGCAGCGCAGCAATTCGTCGCACCCTTGCAACACCCGCAAGATAAACCTGTATCCTAAAGCCCTGATTATCGTCGCTTATCTTGCCTCTGTCGTATTGGTTGATCTCAGAGCCAACTCATGGAGGCTCAACCAAATGGAAAAATGACCCGGGACGCCGCGCAAATAGTCATTGCATGTCATCCCGGCATGGGAACATCTTGCGATGACGCTGGCGGCGGAACTCAAGGCGGCCCCACAGCGTTACCCAACGGTTAAGCTGGAGAATAGCCATGCGTCGTCTCACTCAAGTTCTGATCCTTTCCGCCGGTCTGGCCGGTCTGGCCGCCTGCGGGGCCACCATGGAGCAGCGCGCCGCCACGGGCGCCATCACCGGGGCGGTCGTCGCCGGCCCCGTCGGCGCCGCCGTGGGCGGGGCAGCGGGCGCAGCCGTCGCCCGCACCCAGGGCGAGGACTAGTCTCCGGGAGCTGGCGTAACCCTCACACCTTCAGGGCGCCTTCGTGCTCCAGAAGCCATTTCTTGCGCTCCAGCCCCCCGGCATAGCCGGTCAGCTTTCCCGATGATCCCACCACCCGGTGGCACGGAACGATGACGCCCACGGGATTCGCACCGTTGGCCAGCCCCACGGCCCGCACCGCCGTGGGCGAGCCGATGCGCGCCGCCAACTGGCCGTAGGTCTCGGTGCGCCCGGCCGGGATCTCGGTCAGGGCCGCCCACACCCGCCGCTGGAACGCCGTCCCGCCTGTGGCCCAGGGAATGCGCTTCAGCGCCTCCACCTCGCCGCCGAAATAGTCCAGCACAGCCTGGCGCACCCCCGCCGGGACCACGCCCGCCTCCAGCATCACCGTCCCATAATGCAGGCGCAGCAGCCGCCGCATGCGCTCTTCGTAGTCCGAAAAGTCAAAGGCGCGCACGACCCCTTCGCCATCGAACACCACCAGCACCTCGCCCAGCGGCGTGGCGATCCGGTCCAATTGAAACGTTTCAGGCCGCTTCGTCATGTTTCGTCTCCTGTTCGATCAGGGCCCCCACGCCCAGGCCCTCAGCCTTCAGGTGCGCCGCGCCATAAGCCCGCCACGGCCGCCAGCCCTCGGCCCGGGCCTCAATCCGCTCGTCCGGGTCATCCAGCCGGTCGCTCATCAGGGCGCCCGGGTCGTCCACATACCAGTCGCCCGCCAGCCTCAGCCCCGGCCGCCGACTCACCAGCGGCGCCAGAGCGGCATCGGCGGACAGATGCGCTGCAATGATCTCGGGGTCGGCGGTCAGATCGAACACTCGCCGCACCCGCGCCAGCACGCCCGGCAGCCCGGTGATGTCGGAAATCGACACATCCACCACCAGACGATCACCCGGCCCCTGCTCTACCGTCACCGCCCCGCCGCCCTCAAGCGTGCGCATCCAGCGGCCGTCCTCCACCCGCTCCATCGGCTCGGCCCGCGCCGCCAGGGCGGCGATCATCCCGTCCCAGTCATAGGGCGGGCGGTACGCCAGCATCAGTCGCACCCCCTCCCCCGGCGCCGCATCGGGCGCCGTGCCGCGCCGCAGGGCCGAGGGCGGACGGCGGTACAGACGCTGGAAGGTCTCATTGAACCGCCGCACGCTGCCGAAGCCCGCCGCGAGGGCGACCTCGGCCATGGGCATGCGCGTTTCCTGAATCAGCTGCTTGGCCAGCAGCACCCGCCGCGTCTGGGCCACGCTGACCGGCGCGGCGCCCAGATGCTGGCGGAACAGCCGGCGCAGCTGGCGCTCGCCCACCCCCAGCCGTCCGGCCAGGGCCTCCACGTCGCCCTCATCCAGAGCCCCCGCCTCGATCAGGGCCAACCCGCGGCTGACCGTGTTGGACGTGCCCCGCCAGGCCCCCATGTCGGGCGCGGTCTCCGGGCGGCATCTAAGGCAGGGCCGGAACCCCGCCTCCTCCGCCTCGGCTGCCGAACGGTAGAAGCGGATGTTCTCGCGCTTGGGCGTGCGCGCCGGACAGATCGGGCGGCAATAGATCCCCGTCGTCTTCACCCCGCCGAAGATCTTCCCGTCGAACCGGGCGTCCCGGGCGACGATAGCGCGATAACAGGCGTCCTGATCCAGTTCCATGCCGCCCAGGATGCGCCCGGCCGCCCATCATGTCTCGCGGTTTTCGGACCTCTAGCCCACCCGGCGGTCCGGCAACGCATAGGCGATCACCTGATCCCCCGCGCGAGTCTCCATGAAGTGGTGCCCGCCGGTCATGATGATCAGATACTGGCGTCCGCCCTGCTCATAGATCATCGGATTGGACTGGCCGCCCGCCGGCAGCGCGTCCTGCCACACGGTCTCGCCCGTCTCGATGTCGATGGCCCGGATCAGGTCGTCGGTGGCCGCCGCGATGAAGATCAGGCCCGAGGCGGTGATCACCGCGCCGCCGTTGTTCGGCGTACCGATGTTGATGGGCATCATCGAGGGGATGTTGAACGGCCCGTTCTTGCGCGCCGTGCCGAACACCCGGTCCCAGATGGTGCGCCCGGTGCGCAGGTCGATGGCCCGTATGCCGCCGTAGGGGGGCTGCTTGCACAGCAGATTGGTGAAGGGCATGCGCCAGCCCGCGTTGACGTCGATGGCGTAGGGCAGGCCCCACTGCGGATCGCCCGCCCCCTCGGCGCTCAGATTGCCGCCGCGCGGGTTCGTCTCGGCGTTGCGCGGGTCGCCCCGTGGGAACCAGCCCCGTTCACTGGCCTCCTCGCGCGGGACCAGACGGTTGTAGTTGGGCGTGTCGTTGTAGTTGGCGATGATCACGCCCCGGTACGGGTCGATGGCGATGCCGCCCCAGTCCGAGCCGCCGTTGTAGCCCGGATACTGGATCCAGCGCCGGTCCGTGGTGGGCGGAGTGTAGATGCCCTCATAGGACGCCTGGCGGTACTGGATGCGGCAGATCATCTGGTCGATGGGCGACATGCCCCACATGTCCCGCTCGGTCAGGTCCGGCTTGGCCAGGCTGTGGAACAGGCTGAAGGGCTGGGTGGCAGTGCGCTGGTCAGGCTCCACCCCGCCCTGCGGCGCGGGACGCTCCTCGACCGGCGTCAGCAGCTCGCCCGTGGCCCGGTTCAGCACATAGATATCCCCCTGCTTGGACGGCAGGACGATGGCCGGAATCACGCCGCCGGAAGTGGGAAAGTCGATCAGGGTCGCCTGGCTGCCCAGGTCATAGTCCCACACATCCATATAGACCGTCTGGAAATGCCACGCCGGCTGGCCGGTGTTCACATCGATGGCCACCAGAGCCGTGGCGTATTCGTTCTCATACGGGGCGCGGTCGCTGCTGTAATAGTCGCCCGCCGAGTTGCCCATGGGCAGATAGACCAGCCCCAGCTCCTCGTCCCCGGTGGCGATGGTCCACATGTTGGGCGTGCCCTCGGTATAGGTCTCCCCCTCCGGCGGCAGGCCGGTCTCGCCCGGCCGGCCCATGTCCCAGGCCCAGCGCAGCTCGCCGGTGATGACGTCAAAGCCCTGGATCACCCCCGAGGGCGCGGCGCGGTACTGGCCGTCCAGCACCTGGTGCCCGGTGACGATCACGCCCTGCACCACCACCGGCGGCGAGGTGATCGACACCATGCCGGGGATCACCTCTCCCATGCCCTGCTTGATGTCCACCTGGCCGCCCATGCCGAAATCGGCGCAGGGAACGCCGGTGCGCGCATCCACGGCGATCAGGCGCCCGTCCAGGGTCCCTTCGATGATGCGCGCCGCGCACGGCCGGGCCGCCGCCTCGGTGGAGGCTACGGTCGCCGCGGCGACCGGCGCCGCCGTGGACGCCGTCGCGCTGGCCGGGGTCGCGTCCGGCTCGGCGTAATAGACCACGCCCCGGCAGGCGGCGGTGTAGGGCACGGAATCCTCGGTCACCCCGGGATCGTACGACCACTTCTCCAGCCCCGACGCCGCGTCCAGCGCGATCAGCCGGTTCATGGCCGAGCACAGATAGAGGGTGTCCCCCACCTTCAGGGGCGTGGTCTCGGCGCCGAACTTCTCGGGAATGTCGCCGGTGTTGAACTCCCACACCCGCTCCAGATCGCCCACGTTGTCGAGGTTGATCTGGGTCAGGGGCGAATATCGCTGGGCGCCATAGGTGCCGCCATAGGCGGGCCAGTCGGCCCCGACCTGCAGGGGATTGGCCGGATCAGGCGCGCCGAACCCCGCCTCGGGCATCGGCCCGGCGGGATCGGGCCGGTTGGCCGCCGCCACCGCCACGCCCGCGATCAGGGCGAACACCGCCGCCCCGCCGAACCCGGCCAGCATCAGGGGCTTGCCGCTGACCCGCCCGTTCCAGGGCGTGACCCAGCGGTTGCGCGCCGGCGCCAGAACCGGGATCGCCGCGATGACCAGCAGCAGCAGGACGAACGGCGCGAACACGCGCGGCACCAGGGCCCAGCCGTTCAGGCCGACCTCGACCAGCGCCCAGATCACCGTCAGGACAAAGACCAGCAGATACAGCCAGAAGGCCTCCATCCGCCGCACGAACAACAGCGCCCCGGTCCCGATCAGGCCCAGTCCCGCCAGCAGATAGTACCAGCTTCCGCCCACCGCGATCAGCCAGCCGCCGCCGATGGTCAGAACCACCCCGATCAGGGCGAACAGCAGCCCGAGCGCCATCACCGCCCAGTCGCCCGCGCCCAGTCTATCCTGTCCGAACATGTCAAAGCCCCTTCAGCCGCTACAGGGCCAACCCCTCACGGCCACGCTGGTTCCTGATCCTCCCCCATCGGGGGAGGGGGACCATCCGAAGGATGGTGGAGGGGGCTCGCCTCAAACCCGGTGTTTGAAGGAGAAGGAATCCTCATCCCCCGCCATACCCCCCGATGATCGGCAGCACCTCGCCGGTGATGTAGCTGGAGCACTGGGGCGAGGCGAAGAACACGAACGCGGGGGCGATCTCCTCCGGCTGGGCGGGGCGGCCCATGACCGTGCCTGAGCCGAACTCGCTCGTGCCCTCCGCGTCCCGGTCCGCCGGGTTCAGGGGCGTCCACACCGGCCCCGGCGCCACTACGTTCACGCGGATGCCCCTGGGCGCCAGATGGGTGCCCAGCGAGCGGGCGAAAGCGTGGATGCCGCCCTTTGTCAGGGAATAGTCCAGCAGCATCTCATTGCCCATGATGCCGGTGACCGAGCCGGTCATGATGATCGACCCGCCCGGCTTCATGTGCGGAACCGCCGCCTGGGCCATGTGGAAATAGCCGTAAAGATTGGTCTTCATGGTGCGGTCGAACTGTTCGACCGTGATGTCGGCGAAGTCCTGCACATGCTGCTGGAACGCCGCATTGTTGACCAGCACGTCCAGCCGCCCGAACGCCTTCAGCGTCTCGTCCACCGCCATTTTGGCGAACGCCGGATCGGCCACGTCCCCGGCCAGAATGATCGCCCGCCGGCCTTCGGCCTCCACTGCCTTCTTCGTCTCCTCGGCGTCCCGGTCCTCGTCCAGATGGCAGATGACCACGTCCGCGCCCTCCCGGGCGAACAGCACGGCCACCGCCCGGCCGATGCCGCTGTCGGCGCCGGTGATCAGGGCCGCGAAGCCCTCCAGCTTGCCCGAGCCCTTCCAGAACGGCGCGTCATACATGGGCGCGGGGTCCAGCCGGTGCTCCTCGCCCGGCTTCTTCTGGTGCTGCTTGGGGAACGGCGGCACGGGGTATTCGCGGGCCCCGGCCTGCATGGCCTTGTCTTCTTTGCCGCCGCCCGAGTCCTTCGCCTCCCTGGCGTCGATGGGCGCCTGAATCTCGCGCCCCTGCTCAGCAGCCTTGTCGCCCTCGCGCTCGAATTGCTCTGTGCGATCCATGTCCGGCTCCTTCTGATGGGGTCACGGGACAATCAGGAGCGAGCCGGATGGTTCCCCTCCGCTCATCCCGGAGAAGGCTGGGACCAGCGGATGATCTGACTACCCCACCACCGCCGGCAGCCCCTGCCACAGGATCGAAACCGCCGAGACCGCCCCGCCCGTGGCGGCGATGATGTCGGCGAAGCCCGCCATTTCGTCGCCCCCGCGCCGCCAGCGCCGCCCCGCGTCCACCGTCAGCCAGCCCGCCGCGATCAGGCAGGCCAGGGTGAACACCCCCACCGCGGCGCGCGACAGCGGGTGCCCGGCGTGGGCGGCCACATCGGCCACGCTGGCGATGCCGTAGACGCCCAGGAAATGGACCGTCCACACGATCAGTCCGCCCAGCATGTAGGCCCAGCGCTTCACAGGACCGCGCCCGGGAACAGCCGCGTCAGCAGGACCGCCAGTCCGGCCATCGAGGCGATGAACACATAGAACAGGGCGATCACGTCAAAGCTGGTGGCGTGCGTGTGTCGTACCCGTCCCCGCATCCAGCGCAGGAAGATGTACAGCGCCATCAGGCCGCAGATGATCACATAGAACCCCTGCCAGCCGAGGAAGGCGAACACCGACGCCCCCTGCCCGCTGCGGGTGGGGTCCAGCCCCGCCCCGCTCCATGTGGACCAGTCGGTCCACCAGCTGGCGGCCATGAGCACGCTCGCCAGCACCACCATGCCCGTGGCGACCATGCCCGCGCGGGGCCGGTCCATGCGCACAACCTTGCGGACCCCCAGCATCAGGGCGATGACCCCGCCGTAGCCGCCTGCCACCGCGATCAGGCTCCACACGGGCGGCGGCGCGATCCACATCTCCGCCCCCCGGCTCCACAGAAAGACGTAGGAGAACATGCTCATGGCCGCGATCATCCCGGACACGAACAGCAGGCAGACCATGGCCCACCAGCCGTGGCTCAGGGTCCCCGAGGCGTAGGTGGGCACGCGGATCCCCCCGCCGATGTCCACCGTCTCCTCCGCCAGGGGCTCGTCCAGCTTCCAGGCCCAGCCCATCATGCAGAACACCCCCGCGACGCCCGCGACGGCCGCTGCGTAGTAGGCGCCGGGCACCAGCAGCATGAAGAAGGCGGCCGTGAACAGCGCCGCCCAGAAATGCCACGGCGACGGCCGGGGGATGCGCGCCATGTACTGCGGCTCGGCGTTCAGGGGGCTGGTGATCAGGGTCTCGCGCTCACCGGTCACCGTGCCGGGCAGGAACCAGCGCCCCTCCGGCACAGTCCGCTTCAGCTCGGGCTGGTCCCACAGGGGATACAGGCTCTTCACCACCGGGATGGAACGCAGGGAATAGGTGCCGGACGGCAGCCACTCCAGCCCCGGCGCGTCGTGAACATTGCCCGCGTTCTGCTCCAGCGAGGGCCGGAAATTCCTCACCATGTCGATGATCACCACCAGCACGCCCAGGGCGAAGATGAACGCCCCCACGGTCGAGATCAGATTGACCAGATCCAGCCCCCGGTCCGGCAGGAAGGTGAAGACCCGCCGGGGCATGCCCATCATCCCGGTCAGGTGCATGGGCAGGAAGGTCACATGCATGCCGGTGAACATCAGCCAGAAGGCGCTCTTGCCCATCCGCTCGGACAGGGCCCGCCGGCTGACCACCGGGGTCCAGAAATAGATGGCCGCGAAGATCGGGAACACCATGCCGCCGATCAGCACATAGTGCAGGTGCGCCACGATGAAGTAGGTGTCGTGCACCACCCAGTCGAACGGCACCATGGCCACCATCACCCCGGTCAGCCCGCCCATCACGAAGATCAGCAGCCCCCCGATGATGAACAGGCCGGGGGCCGAGAATTTCATCCGTCCCGCCGCCATGGTGGCGATCCACGAGAACACCTGCACCCCCGCCGGAATGCTGACGGCCATGGAGGCGGCCGAGAAGAAGCCCACCGACATGGTGGGCATGCCCGTGGTGAACATGTGGTGCGACCACACCCCGAAGCTGATGAAGCCGGTGGCCAGCATGGCCATGACCACCAGGGGATGCCCCACCAGCCGGTGACGGGCCACCACCGGGATCATGGTCGACATGGCCCCGGCCGCGGGCAGGAAGATGATGTAGACCTCCGGGTGGCCGAAGAACCAGAACAGGTGCTGCCACAGCATCGGATCCCCGCCCCTGGCCGCGTCGAAGAACGGCCAGTCGAACATCCGCTCCATCTCCATCAGGGTCGTCGCCAGGATCACCGAGGGGAAGGCGATCAGGATCATTACTGCGAAGATCAGCATGGCCCAGGCGAAGATCGGCAGCCGCGCCAGGGTCATGCCCGGCGCCCGCGTGCGCATCACACCCACCACGATCTCGATGGCCCCGGCGATGGCCGAGATCTCAATGAAGCCGATCCCCAGCAGCCAGAAGTCGGTGTTGATCCCCGGCGAGAAGGCCTTGTTGGTCAGGGGCGGGTACATGAACCAGCCGCCGTCCGGGGCCAGGCTGAAGAAGATCGAGCTGAAGAAGATCAGCCCGCCCACCACATAGGACCACAGCGCATAGGCCCCCAGCCGGGGAAACGGCAGGTCCCGCGCCCCCAGCATCTGGGGCAGCAGCAGCACCGCCATGGCTTCCACCATGGGCACGGCGAACAGGAACATCATCACCGTGCCATGCATGGTGAAAAGCTGGTTGTAGGTGTCCACCCCCACAAACCCGGCGTCGGGCACGGCCAGCTGGGTGCGCATCACCAGCGCCAGGATCCCCGCCAGCACGAAGAACAGGAAGGCGGCGCCCACGAACAGGATGCCCACATAGCTGTTGTTGATCGCCGTGAACCAGCCCCAGCCCTTGGGCCCGCACCAGACATCCTGCAGCGCCTTCAACTCGCCGTCGGGCCGGGCCTCCTGCGTCGGAAACCGGTCGTAGCGTTTCGGGTCGAACCCGGTCTCGGATGTCATTCCAGCCCGTCCAGATACGCGGCCACGGCCTGCAGTTCATCGCCCGACATCGTGGTGTAGGACGGCATCCGGTTGCCCGGCTTGATGCCCTGGCTGTCGGCGATCCATCCCGCCAGCGTGCCGCGGTTGTTGGGCAGGATTCCCGCCCCGAGGGTCCGCCGGCTTCCCACATGGGTCAGGTCCGGGCCGGCCAGTCCCGTGGCCTCCGGCGCCCCGCGCACCACGTGACAGGCCCCGCAGCCGTTGTCCTGGAACACCTGCAGCCCCTGGGCCGCCAGCGCATCCGTCGGCGCCGCAGCGGCCCGGGCCTCCTGCGCCATCCAGGCGTCGAATTCGTCCCGCGGCATGGCCACCACCACCAGCCCCATCAGGGCATGCGGTCCGCCGCAGTATTCAGCGCACTGACCACCGTAAGTTCCGGCTTCATCTGCTTGAAGCCTAAGAATATTCGTCCGCCCCGGAATCATGTCCAGCTTGGGCCCCAGGCGCGGAACCCAGAAGCTGTGGATCACATCGGCGGACTCCAGTTCGAAGGTCACCGGCTCGCCCACCGGGATGCGCACCTCATTGGCCGACTGGACGCCCGGGCCGCCCTGCCCGTCCAGATAGGCCACCCGCCACCACCACATCTCGCCGGTCACGCGCACCCGCATCTCGCCCGGCTCGGGCTCCCCGCTCAGGGACGACGTCAGCGACAGGCCCCAGATCAGCAGCGCGCTCAGCACCACCACGGGAAACGCCAGCCCGCCGAACCAGATCAATCGTTGATCGCCCAGCCGCTCCTTCAGCCCGGATCGCCCCGCCAGCGCCCCGACCAGCGCCACGATCACCACCGCCAGCACCGCGGCGCCCATGAACATCACGCCCCACGACAGGGTGGTCAGCGGCTCGGCGAACGGCCCCGCCGGGCTCAGCACCGGGGGCGGCCAGCCATGGAACGGTTCAGAGGCCATAGAGATAGGCGGCGATGTCACGGGCCTCCTCCTCGGTGATGGGCATGGGGGGCATGGGCGAGCCTTCGTCCACGGACGGCGCATCGATCAGATAGGGGATCAGGGTCTCCGGACGGTTGGGCAGTCCCGAGCCGATCAGGGCCCTGCGGCCCATCGCGTTCAGGGGCGGACCCACCTGCCCTTCGGGCCAGTCGACGCCGGGAATGGCGTGACACGATCCGCAGCCGACCCGGTTCATGACTTCCAGCCCGTGCTGCGGGTCGCCCGCCGGCACGGTCCGCGCCGGATTGTCGGCCGCGCCCGAACACGCGGCCAGCGCCAGCGTCGTCAGGATCATGCTCTTCGCCCCCGTTCGGCTCATCCAGACCTAACCCGGCTTGACTGTAACGGTTCCGCCGAATTCCCGTCGAGGGTGGAGAAGGATCTCAGGAACCCCCGCCGCCACCCGGCGTTGGCCAAGCGATGCCGTATCGCCGCCTCTCCGCCCTCCTCGCCGCGACGACCCTGGCCGCCTGCGCGCCGGGCGCGTCGGACTATGAGGATCCCTTCGTGGCCACCGGCGAGGTCATCGCCCTGTCGGGCGGTCAGGCCGGACCGGCCGCCGCCTGCCTGACCTGCCACGGCATTGACGGCGAGGGCGACGGCGAGGGCGCCCCCCGCATCGCCGCTCTGGACGAGGGCTATATGCTCAAGCAATTGAATGACTACGCCTCGGGTCTTCGCCCGCATGACGAAATGTCGCCCATCGCCCGCAGGCTCTCCGACGCGGACCGGGCGCGGGTCGCCCGGTACTACGCCCGCATGCCCGGCCGCGCCGCTGCGCCCGCCGTGCCGCCCCGCGCAGCCCTGATCGCCGAGGGCCGCGCGCTCTATCATCAGGGCCTGCCCGGCCAGGTCGTGGCCACCTGCTCCGCCTGCCACGGCGCCGACGGCCAGGGCGTCGGCTCCGGCAACCCCCAGATCACCGGCCAGTCTCCCGCCTATCTGGCGGCCCAGCTGCGCCTGTGGAAAAACCGCGACCGACGCAATGACCCGCTGGACGCCATGGGCGCCGTCGCCCGTCCGCTCAGCGAGCGCCAGATCGAGGCGGTGTCCGCTTACGCGGCGTCTCTTCCTCATCCGTCCCCGGAATGATCTCGATGGGTTCGCCCTCCAGCTCCTCCACCACCGGCAACATGCCGGACAGCACATTGTCCTTGTCGAACAGATAGTGCTTCAGGGCCGCCGCCACGTGGCCCATGATCAGGAAGGTGATGCCCCAGACCATGAAGAAGTGGATGCGCTCCGCCGCCCACATCAGGTTCCACAGGGCTTCCCGGGACAGCTCGCCCACCGGCAAGCCCGGCACGGGAACCAGCCCGCCGATGCGCAGCGGAATCTCCGGCGCCACCGTCGACAGCATCAGCCACCCCGACAGGGGCAGCCCCACGATGAAGATGTAGAACAGGAAGTGGGTCACCCGCGACACCTTGCTCTCCCAGCCCGGCTTGTCGGCGTCATTGACCGGGCCCGGCAGCATCAGCCGCCAGATGGCCCTCAGCACCGCCAGCAGCAGGATCAGGATGCCCACGTCCGCGTGCAGCTGGAACGCCGCCACCTTGTCGCCCCCCACCGGGATGCCCGACATCCACCAGCCCCACACCAGCTGGAACATCACCAGCGCCGCCATGGTCCAGTGGAAGGTGATCGCCACGGGCGTCCAGCGCCCCTCGGACGTGTGGCTGTCCGCCCAGGCCCTCAGCCGCGTGATCATGCGATCCGCTCGCCCGCGCCGGCCTCGCCGAAGCCCACCCGCCGCATCAGCAGGATCAGCGCCGCCGCCAGATAGGCGCCCGCCGCCGGGGCCCACATGATCAGTCCACCCGCCTGTTGGTCCTCCAGCGGCGTCAGGCCCCAGGCCAGGGTGGTGGCGAAGTGCGGCGTATACAGCGGCTCGCCCGCGAAGGTGATCAGCGCGCCCAGCGCGCCCATCTGGACCATGGTGGCGATCAGGGCCAGCAGGCCGTGCTCCACCGGCGCCAGCCGCACCCCGCGCCAGAACATCAGCGCCGCCCCGATCAGGCTCGCCTGCATGATCCAGTACTGAACGTCCCCCGTCAGGGACCAGCCATAGGCCTCCGGCGCATGCCAGAACCACAACAGGACCGCCTGGGCCGCCGTGGCGCTCCACAGCAGGCTCCGCCCGCCGAACAGGCGCTCGAGCCGCCCACGCGGCGCCGCCAGCACCAGCAACCCGGCCCCGAGCGTCATCACCGCCACATGGTGCCCCACCCGCGCGGCGAACAGGGCCGAGGTCAGGGCGCACAGCGGCGACACGAAGGCGATGAAGAACAGGCTCCAGCCGGCCCCGAACACCATCCGCTCACGCGTCGAGGCGCCGCGTCCCCAGGTCATGCCATACGCCACGGCCACGGCGATCAGGGCGCCGATCAGAAT
Organism: Brevundimonas sp.; assembly: GCF_046299535.1. Classification (GTDB taxonomy): domain Bacteria; phylum Pseudomonadota; class Alphaproteobacteria; order Caulobacterales; family Caulobacteraceae; genus Brevundimonas. The sequence continues at coordinate 169,529 of NZ_JBKBIB010000002.1, read as the reverse complement.
CGGGTCCAGATTCCACGCAGCCCACACGGCGCCCGGCTCCGGCGCCGCTCCGCAATAGGGTTGGAAACTCAGAATCGTCATGCCCCCGCCAGGTCAGCCCGCCTCCCGCAATGGAGGTTCAATCCCTCGCCCGGTCAGCGGTTCCCCGCACCCCTCCCCGGGGCGGCCATCCGGCATCGCTGCGCCGCGCCGTCCAGCGTCTGGTAGCGATAGGCCGCGACGAAGCACGCCTCCTGCACATGGCGGCACAGATCCGCCGAGCGCTGGAGGGGGAAATGGATCATGGCCGCGCGAAAACAGCCCTCCCCTTGCACATGGCGACAGAGGTCGGCGGCGCGCTCGAAACTCATGAACTGCGCGGCGGTCCCGTAGCATACGTTGCTGTTCACCCCCGCGCACAGGTCGGCCACGCGCACGTCGCCATAGCGATGCCACAGCGACTGCACACAGGCCCCGCCCGTCGGTCCCGGCTGGACCGCCATCACCACCAGCGCGGCCATCGCCCCGATCAACTCACCGCTCCCCCGACGCCATCACCAGCCCGACCCCCGCTTCCCGTCCCGCCGATCCCGATCCCGCCCGCCCCGGTCCCGGTCGCGTCCCCGGCCATGATCATGACGCGGGCGCAGGCGCGGCGGCGGCGCCACCTGGCCGTACGGCAGCGGACACAGGGTCACCCATTCCCCGCTGTTGGACAGGTGCCGGTAACAGCGCGCGTCTTCGGCCATGTAGGCCGTCTCCACCGCGATATCGTCCATGGCCATGGCCAGCCCCTCCATGAACGCCGGATCCGTCACGCATCCGGACAGCCCCACCGCCGCCGCGACGGCCATGGCCAGCCCCCGCGCCCGCTTCATCAGTTTCGTCATCGCGACCCCTCGCCCCTGCGGGCACGGCTGGAGCGCCGCGCACATCCGGGTCACAACATGCGGTCAGGCTTCATGAACCCGGCATGAATGCAAACCGGCGTTCGGCGACGACCGTCCGGCCTCAGCCGGCCGCCGTCGGGTTGCGCGGGTCCAGCGGCAGGCCCGCCGCCTGACGCGCCTTCAGCAGCCGCAGCCAGCCGTGCAGCGCCTCGCAATCCAGCCCGTGCATCATCAGCCGGAACCCCGCCTGCAGGGTCGACAGGGACACCATCGGATGGCCGTTCTTGATGAAGGCCAGGTGATAGTCCGTGCCCAGGATGCGGGCGATATAGATGGCCACCGTCTCGTCCAGCTGCAGCGAATGGGCCGCCCGCACGAAGTCCCGGCGCGGCAGCATCAGCGCGTACAGCGGCGTGTAGAACTCCACCGCCGTCTGCACGTCCACGAAGTTCAGCGGCCCCTTCGGAAACGCCTCGAAGGCCGGGAATTCATCCGAGATCATGGAGAAATCCACCCGCTCCGGCGGCGTCAGCTCGCGCCCCTGCTCCCTCAGCGCCGCGTTCAGCTCGATGATGAAGTTGAACACGTTCAGATCGTGCTGAAGGAACAGGTCAGCCTCGATGTCCTTCAGCCGCGTCGGCCGCAGCGGATGGCTCGACACCGTCACCGGCCCCGCATTGGCCCGCATGAAGGCCAACAGCTCGGTGCCGATGTGGAAATGCCGCAGAATCAGGGTGTTGGTCTCCGGCGTCCCGAACACCCGCAGCCCCCAGTGAATGGTCTTGTGCAGCAGGCCGTTCAGGTTCGGGAAGCGCGGCGATAGGGCCCGCAACACCTTCACCACGCAGAAGAACAGCAGCACCAGCGGCCGGCTCACCGGAAACAGCCACCGCCGCGACCACGACCGCGCCCCCATCAGCAAGGCCCGCTTGGCCCCGTCGTCGATGGGCAGGCTCTGGTCCAGATACAGCGCCATCCACGGGTCCGGATCCTTCGGGTCGAACCCGGCCGGATCGAACGGATCGGGCCGCGCCCGCCCCCGCTCCACCGCGATACCGTCCGACAGGCTCACGCCGCGATCTCCTCGATCTGCAGCGCATACAGCCGCGCCGTCACCCGGGCGCACATGACGATGCGCTCGGCTGTCCCGGCGTCCGGCAGGACCATGCCCAGCATCTCGCGGAACTCCTCCATGTGCGCGGCGTCGTTCTCTCCGTGATACAGCAGGAACCGCACCGCGTCCTCGGGCAGGTCCAGCCGCTCCTTGACCATCCGCCCCCACGGCGCCGCCTTGATGGACCCCAGCCCCTCGATGATGAACATGGCCCCCAGCAATCCGAAGGGATTGGGCTTCGACGCCTCATGGAACATCCAGGCCGACAGGGCCTCGGACCCCACATTCTTCGGCGCGCCCTGAATCGCCTCCAGCGCCCCGCCCGCCGCCACGAAGTCCTGCTCCAGCAGGCGGAAATCCCGGTGCTCGGTCACCGCGTGCTTCATCAGGGTGGAGCGCAGCTCCAGATGCGCCTCGTCGATGCTGGACGCCGCCCGGCTCATCCACAGCGACCCGTCCTTCACCTGCTGGCGCAGGTTGATGAGGAAGGCGTGATAGTCCGCCGTCTCGAACCGCCCCCGCGTCAGCTTGCGGATCAGGGGCGTCGCCTCCAGCCGCTGCTCGAAGTCGGCGAACACCACCGCCAGCTTGCGCAGGGTGTCGTGCACCATCTCTTCCCCACCCTGTGGGGAGGGGGAACACGAAGTGGTGGAGGGGCTGCCTGCCGTCACACGGTCGTCCGCCATCACACGATCTCCAGCATCATGAATCCGATCATCGCCCGCCCGCTTTCCGGCACGATGCACAGCACCGTCTCGCCCGGCTTGCCCCGCCCCGACTTCAGGAAGGCGTCCAGCATCACCCAGATCGAGGCCGAGCCCACGTTGCCGCTCTCCGGCAGGGTGGTGAACCATCGCTCCTCCGGGATCATGGCCGCCGTATTTTCCAGCAGTCCCACGATCTCGGCCCGCAACGACCGCGCGGAATAGTGACACAGCAGGTGGTCCACCTGATCCGGCGCGATCCGCCCCGCATCCACCTTTCCCAGCCACACCCCGATCCACGCCCGGATCACGATTTTCAGCAGCTCGAAGTCCTGCAGCAGCGCCATGGCCCCCGCCCCATGGGCCGCCGTCGGCCCGGCATGGCTCCAGGCGCTCTTCAGGTCCGCCCGGTCCGCGAAGGTCGACCCCGCCCACATGCACGGGTCGAAGCGCCCGGCCAGCGAGGTCATGTCGATCCAGCGCACTTTCAGGCTCCGTCCCCCCGGCCGCGGCCGGGGCTCCATCACCACCGCGCCCGCCCCGTCCGACAGGGTGAAGCGCAGGAAATCCGCCTCCATCCGCACCCGCCCGCGCCGGTCGGTCAGGGCCGTGCCCTCATAGAACGCGGGCCGGAACCAGCGCGACGAGAACTCCCCGGCGCAGGCGGCGGCCACGTCGGCCTCCCCCGCCCGCACGCTCAGCCAGGCGCCCTTTGCCGCCATCAGGGCGCTGGCGCAGACCGACTGATAGCTGACCGCCTCCAGCGCCGCCGCGCCCAGCTCCGCCTGCACCGCGCTGGCGTGGCCCGGAACCAGATAATCCCCCTGGGTCGTCGCCGCGCCCAGATGCTGCAGGTCCGCGATCCCCAGCCCGGCGTCGTCCAGCGCGGCCTGCACCGCGCCGGCGCACATGGAGGCGTTGGAGTGCAGCGGCGCCCCGTCCGGCGTCAGGGCGTAGTGCCGCCCCTCGATGCCGTTCCAGCGCAAGGCTCTGCGCCCCACCGCCGACGGCCGCCCGCCGACCCGACCGATGAAGTCCTCCATGCGGTCGTTACCGACCCGCTCACCCGGCAGGACCGCGCCCGTCCCGGTGATGAAGACATCGCGCAACGCATCACTCATGGGACCAGTCAGACCGCCCGATCACGGCGGGAGCAAGGCCCTACTGCGCCCGGCGCCCGGCCTCCAGGATTGGCATGCCCGCCTCGGTGGGGATGTAGATCACCTGACGGTCGCCCCGCCCGGCGGTCTCCTGCAGCATGTTGATGTAGGACCAGCGCAGATAGTTCTCCGGCCCGCCCAGGCTGTCGGCCATGATGCGGTTGGCCTCGTTGGTGCCCCGCGCCCGCGCGATTTCCGCCTGGGCCGTCAGCTGCGCCGAGTCCAGCGCCGCCTGCGCCTCCAGCACCCGGATGCGCCGGTCCTGCTCGGCCTGGGCGTAGGCGGCCCGGCCGGCCATCTCCTGGCGATAGACATTGTAGCGCGGCCACCCCACCAGAAAGGCGGTCAGGAGGATCACCCCGATCACCACCAGAACAATCACCGATCCCAGGCCGCGCATCGCAACTCTCCCCGTTCGTCCGCGTCCGTGATGCCCGCCCCGCGCGGGAAAATCAAACCCGGCGTTCGCGCCCGATGGGCTGCAGCCGTCCATGGCTCAGACACCGCCACAGCCACTCGGCCGGGCCGAAGCGGAACACCGCCAGCCACAGGTGGCTCAGCACGATCAGGCCGGCGAACACCCCCAGCGCCACAGCCTCCACCCCGGCTGTGGTCAGCCGCCCCGCCAGACCCAGCCCCCAGGCGTAGGCCAGCCAGGTCCCGATCCCGCACGACAGCAGATAGTTGGTCAGCGCCATGCGCCCCACCGGCCCCAGCAGCCGCTGGATCCAGCCCCACCGCCGGGTCAGGATCAGGGTCCAGACCGCCAGATAGCCGAACGCCATGACCGGCAGGCCCACATAGGCCGCCGTGGCCGCCGCCCGCAGCGTGTTCGGAATCTCCATGCCCGCCGCGAGGGGCAGGCCCACGGCGCTCAGGATCAGGCCCAGCGGCAGGCAGATCCACGCCACCCGGCGCAGCCACGGCCGCCACGCCTCCAGGTTGTCCAGCATCCCCGACCGCGCCGTCCACAGCCCCAGCAGGAACAGCCCCAGCACGCCGATCACATAGACCGCGCGATAGAACAGGTCGCCCCAGAGGCTCAACAGATAGTGCGCCACATTGGCGCGCATGGCGTCCACATAGCTGCCCACGCCCCACACCGACTCAAGGGCGCGGAACCGGTCGTTCATCGCCTCCGGCGACAGGCTGGACAAGTTGCTCACCGGCTCGCCCGCGACCAGAACCGCTGCCCCGTGCGCCAGCGGCGGGACGATGATCAGGATCAGCCCGGCGGCCAGCACCGCCCGCTGGCTCCAGTTCCGGAACAGCATCAGCACCAGCCCCAGCAGGGCGTAGACGATCAGGATGTCGCCCCAGAACAGGAACACCAGATTGGCCATCCCGAACGCCAGCAGCGCCAGCATCCGCCGCACATAGAAGCCGTCGAAGCCGCCGCCCCGCGCCTGCGCCCGCATCAGCAGGATGCCGAACCCCAGCCCGAACAGAAAGGCGAAGCACGACCGCGCCTTGCCCATGATCAGGATGACATTGGCGGTGGCCGTGGCGAAATCCGCCGGCCCGGCGAACAGGGCCTCCCCGACCACCACGATGTGCATCGAGAAATAGTTCATGATGATGACGCCCAGCAGGGCCAGCGCCCTCAGGGTGTCGATCAGGACGATGCGCTCGCCCCCGGCCACGGGACGCGCCGCCGCCCTGGACGCCCCCTCCACCACCGGGCTCATCCGACCCATCTCCCGTTGTCCCGGGAGATTCGATAGCACGGTTATGGAAAACGCGTGAGCGGGTGAAAATCAGGGCCGCGCCATGATCCCGTTCAGCTCGGCCCAGCCCATGGCGCCCTGGCCCAGCGGCGCGGCGTCGCCCGTGGCCAGGAAGTCCCGCGCCCGGTCCCGCACCAGCCCCAGGGCCGCCGCGCTGATCGCCGCCCCGGCGCTCAGCCGCCGCACGCCCAGCGCCGTCAGCGCCGCCGCGTCCGGCAGGCCCGGAACCGCCATCAGGTTCAGCGGCATGTGGATCCCCGCCGCCAGCGCCCGGATGCTCTCCGCCTCCGCCAGTCCGGGCGCGAAGACCCCGTCCGCCCCCGCCTTCCGGTACAGCGCCGCCCGCGCCAGACCCTCGTCCAGCCCGCCCAGGCCTCTCAGCCAGACGTCGCACCGCGCATTGATGAACAGCCCCGGCCCGCACGCCGCCCGGATCGCCGCGATCTTCTCCGCCAGCGCCCCGGGCGTCCCGCCGCCGTCCTCGATGTTGATGCCCACGGCGCCCGCGTCCCACACCGCCCGCGCCGTCGCCGCCGCCCCCTCGGGGGTGTCCGCATAGCCGCCCTCGATGTCGATGCTGACGGGCACGTCCACCGCCCCGGCCACGGCCCGCGCCGTATCCACCAGTTGCGCGACCGGCAGCACGTCCCCGTCCGGCCAGCCGTGGGCCCAGGCCACGCCCGCGCTGGTGGTCGCCGCCGCCCTGGCCCCCAGGCTCTCCATCAGCCGCGCCGTGCCCGCGTCCCAGGCGTTGGGCAGGATCAGCAGCCCGTCCTCATGCAGGCGGTGAAAGGCGGCGGTGCGGTCGGACTGGCTCATGATCATCTCCCCTTCAGGCCGCCACCCTGCCCCGGACCGCCCTCGCCGTCTGGCGGTTTTCGGCCCCGGTCACCCGGCGTGTCTGCGCCCGTCGCGCCCGGTCACGAACCGCCCCGCCGCCCCCAGCAGGGTGAACACCTCCGCGATGAAGGCGACCGCCGTCACCATCATGATCACGGCGGGAACCACCATCTCGCCCGTGGTCCACAGCAGCCGCACGCGGTCCACGAAGCCCTGCGCCGTATCCACCGCGATCACCGGCGCCATGGGCGAGTACAGCCAGAACCAGCCGATGAAGCCCAGGCTGGCGATGCTGAACGCCACATCGCCGAAGGCGGTGAACCGCACCGGCGCCCCCATGGCCGCCCGCATCAGGTGGAACGCCGCCCGCGCCCCGCCGAAGGCCAGCAGGGGCCACCAGATCCACGCCACCGTCTCGTTGACCAGCAGGCCCCAGTCGACCCCGTCCACCATCAGCTCGCCGCCGATGACGCCCGGCCGGATCTCGCGCCCGATCGCCCCGGTCCACCACAGCACAAACACGCCCCAGGCCACCCCGGAGGCCACCGCCCCCGCCGTGGGGGACATGCGGCCCGGCGCCGGGTCCTTGATCCCGTCCGCCCGCTCGCCGCCCACCATGTCCGTAGCCTTGGCCATCCAGGCGCTGGAGAACACCCCCATCTCGAACAGGCCCAGGTCCCGCGCCCGCCATTCGGTCAGGAAGGCGGGCTTGTCCTTCATGCGCTCGATGATGAAGCCCGCCACCGTGGCCACGCCCACGATCATCATGCCGCTCCACAGCAGGCCGTGGATCGCCTGGCCGAACGCCTGACTCGCCTCCACGTCGCCCACCAGAATCCGCACCACCGCCCCGATCACGGTGATCACCGCCAGCACCGTCAGCGCCGTCTTCACCCCGAACAGCCACCACGGATACAGCTCCGGCCCCACCACATGGTGCGGCCCCGCCCCGAAGCGCGCGGCCACCGCCAGCGGATGCCCCATCTCGCGCAGCACCGCCTCCTCCTCCGCCTCGGTCAGGGGTCGGCCCAGCTCCGCCTCCCGGTCCTCCATGCGGCTCATCAGGGCGTCGCGCAGCTCGGCGATCACGTCCTCCCGCCCGGCCGCCGGCAACTGCGCCGCCACCGCCTTCAGATATTTCTCCGTCAGGGTCATGCCCCGCCCTCCACTTCCCGATTGATTGAAATTCGGCCCGCTCACAGCATCCGCTCCAGCGAGGCCGAGATGCCCCGCCATTCGTCCGCCAGCCGCGCCAGCATGGTCTCGCCCAGCGGCGACAGCCGGTAGAACCGCTTCTTCCTCCGGTCCTCCTCGCGCCATTCGCTGGTCAGCAGGCCCTGGGTCTCCAGCCGCCGCAGCAGCGGATACAGGGTGCTCTCCTCCATCTCGATCCCGTCCTGGCCCAGGGCCACGCGCAGCGAATAGCCGTATTGCTCGGTCCTCAGCCGCGCCAGAACCGCCAGCACCAGCGACCCCCGCCGCAGCTCCAGCCGCATCGCCTCAAACAGCTCACCCTCGCCCACGCGCCTGCTCCACTCACGTCACATAGTGTGTGACACACAGTGTATGCGGCATACTGTACGAGGGAGTCAAGCGCCCTCAAGCAGTGAGGCCCCGCGGGCCGAGCGGTAGGGCGACTAAGAATGCCCTCTCCCCCTTGCCACCGCCGCGCTACATGGGCGAAGTGCGCGCCGCAGGGGGAGGACGGCTTGGACCTCGAGGATTTCATCGGCAAATGGAGCGCGGCCCGGGGCGGGGCCGAGCGCGCCAACTATCAGATGTTCCTCGGCGAGCTGTGCCTGGCCATCGGCGTCCCCTCGCCCGATCCCGCCGGCCACGACACCGCCCGGAACGATTATGTCTTCGAGCGCGGCGTCAAGCGGCGCGACTCCGAGGGCATGGCCTCCACCCTGCGCATCGACCTGTACAAGCGCGGCTGCTTCATCCTTGAGGCCAAGCAGTCCCGCGCCGAACACCGCGACGAGCATCAGCAGGCCCTGTTCCGCGAGGACGAGACCACCTCCGTCGCCGCCTCACAGGGCAAGTGGGACGTGCTGATGCGCAACGCCCGCCGTCAGGCCGAGGATTATGTCTTCCGCCTCGACGCCGACCATCCGGCCCCGCCCTTCATCATCGTCTGCGACGTGGGCTACGTCTTCGAGATCTACGCCGACTTCTCCGGCTCGGGCCGCGCCTACACCCACTTCCCCGACCGCAAGAGCTTCCGCATCCGGCTGGAGGACCTGCGCGATGACAAGGTGCGCGACCGCCTCGTCGCCATCTGGACCGACCCGCAGGCGCTCGACCCGTCCCGCGAAGCCGCCCGCGTCACCCGCGAGATCGCCAAACGGCTGGCGGAGGTGTCGAAGACGCTGGAGGCGAAGCACCCGCCCGAGGAGGTCGCCCACTTCCTCATGCGCTGCATCTTCACCATGTTCGCCGAGGACGTGGACCTGCTGCCGAGGGGTCAGTTCACCGCCCTGCTGGAGGACTGCCTTGATGGTCCCGACAGCTTCGCGCCCTTGCTGGAGGAGCTGTGGCGCAAGATGGACGCGCCGGACCACAAGGACCGGTTCTATTCCCTGTTCAAGGCGCACCTGCGCCACTTCAACGGCAGCCTGTTCAAGGACGCCCGCGCCTTCCCCATGGGGCGCGAGGAGATCGGCGAACTGCTGGCCGCGTCGAAACACGACTGGCGCTATGTGGAGCCCGCCATCTTCGGCACCCTCGTGGAGCAGGCGCTGGACCCGTCGGAGCGGCGCAAGCTGGGCGCCCACTACACGCCGCGCTCCTACGTCGAGCGTCTGGTCCAGGTCACGGTCATGGAGCCCCTGCGTCAGGACTGGGCCGACGTTCAGCTGCGCGTCACCGACGCCAAGGAACGGGGCGAATCCAGGGAGGCCGTCGCCGCCGTCCGCGCCTTTCACCACCAGCTCTGCACCACCCGCGTGCTGGACCCCGCCTGCGGCACCGGCAACTTCCTCTATGTCTCGCTGGAGCTGATGAAGAAGCTGGAAGGCGAGGTGCTGGAGGCCCTGGCCGAGCTGGGCGAAACCGAAGGCATCGGGCTGGAGGAGGTCGACCCCCACCAGTTCCTCGGCATCGAGCTCAACGTCCGCGCCGCCGCCATCGCCGAACTGGTGCTGTGGATCGGCTACCTGCAACAGCACTACCGAAACCGCTCCGAACACCCCGCTGAGCCCATCCTGAAAGCCTTCGGCAACATCCAGCAGAAGGACGCGGTCCTGACGTGGGACGGCTATCCGGAACTGCAGTTCGAGATCACTCCTCCCCCGTCGGGGGAGGGGGACCAGCCGAAGGCTGGTGGAGGGGGCGGCCCCGCCCCGGTGTTTCCCAACGCCCGCCGCCCCGACTGGCCGGACGCCGAGTTCATCGTCGGCAACCCGCCGTTCATCGGCGGAGCCATGCTGCGCTCACGCATGGAGCCCGGATACGCCGAGGCGCTGTGGGCGGCGCACAAACACATGAACGAGAGCGCCGATTTCGTCATGTACTGGTGGGACCGCGCCGCCGAGTTGCTGACCCGCAAGAAGACGCCCCTGCGCCGCTTCGGTCTCGTCACCACCAACTCCATCAGCCAGGTATTCCAGCGCCGCGTGATGGAACGCCATCTGAACGCCAAGGCCCCGGTCTCGATCATCTTCGCCGTGCCCGACCATCCGTGGACGAAAGCGACGAGGGACAGTGCGGCAGTGCGGATCGGGATGACGGTTGCCCAAGCCGGACCGCACGAGGGCGAGTTGCGAGAGGTGATGTCTGAGTCTGGCCTCGACACCGACGATCCGTCGCTGACGTTCCTGTCGAGAGTGGGCAAGGTCAACTCGGACCTGACCGTTGGCGTGGATGTGACCAAGGCGGGTCCGCTACTGGCCAACGAAGGACTCTGCTCACCGGGCGTGAAGCTGCATGGTTCCGGCTTCATCGTGACACCCCAACAGGCAGCGCACTTGGGCCTCGGCCGTCGTCGGGGGCTGGAGCAGCACATCCGCCATTACCGCAACGGCCGCGACCTCGCGTCCAAGCCCCGTCGCGTTATGGTCATCGATCTCTTCGGTCTCTCAGCAGAAGAAGTGAGACGAGACTATCCGGAGGTCTACCAGCACCTCCTCGACACAGTGAAGCCTGAACGTGACGCCAACAATCGGGCGACATACCGCGACAACTGGTGGATCTTTGGAGAACCTCGCCGAGAGCTCAGGCCCGCGCTTGAGGGCCGCCCGCGCTATATCGCTACCGTTGAGACGACGAAGCACCGGGTATTCCAGTTTCTCGATGCCAGCATCCTGCCAGATAATATGGTCATCGCAATCGCCGATGCTGACCCTTGGCTGCTCGGCGTCCTTTCCAGCCGGGTCCACACTACGTGGGCGCCCGTCCTTGGCGGCTGGCTCGGCTACGGCAATGACCCGCGCTACTCCAAGTCCCGCTGCTTCGACCCCTTCCCCTTCCCCGACCCCGACGAGGCGATCCGCGCCACCCTCCGCGCCCTCGGCGAGGAACTGGACGCCACCCGCAAGACGGTGCAGGCCGAGCATCCGGACCTGACCCTGACCGGGCTCTACAATGTGCTGGAGAAGGTCCGCGCCGGGGCCGACCTCACCGATGCTGAGGCCGATGTGAAGGCGCGCGGCCGGGTCCTGATCCTCAAGGACCTGCACGACCAGATCGACCGGGCGACTTTCAAGGCCTACGGCTGGGACGACCTTCTCGAGCCCTTCCCCCTTGATGGGGGAAGGGTTGGGATGGGGGTGAAGGCGGTCGGAGCAGATGGCTCTGACGGCGCTTCATCCGAACAGGCCGCCACCCCCAACCCCGGCCCTTCCCCCATCAAGGGGGAAGAGAGCAGGGACGAGATCATCCTCGAACGCCTCGTCGCCCTCAACGCCGAGCGCGCGAAGGAAGAGGCCGCCGGCCAGGTCCGCTGGCTGCGCCCCGACTACCAGATCCCCCGCTTCGCCAGGGGGCCCGCCGCCAAATCCGGCGAACTGGATCTGGGCGCAACCGTCGTCGCCATCGACAAGGCCTTGCCCCCCTTCCCCAAGGACAAGGGCGAACAGGTCATGGCCATCCGCGCCGTGCTTCAGGCCTCGGGCCGTCCCATGGACGCCGCCGCCGTGTCCCGCGCCTTCAAGAACGGCGGCAAGAAGATCGAGCAGCGCGTCGTCCAGGCCTTGGCCACCCTCGTCCGCTACGGCGACGCCACCCCCCTCCCCGCCGGAACCTTCGCCGCCCGCCGCGCGGCGTGACCTGTCGCCGTCATCCTCGGGCTTGACCCGAGGATCCAGAGACTCCGTCCGTCCGGGCCCCGCGCGGACCGTTCGGCGTGTCTGGATTCCCCGCTCAAGGCGGGGAATGACGGCAGGGCCTGCTCCCAATCCCCCCATTTCCCGCCCCCCAATCCCTTCCCCCGCAACGCCCCGCCGATTTTTTCCGCCTTTTTGCGCCCACCCCTTCCGGGCGCCCTTATCCTGTCCGGTCATCCTCAACCGTCTGAGGGAGGGCCATTGCACCCTTGCACCCCGTTGCACTGTTTTTCAGGCGCGCGGAGATGGGCCCCCGTTGCACTCCCGTTGCACTGTTTTTCGCGCCCGGGGATGCAAGGCGGCGCCGTTGCACTGTTGCACTGCCCTTGCACTGTTTTTTCCGGGGCGCGGCGGCGGAGCGGCGTTGCACCCCCCTTGCACTCCGGTTGCACTGTTTTTTCGCCCGGACCGGTTTCGCACAATTCGGACTCTGTTTTTCCCGGCGCCGCGCATGAAAAAGGCGGAGCGCATGGCGCCCCGCCCTTTCCATCTGTGGTTGTGAACCGGATCAGAACCGGGCGGTGAGGCCCAGCTGGTAGAAGCGGCCCATCAGGTCGTAGGTGCCGACCCCGACGGTGTATGCCGGCGGCTCCACGTCGAAGACGTTGCGCACGGCCAGGCGCGCGGTCACGTCGCCCATGCCCAGGCGCTCGCCGAAGCGGTAGCTGAAGGACACGTCGTTCAGGTAGTAGTCCTGCACGCTCAGGGGCTGGCGCTGCTCGGGGCCGTCGGTGTTGCTGAACACCGACTTGCCGATGTAGCGGGTCGACCACAGCATCGAGAAGTCATCCAGCTGATAGCTGGTGTCCAGCTTCCAGCGGTTGTCCGCGTTGCCGATCAGGTTGCGCTGGTCCACCTCGTCGAAGCCCAGGCCCGTCACCGACACGTTCTGGTTGAGAACGCGGAACATGTCGAAGTCGAAGCCGATGCGGCCGGGGTTGTCGACGCCGTAGAACAGGCCCGGCAGGTCCGCCAGGTCCAGCACATAGTCGATGCCCAAGGTCCAGCCCTCGAAGTTGCGGTAGCCGGCGTTCACATAGCCCGTGGTCGGGCCCGTGCCGTTGGCCGCATCCGCCGCGCCGAGGATCTGGCCCGCCTGCGCGCCCGTCGTGCCCCGCTCGAAGCGGCCGCAAACGTCCGCCGGGGGCTCCGGCGAGTCGTAGCAGACCTGCAGGATCGAGGTCAGGTTGAAGCTCTCGATCGAGTTGCTCAGTTCAACCTGAACCCAGTCCGCCGTCAGGGCCAGGCCCGGCACGAAGCTGGGCTGATAGACGAAGCCGATGGTGGTCTGGTCGGCCAGTTCGTTGACCAGGTCCAGGTTGCCCGAGGTGGTGCCCTGGACGGTCGCCGCCTGGACATTGGAGGTCAACTCGAAGTCCGTGGGCAGGCCCAGGGCCGCGAACTCGGCCTGACAGTTGGCCCGACGCGCCGCCGGGTTGGGCCCGGCGTCGATGTTGCGGAAATCGCAGGGATCCGTGGCCGTCATGAAGCTGGTGGCCTGGGGCAGGAACAGCTCGGTGATGGCCGGGGCCCGGAACGACTTGCCCTGGGTGGCCCTGATCATCAGATCGTTGATCGGGCGCCAGCGCAGGCCATAGGAATAGGCGTCATCGCCCCCGGCCAGCGAGTTGTCCACGTCGCGGTACGAGCCCTCGAACTCCAGGCTGCGCATGCCCGGGAACGACAGGTCGCCCCCGAACACCGGGACCAGCACCTCGGCGTACCACTCGCGGGTGGTGTACTCGCCCTGCAGGGGCGTGATCGCTGCGCTGCGGCCGATGCCCTGTTCCTGCGCCTCGTTGGGCTGGAACGAGGACTCTTCCTTGCGATACTCATAGCCCACGTTGAAGCTGGCCGTTCCGGCCGGAAGCCGGATCAGGTCGCCGCCGAAGTTGGCTTCATAGACCGTCTGCTTGATCTCGAAGTCGCTGCGGAACTCCACCCCGACCCAGTCAAGGGCCGCCTGGTCCGGCGCCCCCTGGCCGAACAGGTTCAGCGGCACGCATCCGGCGGCGCGGGCGTCCGGATCGGCGCAGCGCGGCTGGCCGTCAGGACCCGTCTCCACAGCGATCGCCTGGACGAAGCGGCTCTGGATGACGTTGGGGCTGGTGAAGAAACCGTCCACCACGCCGTGGTTGGCGCCCACGTTCCAGAAGAAGTTCCGGTCCGCCGCCTGGAAGTCGCCCGCCAGGTTGATGACGCCGCGCACGGTGTCATTCTCCGAGCTCGTCTGGTTGTTGCCGATGTCCACCGACGCGCGCGACAGGCTGAACAGCACGTCGCCCGGGTTCAGCGGGTCGGCCTCCAGCGGAACCGGCTGGGCCAGGATCTGGGCCCGCGTCTCCGGGGACAGGAACGGGTTGGCCGTGGACATGCGCAGCATGCCCGAGGGCGCGCCTACCCCGCCGAACAGGCCGGCGTTGTAGATCGGCTGGTTGAACGGCTCGACCGCCTTGCTGCGGTTGAACCACAGCTCGCCTTCCAGACGCACGTTGTTGGTGATGTCATACCGGCCGAACAGGGTCGCCACATGACGATCCACCGGCGAGACCAGCGAGGTCAGCTCCGCCAGGTTCATGCCGTCGCCGCCCGAGGCCACCGACGCCGCGTAGAACACGCCGGTGTCATACGGGACCAGGGTGCCGTCTGGCGCAAACTGGGCCGCGATCCGCTGGCCCGGATTGTTCGGGTCCTCGATGGTCAGGATTTCCGACAGCCCGATGCCGCCCGCACGGAACGGCAGGCCGCCCAACGTCACTTCGGGAATGCGGCGGTCGGTGATGGGGGCGGACGCGGGACGCCCATCGTCCGGACCGGTGTTGAACGGATTGACCGTGTTGATGAGCTGCAAGGAGGTGCGGGCGCGGTCCGTGTACCCCAGGGCGCTCGTCTCGGAATACTCATAGCTGCCGGCCAGATTGGCGCGGCCGTCCATGAAATTCCGGCCGGCCGTGACGCGGGCGCGCCACTGGTCGCCATCGCCGCGCTCCGACACGCCGTACTCGGTGTTGAACTCCAGCCCGTCGAAGTCGGTGCGCATGATCACGTTCACCACACCCGCCACGGCGTCAGAGCCATAGACCGCGCCGCCCGTCGCCTGGACGGTTTCCACGCGATCGATCAGGGCCGAGGGAATGACGTTGAAGTCGACCTGCCCGCCCGGCGCCGCGCCAGTGAACAGCGATGCCGCGTTGCCGCCGACAAAACGGCGGCCGTTGACCAGCGTCAGAGTCCGCTGTGTGCCCAGATTGAACAGGTTCACATAGTTCCGACCGACGCCGAACGAGCCTTGGTCGCCCGATGCGTTGATGGGCGTGCCGGTGATCGGCAGCTGGCTGATGGCGTCGCCCACATTGACGATGCCGCGCTCCTGAATGTTGTCGCCGCCCAGCACCTGGATCGGCGCCGTCGCGGTCAGGTCCGATCTGCGAATCCGCGAACCGGTGACGACGATCTCGTCAACCTCCGTGACGCCCGGCCCTTCGGCCTGCTGCGCCATGGCGGCCTGCGGCGCCAACGTCGCCAGAGTCAGGCCCGCAACTATAGTGCCGCTAAGCAGGAAGCTTTTATTCGTTCTCATTAAATTCTCACACAACAGAGCTATCTACGCTTCAGTATGAAGCGAGAGATGGCGCAACTTCGCCTCATCCGTAGCGCTATCGTGCAGTCTATAACCCACCCTGTTCAACCATATATGGGCCGGGAATCTGTCGTCATATTGTCACTGGTTACAAATATACAACATTATCAATGGCAAAGCTTGACCATTTAGATGACATCATGTCGCCTCATATAATATATCGTCGATTTTTTCGTCCCAATTTTCTTAAATCTTTCATGCGCCTGCCATTGCCTGGCGGCGCACTCTTTGCCCAAAAAGTCCGCCAATTTTTTGAACCATTTGAAATTTCAGCGATTTGTTCCCTAGCCGGCGGCGATTAATTTCAGCCTGTTTTTCGACGTGTTTGGTCAGGTCGCCAACCGTCCGAACCCGCCAACCTCCGCAGACACACCGCGTCCAAGCCGCACGATTCCAGCGCCTTGACGATTTTCCACAGAGACTTTCGCCCACGCCTTCGGCGAGGTCCCATCCTGTCCGTCCCCATCAAGCCACAGGAGGTGCATGAAACGCGGAGGCCGTGACTGGACTGATTTCGAGTCGTCGTCTCACCGACTGCCGCCCTGGCGGGCCAGCCTTGCCATGCCGGTCCGTTGCACCCCGTTGCACTGTTTTTCGCATCCGGAGTGCAACGTTAGCATTGGCCTCCCCCCTCCCGGGGAGGTCCGCCCCCGCCCGCCGGATTCCAGCAATTCAGACAATTCAGACACTCTTTTTTCCGGTGTCAGGGTCTGAAATCTACCGGCAGAACGCGCGCCCGCCCGTCGCCTCCAGGTGCAGGTGGTCGTGGTGGAAGGCGTTGTAGTCGGGGCTCAGGACGGTGCCGAAGATGCGGCAGGCGTCGTCGCGGATGCGGCGCAGGAAGCGGGCTTCCGGGCCTGTTCCGCTCCAGTCGCCGGACACGGTGATGCGGCGCCCGTCCCTCAGGCGCACGCCAGAGAAGTCCAGGGCGGCGGCCAGACCGTGGGCGCTGGGCCGGTTGCCCGCCACATTGTTCACCGGGCGGCAGGCGTAGGTGCCGAAATGGTCAATGGATACAACGTCTTGACCGAAGATTTCGCGGGCGGCGGGCTCCACCGACTGGCGCCGCCAGATGCTGATGGCCAGGGCCGTCTGGCAGGTCACGGTCGGGTCGCCCGGGGTCATGCGCGCCACCGTGCCCATGTCGGGCCCCAGGGTGCCGGCGTCGTACAGGCCGCAGCTGCCGGTGGTGGCCCGGTCCGGCTGGGGGCTGAAGCGCACATTGGCCGCCGACAGCTGGGCCAGGCAGCGCCCCAGGTTCGCCCCCTCGCCCAGCACCGCGTTCCGGGTCCGCCCGTCGATGGGCCGGTCGATCAGCACCTCGCTGATGGACGCCGGCGGCGCCCCTGACGGCGTCGGCGCCGGGCGCGGCGGCGGGGTCCCGTCCGACAGCAGCCGGCTGCATCCGGCCAGGGCCAGCAGCAACAGCAGGGGAAGGGACGCGCGCATGAAACCTCCGGGAGTGAGTCGGGTGCAGCTTACCATCCCCCTAGCCGTCCGCCTCCCGGGTCACTACCTTGGCGTTCATGGCCCGTTCTCGTTCCAAATCCGCCAAGCCCGTCCACGCCCCGGGGGTGTCTGACATGTCGGGGACCTTCGTGCACGACGCGTCGAAGAAGCGTGGCAAGGACCCGATGTTTGCACCGATCACCGGCCCGCGCCTGACGGCCGAGATCGCGCCCGGCGTCGACGCCGA
The DNA here is from genome assembly GCF_046299535.1 of Brevundimonas sp. GTDB lineage: Bacteria > Pseudomonadota > Alphaproteobacteria > Caulobacterales > Caulobacteraceae > Brevundimonas. Next base: position 152,455 of record NZ_JBKBIB010000002.1, on the reverse strand, counting down.
CTGGACGCCCCACCGCCCCTCGCGTCCCGACAAGCGGGTGAAGACGCCCTTTCGCATGGTCGCGCCCTTTGAGCCCGCCGGCGACCAGCCCGCCGCCATCGCCGAGCTAGTCTCCACCGCGGAATCCGGCGAGCGGGACCAGGTGCTGCTGGGCGTCACCGGCTCGGGCAAGACCTTCACCATGGCCAAGGTGATCGAACAGACCCAGCGTCCCGCCCTGATCCTGGCCCACAACAAGACCCTGGCCGCCCAGCTCTACTCCGAATTCAAGAGTTTCTTCCCGGATAATGCGGTTGAATACTTTGTATCGTATTACGATTATTATCAACCAGAAGCATATGTTCCACGAACAGATACATATATTGAGAAGGACTCAAGTATAAATGAGCAGATCGACAGGATGCGGCACTCGGCGACGCGGTCGATCCTGGAGCGGGACGATGTGATCGTGGTGGCGTCGGTGAGCTGCATCTACGGCATCGGCTCGGTGGAGACCTATACGGCCATGACCTTCGACCTGAAGGTGGGCCAGACCATCGACGAGGCCAAGCTGCGGGCCGACCTGATCGCGCTGCAGTACAAACGCAACGACGCCGCCTTCGACCGGGGCATGTTCCGCAAGCGCGGCGACACCCTCGAGATCTTCCCGGTCCACCAGGAGGACCGCGCCTGGCGCGTCAGCCTGTTCGGCGACGAGATCGAGTCCATCGCCGAGTTCGACCCCCTCACCGGCAAGAAGACCGCCGACCTGGAGGAGGTCACCGTCTATGCGGCCAGCCACTATGTGACCCCGCGCCCGACGCTCAACCAGGCCATCACCGGCATCAAGGCCGAGCTGAAGGAGACCCTCGACTGGATGGTCGAGAACGGCAAGCTGCTGGAGGCCCAGCGCCTCGAACAACGCACCCGCTTCGACCTGGAGATGATGGAGGCCACCGGCTCCTGCGCCGGCATCGAGAACTATTCCCGCTGGCTGACCGGCCGCAGCCCCGGCGAGCCCCCGCCCACCTTCTTCGAATACATCCCCGACAACGCCCTGCTGTTCGTGGACGAGAGCCACGTCACCATCGGCCAGATCAACGCCATGTTCCGGGGCGACTACCGGCGCAAGGCGACCCTGGCCGAATACGGCTTCCGCCTGCCGTCCTGCATCGACAACCGCCCGCTCAAGTTCGAGGAATGGGACGCCATGCGGCCCCAGACCGTCCACGTCTCCGCCACCCCCGGCCCGTGGGAGCTGGACCGCACCGGCGGCGTCTTCACCGAACAGGTCATCCGCCCCACCGGCCTGATCGACCCGCCGGTGGAGGTGCGCCCGGTCTCGAAGGACGGCTTCTCCCAGGTGGACGACGTCATCGCCGAGGTGAAGGACGTGGCCCGCGCCGGCTACCGCTCCCTCGTCACCGTCCTGACCAAGAAGATGGCCGAGGACCTCACCGAATACATGCACGAACAGGGCGTGCGCGTGCGCTACATGCACAGCGACGTGGACACCATCGAGCGCATCGAGATCCTGCGCGACCTGCGCCTGGGCTCATTCGACGTGCTGGTGGGCATCAACCTGCTGCGCGAGGGCCTGGACATCCCCGAGTGCGGCCTGGTCGCCATCCTCGACGCCGACAAGGAAGGCTTCCTGCGCTCGGAGACCTCCCTGATCCAGACCATCGGCCGCGCCGCCCGCAATGTGGACGGCCGCGTCATCCTCTACGCCGACCGCATCACCGGCTCCATGGAGCGGGCCATGGCCGAGACCGACCGCCGCCGCGAGAAGCAGCAGGCCTGGAACGCCGAACACGGCATCACGCCCGAAAGCGTCAAGTCCAACATCAAGGACATCATCGAAAGCCCCTACGAGTCCCGCGCCCTGGACAAGCTCACCGCCCCGGGCGTCAAGGAGGACTCAAAGCCCTTCGTCGGCACCAACTTCCAGGCCGCCCTCAAGGACCTGGAATCCCGCATGCGCGAGGCCGCCGCCAACCTGGAGTTCGAACAGGCCGCGAAGCTGCGCGACGAGATCAAGCACATGAAGCTCATGGACCTGGAATTCGCCAACGAGGCCCTGACGGGGGCGGGCGAAACGGTGGACAAGGACGCGCCGAAGCGGGACCGCGCTGCGGCGCGCGCGGCGTCGGCGGAGGCGTTCAGGAAGGGAAGGTTGTAGGGGTTATCGCCAACCGTGGGCCTGATAATCCGCCTGCACGGCTACGATTGCATCGAGGACGGCCACAAACTGGCTGAAGTCGACCGCACCTGGGGGCTGCTTGGCGACGTAATCCGCCAGCTTGGCCTTCCCGAAATGGGTGGCTGGATTGAGTCCAGTGTTACCCTTGTGGAACTTTTTGCCGTTCAGGATGACGCCCGTGACCGCAGGCTTGAGGAAGGACTCAATATCAGTCATCGCGCCCCCCTGCAGAGGAAGCGGCACCACGTATAGGTTTCCGTGGATGTGATAAAATTGGGCGGTGCCGTCCACCTTGGTAGCTTTGGTGACCGTGCGGACAACACTGAAAACCGGGCGAGCTCCGGTGTCATTGTCAACAAGGATGATGGCTGGTGCCGTCGGACGCGGCGCGGAAAACGCCAAAGTTGAGGACTTGTATCGCGGGATTAACGTCTGCAACTCGCCCGTACCACCGCCGAGTTCCTGAACCACTCTCGTGGTTTCATTACGCTTGAACAAATGGGGTATTAATGCGGTATTGCCTGCAGCAGTTGTTGCTAGGCTCGGGTAGGAGCCGGCTAGAGCCCTAATCGCGGCCCGCAAGTAGACGTTGTCAGTCTTGCCTTCTGCGAGAATCGTCGGCCGCTGGATCCCATAGAAATATTTATAGTCTAGGAACTGCCTATATAGGCGATATAGGCTAGGCGGTTTCTCGTTCCTCCAGTCATACGATGGCCTGTTCCCATCCTCGTCCTTTGGAAATTTAACATTAAACGCGTAGGACAGCCTTCCGTGCAGGGGTTCAAGCGCCCGACTTGCGTTCGGCGTCTTGGTGCCAAATGAGTAATCGTATTTTCCAGTTCGGAATAGCCTATCGCACATCGCGCGAGTTTGCTTTGAATACTCTTCCGGGACGTTCACGATCTGATTGACTATCAATCCAGTGACCATCTGTCGTGAATCACGCATCGACATTCGTGACTTCGCGGGATTCAGGTCAAATCCTGCCCGCCGTATGCGAGATTCAAGCTCTGCACCGGCCGTCCAACGTCCCGAACCGCTGGGGTCAGGTCTTGCGATCGCAAAAGGGAAACTTCTTAGGTTCGTTGAAAAGCTCAAGTCGTCTGCATATCGCGTGTATGTACAGCCGTGGCGGGAAGCCAAATTCGCAAGATGAACGTCGAGGATGTTGCCTATCAGATTTGATATTACCGGAGATGACGGACTGCCTTGGGGCAACTCGCCATTGCGGCAAGCTATCTGAGCTAGGATCGTCGCGACCTTAATCGGGAGTTGAAAGTCGCGATTATGACTAAAGTAGCCCCGGACCCGTCCAAAATTTATTGATGGAAAAAATTCAGCGAGATCAGCGTTAAATACGAAGCGCCGATTTCTATGGCGCTTTGCGTTTGTGACGATAGAGAACCCTTTTCGAAATCCGTGGGATAGAACGCATTGATCTTCTATCTCCTTTTTCTCTGTAATCTCTCGAAGGCAGAGCGTCAGATGTTCAGCGAGCCTCTTTTGGACGAGCTTGAGTTCTTCGATCGGCGCGTGGATGGTTCGAGTTCCTCCACTTCGCTTTGGGATTTCAAACTCGTAGTATTTCGCTTGGTCATCAATCTTGTAGATTACGTACGATAACCCGGATGGCTTGAAGCCTAGCAGGAGGGCCACGTCCGCCAAAGTCGAGCACCGCCGAAGGCGATCTAGAGCTGTCATTTTCAGTCTTGGAGAAAGGGCTTGCGGATACTCGTTGGCAAACCAAGGGTTTACATAGAAAGCGTATCGTCGCGTAGGGCATTCAGTGGAACGTCCCGATCAACTGCCCCGAAGCAGGGCAGCAAAATCTATCCGCAAGCAGTCGCTACCCTAGGTGGCGATTCTCGATATGTCACCCACTGAGCGGCAATCTGTAGGTTGTCGGCGTGCCTGCCGACGTCGCGGCGCGCCTGCCTTGCCGCAGCGCCCGCCGAAGCGGCACTCCCTGACCACTCGCCCCTCACCCTTTCGCGCAGAGAGCAGGCGGGGCTGACCCCTGACCTGCGACCCGCTACGGTGGGAGATGGGGCAGGACGACAATCACTGGTGTGAGCTGGGCTTCGCCGAACCGGCCGTCGCCTTCAGGGGGCCGACCCAGACCGCGTGATCCGTCACCGAGGCGTGGATGGCGCTGCACGGCTTCTGTCCCGCCTGCGCCGCCGACCGCCTGCCGCAGTTGCCGAACAACGCGCCCGTCGCCGACTTCCGCGGTGACGACTGCGGCGAGGAATATGAGCTCAAGGCCAAGCGCGGAAAGCTGGGGCGCTCCATCCCGGACGGCGCTAGGCCGAAATCGTAGATTTCGGCCCACTCAAAGAGCCGATTTCCGAGGAAATCGGCCGCGCCATGACGGCCCGACTGGCGGCGGCGAACAACCCGAACCTGTTCGCCATGAGCTATGACCGCGCCGCCGGGCGGGTGACGGACCTGATCCTGGTGCCCCGTCATGTCTTCACACCCGCGATCATTCAGGCCCGCAAGCCGACCCACCCGAAGGGGCGGAGCAATCCCTGGGTGGGCTGCAACATCCTGATCGGGCAGGTCCCGGCGTCCGGCCGCATCAGCCTGATCCGGGGCGGCGTCCCGGCGCCCAGGGCCGAGGTTCGCGCCGCCTGGGCCGCCACGGGCTTCCTGCGTGACGCAGACCTGAAGGCGCGCGGCTGGCTGCTGGACGTGATGCGGTGCGTGGAGGACCATACCGCCCGCGCCGGCCGCCCGGACTTCGTTCTGAACGACATCTACGCCTTCGAGGCCCGGCTGTCGGCGCGGCATCCGGCCAACCGGCATGTGCGGCCGAAGATCAGGCAGCAGCTGCAGGTGTTGCGGGCTCCCGGGTCAGACCCGGGACGGCTGGCTGGCGTTCGGGGAGCGGCGCGGGACGTATCGGCGGTCCTGACCCTTTCCCGAAGAACATTGTTCATTGACGTCGCCTGAGTCGGCGAGCAGCCTCCGTTCGGGAGGAGAACCACATGCACAAACTCTTGCTCGCCGCCGTTTGCGCGATCGCCGCCGCCGCCCTGTCCGGCTGCGGCACGCTGGCGCCGTTCAGCCCCTATGAAATCGGCGCCAGGATGAACGGCGAATATCTTGAAGCCGACGGGGCCTGGCGCGACCGTTTCAACAGCGCCTCGACGGCGCAAGACCGCGCCAATCTCGCGCGAGAGCTCGCCTTCATGCTGCTCGGCCGGAGCGACCGGAAATGCGAAAACTACCTTGTCGGCATCAGCTCGGGCCGCAACGCCTTCGGGGGCTCGCTCGACCTGCTTTCGATGGGGCTGGGCGTCGCCGCGACCGGCGCTTCCAGCCTCGGCTCGGCCACCGAACTTGCCGGCGGATCCAGCTTTATCCAGTCGCTGCGCCAGACCTCGGACTCGCGCCTGTTCGCCAACCACGACACTGGCACGATCTACAGGGTGGTGCATCAGGGCCGTGCGGTCGAGCGCCAGGCCCTGATGACGGCCATCGCTGGCGGCCGCTTCGACACCTGGGGTCCCGAGGCGATCGCCGCGGTGGTCAACGCCTATGACGTCAAGTGCGGGGTCAACTACGCGAACAGCCTGATCCGCGAGGCGGTCGAAAACAACGCCGGAAACCTCCAACCCGCAATCCTGCTCCCCGGCGACGAGGCCGGCGGGGCAGTCCCGGAGACCGAAACCGAAGTGAACGACGACGCCTGAAACCTCTTCTCTTCCTTCCACCTTGACCGGGAAATAGCGCCCCGTGCACCGGAGCCAGGCGGAGGTTCTGTGCGCGGGGGGATGAGGGGTGGCGACCACCGGGCCCTCACCCTGCGCGCGCCCCGGTGAAGGGAAACCACGCCAATCCTCCCCCATGGGGTTCGCCGAGCCCTCCCCACCCGACCGGCGCTGCGCGCCGACCACCCTCCCCGAATGGGGAGGGAGAAGGGATCGGGGATGCGGATACACCCCCTCCACCATGCTGCGCATGGTCCCGTCGTCGGATCGGCTCCGCCGCTCCTCCTCCACCCCCAGAGGGGGAGGATACGTCCGGTTTTGACGTTTCGGCGCCCCAGCCTGACCGGCATGGACGATCCGTACGACATGCCCGGGCGCAGGCCCCACAAGATCCGGTGCGAGGAGACCTGGGCCGAGATCCGGCGCGGGTGGGAGCGCGGGGAGACGGGCGCGTCGCTGGCGCAGCGGTATGACGTGGGGCTGGCCAATCTGTGGCGGCGGCGGGCCTCCGAAGGTTGGCGGCGGCAGCGGCCCGAGGACCCCGCGCCGGAGCCGGTGGAGGGCTGGGACAAGCGGGCGCAGCGGGCGATGGAGGCGTTCCTTTATCAGCGGGAGGAGACCCGGAAGCTGGCCGTCAAGCTGGCCGAGGCCATGCAGGGCGGGCCGCTGGACGATGTGCCCCTGTGGCATGCGGGCTTCGTGCTGGACTGGCGCGCCGAACGGCTGGGGCCCGAGGTCGCGGCGGCGGACCGGGACTATATGAGCAAGCACGAATGGACCCAGGCGTTCTGGGATCAGGAGGGCCGGCTGAGACACCTGTTCCGGCTGGACGAGGCGACCCTGGAGGCCAATCGGGAGGCGTGGCGGGAGGATCAGGGAATTCCGCCGGGGAAGGCGGAGGCGTGGCCGTGAGTGTCGCTTCCTTCTCCCCCTGAGGGAGAAGGGAGGGTCTATGAAACCGCCGGGCGAACCGGTGCGTAGATGAGGTGTTGTCCACGGGGCGCGCGCCGGCGCGGCCGATGTGAAGGATCGCCCATGCCCCGACTGTTTCCCACCCCCTGCCCTGCCCTGATGCGCCGGTTGCGGCGCGGGCTGGCCGTGGCGGCGGGAGGCGTGCTGATGGCCTGTTCGCCGGGACCGGCGGACGGTCAGGCCGATCGGACGGAGGCGGCGCGGCCGGACACGCGCGGGCTGGACGCGGCCATGGTGGAGCGGGCGCTGGTTGAGGCGCGGGGGCTGGACCGGCTGCATGCGGTGATCATCGCCCGTGACGGCGAGGTGCTGGTGGAGGAGCGGCTGCGCGGGCCGGGGCTGGACACGCCGGTGAACATCAAGTCCGCGTCCAAGAGCGTGCTGTCGGCCCTGACCGGGATCGCCATCGAGCGGGGCGTGCTGGAGGGGGTGGACCAGCCGGTGGCGCCGGTGCTGGCGGCCGATCTGCCGGCCTCGCCCGACCCGCGACTGTCGGATCTGACCGTGGGGCACCTGCTGTCCATGCGGGCGGGCTTGGGGCGCACCTCGGGCGACCAGTACGGGCGCTGGGTGACCAGCCCCAACTGGGTGCGGCATGCGCTGGCGCGGCCGTTCGAGGATGAGCCGGGCGGCCGCATGATCTATTCCACCGGCACGTCGCACCTGATGTCGGCGGTGCTGACCCGGGCGTCGGGGCGCAGCACCCACGCCCTGGCGGTGGACTGGCTGGGCGAGCCGCTGGGCGTCCGCATCCCGCCGTGGCCGCGGGATCCGCAAGGGGTCTATTTCGGCGGCAACGACATGCTGATGTCGCCGCGGGACCTGCTCAGGTTCGGCGAGCTGTACCGGCTGGACGGGGTGATCGACGGGCGCCGCATCCTGCCCGAGGGCTGGGTCGAGGAGAGCTGGCGCAGCCGGGGCGTGTCGCCGTGGAGCGGCAACGGCTACGGCTATGGCTGGTTCACGCGGCGGTCCGGCGGGCGCGACGTCCACTTCGCCTGGGGCTATGGCGGGCAGATGCTGTTCATCGTGCCCGGCCTGGACCTGACGGTGGTGATGATCTCGGACCCCAATCCGCACCCCCGGGCCGAAAGCCACCTGCCCGCCCTGCACGCCCTGATGGACCGGGACATCATCCCGGCGGCGGTGCGGGGCGCCTGACGGCTCAGCCGGCGGACATGCTCTCGGGCCTCTGCTTCTCGCGCATCGTGACCAGCTCCTCGGCGGCGGAGGGGTGGACGGCGCAGGTGGCGTCCCACTGGGCCTTGGTCAGGCCCGCCTTCACCGCGATGCCCGCCAGCTGGATCATCTCCGGCGCGTCGGGGCCGACGATGTGACAGCCGACGACCCGGCCGGTGGAGGCCTGGACCACCAGCTTCATCAGGGTGCGCTCCTCGTCGCCGTAGAAGGCGGTCTTCATGGGGCGGAAGCGGGTCAGATAGACGTCGATCTCGCCGCAGACCTTGCGGGCCTCGGACTCGGTCAGGCCCACGGTGCCCACGGGGGGCTGGCTGAACACGGCGGTGGGCACGGCCTCGTAGTCGAAGGCCTGGGGATTGTCCTTGAACACCGTCTCGTGGAAGGCGACCGCCTCGCGGATGGCCACGGGGGTCAGGTTCATGCGGTCGGTGACGTCGCCGATGGCCCAGATGTTGTCGGCGGTGGTCTTCGAGTGGCCGTCCACCTTGATGGCGCCGTGCTCGGTCAGCTCCACGCCCGCCTTGTCGAGGCCCAGGCCCTTCACGTGGGGGATGCGGCCGGTGGCGAACATGATCTGGTCGGTCTCCAGCGTCATGCCGCCCGCCAGATGGCTGACCAGACCGGCGTCGGTCTTCTCGATGGACTCGTGCTGGCAGCCCAGCACGACCTTGATGCCGCGCTTCTCGATCTCGCCCGCCAGATGGGCCCGCACGTCGTCGTCGAAGCCGCGCAGGATGTTGGGGCCGCGATAGACCAGGGTGGTCTCGACGCCCAGCCCGGCGAAGATGCCCGCGAACTCGACGGCGATATAGCCGCCGCCGGCGATCATGATGCGCTTCGGCAGCTCGGGCAGGTGGAAGGCTTCCTCCGAGGTGATGGCGTGCTCGACGCCCGGCAGATCCTCGGGGACCCAGGGACGGCCGCCGGTGGCGATGAGGATTTTCTCGGCGGTGACCACGCCCTTGTCGCCCATGTCGATGGTGTGGGCGTCCTTCAGAACGGCGCGGGCGTGGAACGCATCCACCCCCGCCTTGCCCAGATTGGCGGCGTAGATGCCCGACAGGCGCGCGATCTCTACATCCTTGGCCTCAAGGAAGGTCGGCCAGTCGAAGGTCGGGTTCTCCACGGTCCAGCCGTAGCCACGCGCGGTTTCGAAACTGTGTGAAAATTCAGAGGCGTATACCATGAGCTTCTTGGGCACGCAGCCACGCACCACGCAGGTGCCGCCGTAGCGGTATTCCTCGGCGATCCCGACCCGCTTGCCCCCCAGCGCCGTCAGCCGCGCCGCCCGCACCCCGCCTGAGCCCGCGCCGATGACAAAGAGGTCGTAGTCGTAGGTCTCGGGCATCCGGGGCTCCTGGTTTCAGACCGGAAAAAACAGTGTCTGAATTGTCTGAATTGTTGGATTCGCAGTCTGCGCTCCGCCTAGGGTGAGGTAGGCAGCCAAGTGATCCCTAGCAAGGCGCGGGCGTTCCAAACACCTGCTGTCGGCTGCGGTCTTGTCATGCAGTCACCGCCCGAAGCCCGCTCTGTCGTGTCAGCCAGTATGAAAAAGGGCCGCTCCCGTGAGCGGCCCTTCGTACCTTTTCGCAGGGTTGTGTCACCAATCCGGCGGCAACCACGGCCCCATTTCAGTGCAAACGTACATCGGATAGGCGTCATAGTAGGGTGACGGCACGTTCGCCCGCACGACATAGACAAAGCTGCCTGATGAGCCGCAGCCATAGTCAGAGATTTCTCCTTGATACTGGGTTTTCGCCGCGTCGGCATAGTAGACGTAGTGGTAGGCGATCAGTTCCGGATTGTAGGACTGAGCCCAGACTGCAGTAGCGCCAGCCATCAGCAGAAGACCGGCCCCTACGGCGGTGGATTTCATCCCTCTGGTCATGAGTATCCTCCCTCCAGCGCAAAAATGCGCAAGCCAAGGTGAGGCGACGAAAACAAGAAGCACAACTCACGACTGTGTGATGAATTATCACTCCCCGTGACTCAGAATAGTTAATGACTACTATAAGTTATTAAAAATCGAGACTTTGATAGAAACCCACGACTGTCCGCTCAAAACACTCGCCAGCTTCTTTATAAGCACCACGCACCAGTTCTGGCGCTGCTATCGACCGGTTGAGTCGACGCTATGGCGTCAGGGTCTCTACCCCGGCGTCCGTGCCGATGATGGCCTCCTCGGCCAGGTCGAGGAACAGGCCGTGCTCGACCACGCCGGTCAGGCTCTTCAGGTCGGCGGCCAGGCGGGCGGGATCGGCGATGACGCCGCAGGCCGCGTCATAGATGACGTTGCCGCCGTCGGTGCGGACGATGCCGCGATCCGCGGTGCGCAGCCGGGCGGGCATGCCGATCTCGTGGTCGGCCAGCACGTCGGCGATGCGGTTGGCTGTGGTCTTGTGGCCGAAGGCGACCACCTCGATGGGCAGGGCGAACCTGCCCAGGGCCTTCACCACCTTGGCGGCGTCGGCGATGACCACGCAGCGGTCCGACGCCTCCCAGACCAGCTTCTCGCGCAGCAGGGCCGCGCCGCCGCCCTTGATGAGTGCGAGACCCGGCCCGACCTCGTCGGCGCCGTCCACGGTGATGTCGATGCGGGCCACGTCCTCCAGCGTCGTCAGGGGCAGGCCGAGCGACCGGGCCAGATCGGCGGTGGCCTCCGACGTGGGGACGCAGCGCAGGTCGACCAGATTGCGGGCGGCCAGCGCCTTGACGAACCAGGCGGCGGTGGAGCCGGTGCCGAGGCCCACGGTCATACCGGGCTGGATGATTTCAGCGGCGGCCTCGCCGGCGCGCTGTTTCTGGAGGTCGGCGCTCATGCCTTTTTCGCCTTCTTCGCGCGCATCGCATCCATGAAGCGGGCGGCCCAGCCGGGCTTGTGGGTCTGGGGCGCGCGGGCCAGGGCCAGATCGCCCGGGGCCACGTCGGCGGTGATGACCGAGCCGGAGCCGACCATGGCGCCGGCGCCGATGGTCACCGGCGCCACCAGCGAACTGTTGGAGCCGACGAAGGCCCCCTCGCCCACCGTGGTGCGGTGTTTGAAGAAGCCGTCGTAGTTGCAGAAGATCGTCCCCGCCCCGATGTTGGCCTTCGCCCCCACCTCGCCGTCGCCCAGATAGGCCAGATGGTTGGCCTTGGCGCCCGCGTGCATGGTGACGTTCTTCACCTCGACGAAATTGCCCACCTTGGTATTCTCACCCAGCGAGGCGCCGGGGCGCAGGCGGGCGTAGGGCCCGACCTCGGCGCCGTAGGCCACCGCGGCCCCCTCCAGATGCGAGAAGGCGCGGATGCGGGCGCCCGAGGCGATGGTGACGCCGGGGCCGAAGACCACATTGGGCTCGATCAGCACGCCGCCCTCGACGGCGGTGTCCCAGGCGAAATGGACCGTGTGCGGGGCGGGCATGGTGACCCCGGCGGCCAAGAAGGTTTCGCGCTGGACCTGCTGGAACAGGCGCTCGGCCTCGGCCAGTTCGGCCTGGCTGTTGACGCCCATGACCGCGGCCTCTTCGGCGAAGACGGCGCGGGTCGCGTAGCCGCCCTTGCGGGCCAGGGCGACGATGTCGGTGAGGTAGTATTCGCCCCTGGCGTTGTCGTTGCCCACCTGATCCAGCAGCTGGAACAGAAGGTCCGCCTCCACGGCCATGACGCCGGAGTTGCAGGCGGTGACGGTCAGCTGGTCGGGGGTGGCCTCCTTGGCCTCCACAATGGCCTCGAGCGCGCCGTCGTCACCGACGATCAGGCGGCCGTAGGCGGCGGGGTCCGCGGCTTCGAAGCCCAGCACGGTGACGCCCTCGGCGCCGAACACCGGTGCGATGTGGTCGGCCTTGAGCAGGGGCACGTCGCCATAGGTGACGACCACCTGACCGGAGAAGCCGTTGAGCGCCTCGCGGGCGGCCAGCACGGCGTGGCCGGTGCCCAGCGGCGGGTCCTGCACGGCTATGGCGGCGGCGCCCAGACGCCTTTCCACGTGGTCGCGGACCTCGGGGGAATGGGTTCCCACCACCACCACGATGCGCTCGCAGTTCAGGGCCTCGGCGGCGTCGATGGCGTGGTCCAGCATGGCGCGGCCGCCCACCGGGTGCAGCACCTTGGGCAGCGGGCTCTTCATGCGCGTGCCCTGCCCGGCGGCGAGGATGACGGCGGCGCGTGAGGTCATGAGGCGGTCTCGTGCTGGCGGAATCGTCTGGTTCGTCTAGCCGAAAGCGGGGCGTCGGGACACATGGGCCGGCAGATTTCCGACCACGTCCGTGCAACTCCGCTCACCCCAGCGAAGGCTGGGGTCCAGATGGCGAACTCGGACCCTGCCAGTTTGAGAGCGCCCTTGGCCCCAGCCGTCTCCGCCTTATGATCTGGACCCCAGCCTTCGCTGGGGTGAGCGGCAGAAGACTAGGCGGCGCCTTCCGACGCCGTGATGACAGCCAGCACCGCGCCGTCCGTAACCTGATCGCCCACCGCGACGCCCAGCTCGCCCACCACCCCGTCGAAGGGCGCGGTCAGGGCGTGCTCCATCTTCATGGCTTCCAGCACGACGATGGACTGACCTTTGGCGACCGACTGCCCGGGCTCGGCCGAGACGGCGACGATCTTGCCGGGCATGGGGGCGCGGAGCGAGCCGTCGCCCCCTTCGGCCGCCGCGCCTCGCGGCGCATGACGAGAAGCCGTATGCGCTTCACCGTTGTAAAATATGACGAAGCCCCCATCGATCTCGGGGCCATAGCCGACGACCGGATGGCTATGCTGATAGTCAGCCTGCTGACTTACCCCATCGACGAAGAAGGTGTGCCGCAGCACGGCGGGGCCGTTCAGACGAAAACCGGGCGCACCATATTCCGAGTCCCAAACGTCGTCGGGATCGACGCTTCTAGCTCGCCACAGGAGATTGCCAGCCTCCTGGATAACTTCCTCGGTCAGGTCGACACTGGCGAGCGTCTCCTCCTCCGCCCCAATGAACCCCGTGTCCACGTCGCCGGAGACGAAGCGGGGATGGTCGAGGCATCGGGCGAGGAAGGCGGCGTTGGTGCGCACCGGCCAGACCTCCACCTCGCAGCAGGCGTCGGCCAGACGGGCGGCGGCGGCCTCGCGGGTGTTCTCGTGCACGATCAGCTTGGCGATCATGGGGTCGTAGTGCTGGCTGACCTCGCCGCCCTGTTCGACGCCGGTGTCGACGCGCAGGTCGTCGGGCAGCTGGAAGTGATCCAGACGGCCGATGCTGGGCAGGAAGCCGTTGTCGGGATCCTCGGCGTAGAGCCGCGCCTCCATGGCCCAGCCGTCCAGCTGGATCTCGTCCTGCTGCAGCGGCAGGGGCTCGCCCGCCGCGACGCGGAACTGCCATTCCACCAGATCGACGCCGGTGACGGCTTCGGTGACCGGGTGCTCCACCTGCAGGCGGGTGTTCATCTCCATGAACCAGATGCGGTCAGGCTTGAGGCCCTCGGAGGCGTCGGCGATGAACTCGACCGTGCCGGCACCCACATAGTTGACCGCCTTCGCCGCCCGCACGGCGGCGTCGGTGACGGCCTTGCGCGTTTCCTCATCCATCCCGGGGGCGGGCGCTTCCTCGATCACCTTCTGGTGGCGGCGCTGCAGCGAGCAGTCGCGCTCGTACAGGTGGACCACATTACCTTGAGAGTCGCCGAACACCTGCACCTCGATGTGGCGCGGGCGGGTGATATATTTCTCGATCAGGACGCGGGGATCGCCGAACGAGGCCTCGCCTTCCCGCTGGGCGCCCGCGAGGCCGGCGGCGAAGTCGGCGGACCGCTCGACCTTCTTCATGCCCTTGCCGCCGCCGCCGGCGACGGCCTTGATCAGCACCGGATAACCGATGGCGTCGGCCTCCTTCTGGAGGCGTTCGAGCGACTGGTCCTCGCCCAGATAACCGGGGGTGACGGGCACGCCCGCCGTGTCCATCAGGGTCTTGGCCGCGTCCTTCAGGCCCATGGCGCGGATGGCGGCGGGCGGCGGGCCGATCCAGACCAGCCCGGCGGCCATGACCGCCTCGGCGAAGTCGGCGTTCTCGGACAGGAAGCCGTAGCCGGGGTGGATGGCTTCGGCGCCGGTCTCCCTGGCGGCGGCCAGCACCTTCGCTGCATCCAGATAGGATTCGCGGGCGGCGGCGGGGCCGATCAGCACGGCCTCGTCGGCCTCGCGCACGTGGAGGGCGTCAGCGTCGGCCTCGGAATAGACGGCGATGGTGCGCACGCCCATGGCGCGGGCGGTGCGGAAGACGCGACAGGCGATCTCGCCACGGTTGGCGACCAGAACGGATTTGAACATGGGGCGACCCTATCCCAGACCACGCGATCTGGCGAAAGCCCTGTCGTTACTCCGCGACCGGGACGGACGGGGCGAAGTCGGCCCGGCGTACCTCCTGAACCCCATCGCCCTCCAGACGACCCTCGACAATCTCGTAGCCCATCAGGGAGAATATCCGGTCGCCGAGGAAGATCGGGCGGGCGTTGCCGTACCAGTCCACGCAGGACACGCGGCAGCCGTCGTTGCGGACGCCGTCCCCGGACGCGTCCAGACGGCCCAGAGGCGACAGCGCGCGCGCCTCACGCCGCAGGAACAGCATGGCCGCGTGGGGGGTCCACTCCCCCCAGTCCTCCTCGGGCGGCTGATGCGACAGGACAGGCAGGCCCAGCAGCCCGTCCTCGCCCCCCGCGTCGGGCCGGAAGAAGAAGGCGTGGCTGCGCGACTCCGCCTGGCTGGCCCGGGCCTGAACGTGACGGGGGCCGAGCACGGGCGAGCCCGACGACAGGTCCAGGGTGGTGAAGGTGACCTCTTCCTGTCCGCCGACCGCGAGGGCGTCGCCCCCGACCTGTTCGATGCGCGCCACACCGTCGGGCAGGTCGAAGAGCACGGGCTCGCCGGGCGCGATGGGGACCGCCACAAGCTGGGCGGGCATGGTGACTGCCGGCTGGCCATAATAGGCGCTGGGCCCTGTGGTCGTGCTGTAGAAGGCCCAGTCGCCGATGAAGCGGTGGGCGGTGATGAGGCTATGGTAGAGGCCCTGGCCCGGCGTGAACTGGTAGTCGGACAGCAGCGGTGCCCGCGAGCCGTCGCCGAAGCGCGCCGTGGGCAGGCGCAGCAGGGCCACGCCCGTGGGCTGATCACCCCATTGCGGTATGGATCCGCGCGCCGCCAGGAGCAGATCCAGGCGACCCGCCTCTGTATTGGCGTGGAAAGCCAGAGGCCCCAGCGGCGCCTCCCAGACCTGGGCGGCGGTGACCGGACCGCCGTCATGGCCGAAGCGATAGACGAAACCGAATTCGCCGATCTCGTGGGCGACCTCATTCCAGAGATAGGCGGCGTTGTGCGACACGAAGAAGGTCGCGTAGTCGTCGCCCATGACCATGGTCGCGGCGCAGTCCAGCTCGACCGCCGCCAGGTCACAGCGATAGACCACATGCATCATCGCGACATATTCGGCCCCGGCGCGCTGCAGGACGCGCGGCATGTAGACATCCTCGCTGCGGGCGATGCGCCGGAACGCCGGCTCGTCCTGACCCTCGATCCACCGGCTGATCCCCGGCAGGCTGTCCAGAACATCGTCCTGGCCATAGCCGAAGCGCAGCGGTGAATAGACGATCAGCTGCGTTCCGATGAGGCGCGCGGCGTAGTTGCTGTACGAGAAATAGTCGCTGGCCCGCAGCTGATGGCTGTCGACGAAGGTGAACCGGCCCTCGGGCGACAGGCGGAAGCGGTTGATCTCGGTCCCGCCGCGCGAATAGCTGAAGCCGATCACCGTCACCATGTCGCCGACGACCAGCATCTCGTCGTACCAGGTGTGGTTCGGATCGACGCCCGGGGCGAAGGCGTCGATGGCGTCCACCGGCGCCAGCGCGCCGTCGGCCATGGAAACGCTGAACACCCGGCCCCGGCGCAGGATCACCAGATGCTCGCCGGACACCTTGACGATGCCGCCCTCGTCGATGCCGACCAGCTGGGTGTTGGTGATGGAGGGCGCGTTGGGCGTGGCGGGCTGGGCGCCCGGCGGAGGCGGCGCGGCGGGCGGCGGCGGGGGCGCATGGGGCGGCGGCGCCCGGACCACCAGATAGCCTTCGCTGTCGGTCAGAAAGCGCCGCAGATCGTCGTCGGACCGAAAATTCGGCACGGACTGGGCGGCGGCCGAACCGGCGACCCCCGCCACGACGACGCCGAGCAAGGCGGCGACAACAGCCGCAAAGACCGGATGAAATGAACGCATGACCCCCTCCTGTCCCCCGCCGCCGCCACTGTGGCGAACAGCGTTCATTCAAGCAAGTCGAACTCAGCCGCGCATCTCGTTGAAGGCCAGGAACAGCCACAGCAGCAGCATGAAGCTGGCCGCGATATTGGTCAGGATGAACAAGGCGGACATGCGGACCAACGTCATCACCGCGTTGCTGCGATACGCCTCGCGCATGTGGATGAAGAGATGCACGGGCGACAACCAGAGAAGACCCCACGCCCACGGCCCCAGCCAAAAGGCCAGGGGAATGACGCTCGTCAGCAGAAGAAGCTGGAACGTCAGGGAGTGCATCGAGAAGATCACGTGATCGAAGACGAAGACGTCCCGCCGCCAGAAGAACAGGCACGTCAGGATCATGGCCGACACCGGCAGGGCCAGGATCGCCACCCTCTGGGCCCACATGCCCAGCAGCAGGGCGAACCGGCGGGGCTCCTCCTGGGTGGCGCGGACGCGGTCGCCCAGCCACGCCTCGAAGGCGTTCTGACCCGACAGGTTTTCCTCAAGCGTCTGCCCGGACCGGGCCAGTTCCTCTTCCCGGGCCTCGCCCACGGCGCGCGCGACACCGGCCCAGTCGCTCTGCACTGCGGAGATTGCGGCGCGCCGTTCCGCCTCCGTCAACGTTTCGTCCGCCTCGATTTCAGCCAGGGCGGTGTTGCGGGCGCCCTGTGAGGCGATGCCGGCCGGGTCCCCGATGCCCCATTCCTCGATCTGACGCCCAACGGTGCACTGGCCCACCAGGAAGGTCAGGAGCAGCACGACCAGGAACATGCGCAGCGGCGGCACCTGAAAGGCCCGCTTGCCGTCGACATAGTCGCGAGTCAGCCGCCCGGGCCGCAGGATCAACCGGGGCAGCGTTCGTGCGAGCCGGCCGTCCAGATGAAAGAAGCTCTCCAGCGCCTCGCGGCCCAGTTTCCATATGGACTTGTGGAAGTCCTCGGCCAGCTGCCCGCAGGCGTGGCAATAGGTCCCCGCCAGCGGCGTGTCGCAATTAGCGCAGGGCGTGCCGGGCGGGATGTCCGCCTGCTTGCGCCGCCAGCGCAGCCAGCCGCCCGCAGAGGCGCCGGCCGCCGTCTCCAGTTCGTTGGTCATTCCCCCTGCCCCCGTGTTTGGTCTACTTGGCCCAGTTGGGCTTGCGCTTGTCGAGAAAGGCGCGGACGCCCTCCTGGCCCTCGACGCTGACGCGGGCGCGGGCGATCAGGCGGGCGGTGTCATCCATCAGGCCGGAGTCGATGCGGTGGTTGGCGACCAGATGAACCACGCGCTTGGCTTCGCCCATGGCGCCGGGGGCGCAGGCGGTCAGGGTGCCGGTGATCTGATCGATGAAGCCGTGCAGGGCGTCGGCGTCCGGCACCACCGCGTCCACCAGCCCCACGTGGGCGGCGTAGTCGGCGTCGAACGCATTTCCGGTCAGGAACAGCGCCCGGGCCCGGCGGGGCCCCACGGCCTCGACCACATAGGGGGCGATGGTGGCCGGGATCAGGCCAAGCTTGACCTCGGAGAAGGCGAAGGTGGTCCCCTTGACCGCCACGGCCATGTCGCAGGCGGCGACGATGCCCGCCCCGCCGCCCATGGCCGCGCCCTCGACCAGGGCCACGGTCAGGGCCGGGATGTCGTAAAGCGCCTTGAGCATGTGGGCCAGGCCCATGGCGTCGTCGCGATTGTCGCTCTCGGACCAGTCGGCCGCGGCGCGCATCCAGTTCAGGTCCGCGCCCGCGCTGAACCTCCCGCCCGCGCCGCGGATGAACACCGCCCGCACATGGTCCGCGCCGTGCAGGGTCTCGAACGCCTCGCGCAGGGCGGCGATGGTGGCGGCGTCAAAGGCGTTCTTCTTCGCCGGCCGGTTGATGGTGATGAACACCATGCCGTCCGGGGTGGAGTCGATCACCGCCAGCTGGTCATTGGCGTCCGGCGCCGCGCCCGCCACCAGCGGATGGTTGATGCGGTTCATCTCGGCGGCCTCGGCGTCGGTGACGTCCAGGGCGTTGAGGTCGGGATCGGTGGGTTCGGCCATGGTGGTCTCCTGAAGCTTCAACCCCTATAACGCATGGCGGGTCGAACGGAACATGGGGCTGTCGTAATGGCGCTCAGCGCGAATGACCGCATCCGCCGGATGAGTGTGGCGAGCGTCTACCCTCACTACATCGCCAAGGCCGAGAAAAAGGGCCGGACGCGGGCGGAGGTCGATCAGATCATCCTGTGGCTGACGGGCTATTCGGCGGAGGCGTTGCAGGCGCATCTGGAGGCGAAGGCCACCTTCGAAGCGTTCTTCGCCGAGGCCCCGGCCATGAACCCGAACCGCTTCCTGATCACCGGCGTGATCTGCGGCTATCGCGTCGAGGAGATCGAGGACCTGTTCATGCGCGAGGTGCGCCATCTGGACAAACTGGTCGACGAGTTGAGCAAGGGCAAGGCGATGGAGAAGATCCTGCGGACCTTGCGATGAGTTTGGCGTCCGACAGCGCCACTGCCGTCAACGGAATAGCGTCCCTGCCTTAGCTTCGGCCAGAAGCCGAGCCTTTTGCTTCGGCATGAGCTCGAATTCGCCCTCTACTTCAATTCCGAAAATACCAAGGTCAATGTCAGCGCTTCGGCGCGTGGGAAACCCGTCGCCGAGCAGCCAAGGATTTCTCCGGACGATGCGGCGCAGGACAAACATGGGAAGGGGGACCCTCACTACCGACTGTGCTTGCATGATACCTCGGCCCTTTGCTCAGAGATGACGTACGCCCGTTCAAATACCATAACTCACATCCTGAACACGCCGAAGGTGGTGTCCGGTATCGGGGCGTTCAGGCTGGCGCTGATGGCCAGGCCGAGGACGTCGCGGGTCTGGGCCGGGTCGATGACGCCGTCGTCCCACAAACGCGCGGTGGCGTAATAGGGGTTGCCCTCGTCCTCGTATTTCTGGCGGATCGGAGCCTTGAAGGCCTCGGCGTCGGCCTCGGACCAGGTGTCGGCGTCGCGGTGGACGGTGGCCAGGACGCTGGCCGCCTGCTCGCCGCCCATCACCGATATGCGGCTGTTGGGCCAGGTGAACAGGAAGCGGGGCGAATAGGCCCGGCCGCACATGCCGTAGTTGCCCGCGCCGAAGCTGCCACCGATCAGGACGGTGAATTTGGGCACCTCCGCCGACGCCACCGCCGTCACCAGCTTGGCGCCATGCTTGGCGATGCCCTCGGCCTCGTATTTGCCGCCCACCATGAAGCCGGAGATGTTCTGCAGGAACACCAGCGGGATCTTCCGCTTGCAGGCCAGTTCGATGAAGTGGGCACCCTTCTGGGCGCTTTCGCTGAACAGCACCCCGTTGTTGGCGAGGATGGCCACCGGCTGGCCCCAGATGCGGGCGAAGCCGCACACCAGCGACGTTCCGTACAGCGCCTTGAATTCGTCAAAGGCGGAGCCGTCGACGATGCGGGCGATGACCTCGCGCACGTCATAGGGGGCGCGCACGTCGTCGGGGATGATGCCGTAGAGCTCCTCCGGGTCGAAAGCGGGCTCCACCGGCTCGGCCAGATCCAGGTCGACGCGCTTGACCGTGTTCAGATTGGCGACGATGTCGCGCACGATCTGCAGGGCGTGCTCGTCGTTCTCGGCCACATGGTCCACCACGCCGGACAGGCGGCCGTGGGTCTCGGCGCCGCCCAGTTCCTCGGCCGAGATGACCTCGCCCGTGGCGGCCTTCACCAGCGGCGGGCCGGCCAGGAAGATGGTGCCCTGATTGCGCACGATCACCGTCTCGTCCGACATGGCCGGCACATAGGCGCCGCCGGCGGTGCAGGAGCCCATGACGCAGGCGATCTGGGGAATGGACCGGGCCGACATGCGGGCCTGATTGAAGAAGATGCGGCCGAAGTGGTCGCGATCAGGAAACACCTCGGCCTGGTGCGGCAGGTTGGCGCCGCCGGAATCCACCAGATAGACGCAAGGCAGATTGTTCTGTTCGGCGATCTCCTGGGCCCGCAGGTGCTTCTTCACCGTCATGGGGAAGTAGGCGCCGCCCTTCACCGTGGGGTCGTTAGCCACGATCATGACCTCGCGGCCCGAAACCCGGCCCACGCCGCAGATCATGCCCGCGCCGGGGGCCTCGTCCTTGTACATGCCGTTGGCGGCCAGTTGGCCCACCTCGAGGAACGGCGAGCCGGGATCCAGCAGCCGCTCAACCCGGTCGCGGGGCAGCAGCTTGCCGCGCGAGACGTGCCGCTCGCGGGACTTCTCGGACCCACCCAGCGCGGCTTTCGCCACCTTGTCGCGCAGCTCGTCGCGCAGGCGACGGTTATGGGCGTCCAGCGTCTTGAAGGCGGGGGAATGGGCGTCGATGGCCGAGGTCAGCTTGGGCATGGCGCAGGCATAAACGGCGCCGGGCTCCGGGGAAAGGGCGTGCGTAAACCCGGACCTGTGCCAAGGCGGAACAGGGTCTGATGCATGTCCGCCACAGTCCGGCCCCAATTCGCTCAAGCGAGGTTCATCCGTCAACGGCCATGCTTCGTCTGCTGTCGATTCTGCGTCAGCATCGTCGTGAAGGAGCGATCATCATGGCCGGCAAAGGCAAGACTGAACCGAACCTGCGCGTGGTGAACGCCGAGGCCGAGGTCTATGACCTGATGCGCAAGCCCGAGAGCACGGGCGAGCGGGTCAGGCGTCTGCAGATGGAAGCCCGCGCCCTCGCCGTCGAGCAGGTCGAAACGCTGGAGCGCCTGCTGTTGGAAGCCGTGGCGTTGTCGAAAGAAATCGCCGAAGGCGGCGACGCCTATCCGGTGGGCGCCCGCGAGATCGCCTCCCGCTTGGCCGCCGACCTCCCGACCCGGGTCGAGACCATGAAGCAGATCATCGGCCGGATGCCGGTGAAGTAGGGCCTCAGAGCAGGATTTTCTTCGGTGACCGGAACGGCTGCTCGCCCGGCTCGAGGCGCAGGGCGCCGGGCGTGCGCAGGTTGCGGGCGTGCCAGAAGGACCACCGTTCCCAGTAGATCAGCCGGTCCAGATTGAAGCCCCCGGCGCCGAAGCCGCTGTCCTTCGCCCCCGTCAGGGAATCCGCACGCCAGGCGCCCAGAATCAGCGGCGTGCGCGAGATGGCGGCGCGGCGCGGGCCGAACAGCTGCACCAGCCGCCACCAGTATTCATTGTCGGCGCCGCTGAGCACCTGATGGAAATAGCCGGCGCGCCTCATGACCGGTTCGCGCTCGAACATCAGGGTCGACGGGGCCCAGCGGGTCAGGGGCCAGACGCCCCGGGCGTGGATTTCGCCTTCGGCGTCCACGCGCAGGCTGCGGCCGGAATGTGCGGTCAGCTTGCGCGCCCGCATCTCGGCGACCTGACGGGCCAGCCGGTCAGGGTGGGCCCATTCATCGGAGTCCTGAACCGCCACCCAGTGGCCCTTGGCCCGGGCCAGCGCCGCGTTGCGGGCGGTGTAGGCCCCGCCCCGCTCGGATTGGCGGATCAGGGTGAAGCGCGGATCGCCGTCGGCGGCCGCCAACGCCCGCTCGGCGTTGTCGTCGGTGGAGGCGTCGTCGACGAAAAGGAATTCCAGATTGCGCCAGCTCTGGTCCAGCACCGAGCGCACCGCCGAGGCCACCCAGCGCGAGGCGTTCCTCGACGGCATGATGACGCTGATCAGCGGGCCGTCGACGGCGGGCGAAGGCTCGGCGCGGGCGTTGGTGACGCTGACCGGAAGGGCCAGATCGACGGGCTCGGGAGGCGACAGGCTCCAATCGCCGAAGCCCTCGTACCATGCGAGGTGGGCCTTCGCCGGATCGCGGCGGTCCAGCGAGGCGCACAGAAAGCCGGCCTGCGGGCCAGAGGCGGTCTCGAGGGCGCGGCGAGCGTCGTCCTCGCGCCCGGCCGCCAGCGTCAGCGCGGCGCGCAGGGACGCGTCCGGACCCGCATATTTGGTCAGGGCCAGAGCCGGGTCGAAGGCGCTGAGGGCCAGCGCCAGGTCGTGTTCCAGCCGGGGCGCGAGGGTGCGGGCGAAATCCAGCGCCTCCCCTGCCCGCCCGGCGGCGGTCAGGGAGCGGATGCGCTCCACCGGAAAGGCGCGGGCGGCGTCCGGGTCGCGGTCAAAGGCGCGGGCGGCCAGCCGGTGCAACTCCAGCCGCGACAGGGCGACGGGATCATGCATCGCCCCCATGGCGAGGGCGGCGGAGCGGCGGCGTTGTCGGATCAGGAGGCGGGCGATCGGGTTATTCAAACCGGATGTCTCCCGCTATCCTTCGCGCGCAGGGTTGGCGGGACGGCTGCGCGCAAGAAAGAATGGTGGATGCGACAGGGATTGAACCTGTGACCCCCTCGGTGTGAACGAGGTGCTCTCCCGCTGAGCTACGCATCCATCCGGACCGGGTTCGAAGGCTCGAACCGTCGGGAGGCGCGGACATAGCCCGGTCGCCGGGCGGGCGCAAGACCCGTGCGTGGTCAGGCGACGACCAGCGCCTCCAGCACCTTTCGCACGGCGTCGGGGATGGGGACCGGGCGGCGGGTTTCGCGGCTCACATAGACGTGGGTGAAGTGACCGAAGGCGGCGGCGTCCTCATCGTCATTGCGGAACAGGCCGACCTCGTAGCGCACGCTGCTGGTCCCGATGCGGGCCACGCGGACGCCGGCGTCCACCCGGTCGGGAAAGGTGATGGGGGCGGCGTAGCGGCAGCCGGTCTCGACCACCAGGCCGATGACGGGGCTGGTCGCGGGATCCAGCACGCCCTGCTCGATCAGGTGCGCGTTCACCGCCGTGTCGAAGAAGCTGTAATAAACCACATTGTTCACATGACCGTAGACGTCGTTGTCCATCCAGCGCGTGGTGATGGACCGTATGGCCGGGAAGTCGGCGCGGGTGGGCAGAGGCTCGCTCACAGGGCTTCCTCGTACAGGGTGCGGGCGTCGGAGAGGGTCACCTCGCGCGGATTGTTGATGAGCAGGCGCTGCACCTGCATGGCGTCGTGGGCCAGACGGTCCAGATGCTGGACTTCCACGCCGAGCTCGGACAGGCGCTGCTCCATGGGCATTTCGGCCGTCAGGGCTGCGATCTCGTCCACGAAAGCGGCGGCGTCCGGCTTCAGCCCGATGGCGGCGGCCAGCTCGGCGTACAGCGGCGCGGCGGCAGGCAGATTGAACCGCAGCACCGGGCCCAGCACCAAAGCGTTGGACAGGCCGTGGGGCGCATGGAAGATGCCGCCGATGGGATAGGCCAGGGCGTGAACGGCGGCGACGGGCGCATTGGCGAAGGCCATGCCCGCCAGCAGCGAGCCCTGCAGCATCGCCCGGCGCGCGGGCAGGTCGGAGCCGTCGGCGATGACCCGGCGGATGTTGGCGTGCAGCAGCTTCAGCGCCGCGATGGCCAGACTGTCGGACACCGGGTTCTTCTTGTGCCGGGAGGTATAAGCCTCGATGGCGTGGACCATGGCGTCGATCCCGGTCATGGCCGTGACGCGCGGCGGCAGGCCCGTGGTCAGGGTGGCGTCAAGGATGGCCGAGTCGGGATAGAGCAAGGGCGAGACCACGCCCTTCTTTTGGTCGTCAGGGGTGGTGACGATGGCGATGTTGGTGACTTCCGATCCGGTGCCCGCCGTGGTCGGAACCTGCACCAGCGGCAGGCGCGGGCCCTTCGCCAGGCCGATGCCGTAGATGTCGGGCAGGGCCTGATCGGTCCCCGCCAGCAGAGCCACCAGCTTGGCCGTGTCCAGCGACGAACCGCCGCCCAGCCCCACCACGCCGTCGGCCCCCGCCCCGCGCGCCGCCGCCACGGCCGCCATGACCGAGGCCTCGGGCGGATCGGCCAGCACCTCGCTGAACACCGACGCGGCAACGCCCGCCGCGCTGAGGGCGTCAAGAATCGGCTGGACCACGCCCGCGCCGACCAGGCCTGCGTCAGTGACGATGAACGGGCGGCTCACGTCCATGCCGTTCAGGAACGCCGCCAGCTTCAGGGCGGCGGCGTCCTCGCATAGAATTCTCGGCGTGGTCTCAAACGAAAAGCCGGTCATGGTCGTATCCTCCGCCACCCAGCCAAGCGCGGATGACGGACGGCCGCAAGATCACCCTGGGTCAGCTTGCGGGTTCATATGCCTGAGGCGCGGACGGCGTCAGGGTCTTCCGCGTCCGGGTCGCCGGGCAGCCAGGCGACGCGACCATCATAGATGTCGCGGTTCAGGATGCCCTCCTCGCGCGCCACCAGCACCGGAACCAGCATCTGGCCGGTGACATTGGTGGCGGTGCGCATCATGTCGATGACACGGTCGATGGCGATGATGTAGCCGATGCCTTCCAGCGGCAGGCCTGCGGTCGACAGAACCAGCGTCAGCATGACGATGGACGTGCCCGGCACGCCTGCGGTGCCCAGGGACCCCAGCACCGCCGTCAGGCCGATCAGCACGTACTGCGTCAGGGTCAGTTCGATGCCAAAATACTGCGCGATGAAGATAGCGGCGATGGCCGGATAGATCGCTCCGCAACCGTCCATCTTGACGTTGGCGCCGAGGGGCACGGCGAAAGCCGCGTAGGCTTGCGGCACGCCCAGCCGCTCAACCGTCTGCCGCAGGGTGATGGGCAGGGTTCCTAGCGACGACGAGGTGGCGAAGGCCGTCTGCTGGGCGGCGAAGGCGCCGCGGAAGAAGCTGGTGATCTTCAGGCCGTGCAGCTTCAACAGGCCCGAATAGACGATGAGGATGTGGAACAGGCACGCCGCATAGATGGCGATGATGAACTTGCCGAGCGGCAGCAGGGCCTCCCAGCCGTAGCCCCCCACAACGCCGGCGATCAGGCCGAACACGCCGAAGGGCGTCAACTGGATCACCCAGCGCGTGATCCGGAAGATCAGGGCGGCGCCCTCGTCCACCAGACGCCGGACCCCCTGGGCCCGGTCGCCAAGGGCCACCAGCGCGGCGCCGATCAACGCCGAGAAGAAGATCACTTGCAGGATGCGGCCCTCGGCCATGGCGGCGAAGGGATTGGCCGGGACCACGCTGATCAGCACCTGAAGCGGCGTGGGGATGTCGCGCTCACGCACCTCGCCCAGCGGAAGTTCGGCAAGGCCCAGGCCCGGATTGATCAAATGGCCGAAGGCGAAACCCACCAGCACCGCCAGCAGCGAGGTGATCGCGAACCAGACGATGGTGCGCACGCCCAGCCGCGCGGCGTTGGTCTCGCCCCCCAACCGGGCGATGGAGGACGCGATGGTGAAAAGAACCAGTGGCACGACCACCATGCGGATCAGGTTCAGATAGACCTCGCCCATCCACCCGAACCACACCGGCGCCTGTTCCCGCAGGATCAGGCCCGCCAGGATCCCCAGGCCGAAGCCGACGAAGATTCTCTGCCAGAGAGGAATGGAAAAAGCGCGTCTGAGCATCGGCTGTCCGTTTCAGTGTAGCCCGCCAAGATGTTGGCTGGCCTCTCCACGTTCAACGGCAGAGTTTCTAACAGCGACGGCCATGCGCGCTAACAGGCGCCACACTCCGCGAATCCATGGCAAGCTGTCGGTATGACCGCGCATCGCCATCTGATTGTTTTCGCCGCCGCCAACGGGGCCATGGCCGTGATGCTGGGCGCCTTCGCCGCACACGGGGCGGGCCCGGTTGTGAAGACACTGCTGACCACCGGGGCGCAGTACCAGATTGTCCACGCCGTGCTGGCCGTGGCCTGCGCGCTTTGGAGCGATGGCGGACGACTGGCGCGGGTCGCCGGCTGGCTGGCGGCGGCGGGCGGGCTGGTCTTCTCGCTGGCCCTGTCCATGATCGCCCTGATGAGCCTGCCGGCCATGGGCATGGTGGCCCCGGTGGGCGGGGTTCTGATGATCGCCGGCTGGGTGGTTCTGCTGGTCACCGCCCTGCGCCGCGGCGACGCCCGGTCCGCCCCATGATCCCCCTGTCGGCGCCCGAGGTTGGCCCACGGGAGCAGGCGGCGGTGGCGAAGGCCCTGGCGGCCGGCGACGTGGCGATGGGGCCGCAGGTCGCCGCGTTCGAGGGGGCGTTCGCAGAGTTGACCGGACGGTCCCACGCCCTGGCCGTATCGTCGGGCACGGCGGCTCTGCACCTGGCCCTCAGGCTGCTGGACCTGAAGCCGGGCGAGGCGGCGATCTGCCCCACCCTGACCTTCATGGGCGGGGTGGCGCCGGTGATCTATCAGGGTGCCACGCCCATCTTCGCCGATGTGGACCCGGTCGCCTGGGGTCTGGACCCGGCATGCCTGCCCGAGGCGTTCGACGTGGCGCGGGCGCGGGGCCTGACGGTTCGGGCGGTGGTCCCGGCGGACCTGTACGGCCAGTGCTGCGACATCGGGCCGATCCTCGATATCGCGGCGGACCGGGGCGTGCCTGTGATCCTCGACTCGGCCGAAGCCGTCGGTGCAACGCTCAACAGGCGCCACGCCGGCGCCGGGGCGCTGATGGCGGCCTATTCCTTCAACGGCAACAAGATCATCACCACCGGCGGCGGCGGCATGCTGGTGAGCGACGACGCGGCCCTGATGGAGCGGGCGCGCTATCTGTCCACGGCGGCCCGGCGGCCCGCAGTCCACTACGAGCATGACGAGGTGGGCTACAACTACCGCCTCGGCGCGGTGGCCTCTGCCATTGGCCTGGCGCAACTGGAGACGCTGGAGGCGCGGGTGACGCGCCGCCGGGCTATCTTCGAGACCTATCGTGCGACCCTGTCCGATTTGCCCGGCGTCGCCTTCGCGCCCGAAGGGCCGGGACGGCTGCACACCCGCTGGCTCAGCGTCATGCTGCTGGGCCCCGACGCCCGTGCTACCCCCGAGACCCAGCGGCTTGCGCTTCAGGCCGCAGGGATCGAGAGCCGTCCGGTGTGGAAGCCCATGCACCTGCAGCCGGTGTTCCGGGACGCGCCCCGCGTGGGCGGCGCCGTTGCCGAATCGCTCTTCGCCCAAGGGCTGTGTCTGCCGTCCAGCACAACCCTGACCGAGGCCGATCAGGCCCGGATCATTGCCGTCATTCGCGCCGTCTTGGCCTGATTTTGCAGGGCTTTTCCAGCGACCGATCTGGAAATGACTCTCAACAGGCGAATGAGTTGGATTCACTCTCCGCGCCCGCTACCCATGAAGAACAAGCCAAGCTTGGCTGTATGAAGTCAAAGAGAGTATCGTGCGTATGACGATTTTCGCGGATCAGCCCGACCGTCGCACCCTGTATCCCGAGATCGAGCCCTTCGCGTCCGGCTTCATGGCCACCGGCACGGCGCACGAGATTTACTATGAGGAGTCCGGCGCACCCGACGGCAAGCCGGTTCTTGTGCTGCACGGCGGCCCCGGGGGCGCGGTCAATCCGACCATGCGGCGCTATTTCGACCCGGCGCGCTACCGCATCATCATGTTCGACCAGCGCGGCTGCGGCCGGTCACGGCCCAACGCCAGCCTTGAAGACAACACCACCTGGGATCTGATCGAGGACATCGAGCGGCTGCGCGAACGCTGCGGCGTGGAAAAGTGGTCGGTGTTCGGCGGCTCCTGGGGCTCCACCCTGTCGCTGGCCTACGCCATCACTCATCCGGAGCGGGTCGAAAGCCTGATCCTGCGCGGCATCTTCCTGCTGACGAAGAAAGAGCTGCACTGGTTCTATCAGGACGGCGCCTCGATGATCTTCCCCGACGCGTGGGAAGCGTTCCTCAAGCCGATCCCGGAAGCCGAGCGCGGCGACCTGATGGCCGCCTACCACAAGCGTCTGGTCAGCGATGACGTGGCGGTACGCAACGAGGCGGCGGTGGCCTGGTCGAGCTGGGAAGGCGACACGGTCAGCGTCGAGGGCCCGTCCGCCCGGCCCGAGAAGTTCGCGGAGCCGGAGTTCGCGGTCGCCTTCGCCCGCATCGAGTGCCACTATTTCACCAACGGCGGCTTCTTCCCCGAGGACGGCTGGATCCTGAACAACATCGAGCGCATCCGGCACATCCCCACCTGGATCGCCCAGGGACGATTCGACGTGGTCACCCCCATGTCCGGGGCCTGGGCCCTGCACCGCGCTTTCCCCCAGGCAAAACTCGACGTGGTGGGCGACGCCGGCCACGCCTCCAGCGAGCCGGGCATCGTGGACAGCCTGATCCGCGCAACGGACTGGGCGGCGGGGCTTTAACCCCTACCCTTCCTTGTCGCGCACCATCTCGTCGAGGCGAAAGCCGATCCGACGGGCGGGCTTTTCCGCCTCGGGCTTGGGTTTGGCTGACAGCACCACGTTCAGGCGGCTGACGTGCTGGAGCAGGGTCACCGGCTGACCGCCGGGATCGCGCCCGAAGAACATCAGCAGGTCCGGCCCCCAGAACCCCAGGTCGTGGATCATCAGCACCCCGTCGCCCGGCATGCCGACGCCGCGCACCCCGACCTCGTCGTCGGGGTCCAGGCGCGACTCGAACTCCTTGATCAGGCGGGACAGACGCACGAAAGCCCATTCGGCGGGATTGTCGGTCTGATGCAGACCCTCGGCCAGAGCGGCGGCTTCCTCGGGAGTCTTCTCAGAGGTGACCGGCTTCGGGCACGGGGCGAACATGGCCGGATCGGCCTTCACGGGCTTTGACATGCTTCGAGTCTAGAACAGTCCGCGCCCCTTGGGCAGCTCCAGATAGCGATGCACCCGCACGGCCTGGATCAGGCCGAAGCCTACCATCACCGTCAACAGCACGGTGCCCCCGTAGGACAGCAGCGGCATGGGCACCCCCACCACCGGCGCCAGCCCCATGACCATGGCGCCGTTGATCAGGATGTAGAACGCGAAGGTCGCCGTCACCCCCGCCGCCGCCAGACGTCCGAAATGGCTGTGGGACAGGGATGCGATGCGCAGGGATATCAGGATGATCGCGGCGAACACGGCCAGCACTGTGAACGAGCCCACGAAGCCGAACTCCTCCGACAGGGCCGCGAAGATGAAGTCGGTGTGCTTCTCGGGCAGGAACTCAAGCTGGCTCTGGCTGCCGAGACCATATCCCTTGCCCAGAAATCCGCCCGAGCCCATGGCGATCTTGGACTGCATGATGTGATAGCCGGCGCCGGAAGGATCGGCTTCAGGGTTCAGGAAGGTCAGAATGCGCTCGCGCTGATACTCGTGCAGCACGAACAGGACGAAGGGCGGAACGGCCGCGACGAAGGCCGCGCCGGCGGCCAGGATCAATTTCCAGCTGAGGCCGGCCATGAACATGATGGCCGCGCCGGTCAGGGCGATCAGCATGGCGGTGCCCAGATCCGGCTGGTGCGCCACCAGAAGCACCGGCGCCCCGATCATGACGATGGGAATGAGCAGCTTCCACGACAGCCGCGCATCCTGGGCCGAGGTTCCATGGTACCATCTCGCCAGGGCCAGAACGATGCCGACCTTCATGATCTCGGAGGGCTGGAGCCGCATGAAGCCCAGGTCCAGCCAGCGCTGCGCGCCCATGGCGGTGTAGCCGAACAGCTCCACCCCCACGAGCAGCACCAGCCCGCCCAGATAGACAGGATAGGCCAGGGCGAACCACAGCCGCAGGTCGACCAGGGCGAGCACCAGCATCATGACAAGACAGAAGCCGACCCGGATCAGGTGATTGGCGGCCCACGGCTCCCACGACCCTCCGCCCACGGAGTGCAGCATCATGGCCCCGACCCCGGCGACGAGGCACAGCAGGCCGACAAGCCGCCAGTCGATCTCGGCCAGCTTGACGGGCAGACGCTCACGCTGACCGGGACGTGTCAGGGCCGAGGCGGTCACTGGGCGCCGCCCGGTGGCAGATAGGGCTGAGGTCCGGATGGAACCGGAGCTGTTCGGGGGGGAGACGCCGGCCCCGGCGCAGCGGGCTCAGGAGCCGCGATGGCCGCAGGATCCTCCTCCTCCAGCGGTCCGACCGGTTCGGGCGGCAGGGGCCGTTCGATGCGCGTGCGCATGTCCGGATCCTTGAGCAGGGTCACGCGCATGACCTCACGCGCCTTCTCCGCCGCCAGACGGGATCCGCCGCCGTGCTGAATGACCACCGCAATGGCGTAACGGGGCGCGTCATGCGGGGCGAAGGCGACGAACAGGCCGTGGTCGCGACTCGACCAGTCCACGGTGGTGCCCCGACGCAGGCCGCCCCGCGCCTGGGCCGTGCCGGTCTTGCCCGCCATCTGGATGTCCCCCAGGCCCAGCTGGCTGACACGGTAGGCCGTGCCGGTCACATCGTTGGCCACCGCCGCCATGCCGGCGCGCACGATGTCCAGATGCTGGACAGAGAACGGCAGGTCCGGAACCGCGGCCCCGGACGGACGGTCAACCCCGCCTACGGACTTGATGAGGCGCGGCTCGATCGCCTTGCGGCCATTGGCGATGCGGGCCGTCATGACGGCCAGTTGAAGCGCGGTCACCTCTGTCGCGCCTTGCCCGATGGCCACCGACAGCGTCTCGCCAGGGTACCAGTTGCGGGAATCCGGATTGGGGTTGTTGCGAAACGCGTGCCGCTTCCATTCCGTGGATGGCATGGTGCCCTCCCGCTGGCCCGTCAGCCCGAAGTCATAGGTGCGATGGAAACCCAGGGCCTCTGCAGTGCGCGCGATGCGGTCGACGCCGGCCCGATTGCACATGTGGTAGAAATAGACGTTGCACGAGTTCTTGATGGCGTCGTGCATGTTCTGGGGGCCGTGGCCGCTGGCCCTGTGGCAGCGGAACGTGCGGTTGCCGAACCGGTAGCCCCCGCCGCAGGTCACCCGTTCGTTCGGGTCTACGCCCGCGTCGAGGATCGCCAGGGCGGTGGTCATCTTGAAGGTCGAGCCCGGCGGGAAGGTGCCGTAGATGGTCTTGTCCAGCATGGGCCGCCGTTCATAGTCGGCCCACGCGCGGTAGACGCTGCCGGGCACGCCCGAGACGAACAGGTTCGGGTCAAAGGCCGGGGCCGACATCATGCAAAGGACGTCCCCGTTGCGGATGTCCATGACCACGCAGCCGCCGGATTCCTCGCCGAACACCTCAAGCGCCCGGCTCTGGATATCGGTGTCCAGCGTCAGCACCACATCCTTGCCGGGGGTCGGCGCGACCGAGCCCTCCACGTCTTCGCCCACGATGCGGCCCCGGGCGTCCACCTCGACTCTCTGGCCGCCCTGAGTCCCGCGCAGATCCGGGTCCAGGGTGCGCTCCACCCCCTGACGGCCGATGCGGAAGCCGGGGTGGTACATCAGGCTCGATATGGTCTCGCCACGCTCACGGGCCGCGATCACGTCCTGATCCGACACCTTGGCGACATAGCCGACCGTATGGGCGAAGACGCCGCCGTGCGGATAGAAGCGCGCCTCGTTCATGTCCGCCATGACGCCGGGCAATTCGTTTGCGTAGAGATTCACCCGGGCGAACTCATCCCACGTCAGGTCGCTCTTGACCGGCACCGGGACGAAGCGGGGCGCGGCGTTGACGTCTCGCACGATGGCCCGGCGGCGCTCCAGCGTGTCCGGCAAAAGTTGGCCCAGAAGATCCAGCGTCTGGTCCAGATCGCGGGTCTCATCGCGCACCACCATCACGCGGAAACTGGGCCGGTTGCCGGCGATGACCACGCCGTCCCGGTCCAGGATGCGCCCGCGCGGCGGAGGAATCAGACGGAAATTGAACTGGTTGTTGACGGCCAGGGTCGCGTACTCGCTCGCCTGCACCACCTGGAGCTGGCCCAGCCGTCCGCCCAGCGCCAAAAGACCGACCGCCGTGGCGCCGCCCAGCAGAAAGGTGCGCCTGAGGAACGAGCCCTGCCGCTCATTGACGTCGGAAAAGAAGATCGATGGTTCGCTGCTCATCGGAAACGCACATCCCCGTCGTCAAAACGCTCGATCATCCAGCCCGCGACGGGGAACAGGGCCAGGGTCGGAAGCACTTGCCAGAAAAGGGACAGAAGGCTGGGCGCGTTGCCCGCGATCAGGCTGACGATCATGTAGGCCAGAATGAAGGCCAGAATGGTGCACGCCGAATACCAGGCGAAAAGCATCCGGGCGTCCTGCCCGGCCAGCAGACTGCGCGCAGCCAGAACCACGCCGTAAACCGCCAGCAGGGACAGGGGCCACATGCCCATGGGGGCGTACCAGAAGATATCCAGAAACAGGCCCAGACCCAACAGCATCAACGGCGCCAGGACCGAGGGCCGGATCAGGGGCCACGCGAACGCCAGGGCCAGGGGCAGGATCGGCTCGGGCAGACTCAGGCCGAACAGGTGCGCCGGTGTGGCGAGGATCACCGTGCCCGCAACCGCGATCAGGGCGGGCCAGACCATCCACTGCATCGGCCCCACGACCCGCACGGCCATCGACCGTCTCACTCCTGAACCCCCTCTGGAGCGGGCTGGACCGGGGCTGGGGTCTGCGCGTCCGCAGCGGCGGCCGCGTCGCGACGGCGCTGGGCCTCGGCCTCGGCCACGCGACGGACTTCCTCTTCCTCGCGGGCGCGGCGACGGGCCTCCTGATCCGCGATGCGGGCGGCGGTCTGGGCGTCTGGCGGCGGGGCGGTGGTCGCCGCGGCCAGCGGGGGCGCGTTCAGAGCCTCCGGATCAGCCAGTTGGGCGAAGTCCTGGAACAGCAGCACGCGCACATAGTCTATGGGGCCGCGGTCCGTGAACAGCTTGACCCGCCAGGTGCCGTCAATGCCTCGCGCCGCCACGCCGACGGGCAGCCCCCGCGGAATGCCGCCGCCGTCGCCCGAGGTAATGACCCGGTCGCCTTCACGAACAGCGTCCTCGCCACGGACGTAGTCCAGCCGGGGATTGCCGCTGCCGTCTCCGGTCAGCATGGCGCGCGCGTCGGTGCGGTCGATGAGGACCGGGGTTCGGCTGGCCACATCCGTCGCCAGCAGGACGCGGCTCACCCCGCCGGTGGCCCCCACGACCCGACCGATCAGACCGTGTTCGTTGATGACCGGATTGCCCACGCGAACACCCCGGTTGCGCCCGACGTCGATGAGGCGGGCGTTGACGAACGGCCCACGGGATTCCGACACCGAGCGCGCGGTGACCATATCCACCGGAGGCTCGACGCGAAGGCCCAGCATGGATTCATAGCGGGCGTTGACGTTCTTCAGCGCGATGGCCTGATCGCGCCAGGGCTCCAATTCGGCCAGTTGGGCGCGCAGGCGTCGGTTCTCGGACACGGCGAAGAAATAGCCGCGCACATAGTCGCTGGCGTGTCCGACCCAGCGCACCGGGGCGGCGAACACGCCGCCCACGGGAGCCGCGACCGTATCCACACTTGCCCGCGCAAGGGAGTAATTCGGGTCATCCACATCGCGCCGGTCAGCCAGCAACAGCACGATGGCGGCGATCGCCGCGAGAATCACCGCCCCCGCCGACACCCAGGCCAGCGGAGCCTTCAGATTATCAAACGGTCCGTCGCGAAACGCCACGGCGCGCCTTCCTGGGCTTTCAGGCCCGTCATCGGATTGGAATCAGCGGGACGCCCCACGCCGACATGCCAGCCTATCGCAAAATCCGGGCCGGAATGAAACGACGATCACGCGGGAATTATCCGGCTCGCGCGGAGCCGTGGATCAGAGCGTGGCTTCCAGCACGCCCTTCATCCAGCGCGGATGCTCCAGCACCCGGCCGCAGCCGACCGCCACGCACGAAAGCGGGTCGTCGGCGACCGAGACAGGCAGGCCGGTCTGATCGCGGATTTCCGTGTCCAGGCCGCGCAGCAAGGCGCCGCCGCCGGTCAGCATGATACCTTTATCGGCGATGTCGGCGGCCAATTCCGGCGGGGTGGCTTCCAGAGCCACCTTGACCGCCTCGATGATCTGGCTGACCGGCTCGGCCAAGGCCTCGGCGGCCTGGCGTTCCGAGATGCGCACCTCGCGCGGCACGCCCTGCATCAGGTCGCGGCCCTTGACCTCGATGCCCAGGCCCTCGCCGTCCGGCGGGATGCGGGCAGTGCCGATGTCCTTCTTGATACGCTCGGCCGTGGTCTCGCCGATCAGCAGGTTGTGGTTGCGGCGCATGTAACTGATCAGTGCCTCGTCCATCTTGTCACCGCCCACGCGCACCGAGCGCGAATAGACGATGCCCGACAGGGACAGGACAGCCACCTCGGTGGTGCCGCCGCCGATGTCCACGACCATGGAGCCGGTGGGCTCGTGGATCGGCAGGCCGGCGCCGATGGCTGCGGCCATGGGTTCGTCGATCAGGCCGACACGGCGGGCGCCGGCGTTCAGGCAGGAGTCATTGATGGCGCGGCGCTCGACCGCCGTGGCGCCCGACGGCACGCACACGATCACCTTGGGGTTCACGAAGCCCTTGCGGTTGTGCACCTTGCGGATGAAGTGCTTGATCATCTCCTCGGCCACTTCGAAGTCGGCGATGACTCCGTCGCGCATGGGGCGGATGGCCTCCATATGGCCGGGCGTGCGGCCCAGCATCTGCTTGGCCTCGATGCCCACGGCGTGGACGATCTTGCGCCCGCCGACGTTTCTCAGCGCCACCACCGAGGGCTCATTGAGCACGATGCCCTTGCCCTTCTGGTAAATCAGGGTGTTGGCGGTGCCGAGATCGATGGCGATGTCGTTGGAGATGGCGCCGAAAAGGGAAAAGCTCATGGGCGTTAGGGTACCGTGGCTGTGCGGCTTGAAAAGGGCTTGTCTGCGGTCAGTCCGCCTCAGCGAAGCCCTGGCGGAGCGCGCATCCCGTCACGCACCGCACCCTGATCGTCTTCGGCCGACCTGACGGCCCGTTTGCCCCTCAATCGGAAGGATTACAAGCCCTCATCCGAGGGCTTGTGGAAAGCCTGCGGTGGGCGACCAGGGGTCAGCCGCCGACGGGCTCGATCCCCTGGGCCTTGAGCGCGCGCTGAACGGCCGGGCGCGCCTGGACCTGGTCCAGATGGGCGTTGAGTTTCGGATAGCGACCCTCGTCCAGAATGCCGGCCTGGCGGCACCAGCGAGTAAAGACAGAGAGATAGCCGTCCGCCACCGTGTACTGATCGCCCATGACGAACGGGCCTTTCAGCAGATGTTGTTCTGCCAGAGTCAGCTTGTCGTTCACGACCTTCAGCGCGGCCTCTTTGGCGTCGCCCTCGACAGGCGGGCGCGAAAACATCAGACGGCTGAGGGCCGGGTGCAGAGACGCAGCGGCCCAGCCGTTGAAGGCGTTCATCCGGGCCCTGGCGAAAGGCTCGGCGGGAACAAGGTTTTTCTCCGGATGCCTGTCTGCGATCCACGGCATAATGACGGCGTTTTCGGTCAGCACGCCCTGATCCGTCTCCAGCGCCGGGGTGACGCCCGCCGGATTGACCGCCAGATATTCCGGGGTCTTTTGCTCACCCGCCTTCAGGTCGATCTTCACCGCCTCATAATCCGCGCCGGCTTCCTCGAAGGCGATGTGCGAAGCCAGAGCGCAGGCGCCGGGGGAATAATAGAGCTTCACCATGGTCTTCATCCTCGATCAGGCATTGAGTTCAACAATCAAGGTGAGAAGCCCGCGCGACCGTTTCAAGCCACCTTTGCCCGTGATGGCCATTCATTCAGCGGTACAAGACGCTCCGCTTCCCGGTCAAAGGCGTCCTCGGCCTCCGCCAGATCGTGCAGGATACGCGGCCCGCGCGGGCCGGTCAGCCGAAAATAGGCGGTCACCTCGCGCCCGCCCAGATCGATCTCCGCCACCTTGTGCAGCACGACGCCGCCCTGACTTCGCAGGGTGGAGGAGAAGGCCGCGCGGCTGATGCCGTCCGCGCCTGATGTGATGTCCGCAATGTCTGCATCCCCTGCAATCATGGTCCGTCTCCAGTTTCCGCGAGACGCCAACCGGATCCGGGTGCGGAAGGTTCCAGCCTCGCCATAAAGCGGGATGATGTCGCGCAACCGCCGGACGCGCTGCTCGTTTGGCCCGGACCCTTCCCCCGCCGGAGTCCCCTTGCCCATGACCTTTTCACTGGTGGCGCGCTGCGCCCGTACGGGACAGTTCGGGGTCGCTGCGGTGACCGGCGTGCCCGCGGTGGGCAAGCTGCTCACCCACGCGGCGGCGGGGGTGGGGGCTGTCGCCACCCAGGCGCGGGTGAACCCCTATCTCGGCATCGACGGACTGAACCTGCTGCGTCAGGGTCTGCCTGCCGGGGCTGTGCGCGGGGCGCTGCTGACCACCGATCCCGCCATTCGTTTTCGTCAGTTCGCGGTGATCGACCGTGAGGGCCGAACGGCGACCTTCACCGGTGAATCGTGCCTGGCCTGGTCCGGCGCGCTGCAAGGGGATGGCCTGAGCGTTCAGGGCAACCGGCTGGCGGGTCCCCATGTGCTCACACGTGCCGCCGTGCGTTTCGAGGCCATGCCGGACGAGCCCCTGGCCGACCGCCTGCTGGAGGCCCTTGCCGAGGGCGTGGCCGCAGGCGGCGACGCGAAGGGCGAGGTCTCGGCCACCGTCTATGTCATGGACACGGAGGACTATCCGCTCTGGGACATCCGGGTGGACGACCATCCTGAGCCGATCAGGGAATTGCGCCGCCTGCACGATGTGTTCCGGGACAAGGTCGTGCCGGAAATCAAAACCATGCCCACCCGCGACAATCCTGCGGGCGAGGAAGGCGAAGTTCCGATCTAGGGTTCGGGGCGGACATCGCCCAGGGCGTTCATGAACATCATTCCTCCCATGAGGCCCGCCGTAATGGCGTTATCGCCCGTCTGCGTGCCCCTCATCTTGTAGCTCCACGCGCCCTGATGCTGCACCAGAACAAAGGTCACGGACGGCGCATCCGCAACCGTGACCATGAAGACGGCATGCGCCGGAGGCTCGTCCTGATCCGGGGTCGTGAGCAGAGGAAACCCGTCCTCATAAGCCTGCGCCTCAGGCCAGCGATGGCGAATTGCGACGACGGCGTCGTCCCGCACCTCCGCAGCGGAATATTCCTCGGCGTAGCGCGTTGCATAGACCGTCACGTCCATGTCCTGGCCGCGAGTGTTGCAGCCCACATTGTCGCCCCGGCCCAGTCCCTGGGTTTCGGGATAGACCGTCACGGAATTCGTCGCCGCGCCCG
Source organism: Brevundimonas sp. (assembly GCF_046299535.1). GTDB lineage: Bacteria > Pseudomonadota > Alphaproteobacteria > Caulobacterales > Caulobacteraceae > Brevundimonas. Next base: position 115,246 of record NZ_JBKBIB010000002.1, on the reverse strand, counting down.
GCGTGAAGTGACACGTCAGCCCGCTCTGCACATGGCGCAGCGTCGGGACCGTGTCTGCGGTGACGTTCTTGAACACCCCCTCCGCCCCCGCCCCCGCGATCAGGGCATCCGCCTCGGCGCGCGCCGAGGCCGCCGGATCATCCTGAGCCGCCAGCCCAGCCAGAAGAATCATCCAGATCATCGCCTATCTCCCGTTTCGCCCTGAACGTCAGCAGAGGACGGCGCGCCCGTCCATCCACGATCCCTGAGATCAGCCCCGGCGCAGGATGAACTCGTCGTCTCGCCAGGCCCCGACCGGATACCGATACTCGCCCGCCTTCTCGAACCCGTAAGCAGCGTAGAGCTTCTGCGCCTTCAGATTGCCGCTCCAGACCCCGATCCACAGCGGCCCTTCCGAGTTGGCCTCCATCCACTCCAGAGCGATCTTCAGCAGGGCCGTCCCGACGCCAAGACCTTGGGCGGCCTTCGACACGTACAGCCGGTGCAACTCTGCATGGCTCGCCCGAGCGTCCGGATGCGGCAGGCCGCAGCGGCCTGTATTGGCGAAGCCCAGGATCTCGCCATCGCGCTCGGCCACCCAGTAGTGATGATCGGGACCGGTCAGACGTGCACGCGTCGTCGCCTCGCTGAAGGTCTCGTCCAGAAACGGCTCCAGATCCTCGGGCGGATAGGGAATGCCGAACCCGTTCACGAACGTCTCGATGAAGGTCGCGCGCCCCAGCGCGGCCAAGGCAGGGGCGTCATCGGGGGTGGCGGGACGGATGGCGAAAGCGGTCATGACGGCGGCATAGCTTTCCCAGCGCGTGACGCAAGCCCCGCCGCCTCGCTAGACTGCGACTCATGACCCTGTTCATCACCCACCCCGACATGCTGGCCCACGACACCGGTCAGGGACATCCGGAGCGCTCCGCCCGGCTGGCGGCCGTTCTGGACGCCGTGGATGACGCGGGCCTGTCGCTGGACCGGCGCGAGGCGGCGGAGGCGGAGGTGCAGGCCTTGGTCCGCGTCCATCCCGAGGCCCATGTTCAGAGAATTCTGGAGGCCTCGCCCTCAAGCGGCGTCGTGGCGCTGGACCCGGACACGGTGCTGTCGCCGGGCAGCGTGCGGGCCGGGCGGCTGGCGGCGGGGGCGGCGATCCAGGCGGTGAGGGCCGTGGCGGCCGGCGAGACCAGCCGCGCCTTCGCCGCCGTGCGCCCACCCGGCCACCATGCGGAGCCGGCCAGGGCCATGGGCTTCTGCCTGTTCTCCAACGTGGCCGTGGCCGCTCGCGAGGCCCAGGCGCTGGGCCTCTCGAAGGTGGCGGTGATCGACTTCGACGTGCACCACGGCAACGGCACCCAGGCGGCCTTCGAGAACGACGCCAGCCTGTTCCTCGGCTCCATCCACCAGATGCCGCTCTACCCCGGCACCGGCGCGGCGGACGAGACGGGCGTGGGCAACATCGTCAATGCGCCAGTGCCGCCCCACGCGGCGCGCGAGGCGTGGCGGGCGACTTTCTCCGGCGGCCTGATGCCGGCGCTGGACGCCTTTGCTCCCGACCTTGTGATTATCTCGGCCGGATTCGACGCGCACCGCCGCGATCCGCTGGCACACCAGTCGCTGGAGGCGGAGGATTTCGCCTGGGCCACGCGGGCGGTGATCGAGGTGGCCCGCACCCGGTGCGGCGGCAAGGTTGTCTCTTCGCTCGAGGGCGGCTACGACCTGACCGGACTGGGCCTGTCGGCCGTCGCCCACCTGCGGGCGCTAGGGGAGGAATAGACGCGCGAACCCTTTGGCTGCAAAGGCCCGCGTCCGGTCATGACGATCCAGAACCTCTCGATAGAATCGTCTTCCCCAACGGGGGTGCCCGCAACCGCCGGGCGCGCTCACGTGGGCGCGCCCTATGCCCCCACCCCCTGTGCCCCCCCACCGCCCCCCCCCCGGCGCCATAACCCTTGCGCGTCACGGCCGCCCGGCCCTGTCCCGCAAGGTCCTGCTGACCTCGCAGGGCTATCGGGACTGGTGGGCCGCCTATGAAGTGGGCGGGCTTTGCAAGAAGCAGACGCCGCCGCCGGGCCTGCTGGAGACCGCCGCCCGCGCCGACGCCATCTTCGTCTCCACTCGCCCACGAGCTCTGGAGACCGCGGGCCATGTGGCGGGCGAGCGCGACCTGAACATCGATCCGGTGTTCATCGAGGCGCCCCTGCCCCCGCCCGCCTTCCCGGACTGGGTGAAGCTGTCGCCCCGCTGGTGGGGCGTGGTCTCGCGCATCTGGTGGTGGGCCTTCGATTTTCACGACGAGGGCGAGGAAAGCCGCGACATGGCCCGCGCCCGCGCCGTGAAGGCCGCCGACGTCCTACTGGCGCGCGCGGAGCGGGGGGAAGACGTGCTGGTGCTTGCGCACGGATTCTTCAACGCCATGATCGGCCACCGTCTGAAGGCGCTGGGCTGGCGCTGCACTCGCGACCAGGGATTCAAATACTGGTCCAGCCGCCGCTTCGAGAAGCCCTGACCCGACCGGTCGCTGTCGCGCAGGTTTCACATGACGCGGCGCTCCCGTTCTGCTTATGTTCTTGCTTAGTCGCAAACGGAGACCGCCCATGGCCCACGATCTGATGCTCTACACCAACCCCATGTCGAGGGGCCGTATCGCGCGCTGGATGCTGGAGGAGACGGGCGCCGACTACGCCGAGACGGTGCTCGACTACGGCACGACCATGAAGGGCGCCGACTATCTGGCGATCAATCCCATGGGCAAGGTGCCGACCATTCGCCACGGCGATCAGGTGATCACCGAATGCGCGGCTATCTGCGCCTATCTGGCCGACGCCTTTCCCGAGGCGGGCCTCGCGCCTGCGCTGGACCGGCGCGGCGCGTACTATCGCTGGATGTTCTTCGCCGCCGGCCCCCTGGAGACCGCCGTCACCAACCAGGCGCTGCAGGTGCAGGTGCCGGCCGACAAGCAGGGCTTCGTGGGCTACGGCTCCATGGCGGCGGTGCTGGACGCCGTTTCGGGCGCAGTGAAGGCCAGCCCGTATATCGCCGGCGACCGCTTCACAGCAGCAGACGTCTATGTGGGCGCCCAGATCGGCTGGGGCCTGCAGTTCGGCACCATCGAGAAACGCCCCGAATTCGCTGACTACGCCCACCGGGTCATGGACCGCGACGCCTGGCGCCGCGCCACCGAAAAGGACGACGCCCTGACGCCGCCGCCGGTCGCCTGACCATTTTTTGGATTCAGGCCGTTCCGGCATGGGGCGGATATGGTCTAGGGTCGCCCGACTCTCCGGATGCGCGAAAAGACCATGGCCGACGACCCCAAGACCATTCCAGCCGATCTCAGCTTCGAGGACGCCCTGGCGCAGCTCGAGCAGATCGTCTCCGAGCTCGAGTCCGGCCAGGCCCCGCTGGAGCGGTCCATCGCCATCTATGAGCGCGGCGCCGCGCTGAAGGCCCACTGCGAGGCGCGCCTGAAGGCCGCCCAGCTCCGGGTCGAGAAGATCGTGGTCGGCGCCGACGGCCAGGCCAGGGGCGTCGAACCCGCCGAGTTTTCGTGATGAGCGGCCCGGCGGCCGACCAGATCGCCTTCGACGACTTCATGAAGGTGGACGTGCGCGTCGGCCAGGTCATCAAGGCCGAACCCTTCCCCGAGGCGCGCAAGCCCGCCTATCGCCTGACCATTGATTTCGGCCCCGACATAGGGGTCAAACGCTCTTCGGCCCAGATCACCAAACACTATGCGCTGGACGAACTGCACGGCCGCAAGGTCGCCGCCGTGGTCAATTTCCCGCCCCGCCAGATCGGGCCGATGATGTCCGAGGTCCTGACCCTGGGCTTTCCCGACGCCGACGGCGAGGTGGTGCTGGTGGGCGTGGACCGCGAGGTTCCGGTGGGGGGGCGTCTGTTTTGAGCCGCTCCGATCCCTATCCCGCCGCCAATTCGCCGGAACAGGCCATGGCCGACCGCGTGGCTGAAGTGGCCGATCTGGTCACCGTGGCGCTGGACGAATTGTTGCCTCGTGCGGACGGTCCCGAGGCGCGCCTGACAGAGGCCATGCGCTACGCCGCCCTGGGCCCCGGCAAGCGGTTGCGGCCATTCTTCGCCCTGGAGGCGGCGCGGCTGTTCGACATCGAGGAGCGTCCGGTGTTGCGCGCCGCCTGCGCGCTGGAGTGCGTTCACGCCTATTCCCTGATCCACGATGACCTGCCGTGCATGGACGACGACGACATGCGCCGGGGACGCCCTACCCTGCACCGGGCCTATGACGAGGCCACCGCCGTACTGGCCGGCGATGCGCTGCAGACCGCGGCCTTCGACATCATCCTGGACGAGGACACCCACGACGATCCGGGCGTGCGCTGCGAACTGGCCCTGCGACTGTCCTTCGCATCGGGCGCAAGGGGCATGGCCGGCGGCCAGATGATCGACCTGATGGGTGTGCGGGACGACCTGGGCGGCGTGGCGCGCATGCAACGGCTCAAGACCGGAGCCCTGATCACGTACGCCTTCGAGATTCCCCTGATCATCGCCCATGCGCGGGAAGAGCACCGGGGCGCCCTGCTCGCTTTCGCCCACGACCTGGGCCTGGCCTATCAGATCGTGGACGACCTGCTGGATGCCGAGGGGGACGAGGATCTGCTGGGCAAGGCGGCCGGGGGCAAGGACGCGGCGAAGGGCAAGACCAATTTCGTGACCCTGCTGGGCGTCGACGCCGCGCGCGAGCGGGTCACCCACTTGGCCCAGCAGGCGCGGGACCATCTGGCCCCCTTCGGTCCGGACGCCGAGATGCTGAAGGCCAGCGTCGATCACGTCCTGCACCGTCGAAGCTGAGCCGTAATCCCAGAATTCCGGCCCGCATGGCTTGGGTCCGGCATCGCTGCACCTACATGAAGCGTTGAGACCGAACGATCGCCGACAAAAGGAGACACCCCATGGCCTTCACCCTCCCCGACCTGCCCTACGCCTATGACGCGCTGGAGCCGGCGATCGACAAGGAGACGATGACCTTCCACCACGACAAGCACCACAAGACCTATGTGGACAAGCTGAACGAGGCCGTGGACGCGGACTCCAGCCTGCAGGGCAAGTCGCTGGAAGAGCTGTTCGCCGGCATCTCCAAGGCTCCCAAGGCCGTGCGCAACAACGGCGGCGGTCACTGGAACCACAGCCTGTTCTGGGAACTGCTGGCCCCGCAGGGTGAAACCGGCGCGCCCTCGGCGGAGCTGAAGGCCCAGATCGACAAGGACCTGGGCGGCATGGACAAGTTCCAGGAAGCCTTCAACGCCGCCGGCGCCGGTCAGTTCGGCTCGGGCTGGGCCTGGCTGATCTGGCAGGACGGAAAGCTGAAGGTCACCTCGACCCCCAACCAGGACAACCCCCTGATGGACGTGGCCGACGAGCGCGGCGCGGTCGTCCTGGGCGCCGACGTCTGGGAGCACGCCTACTACCTGAAGTACCAAAACCGCCGTCCGGACTACCTCAAGGCTTTCTGGACTGTGGTGAACTGGAACAAGGTCAACGACCTGTTCGCGAAGGCCGCTGCGTAACCCGAACCGCATCTGCAGTCGAAGGGGCCGGGTTCACACCCGGCCCCTTTTTGATTCATCAACCGCGTTTGCGCATCTGGAATGTTAGCGTTACCGTTCTTCTGGAGAGTCCGAAGGACCGAGGGAGGACGAGATGAGACTGCTGCGCTTGCTGGCCGGAGTCGCTCTTGCAGGGTTTCTGACGGCCGGCGCCGCGACGGCCCAACCCCGAACGGTCACCGGAACGCTAGACCTGGACAGCCCCGGCGCGGCGATCCAGCCGGAGGTGTACGGCCACTTCATGGAGCAGCTGGGCAGCGGCATCACCGGCGGGATCTGGGTGGGTCCGGACTCCGACATTCCGAACACGCGCGGCTTCCGCAACGATGTGGTCGCCGCCTTGCGGGCGCTGGAGGTTCCGGTCGTGCGCTGGCCGGGCGGTTGCTACGCCGACATCTATGACTGGCGCGGCGGCATCGGGCCACGCGGCGAGCGGCCGGTCACCCTGAACCGCTGGTGGGGCGGCACCGAGGAGGACAACGCCTTCGGCACCCACGAGTTCTTCGACTTCGCCGAACTGATCGGGGCGAAGACCTATCTCAGCATCAATGTGGGCACCGGCACGCCCCAGCAGGCGGCGGACTGGATCGAATACGTCACCTCGGACAGCCAGTCTTCGCTGGCCCGCGAGCGGCGGGCCAATGGGCGGGAGCAACCCTGGCGTCTGGACTACATCGGCGTCGGCAATGAGCCGTGGGGCTGCGGCGGACGCATGCGCGCGGCCTACTACACGGATCTTCTGCGGCACTATGTGGGCTTCATCGCGCCCTTCGGGCAGGAATCCGTCATGATCGCGGCGGGCCCCAGCGGCGATGATTATGACTGGACCCGCACCCTGATGCGGGACGGCATGACCAATTTCGACCAGCTGTCGGTTCATAACTACACCCTGCCCACGGGCGACTGGTCGGCCAAGGGCGCCGCCACCGGCTTTCCGGTGGAGGAATGGGTCTCCACCTTCGACAACGCCTACCGCATCGAGAGCATCATCACGGGGCATTCGGCGGTCATGGACGAGTACGACCCCGACGGCACGATCGGCATCGCGGTGGACGAATGGGGCACGTGGTACGACCCCACCCCCGGTTCGCCTGATGGACATCTCCAGCAACAGAACAGCCTGCGCGACGCCCTGGTGGCCGCCGCCCATTTCAACATCTTCCATCGTCACGCCGGGCGGGTGCGCATGAGCAATATCGCCCAGATGGTGAATGTGCTGCAGGCCCTGATCCTGACCGACGGTCCGGAGATGGTGCTGACGCCCACCTATCACGCCTTCATGCTCTACAAGCCGTTCCAGAACGCCGAGGTGTTGCGGTTGACGCTGGACGACGGGGACAGGGGCGACCGGCCCATGGTGGACGCGACGGCCGCGCGGAGCGCGGACGGCCGTGTGCATCTGGCGCTGATTAATCTGGACCTCGCCGCCGGGGCGGCCATAGGACTGGAGATGGACGGCGCCGCCCGCATCGTGGAGGCTCGTATCCTGACCGCCCGGGTCATGGACGCCCACAACACCTTTGCTGACCCCGACAGGGTCGTGCCCCTGCCCTTCGACGGCGCACGCCTTTCGGACGGGCGGCTGGCGGTCGAACTGCCCGCCCATTCGCTGGTCGTGATCACTCTGGAGCCTTCCTCGCCTTGACGTTTGGGCCCGGCCCCGTCATAAGCGCCGCCTTCACGTCCCGCCCGCAAGGCCGGGGTGTGTTCCATGACGGACGATGCGTGGACCGCCGTTGAGATCGCATTCCCATTCGGGGGGATGCCGGGCCGCATCAATATAGAGAGTGACATATGTCCAAGCGCCACAGCGCCAAGTACAAGATCGACCGCGCCATGGGTGAAAACCTGTGGGGTCGCGCCAAGTCTCCGGTCAACAAGCGGTCCTACGGTCCCGGCCAGCATGGCCAGCGCCGCAAGAACAAGGTTTCTGACTTCGGCATCCAGCTGAAGGCCAAGCAGAAGCTGAAGGGCTACTACGGCAACATCACCGAAAAGCAGTTCGCCAAGACCTATGACGAGGCCGCCCGCCGCAAGGGCAACACCTCGGAAAACCTGATCGGCCTGCTGGAATCGCGCCTGGACGCCATCGTTTACCGCGCCAAGTTCGTGCCCACCGTCTGGGCCGCGCGCCAGTTCGTCAGCCACGGCCACGTGACCGTGAACGGCAAGAAGGTCGACATCGCCTCTTACCGCGTGAAGGCCGGCGATGTGGTCGAGGTCAAGGAAAAGTCCCGCTCCATGGCGCTGGTGCTGGAAGCCCAGCAGTCGTCCGAGCGCGACGTGCCCGACTATCTGGAACTGGGCGACCGCGGCTTCTCGGCCCGCTATGTGCGCGTTCCCGAGCTGGCCGACGTGCCCTACGCCGTGAAGATGGAGCCGAACCTGGTGGTCGAGTTCTACTCGTCCTAAGGCTCTGCCGGACGCGCTTGAGCGACCGGTTGTGAACAACAAGGCCCCGGAGCGATCCGGGGCCTTTCGCATTTGGCCCAATCAGGCGATCATGGGCCACGCCAAGGGGAGAGCGCCTTGCTCCGCACCATCGCCGCCACTGTGACCGTCTGCATGCTGGCAGGCGGCTGTGCGATGATTGACCGCGTCCTGCCGGGACGCGGCGATGCGGCGCCGGACCGGCCAATCATGGTGAGCACCGAAGGGATGCCGGGAGTGCTGGAGCCCATCCACGCCGCAGCCATCATCGCGGACCACGCCGTGTTCCGCGTCACCTCCGGCGGCTGCACCGATCGCGACGATATCCAGCCGATCATCACCCTGGTGGATGACGAAGCGGTGGTGACCCTGCGGCGGATGCATGACGACTATTGCCAGGCCTATGCGGAAGACGGCCTGGAGCTGATCTGGACGTTCGAGGAACTGGGTCTGGCTCCCGGCCAGCGCGTGCGGATCAATAATCCCTACCTGGACTCGCTTTAGGCGGTCAGGGCGCGGGGCAGTTTGAAGGTGACGGTTTCGCGGGCGCCGTCATCCTCACGCAGGGTCACGTCAAAACGCCCGGAAAGCGCCGAGATCAACCCCTGAATGAGCTCCTCCGGGGCCGAGGCGCCGGCGGTTACGCCGACCGTTTGCACATCCTCGAACCAGGCCCAGTCAATGCGGGAGGCGTCGTCCACAAGCCGGGCGTCCCGGGCGCCAGCGCGCAGGGCGACCTCCACCAGCCGCACCGAATTGGAGGAATTGGCCGAGCCCACCACCAGAACCAGATCCGATCCCTCCGCCAGACGCTTCACGGCTTCCTGACGGTTGGTCGTGGCGTAGCAGATGTCCTCCTTGTGAGGATCGGGCAGGCCCGCAAACCGGGTCTTGAGCGTCCGCACGATCTCGGCCGTGTCATCGAGGGAGAGGGTCGTCTGTGTCACATAGGCCAGGTCGGCGTCATTGGGCGGCACGAAGTCCCGGGCGTCCTCAACCGTCTCCACGAGACTGATAGCGCCATGGGGCAGCTGACCCATGGTGCCGACCACCTCCGGGTGACCCGCATGGCCGATAAGGATGATGTGACGACCCGCGGCGTGATGACGCTCCGCTTCCACGTGCACCTTGGAGACCAGAGGACATGTGGCGTCCAGGAAGAACATGTCCCGTGATCGCGCCGCCTGCGGCACCGCTTTCGGCACGCCATGGGCCGAGAACACGACCGGCCGGTCGTCAGGACACTCATCCAGTTCCTTGACGAAGACAGCGCCCAGGGCGCGCAGGCGCTCAACAACGTGACGATTGTGGACGATCTCGTGGCGCACATAGACCGGGGCCCCATACTTTTCGATCGCGCGCTCCACGATCTGGATGGCCCGATCAACCCCCGCGCAGAACCCGCGCGGAGTGGCCAGACGCACGCTCAGCGGACGACGATCGATGGACGAGGCAGTGACAGCGGTCATGGCGTGTAACTAGGCGTTCGCGTCGCCGGGCGCCAGCGCGACCGCGCGCTCGCGTTGCGGCGCCTCGCTTTAGCCGCTATCAGCGATGAATCCTTGCCGCCTGTTCTGATCGGCGGGCTCCCTGACTGGTCGCTTTCCGGAAATTCTCCATGCGTCGTTTTTCCTATGCCCTGATCGCCGCAGCCGCTGCGGTTGTGGCCTTCCCCGTCGACAGTTCGGCGCAGACCCGACCCGGGCAGGAATCGGGCCAGGGCGAAGCTCGACGGCAGGACGACGGATGGAACGTGCCGCGCCTGCGCCTGAACCAGCGAGCGAACGCGGGGCCCTGTCCGTTCGTGAAAATCTTGTACGACGCCGCACGCTATGTGGAGATGCCCTTCGAACAGCCGGGGACGAACAATGTCGGCTATACTGGCGAAATCCAGGGTGTGACGGCGAATTGCTCCTATCGCGACAATGACCCGATCACCGTCAACATGAACATCCTGTTCGAGCTGGGCCGCGGCCCCCAGGCGACGAACGACAACCGCACCTATCGCTACTGGATCGCGGTGACGGACCGGAACACCGCGGTCCTGAACAAGGAATATTTCGATCTACCGGTTAATTTCCGGGGCCAGCAGCGCGCCACTGTGGAAGAAGAAATTCGGGGCGTGGTGATTCCTCGCGCGGAAATCACCACCAGCGGCTCCAATTTTGAAATTCTCATCGGCTTCGAGGTCACGCCCGAGATGGCCGAGTTCAACCGCACCGGGAGCCGCTTCCGCATCAACGCCGGCACGGCATCCGCCCAGCAATGACCGACCTCAAGTCTGTTCTAGGCGAAGCGGTCGGGGCCGCCTTCGCCGCCGAAGGCGTGGACGCGGCGCTGGCGCGGGTCACGGCCTCGGATCGCCCCGATCTGGCCGATTTTCAATCCAACGGCGCGCTCGCCGCTGCAAAAGCGCTGAAGGCCAACCCGCGTGAACTGGCCGCCCGGGTCGCCGAACGGCTGACCGCAGACCCCCGGCTGGAGTCCGTCGAGGTGGCCGGGCCGGGCTTCATCAATCTGAAAGTGGCGGGCGCGACCCTGGCCGAGCGGGCCGAGGCGGTGGCGGGTGATGCGGACCGGGCGGGCGCGAGCGGCGTGGATGCGGCGCGCAAGGTCATCATCGACTACGCCGGCCCGAACGTGGCCAAGCCCATGCACGTGGGCCACCTGCGCTCGTCCATCATCGGCGAGAGCCTGAAGCGGCTGTTCCGCTTCCGGGGCGACGTGGTGTGGGGCGACGCCCATTTCGGCGACTGGGGCTTCCAGATGGGCCTGCTCATCGTGGCCTGCGCCGACGAGGGACTGGCGGACGCTTTCATGGTCGAGGGCGACGGCCCCTTCCCCGCCTACAGCCCGGTGTCGCTGGAGGATCTGGAACGCCTGTATCCGCTGGCCGCCGGCAAGGCCAAGGAAGACGAGGCGTTCCGCGACCGCGCGCGGAAAGCCACCGCCGAACTGCAATCCGGCCGGGCCGGCTACCGCGCCCTGTGGGCCCATTTCGTCGCCGTCAGCCGCTCGGCGCTGGAGCGTGAGTTCTCGGCCCTGGGCGTGGATTTCGACCTGTGGCAGGGCGAGTCCGACGCCGACGCCTTCGTGCCCGGCATGGTGGCGGACCTCGAAAAGCAGGGCCTGCTGATCGCGGATCAGGGCGCGCGCATCGTGCGTGTGGCGAAGGAAGGCGACAAGCGCGAGCTGCCGCCCTTGCTGGTCGTGTCGTCCGAAGGCTCGGCCATGTACGGCACCACCGATCTGGCGACCATCGTGGGGCGGCGCGAAGACCCCGGCTTCGACCTGATCCTCTATGTGGTGGACCAGCGTCAGGCCGACCATTTCGAGCAGGTGTTCCGGGCGGCCTGTCTGGCCGGATACGCAAACCAAGGCGCGCTGGAGCATCTGGGCTTCGGCACCATGAACGGGCCGGACGGCAAGCCGTTCAAGACCCGCGCGGGCGGCGTGCTGAAGCTGCACGACCTGATCACCATGGCTGTCGACAAGGCGCGCGAGCGCCTGAAGGAGGCCGAACTGGGCGCCGATCTGCCCGAAGCCGAGTTCGAGGACATCGCTCGCAAGGTGGCGGTGGCGGCGCTGAAATTCGCCGACCTGTCGAACAACCGCACCACCAGCTACGTCTTCGACCTCGACCGCTTCATGAGCTTCGAAGGCAAGACCGGGCCGTACCTGCTGTATCAGGCCGTGCGCATCAAATCCCTGCTGCGCAAGGCGGCCGATCAGGGCGCGACGGCGAGCGCCATCGCGGTGTCCGAGCCGGCCGAGCGTGATCTGGTTCTGACGCTGGACGCCTTCGATCAGGCCGCCGCCGACGCCTATGACAAGCGCAGCCCGCACCTGATCGCCGAGCACGCCTATCGCCTCGCCCAGTCGTTCTCGAAATTCTACGCCGCCTGCCCCGTGCTGGCCGCGCCGGACGAAACGACCCGCGCCTCGCGCCTGGCCCTGGCGGCCGCCGCCCTTCGTCAGCTCGAGATCGCGCTGGACCTGCTGGGCATTGCGACGCCGGAGCGGATGTAGGCACAATCCCCGCGACGTATCAGAGGATCGATCATGTCGCTGACGCCCTTCATCGCCGACCTGCCCAAGGCCGAACTGCACCTGCATATCGAGGGCAGTCTGGAGCCCGAACAGATGTTCGCGTTCGCCCGGCGCAACCGGGTCGCGCTGCCGTTCGCCTCGGTGGAGGAGATCAAGGCGGCCTATGATTTCTCGAACCTGCAGGACTTCCTCGACATCTATTACGCCGGGGCCGACGTCCTGCGCACCGAGGACGACTTCCGGGAGATGGCGCTGGCCTATTTCCGGCGCGCGGCGGCGGACAGCGTCCGGCACGCGGAAATCTTCTTCGATCCCCAGACCCACACCGACCGGGGCATCCCCTTTCAGGTGGTCGCCGACGGGCTGCTCGCGGGCATGGATCAGGCGGAGCGCGACCTGGGCGTCACCTCGAAACTGATCCTGTGCTTCCTGCGCCATCTGGACGAGAACGCGGCCTTCGCCACCCTGAAGGCCGCCGAGCCCTGGCTGGACCGGATCGAGGGCGTGGGGCTGGACTCGTCCGAAGTCGGCCATCCGCCGTCCAAGTTCGAGCGGGTGTTCACCGCCGCCGGGGCCATGGGGCTGAAGCGGGTGGCTCACGCGGGCGAGGAAGGCCCGCCGGAATACGTCTGGGAGGCGCTGGACCTGCTGAAGATCGACCGCATGGACCACGGCAACCGGTCGCTGGAGGATCCGGCCCTGATCCGTCGACTGGCGGCCGAAGGCATGACCCTGACCGTGTGCCCCCTGTCGAACCACAAGCTGTGCGTCATCGACGACCTGACCAAGCATCCCGTGCCCGAGATGCTGAGGCAAGGTCTGCACGTGACCCTGAACTCGGACGATCCGGCCTATTTCGGCGGGTATGTGAACAGGAACTATGAGGCCATGGCCGAGCATGCGGGCGTGACCCGCGAGCAGCTGATCCAGATCGCGAAGAACAGCTTCGAGGGCTCGTTCCTGGCCGACGAGGACAAGGCCCGCCACATCGCCGAGGTGGACGCCTACGCGGCGAAGGCGGCCTGATGCTGCTGCCCTTCTTCACCGCCCTGCGCGAGGCGCGCGTGCCCGTGTCCCTGAAGGAATGGCTGCACCTGATGCAGGCCATGGACGCGGGCGTGGCGGACGGCAAGGTGGAGGACTTCTACCATCTGTCGCGCGCGGTGCTGGTGAAGGACGAGAAGCACTACGACCGCTTCGATCAGGTGTTCGGCAAGGTGTTCAAGGGCGTGGAGACGGTCGGGGCCGGCGACGAGATCACCGCCGATATCCCGGCGGACTGGCTCAAGCTGCTGAACGAGAAATACCTGACCGACGAGGAGAAGGCCCAGATCGAGGCCTTGGGCGGCTTCGACGCGCTGATGGAGACGCTGAAGCAGCGGCTGGAGGAGCAGACTGAACGGCACGAAGGTGGCAACCGCTGGATCGGCACGGGCGGGACCAGCCCCTTCGGCCACGGGGGCTACAATCCCGAGGGCGTGCGCATCGGCGGCGAGGGACGTCAGGGCCGGGCGGTGAAGGTCTGGGAGAAACGCGAGTACAAAAACCTGGACGACACGGTCGAGCTGGGCACCCGCAACATCAAGGTGGCCCTGCGCCGCCTGCGGCGGTTCGCTCGAGAGGGTGCGCCGGACGAACTGGACATGGACGCCACCATCGACGGCACAGCACGTCAAGGCTGGCTGGACATCCACATGCGGCCCGAGCGTCGCAACACCATGAAGGTGCTGCTGTTCCTCGACGTGGGCGGCTCGATGGATGCCCACGTGAAGCTGTGCGAGGAGCTTTTCTCGGCGGCGAAGACCGAGTTCCGGAATTTGGAGTTCTTTTACTTCCACAACTGCCTCTACGAAGGCGTGTGGAAGGATAACCGGCGGCGGCAGTCGGAACAGACCGCCACATGGGACCTGCTGAACAAGTATCCCGGCGATTGGCGTGCTGTGTTCGTGGGGGACGCCACCATGAGCCCCTATGAGGTCACCGTCCCCGGCGGATCAGTTGAGCACTGGAATGAAGAGGCCGGCGCAGTCTGGCTGCAGCGGGCGCGTCAGCAATGGGAGAAGTCCGTCTGGCTGAACCCCGTGCCTGAGCGGTTCTGGGGTTATACTCCGTCTGTCAGCCTGATCCGCGAGGTTATGGGAGAGCGTATGTTCCCTCTGACCCTGGACGGCCTGGAGCGCGCCATGCGGACACTGGCGCGCTAAACCGCACACCAGCCAAGCGAAAGGGCGCGAACGAACATCCGCGCCCTCACTTTAAACAAGCCTGAATTAGTCCTTCAGGCTGTCCTTGATGCCGCCGACGGCGTTCTGAACCTTGCCTTCGGCCTGCTTGCCCTTGCCTTCGGCCTGCAGTTTCTGGTCGCCGGTCATTTTGCCGACGCCTTCCTTGATCTTTCCTTCAGCCTGCTTGGCGGAGCCTTCGACGCGATCATTGTCAGCCATGCTGTATTCCTTCGATTGACGTCTGCCGTTTCGGCGACGCTTCGAGTAGGAAACAGGCAAGACGGCCGGAATGTTCCGTCACGCTTTCGGGATCAGCGCTGACGCAACCACACCGCGACAGCCCATGCGTGGGCTTCGTGGCGCAACTCGGTCAACGCCCGATGAGGATCCAGCCAGTGAAGTTCGTGGTCCTCCTCGACCTTGGCGGCAGGGTCTTCGCGTTCCATATCCGCAGTCCAGAAACCCGCCAGATTGTTTACGGCCCGGCCGTCGGATTTCAGGAAATACTGCCCCGCCTCACACAGACGATCGCTCGCCCGCACGGTCAGGCCGGTCTCCTCCAGAAATTCGCGAACCAACGCCTGCTTTTCGGTTTCGTCGCCGTCGATGGCGCCGCCGGGGAGATCGTAATAACTCCCCTCCCCGCGATCAACGCGCACACAGGCGAGCAGACCGTCGCGAAACACGAGGCCGAAGGCGGTGGGGCGGTCTTCATAGCTGTGGCCGGGTTCCGGCTGGCCGAATTGCAGGTTCATGGCGCGCCCTAGAGGTCGAAGACCATACGCGCCCGCACCCCGGTGTGTTCCGGATCGATCTCAAGGCTGGACTTCAGGCCATGGGCCATGGCCGAAATAATCTTGCCTCCCAAGCCTGTGCCCTTCGGTTTCCCATCGCCCATGCCGGGGCCGTCATCCTCGACGGTGAGCATGGCGCGCGTGTCGCCTTGCCGCTCCAGAAGTACCCGGATGTCGCCCCCGCCGCCCGGCGAATAGGCGTATTTCACAGCGTTGGTGACAAGCTCGGTCACCACCACGCCCAGCGATACGGCCTGATCCGTATCCACACGCATGGGATCAGCCTTCAGGGTGATGCACGGCGCGCCCTCCTCCGGGCAAAGGGACTGGACCAGTTCGTCCACGAGCCCTTCCAGATACTCGTCCAGCGCCACGCTGGCCATGTCGGCCGACGTATAGAGACGCCGGTGGACCTGGGCCACGGCCTCAATGCGAACCTGGGCGTCCTGAAGGGCCAGACGGCCCGCATCGTTCTTCATCTGGCGCAGTTGCAGGGAGATAAAGCTGGACACCAGTTGCAGGCTGTTGCCCACTCGATGATTGACTTCGCGAAGCATGGCCTCGGCCCGATCACGGGCCAGCCGAACCTCTTCCTGGGCTTCTTCGTTGGCCCGGCTGAGACGACGGCGTTCCAGGGCGTCTTCCAACGCGGCCCGCAGCAAAGCGGTGAAGTCCTCGGACACGTCCTTGATCACGTAGTCGGCCGCGCCGGCCCGCAGGGCCGCCACGGCGATGCGCCCATCCTGGGCGCCGGTCACATAGACAACCGGTGGTGCGGCGGGCACGGCCAGGATGTCCGGCAAAACGTCCAGCCCGTCCCGCGTGGGCATGTAGTGATCCAGGGCGATGACGTCGAAGGCGGCCTCGCGCAACCGTTCAAGACCGGCGTCCCCATCCAGGGCGCAGGTCACCTCATAGCCGTGGCGGGCGAGTTCCTTCTCGACCAGCCGGGAAAGCCCCCGGTCGTCGTCGATATAGAGCAGCCGAACTCCGTTCCCGGCCGCGCTCATCAGATCTCGGGCGCCTGCATCACCGACAGAAACAGACCAAGCTGGCGGATGGCGCCCGCGAAGGCCTCATAGTCCACCGGCTTGGTGATGTAGACGTTGCAGCCTAGGTCGTAGCAACGCTGGATCTCGACCTTGTCGTCGGTGGTGGTCAGAACAACCACCGGCGCGCGCTTCAGGCGTTCGTCCGCCTTGATCCTGGCCAGGATATCCGTGCCCTGCATGTCAGGCAGATTAAGGTCCAGCAGCACCAGCATGGGGCCGTTGGCCTTCACCTCTTCGCTGAACAGATAGTCGAGGGCTGAAGATCCGTCGGCGAAATGCTTGATCTCGTTGGAGATATTGGCGCGCCGGATGTTTTTTTCAATCAGCTTGGCGTGGCCATGGTCGTCCTCGACCATGACGATGGTTACGGCTGCACTCATACTGTCTCTCCCGCCCCTGCGATCAGACGTTTCGGAAATTTCAGACGGAAAGTCGAGCCTTTTCCAAGCTCTGACTCAATATCGATCGTTCCACCCAGGCGGCGCGCGCTATTGCGTACGAAAGCCAGCCCCAGCCCTTCTCCAGTCCGGTCCTGGCGGCCGGATCGACGGAACAGTTCGAAGATGCGTTCGTGGTCCCGATCGGAGATGCCCCGACCATTGTCCACGATCTCGTACTCGACCCACCCGCCCAGCACATCGCGGCCGCGCACCTCGATGCGCCCCGGGCGGCCGGCTTCCAGATACTTGACCGCGTTGTCGATCAGATTGCCGAAGATCTGTTCCATGGACAGCCGATCGCTCTCCACCTCCGGCAGGTCCTGAACGATAATCTCTGCGTCGGCCTCCTCCGTCTGGTGGCGTACGCTGTCGGCGATCTGCTGGGCCATGGCTGTCATGTCCAGAGGTTCGGGAACGAGCGCTCGGCGCCCTTCCCGCGACAACTTCAGGATGGCGTTGATGAGACGGTCCATCTTGGCGGTGGACGCGCGGATAAAGCCGATGGCCTCAGGCACGTCCTCCGTTACGGCCTGGACCGCGTCCTGCTCGATAGGATCAGGATCTTCGGAGCGTATACGCTCCATGTGAGCGGACAGCGCCTTGCCCGCCTGCTCCAGTTCCGAGGTGTAGCCCATGACGTTGACGAGCGGCGCGCGCAGATCGTGACTGACGATATAGGCGAAGCGCTGAATCTCTTCGTTCGCACGGGTCAGGTCGGCGGTGCGGTCGGCCACAGTGGTTTCCAGTCCGCGATTCAGCTCGTCGAGACTGTCGCGGGCCGACTGCACCTCGCCCACATATCGGCGGATCAGCATCATGCTGATAACAGCCAGGGCGATGATGAGAAGGGCCGAGATGACGTTCACGCCGATCGCCGCCCAGGTGGCGTTGCGCGCCGCGCGGTTGCTCGCCTCTACCCGGGCCTCCTCGAAGCGGTCGATGGCTGAGACCTGCTCTCGCATCTCATCCATCAGGGCCTTGCCCTCGCCGCGGCGCAGAATCTGAACAGCCTCCCCGATCCGGCCCTGTCGGGCCAGAAGGATGGTCTCCTCCATGACCTCCAGCCTCTGACGCTTCAGCGCCCGCAAGGCGTCGACCCGCTCGGTCTCCTGAGCGGTGAACGCAAGCTCTGACAATCGTTCACCTGCTGCAGGAAGCTGCGCCTGCGCCGCGTCGTGAATAGCCAGAAAGTCGCCGCGACCCGTCAGGAGAAAGCCGCGCTGCCCGGTCTCGGCGTCCACCATCAGCAGCATGAACTCGCGCGCGGCCAACTGCATCTGCTGGCTGCGTTCGGACGCTTCGGTATGATCGGTGATGCGCTGCATCATGACGAAGGTGGCGATATTGATCACCAGCAACAGCAAAATGGCCAAGGTGAGAAGGCCCACGATGGTCCGGCTTATGGTCGGGGTCCTCAGGAACAGCCGAAGGCCCTGAATTGTCGAACGGAAATCTGGCGCCATGAGATGCAGCTTTAGCGTTCGTTCAGCCCCTGTCCAGTGCGTCACAGAACCATGGGGTGACGTAGCCTCCCACCTTGGTTAACGTGGCGAAGCTTTGGGGGAGCGTGTGCAATGGTATGGTGGTGGTGGATCCTTCCCGGCGCGGCGGCGCTGACCGGGGGGCTGTTGTTGCTTTCAGGATTGGGAGCCCTCTTTCGGGGCCGTTTCCTGGGCGCGTTCGGGGGCGTCTTTTTCGGCGGCGGGTTCCTCGCCGCTGGCGTCGCCGCAATCCTTCTTGGGCTGAATGTCCAGAGCTACGCTCGCCTGACGTACGAGCGGCCAGTCGCAACCATTACGCTAAGCCAGATTGAGCCTCAGTTCTTCGAAGCGACCCTGACGCAGCCGGAAACACCCGCCGCGGCGGTCTCCAGCGCCGTCTATCCGGTTCATGGCGATGAATGGCGTATTGAGGCCCATGTCCTGCGCTGGAAACCATGGGCCAACATTCTCGGTCTTGACGCCCAGTATCGTCTGGACCGTTTGTCAGGCCGCTATCAGGACACCCGGCAGGAGCTGACGGCCGTGCGTAGCGTGCACGACCTGCGCGGCGGGGATGTCGCGTCCGAGCGGCGCTGGACTCTTGATGTCTGGGAGGTGTCCCGGCGCTACCGGGATTATGTGGACGCCGTGGACACCCTGTATGGCTCAGCCGCCTACATGCCCATGGCCGACGGAGCCCGTTATGAGGTGTGGATCACGCAATCGGGGCTTATCGCCCGCCCCGTCAATGAACAGGCCCGCGAGGCTTCGGCCGGAGGCTGGATTCAGGCGGACTGAAGACCGGGTCGCCGCCGGAGTCGATGAGCGGTGCGACCGACGATGAGGGCCAGAACGACGAGGAACACCGGGACCAGCACCGGCGCCAGCAGGGCAAGAAGCGCGGTGAAGAAGGCCAGCACGTCCTCGAACAGCGACAATACGGGATTGCCCAGCCCTGCCGTCATGGCGGTCGACGCCAGCCTCAGCCCGCCTTGCGCAGCATTGAAGGCCAGGGCCGTGGGCGCGCCAATGATGATCCCCGCCACGGCGGCCAGCAGAGGATCCACGCCCACAAACAGCGACCCGGCGGCCAGCGCGGCCGCGAGGGGGCGCACCACCAGGCCGAGGCCGCTGAGCGCGTTATCCACGACCGGAATCTTGTCGCCGGTGAACTCGACCGCCGCCGCCACGCCCAGCGCCGCGAGCGCCGCGTCAGAATACAGCCACTGCATCTGTTCGCTCAATTCAACGCCGAACCATCCGAACCGTGCTGCAAGCCCAAGCATGAGCAATGGAAGAAATGTTCGCAGACCCGTCGATGCGGCGAGGCCCAGTCCCAGCAAGGACGGCACGATCCATATGGCGAAAGGCCGCCCCCACCCCTGGACCGCCATCGTCATACCGCCGAGTGTGTCCAGGACTTGCTCGATCATGCTCCGCCCTCCCCACCTTCAGCAGAGCGCCGGGAGCGGATCGGCGTCAAGGCTCAGAGATCGCTGATCACGTCAGCCGCTTCGGGATGGCGACGGAACCAGGCGACAGCGTAGGCGCAGCGCGGGATCAGCTTGAGGTCGTGGGTGCGGGCATGATCCGCCAGACGCTTCATGAAGTCACCCGCCGCTCCCGAGCCGCGCAACTGCGGCTCGGCCTCCACATGCAGGATGACCCGCCGGTCGCCCTCTCGGGCGTAGTCAGCCCAGACGCGTCGCAGTTCGCCCTCTTCGTCTGTGAAGCCCTGCTCGAAGCGGTTCTCGGCTGCGACGTCGCGGAAATCAGTCATGGGCGGCTCCTCATCAGGCTATAGTGAATCAATCGTGTCGGGGCGGCGACGTTCCCGCCCACATCTGACGATCGCGTGTGGAGGGCCAGTCATGGGCGCAAAAGTGAAACTCGGCCTGGTTCTGGGCGTAGCCGTTCTGGTCGTCTCGGCATGCGCGCGCGAGGAACCCGCCGTATCGGAGCCGGCAGGCGGCGAGCCGGCCGATGCGCCCGAAGCGGCCGAAGGCGCGCGCCATACACAGCCTGTCCTGCGTGACGGACTCTGGGTCATGGCCAGCGAGACGGACGGCATGCGCTCGGCCATGCGCATGTGCGTGGACGCCGACGTCCAGCAGCGCATGAGCATCCTGGGCAGTCAGATGTCCGGCGGCGCCTGCGAGGAATCCACCGTGACGCCGCGGCCCGGCGGCGGCTGGGCCGTGCGCTCGGTGTGCGACATGGGCTCTGGCGGACGGGTCGTCAGCGAAGGCGTGACCACGGGCGACCTGAACAACGCCTATCGCACCGAGACGACCTCGACCACCACCGGCGCTGCGGTGCCGCATATGAACCGCAGCGTGACCCAGGTGGTGGAGGGTGAACACCGGGGCGACTGCCCCGACGGCATGCAGCCGGGGGACCTGGAAGCCCCCGGCGGCATTCGCTTCAATATGCTGGAAATGGCCGAGATGGCGGGCCGCTCAGGCGCACCCTAGCCCTTACGGCGTGCGCCCCTGAACCACCCCGATCAGACCCAGCACGCTCTTCACGGTGAACCAGATGAACAGCACCAGCATGGCGATGCCGGCCGCGATCAGGAACGGAATGCCTATCAGGATCAGGGACAGCACCCCGGACACGATCATCACGATGGTCAGGACAATGAACCAGACGATCACAGACCAGAACAGGCGGATCTGATCGTCGAAATGGGCCCGGACCCAGCCGCTGGACGATCCGCGCATGGCGTAGGCCACCACCACTCCGACCACGGCCAGCAGGTTGGCGCTGGGGATGGCCAGCAAATACAGCAGCCAGACCACGCCAGCGGCGGCGCGGCCTTCCTCGGCGTCGGCTGAACCATAACGGGCGTTATTGGGCGGCAGATCGGTCATGGCGCGCTCCTTCGAACTGGGACCTAGAAGAACCAGGTCCGGGGATTGGATATAGGCTGGGCGTTCTTCAGGCGCCACAGACCCGCAGCGCCGCGCGCGATGGTCCAGACCGCCAGAAGGAACAGCACGAAGATGCCAAGGTTCACCACGATCAGGATCAGGCCCACCAGAGCTGCGATAGCCGCGGTCCACAGGGTGCGCTGCTGATAGACGTAGTGGCTGAGCAGGAAGGGCGAGGCGTTCACCGTGCGCCCCGTCACCGCCAGCAGGCCCACAATGGCCGAAAAGCCCAGGGTGGGCACCGCGAACAGGATCAGGGCGTAGATGGTCAGGGCCCAGGTCAGCCGGTCCCTCGGCTCCTCGTCCAGCGCCCGGCGGCGCTCGGCGCGGGACACGAACATCGGCGCAGGTTCGGACTCGGCCGCGACCACGGGTTCGGGCTCGGGCACAGGCTCGGGCGCGCGCTCCACCGCCCGTCCCTCCACGGACCGGGGCGAGCAGAAACCGATCTGATCGTCGAAATCGTCCTCGGGGGTCCTGGGGTCGCCCGGTTCGGCCATGGTGCTCCTCGATGCGCCCTTGCGCGCTTGTCCAGACAATGGCGGCGCCCGCCGCCCGTGACAACGGGCTTACCGCCGCCAGACCACTTCGCAACCCGGAGCCGCCGCCCCGGCCAGAGCGCCCGGCTTCTCCACCCGTACGTGTACGGCCCGCACCCGCGAATCCTCGAGACACGACAGGGCCAGCCGGTCGGCGAAGGTCTCCACCAGACCCACATGACCCGACGCCACGATGGCCCGCGCGGCCTCGGCCACCGTTTCATAGTTCACCGTGTCCGACAGATCGTCCACGTCTCCGGCCCCCAGCTCCAGAGACACATCGATCGTCAGGGTTTGCAGACGCCCCTGTTCGTGGTCGTGCACGCCGATGCCTGCCTGGACCTCGAGACCGCGCACGAACACGGTCAGCGCCTCGCGCCGTGGCTCGGGCGCCTGGAAGGGCAAAGGGCCGGGGGCCAAGGACAAAACGCCTACTCCACGATATCGGGGGTCAGCCAGGCCAGGTGCTGGCCGCCGTCCACGGCGATCATCTGGCCCGTGACCAGGGACGCGTCAACGAGATAGAGCACCGCCCGCGCCACCTCGGCCGGATCGCCGGGGCGCCGCAGCAGGGTGTTGGCCGCCTCGTCCGCGAATTCTTCGGGCGTCTGGTGGATGGACGGCAGGGTCGGGCCGGGACCGACGCCATTGACGCGAATGCGCGGCGCGAGGGCCTGGGCCAGGGTCCGCGTCGCCCACCACAGGCCCGCGCGCGAAAGGCTGTAGGAGAAGAAGCGTGGATCGGGCTTTCGCACCCGCTGATCCAGCAGATTGACGATGCACGAGCCGTCCGGGGCCCCGGCGGCGAATTCCTCCGCCAGCACGATGGGCGCGCGCAGATTGGTTTCGATGTGCCGGTCCCAGCTGTCGCGGCTCAACCCGCCCACCCGGTCGTCCTCGAAGACCGAGGCGTTGTTGACCAACACGGTCACGGGCCCGAGCGCCGCCGCGGCGTCCGGGATCAGTCGGCGGGCGGCGGCCTCGTCGGTCAGATCGGCCTGAAGCGCGACCGCGCGGCGGCCCAGCGCCTCGATCTCGCGCACCGTGTCGGCGGCGTCCGCTTCGGAATTGTTGTGGTGGATGGCGACGTCGAACCCGGCCCGCGCCAGCTCAAGGCCGATGGCCCGGCCGATGCGGCGTGCAGCGCCGGTGACCAGCGCCGCGCCGCGGGAGGCGCCCGTGTCAGTCAATCCGGCCGAACTCGAACCAGTTGAAGGCAGCGAGGACGATGGCGAGACCCAGAATGGCGGCGACGACGACCATGGAAAAGCTCCTGAAACGATGCGCACCGCATATCGTGCGCCGTCCGATGGTTCAAGCGGCGCAGATGGTTTATGAGCGGCGCATGACCACCTGGCGCCGTTATGTCGAACCCTTCACCCGGCCGGTGTTCTTCGCGGTGTCGCGGCTGACGCGCGGCATGACGCTGGGCGTGCGGGTGGTGGCGCGGGATCGGGCGGGGCGGATCATGCTGGTGCGGCACACCTATCTGGACGGCTGGTGGCTGCCCGGCGGCGGGGTGGACCGGGGCGAGACGGTTCAGGACGCGGCGGTGCGGGAACTGCGCGAGGAGACCGGCCTGATCGCCACGGCCCCCCCGCGCCTGCTGTCGGTGCATTCCAACCACCGGTTCTTTCCCAATGACCATGTTCTGGTGTTCGCCGTGGACGCCTTCAAGGCGGGCGAGCGGACATCGCACGGGGAAATCTCTGAAACCGCATGGTTCGCGCCGGACGCCCTGCCGGACGGTGTGACGGCCGCGACGCAGCGACGGCTGGATGAAATCTTCACAGGCGCCCCGCCCGATCCGTTATGGTAGAAGCCCGGCCATGAATCCCACCGTCATCGCCATTATCGCCGTCATCATCGGCGGCGCCCTGACCGCCCTGCAGGGGCCTACCAACGCCCGGCTGGCCGGCGCGGTGGCCTCGCCCGTCAACGCGGCCCTGATCTCGTTCGCCATCGGGACCGTGGCCCTTTTGGCGCTGGCGGCGGTGCTGCAGACCAAGCCGGACATGGCCGCGACCCGCGCCCTGCCCCCAGCAGCCTGGCTCGGCGGGCTTTACGGCGCAGTGTTCGTGGTCGCCTCGGCCTATGCGGTGCCGCGGCTGGGCGTGGCGACCACCATCGTGCTGATGGTGGCGGGCCAGATGATGCTGAGCCTT
The DNA here is from genome assembly GCF_046299535.1 of Brevundimonas sp. Lineage (GTDB taxonomy): Bacteria > Pseudomonadota > Alphaproteobacteria > Caulobacterales > Caulobacteraceae > Brevundimonas. The sequence goes on along the minus strand of NZ_JBKBIB010000002.1, from coordinate 91,573 downwards.
ATCCTGGACCATTTCGGCTTTATGGGCGTGCCGAAGCAGCCCATCACCCTGACCCGTCTGGCGGGGGTGGCCATGCTGATCGGCGGGGTCCTGCTGGTCAGGAAGGGCTGAGCCGCTTCGCCGGGAGGCGCGGGGCGCCTATATTGGCCCTGTGACCGAATCCCCGCCCATCGAAACGCCCCCGGAAACCTCGCTGGCCGCCGCCGCGCTGATCCGTGACGAGGCCCGCCGCGCTCCGGACAAACCCGGCGTCTATCGCATGTATGGCGAGGACGGGACGTGTCTGTACGTGGGCAAGGCGCGGTCCCTCAAGAAGCGCGTCATGCAGTACGCGCAGGGGCGGTTCCACACCCAGCGCATCGCCCTGATGGTGTCCCTGACCCGATCCATGGAGATGGTGGTGACGGCCTCGGAGACCGAGGCCCTGCTGCTGGAATCCAACTTCATCAAGAAGCTGAAGCCGCGCTTCAATGTTGTGCTGCGGGACGACAAGTCGTTCGCCGAGCTGATGATCCGCCGCGACCACCGGGCGCCCCAGGTCCGCAAGCACCGGGGCGCGCACACCATCCCCGGCGACTATTTCGGGCCCTTCGCCTCCACCTGGGCGGTGAACCGGACCCTGAACACCCTGCAAAAGGCGTTCCTGCTGCGCTCGTGTTCAGACAGCGTGTACGAAAGCCGCACGCGCCCGTGCATGCTGCACCAGATCAAGCGGTGCTCGGCGCCCTGCACCGGGCTAATCAGCCTGGAGGACTATGGCGAGCTGGTCATCGCGGCGGAGCAGTTCCTGCGCGGCAAGTCTCGGGAGGTGATCAGTCGGCTGTCCGGCGAGATGCAGGCGGCCTCGGACGATCTGGATTTCGAGCGCGCGGCGCGGGTGCGGGACCGCATCCGGGCGCTGTCGGCCATCACCATGGAGCAGTCGATCAACGCCGAAACGGTGGAGGAGGCCGATGTCTTCGCCCTGTTCTCGGACGGGGGGCAGGCATGCATCCAGGCCTTTTTCTTCCGCGCAGGCCAGAACTGGGGCGGGAGGGCCTATTTCCCGCGCATCGACCGCAGCGACAGCGATCCGGAGATCCTCGGCGCGTTCCTGGGGCAGTTCTATGAGGACAAGCCGGTTCCGCGCCTGATCCTGACCAACGTCTCGCCGCACGAGATCGAGCTGCTGGCCGAGGCCTTCTCCATGAAGGCGGAGCGCCGGGTGGAGATCGCCATTCCGCGCCGGGGCGAGAAGGCCGATCTGGTCCGCCACGCCCTGACCAACGCCCGCGAGGCGCTGGGCCGCAAGCTGGCGGAGAACTCGGCCCAGACGAAGATCCTGGACGAGGTCTGCGAGGCGTTCGGACTGGAGGCGCGACCCGAGCGGATCGAGGTCTATGACAACGCCCACATCCAGGGCTCGAACGCTGTGGGCGGGATGATCGTGGCCGGTCCCGACGGCTTCCGGAAGAACCAGTACCGCAAGTTCAACATCCGCGACGAGGAGCTCAGCCCCGGCGACGACTACGGCATGATGCGCGAGGTGATGCGCCGCCGCTTCGGTCGTCTGGTCAAGGAAGAGGAAGCCGGCGAGCCGGTAGAGCGGCCCGATCTGCTGCTGATCGACGGCGGCGCGGGACAACTGGCCGAGGTCATGGCCGTGCTGGCCGATCTGGGGGTCGACGACATCCCCGTGGTCGGCGTGGCCAAGGGGCCGGACCGGGACGCGGGCATGGAGAAGTTCTTCATGCCCGGCAAGGCGCCCTTCATGCTGCCGCTAAAGTCCCCGGCCCTGTATTATCTGCAGCGCCTGCGCGACGAGGCCCACCGCTTCGCCAACGGGGCCCATGCCAAGCGCCGGTCCATGGACATCAAGCGCAATCCTCTGGACGAGATCGAGGGGGTGGGGCCGAGGCGCAAGAAGGCGCTGCTGCACGCCTTTGGCTCGGCCCGGGGAGTGTCGCGGGCCTCGGTAAGCGATCTGGAAAAGGTGGACGGCATCAGCCGCGCCCTCGCGGAGCGTATTCACGACAACTTCCGAAAGGCCTAGAAGGGACGTCATGACCGACGAATCCGACACCCTTCTTTCCGGCTATCGCCGCTTCCGCGCCAACACCTGGCCTGAAAAACGGGCCCGTTTCGAGGAACTGGCCTCCAAGGGCCAGACTCCGCAAACGCTGGTGGTGGCCTGTTCCGACAGCCGGGCCGACCCGGCCTCGATATTCGACACGGCGCCGGGCGAACTGTTTGTAGTGCGCAACGTGGCCAATATCGTTCCGCCTTATGGACCCGACGGCAAGCTGCACGGGGTTTCGGCCGCGCTGGAGTTCGGCGTGCGGGTGCTCAAGGTGAAGCGCATCGTGGTCATGGGTCATGCCCTGTGCGGCGGGGTCTGGGCCATGATCAACGGGGCGCCCGAGGGATGCGAGGACTTTGTCCGCCCTTGGGTGGCCCAGGCCGAGCCGGTGGTGAAGACCGCCATCAAGGGCGTGGAGGAAGAGCGCCGCCAGACCGTGGGCGAACACGCCGTGGTGCGGCTGTCCATCGACAATCTGCGCACCTTCCCGTGGATCGCCGAGCGTGAGGCGTCCGGAGATCTGGAACTGGTCGGTCTGCATTTCGGCATCGCCAACGGCGTGCTGTGGCGCATGCAGGCCAACGGGGTGTTCGACGCCCTGGAACCTGAAGCTTGAGCGAGCGCCTTCCGCTTTCAGCGTTCATCATCTGCCTGAACGAGGACGGGACCATTGAGGCGTGCATCCGGTCGCTGGACCAGTGCGCCGAGATCGTCATCGTTGACTCCGGCTCCACCGACGCCACGCCGGAAGTGGTGGCCCGGCTGGCGGCGGAGGGTTTCCCGATCCGTTTCATGCATCAGGACTGGCTGGGTTTCGCCCGCCAGAAGCAGTTCGCCCTGGAGCAGGCGACGCAACCCTGGCTACTCAGCATCGACGCCGACGAACGACTGGACCAGGACCTGCGCGCCGCCCTGCCCGGCCTTGTGGCCGCTCCGGACGACGTGGTCGGCTGGCGCGTGCGGCGGCGCCCCTGGCTGATCGGCTACGGCTATACGCCAAGGGGCGTGGGCGACGGCGCCAACCTGCGGCTGTTCCGCCGCGGGAAGGCGGTGTTCGACATCCGCAAGACCGTGCATGAGGGCCTGATACCCGATGGAGAGGTGCGCGTGGCCAGGCGCGGCGCCCTGCTGCACTATCGCCCGCTGACCGTGGGCGAGGTGGTGGTCAAGGAAGAGGGCTACGCCACCCTCAAGGCCGGCATGCGGGCAGCGGGAAAGAAGCGCTTCACGCCCTGGCGCATGCTGCTGAACCCGCCGATCTATTTCCTGCGCGTGATGTACGGACGAAAGCTGTATCGTGCGGGCTGGGCGGGGGTCATCTTCGCCATGCAAGCGGCCATCTACTCATTTCTGACCGAGGCCAAGACGTGGGAGGCCGAAGCGATGAAGCGTCATCCGTCGGCGGACCACGACCCGGACGCCGTCTCGCGCGTTCAGGAATCCTGACAATGCTCCAGAGAATCCCCATGACCTCGCCGCTGCGCAACATCCCCAATATCCTGACCGGCGCCCGGCTGGCGGCGGGGGTGGTCATGTTCCTGATTCTGGCGGGGGCGACGGCGACGCCGATCCTTTCCGCCTATCTGAGCCCGGACGACCAGTTCGCCCTTTACCGCGCAGCCTTCTTCATCTTCGTGATCGCCGCTTCCACCGACTGGGTGGACGGGTTCCTGGCGCGGCGCTGGAAGGTGGAAAGCCGCTGGGGCGCCATCCTGGACCCCATCGCCGACAAGATCCTGGTGACCGGCGCCATTCTCGGCTTGCTGACCTCGGGCTCCCTGACCCAGATCGCCATTCCCTGCGGCCTGATCTTGTTCCGCGAGTTCGCCGTCTCGGCCCTGCGCGAGACGCTCGCCGGCGAGGTCAAGCTGCCGGTCACGACCTTGGCCAAGTGGAAGACGACGCTGCAGCTGTTCTCGCTGGGCCTGCAGCTTCTGGCTCTCAACTGGGGAGTGTTCGGATGGGAGCTGCAACTGCTGCCCACATTCCAGACCTTCGCTGACGTCATGCTCTGGATCGCAGCCTTTGTCACCATCTGGACCGGCTGGCAGTATTTCAAGGAAGCCGGGCGGCAGATGAACTGAGGGTCTATTCGACCCCCAGCTCCGTCAGCAGACGGTCCATGCCATAGATGTTGCGCAAAGCCTCGGTCACGGCCTGGGTCGTGACGATGACGCTGCGGTTGACGTTGATGTCATAGCCGTAAGCGTTGCGCTGGGTCAGGACGGTGGAGTCGAAATTGGCCCCGATGATCTCGCCCCGGGCATTGATGGCTGGCGAGCCTGACGAACCGCCAATGGTGTCGGTGGAGACCGACATGTTCATCACCGCATCCATGTCGATGCGCTCACGGGCGGCGGCGATGCGCGGCGTGATGACGAAGGGATCGGCGCCGGTGGCCCGGTCGAACAGGCCGGCGAAGGTGGTCAGGGGCTCCACGGTCCGACCCTCGTAGGTCCAACCCTCCACCTTGCCGAAGCTGAGGCGAAGCGTGCCGGTGGCGTCGGGATAGACGTCGTCGCCGTAGACCGCGAAGCGTGCGGCGGCCAATGCCTCGCTGGCCCGGACGGTCGGGGCCTCGACCTCGGCCTCCCACTGTTCGCGCACGGGGCGGTTGATGGGCTGCATGGCCAGGGCGAAGCGGATCATGGGATCGTCGCTGGCCTCGATGGCCGCGAGCCCGCCTTCCCACAGGGCGCGGCGCACGGCGGGGTCGCCCAGAGTCGAATCGGACGACAGCCGCTCGGCCATGCCTTCGGGGGATTCGTCACCCAGCAGGGCGCGCACCCGGGGATCGTCCACGGTCAGGATCTCGCGGGTCTTGGACAGCCACCAGCTGAGCTGGACCTCGTCCAGAGCCGGATAGACCGGCAGGTCCGCGAACAGGCGCTGCTGCACCAGCGGCAGGCGGCTGTCGGCGAACTCGGGCAGGCGTTCCCCCGACGGCTTGCCGCGCTCCTGCGCGGCGCGGACCAGGGTCTGGGCGAAGCCGAACAGGCGCGAACCGCCCCCGGCGCGCCCTTCAAGCAGGCTGTAGGCTGGATAGAGACGTGCCTGCACCGGCTGGATCTCCGCCAGCGTCGACCACGGGTCGCCCGCCTGGGCCGCCAGGGCTGGATCGGCGACGACGCGGGCGCGGAACTCCTCTTCCGCCGCCTGACGACGGCCCATGAATTCGCCGTCAATCAGGGCCCGCATGCGGCCCATGCCGCGCTTGTAGGTGTTCTCCACCCCGGACAGGGCGGAGGAGGCGATGAAGCGGTTCTCGTCGCTTTCCTCCGAGAACCGGATCAGACGGCCGCGCAGTTCGGACCCGATCAACTGATCCAGCGGCAGAACCACGTCGCGAACGGTGGCCAGTTGGTCCTGGGTCAACAGGCGCTGGGTCGCCCCCGGCGTGCCCGAGACGAAAACCGCCTCGCCCGGCGTCGGCGCATCGGCGTTCCAGGTGAAGTGGGTTTCGGTCGCCACCGGCCGGTCGCTCTCGTAGAGGCGCAGGAAGGCCGCATCCAGCGCGAAGCGTGGGAAGCTGAAATTGTCCAGGTCGCCGCCGAAGGACGAGGCGCGCTCTTCCGGCGCGAAGGCCAGGCGCACGTCCGGGTATTTGCGGAAGGTGTAGAGCTTGAACTGTCCGCCGCGATACAGGCTGACCACCTGACAGCGCAGGTCGCCCTGGCCCTCGCAAGCCTCGGTCTCGATGGCGGCGGATTCGGCGTCGCGGGCGCGGGTGAAGGCCGAGCCGTCCAGACCGGCGCCCGCCGCCTGCATCCGTTCCGTCACGTCGGAGATGTCGATCAGCACCTCGGCCTGCATGCCGGGGCAGCGGCGCTCTTCCTCGCGGGTCGCCGGGGTGAAGCCGGTTTCGGCGTACTGCACCTCGGGCGTGGAGATGTTCTGGACGCAGGACGAGACACAGTGGTTGTTGGTCATCACCAGCCCCTCGCCCGAGACGATGCCCGCCGAACAGCCCGTCGTCAGCCGCACCGAGGACAGACGGGCATGGTCCAGCCACGCCTGGTCGATGTCGGTCCCCAGCGCCGCATTGGCGCGCTGGATCGGGAAGTTGTCATAGGTCCACATGCCCTCCTCGGCTGAGGCCGAAGACGCGGCGGCCAAAGCGAGGACGGCGGCGGAAGCGGTCAGGAACAGACGCATGAGTGATCTCCGACATGGGTCTCCTCCCCGTCGACAGGATGGGGAGGTGGGGCGGCGCACATAAGCGCCGGGACGGAGGGGGCGGCGCGAGCCGTCAGTGATTGGCGTCTCATGAAGATAAAACCGAGACGCCCCCTCCACCACCCGGCTGCGCCGGGCAGTCCCTCCCCATGCCAATGCATGGGGAGGAGGTATGGGCTTACTCCACGCCCAGTTCCTCCAGAAGGTGCGGCAGACGGTAGACCGTGCGCAGCGCCTCTGTCACGGCGGCGGTGGAGACCGACACGGTGCGGTTCAGCTCTCCATCATAGCCGAAGGCGCCGCCCAGCGAGTGGATGTTGCCGTCGAAAGCCGTGCCGATCACCTCGCCGGCGGCGTTGATGACGGGAGAACCCGAGTTCCCGCCGATGATGTCGTTGGTTGAGACGAAATCATAGACGGTCTGCTTGTTGACCCTGCCCTCGGCCTCGGCCCAGCGCGGCGCCAGATTGTAGGGCTCGGCGCCGGTGGCGCGCTCGTACAGCCCGCCGATGTAGGTCATGGGCGGAACGTCGACGCCGCGATAGCTCCAGCCCTGAACCGCGCCGTAGCTTAGGCGCAGGCTGAAGGTGGCGTCAGGGTACTGGCTGTCGCCGTAAACGGCGAAGCGGGCCTGGGCGATACGCTCGGCGGCCTGGCCGGTGGGGGCGGACACGCGCTGCTCCCACTGAGCGCGAGGCTCGCGGCCCAGCCCTTCGGTGCGCAGAACGAACTGGATCAACGGGTCGCTGGACGCCTGGACGGCCTCAAGCCCGCCGTCCAGCAGGGCGGTGTGGGCCGCCAGATCGGTCAGGGTCGTGCCGGTAGCCAGCCGCTCGGTCGGAACTTCCGGGATTTTGTCCCCCAGCAGGAGGCGGACCGAAGGGTTGTCCGTGGTCAGATACTCGCGGGTCTTGGACAGCCAGAATGACAGCAGCACCCGATCCAGTTCGGGGGACACAGGCGTCTCGTCCGCCAGGCGGCGGCGCAGATTGGTCAGGGCCGTCTCGGATGCATACTCGGGCAGCCGCTGACCAGCCGGACGGGCCCGTTCCTGGGCCGAACGCACGATGGCGCGGGCGTAGCTGTACAGGGTCGAGCCGCCGCCCGCCGCCGATTCCAGTTGGCGATAGGGCAGATACAGCTCTTCCACATTGGACTGCACGGCCTCCAACTCGGTCCACGGGTCGCCGATGCGCTGGGCCAGGGCCGGATCCGCGGCGACGGCAGCCCGCAGCTGGGCCTCCTGCTCGCGCTTGGTCGCCATGAAGCTGGCGTCGTTCAGAGCCAGTTGCTGGCCATAGAAGGCCTTGAAGCTGTTCTCCACGCCAAACAGGGTGTCGAGTGCCACGCGGCGTTCCTCGTCGCCTCGCTCGCCAAAGGCGATCAGGCGGCCGCGCAGCTCCGAGCGCTGCAACTGGCTGATGGGGATCTGCTGGTCGCGCAGGTTCTCCAGCTGGGCCAAGGTCAGCAGACGCGAGGTGGAGCCGGGATTGCCAGCGACGAACACCGGCTCGCCCTCGGTGGGCGGAGCCGGGTTCCAGGTCAGGTGGTTCGGGGTCTGGACGACCTGGCCGTTCTCGTAAAGGCGCAGGAAGGCCGCATCCAGGGCGTAGCGCGGATAGTTGAAATTGTCCGGATCGCCGCCGAAGAAGGCCGCCTGGAATTCCGGTGCGAAGGCCAGGCGAACGTCGGTGTAGTTGCGGTATTCATAGAGGGCGAAACGTCCGCCGCGATAGAAGCTGATGACCTGACAGGTGCGGGTGTCGTCGTCGCCGCAGGCCTCTTCCTGAAGGGCGCGGGTGACTTCGCTGCGCGCCTGAACGAAGGCGGCGCCTTCCAGGCCGGCGCCCGCGGACAGGACCTGATCGGTCACGTCGGTGATATTGGTCAGGATCTGCGCCTGTACGCCGGGGCACTGGCGCTCCTCGGCGCGGGTCGTGGGCATCCAGCCGTTCTGTACGTAGTCGTTCTGCGCGTCCGACAGATCCTGAACGCAGGAAACCACACAGTGATGGTTGGTCAGCACCAGCCCCTGACCCGACACCACCGAGGCCGAACAGCCGCTGGACAGGCGCACCGCGGCGCTGCGCACGCTGTCCAGCCAGGCCTGGTCGATGTTCGTGCCGTATGTCTGGTTCACCGTGGCGACGGGAAAGTTGTCGAAGGTCCACATGCCTTCGTCGGCCTTGGCGGCCGACGAGGAGAAGGCGGCCAGCGCAAGGGCGGCGGCCGAAACGGTGAGGCGATGCGACATTGGCGAAAGCTCCCTGATGCGCCAGACAACCGCGGCGCTTGTCCGCGAAGTGACTAGCAAGGGCCGATCCGCCGCGCCAGCGTCCAGCCCCTCCCTTGGCAGATGATAGAGAAACGGCTCGCCTTTCCGAGCCTTACCCCGATTTAACTTGGCCCGACGAACGCTGGCCTTCAGACAGGGGGACGACGAAGGGGGTTCGATGTCACTCGCGCTTGCAACACTGCTCTACGAATGGCGGCGCTACATGGCGGCTGTCATGGCGCTGGCCCTGTCCGGCCTGCTGGTGCTGGCCATGACCGGCGTGTTCATCGGAATCGGCAAGGGCTTCACCGCCGCCATTGAGCGCTCCAGCGCGGATGTCATCATCATGCAGCCTGGGGCGACCCAGCTGTTTGGAGGCTCCATGGCCGTGCCGCGGCGTTTCATTCCACTGGCCTACAACCACCCCGAGGTGGTCGAGGTTCGCGCCCTGGAGGTCAACGGCGGCAACCTTCAGAACGTGCGCAACGTGGATCCGACCATGAGTCAGGCCGAGCGCGCGCGGCAAGGGGCGCCCCGGTCGCGCCAGGTGATGGTCAATGTGATCGACACCCAGCCTGGCTCGGTCACCATCCCCATCGACTATTCCGACGAACTGGTCGCCGCCCTGCGCCAGCCCTTCACCATCGCCGTCGACGAGACCGCGCTGGGCACGCTCGGCCTTCAGCTGGGAGATCGCGCGATCTATGCGGGTCAGACGGTGACGGTCGTCGGCGTACTGCGCGGCTATCCCAACATGATGCAGCCCACCATCGTGATGTCGCGGGACTCGCTGCGCATGCTCGGCCAGTCGTGGGGCAACACCATGGGCGGCCCGCTGATGATCAAGCTGCGAAATCCGTCGAACGCCACGGTCGTGGCCGCGCAACTGAACGAGATGGGCGACGGCCGCTGGCGCGCCTGGACACGACAGGAACTGGCCGAAGCCAACGCGGCGGCCATGTTCGAGGAAGGCATCCTGGTGATCATCATCGGCGGATGCGTGGTTCTGGGGACCATCATCGGCGTGGCCATCACCTGGCAAACCCTGCGCGGCGCCATCATGGCCAACATCAAGGAGTTCGCCTCCCTGCGCGCTCTGGGCGTCAGCATGGGGTCACTGCGCCGGATCGTTCTGGAGCTCAGCTTCTGGGTTGGACTGGTGGGTGTCGCGGCCGCGATCTTCCTTACCTGGCTGCTGTCGCTTCTGGCGCGCATGGGGGCCGTGATCATCGCCCTGCCCTTCGCGCTTCTGGTCGGCGTCGGCATAGGTCTGGTCATCATCGCGATGGGGTCGGGCCTGCTGTCGCTGGGCGTCCTGAAGAAGAGCCAGCCTGCGGATCTGCTGAGATGATGATGAGCCTGACCACCACACACGGCAAACACGGCGACTACGCCATTGAGGCCAAGGGCCTGGTCAAGCGGTTCAAGTCGGGCCGGACCTTCGTCGAGGTGCTCAAGGGCGTGGATTTCGACGCCCGGCACGGCGACCTGACCATGGTCATGGGGCCCTCCGGGTCGGGCAAGTCCACCCTGATCGCCGCATTGTCGGGCCTCCTGAAGCCCGAGGAAGGCCGGGTGGACACCCTGGACGTGGACGACTTGTGGAAGAAATCCTCAGGCCGGATCGACAAGTTCCGCCTGGACCACTGCGGCTTCATCTTCCAGGGCTTTAACCTGTTCCCGGCTCTGACCGCCCTGCAGCAGGTCATGATCGTCCTGAAGTATCAAGGCCTGTCCAGGGATCAGGCCCGGCGCCAGGCGACCGCCGCCCTTGAGGAGGTCGGCCTGGGCCCTCGTCTTCATCAAAAACCTTCGGCCCTGTCCGGCGGCGAGAAACAGCGCGTGGCCATCGCCCGCGCCTTGGCCAAGAATCCCAAGATCCTGTTCGCGGACGAACCCACTTCGGCGCTGGACGGCGAGAACGGCCAGGTGGTCATCCGCCTGCTACGCCGGGCCGCCACCGAGCATGGCGCCGCGGTGATCTGCGTTACCCATGATCCCAGGCTCGAAGCCTGGGCCGACCGCGTCATCCACATTGAGGACGGCCGCATTCTGGACGATCAGCGCCGGACGCCCGACGCGAACCCTGTCCTCGCTGCGGCCCACTAGGACCAGAAGAAGAGCAAGCCATGTCCATGCCCGGTTTCCTGAAGAAGAAGCGTATCTGGATCGCGCTCGGGGTGATCATCCTCCTGGTCGTCGGTTTCCTGTTCATGCAGGGACAGGCCAGGGAGCGCGAAGCCGCGCTTCAGGAAGCGGTCGCCCAGACACCCGAAAGCCCCTACGCCGCCGTCGCCAACGGGCGCGCCGACGTCGAGGGCGGCGTCATCCAGGTCGCCGCGCGTCGCGGCGGCGTGGTGCGGGAGGTCTATGTCAATGAAGGCGACGAGGTGGCCGCCGGTCAGATTCTGGCCAGGCAGGAGGACGATGAGCCTCGCCTGGCCGTGCAGCGCGCCGCCGCCGAGGTTGCCCAGGCCCGCTCGCAGTTGGCCGCCATCGAGGTGGACCTGAGCACCGCCCGGCGCGAGTTCGAACGAATGAACCGCCTGGCCGACAGCAACTTCATCGCCGCCCAGCGGCTGGACCAGGCCCGCGACGCCATCTCCATGGCCGAGGCCCGCCTGGCCAGCCAGCGGGCCGCAGTCCAGACCTCGCAGGCCCGGCTGAACGAGGCCCAGTATAATCTGGAGTTGACCGCTATCCGCGCGCCCATGGCCGGCCGCATCGCCCGCCGCTACGCCCAGCCCGGCGCCGGCGCCTCGACCTTGAACGTATCGAACATGTTCGATCTGGAGCCCCTGACCGAGCGCATTGTGCGCGCCGAGATCGTGGAGGCGGACATCCCCAACATCACCGTCGGCCAGGAAGTCGAGATCAACCCCGAGGGCAATCCGAACCAGGTCTATGTGGGCCGGGTTCTACGCCGCGCGGGTCTGTTCGGAGCGCGTCGGCTTCAGTCCGACGACCCTTCCCAACGCGCCGACGAGCGGGTGGTGGAGGTCGTTGTCTCCGTCAACGACGCGCCTTTCCTGATCGGCCAGCGGGTTCTGGTGAAGTTCATGAAGCCGGGCGAAACCGCCGGAGCCCAACGGGAAGTCAGCACCGGGGTCGGCCCTGACCGCGCCATGCGGACGCCCCAGCGCCGAAGCTGAGCCTGATCAGCGGCCGGTGAAATCCGCCGGCCGCTTGTCCAGCACCGCCGCGACGCCTTCCACGTGATCATCTGTCAGGTGGGCCAGGGCCTGCATGGCCGCCGACATCTCAAGCATCTGGTCGAAATTCATGTCGCGCCCCTGCCGCAGAAGGGTCTTGGCCATGCGCAGGGCCTGGGGGGCGTGAGCGGCCACCTGCTCCGCCGTCGCCATGGCCTCGTCCATCAGGACGTCATGGGCGACGACGCGATTCACCAGACCCCATCGCTCGGCGGTCTCTGCATCAATTGACCGGGCCGTGAACAGCATCTCTGCCGCGCGGGCATAGCCTACGTTGCGCGGCAGCAGCCACGATCCGCCATCGCCGGGGATAATACCCAGCTTCAGGAACGGCACGCCGAAGCTGGCGCGGTCTGAAGCGATACGGATGTCGGCCAGACCCGCGATGTCGCAGCCAAGACCCATGGCCGGACCGTTCACCGCGGCGATCAGCGGAACCTCCATTGCGTAAAGCGACCGCACCACGCGGTGGACCACCCGGCGATACCGTTCGCGGATGTCGGCGCCTGACCCTTCGAACAGATCCCGGCGGTCCTTCATGGCCCTGAGGTCGCCGCCCGCAGAAAACGCCCTCCCCGCTCCCGTGATCAGGGCGCAGCGTACAGATGGATCGGCGTTGATTTCGTCACAAAGCGCCGCGAAAGCGTCGCCGTCCTCCATATCCGGAAGCGCGTTCAGGCGCTCGGGCCGGCTCAGGGTGATGACCATGACGGCGCCCCGCCGCTTCGTGGAAATCAGTGCGCTGGTCATGTCTCGTCCATAAGCAAAACCCCGGCCCATGAGGACCGAGGTTCTGAAGTTGCCGCTTCGGGCAGATTACTGAGGCGGTGCAAACCCGTCCGGCTGGCCCACGGTCACGGCGCCTTGCATGCTTTCCAGCCGGTGACGGTCGGCCTCGGCGCGAGCCTCCATTTCGGCACGCGTGTAACAGACTCGGCGTGCGATACCGGACCCCGTTACGGGCCGCCGCTCGCAGACACGTTCGTTACGACGATCGGCTTCCGTCTGTTCAACCGTGGCCTCGACTTCCGGCGCCTCGGAAGCGGCATCGCGCGGCGGATCCGCCTGAACTTGAAGGGCCAGGGCCATGGTTGCGGCTGAAAGCAGGTTGAGCATCATGACATCATCCAATCGTTCGCTACGAATAGGCTATGTTGATCACTGTGCACCGCAAAAAACGCCTATTGCAAGCGTAAGGGCGCCATCCGCCTGGTCGGTTTCAGCGTATTGGAGAGCTTCTCCAAAGGCCGGCGACGAAGCCGGTTGGAGGGAACGGTCCGGGAATTGAAGGCCGTGCCGCCCAGAAGGGCGAACTCCATGACGGCGTTCTGGAGGTTGAAGTGCTTATCGTTCATTGTTGGCGTCTCCTTTCGTGAACGATGAAAGAAGACGCGGCGCGCCGGTTGGGGATTTCACCCTCTTGGTCGTGTCGCGTCAGGAACAATGTCGGAATTCAACGCCCCGAAATCAAGTGGCGCGCCCCGGCCCGTCGCAACGCCCTGCATTCAGGTCTGCACCGTGGACGGGCGCTCGGGCCTATGCCTGGGGTGCCTGCGTACGCTCGGCGAGATCGGCGGCTGGTCGAAACTGACGGATGAGGAACGGGCCGGCATCATGGCGGAGTTGCCGGCGCGCAAGGATCGTCTGGACCCCTCCCTCAGATTCTGAATTCGTTCACCACGCCGTTTCACCGGACGCCAAGAGCTTTGGGTCATGGTGGCCACATGGCGCGTTTCGATTTCCAGTCCGGCGTGATGTTCACAGTCGCCCTCGGGGCAGCAGGCGCCTTCGGATACGGCGTCAGCCATCTGGGCGACGCTGGCCGCGCGCAGGCTGCGCCGGCGCTGATGGTTGCGTCCGCCCCTGCCACCGCAGCGGCAGGACGCGTGGCCCAGATAGCCCGTGCCGACGACGGTCACTACTGGGCCGAAGCCGACATCAATGGCCGGGCCGTCAGAGTTCTGGTGGACACCGGCGCCACCGTGGTCGCCCTGACCCGCGATGACGCCCTGCGCCTCGGCTTCATGCTGGAATCGGATGACTTCGACCACACGGTGATCACCGCAAACGGCGAGGGCCGCGCGGCCCGGATCGAGTTGGCGCATGTGGCGGTCGCCGGCGCGCGGGTCGAGCGCGTCCAGGCGCTGGTGGTGGAGCGGGGCCTGCCCGCGTCCCTGCTGGGGATGAGCTATCTGGGCCGGCTGTCCCGTATCGAGGCCACGCCTCACGGCTTGACCCTGCGTCCCTAGAACGCCTTCACCACTACTGAGATCGCGGTGGCCAGCAGATAGACCGCAAACGCCTTCTTCAGGATGCGTCGATCAAGACGATGCGCCAGCCGAGCGCCCACAGGCGCCATCAGAGCGGTCAGCAGTCCCATGATGGCAGCGGCCGGAATGTTGACGTAGCCAAGCGACAGCGGCGGCCGTCCCTCGGCGCCCCAACCGAACACTGCAAACCCCAGCGCCGCCGCGGCGCCGATGGCGAGGCCGAAGCCCGATGCGGTGGCTACCGCCTGATGAATGGGTCGCCCGCACAGCACCATGGTCATGCCGCCCAGGCTGCCGCCGCCCACGCCCATCATGGCGGACAGCCCGCCGATCAACGTTCCTGCTCCACGCCTGCCCCAACCGGTGGGCAGGTCGCGCATCAGGGTGATCCGCTCGGGCAGCAGGCCCATCTGGGCCGCCACCAGCAGCAGGCAGGCGCCATAGACGATGGCCAGACCCTCCATGGAGGTCACGCCCGCGATCGCCGCGCCGGCCAGACCGCCGAACGCCACCCAGGGGGTCCAGGTGCGCAGCACCGTCTCGTCCACCGCGCCGTGCGCCCGGTGCGTCGCCAACGACTTCCAGGACGTGGCGACGATGGTCAGCAGGGAGGTGCCGATCGCCACATGCAGGTTGCTCTCGCCGCCCACGCCCAGCACCGAGAAGGCGTAGAACAGGGCGGGCACCAGCACCGTGCCGCCCCCCACGCCGAACAGACCGCCGATCACCCCCGCCACAGCCCCGGTTCCAGCCAGGGCGACCGCCATCAGCAAGAGCTCAGCCAGAGGCAGGCCGTTCACGCGGCCTGTTCCGCGCGGGCGTCACGCTTGGCCTCGGCCTCGCGCACCGCCTCGACCGCCTGATCCAGCACCTCGAGCCCGGCGCCGGGGCGGATCGACTCCACCGTCAGGATGCGGCGAAAGGCCCGCGCGCCCGGCCGCCCGTGCATCAGGCCCAGCATGTGCCGCGCCATGGCGGGCAGATGCACGCCCGCCTCGAGTCGCGCGGCCATATAGGGCCGGTATCGCGCGATGGCGTCGAACGGGTCCACGTCCGGCGTATCCGCCCCGAACAGCCGCCGGTCGACTTGCCCCAGAAGCGCCGGCTCGTGATAAGCCGCGCGGCCCAGCATGACCCCGTCCAGCGTGACGCCGTGATCGTCCGGCGCCAGGTGGGCCTCGGCCGCGTCCAGATCGGGGACGCCGCCGTTGATGACGATCGTCAGGTGCGGCCGCTCCCGTTTCAGGCGCCGGACCAGGGCGTAGTCCAGCGGCGGCACGTCCCGGTTCTCCTTGGGCGACAATCCCTTCAGCCAGGCCTTGCGGGCATGGACGATGAAGGTGGTCACTCCCACGGCCGCGCTGGCGTCCACGGTGGCGAACAGGCTTTCGACCGGATCCTGATCATCCACGCCGATGCGGCATTTCACGGTAGCCGGAACGGTCACTGCCTCGCGGATCGCGGCCATGCAATCGGCCACCAGCGCCGGCTCGCGCATCAGGCAGGCGCCGAACCGCCCGGACTGCACCCGGTCGGACGGGCAACCGACATTCAGGTTGACCTCGTCATAGCCATAGGTCTGGCCGATGCGCGCGGCTTCGGCCAGTTGCTTTGGGTCCGAGCCTCCCAATTGCAGCGCCACCGGATGCTCGATCGCATCGAACCCCAGCAGCCGGTCACGATCTCCGTGGATCACCGCGGGCGCAGTGACCATCTCCGTGTAGAGCAGGGTCTGTGCCGTCAACGCACGGTGCAGCGCCCGGCAATGCCGATCGGTCCAGTCCATCATGGGCGCGACGGAAAAACGGTGGGGCGAAGGCGTCACTTTGTTGAGGCGATCCTTGGGCGCAGGTGTGCAGATGGAGGCTACATAGCGGGAAAGATGGCCGTTTTCACGCTGCCGCTGCCTGATTAGCGCCTTAGTTGCAACCGGCGAAAGGGGAGGGTTATGCTGGGGGTCTCCCACCTTCCCATTGATTCATCTCCACATTCGCGCGGGAAGTCGTGAACCTTTGTTCGCGTGTGACGGTTCTCACTGAACTGAGTGGACAATTCGAAGGACAATCCATGCGTCTCAAACTTATCGCCGCCGTTTCCACCGCCGCCCTTTTCGCCGGATCCGCCCTGGCCCAGGACATGCAGGCTGGCGCCCCGGCGCAGGCTTCGGCCGCAGCGCCTGCGACCGGTGAACCCTCGGACGCCGAACTCGCCGCCTTCGCCGGCGCCATGCAGCGCATGCAAACGGTGGCCCAGCAGGTTCAGGGCGGCCAGCCGACCCCGGAGCAGCAGGCCGAAATGGCCGCGGCCGTAGAAGCCTCGGGTCTGGAAATCGACCGCTTCAACACAATTTCCCAGGCCGTCTCCACGGACCCGGTCATCCAGGCCCGCGTCGGCGTCGCCGCCAGCACGCCGTCTGCCGCGGGCTCGGTGGGCGCGAGCGTGACAGACGCCGAGGCCAGTCAGTTCGCACAGGCCATGGGCGGCATCGCCCCCATCGCCCAGTCTCTGAACGGCCAGGCCCCGAGTGAAGAGCAGCAGGCCCAGATGGCCGCCGCCATCGAAGGTTCGGGTCTGACTCTGGAGCGCTTCAACGAAATTTCGGGCGCCATCGGCCAGGATCAGCATTTACAGGCGCGCGTGGGCCTGGCGGCGGCCCGCAACGGCCAGTGATCGCAGTTACGGCCTGATCGGACAGACGGCGTCTCCGAGGAGGCGCCGTTTTTCGTTGCACGTCAGGCCCGGGCGTCCTCGTCCTCCAGCACGTCGGCGGTCTCCTCGCTGAGCGGCCTGGCCTCGCGCTTGGGCGGGACATAGGGCGCCGGCTGGGGGGTCACCGCATTGCCGCGCATCAGGGACCGGCCCGCCGTCAGCCCGCCGGTGATCTGGGCTTCGAAGCGCTGCTCGTCGCGGCGGCGCACATCCTCCAGGGTTTCCTTCACGTCGCGGTCGTCCAGGCCCATGTCGGTCAGCACCTGGCCGCCGAATTTCAGGGCAGACTCAAAGGTTTCGCGCAGTTCGTAGTCCACGCCCGCATTAACCAGGCGCAGCGAATGGCCCCGGTCGAAGGCGCGGACGTAAAGACGCGTCAGGGGGAACTCCGCCTTCACCAGTTCGACGATGTGATCGGCGACCTCGGGTTTGTCCACACAGACCAGAATCGCCTCGGCCGTCCCTGCCCCCGAGGCGTGCAGCACGTCCAGCCGCCCCCCGTCGCCGTAATAGACCTTGAAGCCGAAATTGCCCGCCGCCTGGATCATCTCCACATCGTTCTCGATGATCGACACGTCCACGTCGCGCGCCAGAAGCGGCTGGCTGACCACTTGGGCGAACCGGCCGAAACCGATGATCAGCACCCGCCCGTGCAGATCGTCGGCCCGATCCACGCCATCCGCGTCGTCGGGCGACAGGCTGTTCTCTTCGTGCAGGAAGAACCGCGTCACGATCAGGGTGACCACCGGAGTCAGGGCCATGGACAGGATCACCACCGCCGTCATGACTGCGCTTATGCGCCCGTCGAACACCCCGGCCGTCAGGGCCGCTGCGTACAGCACGAAGGCGAACTCGCCTCCTTGGGCGAACAGGGCCGCGCGCTCCAGCGCTTCGCGGTGTCTGGCCTTGAAGACGCGCGCAACGGCGTAGATGGCTACGCCCTTCACAGCCATGAAGGCGACCACCGCCCCGGCGATCAGAACCCAGTCCGACGCCACCACGGCCAGATCCAGCGCCATGCCGACGCTGATGAAGAACAGGCCCAGCAGGATGCCGCGGAACGGCTCGATGTCCGCCTCCAGTTGATGGCGGAAGGTGGAGTCCGATAGCAGCACCCCGGCCAGGAAGGCGCCCATGGCCATGGACAGCCCCCCCACCTGCATGAACAGGGCGGCGCCCAGCACCACCAGCAGGGCCGCGGCCGTCATCACCTCGCGCGCGCCGCTGTTGGCCAGGATGCGGAACAGCGGGTTCAACAGATAGCGCCCGGCCACCACCAGGGCCGCGATGGCCAGAAGGCCGATCAGAACCGCCTGCCAGACCGGGCGCGTCGCTTCGCCGGAATCCGTTCCCATGGCGGCGCCCATGAAGACCACAAGCGCCAGCAAGGGCACGATGGCAAGATCCTCCAGCAGCAGGATCGAGACCGCCCTCTGCCCCTGCGGCTCCATCCGCTCGCCGCGCTCGTCCAGCATCTGCATGATGACAGCCGTGGACGACAGCACGAAGCCGCAGGCGCCGATCAGGGCCACGGCGGGCGGGAAGCCGAACGCTATGCCGACCCCGGTCAGCAGCAGGGCGCAAGCGGCCACCTGGGCCGCACCGAGGCCGAAAATCTCCCGCCTCAGGTTCCACAACCGTGAAGGCCGCATCTCCAGGCCGATGATGAACAACAGCATCACCACGCCCAACTCGGCCACGTGCAGGATAGTCATGGGATCGTCGAAGAGGCCCAGGCCGAACGGCCCGATCAGAAGCCCGGCCGCCAGATATCCCAGCACCGAACCCAGACCCAGCTTGCGAAAGAGCGGCGCCGCCACCACCGCCGCGCCCAGCAGGACCACCGCGTGGCCCAGCTCCATTCCCGTGGCTGCGTCCGCCATGTTCTTGCCCCGTCCTGCTTTGCGTCAGTTCATATAGGCATGACGCGGGTCGGCGGCGAAGCGAGTCGTTGGGGTCTCCGTCAGATTCCATCTGGATATTCGGCCACAGTTTCGACCAATCTTGGCTGGCCTCATGCACGTCACAGGGGTGATCGGGAGCTGTCGATGTCGGGTTCAAGGAAGTTGAAGGTCGGGGTCTGCATGGCCGCCTGCCTGGGTCTCGTCACCCCTGCAGGGGCGCAATCGCCAGCCGGCGGCCCTGCCTACGCGCCCGGTGACGGCGCGCCGACCCGCGCGGCCTGCGCGGCGCTGGGCTTCGAAATCTACAAGGAGCCGGTGAACGTCTATTCCCGGTTTCCAGCGCCGCCCACCCGGCCGATGAGCTCCAGCCTTCATTATGGAGCGCCGCCACCGCCCGCATCACCGCCGCCTCCTCCGCCCCCTCCTCCTCCGCCGCCTCCCTCGCCCGTAGGCGCACCTTCGCCTCAGATCAGCCCTGCCGCGCCTCAGCCAGTCGTCGTCACAGGCTCCCGAATCGCGCCGGGCCCGGTGACTGCCGGCGCGCCGGAATCCTATCCCCAAGCCACACCCAATGCGGTGCGCCGGACCTTGGACGAACCCGTTTCGACCTTCTCCATCGACGTGGACACGGCCAGCTATTCCAACGTGCGCCGCTTCATCAATGACGGCATGTCCCCACCAGCCGATGCCGTGCGCGTCGAGGAGATGATCAACTATTTTGACTACGGCTACGCCCAGCCTGACAGCGTCGACGAGCCCTTCGCGGTCACCACGGTCGTGGTCGACTCGCCGTGGGTCGAGGGCCGTCAGATCGTCCATGTGGGCCTTCAGGGCTATGAGCTGCCCGAGGAACAGCGCCGCCCGCTGAACCTGACCTTCCTCGTCGACGTGTCCGGCTCCATGAACAGCCCCGACAAGCTGGAGCTGGCCCAACGGTCCATGAACCTGATCATCGACCGGCTGAGGCCCCAGGACACGGTGGCTGTTACCTATTACGCCGAAGGCGCGGGCACGACGCTGCAGTCCACCCCCGGCACGGAGAAGCTGCGCATCCGCTGCGCGGTGGAAAGCCTGTATGCCTCCGGCGGCACAGCCGGCGCCACCGGCATGACCAACGCCTACGATCAGGCGCGGGTGAACTACGCCGACGACCGGGTGAACCGCATCCTCATGTTCACCGACGGCGACTTCAACGTGGGCGTCACCGACAACCGCTCCATCGAGGAGTATGTGTCGCTGCAACGGGACAGCGGCATCTATCTGTCGGTCTACGGCTTCGGACGCGGCAACTATCAGGACACGCGCATGCAGACCATTTCCCAGGCGGGCAATGGCACGGCAGCCTATGTGGACAGCCTGAACGAGGCGCGGCGGCTGTTCGGCCCCGCCTTCGACCGGGGCGCCTTCCCCATCGCCGACGATGTGAAGATCCAGGTGGAGTTCAACCCCGCCCACGTCGCGGAATGGCGCCTGATCGGCTACGAAACCCGCCTGCTGAACGAGGCCGACTTCAACAATGACGCGGTGGATGCGGGCGAAGTGGGCTCCGGCGCCTCGGTGACAGCGCTGTACGAGATTACGCCGGTGGGCGGCCCGACCCAATTGTCGGAGCGGCGGTATGACACCCGTCAGGCCCCGCCCGCCTCGTCGGACGAACTGGCCTTCGTGCAGGTGCGTTACAAGCTGCCGGGCGAGGACGAGTCCGTGCTGATGCAGACGCCGGTTTCGGGACTGGCATCATCTTCCGCGCCGGAAGGCACTCGCTGGGCCCTGGCGGTCGCCGCCTTCGGCCAGCGCTTGCGACGCGATCCGTGGCTCGGCGCCGGTTACGGCTGGGACCAGGTGCTCGAACTGGCCCAGGGGGCGAGAGGCGAAGACCCTTACGGCGAGCGCGCCGCGTTCGTTCAGATGATCCGCGCTGCATCTGAACTGCCGCCGCGCGACACGCCCTAGGGCGTGGGCGTCGGAGGCGCGTTCAGGGGCGGGCCATGGCGGTTCGTCCCTTCCTCGCCCTTCATCCAGCCCAGTTCGACCGCAGCCCACAGCACCACCACAAGCCCCGCCACACCCATCAGGCTGTCCGGATAGGGCCAGGTGAAGTTGAAGCCGATCAGCACGCCCGCCGCCCACCAGCCGCTACGCCCCCGGTCATGCAGCCGCTTGGCCAGCACACAGACCGCTGCATAGACCCAGGCCGGATAGAAGACCCAGCCCACAGGCACGTGCCACCACTGACCCACCGCCAGCCACTGGAATAGCGCCAGGGCGACGACGACCAGCGCGATTACGCCCACCACAAACGGCCGCCGGTCGATCCGCCCCTTCGGCGACAGGAACAAGGTTCCCAGATCCACACCCGAAGCGAAACGGCGCACTATTCGAACTCCACCAGCACGTCATCGGCCGCCACGCTGTCACCGGCGGCGGCGCTGACGGTCTTGACCGTGCCGTCGTGCTCGGCGCGCAGGATGTTCTGCATCTTCATGGCCTCGATCACGGCCACGGCCTCGCCGGACTGCACCGCCTGCCCCGGCTTCACATTGATGGAGACCACCAGCCCCGGCATCGGCGACTGGATCAGCTTGGAGGTGTCGGCCGCCTCCTTCTCGGGCAGGCGGGCGTACAGGTCGGCGATGTGGGGCGCCAGCACCCGCACCCGCGCCCTGGAGGCCCGCCAGCGGATGTCAAAACCGTCCGGCGCGCGCTTCACCTCGGCGGTGAAGGAGCGTCCTTCCTCAAGGCCGTTGGCGAGCACGGCCCGGAACTGGGCCAGGCCGGGGCGCCAGTCGATGTCGGTCAGGGTCAGGGTGTGATCCCCGTCCAGATCGATGACCAGGCTCTCGTCGTCGTCATAGCCCACCATGATGCCCTGGCGTTCGCCGCCGATCATGACGGCCCATTCGAACCGGTCAGAAGGATCGCCGGACTGTTCGGCGAGGATCTCGTTCATGGCCGCCGCCGCCGCGATCATCACGTCGCGCCCGAAGCCCGCCACCGGCAGGCCGTCGAAGCCGTCCGGGAACTCGTCCTTGATGTAGCTGGTGGACAGCACGCCCGAGCGGAATCGCTCCTGCTCCATCACCGCCGCCAGGAAGGGGACGTTGTGGCCCACGCCTTTCAGATGGGTGTCCTCAAGCGCCCGGGCCATGCCGTCGATGGCGCCCTCGCGGGTCGGGGCCCAGGCGCACAGCTTGGCGATCATGGGGTCGTAGAACATGCTGATCTCGTCGCCCTCGCGGACGCCGGAATCGTTGCGCACCACATAGCCGTCCTGCTCGCCCTCGGCCGGCTGGTCGTAGCGCACCAGCCGGCCGATCGACGGCAGGAAGCCGCGATAGGGATCCTCGGCGTAGATGCGGCTCTCGATGGCCCAGCCGTCGATCTTCAGGTCCTCTTGGGTCAGGTTCAGCTTTTCGCCCCAGGCCGAGCGGATCATCTGCTCGACCAGATCAACCCCGGTGATCAACTCCGTCACCGGATGCTCCACCTGAAGCCGGGTGTTCATCTCCAGGAAGAAGAAACTCCTGTCCTGCCCGGCCACGAACTCCACCGTGCCGGCGGAATCGTAGTTCACAGCCTTGGCTAGGGCGACGGCTTGGGCGCCCATGGCGGCGCGGGTGGCGTCATCCAGCAGGGGCGACGGCGCTTCCTCGATGACCTTCTGGTTGCGGCGCTGGATCGAGCATTCCCGCTCGAACAGGTGGATGACATTGCCGTGCTTGTCGCCCAGCACCTGGATCTCGATGTGGCGCGGATCGATGATGAATTTCTCCAAGAACACCCGGTCGTCGCCGAAGGCGTTCTTCGCCTCGGCCTTCACGGCGGCGAATCCTTCGGCCATGTCGGCGTCGGAGTGAGCCACCCGGATGCCCTTGCCCCCGCCCCCGGCCGAGGCCTTGATCATGATGGGATAGCCGATCTCGCGCGCGATCTTCACCGCCTCATCCGGCGTCTCGATCAGCCCCATGTGGCCCGGCACCGTGGACACGCCGGCCTCGACCGCCAGCTTCTTGGAGCTGATCTTGTCGCCCATGGCGTCGATGGCCTCGGGGTTCGGGCCGATGAAGGCGATGCCCTCGTCGCGCAGCCGACGGGCGAAGCCCGCGTTCTCGCTCAGGAAGCCGAAGCCCGGATGCACCGCCTCCGCGCCCGTTTGACGCACCGCCTCAACGATCCTGTCCGCCAGCAGATAGGACTGGTTCGCCGGCGCCGGGCCGATCAGCACCGCCTCGTCCGCCATCTCCACCGCCAGCGACCCGGCGTCCGCCTCGGAATAGACCTGCACCGTGGCGATGCCCATACGGCGGCAGGTCTTGATGATGCGGACGGCGATCTCGCCCCGATTGGCGATGAGGATCTTGGAGAACATGAGCCTTGCTGATTTCCCTGACGCGGTCTGTCGCCGCCTTCCGCTCGTCGCTTACGGCCCGCATCCGCCTGTGTAAACGCCCGCGCGGCTCCGCGCGGGGTTGGCGAAGCTGGGCTGATAGGGTTTAACACGCGCCATCTGTGCTTAACCCATTCGGAGACTCTGCCGTGAAAACACTCCTCGCCACTGCAGCATCCGCCCTCGCTTTGGCCGTCACCGCCGGCGCTGCGAACGCCCAGGACTGGCGCGCCGCCGCTGAACAGGATCTGACCGCCGCCCATCAGGCGCTCGGTGAAAATCACCCCGCCGCGGTCATCGACGCGCCCTCCAGCGGCCAGTTCCGCACCTGGCTGAACGACGGTCTGGCGCAGATGCAGGGTGAACTTGGCCGGGTCAACTCGCCCAATGCCTACGCCTATCTGCTGCGCGGTTACGGCCACGGCTTCCGCGACGCCAACATCCGCATCGAGCCCACATGGGCCGCCCGCGACCCCTGGCAGGCGGTCGCCTGGCCGAACTTCACCACCGCATGGCGCGACGGCGGCTATGTGGTCAGCTGGGTCAAGCCCGGCGCGCGCAACGTGCCCCAGGTGGGTTGGGTGCTGGAGTCCTGTGACGGCCAATCGGCCGAAGAGATCGCCGAACGCCGCCTCGACATCTGGGAAGGCGACCTGACGCTTGAGGCGGATCGCGCGGCCACGGCGCCCTACCTGTTCTGGGACCGGGGCAACCCGATGGCCGGCGGCATTCCGGGCGAGTGCCGGTTCCGCGACGGACGCCGCAACCGCAACGTCCGCTTGGCCACCGACTTCGCCACGCCCGAGGAGCTGGAGGCCGCCTATCGCGCCTCGGTCTATGTGGCCGCCACGCCGCTGGCGGTCGAGATGAATGACGGCCTGGCGTGGATCCACATCCACACCCTGGCCGATGACGCCGACTGGACCGGTTTCCTGGCCCAGGTCGAGGCCCAGCAGGAGGCCATACGCGGCGCTTCGGGCGTGGTCATCGACCTGCGCGGCGCGCGTGGCAACACGGCGGATTCCGCCAGCTACACCCTGCGTACGGCCGCCCGCATCTGGTCGCCCGAGATGATCGGCGCGGCGCAGCCGACCCAGGTCAATCTGGCCTATCGCGCCACCCAGACGAACCGCCAGTGGTTCGCCGACGCGCTGGGCCGGATGCAGGCCGACCCCGTCTTCGCCCAGATCAATCCCGCCACCATCCAGGAAACCCAGGCGGTGGTCGAAGCCTTCGATCAGGCCATCCAGTCCGGACAACAGAGCTTCACGCGCCCGATGCCGTCCCGTCCCGAAATCGAGGCCGGCGTCAATCCAGTCCGGGGCAATGTGGTGATCCTGGTGGATGGCGGATGCGCGGCCGGGTGCCTGGACGCGATTGACGTGCTGCACCGGCTGCCCAACGTCCGCATCGCCGGCCAGCCCACCAGCGCCGACAGCCTGGTGATCGAGCCCACGGTGACCCCGCTGCCCTCCACCTACGGGCGGGTCAGCTACGGCCACAAGGTCTGGACCGACCGCGAGCGCGGCTCCAACCAGCCCTATACGCCGGAGCCGGGCCTGACCTATGCGGGCGACCCCACCGACGAAAGCGCCGTGCGCGCCTGGGTCGCGGGTCTGTTCGGCGGCTGACACGCCGGCAACCGGCCCGTCGCCTCAGATCGGGGGCGACGGGTCCGGTCGCGCTTGCTAAACGAGACCGGCAACCGCCAGGGAGTCGCGCGTGGTCTTTCCCGAATTCGATCCGGTCCTGATCCAGCTGGGGCCTCTGCCCCTGCGTTGGTACGCTCTGGCCTATATAGCGGGCATCGTTCTGGGCTGGCGTTACGCCGCGATGCTGGCCAAGCGGACAAGCCTGTGGGCGCCGCGGACTCCCCCGGCCTCGGGACCGCAGATCGACGATCTGGTGCTTTGGGTGACCCTCGGAATCATCGGCGGGGGACGCCTGGGGTATGTGCTCTTCTACCGCCCCGATCTGCTGGGCCAGATCTTCACCGGATCGGGTGTCGGGGAGCGGCTTGAGATTCTTCAGGTCTGGACCGGCGGGATGTCGTTCCATGGAGGCCTGATCGGCGTCGCGCTGGCGCTGTTCTTCTTCGCGCGTAGCCAGAAGATCAATCCATTGTCGCTGGGCGACCTGATCGCGCCGGTGGCGCCCATCGGCCTGTTCTTCGGCCGCATCGCCAATTTCATCAACGGAGAGCTGTGGGGCCGACCGACGGACGGTCCGCTGGGGGTCGTTTTCTGCAACGATCGCATCCTGCAGCTTTACGGCTATTGCCCGGCGGGTCTCGAGCCTCGGCACGCCAGCCAACTTTATGAAGCCGCGCTTGAGGGCCTCGTCCTGTTCGCCATCCTCGTCGTGGCGGTCTGGAAATGGCGCCTGCTGGCCAAGCCCGGCTATGTCACGGGCATCTTCCTGCTGGGCTACGGCCTGTCGCGTGCGGTGCTGGAGACGGTGCGCGAGCCCGACACCCACATGCCGGACGCCCTGCAGGGCATGGTGACCATGGGTATGCTGTTATCCATTCCCATGATGCTGATCGGCGCCTTGCTGATCTGGCGGGCCTGGAGCCGACCGCCCGCGCAAGGGTGATCCCATGCCCCTGATCGACCGCCTGCGGCGCGAGATCGCCCTTACCGGACCGATGACGGTGGCGGACTATGTGGCCCGCTGCCTGCATGACCCGGAGGACGGCTACTACGCCACCCGGCCGAACCTGGGAGCGCGGGGCGACTTCATCACCGCCCCTCTGGTCAGTCAGATGTTCGGCGAGCTGATCGGCCTGTGGGCGGTGGATATCTGGACCCGTCTGGGCGCGCCGGACCGGTTCCGGCTGGTGGAGGTCGGGCCCGGCGATGGAACCCTCATGGACGACGCCCTGCGCGCCGCCCGCCTGGCCCCCGCCTTTCTGGAAGCCTGCGATCTGGTCCTGATCGAGCCCAGCGCGCCCTTGCGCGAGGCTCAGGCCCGCCGCCTGTCCGACCACGACCGTCCGCCGCGCTGGGTGAAGTCCCTGCACGCCGTCGAGACCGACGCCCCGGTCATCCTGATCGCCAACGAGGTGCTGGACTGCCTGCCCGCGCGCCAGTTCATGCGCACTGACACCGGCTGGGCCGAGCGGCGCGTGGGACTGGACGACTCGGGCGACCTGACCTTCGGCCTGACCGCGCCCAGCGCCGGCTTCCTCAAGCCCGCCTTCAACATCGAGACGGGTCAGATTTTCGAGATTTCCGAGCAGCAGGCCGCCTTCGGCCGCGACTTGGGCGCCCTGATCCGCGAGGCGTCCGGCGCCGCGCTTCTGATCGACTACGGCCGCGACCGGCCCGGGCCAGGCGGCACCCTTCAGGCCCTTAAACGGCACGAGAAGGTCGATCCCCTGTCCACGCCCGGCGAGGCTGATCTGACCCAGTGGGCCGATTTCCCGGTGGTTCTGGAGGCCGCCGTGCGGTCCGGCGCCGACGTCACGGGCTGTCGCGGCCAGGGCGATTTCCTGCGCGCCCTGGGCGTCGAGGCCCGCGCGCAGCGCCTCATGCAGTCCCGCCCCGACGCCGCCCCGGTGATCGAGCGCCAGTTGCACCGCCTGACCGCACCGGACCAGATGGGCGACCTGTTCAAGGCCGCCTGCGTGTTCGCGCCGAAGAGCCTGTCCATTCCGGGCTTCGAGACCTGACATGGCTGAGCACCTGACCCATCCCCTGCTGAACCTGCCCGGCGTCCGCCACGCCTTCTTCACCCGGAACGGCGGAGCCTCCTCCGGGATCTACGACAGCCTGAACGTGGGGCTCGGCTCCAGCGATGACCCGCAGACCGTGCACGAGAATCGTCGCCGCTGCGCCTCTGTGCTCGGCGCGGGAGAAGATCATCTGTTCACCGCCTTCCAGATCCACTCGACCCTCATTCGCGTGGCCGAGGCGCCGTGGGGCGAGCAGCGGCCCGAGGGCGACGGGGTTGTGACCGATCGCTCCGGCCTGGTCTGCGGGGCCCTCACGGCCGACTGCGCACCCATCCTTCTGGCCGACCCTCACGCCCGAGTCGTGGGTGCGGTGCATGCGGGCTGGAAAGGCGCCCTGAACGGCGTGGTCCACAGCAGTCTGGCGGCCATGCAGGCCCTCGGGGCCATCCCCGAGCGCACGGTCGCCGTGGTCGGCCCCTGCATCGGGCCAAACAGCTATGAGGTTGGCGCGGACTTTCAGGAACGGTTCGAGCACCACGACCCCGGAGCGGGCCGGTTCTTCCGGCCGGGCGCGGCGGCGGACAAACGCCTGTTCGACCTGCCCGGCTTCGTGCTGTGGCGGCTGGCCGAGGCGGGCGTGGTGCAGGCGGCGTGGACGGGCCACGACACCTGCACCGACGAGGCGCGCTTCTTCTCCAACCGCCGGGCCTTCAGGCGCGGCGAGCCGGACTTCGGCCGCCTGCTGTCCGCCATCAGCCTGAGCGACTGAACATCACCCCGGCGTGTAGTAGGTCGGCGAGCCCGGTCCCACCGGCAGGCCGAAGCCGAACACCCACAGGAAGAACAGGATGGTCCAGGCGATGGTGAAGAAGATCGAATAGGGCAGCATCATCGCGATCATGGTGCCGATACCCACATCCTTGTTGTAGCGGGTGGCCCAGGCAAGGATCAGCCCGAAATAGCTCATCATCGGGGTGATGATGTTGGTGGTGGAATCCCCGATCCGGTAGGCCGTCTGGATCACCTCGGGCGAATAGCCGATCAGCATCAGCATGGGCACGAAGATCGGCGCGGTCATGGCCCACTGGGCCGAGGCGGACCCGATCATCAGGTTCACGAAGCAGCAAATCAGGATGAAGCCCAGAAACACTGCGGGTCCGGTCAGCCCGCTGTTCTGCAGGAAGGTGGCGCCGTTGACGGCTGTGATCGCCCCCAGATTCGACCAGCCGAAGAACGCTACGAATTGCGCGGCGAAGAAGACGATCACCACATAGAGGCCCAGGGTGGAAATGGCCGAGGCCATGCCGTCGATCACATCCCGGTCGTTGCGCATGGTCCCGACCGTGCGGCCATAGGCGAAACCGACCACAAGGAAAAAGAGGAATATCCAGGTGACGAAGCCCGTGAAGAATGGAGATCGTATGCGATCGCCACTCACCGGATCCCGCAACAGGCCCCAGTCCGGAACCAGGGTCAGGGCCATGAGGCCAAGCACACCCAGGGCCGCAAGCCCCGCGACCATGAGGCCCTTCTTCTCCCTGGCCTGCAACGGCTCCATGGAGCCGCCCTTCAGCACCTCGGGATCGGCCTTTGATTTGTCATAGGCGCCGAGCTTCGGCTCGACGATGTAGATGCTGACCAGGCCGCCGATGATCGTCACCATGAACACGCTGATGACCATGAAGAAGTAGCTGGCGGTCGCCGGCACGATATAGGCCGGGTCGATCAGGCGCGCGGCTTCCTCGGTTATGCCGGCCAGCAGAGGGTCCACTGTCCCGATCAGAAGATTGGCGGAATAACCGCCCGATACGCCGGCGAAAGCCGCCGCCATCCCCGCCAGCGGATGTCGGCCCAGCGAGTAATAGACCGCGCCCGCCAGGGGCACGAGCACCACATATCCCATTTCCGACGCGGTGTTGGACAGCACGCCCGCGAAGACGATGGCGAAAGTAACGACCTTGGGGGAGGCGCCCAGCACGATGCCCCGGACCGCGGCCGACAGCATGCCGGATCGTTCGGCGACGCCCACACCCAGCATGGCCACCAGCACGACGCCCAGGGGAGCGAAGCTGGTGAAATTGCCCACGAGGCCAGTGAAGATACGGCGCAGGCCGTCCGCACTCATCAGGCTGACCGCCCGGATCATGCCGTCGTCTGATCGACCTGCGGATCCCAGGGGCCTGGGATCTTCAACCGCTACGCCCATGGCCCCGAACAGGCCCGAAAGCAGCACCATGGCCACGGCCAGGAGGAAGAACAGGGTGACCGGATGGGGCAGGCAGTTGCCCAGCCACTCAACCGCATCAAGGAATCGCGTGAAGGCGTTGCGCTTGCCCGGCGGCGGGCCGGCGGGAGGCTTTGAACCATTGGGCGTGGCCGGCGTGGCGTCGGTCATCAGGCGTCCATGTTCTATTGGGTCGGGAGGGGGGACCGGCCACAGGCCTTCGTGACGCCCCCCTGTCGATGAGCACTTTCAGCCGACCCGGGATGGAAAGTCCAGCCATGCGGTGGTCTTGCGTGCGCCCGCCCTGTTATGACCCGACCTGAACCCCGCCCCCTTCACGAGTGTAACGGACCTTCATGCACGCCTTTGACGCCCTGCGCGCACAGATCGCGGATTACCCGATGCTGGAGACCGCGCTGGGCGTGCTTATTCTCCTGACGACGGCCTTTCTGGCGGACTGGGTTACCCGGCATATCCTCCTCAGGATCGGGCGCAGGGTCCTGAAAACGGTCAGGCTTCACAACGAGGCTACGGCGCCGATCGCCCAGCGCCTGGCGCGCATCGCCCCCGCCCTGGTGATCCACAACGGCATTCAACTGGTGCCCCATCTGCCGCCCGGGGCGATGACGGTGGTCCAGAACGTCGCTTCGGCCTTTGTCATTCTGACGATCG
The DNA here is from genome assembly GCF_046299535.1 of Brevundimonas sp. Lineage (GTDB taxonomy): Bacteria > Pseudomonadota > Alphaproteobacteria > Caulobacterales > Caulobacteraceae > Brevundimonas. Next base: position 62,009 of record NZ_JBKBIB010000002.1, on the reverse strand, counting down.
TCCTGACCGTTTCGAGCGTTCTCGACCTGGTGAACGCGCGCTATGCGCGGCGTCCCAGCGCCGCCAATCGCCCGATCAAGGGCTATATCCAGATGATCAAGATCGCCCTCTTCGCGATCGCGGCCATCTTGATCATCGCCACCCTGATCGAGCGTTCGCCGTTGCTGCTGTTGTCAGGGTTGGGAGCCATGGCGGCGGTGCTGATGCTGGTGTTCCAGGGGACCATCCTGTCGCTGGTGGCGTCGATTCAGCTGACCTCAAACGACATGCTGCGCGTCGGAGACTGGATCGAGGCGCCCCATCTCAACGCCGACGGCGATGTGATCGATATCGCCCTGCACACGGTCAAGGTCCAGAACTGGGACCGGACCATCACCGCCATCCCGACCTCCAAGCTGATCACCGACAGCTACAAGAACTGGCGGGGCATGAGCGAGAGCGGCGGGCGACGCATCAAGCGCAGCCTGATGATCGATCAGAACAGCATTCGTTTTCTGGAGCCCGGCGAGCGTGAAAACCTGTGCCGCTTCGCTCTCATCGACGACTACATCCGACGCAAGCAGGACGAGATCGACGCCTGGAACAAGAAATTGGCCGAGGCCGGCCGCGAGCCCGTCAACACGCGCCGCATGACCAACATCGGCGCCTTCCGAGCCTATGTGCAGTCCTATCTGCTGGACCACCCGCGTATCCATTCCACCGGCCTGACCCTGCTGGTCCGCCAGCTTGACCCGACGGCGCACGGCCTGCCGCTGGAAATCTACTGCTTCACCACAACCACGGCGTGGGTGGAATACGAAAGCATCCAGGCGGATATCTTCGACCACATGATCGCCATCCTGCCGGAGTTCGGCCTGCGCCTGTATCAGCAGCCAAGCGGGCTGGACGTGGCGGAGTTGTCCAGTCGTCTTCTGCCTTCAGAAAAGGCCGCAACGAAGGCTCAGGCTTCGGCGTCGTCCTTGAAATAAGGCTCCACCGGCCCCTGAAGCTTTACGGTCAACTGGTTGCCCTTGCGGTCAACGCGATTGCCGACGGCCAGACGCACCCAGCCCTCGGAGACGCAATACTCCTCGACGTTGGTCTTCTCTTCGCCCTTGAAGCGGATGCCGACCCCGCGCGCCAGCACAGCCTCGTCATGGTGCGGGCTGGCGGGATTGACGGACAGACGGTCAGGGGGCGTTTCGGACATAAGGGCTCATCGCTTCGCTGGAGATCGAGGCGCGGTGATAGCTGCTGTTCGCGGCCACGCCAACCAGCCTTACTGAACGGTCTGACGGGCGGGCTCCGCGCGGCCGCCCTGCCCGCCATCGGGTTCGTAGGGCTGGGGACCGGGCGGGGGCGCCGGCGGGGTCTGGATCTGGGCGCGCGCCTGGGCCTGAGCCGGACGGCGCGCCGGGGGAGCCTGGGGCGGCGCCTCTGCTGTCCGGACGGGCGCAGGAACGGGAGCGGGCGCGGGCGCGTTCCGCGCCACGGCTTCGGCGCGGGCGGCCAGTTGCTGCGCTTCATAGCGATCAGCCAGCTTCTCGGTCAGCTCACGCGCCGCCGCAGGGGGCATCTGGGCCATGATGGCGGCCAGGGCGCGGGGGCGCATGGCCTGGGCCACCGGAAGACGCACAGAGTCCGCCAGGCTGGTGAAGACCGCCGCCGCCTCGCGCGGCCTCATGGCCTGATAGACTTCCACCAGCCTGTTGATCTCGGCCTGTTCCCGCTCGTCCGCCTGACCCAGCATCCCTTCCAGCTCGGCCTTGATGGCGTTCAGCGCGGCCATCCGCTCATCCAGCTTCTGTTCGGCTGCAGCCATCAGCGGCAGCATGGTGGCGAAGTCCGCGTCGCGAGCGTCCAGCTCTCCGCGACGATCCGACAGGCGCTGGATGATCCGCAGTTCCGCCGGGGAGATGCCGGCTTGCTCGGCCAACTGGTCTTCCGACAGAGCGCATACGGCAGGCGCCGAGGCGGTCGTGAGCAGGGCCGCATCCCCGGCGGGGACGACGCCTTCCTGGGCCCAAGCCTGGGCTCCCTGGAACAGCTCAGGCGCCAGACCTGCCGCACGAACGGCGATGATGCCGCCCACAGCGATGGCGATCAGGGGCAGGATGCGGGGCATCTTCATCACACAGAGCTTTCAGCAATCAGGCGGCGAACAGGTCTTCGTCCAGCTTACGCCGGGCCCGGTTCAGGCTTTGTTGAGCAGTTTGGTTAGCGGCCAGGGCCTGCAGGATCATGGAGGCGCGCTCGGCCGCCTGTTCCGGCGCCGGCGCGGCGACCGCCTGCGGCGCAGGCTTCGGCTCGGAATGAGGGGGACGGACCACCGCCGACGGCTCGCTGACGGCAGGCGCAATCCGCGCCGGGGCTCGCGAAATCAGCCCCTCCAGCTCCGCCTTCAACTGACGGCCCTTGACGATGCGGTCGTGCAGGAGATCTGTGTCCTGCCCGGCAGACCTCAACGCCATCAAGGCGTTTTCGGCCTTGCCGGCGGCGGCGTTCAACTCGCTCACCGCTTTTGCGAACTCGGCCTGCCCGTTGCGCAGGGCGGCCAGCTTGCGCTCCAGCCGGATGCCGAAGGCCACAGCCCCTATCAGCAACAACATCAGGACGCCGTCCAGGATCAGTCCGGTCGTGCTCATCGTTTTCCTCCGGTCAGTCGGCTGGCGGTTTCCACGCTGATGGGCCGCTCCACACGCACGGCGATATGCTGGCCCTTGCGGCCCATGCGGCCGGTGGTGACCGGGATCGAGCCGCACCGGACGCTGACTTCGCTGTCGGGACCGGCGTTCAGCATCAGGGTGTCACCGACCTTCAGGTCCAGCACCTTCTGCAGCGGCATCTGTTGCTCCTCGAGCACGGCGCGCACCTCGGTTTCGGTGGTCCAGAGTTCGGTGGCCAGGTGACTTTCCCAGATGTTGTCGCGCCCGAACTTCTCACCCATGAACTGCTGCAGCAGCATCTTGCGGATGGGCTCCAGCGTCGAATAGGGCAGCAAGAGTTCGACCCTCCCGCCGCGATCCTCCATATCGATGCGCAGCTTGACCAGAATGGCGGCGTTGGCCGATCGGGCGATGGCGGCGAAACGAGGATTGGTTTCCAGCCTGTCCAGATTGAAATGCACCGGGGTCAACGGCTCGAACGCCGCCTGGGCGTCGGCCAGGATCACCTCGATCATGCGCTGGACCAGCATGCGCTCGATGGTGGTGTAGGGCCGCCCCTCAATGCGCAACGCCGCCGTACCCCGGCGACCGCCCAGCAGCACATCCACGATCGAATAGATCAGGTTGGAGTCGACCGTCAGCAGGCCGTAGTTGTCCAGCTCCTCGGCCCGGAACACCGCCAGGATGGCCGGCAGCGGGATGGAGTTCAGATAGTCGCCGAACCGTATGGAACTGATGTTGTCGAGGCTGACCTCGACGTTGTCGGAGGTGAAATTCCGGAGGCTGGTCGTCATCAACCGCACAAGGCGGTCAAACACGATCTCCAGCATCGGCAGGCGCTCGTAGCTGACCAGGGCCGAGTTGATGATGGCGCGGATGCCTGACCGGTCGGAACCGTCATCGTCTCCGAGATCAAAGCCCAGCAGGCTGTCGATCTCCTCCTGGTTCAGCACCCGCTCCGACAGGCCCGCTTCGCCGCCGGCCGTCGCTTCGTTGTCGAGAGTGTCGGCGTCGCTCATGATTTACTGCACCAGCATTTCTTCGATGAGCACGGCGTCCACGTGGCCCGGAGCCGCAATCAGATTGACGCGGCGAAGCAGTTCCTGGCGAAGCTGATGGCTTCCGGCGGACCCCGCCAACTCCTCGGGGCGCAGTTCACGCAGATAACCCTGGAACATATCCTGAAGGCGCGGAGCCTCGGCCTGTAGCGTCTGGGCCAGATGAGCGTCTTCCATTTCCAGGGTCAGCTTCAGCTTCAGGAAGGTGGGGCGGCCGCCGGGCGACTGAATATTCACCACCATATCCGGCAGGGTATAAAAGGTGACCCCGTCAGGGCCGGCTGCAATCACCCCTGCTCCGCCCTCGGTCGGAGCGCCATGGCCGCCTCCGCCTTTCTTGGCGGGGGGAGGCGGAGGAGACGCATGAGCCTCTTCTCCCGAGGCCTCGGCCGAGCCGGGCTGCATCAGGAAGAAGGCTGCAGCGCCGCCGCCCAGCACAAGCACGCCGACAGCCGCGCCGATGATCAACAGCATGGGCGGCTTCTTTTTGCCGGGCGCGCCGTCAGCCTCGACGCCGTCGGCGGGCGCCTCGGTCGTCGCAGGCAAACCCGCATCTTTCTTTTTCTTGCCGAGTTTCAGCATGTTTCCAGACGCCCCGCGGTCGCGAATCCCGACCTGTCGATTCCAGCCTCCAGATGACGCGGGTTTGGTTAACGAGGCGTTCATAACCGGCAGTTTCTGCCGGGCTGGGCCGTCGGCTCTCCCGCTCTAACCCTTTCCAGACAACGATTAACCCTGTTGGCCCGCCCCTTGCTCAGGACCGGGCTCAAGGAGTTGCCCGTGGAAAACGCCGCCTACGTCGCCCTGTCCCGCCAGATGACGCTTCGTCGCGAACTGGACATCGTGGCCAACAACATAGCCAACGCCGACACCACCGGTTTCAAGGTGGAGCAATTGATGGTCGGGACCGAGATCGGTCAACGTGCCCGCAATCACGGCATCCGTCCCTCGGCCAGCTTCGTGCTGGACAACGGCGTGGGACGCGACTTTGGCCAGGGATCCCTGCGCCAGACCGGTCGCACGCTCGACTTCGCCATTGAGGGGGAAGGCGCCTTCTTCACCGTCGAAACCGCTCAAGGCGAGGCTTACACCCGCGACGGAGCCTTTACCCTGGACCCGGAAGGACGCCTGACAACCCAGGCGGGCCATGCGGTTCTGGGCGACGGCGGTGAAATCATCCTGGACCCGGCTCTGGGCGCGGTCGCCGTGGCTGAGGATGGCACGATCAGCCAGGACGGCCAGCCGGTCGGGCGCCTGAACACAGTTCGCTTCGCCCTGCTGTCCGTGCTCGAAAAGGGTGGCGACGGGCTTTACCGCAACACCGCAAATGAAGCCCCGCTTGAGGCCAACGACGTCCAGGTCCGTCAGGGCATGCTGGAAGGCTCAAACGTCAACACCATCCTGGAAATCACCAGCCTCATCGAGATCAGCCGCGCCTACGAGCGCGCCTCCAAGATGATCGAAAACCAGAACGACCTGTCCAAGCGCGCCGTCGAGCGCCTCGGCCGTCCGAACTAGGGAGAAGCTGACCATGCGCGCACTTCGCACCGCCGCCTCCGGAATGCTGGCTCAACAGCTGAACGTCGAGGTCATCTCGAACAACATCGCCAACATGAACACGGTGGGATTCAAGCGCCAGCGCGCCGAATTCCAGGATCTGCTCTATCAGAACGTCGAGCGCATGGGGGCCCAGTCCTCCGCCCAGGGCACCGTGGTGCCCACCGGCATCCAGATCGGCGCCGGTGTGAAGGCCGGCAGCGTCTACCGCATCATGACCCAGGGCACACCGACCCAGACCGGCAATACCTATGACCTGGCCATCGACGGACGGGGGTATTTTCAGGTGACCCTGCCCTCGGGAGAAATCGGCTACACCCGCGCCGGCAACTTCTCGGTCAATCAGGAGGGGCTGCTGGTCACCGATGACGGCTATCAGGTGGAACCCGCCATCGCGATCCCTCAGGAGGCCGTGGACGTCTCCATCTCCCGCGCCGGTCAGGTCCAGGTGATACTGGACGGCGAGGCCGAGCCCCAGATCGTCGGTCAGCTGGAGATCGCCACCTTCTTCAATGAAGCCGGACTCGAGGCCATCGGAGACAATCTGCTGCTGGAAACCGCAGCCTCCGGCCCCGCCACTGTCGGCGCCCCCGGGGACATTGGCTTCGGGCAACTTCTGCAGGGCTACACCGAGGCCTCCAACGTGGATGCGGTCAGCGAAATCACGGCGCTGATCGTCGCCCAGCGGGCCTATGAGATGAACTCCAAGGTCATCTCCACCGCCGACGAAATGCTCAGCGTCTCCGCACAGGTGAAGTCATGATGAGAGCCGTCTATCGCCGTCCCGCCTTCGAGGTGATGCCCGGGCGGCGGCGCGCGCGTATCGGTGCGGGAGCCACCCTGCTGGCCGCCCTGATCATTGCGGCGGCGGCCGCAACCCCCGCCCTGTCACGACCCGTCACCCTGTCCGCCAGTCCCATGGACGACGACGGCCGGATCACCCTGGGCGAACTGTTCGACGGCGCCGGTTCCGCAGCATCGGTAGTGGTCGCCCAGCGGACAGGACCGACCGCTGTTCTGGACGCCGCCCAGGTTCAGGCCGCCGCCGCCCGCGCCGGATTGCATTGGAACAATCCTTCAGGCCTGCGCCGCATCGTGGTGCGTCAAGGCTCCGCCCCGTCTTCGTCCGCCCAGGCGTCTCCCGCGTCATCCGCCGCCCGCCCCGGCGCCACAGTCGAGGTCCTGACCTATGCGCGCAGCATGGCGTCCGGCGAGGTGATCCATCCTGAAGATGTGGTCTGGTCACAGGTGCAGGCTCATCAGGCCCCGTCAGGAGGGCCCCAGGACGCCGAGGCCGTCATCGGCCTGTCCGCCCGTAGGGCCTTGCGCGCCGGAACGCCGGTGCAGTCCCGGGACCTGACCGCGCCGCAGGTGATCGCGCGCGGCGACATGGTCCAGGTGGCTTTCATCTCCGGCGGCGTCAATCTGACCATCACCGGCAGGGCCGCCCGCAACGCCGCAATGGGCGAGGCTCTGGTCGTGACCAATATCGAGTCCGGCCGCGCCATCGACGCCGTAGCGGTTGGTCCAGGTCAGGCCGTAACGGGCCCGGCCGCCCAGGCGGCCCGCGCAAATCCCCAACAATTCGCCGCCCTGCGCTAGAGGAAATCCGTCATGCGTAAAGCCGTCATCGCCCTCGCCCCCCTGGCTCTGCTGGGAGCATGCTCCACTGCAATGGAGGCTGTGCGCGGCCCTGAACTGGCGCCCATCGGCTATCCCGCCGCTCTGGTGCCGGTCAACCAGCAGGTCCTGCCCGCGCCCGAGGCGCGCCCGGCCTCGGCCAACTCCATCTGGCGTTCAGGCTCCCGCACCTTCTTCGGCGACCAGCGCGCCCGCAACGTCGGCGATATCCTGACGGTGGCCATCGACATCCGGGACCGGGCCCAGACCCAGAATTCCACCCAGCGCAGCCGTTCCAACGAGATCAACTCTGGCGTCTCCAACTTTTTCGGGCTCGAGGCCGAGGCCGCAGGCCGCATAGGAGGCGCTTTCGATCCCTCCGCCCTGGTCGGATTTGGCGGCGGCTCCACCTCATCCGGCTCAGGCAGCGTCAGCCGATCCGAGAACATCAACGTCACGATCGCGGCCGTCGTCACCGCCGTCATGCCCAATGGCAACATGGTCATCCAGGGTCGGCAGGAAGTGCGCACCAACCGCGAGGTCCGCGAACTCACCGTCGCCGGCATTGTGCGGCCGGAGGATATTTCCTCGGCCAACACCATTCGCCACGACCAGATCGCCGAGGCTCGCATCCACTACGGCGGACGGGGCGACATCAGCCGGGTCCAGGCCGCCCCCGCCGCGCAGTCTCTGGTGGAGCGCTTCAACCCGTTCTGACCGAGAAAACGGCTCAGCTTCCGTTCATGTTCGACCTGTCACCACGGGGATCGACGAACGCCGGAAGCTGAGCCGTGAACCGTAAACGGCCATCCGCGTTCTGAAAGGCGGAGGCAGTTAACAGTATGTTCAAGTTTCTTATTCCAGCCGCCGGCTTTCTGGGACTCGTAACCCTGGCCGCCCAGCCCGCTTCCTCGGCCTATGAGGTTCAGCAGGATGTTCAACCCATGGGCTGGCATCTCCACCATGAGGGCTCCATGGCCAAGTTGGCTTATGGCGTGGCGAATTCCGACCAGTTGGCTCTGATGCTGACCTGCGACCCCGGCGAACGCAGTGCAATCGTCTACGGGGATGTTCAGCCCGACTCCCCCCGTCTCATGCGCGCCTCGATCAGCTATGCCGAACCTGACCCGCTGTCGGGCGGCGAGGCCTATGAGACCCGGATCGCCCTGAATGACTCAGCTCTCGTCAATCTTGCCGAGCGCGGCGCCATGCGGGTTGAGGGCGCAGCCGGTGTGTTTACCTTGCCCGCCACGGAAGCCGAGCGCCTCACGGTTTCGCGATTCCTCGGCTATTGCGCTTCGGATCGCGCCTGATCACTGTCGGTTCAGGATACGGGGGCGCTGAACCATGACCGCATGGCTGTTGATGGCGACGGCATTGGCCGCCCAGTCGCCCGAGCAGGCACGCTGGACCTGGACTCTTTACGACTCTCACGGCGCCCGGGTCGTACTGGCCAACGAAATTCCCGACACCCCCAGCCTTCGCGCCACACTGGAGTGCGACCCCGGAAGCGGCGCTGTCCTCGTTTCGGTCTACGACCGTGAGGGTGTTGAGGCCGGTTATATCTCGATCCGCTCGGGCCAGGCTTCCACTGCGTCGCAGGGAGAACTGTTCCAGGACGGTGGCTCCACGCGTCTCACCGCATCCATGCGCACGGAACACCCGGTGTTTACGGCTTTTCTCGAGACCCGCGCCCTGACCCTGCATCAGGGCGAGAACCGTTGGACGGTGCGCGTGGGCGCCCGGTACGGCGCCCTGCTCACCGATTTCGCCGCAGCGTGCGGCGGCTGACACTGGACGCCCGATGAAAGCCCTCATCCCCATCGTAACGACGACGTCCCTGCTGGTGATGGCCGCCTGCGCCTCGGTCGAGGCCCCGACTCCGGAGCCCTATGCGCCTCCGGAAAGCCCCGCGCCGACGCCCATCGCCGGATACGACTGGCATTTCAACAGCCACCCCGACGGCGTTTCGCTGGCCTATGGGGTCGCCGAGAGCGATGACGTGCGCCTCAGCCTGCACTGCGAAACCGGAACGCCGGGCCTGATGCTTTACAAGGACGTCGAGCCCGGCGCCGAGCCGGTCATCCATCTGGAATCCGGCGGGGAAACGGAACGCTTCCCCGCCGAATCCCAGCCGTCCATGCTCAGCGACGGGGTGATCCTAAGCGCCACGGCCGACCCGTCCCATCCGGTGTTCCAGCGCTTCCGCCGGGTCGGCTGGATCGCCTCCTGGGTCGGCGATCGGCGCGAAGCCTACGCCGCCCACGCCGGCTCCGAAGCCGCCGTCGAAAGCTTCTTCAGCGCCTGCGGCTAACCCACCGCCCCGACGCAGCCCTCCGGCCCGCCCGGCGCGATGCGAGCGTCGGTCAGGGCCAGGGTCCAGCCGTGGTGGGTGTGCAGGCCCCAGCGTCGGGCGCCCGCGCCGTCGCCCGCATCGCCGCCCGCCGACACCACCACCCGCCGTCCGCCCGGCAGGGCCGCCGGGTCGATAGGCCCGACCGCGAACGCCGACGGAACCTCGCCGCCGAAGCCCTCGAACACGCTCAGATGCGCCCACTCCTTGCGCAGACCGATCCACCACGGGGAGTCGTTGTTCACCGCCAGCACGGCCACGCCGCCGCCGTCCGAGGCGAAGCGCAGGGCGGCCTCGGCGTCCTGGACCATGCGGATCTCCGCGGCCCGACCGAACCGCTGGCGCGCGCCGTCAAAGGCCCGGGCCGGTTCGTTAGGCGACCAGACCTGAACCTTCAGCTGGCCCTGCTGCGCCAGACCCCAGCCGACGATCTCGCGCCAAAGGCCGGTCACCGCCTCCTTGTGCGCCACCGCCGCACGGCCGTGGACGTGGGCCAACACAGCCTTTTCACGGTCGGGGCGCAGCTTGGTGTGCGGGCCGGTCGGCGCGTCCTTGGCCCGGCCCACCTGGGCGGCCAGATCGAGGCGTTTCTGGAATAGCTCCAGAAGCTGATCATCGACGGCGTCGATCTGGGATCGCAGGGCGGCCAGCGCCTTGTGTTCGGGGGAGTCGGGGGCCGATTCAGGCCAGACCTGATGCAGGGTGGAATTGGGCATGGGAGGTTTCGCTGTGAAATGAGTTTCGAGGACAGGGGCGCGGTCCGCCGCTCCGGCTTGGGGAGCGGTCGCCGGCGAGGCTGTCGGTGGTCAGGCTTCCGACGCCTCAGCCGGCGTATCGAAACTCGTAAGCGAAATAGCCGAAATAGGCCGCGCGCGAACGGTCAGAGCTGGAGACGAAAAGCGCGCGCGACATGGACATGAGAAAGGTCCGGCTGGTTGCGGTCAGATCGACCGTTCGCCCAGAACACGCAAAATCCTTGCGCCGTCAACCCTCGGCAGCGGCCAACAGGACAAAGCGCGTGCGGTTATCTGCCGAATCCTGCAGATCGTGACGCAGAATCGACAATCCGTAGATTTCGGCGGCTGGCGGCGGCGCTACGGCCGCGCGGGTCACATCCCCCGCCTTGGCGACGTCCCGCGCAGCGCCCGCAGTATCGAACACCTCGCGCGCCTCCAGCCCCAGATCCGCCAGCGCCTTGACGCACTGGCCCAGCGCGGCGGGGTGGCTTTCGGCGATCTTCAGGTCCGACAGCCGCGCGCCCGGCGCCGCCATCAGCGCCAGCCGGATCGGTCTCCACACCTCCGTGACCACCGTCAGCCCTGACGCAGCAACCAGGTCGGCGGCGGGCTGGACCACGCCGATGGTGGAATTCTCGACGGGGATCAGAGCCAGGCCGCAGTCGCCCGAACGCACCGCAGTGATGGCCTGGTCGAATGTGTCGAACGCCACCGGCTCGTCCCACGGCCGCAGAGCCAGGCACGCCGCATGGCTGAAGGCGCCGGGCGCGCCCTGATAGGCCACCCGCGCCGGGCCCTTTGCTGGTTCCGATGCGTTCATGTCCTACATATCCGTCGTTTCGCGCAAGGAGCCAAGAGACGAGGTGGTGTCCTCCGGCGCGGCTCGCTAGGGTCGCTGCGTTTCACGGAGCGCCCCATGACCCTCGCCCCTGCTCGCAGCCGTCGTCACGTCCTTGCGGGTATAAGCGGCCTCGGCCTGGCTGGCGCTGCGGGATGCGCCGCCACCTCGCCCGCCTCACCAGCCCCGACCCGTCCCCGTTTCCAGCCCCGCATCCTCGCGCCGCTGCGTATGGACATGTCGCGCCTCACCCACATGACCGTCTGCCTGCGCCCGTTCCGCGCCGCCGGGCCGCGCCTGGACGTGGAGACAGTGGACGACAAACGGGTGGTGCATAACTATGGCCACGGCGGCTCGGGCTGGTCCCTGTCATGGGGTTCGGCGCAGATCGCCGCGCGCAACGCGCTTGAGGGCGGGCATAGCGATATCGCGGTCATCGGCTGCGGCGCCCTCGGCCTCACCACCGCCCTGACCCTTCAACGGGCGGGCGCGCACGTGACCATCTACGCCGCCGAACGGGCGCTCCAGACCCGCTCGGCCCGCGCCACCGGCGTCTGGTCGCCGGATTCCCGCATCGCCGACACCGCCCGTGCGCCCGCCGCTTTCGGCGATGTGTGGGAGCGCATGACGCGCGACTCCTGGGCCATGCACCGCGCCTATGTGGGCCTGCCCGGCCGGCCGGTATTCTGGAACGATAACTACATCCTGCGCGACGCCCCGCGCCTTGACGCGGCCTCGACGACGCCCGCACCCGAACCGATTCCGTCCGTCGTGGCCTTCGCCAACTATTCCGACCGCATCCGCGACCTGGGCTCGCGCTCCCGTCCGCTGGAGCCGCACGAGCATCCCTTTCCGGTGGATCAGGCCCGCCTGGGGGTCAGCATGACCTTCAATGTGGCCGAGTTGGCCACCCGGCTGACCGCCGACTTCCTGCGCGAGGGCGGCCGCATCCAGCAGATGACCTTCCACACGCCCGCCGATCTGGCGCGCCTGTCCGAACCGGTAGTGGTCAACTGCACCGGCTACGGCGCCCGCGCCCTGTGGGGCGACCACACCCTCACCCCCGTGCGCGGCCAGATCGCCTGGCTCGCGCCCCAGCCGGAGGTGGATTACAGCCTCTATTACAGCGGCGTTTCGGTGGTCCCCCGTCCCGACGGCATCGTTGTTCAGGCGCTGGGCGGCAGCGACATGTACGGCTACGGCGTCGAGGAAGAAGTCGCCGATCGCGAAGAGGCGGAGCGGGCCATCAACACGGTGGCGCGGCTGTTCGAAAGAACCTGACCTCCCGCTCATCCCGGCGAAAGCCGGGACCCAGTGCTTTGGGGTTGCAGCGGATCGGGGCCTCTCGCCGCTGGCCAGTCCTGAAACACAGCATCACGCTGGACAGGACCGGGGCCCGGCTTTCGCCGGAATGCGCGGTCAGAGATAACCCGGACTGATCACGCCGCCTCGGACGTCTCCACCCGGCCTGACTTCAGCCGTTCGGCCACCAGGAAGGCCAGCTCCAGCGCCTGGTCGGCGTTCAGGCGCGGGTCGCAGTGGGTGTGGTAGCGGCTGGACAGGTCGTCCTCGGTCACGGCCTGGGCGCCGCCCAGACACTCCGTGACGTTCTGGCCTGTCATCTCCAGATGGACGCCGCCCGGGTGCACACCCTCGGCCTCGGCCACGTCGATGAAGCTGCGCACCTCGCCCAGGATACGGTCGAAGGGCCGGGTCTTGAACCCGGTGGACGCCTTCAGCGTATTGCCGTGCATGGGGTCAATGGACCAGATCACCCGCTTGCCCTCGGCCCTGGTGGCGGCCATCAGTGCCGGCAGGCGCTCGCCCACCTTGTCCGCCCCGAAGCGCCCGATCAGGGTCAGGCGGCCGGGGATGTTGCCCGGGTTGAGGGCGTCGATCAGGGGCAGCAAATCGTCCGGCTCCATGGTCGGGCCGCACTTGACCCCGATGGGGTTCGAAATGCCCTTCATGAAGTCCACATGAGCGCCATCCAGCTGGCGGGTGCGTTCGCCGATCCACAGCATGTGGGCGCTGGTGTCGAACCATTCGCCCGTGGCGCCGTCCAGCCGGGTCATGGCGGACTCCACGTTCAGCAGCAGGGCCTCGTGGCTGGTGAAGATCTCCACCCGGCTCAGGTCCGGATGGGTGTCCGGCGTCACGCCCACCGCCGCCATGAAGGCCAGGGCCTCGCTGATCTTGTCGGCCAGGTCGCGGTATTTGGCGCCGTAGGCGTTCTCGGCCGCGAAGCCCAAGGTCCAGCGGTGGATGTTGTACAGGTCCGCATAGCCCCCGCCGGCGAACGCCCGCAGCAGGTTCAGCGTGGCGCTGGACTGGTGATAAGCCTTCAGCAGGCGGTTCGGGTCAGGCAGGCGTTCTTCGGGCGTGAAGCCCATGCCGTTGATGATGTCACCGCGATAGCTGGGCAGCTCAATATCGCCGATCTGCTCCACCGCCGACGAGCGCGGCTTGGCGAACTGGCCGGCGATGCGGCCCACCTTCACCACGGGCTTGCGCCCCGCGAAGGTCAGCACCACCGCCATCTGCAGGATCAGCCGCAGGGTGTCGCGGATGTTGTCGGTGGAGAATTCCTTGAAGCTCTCGGCGCAGTCTCCGCCCTGCAGCAGGAAGGCGTTGCCCGCCTCAACCTGCGCCAGCCGGTCCTTCAGATTGCGCGCCTCGCCCGCGAAGACCAGCGGCGGCATGGCGCGCAGTTCGTCCTCAACCCGCTCCAGGGCGGCCATGTCGGGATAGTCCGTCGGCATGTGCCTGACCGGTTTCGATCTCCAGCTCTCGGGTGTCCAGCGCGTATTCATTTCGCCAAGATAGGCAAACGGGCGCGGTGGAACAACGATTATGCGCCGATCGCCATGATCGCAGACGAGGTTTTCACCTCACCACGCCCCCATTTCGCGCAGCGCCTTCGCCAGATCCTGGGGCAGATCCGTCGCCTCCGCCGTGGTCAGGTCTACGGGCGCATCCTTCGCCTCCAGATAGCGCCAGCCCTGAAACGGCCGCCGGGCCAGCGGCGCGGTGCGGATCACGCGCGGCTCCAGGGTGATCTCGCAGCGGCTGGTCTTGCCCTCACCGGTGGTGGTGATGTCGAGGATCGGCTGGCGGCATCCCGCCACGCCCTTGATGACCCAGTACAGCGATCCGCCGTCCTCGATCTCCGCCGCCCGTTTGGGCGTCATGCGGGTGTGCACGACCAGAGGACGGCCCGCCGCAGCCCGCTTCTCCAGCCACTCCACCTCGGACACGCCCACACACAGCTTGATCAGATGCAACGCCATGGGCCGGGTCTAGCATTTAGGCGGCGGCGGAAAAGGGCTGCGGGTGTCGCGGCGGGGGATAACCCTGCCGCTTGCTGACGACGGAAATGCGAAGGCCGACCCCGGGCGTTGGGGTCGGCCTTCTCTATACTACAGGCTCACTGATCCAGCGGAGATCAGAAGCTCATGCGCAGGCCGAGGCTCACGCGGCGTCCCGACAGCTCGTACATGGTGGGGAACGAGGGATCCATGGTGTAACCCACGGTCGCTTCGTCCGTGATGTTGATCCCCTTGAGGCTGATCTGGGCCCAGTCAGTCAGCTTGTAGCTCATGGAGATGTCGGTCTGGCCGTAGCCGGCGCGCCAGATCGGATACATCTCGTAGCCGATGGCTTCGACATAATCGTCCTTGTAGTTGTAGGACACCCGGGCGTCGAAGCGGGTGTTTTCGTAGTAGAGTGTCAGGTTGTATGTGGTCTCGGCCAGCCCGACCGGCGGGGTCGGGATTCCCAGGTCCGACTCCCCGGTCAGGGAACTGTCGAGCAAGGTGTAGTTGGCGTTGACTCCGAAGCCCTGCAGGCTGCGGTGCAGGATGTCCAGCGGCATGACGGCCACAAGCTCCACACCGCTGACCTCGTATGAGCCCTCGGCGTTCACCGGCTGATAGACGTCGAAGTCATAGACGCCGTCGATTGTGCCGTTGGCGTTGTACTTGGTCACGTCCCGCACGACGCCGGTCAGTTCGTTGCGGACGACGCCCTCGACCTCCTTCCAGAAGTAGGACACCGCCAGAAGGCCGCCGTTGTCGAAGTAGCGCTCCAGACCGATCTCCCACTGGGTGGCGTAGGTGGGCTCCAGCGCCGGGTTGCCATCGGTGAACCGGAACGAGTTCCAGCTGGCCGTGCGGCGGTACGCCAGGTCCGTCAGGGCCGGACGCATCAGGGTCTCGGACGCCGCGCCGCGCAGGACCAGATTGTTCGTCAGGTCGGCATGGAAGTTCAGGCTGGGCAGCACTTCGCTGTACCCGCCCTCGCTGGTCACCGGCTCCGGCGTGTAACCGGTCGAGCCGTCCGGATTCTGGATCTGGTGGAAGCCGGACGAGACTACTGTCGTGTCCACGTAGCGCGCGCCGGCGTTGACGAACACAGGCACATTGCCGAGGGCGAATTCGAAGTCCGCCATGGCGTACAGGCTGACCACCTCCTCGCCGACCTCATAGTATTGGCCAGGATCGAACGGCGTGAAGAAGCCGTCATAGCGGAAGGTGCTGCGCGCGTAGGCGTTGGATATCTGGCTCCAGGTCAGGTCCCGGGCGCTGTAGGCGCCGCCCGGAACCAGGTCGGCGATAGGCGTCAACGGACTGTCCGCCAGGGTGCGGGTGTTGGTCCAGGACGAATCTCCCGGTCCGGGGCCCTGGATGTTCAGTGAACCATACTGCCGCTCCGTGGACCGGTCCGCGTAGCGCGCACCGACCTGTACGCTGGCGAGGGCTGGAAACGCCTGCAGATCGAAATAGCGCGTGAAGTCGAACTGGCCCGCGTACTTGTCGTCCGAGATCTGTTCGAATGTGGTTTCGTAGGCTTCGAACAGATAGCTCTCCGGCGCGTCGTACATATCGATGGTGGCGGGATTGGCGCTGGGGATGGTCTCCCCGCCCCGCTCGGTCCAGCGCGTGCGCGAGGGCGCATAGGCGACGTGTTTCAGGTTGGCGTAGTCGCGAGTCTGCTCGGCGCCGGAGTAGCCGACGAGCGCGTTCATGTCCCAGTTGTCGCCGCTCCAGTTCAGGGTCAGGCCGAACTGGGCGTAGTCCGTCTCGTTGATCCGCTCCTTGCTCAGGAACTCATGTTGGGTCGCTGTGTATGACACGTCACGCAGAATGATCATGCCGTAGTCGGCCAGGGTGGTGTCGTCGTACTCGTGGATGGTCTCCAGGGTGCTGCGGCTGGAGGCCGAATAGGCCGCCGCATCGTATTCGTCCTCGACGGTTTCATAACCGCCCAGCATGGCGTCGAAGGTCAGGCTGAAGTTGGAGGACGGGCGGTATTGCAGCGACAGCGTCGCCCCCCACTTGTCCTGATCATTCAGATAGGCCCGGTCGCCGACCTTGTCCTGAAAGATGATCCGGCCGGTTTCATCGCGATCACGGCGGTCCTGTACGATCACCCCTCCGTCGCGTTCCAGAACCGCAGCCGCCTGATCCGAGCGTGCGCCGGTCGCCTCTAGGAAGCGGAACATGGGACGGAAGTTGATGCCCGAGTTGGAATCGGTGCGGTTGGTCCGCTGCGCCGACGAGAACGACACCAGCGCACCCCAGTCGCCCCAGGTGTCGCTGGCCAGGAACGAGAACCGCGGATCGATCTCTTCCGAGATGGAGTTGTGCGCGCCCTCGACTGCGACGACGAAGGTGCGGCCCGCATAGTCGAACGGCCGCGCCGTGGAGATGTTGACCGAGCCGGCGATGCCGCCTTCCTCGTTCGCAGCAGTCGGGGACTTCTGGACCGTGACCTGCTGGATGATCTCCGAGGCGAAGATGTCGAATTCGACCTCGCGGCCGCCGCTGCCCGAGGCCGTCGCCAGGTCATTGATCGAGACATGTGTGAACTCGCTGGGCAGGCCACGCACCATGACCTGGCCGCCGAGGCCGCGGTTCCGGTCGATGGTCACGCCGGGCACCCTCTGAAGCGCCTCGGCCAGATTCTGCTCCGGGAAATTGACCACGTCCGTGGCGACGATGGAATCGGAAAACCCGATGTTGTCGCGCTTGATGTCGATGGCCTGTTCCAGACTGCGGCGATAGCTGCCGGTGATGATGATCTCATCGACCGTGACAGCGGTGTCAGGACTGGCCGAAGCCGGGTCAGCGGACTGGGCGAAGGCGGCGAACGGCGAAACAGCCACCACGGCCAAGGCCGTGGAAGCCAGGATTCTCTTCTTCATGTGTAGTATCCCCGAATGCGGCTTCCCTGCCGAAAGCCGATGGGAGGCCGATACGACCACCGCATTTTCGCCTCAAGACAAGTTTTTATAAAATTAGCTCAGAAGTCGGCGCTTTATTTTAAATAACAACGGCTCTGAACGACATAATTAATCGCATTCGGACATAATAATGAACCTATATCAGAAACAAGTCTGAACGATTACATAAAGTAGATCTGGATCATCGACCCGCAGGGTCGTGATCCGCCGCTCCTGTAATGACAGCCTGCATCACGACAAAAACGTCTGTGTTGTCCACGTAGCCGCCGTTCCAGTCATAGGCCTCGCCCCAAAGCCGGCGGGCACCCTGGTCTCGCAAGCTCATGCCTTCGAACATCGACGACCCCACGCCGATGGCGAAGAGGGGCACGAGTTCGCTGGTGTGATGGGGCGACCCATAGGTGATGCTCGGCGTCTCGCCCCGCCCGTTGTTGGCCGGCAGCACATAGTCATGAAACGTGTCGCCTTCACTCCAGACTCCGTCGCCGTCGACGTCCGTCCACGTCCCCGGGCCCCAGAGCATTCCGGTCTCATGGTCGGCGGTGATGATCAGCAAGGTCTCGTCCCAGCTGGAGTGGGTCTCGACCCATTCGACGACAGCATTCACGGCGTCATTGAAGGCCGCGTGTTCCTCCACCATTCTGCCCGCGTTGTTGGCGTGGTTGGCCCAGTCGACGGCCCCGCCCTCAATCATGACGAGAAGCCCTCCGGGCTTGCCGCCAGACGGTTCAGTGCGCCCCGCGCCATGACCGAGAGGGTCGGCGTTCTGTCCACAAAGGCGGCGCCGTCCGCGCGACGGAACTGCAGGGTCTGGCGAATCTGGGCCAGACCGAACAACGGCTCCACCCGGGCCCCGGCGCTCGGGCCGGCGTTGGCCAGACGCTCGAAATCGTTGCGGCTCTGGATCAGGGTGAGGCCGCCCGGGCTGCGTCCGTCGGCGAGCAGCCGTTCAAAATACGCGCGGCCGCCTGCCCAGGACCATGCCTCGGGCGAGACGTCTTCGGCGTCGACCGGACGACCGTCATCGTCGAACAGGGGATGGCCGGCGCCCATGACGACGTCCAGGCGGCCATCCAGCATCTGGCGGGCGACCACATCATAGTCATGGCGGCTTGCCGTCTGCACCCCGGCCCCGGCGGGCGTGGCGTGCGCGAACTGCACGCTGGTCACCGCGCCCGTCGCCATGCCCTGCCCGCGCGCGAGGGCGGCGATAGAGGTCAGCCGGGTCTCCCCGTCCCAAGCCAGTCCCAAGCGCGTATTTGTAGTCCGGCGGCCGGTATGCAGTACGGTCGAGGCGGCGGCGGAGTCAGTCGCGTCGCGCACCGAACCGAAATCAAGCCACCGCGTCGCGGGATCATAGGGCATGCGCCGCACGGACCGGGCTTCGGCGGCTTCGCGGGTCGGCGCCCCCTCGCCATCGAACATCTGCAGCGAACCCGTCACCACAGCGCCCACATGAGGCCGCGTACCATCGGGCCGGGGCCGCATATAGGGCTCGGCCCCGGCTTCTCCGTGGACGTAGTAGTCCGTAGCCATCCACCCGTTGAAGCCTTGGCCGTCCGCGATCATCAGGATGACGTTGCGCGGCCGCTGCGAAGCGCCTGCGTCCTGAGCCAGGCCCTCCGCGCTCCAGCCCAGACCGATCATGCCGACGAGGACAGCCGCAGCGAAACGGGAGAAGGTCATGAACATCCTTGAGGTCGTCTGCTGACAATAAGCCTGAAGGCGGCAGGCTAGACACGACGCCGCCGCCGACCCATCGCGAAACGGTGACATCCCCGCGCAGCTTTCAAGACAAACCCACGTCGCTTTCATGACGCGCCCGCCTGGCGGCGCGTGCCTGCAACGGCTGCAGCATGAGATTTCATCCGGCCCGGGAGGAGGTTTTGCAGCCTACCGCAATGCAACATTTCTGTTGCATGGGTCGTTAACCCCGGTTCAAGGTCATGCTTGGCCTTCGGGGGATGCTGATGGCGTTTGACGAAATGATCGGCGATGGGGGGCCGGGCGCCGTCCGCGAGAGCTATCAAGCCCTTGCCCGCTGGCTGGCCGAGGCGCCGCCCGACCTTCTGCAGGCCCGATCGCGTCAGGCGGAGCTGTTCTTTCGCCGCATGGGCATCACCTTCGCTGTCTACGGTGAGGCCGAGTCCAGCGAACGCCTGATCCCTTTTGACGTGGTCCCGCGCATCATCGGAGCATCGGAGTGGACGGGGCTGGAGGCCGGCCTGATCCAGCGCGTCGCCGCTCTCAACGCCTTTCTCAAGGACATCTACGGCCCCCAGGAGTGCCTGAAAGCCGGGATCATTCCACCGGAGCTGGTGCTGACCAACGCCTCCTATCGCCCCGAGATGCAGGGCCGCCGCCCGCCGGGCGACATATGGGTCCACATCGCCGGGGTGGATCTGGTGCGCACCGACGAGGCCGGATTCTATGTGCTCGAGGACAATGTCCGCACGCCGTCCGGCGTCTCCTACATGCTGGAGAACCGCGAGATGATGATGCGGTTGTTTCCCGACCTGTTCGCGGAGTATCCCGTGCGGCCGGTCGAGACCTACACCGACATGCTGCTGGACAGCCTGCGCGCCTGCGCGCCCGCAGGTGCGGGCGCCGATCCATGCATCGTGGTCCTGACGCCGGGGCCGTACAACTCAGCCTATTACGAACACTCCTTCCTGGCCGACAAGCTTGGCGTGGAGCTTTGCGAAGGCGCGGACCTGTTCGTTGACGACGGTTTCGTCTTCATGCGCACCACCCAGGGTCCGAGGCGGGTGGACGTGATCTATCGCCGGGTGGACGACGCCTGGCTGGATCCCCTCACCTTCCACCCCGACTCCGCCCTTGGCGTGCCCGGCCTGATGACCGCCTACCAGGCCGGCGCCGTGACCCTGGCCAATGCGCCCGGAACCGGCGTGGCCGACGACAAGGCGGTCTACACCTACATGCCCGGGATCATCCGCTTCTTCACCGGCGAGGAGCCCATACTGAAGAACGTGCCCACATGGCGGTGCCGCGAGCCCGAGGCGTTGAAGGAGGTGCTGGGCAAGCTGGACGAGCTGGTGGTCAAGGAGGTCGGCGGCTCCGGCGGCTACGGCATGCTGGTGGGCCCGGCCGCGACGAAGGCCGAGATCGAGGACTTCCGCAAGAAGCTGATCGCCGACCCGGACGACTTCATCGCCCAGCCGACCCTGTCCCTGTCCACGGCTCCGACCCTGGACAAGGGCGAACTGGCCAGCCGCCATGTGGACCTTCGCCCCTTCGTGTTGTCGTCGCCGCAGGGCATCAAGGCGGCGCCCGGCGGCTTGACCCGCGTGGCGCTCAAAGCCGGCTCCCTGGTGGTGAACTCCAGCCAGGGCGGGGGCACCAAAGACACCTGGGTGCTGGAGGACTGATGCTTTCACGCACCGCCGACAGCCTGTTCTGGACCGGCCGCTACATTGAGCGGGCGGACTATCTGGCGCGCATTCTGGAAGCCACCCTGCGTCTGGCCGCTATTCCCACCCGTGAGGGCGCCAGCGAAGGGGTCTGGGCCGGCGCGGTCGCTTCCGCAGGCATGGCCGACGCCTTCGCCGCCCTAGGCTCCGCGCCCAATGAACGGTCCGTCCGCGAGTTCCTGGCCTTCGCCCCGGACAGCGACTCCATAACCACCTGCATCACCCGGGCCCGCACCAATGCGCGCTCGGTGCGCACCGCCCTGACCACGGAACTGTGGGAAGCCATCAACGGCGCCTGGAACGGTCTGGCCGAACAAGGCCGCCCGACGCGGCGCGACGATTTCGTCAACTTCCTGGAATGGGTGAAGACCGTCACTCTGTCGGTGGAAGGCGCCTCTTCGCGGACCATGCTGAGGAACGACGCCTACTGGTTCCTGAAGCTGGGCGCGGCGGTGGAGCGGGCGGACAACACAGCCCGGCTGCTGGACGTGAAATACCACCTGCTGCTGCCCGAGGGTGAACGGGTCGGGGGCCAGTTGGACTATTTCCAGTGGACCACCCTGCTGCGCGAGGTGTCCGCCCTGACCGCCTATCGCTGGGTCTATCGCGACAACGTCAAGCCCTGGCTGGTGGCGGACCTGCTGGTGCTGAACCGCCAGATGCCGCGCTCGCTGGCCAGCTGCCAGTCCGAGATCGTCAGCTGTCTGGAGCTTCTGGCCGCCGACTACGGCCGCCGCGGCCTGTCCCAGCGCATCGCCAACACCCGCCTGATGCAGTTCGAGGAGGCGACCATCGAACGCATCTTCCAGTCCGGCCTGCACGAATACATCCAGGCGTTTCTGGACCAGAACAACCGCCTTGGTCAGGCCATCAGCGAACAGTATCTGAGCTGACCATGCGCATCCGGATCGATCACGCCACCACCTACAGCTACGATCAGGCCGCGCGCTTCATCATCCAGGTGCTGCGCCTGACGCCCCGGTCCTGCGACGGCCAGCAGGTGGAGCGCTGGCGGATCGAGACCGACGTGGACGCCCGCCTGCGCCAGTCCGAGGACGCGTTCGGCAACATCGTCCATACCCTCTACACCGAGCAGCCCGCTGACAGCCTGACCGTGCGGGTGGCGGGAGAGGTCACCACCACCGACACCGGCGGGGTGATGAGCGGCTGGTCCGAGCGGCTGTCGCCGCTGGTTTTCCTGCGCAACACCCCCCTGACCACCTGCGACCCCGCACTTGTCGACTTCACCGAAACCTTCCGCGACAAATCCGGGCTGGAGCAGTTGCACGCCCTCATGGGCGCCCTGCACCAGCGGATCACCTTCGAGGTCGGCGTCACCTCTGCCACCCACACGGCTGCCCAGGCCTTCGCCGAGGGGCGCGGGGTCTGCCAGGATCACGCCCACATCTTTATCGCCGTAGCCCGTCGCCTCGGCGTGCCGGCCCGGTATGTCTCGGGTCACATGGTGCGCATGGACGGCGAAACGGATCAGGAAGCCGCCCACGCTTGGGCCGAAGCCCACGTCGAGGGTCTCGGCTGGGTGGGCTTCGACCCGGCCAACGGCGTCAGCCCCTCCGAGTCCTACGTCCGGATCGCCTCGGGCCCCGACTATCTGGGCGCCGCCCCGGTGCGGGGAACCAGCTATGGCGGCGGCGGCGAACGTCTCAGCGTCAAGCTGGACGTGCGCGATGTCCGTCAGTCCCAGGGTCAGCAGCAGGCCCAGCAGTCCGGCGGTCGCCAGACGGGATGGACCCGATGAACGTGGATCGCATCGCCCTCGAATCGGCTATGGCTGACGGCGGTATCAAGTCGGACGACAATTCATGACCTATTGCGTCGGCATGCTGGTGAACGATGGCCTGGCCATGATCGCCGACACGCGCACCAACGCGGGCGTGGACAACATCTCCTCCTACAAGAAGCTGCATGTGGTCGAGACGCCGGGTGAGCGCGTCATCGCCCTCGCTACGGCAGGCAACCTGTCTGTCACCCAGACCGCCCTGGCCATGGTGCGCGAAGGCATCCGCATGGCCGACTCTGAAGAGGTCGAGACCCTCCACACCGCCCCCACCCTGTTCCGCGCCGCCCAGCTTGTGGGCCATGCGGTCAAGAGCGTGCGCGAAAACATCGCCCCCTCGCTGGAGGCCGAGGCTGTGGACGTCAGCGCCACCGTCCTGATGGGCGGACAGGTCGCGGGCGGCGCCCTGGGGCTTTACCTGATCTACAGCCAGGGCAATTTCATCGAGTGCGGGCCGGACACGCCCTATATGCAGATCGGCGAGTTCAAATACGGCAAGCCGATCCTGGACCGCGCCCTGAAGACCGACACGCCCCTGTCCGACGCGGTGAAACTGGGTCTGATCTCGTTCGATTCCACCGTCCGTTCCAACGTGGCGGTAGGACCTCCGTTCGACCTGATCACCCTCTCGCGCGACGCCATGAAGAGTGATCAGCGACGGATCGAGGCTGAAGACCCGTATTTTCGCGAACTTGGCGCCCGCTGGTCCAGGGCCATCAGCGACGCCCACCACGCCATGCCGGCGCCCCCATGGCTGACAACCGGGTCTTCCGGCGCGCCCTGAGCGGCACGTCCTTGATCCATTAGGGTCGGGGCCGAAAGGGGCGTATGCTGAACGCCGCTCGGCTGCCGGTTGAAACAGCGGGCGCAGGCGCGGCGCGCGGGAACCAAACGGTTCGACCGCCGGTATCTGTTCGGCCGCCGCATTTACATATCGGAGAAACTGATGAGGATCGCCCAGGTCGCACCGCTGTATGAGGCCGTGCCTCCTGTGCTGTATGGCGGCACGGAACGGGTCGTCGCCCATCTGACCGACGCCCTGGTCGATCTGGGGCATGACGTGACCCTGTTCTCCACAGCCGACGCCCGCACGCGGGCCAGACTTGTGGCCGTCCGCGATCAGCCCATTCGTCTGGACCCGGCCCCCCTGAAGTCAGACTTGGCGGCGCACTTGACGCTTCTTGCCGAGGTGCTGGCGCGGGCGGACGATTTCGACATCATCCATTTCCACACCGACATGCTGCACTTCCCGTTCTTTGCGGATCGGGCCGGGCGAACGGTGACCACCTTGCACGGCCGCCTGGACCTGAAGGACCTGCCCGGGGCGTATGCCGGATGGCCCCAGTTTCCGCTGGTGTCCATCTCCGACGACCAGCGCCGCCCGATCCCCGCCGCCAACTGGCAGGCCACGGTCCAGCACGGCATGCCCTCCGGGTTGTACGCTTTCTCTCCGAAGCCGGACGGTTACCTCGCTTTTCTCGGCCGCATGTCGCCCGAGAAGAGGCCGGATCGGGCCATCGAGATCGCCACCCGTATGGGCCGCCCCCTCAGGATGGCGGCCAAGGTGGACCCGGCGGACCGGGTCTATTTCGAGACGGAGATCCGCCCCCTGCTGGACAATCCGCTCGTCGAATTCGTAGGCGAGATCAGCGACCAGCAGAAGTCCGCCTTCCTGGGTGGGGCCGAGGCGCTGCTGTTCCCCATCGACTGGCCGGAGCCGTTCGGCCTGGTGATGATCGAGGCCATGGCTTGCGGCACGCCGGTGGTGGCGTTCCGCTGCGGCTCCACGTCCGAGATTATCGAGGACGGGGTGACCGGCTATCTGGTGAATACGGTGGACGAAGCCGTGGAGGCCGCCGGGCGGGCGGTCCTGCTGGACCGCGGAGCGATCCGGGCGCGGTTCGAGCAGCGCTTCTCCTCCGCAGCAATGGCCCGGCGCTATGTTGAGGTCTATGCCGCGCTTCAGACTTCCGCCGACTTTATTCTGCCGACGGCGACCGATCCCCTGATCATCCCCGACGTGGGGCGCGCCATCGGCGAAGAGCGGGCCTTCGCGCCGCTGGCCTGATCGCGTGACGAGTCTGGAAACCGACATGGACGATGCGATGGCGACGCCCACAGCCGATCTGACGGCCGAAGGCGTCGTGCTGGACCGCCTGCTGGCGCTCAAGGAAGGCGACACCTTTCTGGTGGCCGACCCGTGGGGCGACCTGCGCGGCGGAGCGGACGGCCTGTTTGACCGGGACGCCCGCATGCTGTCCCGGCTGGTGTTGCTGGTAGGCCATGATCGGCCCTCCCGCCTGAGTTCGGCGGTGTCGGACGACAATGTCTTTTTCACCTGCCACGCCACCAACCAGCCCCTGCCGCCCATGGGGGGACGCTCCGCGCCGGGCGGTGTGATCCATGTGGAGCGGCGGCGCTTTCTGTGGGACCGGCGGCTGTACGAGCGTGTGCGTTTGACCAATCACGGCGTCGACCCGGTCGTGGCGCCCCTGTCATTTGAGTACGGTGCGGACTTCCGCGACATCTTCGAGGTCCGCGGGACACCGCGCGAACGGCGCGGCCGGACGCAGACGCCCGTGGCGGACGGGCGTCGGGTGCAATTTGGCTACGAGGGCCTGGACGGGGTGGAGCGCCACACCTGCCTGTCATTTTCCGAACCGCCCGCGACGATGTCCGCCGAGCGCGCGGACTTCATGTTCAGCCTGTCGCGCGGCGAGCAGTTCGACCTGTTCATCGAGGCGGGCATCGAGAGCTGCGGGACGCCGGATCAGGAGCGGTGGCGCACGGCGGCGGTGCACGCCCGTCTGGCCATGCGGGCCAAACGGCGTAGCGGCGCAACGGTGCGGGGCACGCACAGCCCGCGCTTCAACCAGTGGCTGGACCAGTCCCGGGCGGACGTGGCCCTGCTGACCACCGACCTGCCCACCGGCCCGTACCCCTATGCCGGGGTGCCCTGGTTCTCCACGCCGTTCGGGCGCGACGGGATCATCACCGCCTGGCAGATGCTGTGGCTTGATCCCAGCCTGGCCAGGGGCGTCCTGACCTATCTGGCGGCGCGTCAGGCGACGGAAACCTCGACCTTCCAGGACTCCGCCCCCGGCAAGATCATGCACGAGACCCGACAGGGAGAAATGTCGGCCCTGAAGGAGGTTCCGTTCGGTCTCTATTACGGCGGCGTCGACACCACCTGCCTGTTCGTGGCCCTGGCCGGCGCCTACGCCCGGCGGACCGGTGATCTGGCCTTCATCCGCCAGATCTGGCCCAACCTTCTGGCCGCCGCCGGATGGATGACCGATCACGGGGACTCCAACGGCGACGGCCTGATCGACTACGCCCGCGCCGAGGAGACCGGCCTGTCCAATCAGGGCTGGAAGGACAGCGAGGACTCCATCTTCCACGCTGACGGGGCATTTCCGAAAGGGCCCATCGCCCTTCTGGAGGTCCAGGGCTACGCCTATTCCGCCTGGCGGGCGTTGGCCGAGCTGTCTGCCCTGCTGAGGGAAGGCGACCCGGCGGCCTGGAGCGACCGCGCCGAGCGTCTGCGGGCCCTGGTGGAGGACCGCTTCTGGATGGAGGATCAGGGATTCTACGCCATCGCCGTGGATGGCCGGGGCGCACCTTGCAAGGTGCTGGGCTCCAACGCGGGACATCTGCTGTTCAGCGGTCTGCCCTCGGCGGAGCGGGCCGGGCGGGTGACCGAACAACTGCTGTCCGCCCGGTTCAGGACAGGCTGGGGCCTCCGCACCCTGGCCAGCCGTCAGCCGCGCTTCAATCCCATGTCCTACCACAACGGTTCGGTCTGGCCCCACGACACCGCCTTGGGCGTGGCGGGCATGGCGCATTACGGCGAGCGGGACGCCGTCTCGCTGATGCTGGATGAACTCTACGCCTCGGCCGCCAATTTCCAGATGCGCCTGCCCGAGCTGTTCTGCGGATTCAATCGTCAGACCGGCGAGCCCCCCATTCCCTATCCGGTGGCCTGCATGCCCCAGGCCTGGGCCGCCGGTTCGGTGTTCCTGATGCTGCAGGCCAGCCTCGGTCTGTCCATCGACGCCCTGACGGGGACCATCCGTATCGACCGGCCCTGCCTGCCGTCAGGTCTGGATCGTCTGACCATCTCCGGTCTGGCTGTGGGTGAAACCCGGCTGGACCTGACCTTCCAGCGCGCCGGGGACCAGGTCGCGGTCTGGCCCCGTCATCACAGGGGCCCGCCCCTTGAACTGGACGTAACAGGCTGACGCGCGTCACCGCGCTGGCTTCTCCACCGCAAACACCTCGAAACGACGCTCTCGCCGCTCCGCCAAAAGAGGGAGGGCCTCGGTCAGAAAGCCCTTGGCCCGCCGCTGGGCCAGGGCGGGGGGCTGGCTGGCGTCAGCGAAGGCGATGACGTGATGCAGCACCACCAGCCGCCCCCCGGGCGCGAGCGCCCGCTGAAGCTGTTCCAGCAAGGTCAGCATATCCGGCAGAGACATATAGTAGAGGATTTCCGACGCCACGATCAGGTCGAAAGGGCCGCGCGGTGTCTCGCCCGGCAGAAGCGCCTGATCCACCACCACGTTCGCAAGACCGGCGGTGCGGCGTGCGGCCTCCCTGACCGCGGTTTCCGAGGAGTCCACCGCCAGCAACCGCAGGCACCGTGTCGCCAGCCTGCGCGTGGTCTCGCCATTGGCGCAGGCCAGTTCAAGGCCGCGTCCATAGATCCGGTCGCCGCAGGCCTGCAACAGACGATCCCGCTTGTAGGACTCGAACGGCGATCGGGCGTAGTCCCATGGGTCAACATTTTTGCGGAACAGGGCTTCGAAGCCGTCGGGATCAATGGGCTTCATGGCAAGGGCCGCCAGTAGCGCTCGACGGACTGGACCAGCCGGTCGATGGTGTCGGCGGTCAGACGGAAGCCGGTCGGATCGTCACTGATCAAATCGGTTGTCTGGGAAACGTGGGCCTCCACCGCCCGACGCTTCAGGGCCAGCACCCCCGAGATGTCGAACGCCACCGCCTCCGCCTCGCCGGCGCGCGGCTGGTCGCCCTCCTGGCCCAGTTCATCCAGCCAGACGGCGTACTCCAGCCGCTCGGGTGCAAGCCGCGCGCGCGACAGGGCGGCCTCGGTCAGGGCCCAGGCGTCCCGGTGATCGCAGTGCGGGTCCCGTCGCCAGGGCGACAGCACAAGCTCGGACCCGAAGGCGGTCAACGCCGCGGCCAGATCACCGACAACAGTCTCACCGGCCGGATCATCGAGGGCGGGCATGCCTGCGTCGGGCAGATCGAGAAACACCGGCGGGAGCGCCGTCGCGCCCAGACACGCCAGCGCCGCCTGCGCCTCGCGCCGCCTCTGCCTGGCCAGGCGCGAGGCCGGCCAGGCGGCGGAGTTGGGATGCGATCCTGCGCCGTCGGTGACGAACACCACCTGCACCGCGCGGTGGTCGGCGGAGAGGGCCGCGATCAGCCCCCCGCATCCCAGAGACTCATCGTCCGGGTGCGGGGCGATGACCGTGACCCGGCGCGCCGTCAGGGAAAGCGGATCGAGCGGTTTCACTCGCGCGGCGCCTGCAGTCCAGGCGACCAGTCGCCCTCCACGATCGCCTTGCCCAGACCAGCGAGGGCCCCGTCCGGGTTCGGTTGACGCAGATAGGTGCGAAGATCGCGGATCTTCCGCTCCAGCGGATGGGGGGCGATCAACCCGGCGGCCCCGACGCTCCGCTCGGCCGTCTCCAGAACGTCGAGGGCCAGCCGCTCGATGGCGCATCGGGCTGCATTGGCCGCGGCGATGGCTTCTCGCCCCTCGGTCAGGTCCGACGATGCGGCCGCGCGGGTCCAGGCGGCGCCGGCGGTTTCCAGCCAGCCCCAGGCCTGTTGCACCGCGATCCCCATCTCCGCGATGCGGTGCGCCTGATAGGGGTCGCCGCCACGCCCGGTCCGGCGCAGGTGCTCCAGCGCCACGTCAAAGACCGCGTGCAATCCGCCCGTATGGACCGCCGCAAAGCGCATGGCGCCGGCCGAAAACCAGGGCTGGCGCACATAGTCTCCCGGCCCGCCCAGCATCCAGTCGGGCTGGATCTCCAGCCCGGTAAAATCGACCACATGGCTGCCCGACGCGCGCATGCCCATGGGGCGCCACCAGTCGCGGTCAACGGCCAGACCCTGCAGCGGCACGACAATCATCTGCCGTTCCGGCCCGTCATTGACGGTGACGATGGCCCGGTCGAGGCCGTCGACCCCCGTGCAGAATGATTTCCGCCCGACCAGCCGCCCGGCTTCGAGCCGCAAGGGCGCGCCCGGCAGATCTGTGTTCCAGACACCGTAAAGGGCCCCGTCCGTCGCCTCCCGGTCCCACAGCCGGTACTGCGTCGGCGTCCCGTAAGTCTTCATAAGGAACAGGGTGTTGACGTGACCTTCGAAGATGCGGCCCACGCTCAGATCGCCCCGGCCGACCGCCGCCAGCAGGTGCAACAACCGCGTCATTTCTCCTGCGCCCAGCGGTGGGCTGGCGGTGACGCCGGCTTCTGCGAGAGCGTCGAACGCTTCGCTGGGAAAGCCGCCGTCGACATCGCGGGCGGCGGCGGCGAGAGCGGACGCCTCCGAAGTCTCGTCCAGGATGAGGGGGGGCGTGCGTTCAGGCCGCGACAACATTGACGTTCCCCTCTTCAAGCAGGGATTCCAGCACTGCGATGGCGGCCTCCACCGGGGTGTCCCCCCGCGCATCAAGATCGTCCGGCGCCCAGAGCTCGACACGCGCCTCCGCCGCCCATGGCCCGTGCGGATCCAGCCCTAACTCGTGGAGCGTCGCTCGGCTGATCGGTCCGCCCGCGCCCGTGTCAGCGCCGCACCGGATCGCGCGCCGCTTCGCCAGTCGGAGGAGCAGAGCCTCCGGCGATTCCACCAGATGCGCCTCCCCCTTCGCCTCCGCTTCGCTCCATGACCGCAGGCAATCCGCCATGCCGCCTGGCGCCCGGCCATCCAGACGCGCCGAGACCCTCACCCGCACGTCCGGGCAGTGACGCAGAAGAAAGCCCGCCGCCCGGGCGCGCCGCACGAAGGCCACGTCCTCACGAAAAGGCAGGGGCGGCAGACCGCCCAACGCTCGGTAGACCTCCCCGCGAACCGCGAGGCTGGCGCCTGTGTGGTCGCCATGACGCGGCAAGGGATCGTGAGCCAAGGGGTCCATCAGCGCGGCCAGTCTGTCACAAAGCTCCGAATATTTGAGGTGGCGCTCGGCCCGGCGCCGGAAGCCGGCCCCCAGGCGCGCCTCCTCAACGGGATCACCGATAATGCGGCCGCCAACGAGATCGGCGCCCGCATCCAGGCCCGCCAGATTGGCGTCGATCCAGCCCGCCTCCGGCTGGGCGTCCGCGTCCGTGGTGATCACGGCGACGGCGGCCTCCCCTTTCCACTCCAGCGCGCGGTCCATGGCCATGCGCCGCGCTGTTCCCACGTGGGCTGCGCCCTGGGGCAGGGTCACGTTCATAACCGTCAGGTCGAGACGCGGATGAAGGAGTCCCTGCTCGGCCGAAACCTGGGCCGACCGGTCCGTGCAGTTGTTCAGAACCAGCACGACGGGCAGCCGTCCTCCCCTGTCGCACCAGGTCTGGCGCGACAGGGCGGCGAGCAGATCGGGAAGCCGTTCGGCCTCGTTGCGCGCGGGAACGGCGACCACCGGCGCTCTGCCGTAAGGAAGCATGGTCCGCCTTTGCTGCCGGAGTGAAAGCGCCCCACCGCCCTCGTAGTTGTACGGCCTGTTCACGCCAGCATCCGGACCTTGGACTCGCGATCCCACTGGCGACCAGCCGCGGCCTTGACGAACGCCTTTCCGTCCTTGCCCAGGGCGACGACCCGGTCATCCGGCTCCACGCCCGCCTTGTCGAGCAGGGGCTGGGCCTCGGGCGTATGACCGATGGCCTTCAGGTGGCCGAAGGCGTCCTTGGCGAAATCGATCGCCGCACCTTCGCCCAGCAGCATTTCGCAGCCCGCCTCGGACAGGATCAGCGCCACCGCGTCGAACAGCACCGAGGGCGCGCCCTGAAGCTGGTGATCGACCTTGAGACGGGACCCGTCTTTCAGATCGACGCCGCCGACCTTGGGCGCGATCAGATGCACCTGGGCCCCCGCCGCCTCGGCCGCCGACTTGACTGCATTGACCTGGGCGCCGTCGGCGCCGTCGGTGACGAGGATCCCGACCATGCGACCCTTCAGGGTGTCGGGGTACTTTCCGACGATGCGCAGGGCGGGGCTGTCGCCCATGTCGAAAGGCTCGGATGCCGGCTTTGACGCCTTGGGCAGGTCCATGGCCAAGCCGTCGGCGACGCGGGCCGCCAGCGCCTCATCTACGTTGCGAATGTTGGACAGCACGCGCAGACGCACATTCTCCAGACTGACCTTCGACAGTTCGAAGACCATGGCGCTGGCCAAGTGCGCCTGTTCGATTTCGGTCTGCGAGCGAAAGAACAGCCGGGCCTGGCTGAAGTGATCCGCGAACGTCTCGGCGCGGAGGCGGATTTTGGTCTCCTCAACCGGCGTGCGGAAGCTGCTGAAGCCGCCTTCCGGGTCTTCGCGCGGCCCGCCGATCTCGCCGGCTTCCGCGAGGCTGTTGGGCTCGTAGTTGGCGCGGCCCTTGGGGACGGCCATCTGCATCTGGCCATCGCGCTGGAAATTCTGGAACGGGCAGCCCTTGGCCTGATTGATCGGCAACTGGTGGAAATTGACCGTGCCCAGACGCGACAGCTGGGTGTCCTGATAGGAGAACAGGCGACCCTGCAGCAGCGGATCTTCCGAGAAATCGATGCCCGGCGGAATGTTGGTGGGCAGGAAAGCGACCTGCTCGGTCTCGGCGAAGAAATTGTCCGGGTTGCGGTTCAGCGTCAGCTTGCCGATCACCCGCAGCGGATGGATTTCCTCGGGGATCAGCTTGGTGGCGTCAAGGATGTCGAACGGCAGGGCGTCGGCCTCGTCCTGGGTCAGGATCTGGACCGCGAAATCCCACTCGGGGAAGTCGCCTTTGTCGATGGCGTCGTAGAGGTCGCGGCGCAGATAGTCGGGATCGGCGCCGGCGATCTTCACGGCTTCGTCCCAGCAGGTCGACTGGGTTCCCAGACGCGGGCGCCAGTGGAACTTCACGAACACCGCCTCGTCGTCGTCGTTGACCAGGCGGAAGGTGTTGACCCCGAACCCCTCCACCATCCTGTAGGAACGCGGGATGGTGCGATCCGACATCTGCCACATCACCATGTGGGTGGATTCCGGCATCAGACCGATCCAGTCCCAGAAGGTGTCATGTGCGCTGGCGGCCTGCGGATAGCCGCGATCGGCCTCCATCTTCACGGCGTGAACAAGATCGGGAAACTTGATGGCGTCCTGGATGAAGAAGACGGGGATATTGTTGCCGACCAGATCCCAATTGCCCTCGGTGGTGTAGAATTTCACCGCGAAACCGCGCACGTCACGGGGCGTGTCCACCGACCCGGCGCCGCCGGCCACGGTGGAAAAGCGCACGAACACCTCGGTCTTCTGTCCGACTTCGGTCAGGATTTTCGCGCGGGTCACGTCCGCCAGACTATCGGTCAGCTCGAACACCCCGTGGGCCGCGCTGCCACGCGCATGAACGATCCGCTCGGGAATGCGCTCATGGTCGAAATGATGAATTTTCTCGCGGAGAACGAAGTCCTCCAGCAACGAGGGCCCGCGGTGGCCGGCCTTCAGGGAGTTCTGGTTGTCGCTGACGGGAACCCCATGGTTCGTGGTGATTCGCTGATCCGGGGCCGAGGCGGTCTCGTGGCGCTCTCCGCCGGCTCCCGCTCTCGTCGGCGTGGCTTTACTGGATTCGGGGCGCGAAGAGGGCTTGGCCATTGCGGATTCCTGTCGTGCAGAGTGGGCTTGTCCGCGACGCCCGAGGGGACGCAGTTGGCCGGGGATGAAGGGACGGCGTGGGCGCCGCTCATCCCTCAACCGCGCAGCAGGAAGCATGGTTCCTGTATGATGGCCCGCCGGTTTCGGCGTGCCTCTAGGTTGCAGGCTCGAGGCACCGGGCCAACGCCGCAGCCAGTTCGCTTCGCGTGTAGGGCTTGTGCAGGATCGTCGTCGGATCCGTATCGGCAAAGGCTTCCGCATCGGCGTAACCGGTCACGAAGACCACCGGGATGCCGGGACGACGCTTGCCAATCTCACGAGCCAGTTCGCGTCCGTTCATGCCCGGCATGGCGAAATCCATCAGCACGACAGCCGGTTCGCCTCCGCTTTCAAGATGCTCCAGCGCAGCGCCCCCGCTACCAACCTCCGCCACCTCGTACCCAAGGTCATCCAGGTAGCCGGCGGCGACTTCGCGGACCGCGTCGTCATCATCCACCACCAGCACCCGGCGCTGTTCCCCCAGCTGCGCCGCCTGCCGCGCCGAGGGAGCCCCGGCCATTTCGGTCTGGTTTTCTGCGCGAGGCAAATAGACCGCGATCGTGGTGCCCTCCCCTACCGTAGAGTCAATTCTCACGCCCCCCCCGGCCTGTTTCGCCAGTCCGAAGACCTGACTCAGGCCCAGCCCAGATCCCTGACCCACCGGCTTGGTGGTGAAGAAGGGTTCGAACGCCTTGGCCAGCACCTCCTCGCTCATGCCGGAACCGGTGTCGGTCACCGAAACCATCACAAACTCGCCAGCTGGCAGGTCATCCTGTGTTTCGTCGAGCGTCACGTTGCGGGTCCGGATCGTCAGGGATCCGCCCACCTCCATGGCGTCCCGGGCGTTGATGGCCAGATTGAGGATCACCAGCTCGATCTGGGTCGGATCAATCATGGCGCGCCACAAATCCCCGGCCAGGTCGGGCGGCATGATCTGCACGCTGCCGCCGATGGAACTGGCCAGCAGATCCTGCATGCCACGCACTGTCTCGTTGAGATCGACCGGACGGAGTTCCAGCTTCTGACGCCGCGAAAACGCCAGCATCTGCGCGGTGAGCGTGGCGCCCCGCCTTGACGCCTCCGCCATCATCTCCAGCCGGCGCGCCAGGGCAGGATCCGTAATTCGCTTCTGCATCTGCTCCACATTGCCGAGCACGACCGTGAGCAGATTATTGAAATCATGAGCAACGCCCGAGGTCAGTTGTCCGATCGCCTCCAGACGCTGGGCCTGACGCAGAGCAGACTCCGCCCGCTCTCTCTCGACAATCTGGGAAGCAAGCTGGCGGTTCGCGGATTCGAGTTCTGCGGTCCGGTCCTGCACGCGACGTTCCAGCAACGCCTCCGCCCGGCGAATTTCCTCCATGCGCTCGCGTGCTTCGTACTGTCGGCGGCGCCCTCGCAGGGCCGTCTGGACCGCGCTCACCAGGGTGGTGGGGTGGAAGGGCCGCTCCAGAAAGGCGACGTTGCCCAACAGGCTCGACGCGCGCTGCGCTGCAGGGTTACGCTCAATTCCACCGCCCCGCACCGTCAGGAGAATAAACGGAAAATCTGACCACGGCGCCTGGTCTTCAAGCCACCTCATAAGGGAGGTCAGGTCAGCCCGGCGCAGACCTTCATCCGCGACTACCGCCACCCCTGCCCCGGCTTCCATATGCGCGATAAGGCCTGCAAGGTCGCCGCAGATTTCGGCCATGAGGCCGGCCTCGCGCAGGATCGCCCGTGCGATGTCCGCGTCTCGCCCCCTGGGCGCCAGGATCAGCGTGCGCTCTGAAAGCGCTGGCGGGCTCATTCCGGGGAACTCTCCATCAACTGCGTTCCTGAACCCACTACATCCGGCACCCCTCTGAGAATTCCATGCAAACCGGCCAGGGGCGCGCCCAGCTTCAGCCCGTGTTCGGTGATGGTGTATTCGCGAATGGCCTTCTCGTGCTGGCCTGACCGCTTCTTGATCACCGAGGCGGCGCGCCGCACCGTTCCGGCCGACTCGAAATAGCGGAGCAGCACCACCGTGTCCGCCAGATAGGTTACGTCCACCGGCGCCGACAGGCTGCCTACAAGGCCATGCTGGGCCACAGTCAGGAAGGTCGAGGCGCCCTGGCGGTTCAGATACTGCAGCAGTTCGCGGATATGCAGGATCAGGAACTGCTCCTCTGGCATGGCGACACGATAGCCGTTCAGGCTATCGATCACGACGGTCTGGATGTTCTGCTCGCTGACGCAGCGCTTGACGCGTATGGCGAACTCTCCGGGTGACATCTCGCCGGCGTCGATCTGCTCCACGATCAGCTTCTGCTCTCGCTGCAAGGCGGCGAGATCAATGCCCATGCCAAGCATGCGGTCGAACAGCAGGCCGAGTTCCTCATCAAACAGGAACAGCGCCGCCCGTTCACCCCGCGCAATCGCCGCCACGGCGAAGTGGATCGCGAACAGGGACTTGCCGGTGCCGGCGGGACCGAGGATCAGCGCGCTCGAGCCACGCTCGATCCCGCCGCCCAGAAGGGTGTCCAGTTCAGGGATCCCGCTGGAGACTGCAACCCGTTCGAAGGCGATGCGGTGCTCGGCGGCGATGATCCGGGGAAACACCTCGAGGCCGCCGCTGCGTATGACGAAATCATGGTAGCCCCCACGGTATTTTCGGGCGCGATATTTGATGACGCGAAGCCGCCGCCGCTCGGAGCCATACTCTGGCGCCAGTTCGTTCAACTGGATGACGCCGTGGGCGACGCTGTGGACGGTCTTGTCGTTGACGTCGGTTGTAAGGTCATCCAGCAAAAGAACCGTCGCGCCATGTTTGGCGAAATAATGCTTCAACGCCAGGACCTGCCTTCGATAGCGCAGGGAGCCCTGCGCCAGAAGGCGGATTTCAGACAGGCTGTCGATCACCACCCGCGACGGCTTCACCCGCTCCACGGCATCCAGGATCAGACGCGTGGTTTCTCCGAGTTCAAGGTCTGAGGAATACAACAGGCTCTGCTGCTGATCCTCGTCCAGCAGACTCTCCGGCGGCACCAGCTCGAAAATCTCCACCCCGTCCAGGGACCAGCCGTGAGACTCCGCTGTGCTGCGCAACTCCGCCTCGGTTTCTGAAAGGGTGATGTACAAGGGGGGCTCGCCCCGGTCCGCGCCCTCGATCAGGAAACGCATCGCCCCCGTGGTCTTGCCTGTGCCGGGATTGCCTTCAAGCAGATACACGCGGTCCCTCTCCAGCCCCCCGGAGAGAATGTCATCCAGTCCGGCGATGCCAAACGCCGCCTGGGGCGTAGACTGTTGGGCGGATGACGGCATGCGGGGTCCTTTCTTCAGCTGGACTGTTTGAACGCTGGTCCGGCTGGAACGGTTGCCGTCAAGCTGCGTCCACCACGCCCGCGCTTCGCAATCCCGCCCATGGGCTGCGCCTGGCTGAAGAGCGAAGGCCTCGGAAAAGCCGGTGCCCATGACGCTGAAACAGGTGGATGCGGCCCCGGCGGCGGCGCTAAAGGAACGTCGTCGGAGGCGCAGGTTCATCATCGAACGCGCACTGTCACGCCGGCGAAGACCGGTTCATCCCACACGGTCATGCGAGGCAGAATGTCGGGCGATCTGCGCCGCTACCTGATGCGCGCCTTCCGCTCACCGAGGCGGAACGGAACGATCTGTTCCAAGACAACACGCCCGCCATGTCACCGCCGGGCTGATGAAACAACCTCGGCGACGCGAGGGGCCAGCCGCCTCGCCATAAAGGCCACGCCCTCCGCATTTGGGTGGATCCGGTCCGCAAGCGCATAGGCGGGGTCCAGGGCGATCCCCTCCAGCAGGAACGGGTCCATAGCCGCTCCATGCCGACTCGCCACGTCGCGGAACAGTCCATCGAAGGCCAGGGCGTAGAAGGCGAACCACGGGGGCGCCCGCATCCCGCACACCATGGCTGGAATGGATCGCGCCGCCAGACGCGACAGAATGGCGTCCAGATTGGCGCGGACCCGTTCCGGAGCGATCATCTGCATCAGGTCGTTGGCGCCCAGCGCCACGATGCAAAGGTCGGTGTCATCGGCGATATCCCGGTCCACCCGGCGCAGCCCGTCGGCAGTCGTGTCGCCCGAAACACCCGCGTTGACCACCCTCGCCGACAGGCCCAGGGCGGCGAGTTCCGCGCCGAGCCGAACGGGCAGGGCTTCGCTATGCCGGAGTCCGTAACCGGCCGTCAGGGAGTCCCCCAGCATGGCGATCCGGACGCCGCTCAAGCCGCTTCATCCCGTATGTGCAGCGGCCCGGTCGGGAACCCCAGGGCAGGATTCGAAAGGACGCTCACCGCGCGCTCGCCCTCATAAAGCGCGATGGTTTCGAAGCCTGGCCACTGCGCGGACAATCGCTTCAGCTCCAGTTCTGCTGTGAGGTCGCTGGCCGCGCTGACGACCACAATATCCCGGACCTGAACACCCGGCAGATTTACAATGCAGTAGTAGGAAATCACGCGTTACGCTCCGGGTCCGCGCCACAACGGCGGGCGGGGCCGCCGGTTCCCCGGAAAGGTCAGCTGGCCGTGGATCCCGGCGAGGAACAGACCGGGTCGAACGCAGCCTCTCTCCCGTCCCGGCCCTACCGCAGCTGGATGCGCAGGCCCGAGAAACCAAGGCTCAGCGGATATTCGATGTTCAGGTCGATCCGACGTAGGTGGCCCCAGCGCCAGAGCCCCCCGCTCGGGATCGCGTTTGGTCCAGGCCCGGCAACCTCCCGGGAGGATGTCCAGCCTGCGGAGACTGCGTCCCAAGACGGCTGGTCGGCGGCTACCGATCCCGCGAAGCGGCGTACACTGATGCCGCCGGATCCGGTCGAACTCACCATGTCGAAGGACAGGACGGCGTCGGTGTAGGTCACGCCGGCCGGCACCGAGAACGTGGCGAAGGCGATCCCTCGATTGGTCAGCGAGGCGCTGGATCCTCTTGTTGTGGTGTAGGCGGGTGAAAGCACGAATTCGAAGCTCGTCGACACGAGACAGAGACACAGGGAGCCTCCGTCAGTCGGCGCATAATCGTAGGTTTCCGCACGTGCCGGCGACGTCAGCAGCACAGTGGCTGCGAACGCCGCCAGGATCACGAGCCACGACTGGAGCCATCGTGCGGTGCTGGCAGCCTCGCGTCCGACTGGAGGTGACCCGGAGGCCCCGCCGAAAGGCTTTCCGGAAGGCTGATTAAACGATGAATTGCCCAAGGATTCCCCCACCAGTACGCATGAGGGCGCAAAGGTGGCGCGCTTGAGAACTCGACGCATCTCCAATTGTGTAGACATGCCCCGACACGGCGTCTGACGCCGGACGCGGGCGTGAGCAAGACCCCGGAGCGGAGGACGGTCTCAGGCACCTGATGGCCGGCCCTGCGGTGAGCGTCCGCTATCGAGCCGCCGGGGCGCCCAGGGAAGAAGCCTGTACAATATTGGATACGTCGAACGCTGCGGGATGACGTAGTCTTGGGAGTCAGTCATCAAGAACGGAGTCCCCATGCGACGCCTTGTACTCGCGTCTTCACTGCTGCTCGCGGTCAGCGCCTGCGCCACCGTTGAAAGCACCGATCCCCGAACCTGCCATCAGCTAGAAGCGGAGATGTCGGGGCTCCTGTTTGACCTCGAGGGCCCTGCGTTGCGGGCGGCCTATGATCAACTCATGTCGGTGGCGAGGGCCAAGCGCTGTGCGTGGGTAGACATCTGAACGCCCTCACAGCTTTGGCATCCGCGCCGCCAGCTCCAGCTGGCTGGCCACGCCGACCTTCTCGTAAATCCGGCGCACTTGCGTCCTGACCGTCCCCAGAGACACGCGCCGCTCGTGGGCGATGGCGGCGGGGGAGCGGCCCGCTGCGAGTTGGGCGGCGATGGCTGCCTCGCTTGCGCTCAGCCCGTACAGAGAGCCGGCCGCCACGGCCACGCGCTTTTC
The DNA here is from genome assembly GCF_046299535.1 of Brevundimonas sp. Lineage (GTDB taxonomy): Bacteria > Pseudomonadota > Alphaproteobacteria > Caulobacterales > Caulobacteraceae > Brevundimonas. Next base: position 23,947 of record NZ_JBKBIB010000002.1, on the reverse strand, counting down.
ATCCCCGCTCGGTCCGTGAACGATGATCAGGGCCCGAGGACCAAACCCTGGCGCACTGGATGAAGGGAGCGGCGCCGCCTCAATGAACAGACGCTCGTCGCCGTGCAGGCGTCGGGCGGCTACGGCATAGGCCGGCGGTCCGCCAGTAAGGGCCGCCGCGAGGGCGAGCTCCAGTCCGTGGCGATCGGCTTCGCATGCCGTGGTCAGCCTCCCCTTTCTCAGCCGCAGGACGTCGCCGTCCGTCAGGAGCGCCTCAGCGGACGCGGTCATGCCTCGCACCCGACCTCCCGCATCGCAAAAGAAGGCGGTCGCCCGCACGGCCTCGAGCGCCCCGGCCAGGAGCTGGGCGCCCTGCGCCTCCAGCGCCATCTGTGTACGCACAGCGCCCCGAGCATGGGCGGCCAGCAGGGCGAATGCCCGCTTCTGCTCCGAGCTGACATTACCCTGCTGCTCACTGCGGAGCAGGGCAAGCCCGGCGTTCCGTTCAGGCTCCTTGACCAGATTGGTCAGGCACGTGTGGTGCATGTCGTAGGTGCGGATCCAGTCGGCATATTCAGGACTGAGCCGCATGTCCGTCGCTGTGGTGAAAGCCGACTCGTCCAGCACTTCCAGTTCAGCCGCGCGCATGCCAATTCTGACCCGAGAGTTGATAGCCGGGTCGCCGCCGCCCGCCACCAGGAAATCACGCCCGGTCTCCGGGGGGACGCCGGTCATGACATTGAAAGGGACGGTGGCTTCGGATCCCAGGCCGATCAGCTGGGCTCCGGTGGAACCGGTGACGGCAGCCAGGCCATCCAGGGCCTCCTCCCAGCTCACCTGCCCCAAGCCGGCGGCCTGAAAGCGTTCGGCCGCCGCTTCGACGGATTTCTGCGTCACGCCACTCATGTATTAGCACTACTCCCACCCCTTCCCGCAGGTAAATGGAGAAGCGCCCGATAATCAATGGGAACGCGGCCTGACGCGACGTGACTTCAGGCGCAAGTGCTCCACTGCAATGCCGTGGGCATTCCTCCTCGGCGGGCGGTGATCAACGCCGCTCCGGTCCAATCGTCCCCCGCAAACAGCTCCGCGCCCTGAGCATTGCGGTGGGAAAGAGCCACAGCCACAAGGGGGCGGAAATGGGCCCGCACGGACTCTCACCACCGCCTCCACGCTCGGCCGCATGGGACCTTCAAACCCGGCAAGCTCGCGTCCCACGCAGAAATAAAGCCCCCCTAGGGCGCGACGGATTCTCTGGCGGCGGACTGCAGACAGGACAGGGCCGCGCGCAGCTCGACATCTCTCGCTTCGCCATGGCCAAATAGGGCGATACGGACATCAACCTCCGTCTGCTGATCACCGGTCGGCGGGCGGTGGGTGCCCGGGCCAACGCAGGTCAGAGTCAGGCGCCCCGGCCCGGCCGCTTCCGCGCGCATCACAACCGGCGCCGGCGACTGCCAATGATCCCGACCCGGCGTCATGGGGCGAGCACAGGTCGCGAAGTCTGCCTCGACCAGACAGCGCGTGACATGAGAGGGCGTTGTCTCCAATGGGTGACGAGAAAAGGCTCCGGCTGCGCTCATGTACTGCAAGAGGGCCTCGCCGAGGGCGCGGGCTTCATGATCGGAGGAGACCACCATTATGGCATAGGGCGGCGGAATCGAGGCCTGAGCAGGGGCCGTAAACGCAATGAGGGGCGCCATGATCGCGGCGACGGCGGCCAGACGGTTCATGCCCCTTCCACACCTCTCAGGCTTCGTCCGCAGGAAGGGGCGCCCCCCGACCTGTCGCATCGAAGCGCCGCCCGCCTCGACCCGTGCCCCAGCCAGGGGCCTTGGGCTGGCGGACGAGCTCCGGCCGCCGTTTATGGATTTCCCCGGGTTGCTGTGTCCCATCCCAATTCTCCGCCTCAGTCCGACATTCAATGGCGTAGCCATGGGCCTCGCACATCTACAGAATTGCAGATGCTGGAACCGTCCGGCTGACATATGCACCCTACCCTCAGGCCGCCCCGGCCAAGCGTTTCGGCTCCGGGCTGAGGCCCAAACCAGGGCGCGGATAATGGTGCGATGACGATGCAGGACCCCGCCCCGATGACAAGGCTATCCTCATATAGCGTCAGAACTGACCGCCCGCGCGCAGCCCTGGTCAGGGTCAGCCGCAGAGTTCGGCAGGGGAGCATCGGCATTCTTTTGGCGACCCTGTCCGTCTGGCTTTCTGCGACACCAGCCGTGGCGCAGACGGACAACGCGCTGACACGCGCCGATACCTACAGGGCGGAGCGGGCGGCCGCTTGCCGAGGTGGTGATCTCGACGCCTGCGCTCAGGAGGGGCAGAATTACTGGGCGGGCGTCCGCGTACCGCGGAACTTGTCTCTGGCCGCCGAGTTCCTGGGGCGGGCCTGTGACGGCGACCGGCTCGCGGCCTGCGTGAGCCTGGGACGCCTTTATACGGATGACGCCAATCCCTCGCCTCGACCACGAGCCGCCCTGGCGCTCTTTGAACGCGCCTGCGCAGCGAGGGAGGTGAATGGCTGCGTGGCCGGCGCCGTCGCCCTGCAAACTCCCGACGGGCGCCACTACAGCGACTGGGCTGAAGCTGAACCCTTGCTGCAGCGAGCGTGCCAGCTCGGTCACACCGAATCTTGCTGGCGATGGGGGGTGGTCTATTTGAACGGTGAAGGCGTAGAGCGTGATTTTGGCCGCGCGGCCGCACCCATGGCGAGCGCTTGTCGAGGCGGAGGGCGACCGGCATGCGCCGTCGCGGCCAGACTCTTCGGCGGAGGTCACGGCGTCCCAAGAGATCTGGATGTCGCTGAGCAGATGGCCGAAAGAGGCTGCGCGCTCGGCGATCAGGTTTCATGCGATCTGCGCGATCACACCCGATCGCTCCTGGAGGCCCAGCGCGAGAGGTGACAGCAGGCGCGGGATGAAGGCGCCTGTAACCCGAATGCGTGAGAAGCTCGACGGTCCTGAGGAAATCCCATGCTGGATGTCAAGACCCGACAGCTGATCGCCACCGCGGGGAATCGGCGTCAGATCGAGCTATCTGCCTTGTTCATAGGCCTGGAGCCCCCACCCCTTCGACACAAGGCGCGCGGGGCCCGTAGCCAGTCCTGGACCGACCTTCGGGACGCCATTACGATCGCTATCGGCGAATGCGACGATCTTCGGGTGCTCAAGACCATGAAGACGCGACCGGAACTCGTCCTCAGAGGCACAGCGGCAAGTTGGCGGCGGTTTCTCGTCGATCACGACCGGTTGGTCAGGGAACGCTCCATCATGTTCCGGGAGCATCGAAGGAGCTGGACGGAGGGGTTGAGGGGATTTCCCGAATAACCCGTGCGGCGAACCTTGGGAAAGTCACGGGCCCGCTACCTGCGGGTGTTCCCCCCCCCATCCGATGCCGCAGCGGCTGCCAGTCGGCGGACCCGTAAGGAGGTGCAAAGGTGGTCCACTGCACGCTGACGGGATTCATCAGGAGGCAGCATCGCCACGGTCATCCGGCGCATCACGCGGGGCAGCTGATGCGCCCGACCAGGAAGCAGAGAGTGGCGTGTTGGCTCCGCGGAGTGCCTCCGTCGGGGACGTGTGGACACCCGCGCCTCGGCCACGCGGCGTATACAGCATTGGAGATGCGGGAAGCCCGCGCTTGCAGCATGATGGGCTGCGGCCGCCCTTGGTCGATGGAAGGACGAAAGCTCATGCTGAATAGGCAGCTTAGAGGCGTGGGTATCTTAATGCACCGGTTGAAGTGGGGAATCGCCAGCGCAGCGGCGCTCTTCGGACTAGGAGCGCCGATCGGTTCCGCTACAGCGCAGGAAGGGATGCCCAACTTCCGGTCGGAGGCGGAGCTGCTGCACTTCCTCATGCCCGATCCCGACGCCGGCCTCGCCATCGCGGAGTTGCCGCCGCCGCCCCCGCCTCCGTATGTGCCGATGGCGCCGCCCCCACCGCCCCCGCCACAGGGTTCTTCTCCGACAGCTGCGCAGTCGAGCGCGCCACCTGCGCCCGCCCCCTCAAATCCCTCCATCACCAATGTTCAGATCGCAGGTGTAGATGAGGGTGGGATCGTCAAGGTTATCGGCGACCACCTGGTGATCCTGCGCCGCGGCCGCCTGTTCACCATCTCGACAAGTGCCGGAGACTTGATCCCGGTTGCCTCGATAGACGCCTTCCCTCCCGGGGTGGACGCCTCAGGCGACTGGTATGATGAGATGCTGGTGCGAGGCGATCTGATCATCGTGGTCGGCTTCAGCTACGACCGGGGCGGGACCGAGATCAATCGCTTCCGGATGTCCAGTGACGGCGATTTAACCTACCTGGATTCCCATCACCTCAAGTCAAGTGATTACTACTCCAGCAACAACTATGCGTCACGCATCGTCGGCGACCGTCTCATCGTCTACACACCGCTATATTTTGATCGGTCCGCGCGGGATCCGCTCTCCGACCTGCCCGGTCTAAGTCGCTGGGAGCCGCGTCGCGAGCGGCCAGTTTTCGAACGCATAGCTTCGGCGCGCGAGGTCTATCTTCCCGTTCCCCTGAAAACCCAGGGCGCCGCAACGATCGAGGCGATGCACACGGTCAGCCGGTGTGACCTGACCAGTCCAGAACTCTCCTGCGAGGCCACCGTCGTATTGGGGCCCAACAGCCGCACCTTTTTCGTGTCACAGAACGCCGTCTACGTCTGGGTGGCTCCGGTCTGGTCGGGCTGGGAGGAGGATACCGGGGGCGAAGGCTTCCTCTACCGTATTCCGCTGGACGGTGGCAGGCCCGCCGCGGTCCAGGTCGCAGGCGCGCCCCTCAATCAGTTCTCCTTCAACCCCGATCTCATCAACAGCCGCCTCGATATCGTGGTCACCAACCTGACAGACGATGACGCCGCGTGGGGACCGGAGTTCGGAGCAGGCCAGCCTGCGCTGCTGCAACTTCCTACTTTTCGATTCGGTGACGGGTCACAGTCGGCCCACCGGTCGGATTATCGCCCCCTGCCCGGGGCCGAAGGTGTTTACATCGGCCACAACCGCTTTGCGGGGGGATGGCTGCTGTACAGCTTGAACGGATGGACCCGGAACTCGGGCGTGTCGCACCTGGTGGCGGCCCGCCTCGACGGAGCCGGGCATCCCCTCACCTTTCAGATCGAGGGCGGCGTGCGGCGTATCGAACAGCTCGGCGAGGACGCCCTTCTGGTCGGCGGCCATGGTGAGACCATCTTCACGCCAGTCGACCTGACGTCCAACGCGGTCCCTTACCTGGACCAGGCGTTTGTGCTGCCCGATTCGCGTCAGGCCGATTCGCGTAGCCATGGCTTCTTCTATCGCCCCGATCCCGACCCGGCGGTGAGAACCAGCGGGCTTCTCGGTCTCCCGGTGATGCGTTTGGCCGAGAACGTGTGGACCGCAGAAATGCGTTTCCTGCGCCGCCAGTACGGAAGGCTGGCGGACATGGGCCGTCTGGGCGCCAGCCCGGGGCGGCGCGAAGACGGCTGTCAGGCCTCTTGTGTGGACTGGTACGGCAACGCCAGGCCAATCTTCCTTGGCGACCGGCTGTTCGCCCTTATGGGTTACGAACTGGTTGAGGGCGCCCAATCCAACGGGGAGATCCGCGAACTGCGCCGCGTCGACTTCGGACCCTCATCAAACGCGGGAGACTAAGGACAACCACTTGAGGCTCGCAGAGCTGGTCAACTGGAGACCGAGCCACGCTGGGGGCCGACGGTCCACGTGGCTGAGCCAACGGGCTCTTTAACGCCCCGCTTCAAATTCGCCTTGATCGACCTGTCAGCTCTCACCACCTGGGGCCGCTTGCCACGGGCGCGGTGGCCCATCACCATTTCTTGAGCAAAGCTTTCGCTCGCTGCCGGAGAGTCCGCGGCCTACTGAAGGTCTTCGGGGTGAAGCTGCCGATGCGCCTGTCGCGCGGAGCCTTCGACGTCGCCGTGCGCGACACCATCGAGAGCTATCCGGGGCTGAGCCGCGCACCCCTGCCCATGCTCCATGCGCGGCAGATGCTGTTCAAGACCTTCATGGAGCTTGATCGGCGGATGCGAAGGCAACTCTCATGCGCTCGATTACGTGGCCGAGCCTGAAGGCCTGGGGCATGCGGCGGAGGAAGACCAAGGGCCGGCGACGCGCCATCGTCGCCGTCGCCCGAAAGCTCGCTGTCGTCCTGCACCGCATGTGGGCCGACGGCACAGAGTTCCGGCACGGATCGGAGGCGGCGGCATGACCTGACCTACAGCCTCCGACCGATCCTGGCCGGATCGTCCCACGCGGACGACGGGATGGATGAAGCCGAAAATGTCTGCTGTGCCCCGAGCGCGACCAATAGCGAGGCTCTCCAGACCCTGATCCCATGCATGCGTGCAGCGGCTCCGCTCGCAAGGAGCCACCCAGACTGCGAAGAGAAGCGTGACCCGCGTCGTCGATCAGTCCGACGATCAAAACCAGCTTGACCCCTATCCCCGGTTAGAGAAGCGGACATCGGCCTACCGACACAGATTGGACGGTCCGACCAAACCACCGGACCGCCCTTCGGCAGAAATGTGGCGCAGCCAATCTCAGGCCGGGGCTGCTGGCGCAGCTGTATCGGCCGCCCTTCGCGACCGCGCTCACCATCCGAGGCTTTCTAAGCACTACGGACGCCATTGTCCGCCTTGACTCCAACGCGGCGGTTTCCAGCGCCCCTCGCGCCACGCTCCCGCTACGAAATTGGTCAAATAGACGTCCGCACCTGGGCGGGCCGTGCAGACTCTCCCCCCAGAAGATCTTCCACTACCGACCGGAAGACCACCGCCGTCAACGGCTTGGTGAGCACCGCGTGGGCGCCGAGGGTCCTGGCGACCTCGAGCAAGTGTCGCGCATCCATGCTGCCGCCGCTGGAAATGGCCAGGATGCGCAAGGAGGGCTGAACCTGACGCGCTTCCATGATCGTCTCCAAGCCATCCATTTCGGGCATGAGCATGTCAAGCACCATCAGGTCAAAGGGCACGGCCTTGAGAACATGCATGGCCTCAAGACCGTCGCCGGCCTCCACGATGGCGTGGTCGCCCTCGCGCAGGAACTCGGTTGCGATCGTCCTGATCATGGGATCGTCGTCGACGATGAGAATGGCGGCCATGGTGCTACTCCAAGGGGCAGCATGGCATGGAATGAGCGCCGATCCCCTAACGGAAAGGCTTAATCTTCCTAAGCAGCGACATCCGCCAGTTTCACGATCACCTCAGGGGGCAGGGGGCGGTGGAAGTGATAACCCTGCAGGTGGTGCGCGCCGGCGGTGCGCAGGAAGGCGGCCTGTTCAGCTGTTTCCACGCCTTCGCACGTGACCGTCATGCCCAGCGCGCGACCAACGCTGATGACCGCATGAATAATGGCCGCAGAGGAGGTGTCCACGAGGCAGCTGTCCACAAAACTGCGATCAATCTTCAACGTGTCGAAGGGCAAGTCCCTGAGCGCGTGAAAACTGGTGTACCCCGCTCCGAAGTCATCGAGAGCGACCCGCACCCCCAGGTCTTTCAGCGCCGCGATGGTCACGGCGGCGCGGGCGACCTCAAGCATGGCGGTCTCGGTGACCTCGATCTCGAGCCGGTCGGCCGGAAACTTCCCGGCCTTCAGGGCGGCCGCCACCCGGTCAGCGAATCCGGGATCCTGGAACTCTTCCGGAAAGACATTCACCGCCACCCTCATCGCTGACGGCGCGGCGAAGTCGCGCATGGCGCGCGCGAGGACGAAATCAGTCACACGTGGTCCCAAGCCCGACGATGTGACGGCGGGAAGGAAATCGTCGGGGGACAACGGGCCGCGCGTAGGATGGTCCCATCGGATCAAGGCCTCGACCTTGCCGCAAGCCGCGCCATTTCGACCCACGATCGGCTGATAGACGAGCTTCAATCCGCCGTCCGCGAGGGCCTGTTCGATGGCGGACTCGATGGCGTCGTTCGGTGGCGCGTCCGCGAACAGGGCTGTCATCGTGCGCGCGAGCACGTCCTGCAAAGCCTTCATCGGGACGTCGGGGCCCGTGCCTCCGGACCGCGCTTGCGCCTCGACCATAGAGGCGACGTCCGCCACAGCCCGGGCGCCAAGGCTCAGGCTCATGGATTTCAGGGCATGGGCGGTGCGAGCCACGGCGTCCAGATCCCCGGCCCGGAGCGCAGCATCGATCTCGCGAGCGCGCAGCGGCGCATTTGCGCGATAGAGACTCTGCACCCGGTCCAGAAACTCGGGCTTCCTTATGGCGATGGCGTCCAGGTCCGCCCTGACCCTGGGGTCGAAAAGTACAGCATCGGCGTCGGCCTGATGTGTATGAGGCGGAGACGGGGGCGCGGTCACAGCCCTATGGGCGCAGGTCCGCTGCAGAGCTTCCGCCAGGTCCCGGACGGTGAAGGGCTTGTGGACCACCCCGTCCATGCCGGCCTCCCGCCATGCGTCCGCTCCGGCCCCGATGACATGGGCGGTCAGGGCAAGGATCGCCGTGCGGGGCCGGCCAGCCTGCGCTTCCTCCGCCCGGATGCGGGCCGTGGTCTCGAAGCCGTCGAGGCCCGGCATAGAGCCGTCCATGAACACCAGATCGAAGGCCTCAACCCGCATCAGCGCGATGGCCGCCCCCCCGTCTTCGGCCAGGGTAACCTGCACATCAAGCTGACTCAGGCTCTCTGCGGCCACCTCGCGGTTGACGTCGGAATCGTCCACCACCAGCACTCGCGCCTCGGGGAAGCGGGGGAAATCATCCGCCGCCTGCTCCATGACGGCGTCGAGCCGGGGCGCACGGCCCTGGCTGACCTGCTCAAGTACGCTCACGAGATCAGCCCGGCTCAAGGGCCTCGGCAGGAGGGCGTCGGCGGCCGCGTCCTCTTCATCGAGGGCGATGCGCACCGCGTTGTTAGACATGGCGGCCGGCCCCGGGCCGAACATGAGACGCGCATTGGCGGGCTCCGCTCGTCGCACCCCAAAGGCAGCCAGATACAGGGATAAGGCCTCCGCCGACATCGCCCCGACGTCGCCTACGGCGACGGTCAGGCCGGACAGGTCCGCTATCGGCTGAACCTCGCCGGCGACGTGAAAGGGCGCGGAGAATGCGAAGCGCGAGCCGCGACCGATCTCGCTCTCCAGCCGCCACTCGCCACCCATAGCGCGCACCAGCCGGTCGCAGATGGCCAGGCCGAGGCCCGTGCCCCCAAAACGGCGCGTAGTGGACTGGTCGGCTTGGGTGAAGGCCTCGAACAACGTCGGCAGGCGGTCGGCGGGAATGCCCGGGCCCGTATCCTCCACGGTAAACAATACATGGTCGGGCGCTGTCGGATCGCTCTCGACCCGAATCAGGACGCCGCCGCACTCGGTGAATTTGACGGCGTTGTTGACCAGATTGCTGATGACCTGACGCAGGCGGACGGAGTCGGCCGACACCTCAGGCAGGCGCGGGTCCACATAGACAGCGAGATCGAGCCCCTTGCCCCGGGCGCGCTCCATAAAAAGACTGGCTACGTCCTCGGCCACCTCGGCCAGATCGACTGGCAGGATCTCCATCTCCATCTTGCCGGCCTCCACCTTGGAGAAGTCGAGGATGTCGTTGATGACACCCAGCAGCAGGCGGCCGGACTTTGCGATCACCTCGGCGTGGCGGCGCTGGCGGGCGGGCAGATTGGCCCGGGTCAACATGTCGCTGAGGGACAGAATGCCGTTCAGGGGGGTGCGAATCTCGTGGCTCATCACAGCCAGGAAGTCCGACTTGGCGGCGTTGGCGCTTTCCGCCACGTCCCGGGCGCGCGCCAGATCGATCGTCCTTGCGGCCACCTCGTCCTCCAGGTTTTCAACCTGGCGAGCGATGCGGACGTCACGATCCAGAACGCCCGCCAGCAGGGCGTTGAAACCCTGCACCAGTTCCGCCACCTCGCCGTCGGCCCGGATATCGGCAGGCCGGGAATAGTCATGGGTCGCCTGCACCTGATCCATGTGCGCCGCCAGGGCCCCGATGGGGCCACTGATGCGACGGGTCAGCCGCATGGCCACCGCCAGGCCGGCCAAGAGGGCGACCGCAGCGCCGGCCAGACTGATCCAGAGTGCGAACAGAATGCGCTCGCGGACGCCTGGCGCCCGGCTGAACAGCACGATTTCGCCGACCTGCTCACCGTGGCTGATCACGGGCGCGCGCGCTTGCAGGCTGTCGGTGGTCAGAATGGCCCAAAGCGAGGGTCGTTCGCCTTCGCGCACCTGGGCGTCCCGGGAGAGGCGAAGTCCGCCGCCGGTCTCAGCCAGCACGGCGCCGTCGGGGGTCTCGATCCGCGCGTAAGTTACATCTGGCATCTGGCGGATCGAGCGCACGCCCTCGAACGCGCCGCGGCGATCGCGCTCCCGGATAGCCTCAGCCGACAGGGATCCGATGACCCGCGCGGCCTGGGTCAAGCGTTCCACCTCCAGATCGGCCTGTCGCCGAGCCTCTATCACTGTGGACAATCCCGCCGTCGTGAAGAACGACGTCGCCAGCGCTGAAAGCACCAGCACCACAAGTTTTCGACCAATGGTCTTTCTGGAGGTCACGGGCCCCTTAAGGTCAAGCTTGTCAATCTATAAACGATACCGGCGGTTAATGACTCCGCGATTAATGTCCCCTCTTGAGAAGGAGGGCCGATAAAGGCCTGAGGGTTGATGGCGAGTTTCGAGTACGTGGACCTGGGGTCAGCCACGATCCTGTTTGTGGATGACGACCCCATCTTGCGCGAGTTCGCCAGGGTTCACCTAGCCACAGACACGGCGGCGGTCGAGTTGGCGAGCGACGGCGCCCAAGGTTATGCGATGGCGTGCGACGGTCGATATGATCTGATCCTGACCGATCTGGAGATGCCCGTTCTTGACGGGTTCGGCCTCATCAAACGTCTGCGTGAGAATTCCGTCACGCGCCATACGCCCGTGCTCGTGCAGACCAGTCGCGAAGACGTGGCTTCCATCGACTGGGCCTATCGCGCCGGGGCTGACGGGTTTGTCACCAAACCTCTCAATTGGCGGCTCCTGAGCTATCAGATCGCTTTTGCGCTACGCGCCGCCCGGATGCAGCGTGACCTGATGGCCTACGGGGCGCTACGCCGAGCGGCGGGATGACCGACCGCCCGGTTCTGAACGGTCTGCGCCAAGGCCTGGCCCTGATCTGGCGGAGCGAAGCCGGAACGATCGCCATCAAATTCGCTCTGGCCTTCCCGGTCCTCGCCGTGGTCGCTGTGGGCGCCATTGATCTTTCGGAGGTCCAGTCGTCCAAAACCCGCTTGCAGGATATCGCCGACAACGCGGCTCTGGCAGGAGCCGCGCAGTTGCGCCTGGCCACCAATCTGTCCGCCGCTGTCGAGCGAGCTTCGGCCTATGTGGACGGCCACCTGCAGGATTGGACACATGCGCCCGAAGTGACACAGCGGGTTCAAGTGATCACCATTGATGGCCAGAATGCACTTGAAGTTGTTCTGGACGCGCACCGGGACTCTTTCTTCGGCAGCATGCTGCCGCCTGGGGGCTGGCATTTCAGCGCCGAGGCGCGCGCCGTCACCCTTGCGCGAGCGCCCCTGTGCGTGCTGATCACGGGCGATCGCGGCGAGCGAGTTATGAATGTGCGGGACTATGGGCGTATCAGCGCCCCTGCTTGCATGATCCATTCCAATCGCGACATCATCGTGGACGGGGGCAGCGTGTCCGCCGCCGAAGTGCAGGCCGTGACCGACGCCAGAGGAACCATAACGCCCCTGCCCGGGGTAGACGCCGCGTCCGTCCCGGATCCATTTGCGGACTCGGATTTCACCCCCCCCCACGCCTGTTCCGGCGCGGCCTTGCCGGGAATGGTGCAGAGCGGCGTCTTGCGTCTCTCTCCGGGGGTCCACTGCGGCGACATTGCGATCGTGGGCGACGCCGTGCTGGTGCTGGAGCCTGGCGAGCACTGGTTCTCCGGCGGCGTAGTCGATATTCGCGGCCAGGGACGGCTGATCGGGAATGACGTGGCCCTGATGTTCGCACCCAACGCCCGATTTGAATTCCGGGGCCAGGCTACGGTCGATCTGGAGGGCCGGCGCACAGGGCCGTATGCGGGGTTCGCGGTGGTGTCTGCGCCCGCCAACATTGAGGAGTTTCTCATCTCCGCGGACAACGTCCGGCGTCTTCTGGGCGTAATCTACATCCCGAACGCCCAGCTGGTGGTCGAAGGTCGGAGAACCGTCGCCCAGGACAGCGCCTGGACCGTAATCGTGGCACGGCAGTTGCGCCTGAACGGGTCGCCATCCCTCATTATCAACGCGGGCTACGGTTTCGGCAACGTGCCCGTACCAGAGGGCGTAGGCCCCTCCGGCGGCTCGACCCAGTTGATCGAGTAGGACGCGTGGATGCCCGCCGGCCGCTTGGGGCAGCCGCACAGCAGACTTCCCCAACACCCGCAATGAGCCCCCTGCCGACCTTTTAGTGGTTTGGAAAGCGCCAGCAACGGACGCTCGTACCAGCCCCGAAAGCGGACGCTCGGTGGGCTGTTTGAGAAAGTCGCCGGTTCCAGTTAAAGCACCAGCGATCCATCAGGCAGCCGCGATATCAGCAACCCGTACTCGCCGTTGGACAGCAACAGGGTGCCATCTCCGGCCTTTTCCACCAGAGGATCGGCGTGGAGAAGACGGATCGCGTCGGAAGCTTTGGGCAAGGCGGAGCCATCCGCCGTGTCGCTCAAGCCAGGACAGGCGAGAGGCCCGGCCGGGAGCATCGCCCCTCCGCTTTTTCGCAGCTGACCCTGTCCCGTGTATCGGAATGTCAGGTCGACCTCAGGGCAGCCCCGAACCCGTAGCCGATCTCCCTCGATGACAATGCGGCTGGACGCTTCGGAAAGGCCGATCCCGGCCACGCCCCCGTCCGGCGGAAACCAGGAAACCTCGAGCATTTCCCACTCGCCCTGAAGCTCGGTGCTCGAAGCGAGGTAAGAAAGGCGACGCACGGACGGGCGCTCAAGGATCAGTTCGTCTTGCCCGGCGCGCAAGCGCAAGCGATCGACACTGATGAACTCGATGCTCGGGTTCCGCTCGAAAAAGCCGAAGTAGCGCACTTCCCGTGGACCACGCTCCGGTCCGCACCCGATCTGCGTCTGAACGCCGTCGCCGCCGAGCTCCGCAACAAAGCGCCCGTCGATGACGCGACCCGATCGGCCAGTGTAGTTGCACTCCATCCTCAGGCCTACGCCGTTCGTCCCGAAGTCGGCGTAGGCGGCGCGCACGGTTCCGGAGAGCCGTCGCGGCCGATGGCCTTCGAAACTGACGACGTCCCATTGGCCAGCGACATCCGCCGTGGTCGAAATCGGCGTGAGCGGAGGAGCCGGATCTGTCGGTGCGTCATCGAGTGGGCCCGCTGCTTCACTCACCGACTCTGAGGTCGGGGCGCACGCGGCCAGAGCGAGGACCATCGCCAACAACGTCGGACCGAACCCTCTTTGCGCTCTCTCGCTCATGACAATCCTTTCGCTGTCGCACGACGGCAGTATCTCGGGTCCGGAGCTTACTCTGTTTCCTTCGTCCCGAATGCGCCATCACCAGACTCGCCGCCTTGACCCCAAATACGTCATTAAGCAGGTCGCCTGGGCACCGCTGGCAAGGCCCACCCTTGTACTCTTGCGCCCGATCCTGTTCGCGTCCGCTGTCTCAGGAGAACACGTCAGCGACGTAGCGGCCATGCTCCCGCTCGATTTCGTCGGCCCAGGCGTTAGCCGCTTCCTCGCTGACCTGCATCGCCTCGCGATAGATGCGGATGAAGGTCTCGCGCACGGCCGGGGCCATGCGCTCGCCGTCGCCGCAGACGAATACGGTCGCGCCGCGCCGGAACAGGTCGGCGATCCGCTCGCGATCTCGCCAGACCCGATGCTGGACATAGGTGACCTCGTCCTCGGGCGCCTGGGAGAAGGCGAGGCGGACATCGACCACGCCCTCGGCCCGCCACTGCTCCAGTTCCTCGCGGTAGAGATAATCGACATCGGGATGGGCGATGCCGAAGAACAGCAGCGCCTCGCCGACCTCGCGCCCGCCCGACTTCTGGATGGCGCGTTCCTGCAGGAAGCCGTGGAAGGGCGCGATGCCGCTGCCAGCGCAGACCAGGATGATCGGCGCGGCGGGGTCTTCGGGCGGGTGGAAGGCCGCCTGGGACGGCCGCACCGCGACCGACACCGCCGCATTTTCGACCAATCCGGCCAGGTAGGTCGAGGTGACGCCGAGATGCCGCCGCTCGCCGGCGAGCGCGGGCGCGTCAAGCACGGCCACTGTCAGCGAGCAACGGCCGGGATCGCGCAGCGGCGAGGACGAGATGGAATATTGCCGCGCTCGCATCGGGGGCAGGGCTGAGAGGAACTGCCCAAGCGGCAGTTCGCACGCGGGGAAACGCTCCAGCAGGTCGAGCAGACTGACCCGTTTGGCCAGGACATCCCGCGCATATGCCTCTTCTTCGCCAAGAGCCTCCAGGGCCGCGCGGTCCGGCGGACACCGCGTGGCGGCGGCCAGCAGACCGACCTGCGCACGCGTCGCCGGTTGGCCCAGTTCGACATAGTCGGCGAGGACCTGGGCCAGGGCCACGGGGTAGCCGCTGGGCAAAGAGACAGCGCCCCGCTGGCCGCCGATCACGACCTGGGTATCGGCGGCGAGTCCGAAGCGGCGCAGTACCCGGTCGATATCGACCTGCGGACTGCGCGGCAGCACCGCGAGATAGTCGCCGGTGCGGTAGCGCATGCCGGGCGGGAGCGCGATCTCGATATGGCGCTTGGACCGCGCGAGCGGAGAGGTCATGTCCACGAGTTCGCGGTTCTCGAGGATCCGTCCCTGGTCGAGGTCTGGCAGGCGCAGCGCCTCAAGCCGGTCCGATCCGACGATCTCGACGTCGAGGCCTGCATCCGTCGGCTCCAGCGCCTGCTTGCCCAAAGCGGCGCCGAGATCATGCCAGAGATCGCCGTACCATGCGTCGAAGCCGCCGAAGAAGTCCCCCGCGGCGTCGGTCTCGCCACGCGGCTTGATGCGCGTCGCGCCGGCTTTTTCCATCGCGGCGTCGACTCGTTTGGGGATCGCCTGATAGGTCCGGGCCCACTGGCGGTTGCCGCAACCGAAGACGGTGAAGCGAACGCCCTTGAGCGCATCCGCGCCCAACCCTTCAACCCAGGGCACGAAACGCCTCGCATTGTCGGGCGGCTGGCCCTCGTAGGAGGCGGTGACGATTACGACGGCGCCGTCCCGCGGCAGCCGCTCGACGTGATCATCCAGCGGCGCGGTCAGGGCGGCATAGCCCTGGGCGGCGGCCTCCTGCGCGATCCGTCCGGCGAAGGCTTCGCACGAGCCGGAATTGCTGCCGTAGAGGACGAGCAAGGGCGTGGTCGCCCCGCCCTCCACCTCAGCGGAGGCGGGGGCCGGCGACAGCGTTCTGGGGGCCGAGGCCGGGATCTTGCTGCGCGACCGGGCCGTGACGTCATCGCGCCGCCGGGCGTGGACGCGGAAGCCGTCGGCCTTCAGAGTCAGGGTTTCGGCGACCTTGAGCTGGTAGGCCGGGTCGACCTCGGTCAGGGTGAAGCGCTGCAGGATCATCGTCAGCACCATCTGCGCCTCCTGCATGGCGAAGCCCCGGCCGATGCAGGCCCGCCCGCCATTGCCGAACGGCTTCCAGGCGTTGGGCGGCAGTTGCTCGGCGGTCTCCGGGGCGAACCGCTCGGGCCGGAAGGCCTCGGGATCGTCCCACACCGCACGGTCGCGGTGCAGGGCCGGGATCAACACCAGCAGTGAATCGTCGGGCGTCACCGGATACCGTCCGGCCAGCAGGGTCGGTTCATGGGGTGCGACCGCGAACGCCGGCGCGGTCGGCCACAGGCGCAAGGATTCCTGCAGGATCTGCTCGATATAGCGCAGCCTGGCCAGATCCTCGACCCGCGGGGGTTTCCCGTCCAGCACCGAGTCGACGTCCTCGCGCGCCCGCGCCAGGACCTCGGGATTGCGCATGAGAAAATAGAGGGCGAACGACAGCAGGCCGCTGGTCGTCTCATGCCCGGCGATCAGGAAGGTCACGAGCTGGTGGCGGATGTTGGTGTCCGACAGCCGTTCGCCAGTTTCCGGGTCCTGGCCCGAGAGCATGATGTCGAGCAGGTCGCCGCGCGCGCCGATCCTGCCCTCTGCCCGGCGCTCCTCGATGATCGTCCCGGCCACGCGCTTCATCAGCGCCAGGTCCGCCTCATAGCGGCGGCGGGACGTCAGCGGCAGGGTGTTGGCGAAATCCGGGCGCCGCGCCCGCGCGCCCGCCTCGGCCAGGGCCCCTGACATGGCCGCGACGAAGGGGTGCATCTCATTCTGATAGAAGCTGTTGAACCGGTAATCGAAGGCGCACAGGGCGATGGTGTCCAGGGTCAGGCGAGTCATGTTGTCGGCGACGTCGATGACCGCGTCCGGGCCGAACCGCTCCCAGCGCAGCAGCATCTGGTCAGCGATCTCCTCCATGCGATCGAACATCGCGCGGACGCCGATCGGGCCGAACGCGGGCATCAGCAAACGGTGCGCCTTGGCCCAGTTGGGCTCGTCATTATAGGCGGTGAACAGGCCGTCGCCGCCGAGATCCCGCAGAGCCTGCAACGGCCGGTGGAGGTTTTTGGCAAATCGCGTCTCGTCGCAAACCTCGTTCACCAGCGCCTGCGAGCCGAGCACAATGATCGATTGGCCGAAACCCGACATGCGGAATATCGGGCCATGAATCTCGGCCAGTCGGATCAGGCTCTGAATGGGCGCCTCGCCATCTATGAGATTGAGGTTGCCGACCAGGGGCAGACTGCGGGGCTGCGGGATCAAATCCATCGTGTTTGCGGTCATGACGGGTCTTTCTGCGAACGGTCCGCGAGGACCCTGGCCGCGGTCGCCCGGGGCTCGTGGAGAAGGGTGGATACGACCGTCTCGATCAGCTGCGCGCGCGCCTCCGAGGGCGCGATGTCGGGGGCCAGCCGTGCGACAAGCTCGGGAAATCGGGGGGGCTGGCTGAGCATGCTGTTGAGCAGCACATAGACGAGCGCGGGATGCGCGCCCCTGATGATGCCCGCGGCGATGCCGGCCGTGATGAGCGGCCGGGTGGCCTCATAGGCGGGGCGAAGGATTTTCTCCGTGACGATCGCCGCCCGATCATCGCCTTCCGAGGCGATCCGCAGGACAAAGTCGCGCACGTTCGGAAAGGCGTCGTAATATGCACTCGTGATTGAAACCGCGTCGCGCAGGCGCTCGGCGAGCGGGCGGCTGTCGTCGTCGAACAGCCGCCCGGCCGCCGCCAGGCTCGGCGTCATGGCTTCGGCCAGCCGCTCGACACAGGCCGTCCACAGTCCATTCTTGTTGCCGAAATGCACGCGGATGAGGTTGGGGCTGACCCCCGCCGCCGAGGCAATGCCGCGCAGATCGGCGCCATCGAAGCCGTGCCGCGCGAAAGCGTCCACAGCGGCGCCCAGCAGCGCCTCGCGGCCATCGGTGCGGTCCTTCGTGGGGCGTCCACGTGACCTTGAAAGGAGTCCCGTCATCACATCAGTAGCCCATTAAATGTACACTTGCACATTTAATGGGCTACGAGGCGGCTTCAAGGCCTTGAAGCCTCGCTTAACCAAGGAGGCCGTTCGAAGCTGCTTGCCATTGGCCTTGCTGACGACAATCCAGCTTGCTTGGTCGAGCACCCGGTCAACAACGCCCTCAAAGAGGTCATGGCCGAGGCGGAACAACGGCTCCTGGATCGCTTTGGAGAAGTCACGATAGGTGCCCTTTCGCGCGAGATGACGTTCCCGGATGGAGTGCATTCGGCAGAGGAAATCCTCTGATGGACGCCACGCGCGTGACGACGGCTCTGCGCCAATTGCAGACTCTGGGACCTAGCCGGGAACCGGACCTTCAGAAGCCGGTGCCTACGTGGCCAGCTGCGATAGAATCGGCGCGAGGCCCAACCGCCGCCGACCCCGAGGCCAATGGCCATCGCGATGCTCTGAGCGGTGCGGCGTACTTGCGCCAGATCTCCCACCCGCCCTGCGTTCCAGTTGCGGTCGCCGTCGCTGCTGTCATGTGGCCGATTGCCAAGGCCTCCGCCGCCAGATGATCAGGTCGACGGAGGGCCTCAGACGGGAGACAAGTGTCTCCGTACGGTCAGCTCGTGGTCAGTCAGGTTGAACGGGGTCAGGCGTCCAGCCCCATGCTCCCATCATGACGTCGAAAAGATGGGTGTTGGGGAAGTAGCCCCGAATGCGATCGGCGCCGGCGCCGATCGCGAGGGTCGGAACTTCCTCGGCCGTGTGGCTGCGATTGACGAGGACGTTCTCGAGCCGAATGAGATCGTCATCAGCGCCCGAGGCTTTCCAGGCTTCATACCCCTCAAGCAAGGGCTCACCGCGGCTGCCGCCGTCGACCTGAAGTCCGAAGGAGTGGTCAGAGGTGAACAGCAGCAGCGTATCCTGAAGGTCGACGCGCGCCTCCACCTCCGCCATCAGCCTGTCGAAATCGACGATGTTCTGCAGCCCTTTCCGGGGGTCGTCGGTGTGGGCGTCCCACTCCACGATCAGAAAGTACCCCTCCGGCGCGCTTTCCAGCAGGCTCAGGGCTCGAAGCGTAGCCGCATGCACATCCAGATCATCGGCGACAACCAACGGCCGCGCATTCTCCGCAGGCGCATCGTCGAGTCGCGCATAGATCGGCCGGTTGTGCGTCTCGCTCAAGGCGTCAAAGCTCAGGCCTGCGGCGTCGAGCTGATCGCCGATTCTCCCGCGGCCGGCCCCGAACATCACATCCACGCCGTCGCCATACCGGGGCGAGAACAACTGCGGGAATATCCCACCCCAATTGCTGCGATCATTCGAGTGCGCATACGCCGCAGCCGGCGTGGCGTCTGCGGCCGACTGGCTGGTGATTACGCCTGTTCGAAGACCGCGTTCTTCAGCGTACTCGAGAAGGGTCCTGGTCGGCGCCCCGTCCTGACGCCCCCGCACGGCGGATGGGGACTGGCTGATCACGCCGTTACGCGTCTTCACGCCTGTCATGATCGCGGACATGCCATTGGCGGAGTCTGAAACAAACCGATCCACGGGCGAGGTCTCGCTCAACCCCAGATGGGGCCATTGCTGAATGTGCAGCCTCAGCGGCTCACCATAGGCCATGAGGCTGGCCGCATTAAGCGTGGACACCCCCGCCGCATCCGCCACGAAAAGGATGATGTTCCTGGCCGGCCTCGCCTCCGCTGTGGCGCTCGGCGGTTGAACCGGGGCGACGTCCTCAGCGAGGGCCAGAGACGGGCCGGCGATCAATGCCGCCACGGCGGCCATCAGAAGGTGGCGAGAAAATTTCGACATGGGCGTCGTTCCTGATTGTCTTGCGGATGGGCGTCGTCGGGAGGCGGGCGGCGATGGGCGTCTACGTCGGCCGGAAGCGTGAGCGGCGAACAGTCGCGCCCCCCCCTGCCTAGAAGTTCAGGCGCATGCCGATCATGTAGCGCGCGCCGAACCGTTCGTACTCCGAGACCCGCCAGGCTTCGCCCTGATACCGGATGCCCGGCTCGTCCAGCAGGTTGTTGGCGTCGAAGTAGATTTCCGCATGATCGTTGAAGGCATAGCTGGCCTTGAAATCCAGGCGGCCCACTTCGTCCCAGTAGCCGTCGCCCAGGATGTCCCCATCACCCAGGCTGTCGAGCCATTTGGTACGGTACTGCCAGCTCACCCGGGACGAGAACCCGTACCGTTCGTAGGATACGGCGGCGTTGTAGATGAGGTCGGATGCGCCCGGCAGGGGGACCTTGCGGTTGTCAGGGGTTTCGGTTTCCGAGTCGTTGAGGGTCAGGTTGCCGCGCACGCCGAAACCTGCGGCCCAGTCCGGCAGGCCGAGCCCGTCCACGAACGGCTCAAGGGTCTGTGAAAAAGCCACCTCAAGGCCGCGCAGATAGCCGCTGCCGCCGTTGTCAGTCGTGGAGTAGGTGTACTCTGACCTGTCGATGCCGGGCTGGTTCAGGACGTCGCTGCCAAAGCGAGGGTAGGTGACGCTGAACAGCACGTCTTCCAGGCGCTTGTAGTAGGCGCCAACCGAGAAAAAGGCGCCCGACGGCAGGTACCATTCCAGATAGGCGTCAACGCCCTGGGCTCTTTCCGGACCGGCTGACGGGTTGCCGCCGCTGATGACTTCGTCCTCATCGTTGATGCTGAAGTTTGGCCGCAGCAGGGTGAAGTCCGGTCGCGCTGCGCCGGTATTGGCGGACAGCCGCAGCTTCAACTGGTCGTTGATGTCCCAGTTCAGGTGGGCGCTGGGCAGGACCACGACATTGTCGCCGCCGACGCGCACCGGCTGGAAGCCTGCGGCGCCCTGGCTGACAAGCGCCTCGCCCTCGTTGTCGACGCGTTCAGCGCGAACGCCGACCAGCACATTGCCCCAGTCGAAATAGGTCGTCGCCATGGCGTAGCCAGCCAGTACGGTCTCCGAAACCTCGTAGTTGTTGGTTTCCGATGTATTGGCCTGAATGCGACTAAGCCCGCGCCCGTGCAGGTCATTCCAGATGTCCCGGGCGCCGCTCTCGGAGAAGTAGCGGAAGGCATAGCCCAGCGGCAGTTCACCCATATAGGGATCGTTGATCGCGAAGTCGGCCGTGGACGGAAAAGGCACGCCGGCCGCGGTCAGCATGGCGGGGACGATCTCGAGGGTCTGGCGCGTGTCCTCCTTGGTCCGGTCGTCGTACTGGCCACCAAACTGCAGTTCGGTCGGACGTCCGAACAGGGTCAGGTCGCGGCTGAGATCGATGCGCGCGCTGTAGGATTGACTGTCCTGCAGCCGCGTGGTGGAGCGCAGGTACACGAATTCGTAGTCCTGCGGATCCAGCGAGCGCTTGGAGTCTCCCCGCGAATAGGTGCCGTCCGGATTGACGATGGTCTCAAACAGCTGGACGCCATGTTGTTCGCGATTGGTGAAGTCATAAACCACCGTCGGGCGCAGGCTGTAATCGATCACGCCCCCCGGCCGCGGACTGCGCCAGGCAGAGTTGAAGGACGGCCCGCCCTCAGCCCGTGACTGGGTGTAGTTCAGGCGCCACGACACCCCCCACTCGTCGAACCGCTGCTCGCCGCCCAGGGTATTGGTGAAGATGCTTTCCAGCGTGTGGTTGATGTTCAGCGTGCTGTCGAGCTCGACGCCGTAAATCGTGCCCTGCAAGGCCGAATTCCCGGTGCGGACATCAGCGTAGCCCCGGGTGATCGCAGCCGCGTCGGTGCGTACGGCTCCATCGTCCAGGTCGAACTCGTGCGCATTGCGCATCTCGTCGTCCGTGAACTCCGTGTAGATGCTGGTCAGGAAAAAACGGTGCTCGTCGCTGGGGCGAAAGTCGAAGCGTCCCGCGTAGGCGGTGTTGCTGCGCGTGAGCCGATAGAGTTTGTTCTGGTGGGCGTCCGCCCAGGTCCGGTCTTCTGAACCCGGCTCGCGGTCTTCCGACGCGACTTCCCAGTCGGTCTCGAAATTGTCGGTGATCATGTTGCGCTCATAGCGCGACGCAGACAGGGCCACGCCAAACCGGCCGTCCCCGAAGGTGTCGGCGATGAAGCCACCTAAATCGTACTGACTGCGCCCGCCGAGATCGTTATAGCCGTACCCAAAGTTCAGCGAGGCGGCGAGGTCGGGATAGTCAAAGGCGCCGCGAGTGGCGATATCGATATTGCCGGCCAGGGTTTCACCCGACATGGCCGCCGTAACCGCCTTGCGCACCGTCACCGACCGGGCGATCGAGGCCGGTATGGTGTCCGTGCGAGCGCTTTTGCCGCCTGGCGCGATGACGTTGACGCCGTCGAAGGAGATGGTGCTCCAGCGCGAGGGCGCGCCACGAAGGCTGATCGAGCGCTCCTGCCCTTGGTCGCGCTCGACGGCGACGCCGGGCAGGCGGCTGAGCGCGGCGGCGATGTTCTGATCCGGAAAGTGACCAATCGCGTCTGCCGACACCACGTTGACAAGAGCCGTGGACGAACGCTGGAGCTGAAGGGCCGCGGCCTCGGACTCAGCCTGGGGGCGGCGGCCGATAACCACCAGCTCATCCACGGAACTGGCCCCTGAATCAGCCGGCAGCGCGGCGGTCACCGACGTGACGGTGTCAGCGGAGATGATGACCTCCGTTCGGTAGGTCGCCCGGCCGAAATACTGGATGACGAGGGTCTGGCGGCCGATCGGTGCGCGCTGGAAGCTGAACCGACCTTCACGATCCGTAACGGCGACGGGACCGTGGCCTTCGATCCTGACCTCCGCACCCACCAGATAACCGCCGCGCTCGAGATCAGTCACCACGCCGACAAGCTCACCGGCATCAACTGCTATCAAGCCTGCCGCTTCTTCGTTTGCGAAGGCAGTAACAGGAAGAACTATAAGCCCGACGCCTATAAAGCCTGCGCCGCTGAGAAGAATTGACTTAAGACTTTTATTAAACATGCGCAGCGTGCCCCGAGTAAGAGTGTCTTTGTGGGCAGAGCTATATCGCCATCATAGCGACGACAGGATCATGGTTTTAATACATTTTTGCATCTGTACATCGCCCCCATAATGAACAGCGTTATCCTCCGGGACGGCTCGTAGCAGCGAGCTGACTGTCCAGTCTGGACGTCGTGCGGAAAGCGGACCTTCCCAACTGCCGCTTGGAGCCCTCTGCCATCGTGACCACGGCTTGGAAAGCGCGCCAGTTGCCGACATTCGCTTCGGGCCAGAGTGAGGCCTTTTCGTCCGTTCCGTCTCGCTTGCCTCCTTTACTCAAATGGATCGGCAATGACGAAGTGACCGACGACCAAGGTGTGGCTTTAGTGTCAGGAAGCTACGGCGGACCGCATCTCGTCCAGGTAGGCGGCCTCAAGTTGCTGTGCGCTCATCGCGGCGGCGACGAGCGGCGGGGCCATGCGACCCGTTGCGCATCAGGCCGATCCGGTCCGCGATCTGTTTGGCCCTGAAGAGATCGTGGGTGACCATGAGGACCGCCGCGCCCGCGTCCCGCTGCCGGGACACGAGATCATGAAACTCGGCTGAAGCCTGCGGGTCCAGCCCGGAGTGGGCTCATCGAGCAGGATCACCTTTGCCCCCTTGGCGATCGCCAGGGCGACGCCGACCTTCTGACGCATGCCCTTGGAATAGGTCGAAACCCTGCGGTGCAAGGCCGACGAAGGAAGACCGGCCTGCTCCAGACACTCGAGCAAACGCACGGACGTCCCCTCCGGAATGGCCGAGAGAGTCGCGAAATAGCTGAGCCGGCGATACGGTCCAGGGTGTCCTGAACAGCTGCCGCAGGCAGAAGCAGGCGTAGCCAGCCAGCTTGTCCCCGGGGACTACAGAACAGTACCGCTGTATCGTAGATTGCTTGGCTCAAGCGCTGCATCGGCACGACAGCGACGTCGCCGCTGAAGCCGGGATCTCGTGCGCAAAATGATAGACACAGTGGTGGTGACCCAGCTGCCGGGGCGCAGCCAGTTTTCCCTGAGGGTAAAACGCAAAACAGCCGCCCTGGCGAACCGGGGCGGCTGTTTTGGTGTCTTGGGTGCGGGAGCAGGATTTGAACCTGCGACCTTCAGGTTATGAGCCTGACGAGCTACCGGGCTGCTCCATCCCGCGGCAAGGCGGTCTATGTGAAGGAAGAAAAAGGTTCGAGAACGATCCGGCCTCAAGTCGCGAGCAACCGCGTTGCGAGCATAGGCCGAAAAGCATTCTGTGTGTCTGGTAGACCCGGCGACGACCTACTCTCCCGCGCCTTAAGACGAAGTACCATCGGCTCTGGAGGGCTTAACGACCGAGTTCGGAATGGGATCGGGTGGGGAACCTCCGACATAGTCACCAGGTCAACCAGACACACAGAAATGAGAAGACATCGTCGCGTTTTTATTTCGGCAAGTAAAACCGAATGAGTTTTGCTGAGAAACGATCAAGCCGATCGGATTATTAGTACCAGTAAGCTTCATGCGTCACCGCACTTCCACACCTGGCCTATCAACGTGGTAGTCTT
>NZ_JBKBIB010000001.1:0-287192 GCF_046299535.1 Brevundimonas sp. | reverse complement strand
CTTCCGCTTCTTTTATGCGGCCTGACATCGCGGCCTGACATCAGGGGGTGACGCCGGGATCAGAAGAACAGCGGATCCGGGCGGCGCTCGGGGGTCCGGTCCGGCTCGGGGTTCTGGGCCGGCGGTTCCGTCTGGATGGGGTCGGGCGGCCGCACCCCGGGCCGATCCGGCGCAGGCTGTACAGGGCGCGGATTGGCCGGCGCTCCGGCCATGGGATCCCCGGCCGACGGCGGGAGCTGATCATCGCCGAACAGGTCGCCCAGCCCCCCGAGAAGATCGCCTACCGGATCGACGCCCGGCGGCGCCGGCGCAACCCAGCCCTCTGGCAACGGCGGGCCGTTGGGGATCGACTGAACGTTCAGCCGCGGCAGGGCCGCCTCCATGAAGCCGCGCCAGATGGCGGCGGGCGACGACCCTCCGGTGACCCCGCGCATGGCGGTGTTGTCGTCCTTGCCCACCCAGACGACGGCCGTGAAACCGCCGGTGTAGCCCGCGAACCAGGCGTCCTTGTAGTCGGACGTGGTGCCGGTCTTGCCCGCCAGATCCCGGCCTGAAATGGCCACCGACCTGGCGGTCCCCGAGGTGATCACCCCGCGCAGCATCTGGTTCAGGTAGTAGAGGGACGGGTTCTGGATCACCTGGTCGGCCCGCCGATCCTCGCCCTGCCTCTGATAGATCACCCGGCCCTGCGGCGTACGGATGCGCGTGATGCCATGGGCCTCCGCCCGGCGCCCGCCGTTCGAAAAGGCGGCGTAGGCCTGGGCCATCTCGAGCGGGCTGACCTCGACCGCGCCCAGAGCCATCGCCGGCTCCAGTCCCACCCGCGAGGTGATCCCCAGCCGCCGGGCCGCCCGGGCGACGCTGTCGCGCCCCACCTGGTCCGCCAGTCCGGCGGCGATGGTGTTGGTGGACTGGGCCACGGCGTTGGCCAGGGTGGTCTGTCCGATAAAGTTGCCGGAATAGTTGCGCGGCGACCAGTTGCCGATGGTGATGGGCTGGTCGACCACCGGGGTGTCCGGGGTGTAGCCCGCCTCCAGCGCCGCCAGATAGACGAACGGCTTCCACGCCGATCCGGCCTGGCGACGCGCGTCCACGGCGCGGTTGAACTGGCTGTCGGCGTAGGACGCCCCGCCGATCATGGCCCGGACCCGCCCGTCGCCATCCACGGCGACCAGCGCCGCCTGCTCCACGCCGCGCGAACCGTCCCGCTCCAGGATGCGGCGCACCGAACGCTCGGCCGAGGTCTGCAGGGTCAGATCCAGGGTCGTCTCGACGATCATGTCCTCGGTAGGCTCGCCCACCAGACGGCGAATGTCCTTGTCCAGCCAGTCCACGAAATACTGGGCGTGCTGGGTGGCCAGGGTGCGCGACACCCGCACCGGCTCCAGAACCGCGGCGTTGCGCTGCTCTGCGGAGATGACGCCGGATTCCTCCATCTCGTTCAGCACCACGGTGGCGCGGCCGGCCGCCCGTTCGCTCTCGCCCAGCGGGCTGTAGCGCGAGGGCGCCTTGAGCAGTCCGGCCAGCAGGGCCGCCTCGCCCACCGTCAGTTCATCCGCCGACTTGTCGAAATAGCGCTGGGACGCCGCCTCGATGCCGTAGGCGCCGGCGCCGAAATAGACCCGGTTCAGATACAGGGCGAGGATCTCGTCCTTGGAGAATTTCATCTCCAGCCAGACCGCCAGCATCAGCTCCTGCACCTTGCGGCGCATGTTCTGGTCGGGGGTCAGGAACAGGTTCTTGGCCAGCTGTTGGGTCAGGGTCGAGCCGCCCTGCACCACCCGCCCGGCGCGCATGTTGGCAAGAGCCGCGCGCATCATGCCGATAGGGTCGAACCCCGGGTGATGGTAGAAGCGCCGGTCCTCGATGGCGATGAAGGCGGCGGGCACATAGTCCGGCAAGGTGTCCAGCTCCACCGGGGGGGCGTGCTGGCTCCCGCGCACCGCGATCAGGGCGCCGGACCGGTCCAGATAGGTAATTGAGGGCTGACGCTCCACGTCATACAGCGCCGAGGTGTCAGGCAGGCCCCGGGCGAACACCAGGAAGAACACCGTCAGGAAGATCAGGCCCCACACGGCAAGCACCGCTGACCAGTAGATCAGCCGCTGCAGCAGCGTGCGGCCGCCGCCCTTGCCGCCGGCGCCCGAAGCCCCGCGTCCGATGGATGGACCCGCCATGAAACCCTCTAGCCCGTTGCGCTCTGCTCATAGCCCGCGAACGGGATCGGTGAAACGCCCCGCGTCAATGAGGCGAACCTGCCCGATGTTTCCGCCGAAAGCATGGCGACGGGCTTAACGTTCGTTCAGGCCGAGCGCGCCTTGATGGGCGCCGACCCGTCCGCCACCGACTCGTTCAGATACACTTCGGCTTCCTGCGCCGGCAGGGCGGGTGCGTAGCCGAAGCCCTGGCCGTAGTGGCAACCGGAGTCCAGCAGCAGGCGCGCCAGCTCCGCGTTCTCCACGCCTTCGGCCACCACCTCGAGCGACAGGTCGCGGCCCAGGTTCACCACCGACCTGACGATCTTGGCCGACCCTTCGTCCTGGCCCATGGTCAGAACGAAGTAGCGGTCGATCTTGAGCGTGTCGAAGGGCAGCCGCGCCAGATAGGACAGGGACGAGAAACCGGTGCCGAAATCGTCCAGCGCCAGACTGGCCCCCGCCTCGCGCAGCGACTTCAGCACCTCTGCGGCCCGCTCCGGGTCGCGCATGATGTCGCTTTCGGTGACCTCCAGCTTCAGGGCGCCCGCAGGCAGACCCGTGTCGGCGCGGATGCGCCGCACGTCGTCCACCAGTCCGACGCGCTCCAGCTCGTTGGTGGACAGGTTGACGCTGCAGAACAGCTTGCCGGCGCCCGGATGGCGCTTGAGCCACTCCGCCAGCTGGGCGGCGGCCTGACGCATCATCATCAGGCCCAGGTCGTTCATCAGGCCCATTTCGTCGGCCAGGCCCAGAAACTCGTCTGGCGGCACCAGGCCGCGCCGGGGATGGCGCCAGCGCGCCAGGGCCTCGAACCCGGCCACCGCGCCCGTCTCCAGATTCACGATGGGCTGGTAGAACGGCTCGATCTCGCCGCGCACGAAAGCGTTCCTGAGATCGCTCTCCAGCGCCAGACGCGACAGACTGTCGGATTCCAGGGTCCGGCCGTAGGCGGCCATGCCCCCCCGCCCGGCGGTCTTGGCGGATTCCACCGCCAGTTCCGCGCGGCGCAGCAACTCGGCCGCATCCGCCGCATCGGGCCCGCCCTCGGTGCGCACCGCGCCGATCGAGACGGTGGGATAGATGTCGAAGCCCGCCACGCGCAGGGGTTGCTCCAGCGCCTGACGGACGCGGGCGCAGGTGTCGCCTTCGTCGGCGCGGGCGAAGATCGCGAACTCGTCCTCGCCGATGCGAGCCGGCGCGGACTCTCCCGAAAACGCGGCGGCCAGGCGCGATCCCAGCGCCGACAGGACCATGTCCGCCCGCTCGTGCCCCAGGGCCTCGTTCAGGCGGCGAAGGCGATCCACGTCCGCCACCACCAGATCGTAGTCCCCGGGAGCCGTGAGGGCTTCGCCCACACGCGCCAGAAAGGCGCGGCGATCCAGAAGCCCGGTCAGGGCGTCGCTGGAGGATCCGGAAAATTTGCTTTCAAGCGCCACCACCCCGGCGGCCCGCAGCCCGTCCTCGAGCCAGACGCCGCGCCAGATACACAGGTCACCGCCCCGCATGCGCATACGAACGGCGATCTCGCCCCCTTCGTCCTGGGGCTTGAGGACCCGTTCGGCGAGGGCGCGATCCTGGGGCAGGGCCAGGGCCGTGAAGGCTGCGGCGGTGCATTCCGGGGCCAGCGGCCCCAGACCCAGCGAACGGGTGGAGCCGGTGAACTTGAGCTGGTCCAGGGCGGGGGTCCACACCCACAGCGCGGCGTCGGCGGCGGCGAGCGCCTCGATCGCCGTGGTAGGGTCCCACGCCAGGGCTCTGGATCGGCTGTTCAAGGCTTGCCGCCCTCCGGTCAGGACGGCGCGCGTCCGTCAACGCCAGCCTCTTCTGCAAGAAGGCCGAACAACAGATGGTCTGCCCATATCCCGTTAATTTTCAAATAAGCCCGGGCCTGACCCTCCAGCCTGAAACCCGACTTTTCCAGCACCCGGCGCGAGGCCTCGTTGGTGGGCACGCAGGCCGCCTCGAGGCGATGCAGCCTGAGCGCGCCGAAGGCATAGGTCGACAGGGCGTGAACGGACGCGGTGGCCAACCCCCGTCCGGCGTATGGCAGACCGATCCAGTACCCCACGGTCCCCGTCTCGGCCACGCCGCGCCGCACGTTGGAGAGGGTGATCCCGCCCGTCAGGCGGCCGTCCTGATCGAAGATGAAGAACGGCCAGGCGTTCCCCAGTTCGCGCTCACGCTCGTAGATCGACAGCCGGCGGCGAAAAGCCGTCCGGGTCAGGTCATCCTCCGGCCAGGCGGGCTCCCACGGCTGCAAATGGGCGCGGGAAAGGCTGCGCAGGGCCGACCATGCAACATAATCCCCGGCATTTGGCGTGCGCAGGGTTACGCCCTGGCCCTTCAGCACGGGGCCGACCGGTTCCGATATCCAGTCCAGAAGGGCCATGAGGCTGTATACCTGTTTCCCGGGATGACGTCAGGCGTACAGGGTCTCGGCGAAGACGCGCCCCGCATGGCCCGCCGCCTTTGGTCCCAGAACTGCCGTGGCGCTCTTGCCGGAGGCCAGCAAGCGTCCGCCGAGCCGCTGCAGGTCTTCCCCCGTCACCGCCGCCACGCGGGCCGTCAGGGTTTCAGAGGGAACAGGCGCGCCGAACAACAGGGTCTGGGCGGCGTTGCGTCCCGCCCGGGACGCCGGGCTTTCGTCGGCCATCCAGAGGCTGGCGCTCAGGATCGCCTTGGCCCTCGCCAATTCTTCCCCGGTGGGCCCGTCCATGGCCAGGGATCTCAGTTCAGTCGCCGCCACCCGGGCCAGCTCCTCGGACCGCCCCGGGGCGGCGCCCGCATAGACGCCCAGGACGCCTGTGTCCTCATAGCCCTCGAACCAGGCATCCACCGCATAGGCCAGCCCCCGGTCCTCCCGCGCGCTCTGAAACAGGCGCGAGGCCATGCCCCCGCCAAGGATTTCGGCGAACAGCCTGAGCGCCGGGGTGTCAGGATCGTGCGCCGACAGTCCCGGAATTTCGAAGACCAGATTGGCCTGCTCGATGCGACGAGTGAGGGCCGCGTCTCCTCCGGTGAAAGCGGCGTGCGCCGGCTCTTCGGCTGCTTCATGCCCGGCCTGTCCAAACCAGGCCTCGGCCAGCTCGCCCAGACGCACCGGGTCCACAGCGCCGGAGACCGCAACCACCATGCGGTGAGGGGCATAGAGCGCCGCCCGCCACGCCTGCATGCCTGCACGGTCCGCGCGGCCGATGCTCTCGACAGACCCGAGAATGGGTCGTCCCAGCGGTTGGCCGGTGAAGGCCTTCTCCCCGGCCATTTCGAACACATGGTCGTCCGGCGTATCGAAGGCCTCGGCGATCTCCTGAGCGACCACGTCCTTCTCGCGAGCCACCTCGGCCTCGCTGAGGGTGGGACGAAAGACGATGTCGGAGACCACCTGCATGGCCAGCGGCAGGGAGGCTTCCATGGCGCGCACTTCGAAACTGGTGCGCTCCTGACCCGTGGCCGCGTTGATGGAGCCGCCCTCGGCCTCGATGCGCTGGACGATCTCCCGTGCGCTCATCTCGCCGGCGCCCTTGAACACCAGATGCTCAAGGAGATGCGACCAGCCCGAGCGGTGCTCGTCTTCCCAGCGCGCGCCGCCACGCACCGCTACGGTCAGGGCGAAGGTCTTGAGGCCCGGCATGGGGTCGGCCACGACGCGGACGCCGTTGGGCAGGGTGTGGAGATGGGTCAACTGAAATCCCGGCCCGTCTGCGGGTCATTTCCCGGATGCGGACGCCGCCGCCGTTTCAGCATCAGGGCGTAAAAGACGATCAGGGCTGCGGCGAGACCGAACCATGTGAGGGCATACCCGAGGTGATTGTTGGTGAAGGCGGCCGGCGGAACCACCGGGGTCAGGGCCGCCCATTCGGGATTGGCGGAGGTCTCGGCGAACAGGACACGGGAGTCCACGGGCCCCTCGACGTCCAGCGCCCGGCCCATGGCCTCGTGGTCGCGAGCGAAGAAGCGACCGTCTTGCGGCGGGGGGCTCATCCAGTTCGGCTGCGGGGCCTCGCGCACCACCGCGATGATCCGGACCGGATCCAGGCCGGATGTGACCGCCGGGCGTGCGGAAATCTCTTCCCGCACGAAGCCGCGATCCACCAGAAAGGTGGTCTCGACTCCCGCGGGCCGACAGGCGGAGATCAGGCGCACGCCCGCGTCGCCGTCATGGATGGACTGAAGCTCCACAAAGGGCGCGGCGTTCAGGTTCGGGCATTCGAGGATCACTCGCCGGAACTCGCCGCCCGGCTGGTTCAGCGCCTCTGCGGCCGGAACCGGCGCCACGACGGCCGCAGCCCGGGCCTGGTCGATCAGGCCCTCCTTCCAGGCCATCCGCTGCACCTGCCAGACGCCGAGGCCCAGCAGGACGGCCAGCACGACCGCCGCCAGGACCGTCAGCAGCCAGGGAAAGCCCTTGAGTTCAGAAGTCGTCATTGCGCACCTCTCGCGCCCGGTTCCGCATGTGCAGCGCCGTCATCAATCCCTTGCCCGGCCGCATCAGGCCCAGCGACAGGGCCGCCACCAGCGGCAGCCAGATGATCAGATGCAGCCACATGGGGGGGCTGTAGGTGATTTCAACATACAGGGCCGAGAAGCCGACGATGGCTCCCGCGATCTGCATGATGAAGCTGGCCGCGCCGTCGCCGGTGGCTACGGACGCCAGATCGTAATTGCATGCGCCGCACACAGGCCGGACCTTCAGGAACCCTTCGAACAAGGGCCCCTTGCCGCAATTGGGGCACCGGCAAAGCAAACCCGCCCGGATCGGGTTGATCCGGGCGGGGGCTGAAGGCTGGGGCTGGTCGCTCAAGATCAGCCGTAGATGACGTAGACGAAGGCGAACAGGAACAGCCACACCACGTCCACGAAGTGCCAGTACCAGGCCGCCGCCTCAAAGCCGAAATGCTTCTCCGGCGACATTTGCCCCACCAGCAGGCGGATCAGGCAGACGGCCAGGAAAATGGTCCCGATCAGGACGTGGAAGCCGTGGAAGCCCGTGGCCATGAAG
Source organism: Brevundimonas sp. (assembly GCF_046299535.1). Taxonomy (GTDB): domain Bacteria; phylum Pseudomonadota; class Alphaproteobacteria; order Caulobacterales; family Caulobacteraceae; genus Brevundimonas. Next base: position 279,995 of record NZ_JBKBIB010000001.1, on the reverse strand, counting down.
AAGATCGAGCCGTACAGCGTCGAGTTCAGGGCCTCATCGTTGAAGAACAGGTTCTCGTGCAGAATGTGATAATATTCATAGACTTGGATCGCCGTGAACAGCACCCCAAGCGCAACCGTCAGCCCCAGGCCGATCTTCGCGGCCTTGCGGTCGCCGACGACAATGGCGTGGTGGGCCCAGGTCACCGTGGTGCCGGAGAGCAGCAGGATCACGGTGTTCAGGAACGGCAGTTGCCAGGCGTCCAGCGTCTCGATGCCGGCCGGCGGCCAGGTGGACCAGGCTGCGGCCGTATCCGTCCAGTTGCCGAATTCGGGAATGAGCGTGCGCGCCTCATTGAAGAGCGTCATCTCGAAGAACATCCAGAAGAAGCCGGCGAAGAACATCACTTCAGAGGCGATGAACAGCACCATGCCGTAGCGCAGGCCCAGCGAGACAACGGGGGTATGATCCCCCGCATGGCTTTCCTTGATCACGTCGGCCCACCAGCCGAACATGGAGAACAGAACGCCGGCCAGGCCGGCGAAGAACACCCAGCTGGTGCCTGACGGCAGGCCGAACAGGCCCTTCATCCACATGACCGCGCCGATCATCATGATCGTCGTGGCGACCGAGGCCACCAGCGGCCACGGGCTCGGCGGGAGGATGTGATAGTCGTGATGAACGGCGTGGGCGTCGGCCATTTATGCGTCTCTTGGATGCGTCAGCGCGGGGTCGTCAGATGGGGCTATAGCGTCGCTATCCCTGTCCGCCAATAGCCGCGCGCTGTTCAAAGCGGTTCGTGGGATAGAAGGTATAGGACAGGGTGATGTCGTGGACGCCGCGGGCCTCGGGATCGGTGGCGATTTCCGGCGCGACGAAATACTGGATTGGAAATTCGACCGTCTCGCCCGGCTGTATCTCCTGGGGGTCGAAACAGAAGCACTGCAGCTTCTGGAAATACGGGCCGGCCCGCTCGGGGACCACATTGTAGGCGGCGGTGCCGCTGATGGGGCGGTCCGAGGTGTTGGTGACCCGGAAATAGGCGATGCCGGTATCACCGATCCGCACGGTCTGGCGCGTCTGCTCCGCCTTGAACTCCCAGGGCAGACCCCGGACATTGGTGTCAAAGCGGATGCGGACGGAGTCCTCCAGAATGCGATCAGGGGCGACATCGGCCCGCATCACCGTGCCGTTGAAGCCGGTGACCTGACAGAACAACTGGTACAGCGGCACGGCGGCGAAGGCGGCGCCGGTCATCAGCGAGAAGGTCCCTGCGCAGATCAGGGCGACTTTCGTATTCCTGTTCATGGCCACGCCGATCAGCCCCCCACGTTGGCCTGAAGCCGCAGCAGGGTGGTGGCGAAAACGAGCACCATGAAGGCCACCAGTCCCAGGGCGATGGCGATGTTGCGGCGCTTGCGCGCCTTCAGTTGTTCCGGCGTCAGCTGCATGAGGGGCAGGCTCCGATGACAGGCGCGTTCTCGACCAGCAGGACGGCGAACAGAGCCATCAGATACAGGATCGAGTAGGCGAACAGGTTCCTCGCAGGTTTGGCCTCCGCACGCACGTCATACAATGCGGCCTCTCGCCCCACCGCCTCGGCCTTGTCCGGCTGATCCCCCGCCCGGGATCGCCAGAGGCGCGCCGCAAGGGCGATGAAGAACACGCCGCCAAGGGTCGAGACGGCCAGATAGGCCGTGCCCGCCATGCCCAGCAGGGCCGGCGCGATGGCCACAGGCACGAAGATCAGGCTGTAGATGAGAATCTGCAGGCGAGTGGACTTCGCCCCCCGGGCCACGGGCATCATGGGAATGCCCGCCCGCGCGTAGTCTCCGGCTGAATAGAGCGCCAGGGCCCAGCTGTGCGGCGGGGTCCAGAGGAAAATGATCAGGAACAGCAGCCATGCCTGCCAGGGCGCGTCACCGGTCACCGCGGCCCAGCCGATGACGGGAGGGAGGGCGCCCGCCGCCCCGCCTATCACGATGTTCTGGGGCGTCCGGCGCTTAAGAAGCAAAGTGTAGAAGCCCGCGTAATAGACGATGGTCAGGGCCAGAAGGCCCGCTGCGAACCAGTTCACCGCCATACCCAGAAGCATGACCGAGAACAGCGACAGCACCACTCCGTAAGTCATGGCGTCGTTCGCGCTGACCCGCCCCGCCGCCACGGGACGGCCTCGGGTGCGCCGCATCAGGGCGTCGGTTTCGCCTTCCAGCGCCATGTTCAGCGCGCCGGCCGCGCCGGCGCCCACGGCGATGCACAGCACCGCGATGGCCGCCAGGAACGGATTGATGTCGCCCGGCGCCGCCACCAGCCCCGTGATGGCGGTGAACACCACCAGCGACATGACGCGCGGCTTCAGCAGCTGGAAATAATCCCCAGGCTGGGCGGTGGTCAGGGCAGGCGCTGCAGGTTCGGTCATGATGCGAAAAGGGGGCCGCGTGATCGGCGGCCCCCCATCCTACTCGGTTCGAGGTCCGGTGTGGACCGGATCAGTGATGGTCGTCCGCCTTCACCACCGGCAGTTCATTGAACTGGTGGTGCGGCGGGGGCGAGGACAGGGTCCACTCCAGGGTCGTGGCGCCTTCGCCCCAGGGATTGGCCTCCGCCGGGCGACGCCGCACGGCGGCCTCGATCAGGACGATGAAGAACACGATCACGCCCACCACGGTGATGCCATAGCCCACCGTGGAGACATGGTTCCACAAGGTGTAGGCGTCCGGATAATCCACGTAGCGGCGCGGCATGCCCTGCAGACCCAGGAAGTGCTGCGGGAAGAAGACCACGTTCACGCCGACGAACATGATCCAGAAGTGCGCGGCGCCGAGAAACTCGTTGTACTTCACGCCCCACATCTTCTCGAACCAGTAGTAGAAGCCTGCGAAGATGGCGAACACGGCGCCCAGCGACAGCACATAGTGGAAGTGGGCGACCACGTAATAGGTGTCGTGCAGGCTGTAATCGATGCCGGCGTTGGACAGGACCACGCCGGTGACGCCGCCGACCGTGAACAGGAAGATGAAGCCGATAGCCCAGAGCATGGGCGTCTTGAAGTCCAGCGAACCGCCCCACATGGTGGCGATCCAGCTGAATATCTTGATGCCCGTTGGCACCGCGATGATCATGGTCGCTGCCACGAAATAGGCGCGCAGGTTGATGGGCATGCCCACGGTGTACATGTGGTGCGCCCACACCACGAAGCCGATGAAGCCGATGGCCACCATGGCGTAGGCCATGGCGAGATAGCCGAAGATGGGCTTCCTCGAGAAGGTCGAGACGATATGGCTGATGATGCCGAAGCCCGGCAGAATCAGGATGTAGACCTCGGGGTGGCCGAAGAACCAGAAAAGGTGCTGGAACATGACCGGGTCGCCGCCGCCGGCCGGGTCAAAGAAGGCGGTGCCGAAGTTCCGGTCCGTCAGCAGCATGGTGATGGCCGCCGCCAGAACCGGCAGGGACAGCAGCAGCAGGAAGGCCGTGATCAGCACCGACCAGGCGAACAGGGGCATGCGGTGCAGCGTCATGCCCGGCGCGCGCATGTTGAAGATGGTGGTGATGAAGTTGATGGCGCCCAGGATCGAGGAGGCGCCGGCCACGTGCAGCGAGAAGATGGCCAGGTCCATGGCTGGGCCCGTATGTCCCATGGTGGATAGCGGCGGATAGATGGTCCACCCCCCGCCGAAGCCTCTGCCCGGGCCTCCGTCCACGAACAGCGAGAGGCACAGCAGCACCCACGCCGAAACCAGCAGCCAGAACGAGATGTTGTTCATCCGCGGGAAGGCCATGTCCGGCGCGCCGATCATGATGGGCACGAACCAGTTGCCGAAACCGCCGATCATGGCCGGCATGACCATGAAGAAGATCATGATCAGGGCGTGGGCGGTGACGGTGACGTTGTAGCCGTGCTTGGAGGCCTCCACGATGCCCAGGTACTGCACCAGAGAGCCTTCAGTGAAGACCTGGATGCCCGGCTCGGCCAGTTCCCAGCGGATCAGGCCGGACAGGGCGCCGCCCACCACGCCCGCCATGATGGCGAAGATGATGTAGAGCGTGCCGATGTCCTTGTGATTGGTGGACAGGAACCAGCGGGCGAAGAAGCCCGGCTTGTGGTCATGATCGTCGTGATGGGCGGTTGCGGTGGCCATGATGGTCGGGCTCGCGTTCTCTTACTGGGCCGCTTCGGCCGCGTCGGCGGCCGGGGCGACTTCGGTTTCGGTGGCTTCGACTTCAGAGGCCGAGGCGTCGTTGGCGGCATCTTCGGCGGGCTCCGCGCCAGGCATGGCGCCGCCGCGACCCGCCACCCACGCCTCGAACTCGGCCTGGGTCACCACATTGATCTGAATGGGCATGAAGGCGTGATCGACGCCGCACAGCTCGGAACACTGGCCGTAGAAAACACCGGTGCGATCCGCGCGGAACCAGGTCTCGTTGACCCGGCCCGGAATAGCGTCGGTCTTCAGGCCGAAGGCCGGCAGGGCCACGGCGTGAATGACATCAGAGGCGGTGATCAGCAGCTGGACCACCTGGCCCACCGGCACCACCATGGGCTCGTCTGCGGCCAGGCGGAAAGGAACGCCCTGGGCGATGGCCTCATCTTCGGGCAGCTGGTTCGAAACGTACTCGCCCACGCCGTGGTCAGGGTACTCATAGGTCCAGTTCCACTGGTTACCCGTGACCTTAACCGTCAGATCCGGCTCCGGCATGTCGTGATAGGCGAACAGAAGCCGGAAAGAGAACAGGGCGATAAAGATCAGGATCAGCACCGGGACCACGGTCCAGATGATCTCGATGGTGGTGTTGTGGCTCCACTTGGCCGGCACAGGGTTTCGACGCTTGTTGTAGCGGAACACGATCCACATCAGCAGGCCGAGCACCAGCAGACAGATGACCGTGATGATCGGCATCAGGATCGCGTCGTGGAAGATGTGCGCCTCGACCTTCAGGGGCGACGCCGCCGGCTGAAGTCCGATGCCGCCCGGCGTCGGTTGACCCACCAGTTCCTGCGCCCAACCCGGCGCGGCGGTGAACAGCGCCGTTGAGGCGAGAATCGCTGAGGCGATGAACGCCCTGGCCCGCTTGCCCATCCCCATTCGAGAAATCCTCATAATCCGTTCTGCAGCAACCCGTTGCGAGACGTTCGCAAACGGGAGTCGCGGGCCCGAAGGCTTCGCGGCGTTCAGGGCCGGTCCATATCGGCTCGACTCGCGCTTGCCAAGCATGCGGAGCGCAACATGGGGTCGCAGGGGGCGCCCCGATCGCCATTAAATCGCTGTCATGTTTTGCACGCTACCTTGCGATGAAAGATACCTTGCGGTAATCGCTGATGGTCACTTGGAGGGCCAAAGGTGCCTGAAGCCATTGAAATACAGCTGAAGAAGGGCGTGCTGGCGCTCTGCGTGCTGGCGCTGCTGGAGCGGGCAGATTCCTACGCCTACGAGATCGCCAGCCGTATGGCCCAGGCGGTCGATATGGGCGAAGGCACCGTCTACCCCCTGATGCGGCGCATGCAGTCCGACGGGCTTGTGGAAACCTATATGGTCGAATCCACCTCCGGCCCGTCTCGCAAATATTATCGCCTCACCGACGCCGGGCGCGCCAGCCTGGTATCCCAGAAAGTCGAGTGGGACGCTTTCGCCCGCGCTGTGAACGACCTTCTCGGCGGCGCGACCCAAACACAAACCGTAAGGGGAGACACGGCATGACCCGCGCCGATTTCATGCTTCGCCTGCGCCGGGGGCTGGCAGGATTGCCGCTCTCGGCCCAGGACGAGATTCTTGGCGATTATGAAACCCACTTCGCTGACGCGCTGGCTGCAGGCCGCAGCGAAGCCGAGGTTGCGGCCGCCCTGGGCGACCCCGGCAGGCTGGCCCGCGAACTGCGACTGGAGGCGGGCCTCAAACGATGGGAGGAGGATCGCAATCCGTCTTCCGCTGCGGCGGCGATCATGGCCCTGGTGGGTCTGGGCGCCATCGACATCCTGATCCTTCTGCCGCTTCTGACCGGCGTGGTGAGCGCCATCGCCGGACTTTATGTCGCGGCCATCGCCGTCTTCATCTCGGGCGGCGGTATTCTGGTGGCCGGGCCGTTCTTCGACCCGCCGGGCGGCCCCCTCTTCGCGGTCCTGCTAGGTCTCGGCCTGATGGGCGCATCGGTGACCGGGGCGGCCCTGCTGACCATCATCACCATCTGGCTGGTCAACGGTCTGGTCTGGTTCGGGCGGCTGCACTACCGCCTGATCAAGCCCGCCATCCAGCCTGAACCTTCGTACAGCGAAAGGGGGCTGTCATGATCCGCTCACTGTTCATCGTCGCCGGAGCCAGCCTGGTGCTGGCCATTGTGTGCCTGGCTGGCGCCGCCGCTATCGGCGGTCATGAGGTCACGCGCAACGGCTGGAGAATTTCGGGAGACGGCTGGGACCTGGCCAATGGCGATTTTCGGCGCGAATCCCTGGATCGGACCGTCGTAACCCGGGACATCGCATGGGAGGGCGGCGAGGCCCTGACTTTCGACCTGCCGGCCCGCGTCATCTACGCCCAAGGCGATCAGCCCTCCATCACCGTGGCCGGGTCCGCCGAGATCGTGGACAGCGTTACCTTCGCCGACGGCCGGTTCGATCTTCAGGACGGCGTCCGGACGGACCGCCGGTCCCGGCCGCGCATCACCGTGGTCGCCCCGGCGGTGACCCGCTTCACCCTGAACGGATCCCAGGACCTGGAGATCCGCGACTATGACCAGCCGACGCTCGCGCTGGCAGTGTCGGGCAGCGGCGATGTAGAGGGCTATGGCCGCACCGGGACCCTCACGGTCACCATTGACGGATCGGGCGATGTGAACCTGTCAGGCCTGCCGTCGACCGACGCAGTCATCGAGATCAACGGCTCCGGCGACGTGGAGGCTGCGCCGTCCGGACAGGCCGATGTGACCATCCGCGGCTCGGGCGACGTGGACCTGATCACCCGCCCCGCCCGGCTGAACAGTCAGGTCATGGGCTCGGGCCGGGTTCGTCAGGCGGACTGACGGTTCCAAGGGGCGGTCCGAACCCCTATCTAGGGCGCGAGATGTTCTTGAAGGACCGCCCATGACTGTCCCCGCCGCCATTCCGTCCCTGCTCGATCAATCCGGTGTCGGAGCTGAACGCGCCGGCTCTGTCCTGAGCGACGCCCTGCACGGCGCCGATGATGGCGAACTGTTCCTGGAGCGGACCGAAAGCGAAAGCCTGGTCTTCGACGACGGGCGGCTCAAGGGCGCCTCCTACGATGCGGGCGAGGGCTTCGGGCTTCGGGTGGTGGCGGGAGAAACCGCCGGCTACAGCCACGCCAACGAGATCTCCGAGGCGGCCCTGAAGCGCGCGGCCGGCAGCGCCGCCCTGGCCAAGCGCGGCCATGCGGGCGTGACGGCCGAGGCGCCCCGCGCCACCAACCAAAAACTCTACGGCGAGGACGACCCCCTCGCCTCGCCCGCCTTTGCCGAAAAGATCGCCCTCCTGCAGGAGATCGACGCCTACGCCCGCGCCGCTGACCCGCGCGTGGTCCAGGTCTCAGCCTCGCTGTCCGGCGAGCGTCGGGACATCGAAATCCTGCGGGCCGATGGACGCCTCCTGCGCGACGTGCGGCCCCTGGTGCGCCTGAACGTCTCCGTCACCGTCGAACGGGAGGGCAAGCGCGAGTCAGCCGGGGCCGGGGCCGGCGGGCGCAGCGGCTTCGAGACCTGGATCACTCCCGAACGCTGGCGCGCCCAGACCGACGAGGCCTTGCGTCAGGCCCTGGTCAATCTGGACGCGGTGGATTGCCCGGCAGGCGAGATGGATGTGGTGCTCGGCCCCGGCTGGCCTGGCGTGCTGCTGCACGAGGCGGTGGGTCACGGTTTCGAGGGCGATTTCCACCGAAAGGGCAGCTCGGTCTTCAACGGCATGATGGGTCAGCGCGTGGCGGCGCCCGGCGTGACCGTGGTGGACGACGGCGCCATCGCCGGGCGACGCGGCTCTCTCAGCGTCGACGACGAAGGCACGCCCACGGGACGCACGGTCCTGATCGAGGACGGCATCATGGTCGGGCTGATGCAGGACCGCCTCAGCGCGCGCCAGCTCGGCATGACCGCCACCGGCAACGGCCGGCGCCAGTCCTGGGCCCACATGCCCATGCCGCGCATGACCAATACCTTCATGGAAGGCGGCTCTCACACGCTGGAAGAGATGATCGCCTCCACGAAGCGGGGACTCTACGCCGTGAACTTCGGAGGCGGTCAGGTGGACATCACCAACGGCAAGTTCGTGTTCCAGTGCACCGAGGCCTATCTGATCGAGGACGGCAAGGTCACCGCCCCGGTGCGCGGCGCCACCCTGATCGGCGACGGCGCCACGGTCATGCAGAACATCACCATGATCGGAAACGACTTCGCCTTCGACCCCGGCGTCGGCACCTGCGGCAAGGCGGGTCAGGGCGTGCCCGTCGGCATCGGCCAGCCCAGCCTGAAGATCAGCGGACTAACGGTCGGCGGTACGGCGGTGTAAGACCACCATTACGGCCCGGTAATGATGTGTCGGTAATTTAATCTACATTTCAATGATGTAACTGGTCCATTCAGGCAGGCGTCAGGCACACATCCTCGCGAAAGTTTCGGGAGGATATCATGCGTTCCACGCTTCTGGCGGCCACATCGGCCTTCGCCCTGGCCATCGCCGCCACACCCACGCTGGCCCAGGAGGCGCCTGCGCCGGTTCCGGCTCCGGCCGTCGCCAACGGCCAGCAGGTGCTGGTCTTCGAGCCGGCCTTCTTCGCCGACCAGACCCCCAACACAGCCCTGGATATGGTCAACCGGGTGCCGGGCTTTCGTCTCAACGACGGCGACGGCAGTCGGGGCTTCGAGGGAGCCGTGGGCAATGTGCTGATCAACGGATCGCGCCCGGCCTCCAAGAACGATACGGGGTCCTCGGTGCTGGGACGGACCCTGGCCTCGCAGGTGGTGCGCATCGAGCTGATCCGCGGCGGGGCGACCGGCATCGACATGCAGGGCTATTCCGTCGTGGTGAACGTGATCACCTCCAGCGAAAGCAGCCGCCAGACCGTCCTGACGGCCAACGCCACCCTGTTTGACGGCGGACAGGACCTTTACGGTGGATCGCTCCAGTTCACCGCCCGCGACGGGGAACGCACCTGGGGTTTCACCCTCTCCGACGGCATGAGCATGAGCGATTCCAACGGCGCCGGTCCTTCCATCCGCCGGGGAGCCGACGGGACCGTTCTGCGGCGCGAGGATTTCCTCAACGACGGCTACGGCGGATCGAACTCGCTTCGGGGCAACTTCGCCTCCCCGCTCATGGGCGGCAAGATCGATCTGACGGCGCGTTACGGCGTCAATGACTGGCAAGATTTCGCCATCCTCACCACGCCCGACACCTGGCGTGAAAGCCGCTATGAGAACGACGGATCCTTCGGCGAGGTGGGCGTCGTCTACACCCGTCCCCTGAGCGAACGGTTGAGCGTTGAGGGCCGCTTCATTCACGAGTTCTCGGACTTCGACAACGTCTCCACGTACAATGAGGATATGGGCGCCGGTCCCGCACCCGAACAGCGCTTTGAATCCGTCGGCGACTCCTCCGAAACCATTCTTCGCGGTCTCGTTCGCTGGGAGCGGTCCCAGACCCTCACGCTCGAGACCGGGGGCGAGGTGGCCTACAATCGCCTGGACACCGCCCAGGCCTTCTCCGTGGGCGGTGTTCCCGAACCCCTGCCATCCGCCTCGGTCACCGTGGAGGAAACGCGCGGGGAGGTGTTTGGCCGGGGGACATGGCGCATCACGCCCGACCTGACCCTGGAAGGCGGCCTGCGGCTGGAGGCCTCCACCATCAGCCAGTCCGGCGACGCGGATCAGGAGAAGTCGTTCTACTTCGCCAAGCCGCGAGCTCTGCTGACCTGGACACCCATGGCGGACAACCAGCTGCGCCTGCGCTTCGAGCGCGAAGTGGGCCAGCTGGACTTCGGCGACTTCGCCGCAAGCGCGGAACTGAGCGACCAGAACGTTCTGGGCGGGAACGCCAACCTTGAGCCGGAGGAACGCTGGGTCAGCGAGATCATCTACGAACGCCGCTTCTGGAGCGACGGTGTGATCTCCCTCGGTTACCGGCACGATGAGATCGTCAACGCCATCGACCGTATTCCCCTTGAAGACGGTCTCTCCGCCATCGGCAACATCGGCGAGGGCACGCTGGACCAGCTGTCTCTGAACATGACCATCCCGACGGAGCGACTCGGGATTCCGGGGGGGCAATTCGGTTTCCGCAACGACTGGAACAGGACCGAGGTCACCGACCCCACAACCGGTGAAACGCGCCCCATCTCGGGTGTGCGGGCCCGTCAGGCTGTGGTCTCGTTCCAGCAGGACATTCCATCCTGGAGACTGAACTGGAATATCGCGTGGATCCCGCGCCTCGGCCAGGGGACCTATGGACCCGACCAAGTTCTGGAATGGGAGGGCAAGGATTATTTCGAACTGGCCGCCGAGTACAAGCCGACCTCATCCCTGTCGCTCAGGGCCCAGCTGAACATCTGGAACGACTTCCTGGTGGAGCGCACCGTCTTCTCCGACCGCACCAGCCCGCGTCCCATCGCCTATGTGGAGACCCGCGAGATCGATCCGCGCACCTTCGTTTCCATCAGGCTGAGAAAGACGTTCTAGGCCGGACAGACATCTGCCCGGGCATCAGACCCAGCGGCGCACCAAGAGAAAAGGCCCCCGTGGATCGTTCCACGGGGGCCTGATCATGTCCGGACAGGGCGGCGTCAGTGAACGCCGGCCATACCCTTCTTCAGGATGGGCGAAATCAGGAACAGGAACACGCCCACCCCCACGCCGACCCAGCCGATGGTCCCGAAGATCGAGCCATAGGTCTGAAGCGCCAGGGACGGGTCGGTGACCACCCCGGCCACGGTGTCGGTTGCGGTCGCCTGGGCGATCCAGCCGGCCACAATGTGCGCCACGGCGCTGGACAGAAACCACACGCCCATCATCAGGCCCACCACCCGGTCCACGGACAGTTTGGTGATCATCGACAGGCCCACCGGCGACAGACAAAGCTCACCGATGGTGTGCAGCAGGTAGGTGATGAAGAGGAACATCAGCGGCACCCGGAAGTCCACGTTCGCCTGTGTCGCAGCCGCCCATGTCAGCACCAGGAAGCCCGCACCCACGAACATAAGGCCGAAAGAGAACTTGACCGGCGTTGAAGGCTCAAGATTCCGGCGCGCCAGCCAGACCCATAAAGCAGCCAGCAAAGGTCCGCCGATGACGATGATGCCCGGGTTGAACATCTGCGTCTGGGCCGCATTGAACCAGCCCGGCATCTGGGTCGACTGGTCGGCGAACAGGGTCAGGGAAGACCCGGCCTGTTCGAACAGGGCCCAGAACAGCACCGAGAAGAAAATCAGGACCTGGGCGACCAGCATGCGCGTGCGCTCGGCGCCTTTCAGCCTGATCACGGTGTAGCCAACCACCAGCGCAAAGATGACACCGGCCAGCGTGGGCAGGGTGGCGGAGATGAACTCGTGCCGCTGCATCATCAACCAGGTCGGGAATACGGCGACCAGACCGCCGATCCAAAAGATCGCCTCGAACGGAAGGCCGAACAGGCCCTTGCGCTTCAGGCGCTCCGGGTTCGGAGCCTCGCCGCGGCCCTCCAGCCAACTCTGGCCCAACACGAAGGTAAGCAAGCCGAACAGCATGCCTATGCCCGCCAGCCCGAAGCCGTAGGCCCAGCCATAGGCGATTCCCAGCCAGGCGCACAGGCTGGTGGCCAGCACCGCACCCAGGTTGATGCCCACATAGAACAGGGTGAACCCGGCGTCGCGTCGCGGATCGTCCTTCTCGTAGAGGGCGCCCACCACCGTGGAGATGTTGGCTTTCAGGAAGCCGACGCCGACGATGATCAGGGAGAGTGCCAGAAACAGCACCGGCTCGGCGCTCAGATCCCGTTCCGTTCGGCGCTCATAGTCGCCGGACGTCACACTGGCGGGAAAACCACCGGCTGCGGCCACGCCGGCCTGAGGTGCCGGGGCGGCGCCTGCCTCCGCCTCCGCGACGGCCGTGCCCGCCAGGTCCGAGGCGATGGCTGCGGAGGGTTCTGCGCCCACCGTGGAAATGCCTTGCGGCGTGATGCGGATTTCAGATCGCTCATCGCCGTTGACCGCGAAGATGCGACGGTCGGTGTCGCGCCCTTCGACCTCAAGCATGTATTCGACGCCGGCCACCGTGATGTATTCGCGCCCGCCGCGGCCCTCGAAGGCCATTGTGAAGTGGCCCATGACCAGCAGCACGGCGCCGATGATGACAGCCTTGCGGGACCCCAGATATTTGTCGGCCAACAGGCCGCCGATGACCGGCATCAGGTAGACCAGCGCAGCATAGGCGGCGTAGATGCCCTGGGCCTCGGCGGGTCCGAACAGGAAGTGCTGGGTCAGGTACAGGACCAGCAGGGCCCGCATGCCGTAGTAGGAGAAGCGCTCCCACATCTCGGTCAGGAAAAGGATCACCAGCCCCCGCGGGTGTCCCAGGAATTCTTTACGGGGCGCGGTCGAAAGCGCGCCTCCCCCATCCGTCGTGCTCAACGGCGTAGCTCCCTAAGCCTCGCGCCGACATGGCGCGCGAAAGCGCATAACGAGCACGGTCGCGATTGCGTCACAAGAGGCCGTCCGGAATCGGGACAGAACGATCAGCGATCGGTCAGTCGCGGGTGGGGTCGGGCTGCGCCGCATCGCCATAGGTCAGGGCCAGGAAGACGTCCTCCAGATCGGGATCCTCGGTGGCGATGTCGCGGATGGCCACGCCTGCCGTACGCACCGCCGCCAGCACCTGCTCGACGCTGGATTCGCCTGTCCGGTAGGTGACGGCGAATGAGCCCTTGGGCCGCCCCTTCACCTCGAACCCCTTCAGCATGGGCGCCGTCGCCGAGGGATCGACCGGGGTCACCACCACATTGCGGGTGTCGAGCCGGGTCAGCAGCTGGGCCGTCGGCTCGCAGGCCACCACCCGGCCCCGGTTGACGATGGCGATGGTGTCGCACAGCTCCTGGGCCTCCTCCAGATAGTGGGTGGTCAGCAGGATGGTCACGCCCTCGGCGTTGATCTTGCGAACGTATTCCCAGAGTTGTCGGCGCAGTTCCACGTCCACCCCGGCGGTGGGTTCGTCCAGGATCAGAATGGGCGGATTGTGCACCAGGGCCTTGGCCACCATCAGGCGGCGCTTCATGCCGCCCGACAGGGCCCGCACATAGGCGTTGGCCTTGTCCGACAGGCCCAGGGCGGCCAGCAGCTCGTCCGACCGCCGCTCGTTCGCCGGCACGCCGTAGAATCCGGCCTGGACCTCAAGAGCCTCGCGCGGCGTGAAGAACACGTCCGCCACGATCTCCTGAGGCACCACGCCCAGGGCGGCGCGGGCGTCGCGGGGCCGCTCGTCGATGTCGCGACCCCATATGGCGACGGTCCCGCCGGACTTCTTCACCACCCCTGCCAGAATATTGATCAGGGTCGACTTGCCAGCCCCGTTTGGCCCCAGCAGCCCGAAGATGGCGCCGCGCGGCACCACGAGGTCGACGCCATGCAGGGCTGTCTTGGGCGGCGACTTTCGGTTTCCGGCATAGGTCTTCTCAAGCCCCCGGACCTCTATGGCGTTGTCGGGCAGTGGGGCGTCGGTCTGGGTCATGAAGGCTTCGGTTCGCTATGGAGGGAAGCGTGTCGTTGAAATTGACGGCTTATGGCGCGGGTCGTAGGTATGCCGCCTTCCTCCCCACGCCAAGGTCATGAGCCTGATTATGCCGCCGCGCCACCCAGACATCGCCGTTCCGCCGCCTGAACAGATTGTTGTGGCCACCAAGCGGGTGGCTTGCGACGGCGGCGGGGGCGCGCTCGGCCATCCGTTGGTGTACATGGACATGGGCGAGGACGACTACGTGGAGTGCGGCTATTGCGATCGTCGCTTCGTCCTGGCCGCCAACCCCGTGCCCGAAAACGAATATCTGGACCCGGCGCCGCGTCACGGCGAGGCGCACTGAGCATGCGCTATCTGCACACCATGGTCCGGGTGAAGGATCTGGACGCCTCGCTGCGCTTCTATTGCGATCTGCTGGGCCTCGAGGAGGTCCGGCGCGTGGACAACGAGAAGGGTCGCTTCACCCTGGTGTTCCTGTCCGCGCCCAAGGACAAGGCCCGCTCTGCCGCGGAACGGTCACCCGAGCTGGAGCTGACCTTCAACTGGGACCCGGAGGATTATTCGGGCGGTCGCAATTTCGGACACCTGGCCTACAAGGTCGACGACGTCTATGCGGTCTGTCAGCGGCTCATGGACGGCGGGATCGCCATCAATCGGCCGCCTCGCGACGGCAACATGGCCTTTGTCCGCTCTCCGGACGGTGTATCTGTTGAATTGCTTCAGGAGGGCGACCCCCTGCCCCCCGCCGAGCCCTGGTCCTCCATGTCCAACACCGGAAGCTGGTGATAGTCTGTCCTCGATGACGCGAACGGTTCTCCCCAGCCGCACAGCGCCGATCCTCTCCGCCCTGCTTGCGGCGGTTCTGGCGGCGGCGTGCGCCTCGACCAGCGAGACCAATCCCTCGCGCACGGCCACCGAGCAGCTTCTGGTGGCGCGGGCGGCGGATCGGGCGGTCGAGAATCTGACCCTGCCCGTTCCCGACGGCTCCGTCGTGTTTGTGGACGAGACCTATTTCCGCGCCGAGGCGTCCCCCTACGCCATCAGCGCCATCCGCGAAGCCCTGTCACAGGCCGGATACGCCTTGGCCCGCAACCGCGACCAGGCCGATGTGATCTTCGAAATCCGGGCGGGCGCCCTGTCGCTTGAGCAGATGCGGCGCCTGCTGGGGATCCCGGCCATGAGCGTGCCCCTGTCGGACTACCGGGTCGTTTCGTTTCCCGAGCTGTCGCTTTACAGCCGCCGCGACCGCTCAGGCGTGGCGGAGTTCTCGGGCTTCGTCTACCGGGCCGGGGACGGAGCGCCCATCGCCGCCGTCGCGCCCATGATCGGCCAGTACACCATCCGCAGCCACCGCCTTCTCATGATGATGACCTGGGGTCAGCAGTTCGCCGAACCGGGCGAGCAGGACCCTGGCGAGAGCTGGTGGGAATTCTAGGATCGATCCACCCGAAGGTGGGTGAGGGGCCGCGCCAACCCGGAGAATCGCGGCCCCGCCCCAGGCCCGCCGGCGAAACCGGCGGGGCGGACGGCGGCCCCTTAAGGGGCTTTCGTGACAGCCGTATGGCTGATCCGGGTCAGATGTAGCGACGCAGGGACCGGGCCAGTTCAGTGGCGCCGTCGCGCGAACCGCGCCGGATCTGCGGTTGGTAGGCCAGCTTGGCGTGCTCCACGCAGTAGGTTGCGCCTTCATCCGAGCGGCGGCCGCAGAAGCTGAAATCCGAGGATGTCGGATCCCCGATGGGCCATTTGCACATGTGGGCCCCGAGAGTCAGCACCGTCGCCGTGCCCGGCATGTCCGGCACCCGCGGCGCGGGCGGCGTCGGCGGTACGGGCGCAGAGCGCGGCTGGGCGGCCTCGATGCGACGCGGGGCCGAGGGCTGCGCCGGGCGCGGACGCGGCGCGCGGAAGGTCGTTCGTGCAGGTTGCGAGGGCGCGGCGCGGCCCGACAGGCCAAGCCGGTGCACCTTGCCGATCACGGCGTTTCGGGTGACCCCGCCGCCCAGTTGCTTGGCGATCTGACTCGCCGACTGGCCCTCAAGCCAAAGCTTCTTCAGCGCGCCGACGCGGTCTTCGGTCCAGCCTTGAGACATGCCACCCTCCAAGGTCGCGGATTCAATATCTTGTGCGAGAGGCGTCCTGCACGCCCTTCAACCACAACTGATCGTAAACCACTCCTTAAGAGACGCAACATCTGGCGCCCGTCGTATCCACAGAAACCACATCTTGAATCAATGTTCCGCCAAATTGCAGGGCGTTCCGGAAATGCACGGTGCAATTGGTGCAATTGGTGCAATCCGGACCGCTTCCTGATCACCCATAGGGCATGGCTGCGCCAATAGCGGACGCCTTGCGAACCATGGCCGGAAGGCGCATCTGGCGGCCCATGACCGATCTGAGCCGACTGCCCGCCACGCCGCCCAGCCCACGCGCCTACCCCGGGATCAACTGGATCGGGGTTCGGACGCTGTATCTGCGTGAGGTGCGGCGGTTCATGAAGGTCGGCGCCCAGACCGTCGCCGCGCCTGTGGTCACCACCCTGCTCTACATGATGGTGTTCGTCGTGGCCTTGCAGGGCGGCCGCCCCCCGCTTCTGGGCGTGACATTCGCCGAGTTCGTGGCGCCCGGACTGATCATGATGGCGATCCTGAACAACGCCTTCGCCAACGCCTCGTCCAGCCTGATCCAGGCGAAGATCATGGGCACGGCGACGGATTTCCTGACCCCGCCCCTGAGCCCGCTGGAGTTGATGATGGGGTTTTCGCTCGGGGCGGCCACACGCGGCATCCTGGTGGGGCTGGTGACGGCTCTTTGCGTCCTGCCTTTCGCGCGTCTGGGTATGGCCAACCTGGCCGCCATCCTGTTCTTTGGCGTCATGGCGTCCATGCTGATGGGACTGCTCGGCGTGCTGGCGGGGCTCTGGTCCGAGAAATTCGACCATCTGGCGGCGGTCCAGAACTTCCTCGTCATGCCCATGACCTTCCTGTCAGGCACCTTCTATCTGGTGGAGCGCCTTCCAGAGCCGTTCGCCACCTTCAGCCACTTCAACCCGATGTTCTACCTGATCGACGGCTTCCGCTACGGCTTCATCGGCCATGCGGAGGGGAACATGACGGCAGGGGTCATCGCCAGCCTGCTGATCACCGCCTTGCTGGCCGTGGTCTGCTATCTGGTGTTCCGCAGCGGGTGGCGGCTCAAGAGCTGATCCGCTAAGCGTGGCGGGAAACAAGGATACCGTCATGCTTCGCACCCTGACCGCCTGCGCCCTGCTGACCCTCGCAACGCCGGCTCTGGCCCAGGACGAGACCGCCCTGCGCGAGGCGGTGGCGGCTTATGCGCAGCCCAGCAACGCCGAACGGCTGGCGGTGCTGACCGGCCAGCTTGAGGCGGCGGGGCTCAATTACGAGATCCAGACCTTCGAAGGCGGCGGACGCGAACCCATGACCGGCTCGAACGTCGTCGTGACCCTGGGCGAGGGCGGGCGGGATCTGCTGCTCACCGCCCATTACGATTCCGTCGTCCTGCCCTCCGGCGAACTGGCCGACGGGCTGGTCGACAATGCAGCCTCCACCGTCGCCCTGATCGAAGCGGCCCGGGTTCTGAGCAGCCGCGACCTGAATCACCGCGTGCAGGTCATCTTTTTCGATCAGGAAGAACTCGGGCTGATCGGCGCGCAGCGCTGGATCGCGGCCAACGGAACAGACCGCGTGACCGCTGTGGTCAACTCGGACGTGGCGGCCTTCGGCGACACCCTGATGTACGGCGAGAACAATGGCGAGAGATCAGCCTTCGTGCTGGCCGCACTGCGCGAGGAATGCACGCTGCGGGCAATGACCTGCGTCGGCTTCCCCGTTTATCCGCCCAGCGACGATCGCGCCTTTGTCGCCGCCGAGGTCCCGGTGGTCTCAATCGGCTTCCAGAATCGCATCGGCGCCCACCAGATGTGGCTGGCCTTCAACGGCGGTCGCGACAACGGCCTGGCCGAAGGCTTTGTCCCCGAGGTGTTCCAGCTGATCCATTCTGAAGGCGATGTGCTCGAAGCGGTCGATCCGGCCACCGTCGCCCTGGCGGCTGATGTCTATGTGGATCTGATCACGCGCCTGGACGCCGCAGCTCAGTAGCCGTCAGGCCATCTTCGCCTTGGACAGGGTCTTCCACGCCCGGATGACCCGCTGAAGCTTGTCCTCGGCCGAACGGTCGCCGCCGTTGTGGTCGGGATGGCAGCGCTTGAGCAGTGCGTGATACCGGGCGCGGATGGCGGCCTTTTCAACCCCCGGCTCCAGGTCCAGGTCGGCCAGGGCCTGACGCTCCAGCTTGCCGATGTGCGCCGTCTCGGGGCCCTCGGCCTTCCGACCCTGATGATCCTGCCCAAACATGGCGAAGGGGTCGGACCAGCGGCCGGCGCCGGTCTTGTTTCCCGTGCCGAATTTGGCCGCGAAGGCGGCGGCCTCGCGCGACATGCGCCCGGCCTTCATTTCCCAGGTGGGACGCCCGCCGGTCATCTGCTCATTCTCGTAGCGGGCCCGGATCTCGCCCTCGCTCATGCCGGCGTAGAAGTTCCAGCTCTTGTTGTACTCGGCGGCGTGAGCCTGGCAGAAATCATAAAACTCGTTCAGCTGCTCGCGCGAGCGTGGCGCGCGGGCGGTGGCGGCCTTGCTGCAGTCGGGGTGCTGGCACGGCTTCTCGCCGGGCTTGAGACGCAGCACGTCGGCTGCGGCCTCCTCCTCCTCTGGGCGCGGCGGCTTGATCCGCATATCCTTGAAGCGAGGCTTGTATTGAAACGAGGCTGACATCACCCGAAGTGTAGGTGCGAATTGGACGTCATCAAGGAAGCGCGGCGGAAAACCGATGAATGAAGGCCCTGTTGCGACGATTATTCGCGAAAAACTGACTTCAGCCCTCTCTCCGGCCCGTCTGGAGATCGAGGACGACAGCGCCCGGCACGCCGGCCACCACCATGAGGGCGGCATGGACGCTCGCCCCGGGGGCGAAAGCCACTTCAATCTGGAGGTGGTTTCAGCCGCCTTCGAGGGCAAGGGACGGGTGGAGCGCCAGCGCATGATCAACGGTCTCCTGGCTGAAGAATTGGCCGGCCCTGTGCACGCCCTGTCGATCCGTGCCCGGACGCCTTCCGAGGACTCGGCGAAATAGAAAATTCTCCGTTCACCCCCTCTTAGGTGTTCCCGCTTAGCGTTCGCGCCATACTGTTCAGATTGGGGACTGAATATGGTGAGAGCGGCGCAGGGCGCAGAAGGCGCAACAACCAGGACGCCGCAGACGCCAGGGCGCTCTCGGGAGGCCGCCACGGTGCTGCAGAGCATCCTGGAGACCGGCAACCTGCGCTACTGGATCATCGCCAGCTGGGCTCTCGCCCTGGCGACGGCGGTGGGCCCGGTTCTAGCCCTGGCCTGGTTTCTGATCACCATGACCGCAGGCTGGATCCGCGGACGGGTCGAAAAAAGGGTCGCCGCAACCGGCCGCCGGGACTATAGCGCCACCTTCACCACCGTCGCCTTCCTGACGACATTCGCGTGGTCGCTTGCTCCGGGACTGGCCTGGTTCATGGGCGGCGTCCATGGCCCCGCCCTGGGCGTGGCGCTCCTGTGCGCCGGTTATGTGATGGTCTTCACCCAGATGCGCACCGCTCCGCGCCAGGCCCTGGTCATATC
Source organism: Brevundimonas sp. (assembly GCF_046299535.1). Classification (GTDB taxonomy): domain Bacteria; phylum Pseudomonadota; class Alphaproteobacteria; order Caulobacterales; family Caulobacteraceae; genus Brevundimonas. Next base: position 260,655 of record NZ_JBKBIB010000001.1, on the reverse strand, counting down.
GGCGCCCTACAGTCTTCTGACATTCGGCATCCTGATCAGCCTGTGGGGCGATCCCGGCTTTCTGACGCTGCTGGCCGTTCTCCCCGTTCTGGGTTCAGCCATCCTTGTGCTGGTCATCATCACCATGATGAAGGAACGCAAGATCGAGGCGTTCCAGGAGCATCAGGCCCACCTGATCGGCGAACTGGAGGCCGCGCGCGACAAGGCTGACGCCGCCAGTGAGGCCAAGTCCAACTTCCTGGGCGTCATCTCGCACGAACTGCGCACGCCCATGAACGGCGTGCTGGGCGCCGCCCAGCTGATGGGCGCAACGCGGCTGGACCAGACCCAGAAGGAATACCTGTCGATCATCCGCAACTCGGGCGACAACCTGCTTTCCCTGCTCAACGACATCCTGGACATGACCAAGATCGAGGCGGGAAAAATGACCTTCGAGGTCGTGGATGTGTCGCTGCAGGATCTGCATGAGCGGGTCACCGGCCCCTTCACCGCCCAGGCCCAGGCGAAGGGTCTGACCTTCGTGTCGGAATTCACGGGCGAAACCCCCGCCGTCGTGAGGGGTGATCCGTTGAGGGTCTGCCAGGTGATCCAGAATCTCTTGTCCAATGCGGTGAAATTCACCGACGCAGGCGAGGTGCGGTATACGGTGCACAGCCAGCGCATCGCCGATGACCGCGCCCGGTTCCGGTTCTCCGTCAGGGACAGCGGTCCCGGCATATCCGACGAAGACCTCAGTCGCTTGTTCCAGCCCTTCACCCAGCTCGACGGCTCGTCCACGCGCCGGTTCGGCGGCACGGGCCTTGGCCTGACCATCTGCCGGCGCCTGGCCAACATCATGGGCGGCGACATCGAGGTGAGCTCCGAGGTGGGGCAGGGCTCCACCTTCGCCTTCGTGGTGGAGGCCGAAGTGTCCCAGTGGTCCAGGGCCGAAGCCGTCGAGGCCATCGGCGCCGAGATCGAGAACGGGCAATCCCTGAAAGTGCTGGTGGTCGAGGACCATCCGGTCAATCGCATGATCCTGGAAGCCTGGATGGCTTCGTCAGGCCATGTCACCGCCGCCGCCGAGAACGGCCAGGTGGCGCTGGAGGCGGCCTCTGCGGACCGTTTTGACCTGATCGTCATGGATGTGAACATGCCCGTGATGGACGGCCTCACCGCCACACGGACCCTTCGCGATACCGAAGGACCAAACCGCGATACGCCGGTGGTGGTCCTGTCCGCCTCCGCGCGCACCGAAGACCACGAGGCCGGCATGGCTGCCGGAGCAGACGCCTATTTGAACAAGCCCATCGACTTCAAGGCCCTGGCGGGGGTCATGGTGAAGGCCAGAGACGGCCGGGAGGCCGTGAGGGAAATCCAGAGCTTCGTGATGAGCGAGGCGGCGGCCGCCTGATTTCGGGAAATCAGCTCCGGCGGGTTCAAAACCGGTCTGGCCGCGCTAAACCGGGACCATGACCGACCTGACAACGACCCTGGCCGCTGTCGCGGCCTCATCGGACCGCGTACTGGCCCTTGACGCCGCCCTGGTGGCCCGCGCCACCCAGATGGCCGGCGACCTGGCAGTGAACCTGAGCATCGCGCTCCTGATCATCGCCGCCACCTGGTTCGGGTCGAAATGGGCCGCACGGACCGTTCGCCGGGCTCTGGGCCGGGTCAAGAGCCTCAAGGATGACCGGACGGTCGAGGGCTTCGTCGTCCAGGTGGTCCGCGTCGCGGTGGTCGTTGTCGGCCTGGTCGCCGTGCTTCAGCGTCTGGGTGTCCAGACCACGTCGATCATTGCGGTGCTGGGCGCCGCCTCCCTGGCCATCGGCCTGGCCATGCAGGGGGCCCTGTCCAATGTTGCGGCGGGGGTGGTCCTGTTGATCCTTCGCCCCTACCGGGTGGGCGACGTGGTCGACATCGGCGGCATGGCTGGTCTGGTGCAGAAACTGGACCTGTTCACCACTCAGATGTCCAACGCCAACAACGTCAAGATCGTCGTCCCCAACAGCCAGGTGCTGGGCGGGGTCATCCAGAACATCTCGGGCCAGATCACGCGCCGCATCGAGATCGATTTCACGGTCTCCTACAGCGCTGACCTGAACGAGGCGCGCGAGGTCATCCGCTCCACCACAGCCGGTCACGGAAAGGTTCTCGAGAATCCCCCGGTCTGGACGGGCGTCACCGGCCTGCTGGACAGCGCTGTGCAGATCACCCTGCACGCCCATGTTCTGTCGGGGGACTGGTGGCAGACGCGCGCCGACGTTTTCCAGACCGTTAAGGAAGCGCTTGACGGGGCCGGCATCGAAATCCCGTTCCCGCAGGCTGTCGAGTATTTCGGCGGCAATGTGGGCAAGGCCGCCGAGCCGCCGCCCCACAAGACGCCCCGCCGCAAGGAGGCCTGAACCGTGCGTTATGATTTCGGTTCGGACAACACCGCCGGCATGGCGCCCCAGGCCCTGGCCGCGCTTCAGGACGCCAATGCGGGCTTCGCACGCGCCTACGGCGCGGACGACGTCACGGCGCGGGCCGCAGACCTGATCCGCCAGCGGCTGGACGCCGACGCCGAGGTGCGGTTCGTCTTTTCCGGCACGGCGGCCAACGCCCTCGCGCTGTCCATGCTGGCCTTTCCGTTCGAGGCCGTGATGGCTCATCACGCGGCCCATGTGTGCACCGACGAGACCGGCGCGCCGGGGTTCTTCGGGCAGGGCGTGGGCCTGATCGGCCTGCCGGGCTTCTCGGGCAAGATCGATCCCAAGGCCATGACCGCCATTCTGGACGAGCCCGAGGTGGGTCATCGCCAGCCCCCCGCCGCCCTGTCGGTGACCCAGGCCACGGAGTATGGCGCGGTCTATACTGTCGATGAGTTGCGCCATCTAATCGAGCCGGTGAAAGCGAAGGGCTACGGCGTGCATATGGACGGCGCCCGTCTGGCCAATGCGGCGGCGGGCGGGTTCGACCTCACACAAATCGCCCGACTGGGCGTGGATATTCTGGTGTTCGGGGGCGCCAAGGCGGGGGCGCCGTGCAGCGAGGCCATCGTCCTGTTCGACAAGACCCTGGCGCGCCGTCTCGACAACCGGCTGAAACAGGCCGGACAGATGGCGTCCAAGGGCCGGTTCCAGGCCGCGCCGTTTCTGGGCCTGCTGGAAAGCGGCGCCTGGGAAGCGGGCGGCGCCCACGCCAATCTGATGGCCCGCCGGCTGGCCGAAGGCGTTGTCGCCAACAGCCGCTTCGTTCTGGCCCATCCGGTAGAGGCCAACGCGGTCTTCGTGCGCATGCCGGCCGCCGCCCACCGTCGCCTGAACGAGGCGGGATGGGCATGCTACCGCTTCGACGATGGTTCGGTACGCTTTGTCTGTTCCTGGGCCACGACGGAAGAGGCGGTTGATGATCTGATCGCGTCGGTGGCGAGCCTGGGCTGAGATCAGTCCGGGACGTTCGCGTCCAGCTCGTCCAGCCACACCCGCGCCGTGGCGTCCGACGGAGCCCGCCAGTCCCCGCGCGGCGACAGCGAGCCGCCGGTGACGACCTTGGGCCCGTTGGGCAGGGCCGAGCGCTTGAACTGGCTGGTCTGGAAGAACCGGATCAGGAATTTGCGCAGCCATGACTTGATGGTGGCCAGATCGTATTCGACCTTTTCCGCCTCCGGCAGATTTGCGGGCCAGGCGCCGTGGGTGCGGTCGCCCCACGCCTGATGGGCCAGATACGCCACCTTCGACGGCTTGAGGCCGAAGCGTGTGATGTAGAACAGGAAGAAGTCGTTCAGGGCATAGGGCCCTACCGCCGCCTGGGTCGACTGGATCGCCCCGCTCTCGTCGGCGGGCACCAGTTCGGGCGAGATCTCGGTGTCGAGGATGGCGTGCAGGGTCGGCGCCGCCTCGGACCCGACGATCGCCTTGTCGGCCACCCACCGGATCAGGTGCTGGATCAGGGTCTTCGCAACCCCGCCGTTGACGTTGTAGTGGCTCATGTGGTCGCCGACGCCGTAGGTCGCCCAGCCCAGCGCCAGTTCCGAAAGGTCGCCGGTGCCCAGCACGAAGGCGCCGTGGTGGTTGGCCAGGCGGAACAGATAGTCGGTGCGCAGACCCGCCTGAACGTTCTCGAAGGTGATGTCGTGGACGGGCTCACCCTGCGAATAGGGATGGCCGATGTCCTTGAGCATCTGTTCGGCCGCCGGGCGGATGTCGATCTCCTCGCCGGTAACCCCCAGCGCCTTCATCAGGGCCCAGGCGTTGGATTTGGTGCCCTCGGACGTGGCGAAGCCCGGCAGGGTGAAGGCCAGGATGTTCTGGCGCGGCAACTCCAGCCGGTCGAACGCGCGGCACGCCACCAGCAGCGCCTGCGTCGAATCCAGCCCGCCGGAGACGCCGATGACGATCCGCTCGCCGTTCGTCGCCTTCATGCGCCGCATCAGGCCCTGAACCTGGATGTTGAAGGCCTCGTAGCAGTCCTGATCCAGCCGCGCGGGGTCGTCCGGCACGAAGGGGAAGCGGTCCAGCGGGCGGATCAGGTCGGCGGCGTCTCCTGCGTCCCGAGCCTCGAACAGAACCCGGTCGAAGACCACGTCTGATTCCTCGCGCCGCGCGCAGTCCGCGAAAGTGCCCGTGCGCAATCGCTCCAGACCGATGCGCTCCACGTCCACATCGGCGATGGTCAGGTGGCTCTCGAGCGAGAACCGCTCGCCCGAAGCCAGGCAGGCGCCCATCTCGTGGATGGAAGCCTGACCGTCCCATGCCAGATCGGTGGTGCTCTCGCCCCATCCGGCGGCGGTGAAGACGTAGGCCGCGACGGCCCGCGACGACTGGCTGGCGCACAGCATGGCCCGCTCGTCCGCCTTGCCGATCACCACATTGGAGGCCGACAGGTTGCAGAGGACGCGGGCCCCCGACATGGCCTGACGTGTCGAGGGGGGCAGCGGAGCCCAGAAGTCTTCACATATCTCGACGCCGAACACGAAGCCCGGCCGATTGCCCGCTTCGAAAAGGAGGCGCGTCCCGAACGCGCCCCAGCGACCGCCAAGGTTCGCGAGCTCGTCGGTCGCCGGCGAGAACCAGCGCTTTTCGTAATACTCCCGGTAGTTCGGAAGGTAGGTCTTCGGCAGAGCGCCCTTGGCCTCGCCATTGGCCAGCACGACGGCGCAGTTGTAGAGCCGGTCGCCTTGCCTGAGGGGTGCGCCGACGATGACCGCCAGACCGGCCTTGCCCGCCGCCTCGGCGAGCCGTCCGATCTGCGCCTCCACCTCATCCAGCAGCGCATCCTGCATGAGCAGGTCGTCGATGGCGTAGCCGGTCAGGCTAAGTTCCGGGAACACCAGCAGGTCGACGCCCTGCTCGCCCGCCTCGGCGATCAGGGCGATGTGCTCATCCGCATTGGCTACAGGGTCGGCGGTGTGGACCACCGGCGTGGCCGCGGCCACGCGCACGAAGCCGTGGGCGGCGGGAGTGAAGAAGGGGTGCGTTGTGCTCATCAATCTTTCCGCTCATCCCCGCGCACGCGGGGATCCAGTGCTGTCCAGCATGGCCCGACGGGTTGGACCGACCCTTATGCTCATATAGGACTAATCCTTCACCCAAAGAACCGGCTCCCCGCTTTCGCGGGGATGAGCGGTATTTTGTGGTCGCACACCCGGCGGCCGGTTAAAGCGAACCCATGAACGACGCGCCGAAAACGGGCTGGTTCCAGCGGCTCAGCCAGGGACTGTCCCGATCCTCCAAACAGATGACCGAGCAGGTCGTCTCCTCCTTCGTCAAGGAGCCGCTCGACGAGGCGGCGCTGGAGCGGCTGGAGGAGCACCTGATCGAGAGCGATCTGGGTCCGGCGGCCGCCGCGCGGATTACGGAACGCTTCCGCGCCCTGCGCTTCGGCAAGGCCTCGGACGAGCGCGAGATCAAGGAAGCCCTGGCCGAAGCGGTGACCGCCGAACTGGCGCCGCGTCAGGCCGTGTTCGATCCGCTGTCGGGACCGAAGCCCTATGTGGTGCTGTTCGTGGGTGTGAACGGTTCGGGCAAGACCACGACCCTGGGCAAGATCGCCGCCGACCTGACGGGCAAGGGCGCCAGGGTCATGGTGGTGGCGGGCGACACCTTCCGCGCCGCCGCCCGGGACCAGCTGAAGGTCTGGGCCGAGAGGGCGGGCGCCGACTTCGAGAGCCGCCGCGACGGCGCCGACCCGGCGGGTCTGGCCTTCGACGCCTTCACCCGCGCCCGGAACGAGGGCCACGACGTGGTCCTGATCGACACCGCCGGCCGCCTGCAGAACAAGCAGGCCCTGATGGACGAACTGCTCAAGGTGGTTCGGGTGCTGAAGAAGATCGATCCGGATGCGCCGCACGAAACCCTGCTGGTGCTGGACGCCACGGTGGGGCGCAATGCGCTCGCCCAGGAACAGATCTTCGGCCGCACCGCCTATGTGTCGGGCATCGTCATGACCAAGCTGGACGGCACGGCCCGCGGCGGGGTTCTGGTGCCGGTGGCCCAAGCGTCCGACGCCCCCATCAAGCTGATCGGGGTGGGCGAGGGCATTGAGGATTTGCAGCCGTTCGACGCGCGGGCGTTCTCCCGCCTTCTGGTGGGACTTGAGGACTGATGACGACCGAGACGCCGGCAACGGAAAAGAAACGCCCCCAATGGATCCGACAGGCGGTGGATTTCGGGGCGCTGGTGGCCTTCATCGGCGCCTATTTCATCACCCGCGACCTGATCAAGGCGACCTGGGTTCTGGTGATCGCCTCGGGGATCGCGCTGGCGGTCGGCTATGTGGTGGAGCGGCGCTTCGCCCCCCTGCCCCTGATCACCGGGCTGTTCGCCCTGGTGTTCGGGGTGCTGACCATCTTCTTCAACGATGACCTGTTCATCAAGCTGAAGCTGACCATCCAGAACGTGATCCTGGGCGGCATCCTGCTGGGGTCGCTGCCGCTGAAGAAATATCCGTTCAAATATCTGCTGGGCGACGCCATCAAGGTGACGGATCACGGCTGGCGCATCCTGACGTTCCGGTACGGCGCCTATTTCCTCATTGTAGCCGCGGCCAATGAGGTGTTCCGCAGCGAAGCGGCCGTTCTGGCCATCTGGGACGCTTTCGGCTGGGCCACGCCGGACCCGGATGCGGTCTGGACCAGCTTCCGGGGCGTATTGTGGATCGCCGCCTCGGTGTTCGGCCTGTCGCAGATTCCGGTGATCCTTAAGCACATGATCAAGGACGAGGAGCCGGGGCCTGTCAGCCCGGACACCGGGCTTTAGACCGAAAGCCGGATTGACGGCATCGGTGGGATCGCGAAGCGATTTCATCTCGACCGATCAGGCTTCGGCCTGCGCAAGCCTTCACGGACCTGTCGCCAAACCGAAACACGGCGCTGCTAACCCTGCCGTGAACCGTGCCTTGCACGGATTATCGGCAAGCGGGGTCACGGCATGGTCAAGGATGGAAAGAAGGCGCGCTCCGGCCCGCTGGACGCATCGCCCAGTCACCTGATGCACCGGGCGCTGCAACTGGCGCTGGACATCTACGCCGAGGAAGTGGGCGCGGGCGGCCCGACCCAGCGACAGTTCGCCGTGCTGGAGATCGCCTCGCGGAACGAGGGCCTGACCCAGACCGATCTGGTCCGCGCCACCGGCATAGATCGCTCTACCTTGGCCGATCTGGTCGCCCGCATGACGGCAAAGGGCCTGCTCAACCGTGAACGTTCCGTGCTGGACGGACGGGCCAAGGCGGTCAGCCTTTCAGACGAAGGCCGCGCCCTGCTCGAGAGCGCCCGGGCCAGGGTCGAGGCGGCCGACCGCCGCATTCTGGCGCTGATGCCCAAGGCCAAGCGGGACAGCTTTATGAAGCTGCTGGCTGACCTGGCCGCTGTCGCTGACGCCGGACCGGACGAGGCCAAGGCCGCCAGGCGCGCCGAAAAGATGGCGCGCAAGGCGGAAAAGGAGGCCAGGAAAGCCGCCGAAAAGGCCAGGACCGCCAAGCCCCGTCGCAAGACCCGCGACGATCTGGACGCTCGCGCCGCCTGACCGGTCAGCGGACCTTGCGGGAACGCTCCAGAACAGGCCGTTGGCCTTCAGCGTTCAGGGCCCCGGAGGGAGCGATCTTGGCGTTGGGTGTCGGGTTCAGGCCTTCATCCGCGTTGCGATAGGCCGGGCCCGACCACTGATTGGCCTGCTTGCGCTTGAGGGCCTTGCGAAGATTGGCGGTGGCCGCATCGCCCCGGTTTTCCGCGCGGCGGCGATCCAGTTCTCGGTTCACCCGTTTCATGCCCGCAGCCAGAAGGGCTTTTTTGCGATCCGAACCCGTCTCGCCTTCCGTCGCCTTGCCCCCCCGCCGCGCTGTGCGGCGCTGATCCCGGGACACATCCCTGGCGCGGTTTCGGCGCTCCCTCAGCCGCTTGGCCAGGTCGACGAGCTCTTCGTGTTTCATCTCTTTGAGCGCGGGCTGGCGAGCGCTGTCGCAGAGTTCACGTTCGTCCTTGGTGAGATAGCGTTCGTCAGCCTTGCGAGACTGGGCCATGGGGCGCCTCCGTTCATGTCTGGGGTTCGGGAGAGAAAGCGCCTGAACGGTGAAGGTCGTTCCCGACCGATCGTTCAGACCCGGATGTCAATCAGCGACCCGGGTCGCCGCAGACGGTCTGAACTCTCGACTTCAGGCGAAGGGGATGAACGCCTTGCAGGTTCAGCGACGGGCGTCCTGTCCGTGGGCTGAGACTGCTGCGCCGCCCTTACGCCGGCCAGCGCCTGCTGAAAAAACGCAGCCTGGGCCACCCGCGCGGTGGTGGTGGCCACCGGGTGGGTGGCGGCGTGACGCGGCGTCGGCAAGTCAGGACGAATCGGGCTCATGCCCTGATGGTTAACAGGGCGTCTGGAAAAAGGGTTAACGCGACCAGCGCGCAGGGGCGAGACCTTCAGTCAGGCGGTCAAGATCGGCCTGGTCCACGATCGGCCCGGAATGCTTGGCGGTGATGGTTCCCCACGGATCGACTGCGAAAGTCTCAGGCACCCCTGACGATCCCAGTTCCAGTCCCAGCCTGCCGTCAGCATCCACCAGCACCAAGGCGAACGGATCGCCCAGCTCATCCAGGAAAGCGGCGGTGGCGGCGGGATCGTCCTTGTAGGCCACGCCAATGACCCGAACGCCCTGCTCGCGCAGCGCCATCAGTTGCGGATGCTCGATGCGGCACGGCGCGCACCAGGACGCGAACACATTGACGACTGTCGGCTGGCCCGCCGCCGCCGTGACAAGATCGGCCTGCCCCGGCCCGGCCGCGCCATCGATCAGAACCGCAAGGGTCAGGGCGGGCACAGCCTGCCCCACCATCGCGTCAGGCTGATAGGCCGGGTCCCGGCGCAGGGACCAGCCGGCGAACAACACCGCGAGAGCGACCAGAACGATCAGCGGAGCGACGGCCAGCCAGCGCTTCATTCTCCGTTCTCCAACCGGTCCAGCTCGCGTTTCCAGCGTCGCGCCGCGATGGTGCTGCGCGCAACGAGGGCGGCCAGGGCCAGAGCGCTGATCCCCCAGGCGGGCCAGACGAAGGCCGCGTAGGCGCCCATGTCCAGGTCGAGCATGGTCAAGCCTCCCGGGCCGCGCGGGCGCGCAGGGAAAGAACACGACGCCGACGCACCTCGCTGCGGATGTCGGTCAGCCACAGCGCCGTGAACAGCATCATATAGGCCAGCCCCATCACCAGCAGCGGCGTCAGGTGGGCGGCGGTCATCGATGGTCCTTCGGCCCGCAGCAGGGACGCGGGCTGATGCAGGGTGTTCCACCAGTCCACCGAGAATTTCACGACCGGCAGATTCACCAGTCCCACCAGTCCCAGAATTGCGGCGGCGCGAGCGGCCCGGGCCTCATCGTCGATGGCGGCGCGCAGCGCCATGTAGGCCACATAGAAAAGGAACAGGACCACGACGCTGGTCAGGCGCGCGTCCCATACCCACCAGGCGCCCCACATGGGCTTGCCCCAAAGCGAGCCCGTCGCCAGCGCCAGCGCCGTAAACACAGCGCCGGGCAGGGCCGCGGCGCGAGCGGCCGCGTCGGCCAGCGGATGACGGAACACCAGGGCGAAAAACGATGAAACCCCCAGCGCCACATAGGCGGCCAGGCCCAGCCATGCGGCCGGAACATGCACGAACATGATCCGCACCGTGTCCAGCTGCTGATAATCCTCCGGCGCGGTGAAACTCAGCCATACGCCAGCCAGCAGCAGCACGCCGGCCAGCGCCCAGACCACGGGCGTCACGGGCCGCGTGAACCGCATGAAGCGATCAGGATTGGCGAGGCCGAAAACCATGGTCAGGCGCATACGCGCGGGGGGGGCCACGGGCAAGCGGACGCGGCGCCGCATGACGTATCTTTAATTGGCCAATTCTCGCACTTCGGGCAGTCTGGGTCTTATTCTGAGGGGGGACATCGGCATGATCATTCTGGCTGCGCTGACGGCGTTTGCGACCGCGCAGGATCCTGTTCCGCAGCCCGCCGACTGGGGCGCCGCACTGGCGGAGGACGCCCGCGCCTTTCACGATGCAGTGGCCGAGAACCACGCGGGCCCGGTTGATTCCGAAAATCCCGGCTTCGGCGACCTTCTGGCGAACGGCCTTGCCCGCGCACTCGAGCGCGCGGAGACGGCGGACAGCTACCCGCACTGGTATTATGCCCTGCGCGAGTACGAGGCCTCTTTCGACGACGGGCATCTGGGCCTGACCGATTGGCAAGGCATGGGCCACAGGTGGCTCCTGCAATGGCCGGGCTTCATGACCGGCCTGCGCGACTCCGGCGGCGTGGAGCGGCATGAGGTTGTGTTCACCGGCGATGAAACAGCCCCCCCCATCGGCGCCGTGCTTCTTCAGTGCGACGGGCGTCCGGCCGGGACGCTGGCGACCGACCTTCTGGGGCGGACGGCCGGACGCTGGAACCTGAAATCCCAACGGTCCCGCCATTCCGCCAATCTGTTCATCGACCAGATGAACCCCTACGTCGCGCGGCCCCGCATGTGCGATTTTCAGGTGGGGGGCGAGACGCGGACCTACCGCCTGACCTGGCGGCCCTTGTCCGAAACGGAGCGGGATGAAGGCCGGGCCGCCGCGCGCGCCCCGCGCCATTTCGCGCCCGTAGAGATGCGCGTTCTTGATCAGGGGGTCTGGATCAGCCTGGGGAGCTTCGAGAGCGACCCGGCCACCGAGGAGGGGCGGCGCCTCACCGCCCTCACCGCAGAGGTTGAAGCCCGGGCTGATGAAATCCGGGCGGCGCCGATGGTTGTCTTCGACCTGCGCGGGAACAACGGCGGCTCGTCCCTCTGGTCCTCCCGCATCGCACGGGCCTTGTGGGGCGATGATCGATTCCGCGCACTCGGGCCACGTTCAGAGGGCGTCGACTGGCGCGTCTCGCCCGGAAACCTCGAAACCATAGAGTACTACAGGGACGTGGTCTTCGCCGATCAGCCGGAGGCGGTGACCTGGGCCAGCGAGATCGCCGAAGGCATGCGGGCCGCCATGGAGGCCGCACAGCCCTTGTGGCGGCAGAGCGAGGACGAGCCGTCCCCTGCGGCTCCGGAAGGACCTTCACCCATGAGGGGTCGGGTCTATGTGCTGACGGATTCCGGGTGCGCCTCGGCGTGTCTGGACGCCGTGGACTTCTTCACCGCCATGGGGGCCGTGACCGCAGGGCAGGAAACGTCGGCCGACAGCGTCTACATGGACGTCCGCGACATCCCGTTGCCGAGCGGACGGGTCGCCGCCTATGTGCCGATGAAGGTCTATCGCGGCCGGGCGCGGGGCAACAACGAAAGCGTGCCCCCCGCCCACGACTGGACCGGCGACATGGGCGACACGGCCGCCATCGAGGCCTGGCTTGTCCATTTGACGGCGAACTGAGACGGCCCGCGGCTACCCCTGTGCGTTCCGGATGGCCGCCGCGCCGGCGACGGGGCTGAGCGCAACCGCGAACAGGGTGTAGGCCCCCAGAAGCGCAAGGGCCGGCCATGGGGACAGCCCGGTCAGCGCCTGCTCCAGCGCACCCGCGCCGAAGATCACCGGCGGGATGAACAGGGGCAGCACCACCACAGCGATCAACAGGCCGCCCCGCTTCGAACCCAGCGCCAAAGCGGCGCCCAACGCCCCGGTGAAGGCGAAGCCCAGACTGCCCAGCAGGGCCGAGCCCAGGATCAGCGGCGCCCAGCCCGGATCGACCCCCAGCGCAATGGCCGCCACAGGCGCGGCGACGGCCAGCGGCAGGCCGATGGCCAGCCATTGGGCCAGAGCCTTGACGGCGAACACCGCCTCCAGCGGCAGGGGCCCCAGCGTCAGCAGATCCAGCGCCCCGTCCTCGAAATCCCGCTCGAATAGCCTTTCCAGCGACAACAGGCTGGCCAGGGCCAGCGCAATCCAGGCGACGCCGCCCGCCACCGGCTGGAGCACGCGCGGGTCGCCGCCCGCCGCCAGCGGCACGATGGCGGTCAGGGCCAGAAAGAAGCCGCAGGCCAGCAGCGGCCCCCCGCCCCCGCCCCAGGCCAGGGACAACTCGCGCTTCAGCAGGACGCGGACAGCGCTCATCGTCCCCCACCCACGTCCAGCGTGCGGCAGGGCAGGTCCAGCGGGTCGTGAACGGCGGTGATCACCATGCCGCCGCCCGCCAGATGCTCCCTCATCAACTGCGCCGCGACCCCACGCCAGCGAACGTCCAGCGGCGCCAGCGGCTCGTCCAGAAGCCACAGGGCGCGGGGCGCGGCGATCAACCGGGCCAGCGACAGGCGCCGTCGCTGACCGGCCGACAGCTTGCGGGTCTCCAGGTCCAGAAGGGGGGCGAGACCCAGGGCTTCTGTCGCCGGGGCTATGTCCGCGCCACCGCACCAGGCGGTCTGGAAGGCCAGCTCTTCCCGCGCCGTGCGGGCGCCCTTCAGCCCTTCCAGATGGCCCAGAAGATGGATGTGGCGGGCGCGGACGGTCTCGGGTTCGAGGTCGACGCCGGCCTTGTCGAGGAAGCGCACGCCGCCCGCATCCGGACGAATGAAACCGGCCACCGCGCGCAACAGACTGGTCTTGCCCGCTCCGTTGGCCCCGGTCAGGGCCAGGGCTTCGCCAGCCTTCAGATCAACGGTCAGGCCGTGAAACAGCACCCGCTCGCCCCGCGACAGCCCAAGATTGTCGATGGAGATGAGGGCGATCATGTGCGATCCGTTCGCAATGTCCACGTCGGCGTCGTGGATACATGGACGCCCGCGCCGCTTGGGCTTATATCCAGCCTCGCCGCAGCAGGCTTTCGCCGCGCGCGCCGGGGACCTGTGCGCCCCTGCGCCTGCAGCGCGAAGGCGCAACCGGATTGTCGGGCGGCGTAGACCAGAGGAACTCTCCTACCATGCCGTCGAACGACAGCCTCAAGACCCGTCAGGACCTTTCCGTCGGGCGCAAGAAATACGCCTATTACAGCCTTCCCGCCGCCGAGGAAGCCGGTCTGGCCGGGATTTCCCGCCTGCCGCGTTCCATGAAGGTGCTGCTGGAGAACCTTCTTCGCAACGAGGACGGTGTTTCGGTCACCGAGGACGACCTCAAGGCCGTGGCCGCCTGGATCGACAACAAGGGCTCGGTCGAGCACGAGATCGCGTTCCGTCCCGCCCGGGTGCTGATGCAGGATTTCACCGGCGTCCCGGCCGTGGTGGACCTGGCCGCCATGCGCGACGCCATGACCGCGCTGGGCGCCGATCCGTCCAAGATCAATCCGCTGAATCCCGTGGATCTGGTCATCGACCACTCGGTCATGGTGGACCATTTCGGCACCCCCAAGGCGTTCGACCAGAACGTGGACCGCGAGTATGAGCGCAACATGGAGCGCTACAAGTTCCTGCGCTGGGGCTCGACCGCCTTCAATAATTTCCGCGTCGTGCCGCCCGGCACCGGCATCTGCCACCAGGTGAATCTGGAGAATCTGGCCCAGACCGTGTGGACCGCCGAGGAAGGCCGCAAGACCGTGGCCTATCCGGACACCGTCGTCGGCACTGACTCTCACACCACCATGATCAACGGCCTTGCCGTGCTGGGCTGGGGCGTCGGCGGCATCGAGGCCGAGGCGGCCATGCTGGGGCAGCCGATCCCCATGCTGATCCCGGAAGTCATCGGCTTCAAGCTGACCGGGCGTCTGCCAGAAGGGGCCACGGCGACTGATCTGGTGCTGACCGTCACCCAGATGCTGCGCAAGAAGGGCGTGGTCGGCAAGTTCGTGGAATTCTTCGGCCCGGGCGTCACCGCCCTGACCATCGAGGACCAGGCCACCATCGCCAACATGGCGCCTGAGTACGGCGCCACCTGCGGCTTCTTCCCGGTGTCCCGGGCGACGCTGGACTATCTGACCGCAACCGGCCGCGACAAGGCCCGGGTGGCGCTGGTCGAGGCCTACGCCAAGGCGCAGGGGCTGTGGATCGACGAGTCCAGCGAGGACCCCGTATTCACCGACGTGCTGGAACTGGACATGGCCGAGGTCGTGCCGTCGCTGGCCGGACCCAAGCGTCCGCAGGACAAGGTCGAGCTGACCATCGCCGCCTCGGCCTTCGAAACGGCGCTGGGCGAGGTCTTCAACCGACCGACCGACGCCCCGCGCGCCGAGGTCGAGGGTGAGAAATTCGATCTGGGCGACGGCGACGTGGTGATCGCCGCCATCACCTCCTGCACCAACACCTCCAACCCTTCGGTCCTGATCGCCGCGGGTCTGGTGGCGCGCAAGGCCCACGCCCTGGGGCTTACGGTCAAGCCGTGGGTCAAGACCTCGCTGGCGCCCGGCTCCCAGGTGGTCACGGACTATCTGACGGCCGCGGGTCTGCAGAAGGATCTGGACGCCCTGGGCTTCAACCTTGTGGGTTACGGCTGCACCACCTGCATCGGCAACTCCGGCCCGCTGGACCCGGCCATCTCGAAGACCATCAACGACAACGATCTGGTCGCCACCTCGGTGCTGTCGGGCAACCGCAACTTCGAAGGCCGCGTGAACCCGGACGTGCGCGCCAACTACCTGGCCTCACCGCCGCTGGTGGTGGCCTACGCCCTCGCGGGCTCCATGCGCATCGACCTGAACACCCAGCCGCTGGGCCAGGACAAGAAGGGCAAGGATGTCTTCCTGAAGGACATCTGGCCGACCGGCGCCGAGATCGCCGAACTGCAGCGCTCCTGCGTCACGCCCGAGATGTTCGCCAAGCGCTACAAGGACGTCTTCAAGGGCGACAAGCACTGGCAGAAGATCGACGTGGAGGGCGGCCAGACCTACGCCTGGGACGACACCTCCACCTATGTGCGCAACCCGCCCTATTTCGAGGGCCTGTCGATGGAGCCGACCCCGGTCGAGGACATCATTGAAGCGCGCGTGCTGGGCATCTTCGGCGACTCCATCACCACTGACCACATCAGCCCGGCCGGGGCCATCAAGAAGGCCTCGCCCGCCGGCGCCTACCTGACCGAGCACGGCGTCGATCCGCTGGACTTCAACAGCTACGGCGCGCGCCGGGGCAACCATGAAGTCATGATGCGCGGCACCTTCGCCAACATCCGCATCCGCAACAAGATCACGCCGGAGATCGAGGGCGGGGTGACGAAGCACTTCCCGTCGGGCGACACCATGTCGATCTATGACGCGGCCATGCGCTATCAGGCCGAAGGCCGTCCGCTGGTGGTGTTCGCCGGCAAGGAATACGGCACCGGCTCGTCGCGCGACTGGGCGGCCAAGGGCACCAACCTGCTGGGCGTGCGGGCGGTCATCGCCGAGAGCTATGAGCGCATCCACCGCTCCAACCTGATCGGCATGGGCGTGGTCCCGCTGCAGTTCAAGCAGGACGGCTGGACCCGTCTGGGCCTGACCGGCGAGGAGATCGTCACCATCCGCGGCCTGTCGGACGTCAACACCGGCAAGCTGAAGCCCCGTCAGGAGCTGTGGGTCGAGCTGTTCCGCCCGTCGGACGGCAAGATGGCCCGTTTCCCGGTGCGCTGCCGCATCGATAACCAGACCGAGCTGGAATACTTCAAGGCCGGCGGCGTCATGCCGTTCGTGCTGCGGAATCTGGCGCGGGGCTGATCGCCTCCATACTGAAAAAACGAAGGGCCGGAGCATCGCTGCTCCGGCCCTTTTTCATGGCTGCGGTCCTGGTTCAGGCCCAGACGCCGTAGGGATCCACGTAGTCCATGCCGAGGGCTTCAGCCACGGCGGGATAGGTGATCTTGCCGCCCAGCACGTTCAGGCCCCGCGCCAGATGCGGGTCCTTCTTCAGGGCGTCCAGGCCATGGTCGGCGAGCGCCAGGCCGAAGGGCAGGGTGGCGTTGTTCAGGGCCTCGGACGAGGTGCGCGGGGCGGCGCCCGGCATGTTGGCGACACAGTAGTGCACCACGCCGTCCACCTCATAGGTGGGGTCCTCGTGGGTGGTCGGCCGGCTGGTCTCGAAACAGCCGCCCTGATCGATGGCCACGTCCACCAGCACCGAACCGGGCTTCATGCGCGACAGATGCTCACGCTTGATCAGCTTGGGCGCCGAGGCGCCGGGCACCAGCACCGCGCCGATGACCACGTCGGCCTTGAGGATTTCCTCCTCGATGGCGTTGATGGAGGAGAAGCGCGTGATGACCCGGCCCGAGGTGGCCTCGTCGATCTCGCGCATGCGGGGGATGGAGCGCTCCATCACCACCACCTCGGCGTTCAGGCCCAGGGCCATGCGGGCCGAGTTCATGCCGACCACGCCGCCGCCCAGAACCACCACGCGGGCGGGCGCCACGCCGGGCACGCCGCACAGCAGCAGACCCATGCCGCCGTTGTGCTTCAGCAGGGTCTCGGCCGCCGAGAACACGGCGATGCGGCCGGCCACCTCGGACATGGGCGCCAGCAGCGGCAAGCCGCCTTTGGCGTCGGTGACCGTCTCATAGGCGATGGCGGCGCAGCCGGACTCCAGAAGGCCTTTGGTCTGATCGGGATCGGGCGCCAGGTGCAGATAGGTGAACAGGATCTGGTCCGGTTTCAGGCGCGGCCACTCGGTCTTTTGCGGCTCCTTCACCTTCACGATCATCTGGGCCTGGTCGAAGACGGCGGCGGCGTCGGGGACGATCTTCGCGCCGCACGCCTCATAGGCGTCGTCGGCGAAACCGGCGCCCAGGCCGGCGCCCTTCTCGATCAGGACCTCGTGGCCCCGCGCGGCGTATTCCCGCACGGCGGTGGGGGTCAGGCCGATGCGGTGTTCGTTGGGCTTGATTTCCTTGGGCACGCCGACGCGCATGATGATCTCTCCCTGAGCTTGGTCCCGGTGTGGGTTGAGCGCAATCTACGCCCGGGCATTGGGCAGGTTCCTGCTTCTTTTCATCGCCTGATCCGCGTAAACATGCAGGATATTGCGTCAGGAGTCGCCATGAAGACCGTTTCCGCCGTTGAACTGGACGTCACCGACCGAAAGATGCTGCGCACCCTGCAGGAGGACGGCCGCATCAGCAATGTGGATCTGGCCCGCGCGGTGAACCTGTCTGAGTCCGCCTGCCTGCGTCGCCTGCGGGCCATGGAGGCAGCGGGCGTCATCAGCCGCTACACCGCCATCATCAATGAACGGGCCGTGGGCCTGCCGATCAGCGTCTTCGTCACCGTGACCCTGTCGTCCCAGTCGGAAAGCGCGCTGACCGCCTTCGAGACCGCTATCGCCACGGTGCCCGAGGTGGTGGAATGCCACCTGATGACCGGCGGTTCTGACTATCTGCTGCGTCTTGTGGTCCGGGACGTGGATGACCTCGAACGTATCCACTCCAAGGAGCTGACCCGCATTCCCGGGGTGACGCGGGTGTCCTCGTCGGTGTCCATGCGCACAGTGGTCAAGCGCGGGGCCTTGCCGGTCTGAACAGAAGGTCAGTCCAGCTTGGTGAGACAGGCCATCATCAGTCGGGCCTCGCCGGGGCCGTGGCCGGTCAGGGTGACGCTCAGACCGTCGGGATCGGTTGGAAGCTCCAGCTCGATGACATTCACCGTCGGCGGGCCCAGCGGTTCCAGTGCAATGACCTGGCTTTCGCCATCGTCGACGGTCACGGTCACTTCCGTCGGCGCGTCGCCGTCATTGGCCGCGCCGATCACCAGTCGCCAACGTCCCGCGGTCGCTCGAACATCGGTCTGCATGACGCCCTCGCCCTCGGCCAGATAGAGCGGCCCCTCGCCGGGCGTTTCCGGGGATGTCCAGCGCGGGGGCCGGCCGGCGGCGGCCTGCCACGCCCACAGCGTTTCCCTCGAGCCCATGAACACCCGCGAGACTGGAACCGCGCCGTCGTCCGTCGACGTCGATCCGGGAATGGCGAAGAAGGGGTTGCGCATGAGGTTGCGATAGCAAGAGGCCTCCTCGACGGACGGGATCGCAGCCGCCGCGGCGGCCGCCGCCTCGGCGATGACTAGGTAGCGGGCATGGTCTTCGGCCTCCAGTTCCCGGCCCGCGGCGAGGGTGGAGATTTCGTCCGCGCCGGCGTCCTGGCCGTTGCAGACCATGCCGTACACCACATAGTCCGGGATCACCGGGCTGAGATCGCGAGTCGCGTCATCCCACGCGTCCGCGTAAAGTTCACGGCCCCCGGCGTCGAAAGTCCTCGCCTCGATCGGACGGGTGCGGTTCTCGCCGCAATGGTACTCGGTCGTGATGACTGACCAGCCGCCATCCGGGTTCAGCATCATCATGCGCAGGCGCGGCCGTGCTTCGCCCTGCGCGACGGCCAGATCGGGCACGGAGAGCCAGAAGCGGAATGGCTCATGCACCTCGGTCGTCGGGGCGTATAGCCGCTGCAGCCGCCACGGACCGCCATCTGGCGTCTGGGCGACGGCGGGCGCGCAGGCCAGCAGGGCGGCGGCCACGGCGGCCGGTCGTACGATCATGAACCCCTCCCATCATGTCGCCGGCCAGTTGAAAGCGACGCGCCCAAGAGGGCAAGATGGCTCGGCCTGACGGCGCCTGACCTCTAGCGCAGGTTCAGGGTCACCGCCTTGATGTCCAGATATTCCTCGATGCCGTGGATCGATCCCTCTCGGCCGTAGCCGGACTGCTTGACCCCGCCGAAGGGAGCCACCGGCGTCGAGACCATGCCCGCGTTCACGCCCACGATGCCGTTCTCCAGCCTGCGGGCCACGCGCATGGCCCGGTCCAGATCGCGGGTGAAGACGAAGGAGGCCAAGCCATAGGGCGTGGCGTTGGCCTTGTGCAGGACCTCGGCCTCGTCCTCGAACGGAAACACGGGAATCAGCGGCCCGAAGGTCTCCTCCTCGCGGAACAGGGCGTCGTCGCCGCCCAGGGTCACGGTGGGCTGGAAGAAGCGGCCGCCCAGCGCGTGGCGCGATCCGCCGGTCAGCACCTTTCCGCCGGCGGCCTGGACCTTCGCCACATGCTCCTCGACCTTGTCCAGGGCCTTTCCCTCGATCAGCGGGCCGACCTTCACGTCCGCCTCGAAGGCGCTCCCGACCTTGAGCTTCGCCACCACGGCGGCCAGGCGCTCCGCATAGGTCTCGGCGATGGAGGCGTGCACATAGACCCGGTTGGGGCAGACGCAGGTCTGGCCGGAGTTGCGGAACTTGCCCTTGATGGTCTCGGCCACAGCCAGATCCAGATCGGCGTCCTCGAACACGATCAGGGGCGCGGCGCCGCCCAGCTCCATGGACACCCTCTTCAGGGTTGGGGCGCACTGTTCCGCCAGCTTGCGGCCCACCGGCGTAGAGCCGGTGAAGGACAGTTTACGGATCAGGGGCGAGGCTGTCAGGACGCCGCCGATGGTCGCCGCGTCGCCGGTGACGATCGACAGGGCGCCCTTGGGCAGGCCCGCCTCATAGGCCAGTTCGACCAGGGCGATGGCGGTGAAGGGCGTCTGGCTGGCGGGCTTGACCACCGCCGTGCAGCCTGCGGCGAAGGCGGGCCCCAGTTTCCGGGCCAGCATAGCGGCCGGGAAGTTCCACGGCGTGATCATGGCGCAGGGACCCACGGCCTCTTTGAAGGTCACGATCAGATGCCCCAGCGGGGTGTCCTGGGTTTCGCCCAGAATACGCTCGGCCTCGCCCGCCGACCATTTGATGAAGCCGTTTGCGTAGGCGACCTCGCCCTTGGCCTCGGTCAACGTCTTGCCGTTCTCCAGCGCCATCAGGCCCGCGAGGCCGTCGGCGTTTTCATCGATAAGGGCGGCCCAGCGGCGCAGGAAGGCGGCGCGCTCGTGAGGGTCCGATCGCGACCAGTCGGCGAAGGCGTCGTGTGCAGCCCGTACGGCGCGCTCGGTCTCGGCCGCGCCGAGATCCGGCACATGGCCGATTATCTCGCCCGTGGCCGGGTCGTCCACGGCGATGCCTTCGCCCTTCACCGGGATCGCTTCGCCTGAGATCAGGGCGTGTTCGCGGATCAGCGCGCGGCCGGCGGTCCTGGGGTCGGGCATGGCGAAACTCCTGGCGATGGGGAAGATGTCACGGGCAAACGTTCGCGCCGGGACCCGGATTTCAAAGCCGAATTCTAGTCTGTGAGCCGGAATGGGTCCAGACAGACGAAAGCCCCGGAACCATGAGATTCCGGGGCCTGGTCATGACTCAGACTTGGGCCGTGATCAGCAGGTCTGACCTTCGGCGCATTGCTCGACAGCCTGACCAGCGGCCTGGGCGTCCTGGCCAACGCCCGAAATGGTATTGCAGGCGGCGACGGTCATCAGGGCCGCAGCGGCGGCGAGGGTGAAAAGCTTGCGCATGAGTCTTGCTCCTATGGCCCCGGCGGCGCCGGAGCGTGACATTGACGGTCAAGCTAACGCGCGCGTGAGGCGGGCGTTCCGTCAGGCTGCGGCGTGGGGTGACGAAGGCGGCGGCCCGGGCTTCGGGAAGGTCAGACGCGCAATCATGCCGCCTTGTTCAGGGGTGTCGAAATCAAGGGTCCCGCGCAGTTGCCGAGCGAATGCGGTCATGAGGGTTCCACCCACGCCATCCACCAACGCAGCAGCGCCCGCCCCCGGGCCATCATCCTCGACTTCCAGCACGCACCGGTCCTCAAGGACACGGAAGCGCACCTTGAGCGATCCTCCCCGCTCGGCGAATGCGTGCTTCTGGGCGTTGGAGATCGCCTCCACCGCCCACAGGGCGAGCGGCGCCAGACGATCCGGATCGATAATGAGGGAATCCGCCGAAACCTCGCTGGAGACCACGGGGCCCCTTCCGGACTCTCCCGCAATCAACTGGCCTGTAAGCTCGCGCAGGAAATCCGCCAGATCCGCCTCGCGGATATCCTCGCTCTGGTAGAGGGTCCGGTAAATCAGGGCCAGGGCCGATATGCGTTGGCGTGTGTCGCCGATGGCGGCCCTGGCGGCCGGATCGGTCAGGGCTCGCTGCTGCATGCTGAGCAGCGATGAAATGATCTGGAGGTTATTCTTCACCCTGTGGTGGATTTCGCGCATCAGCGCGTCCTTCTCCGCCAGAGACTTGGTGAGCTCATGATCGCGTTCGCCTATGGCCTCGGCCATCTCGTCCAGGGTACGCGCGAGAACCCGGATTTCAGCCGGCGCGTTCTCGGCCTGCACGGGCCGCACGGTGAACCTTCCCTTGGCGTAGATCGAGGCGACCCGTTCCAGATAATCCAGCCAGCGGATGACGATGCGTTCCGTGAAAATCATCACAGCCAGAAACGCCATCAACCAGGCCGCCAAGGGCAGCAACAGCGTTCCGGTGGGGTTGAGCTGGGCCCAGGACAGAAGTCCCGGATCAGGCGTGGACAACAGAACATATACATCGCGTCCGGCAAGGGCCGCACCCGCGTACAGCCGGTTTCGACCGGAAGAATCTCGTGCGCGAAAATCAAATGCGCCCTGCCGCGCACGCTCCACCCACCCGGTGAGCCCGTCGGGCTCCCCCGTACGAAATGCATCCGCATCGGTCGCCGTGAGAATTGCACCCGACGCATCGGTCAACGCCACTTGGGTGCCTTCGGGAAGAGCCCGGTCGCTGACGTCCGGCTGTAGCGCCGACAGGGGAATGACGGCGACGAGCACCCCGTCAAACGCGCCCAGGGGCCGTTCTGAACGGACCGCCGCCAGCAGCGAGGGTTCCGTCGCCAGCCCATCGGGGGCGCGCGTCAGAACGACGGGCTCTCCGCCCTGAATTCTCGCAAACCAGCTCTCGTTGCGAACGGTAACGTCGCCCTGGACAGATGTTGAAGCACAGGCCACGCGACCCGTAGGGCTGAAACGATAAAGAGCGTCGTACCCATCCAGGTCTGTCACCAGCGCGCGCAAGCGCGGCGCACAATACAGACCCAGAGCTTCCGGCCGCAGGACCTCCAGCAACACCGTGGCGCTGTCCAGCCTCGCCTTGGCCGTGGCGGCGCTGCGTTCTGCGGCAAGGACCAGATCGTGGCGTCGGTCTTCCGACTCCCGCTGAAAGGCGGATTGGGTCTGCACCGCGCTGAGCAGGAGGATCGGCAGGAGCGCGACCGCCATGGCGGCGGCCAGACGGAAGCGAATTCCCTGGGCCCTGGAGGAGCGTCGCCCCAACCTGACCACGGCCCTAACCCTGCCGCTGCGCGCTCAGCCGGTCCGCGTCGGCGAGAATGGAGCGCATGGCGTCGCCGGCCGCCTTGCCGTCCCGGGCGTAGCCGCCGCGCTCCAGCGTCTGCTGAAGCGCCCTGCGCGCACGACTGACCCGGCTCTTCACCGTGCCGACCGCGCAGTTGCAAATTTCAGCGGCTTCCTCGTAGGCAAAGCCTCCCGCGCCTACCAGGACAAGGGCCTCACGTTGTTCTTCCGGAAGACTGGCCAGAGCCAGCCGCAATTCATCGAGAGCGACGGGCGCTTCCGGGTCATCCACCGCCACCAGCGTGCGTTCAGCCGCCTCCTGGTCCAGTTGGGACTGACGCCACGACCGACGCTTTTCGGAATAGAACTGGTTGCGCAGGATCATGAAGGTCCAGGCCTTCATGTTGGTGCCCATCTGGTAGCTGGCGCGTGCATCCCACGCCTTCATCATCGCGTCCTGAGCCAGGTCGTCCGCCGCCGTCGGGTCGCCGGCCAGCGTCCGCGCGAAAGCGCGCAAGTGCGGAATGAGGGTGACGAGCTGGGCCTTGAAGGCTTCATCGTCCGCCGAAGGGGGCTTGGGAGCCGCTGACCGCGCGCCCGTCATGAGCCGCCCTCGGCCTTCTGGTCGGCCTTGCGAAGAATATCGAGAAATTCGTCCGGCACGGGCTCATTGACCACCTGGTCGAACATGTGCCGCAACTTGACCCCTATGGCCTGCTGGCGCAGCCGCGCCTCTTCCAGCCCGGCGTCTCCTTCCTCCGACGGCTCCGGAATGCGTCGCGAGGGATGTGATTGATCGATCATGAAGCGCTTGCCGCCCAACTCTTGATGATGCGCACGCCATTGCGTGTCAGTGCGGGACGGTGAACGCCCGCTTCCGGCGGGAGTTCCTGCATGAACCCGATTTAATGCTCAAGCTTGATCATCCATCGGGAACCGTTGCCTTGCGGATACGTTGGCCCAGATCACACCCGGTTACGTACCGGGCCGGACGGAATGCAATTGTCGGGGAAATCCAAGAATGAGCCTTCTGGCGAGACTCGCGCCTCACCTGCCTTACGTGCGCCGCTATGCACGCGCCCTCACCGGCGACCAGAGCACCGGCGACAACTATGTCCGCGTTGCGCTGGAGGCGCTCGCGGCCGGGGAGCAACAGCTTCCCGCCAGCATGACGCCGCGTGTGGCGCTGTATCACATCTTCCATACCATCTGGCTCGCGACTGGCGCCCGGCTGGAGGACAAGAGCGGCCTTGAGAGCGGCGATGACGCTTCGCAGAGGCTGATGAAGATCGCGCCCAAATCCCGTCAGGCGTTCCTGCTGACGGCGCTGGAAGGGTTCACGCCCTCGGAGGCGGCCCAGATTCTGGGGGCTGAGCTCAGCGATATCGAGAGCCTCATCGGCGAAGCCCAGCGTGAGATTGACGCCGAACTGGCCACGGACGTGCTGATCATCGAGGATGAACCGATCATCTCGGCTGACATTGAATCCCTGGTCAAGGAATTGGGCCACAAGGTTTCGGCCACCGCCACCACCCACGACGAAGCGGTGGACGCGGTTTCCCGTCATCGCCCCGGTCTTGTGCTGGCGGATATCCAGCTGGCGGACGGCTCATCGGGCATCGACGCCGTCAAGGACATCCTGAAGAGCATCAATGTGCCGGTGATCTTCATCACGGCCTTTCCCGAGCGCCTCCTGACCGGAGAGCGTCCCGAGCCCACCTTCCTGATCACAAAGCCGTTCCAGCCGGAAACGGTCAAGGCGGCGATCAGCCAGGCGCTGTTCTTCCATCCGGCGCGCCAGACGGAAGTCGCCTGACGCCGTTCGGCCTCATTGGATAAGAAAAGGCCCGGCTTTCGCCGGGCCTTTTTTGTTCCTACTCAGGCGTGGCTGGCTGGACGCCATCCACGGGCGGCGGGGGGCCCGAGGCGTCACCCTCGAAAGTCGCGGCGGCGGCTCTTTCATCGGCGGAGGTTTCCAGCTCCCCCATCTGCTCCTGGGTTCCGCCCCACAGAAGCATGTAGAGCAGCACGATCAGGGCCAGAGAAACCACCATCACCAGAAGGATCCGTACGCCGGACCGCCCCTGACGGGCGCGTTGGGGAGACACTACTGCACCGGGGGCATCGGCGTTCCTGGTCCTGTCGGGGTCGTGCGGCGGCTGATCAGTCATTCTGGGCTCCAGGGTCTTTGGCCTTACAAGGGCCGTTGCTCGTTCCCTGAAGCAACGCTGAGCCGGCTTGGCTGTTCCGAAGCTTTGCCGTTCGCCCGAACGGGGAATTATTTTCCGAGGCGGCGGAACTGCCGGGGGCCCTTGGTGTTCTCATCATGCGGAGGCGGCGACGCCCCCCCGACTTGAGACTGGCGAAAGCCAGTCTGTCGCCTCCGCGCCTCATTCTCGATGATGCAGACTGGGCGGGTTCCTTCGGGAACCCGCCCTTTTTCTTGCCTTCGTATCGACAGGCGGCTCCCGCGCCGCCAAGGTGCGTTCTGAAAGAAAACGTCTTCAGTGGAGATTGATTATGGCCCTGACCAATCGTGAATGGCTCCTGCGACAACGCCCCAGGGGTCTGGTTCAGCCGACCGACCTGGAGCTGGTCGAAAGCCCTGTCCCCGCCTTGAGCGAAGGCGAGGTTCTCGTCCGGACCGTATATCTGTCCCTGGACCCCACGAACCGCACCTGGATGAACGACGCTGAAGGCTATCTTCCCGCTGTGAAACTCGGCGAGGTCATGCGCGGTCTGACCCTGGGCGTGGTTGAAGACACCCGGTCCGGTCGGTTCAAGAAGGGCGACATTGTCACGCCGATCTCGGGCGGCTGGTCACTCTACGCCGTGGTCCACGAAGACGGCCTGCGCCCGGTGCACCGGGCTCCGGGCCTGCCGTTGACCGCCAATCTCAGCGTCCTGGGGATGACCGGTCTGACCGCCTATTTCGGGGTAACCGACGTCTGCCGTCCCGAAGCGGGCCAGACCATGGTGATTTCGGCAGCGGCCGGCGCTGTGGGCTCCATCGCGGGCCAGATCGCCAGGCTGAGGGGCGCGCGGGTCATCGGCATCGCGGGCGGACCGGAGAAGTGTCGCTGGTTGACCGAGGATCTCGGTTTCGACGGCGCGGTGGACTACAAGAACGAGGACGTGGGCGAGGCGTTGGACCGCCTGGCGCCGGACGGCATTGATATCAATTTCGAGAATGTCGGCGGCGACATCATGAATGCGGTGTGGAACCGAATGAATGTGCATGGACGCATTGCGGTCTGCGGCCTGATCTCGGCGTACAATGCAACACGGCCGCCGCCCTCGCCCAATTTCGCCCGCATCATCACCCACCGTCTGAGCGTGCGCGGCTTCCTGGTGCTGGACTACGCGCACCGCGCCCGCGAAATGGTCGCTGAAATGGGGCCATGGCTGGCCGAGGGGAAAATCCAGTGGAAAGTCCATGTGGACGAGGGACTGGAATCAGCGCTGGATTCGCTGAACCGCTTGTTCACCGGCGACCATGACGGCAAGCTGCTGGTCAAGGTGTCCGAGGAGCCCGCCTGAGCATGACAGAACCGACCGACCCCCTGCATTTCGAGGACATCCAGGTCGGTCAGGTCATTCCTATTGGCGCGTGCGCCGTGGATGCAGAGGCGCTGGAAGGCTTCATCGAACGGTTCGCGCCTCACTGGCCGGCCGCAGACGGGGCCCCGGAGGCCATGGTCTACGCCCTTTGGCGAAGACTGGCCGATGAAGCCGAGCGGGGCATGGCGATCAGCAAGGGGCTGGCGGTTGACGCCCTGCGGTTCATGCGAAACCCGCCGGTCGGCGAGCTTTTGCGTGGAAGATTGACGGTGATGGGCAAGGATCCGGTTGGAGACACCCGCGGCGTCGTCATCGCCCAGCACGATCTGCTGGACGAGGACGGGCGGCTGGTTTTCTCGTGCCTGACCCGCACGCTTCTCATGCGCCGCTGAACGACTCGCGACCAGCAAACATACAAAAGGCGGCGGATCCCTCCGCCGCCTTTTGAACTTCAGCCCGGGTGATCAGGCGTTGGCGGCGGACGGCGCCGGGTTGGCGCGCTCGAACGTCATTGCCACAAGGCGGTCCCACCCCAGCAACGAAACCAGGTGGGCGTAAATCTGGCCCAATGCGCCGTTGTCGCGCAGTTCAGCCAGCTTCTCGGCGGGCAGGTTTTTCAGCTTCTCTTCGGACACGGCGTGATACTCGGCCAGCCGCTGCACCTGACCGGGCGTGCCGTCGGGATTACGCGGGGTGAAGTTGGCTTCCTTGACCTCGAACAGATCAAGCTCCTCCAGCACCTCGACGAAACGGACGGTGCGCTGGCGCTCGGTCTCGAAGTCGTTGCAGAACTTCATGGCCTGTTCGGTGAAGCTGGACGGCTTGCCGTCCTGAAACAACGGCACGGCGCCGCCCTCGGCCACGAAAGGCGCAGCGCGGTCGATACACAGCACCATGCGCTGGTTCTGGTCGTCATTGGCGAAAACGAACGGATAGCGCCGCACGAACGCCGGCAGATAGGCCGAGGCCTGATACTGACCGTCCTCATTAACGAAGAGGTTCTGGTCCTGACGCAGGCCCATAACCGCAACCGGCGACTTCGGCTGGCCGAGGAAAACGACCGGGAAGGACAACGCCGCAGGGGCGAACTCGGTCACCGTCAGGGGGACCAGATTGGTGCCGCTGACGAAGGAATAGGGCTTCTCCGCCTGGTTCACGCCCAGCTTGCCGTGAGTCTCCGCGTTCAGCGGTTCCGGCTGGCTGTAGAACAGAACGTTGCCGCTGAGCGGGCTTTCGGTCGCTTGTGTGTCGGACATGAAGACAAAGGCTCGGGTGTTAATGGGGAGCACGCGTTTACCCCACGACGCCGTCATCGGCAACGCAGGCGCGGATTGCGGATCGGCGCCGGAAGCACTAGCTGAGGGGATATGGCCGAAACATGCGCACATCACCGGCACGATACGGGTCTTGGGAAGGACGATGTGCGCGTCGCGCTCGTTGAAGCCGAAGCTCGTTGCGCCCGCCGGGGAGAGCGCATGACCGAGCCCCGCCGACGGGTGCTGGAACTGCTGCTGGCCTCCGGCGAGCCGGTCAAGGCCTACGACTTGATCGCGGCCTATGGCGCCGACGGACAGGCCGCCAAACCGCCGACGGTCTATCGGGCTCTGGAGTTTCTGGAGCGACAGGGTCTGGCCCACCGCATCGCCTCCATCAGCGCCTATGTCGCCTGCAGTCACGGGGAGCGGTCCCATGCGGCGGCCTTCCTGATCTGCGACTGCTGCGGCGCGGCCGTTGAAGTCAGCCCGCCGGCCATGGCGGGGCTAGGCGATCCTGCCGCCGAGCACGGCTATAAGCTGGAGCGAGTGGCCATCGAAGGTCACGGCCTGTGCCCGGATTGCCGCCGACCCGCGGCCGGCGCCTGAGCCCGCAGTCGCCATCGCCCCCATGCCGGACTGTGGCCGTTCCGGATCCACAGGGCGGCGCTCTGTCCGTGATGGACCTGGGCGACAGCGCTCGCCCCCCAGACCTGGTCTTCATACACGCCAACGGATTCAACGCCCGAACGTACCGCACCCTTCTGGAACCGCTGGCCGGGAAGGCGCGCATTCTGGCCCCGGATCTGCGCGGCCATGGTCTGAGCACGCTGCCGGCCCCGCCCGTGTGGCGCCGATCCTGGCGGGACCTGCGTGACGACATGGCGGCCCTGATCGACGCGATTCACGGGCCGCCCATGATCCTTGCCGGCCATTCCATGGGGGCGGTGGTGGCGCTGCTGGCGGCGGCTCAGCGTCCTGACCGGGTGCGTTCCGTGGTCATGCTGGATCCGGTGGTCCTGCCGCGCCCCACCGCCCTCGCCATGAGCCTGCCGGGGATCGGGCGCGTAGCCCGGCGCTATTCCCTGGCCAGAAACGCCTTGCGACGCCGCGACCGGTTCGGGAGCCGGGCTGAGGCCATGGACGCCTATCGCGGACGCGGCGCCTTCAGGGGATGGCCCGACGCCGTCCTGGCGGACTACGTCGCCGATGGATTCCGCGGCGCGGGCGACGGCGTTGAGCTGGCCTGCACGCCAGGATGGGAGGCGTCCAACTATGCCGCGCAGGGGTGCGATCCGTGGCCTGTGCTGCACAGCCTGGGTCGACCCGTAGTGATCCTGAAGGCCGAGCACAGCTCCACCTGCAGCGTGGCGCCGGGCCAGATCGCGGGAGTGGATGTATCGACGGTCCCGGGTGGAAACCACTTCTTCCCGCTGCTGAAGCCCGATCAGCCACGGGCGGCTCTGAGCGCGGCGTTGGACGTCGCCTAGTCGGCCCCTGTTCCCCTGCAGCCGGCTTCGGCCTGGCTCTCAGGCGTCGGCGTGCCGGGAGGTCGCTGCTTCGAGGACCGCCTGAAGGGCGGTGATTTCGATGGGCTTGCGCAGGACGCCGTCAGCGCCGGCCTGGAGGTAGCGGGCCACATCCTCATCAAAAACATTGGCGGTCAGCATGTGGATCGTGGTGCGCGGGCGGTCAGAAGCCGCCTCTTCGGCCCGGATTGCGATCAGCGCCTCGACGCCGTCCATCACCGGCATCATCACATCCATCAGGACCAGATCGAACTGGTTCGCGCGCACGGCCTGGACGGCCTCCTGACCGTTTTCGACCAAGGTCAGGTCCAGATTGAAGGACTGGAACAACAGGGTCAGCAGCTTGCGATTGGCCGGGTGGTCCTCGGCGGCCAGAACGCGCGGAGGCATGCCCCGTGGGGCGTGGACGAGCGAGCCGCGGGACGTGGACGATTCAGGCGTCAGCACGGCGCCGGGCTCCGCCCGATCAGCCGTGAAACGAAACCAGAAGACGGCGCCATGGGGCTGGGCGGAGCGAACACCCAGGGCTCCGCCCAGGGCCTGGACGCTGGCGCGGCACAAGGCGAGGCCCAGGCCGGAGCCCCCCGCTGCGCGTCCGGCGGCCAATTGTTCGAAGGGCAGGAAGATGCGGTCGCGCTGATCCTCGGGTACGCCTGGGCCCTGGTCGTGGACCTCGAAGTCCAGGTCGATGCGGCCGTCGCGGGCAGGCAGCGCGCGGGCCAGGATTCGCACAGTGCCGGACGACGTCAGTTTCAGCGCATTGGACAGATAATTGATCAGGATTTGCTCGACCCGCCCCTCATCTGTCAGGACGACGAAATTCCCGCGTTCGCCCTGAATTTCGATCTCCAGGGTCAGGCCCGCCTCATCCACCCGCGCACGCCAGACGCGGGCGATGGCCTCGATTCTCTCGCCGATATCGACGGGGGCGAGATGAAGGTCCACCTTCCCGGATTCAATCTTGGAAATATCGAGCGCGCCGTTCAGAAGGCGCAGCAACATGCCGCCGGCGTCCGCCATGTCCTCGATCACGGCCGCCTCGGCCCTGGGACGGCGGCGGCCGCGCAGCACTTCCGTAAGGCCCATGACCACATTCAGGGGCGTTCTGACTTCGTGGCTGATCATGGCCAGGAAACGGGACTTGGCCTGGTTGGCGCGCTCGGCAGCGGCGCGGTCAGTCTCCGCCTGGGCCAGGGCGGCCTGAAGTTCTCGCGAGCGCTCCACGACCGAGACCATCAGTTCGACCCCCTCGCGATCGCTGCGCCACTGGCGCCATGCGGCAGCGATCACGCCCAAGATGAACAGGGCTGTGCTCAGTTGCAGCGCGACGTCTCCGGGAGCCTCGGCGAACGTGATGAACAGCAGGGCGGTCGCGGGCGGCAGGACCGCGGCTGCGAAACTGCGCCGGCTCACGTGGACCTGGAGGGCCCCGACCATCAGACTACCGATGAGCAGAAGCAGCGCATAGGTCAGATGAGCCGGTTCCGCCAGCCACCCGGCCACGGAGAACAGCGCGTTGTGGGTGGCGAGGCCAAGGGTGACGGCCTCGCTCCACAGGCCGAGCCGCCGCCCGGCCCCGGCCGCCTCGGGATGGAGGCGTGCATCCTGAACCGCCCGCCAGAGCAGCGCATAAAGACAGTACTGGGCGATCGCGAAACTGGCCGCCCACCCCCAGCCCAGAACGATGATGGCGAGAATGACGATGCCGGCGATGGTGACCAGACGAACCGGGAACATGTCGCGGTACCGATCAGCGTACGCGCGCACATAGTCAGCATTGTAGATCACGTCGAACTCACACTACTCATACAAGCTTCGCCATAAAGATCGGAGCTTAATGAGGTCTCAACCGTGGAGAGTCAGCCCACTTTCACCCGCGTCGCCGCCTCGGGCAGATCCTCACCGAAGGCGCGCTGGTAGAACTCCGCGATCGTGGGCCGCTCCAGTTCGTCGCACTTGTTCAGGAACGTCAGGCGGAACGACAGCGCCAGGTCGCCGCCGAAGATGAGGGCGTTCTGGGCCCATGTGATGACGGTGCGTGGGCTCATGACCGTGGAGATATCCCCGTTCATGAAGGCGTTGCGGGTCATGTCGGCGACGCGGACCATGGCGGCGATCTTGCGACGACCTTCCGCGTCACGCCACTCCGGCACCTTGGCGGCCACGATCTCGGCCTCCACGTCGTGGTCCAGGTAGTTCAGGGTGGTGACGATGTTCCAGCGGTCCAGCTGGGCCTGATTGATCTGCTGGGCGCCGTGATACAGGCCAGTGGTGTCGCCCAGACCCACGGTGTTGGACGTGGCGAAGAGCCGGAACCAGCGGTTGGGGCGAATGACGCGGTTCTGGTCCAGGAGGGTGAGGCGTCCCTGCGCCTCCAGCACCCGCTGGATAACGAACATCACATCGGGGCGGCCCGCGTCATATTCGTCGAACACCAGGGCCACCGGTCGCTGGATCGCCCAGGGCAGGATGCCCTCCCGGAACTCGGTGATCTGCTTGCCGTCCTTGAGGACGATGGCGTCCTTGCCGATCAGGTCGATGCGGCTGACGTGGGCGTCCAGGTTGACGCGCACCATGGGCCAGTTCAGCCGCGCGGCCACCTGCTCGATGTGCGTCGACTTGCCGGTGCCGTGGTAGCCCTGAACCATCACCCGGCGATCGAAGGCGAAGCCCGCGCAAATGGCCAGGGTGGTCTGGGGATCAAACCGATAGGCCTCGTCCAGATCGGGCACATGACTGTCCTTCGTGTCGAAACACGGTACCGTCATGTCGGAATCGACGCCGAACGCCTCCCTGACCGTCACCTTGCGGTGCGGCTCCAGAGTCAGCATGGGATCGGGCGATGCGTCGAGGGGAGAGGGGGCCATGCTGTCCATCTAGAAACTCCGCGCCGCCGGGTCCAGCGGGTCGATGGGTTCCCAACGAAGAAAGCCCCCCGCCGAGGCGAGGGGCTCCCTTCTGAAATCCGAATGACCGGAAGGCTTAGTTGGCTTCGCTGCTTTCGCGAATCTGGTCGGCCTGGGCGTCAGCCTGATCCTGAACGGCGTCGGCTTCCTCGTTCAGGGCGTCGCCGCGCTGGTCCATGCCTTGATCATAGGCGGCGTCGGCTTGCTGCTCCAGCTGGGCGGCCGTCACATCGGCTTCCTGCTCGACCAGTTGAGCTTCCTGTTCAGCCACCGGATCGGCGGGCTGGCAAGCGGCGAGAGCCAGGGCGGCGAAAGCGCCGGTCGTCAGAATGGCGATCTTCTTCATGGGAAGTGTCTCCGTTAGTGTTGGAGCCTCACTAACCCCCCCGCCTCGAAAAGGTTCACGCGTTCGTGAGAAAAGGCCTCAATCGCGCCCGATTCGCACGTCCACGTTTCCGCGCGTGGCGTTGGAATAGGGGCAGACCTGATGGGTCTTTTCCAGGATATCGTCCGCCACGGCCGCGTCCAGGCCGTGGCCGGTCACCTTGATCTCGATGTCCAGATTGAAGCCCTCGCCCTTGTCGTTCTTGCCGAAGCCTACGGTCGCCTGAACGGCGGTGTCGGCAGCAACCGGGTGCTTCTCCCGGCCGGAAACCAGCCGCAGGGCGCCCAGGAAGCAGGCCGCGTAACCAGTGGCGAACAACTGCTCGGGGTTGGTCCCCTCCCCGCCCTTGCCGCCCATCTCGGTCGGCGTGGACAGTTTTACGTCGATCTTGCCGTCGTCGGTGCGCGATCGTCCGTCTTCGCGTCCACCGCCGGTGGCAGTCGCATGAGCCTTGTAGAGCACGTCCATCTTGATCTCCCTGTCTGTGAGACCGGGATGTAGGCGCCGCCCCGGGTCCGCGCTATGGCGGTTCATGCCTGAACTTCCCGAGGTCGAGACGGTGCGGCGCGGCCTGGAGCCGATCCTCACCGGCGCGCGTCTGACCCATGTGCGCCAGAACCGGCCGGATCTGCGCTTTCCCTTTCCGCCCGATTTCACGGCGCGGCTCGAGGGAACGACGGTGCGGCGGGTGGACCGGCGCGCCAAGTATCTGCTCATGCCGTTGTCCACCGGGGAGACCTGGGTGGCGCACCTGGGCATGACCGGCCGCTTCACCCTGGACGGTCGCCAATTGGGCGAATTCGAGGAACCTGCGCCCATCGCCGGCAAGCACGAACATGTCAGCCTGTGCGCCGAGGGAGCGGCCGGGCGCACCCGTGTGGGCTTCGCCGACGCGCGCCGGTTCGGCTTCATGGGCCTGATCGCCACCGACCAGGTGGAGACGCACCCCTGGTTCGCGGGACTGGGGCCTGAGCCGCTGGGCAACAGCTTCTCCGCCGCCCATCTGGCCGAAGCGTTCCGGAACCGGAAGCAGTCCGTCAAGGTCAGCCTGCTGGACCAGCGCATCGTGGCCGGTCTGGGCAATATCTATGTGTGCGAGGCCCTGTTCCGGGCCGCCATTTCGCCTCTGACCGCGGCGGGAAAGATCTCCCGTCCCCGGCTTGAGCGGCTTACCGGCGAAATCCGCAATGTCCTGAACGACGCCATCAGGGCGGGGGGCTCAACCTTGCGCGACTTCGCCAATGCCGATGGCGGGCAGGGCTATTTCCAGCACAGCTTCGACGCCTATGGCCGCGAAGGGCGCCCGTGCCGCACGCCGGCCTGCAGCGGCGTCATCCGCCGCACGGTCCAGGGCGGCCGCTCCACCTTCTGGTGCCCGGTCTGCCAGAAACGGTGATGAGGGCCAGGCCAGCCCACGACCATAAATGAGAAAATGGCGCACCCGACAGGATTCGAACCTGTGACCTCTGCCTTCGGAGGGCAGCACTCTATCCAGCTGAGCTACGGGTGCGTGAGCGGGCCGGGGCCCGTCGCGAGGGCGCTGCTTACAGCATGGGCGGCGGGCGCTCAATCCGCAAATCGCGAGCCATTCACGGGCCCGAGGCTTGGCGAGGCGCAAGTCACGCCCTAGCCTGAGAAAAATCACGGAGGAGACGCGCCATGAGGCCGATCCGCATCATTGCCGCCCTGTGCCTGGCGGGCGCCCTTGGCCTGACTGCCTGTTCCGGACGCAGCGACGACAGCCTGAACGCCATCGCCCAGGACTATGTCATCATGACACTGGAGATCGGCGAGCGCGAAGAGGGCTATGTGGACGCCTACCACGGCCCCGCGGAATGGGCCGAGACGGCGCGGGCGAACCCGCGCACGGTGGAGCAACTGCGCGCCGCCGTCGCCGCCCTGACCCGGCGGCTGGCACAGCTTTCCACCCGCGGCCTGTCAGAGGAGGAGGTTCAGCGCCGGGCCTATCTGATCGCCCATGTGCGCGCCGCCGAGACGCGTCTGCGCATGATCGCAGGTGAAGATCTGGCGTTCGCGGACGAAGCGGAGGGCCTGTTCGGCATCCGCCCTGAAACGCCGGCCCTGAGCGCCTATGACGACACCCTGGCGCGCATCGCCGCCCTGATTCCCGGAGACGCGCCGCTGCACGAGCGCGTCTCCGAATTCCGCAACCGATACATCATTCCCCGCGACAGACTGGATGCGGTGATGCGCGCGGCCATCGAGGAATGCCGCGCGCGAACCGTGCGCCATTTCGATCTGCCACAGAATGAGCGCTTCACCCTGGAGTTCGTCACCGACCAGCCGTGGTCAGGCTACAACTGGTACCAGGGCGATGCAGTCAGCCTGATCCAGATCAACACCGACCTGCCCATCTACATCGACCGCGCCGTGGATCTGGGGTGTCACGAGGGCTATCCGGGCCACCATGTCTACAACGCCCTGCTGGAGCGCAGCTTTGTGGACGAGAGGGGCTGGATGGAAATGAGCGTGTATCCGCTCTACAGCCCCATGTCCTTCATCGCCGAGGGCAGCGCCAACTACGGCATCGACTTGGCCTTCCCCGGCGAGGAGCGGGTGCGGTTCGAACGCGAGGTTCTTTACCCCCTGGCGGGTCTGGACCCCGCCACCGCCGATCGACAGGCGGAATTGCTGGGCCTTATGCGGGGGCTGCAGCGGGCCGAGTACACCATCGCGTCGGACTATCTGGCCGGGCGGATCGACCGGGACACGGCGCTGGATCAGCTACAGGCCTATTCGCTGGTGGCGCGGGACCGGGCTGAGCAGCGCCTGTCCTTCATCGAGCGCTACCGGAGCTATATCATCAACTACGGCCTGGGCCGCGACATGGTCCAGGCGTGGGTCGAGAGCCAGCTGGGTGATCGCTGGAGCGTCACCGAACGGCTCCTGTCATCCCAGACCCTGCCGACAGATCTGAAGGACTAGGCGGCTTCTCCGTCCGGTTCGCTATCGTCCAGAACGGCGGTGACGGCCATGTCGGCGCTGACGTTGCCCAAGGTGCGGAAGATGTCGGGGATCACCTCCACCGCCAGCAGCAGGGGCAGCAGCTCCAGCGGCACGCCCAACGCCAGGCAGATGGGCGCCATGGAGGTGAAGAAGGAGACCTGGCCGGGCAGGCCCACGGTGCCGATGCTGACCGCCAGGGCCACCACGCCCGCCGCCGCCATCTGGCCGAAGGTGGGCTCCAGTCCGAACACATGGGCGATGAACAGGGCCACGGACAAATTGGCCACCGGGCTGGTAATCCGGAAGATGGCCACCGACAGCGGCAGGACCAGCCCCGCCACGCGCTCGGGAATGCCCAGGAAGTCCTGGGCCCGCTCCACCATCACCGGCAGGGTCCCCAGGGACGACTGGGTCGAGAAGGCCACCGCCTGAACCGGCACAAGGGCGCGGGCGAAGCGGGCGATCGGCACCCCGCCGCCGAGCGCCGCCAGGGGATAGCTGGCCAGAACGGCGACAATACAGGCGCCCGACACCAGCACGATGTAGTGGATCAGGGCCGGGGCCGAGCCGAAGCCGCTGCGCAGGCCCAGCACCAGGGCAAGGGCGAAGACGCCTATGGGCGCCGCGAGCAGCACCCAGCGCACGATGATGATCATGATCTGGGCCACGGCCTCGAACACATTGACGATCAGAGCGCGCTGGCCGGCCGGCAGGCGGGTGGCGGCGAACCCGAAGAAGGCGGCGAACATCACCAGCGGCAGGACCGCGTTCTCGGCCGCGGCGCGTACAGGGTTGGCGGGTGCGAGCGAACTCAGCCACTGGGCGAAGCCGCCGCCCTCGGCCGCCGCCGCCAGCCCCTCCGCCGAGGCGCCGCCGGCCCCGGTGATCAGGGCCTGGGCCGCCTGGGGCGCCACCGGCCACAGAGCCAGCACCAGGGGAATGATCAGCAGGGTCAGGGCCGCCGCCGCCGCAACCAGTCCGACAAACAGCGCCACCGCCCGCGCCGCCAGACGGCCCGTGGCCGCCGCGTCCGAGGCCGCCGCGATACCGACGACCACCAGCGAAAAGACCAGCGGGATCACGGTCATCTGCAGGGTGTTCAGCCACAGGCCGCCGATCGCCTCGATCCCGGCCACCACGCCGGGGCT
The DNA here is from genome assembly GCF_046299535.1 of Brevundimonas sp. Classification (GTDB taxonomy): domain Bacteria; phylum Pseudomonadota; class Alphaproteobacteria; order Caulobacterales; family Caulobacteraceae; genus Brevundimonas. The sequence continues at coordinate 224,440 of NZ_JBKBIB010000001.1, read as the reverse complement.
GATGACCATGTCCGAGCCCTGAACGACGGCGCCGATGCCGAGACCGATGAGGAGGGCGATCAGGACACGGGCGCTGAGGGAACGTAGGACGGCGGTCATGGGCGGCTCCGCGTAATGAGGGCCGCGAGCCTTAGCTGATTTTCCGCCCGCGTCGAATCCAGCCGCGCTGTCAGCCCCGTGGGAGGCGGGCTTCAGGCTCAGCGAGGCTGGACGGTCAGGGCGGCGCGGTCCGGGGCCCCCAGGCCGCGCGGGCAGGCGCTCGGGGCATAGTCCAGGTCGTAGCAGAGGCGAACCTCGCGCAGACGTCCGTCGTCGGTGGTCGCCAGATAGACGCCATCGCGGCGCAGATGGGGATTGGCCCGGACCCAGGCGTCGCGCAGGGCGCCCGCCGTGGTTCGCGTCGGCGGCTCGGGCAGGGTCAGGGCGTTCCAGAGTTCGGCCGACTGGTCGAAATAGGTGTCCGGGTCGTCCCAGCCGCAGGTCCCGTGCGCGGCCCATTCATGCTGGAGCAGGGACTCCGACGGCATCATGCAGAAATGCTCGCGCACCTCGGCCTCGGTCATGGCGCGGGCCGGCGTGACCGAGCAGTAGCGCGGGTGATCGCCCTCGGCCGCGTTGGGCCACAGGCCGTGCAGGAAATAGCCCACGTCGCGGTCCTGGGGCGTCAGGGCGTAGCCGCGACCGTCGCGGTTGCCCTCCCGCCAGAAGGGTCCCCAGGCCACGGCCAGCATGTAGTAGGCGACCTCGGCGTCCGCGACGATCTCGTCCGGGTCGGGCGTTTCGGGCCCGGCGGGGCGGAGGCGGTCCGGCACGGCGCAGGCCTCGGCGGCGGGGGTCAGGGCGGCGGACGGCGGCACCTCGGGCTGGGACCGGCAGGCGGCGGCGAGAAGAAGCAGCGGAATCAGGGCGAAGGCGCGTTTCATGTCGTGTCTTCTAGCGGCTGCATGTGACGGCTGCGACAAATTGTGCGCGCCGCGCCTTGTGATCCGCGGATCGAAGGCCATCTTGTCGGGACTGCACAGCTAGGGGCCCGATCCATGTCCGCCGTATCCGTATCCGGCCTCACCAAGACCTACGCCGGGGGCCATCAGGCCCTGAAGCGCGTGGATCTGGAGATCGCCAGAGGCGAGATCTTCGCCCTGCTGGGCCCCAACGGCGCAGGCAAGACCACACTGATCAGCATCGTCTGCGGCATCGTCAATGCGACGACGGGCACGGTGCGCGCAGGCGGCTTCGACATCCGGAAGGACTATCGCAAGGCCCGGTCCATGATCGGTCTGGTGCCCCAGGAGCTGACCACCGACGCCTTCGAGACGGTGTGGGCCACCGTCAGCTTCAGCCGGGGTCTGTTCGGCAAGCCGCCGAACCCGGCCATTATCGAACAGATCCTTCGCGACCTGAGTCTGTGGGACAAGAAGGACGCCAAGATCATGACCCTCTCCGGCGGCATGAAGCGCCGGGTGATGATCGCCAAGGCCCTGAGCCATGAGCCGGAAATCCTGTTCCTGGACGAGCCTACCGCCGGGGTGGACGTGGAGCTGCGACGGGACATGTGGAATCTGGTGCGGGGCCTGCGGGAAAAGGGCGTGACCATCATCCTGACCACCCACTACATCGAGGAGGCCGAGGAGATGGCCGACCGGGTGGGTGTCATCTCGAAAGGTGAGCTGATCCTGGTCGAGGAGAAGACCGCCCTGATGAAGAAGCTGGGCAAGAAGCAGCTGACCCTCAACCTGCAGGAGCCCATGACGGCGATCCCGCCCGAGCTTTCGGAGTGGGCGCTGGCGCTCAAGGCTGACGGCGCCGAGCTGGAATACGTCTTCGACGCCAACGCCGAGCGCACCGGCGTGCCCAGCCTGCTGAGAAAGCTCAGCGACATGGGCATCGGCTTCAAGGACCTCAACACACGCCAGAGCTCGCTGGAGGACATCTTCGTGGGTCTGGTGCACGACAGTTCGCGCGATGCGCCCAAACAGGAGGCCGCGCGATGAACGGTTATGGAATCTGGGCCATCTACCGGTTCGAGATGGCCCGCGCCCTGCGCACCGTGTGGCAGAGCATCGTCACCCCCGTCATCACCACCTCCCTGTATTTCGTGGTGTTCGGGGCCGCCATCGGCTCGGCCATGACCGAGGTGAACGGGGTGCCCTACGGCGCCTTCATCGTGCCCGGGCTGGTTATGCTGAGCCTGTTCACCCAGTCGATCTTCAATGCCTCATTCGGCATCTATTTCCCGAAATTCACCGGCACCATCTACGAGATTCTGTCGGCCCCGGTCAGCTACATGGAGATCGTCATCGCCTATGTTGGCGCAGCGGCCACCAAGTCGATCATCCTGGGCGTCATCATCCTGGCCACAGCGCGACTGTTCGTGCCGCTGGAGGTGCTGCACCCCCTGACCATGATCACCTTCCTGGTGCTGACGGCGGTGACCTTCAGCCTGTTCGGCTTCATCATCGGCATCTGGGCCCAGGGGTTCGAACAGCTGCAGTTCATTCCCATGCTGGTGATCACGCCGCTGACCTTCCTGGGCGGGTCGTTCTATTCCATCGACATGCTGCCGGGCGTCTGGCGCACGGTCAGCCTGTTCAACCCGGTAGTCTATCTGATCTCCGGATTCCGCTGGAGCTTCTTCGGAACCTCGGACGTGAACATCGGGATCAGCCTGACGGCGACCCTGGGTTTCTTCGCCATCTGTCTCGCCATCGTGGCGTGGATCTTCAAGACCGGGTACCGGCTCAAGAGCTAGAGGTCGGCTGGATCGGGGCGGTGACCACTATCCTCAGGCCCGGCTCATTGGGCAAGTGCTCGATCCGGCCTTCCAGCTGCTTGACCAGACTGTCGATCATGCGTGACCCGAAGCCGCCGCCCTGCGGAGCACCCTTGGCTTGGCCCTCGCCCTGATCGGCCACGATCAGGCGCAAGCGGTCCCGGTCTTCCTCAAGGCTGATCCAGACGGGACCGGCGCCGCCGCCATAGGCGTATTTCTGGACGTTGATCACCAGCTCGGTCAGCACCAGCCCCAGACTGACAGCACGCGTGGTCTGGATGGAGACCGGCGCCAGGGTCATCTGCACCTGCCGGCCCCAGTCGGCGCCCATGGACTCGATCAGCTCGTCGCCCAGTTCGCGAAGATAGCGGGACAGATCCAGGGTCTCGAACTGGTCGGCGCGGTAGAGTCGGTTATGGACGAGCCCCACGGCCTTGATGCGACGCCGCGCTTCCTCAAGGGCCGCGGCGACCGCGACCTCCTCCCTGTGCTCGCGCACCTGGAGGGCCAGGAAGCTGGAGACCAACTGCAGGCTGTTCTGGATGCGGTGATTGACCTCTCTCAGCAGGAAGTCCTGTTGCTTCAGCAGGGTGTCCTTGTCCGCCACGGTCTCGTGCAAGGTGTCATTCAGGCGGCGCAGCTGACGGGCCGACCGCAGCTCGAAGATCGACTGCCGCAGGCGCGTGGCGCTTTCGATCTGGGCGGCGGTCCAGCGACGGGCGCGCCCCCTCACCGTTTCGGCCCAGGCGTCGAAGGAAGCGCGGGGCGTCAGCTCGCCGGAAGGGCCATGCTTGACGGCCTCATGGGGATTGCCGGCCCAGCGCACCGTCTCGATCTGTTCAGCGCGGAACCACATCAAGACAAAGGGCTCCTCGGTGGTGACGGTGAAGGCCAGCATTCCGCTGGCGCCGGACGCCCAGTCGGCGGCGGCCGGATAGAGTTCCGGCAGGCGGTCGGTGACCAGGGGCTCGACACGGCCGCGCCCCGCCGCCCATCGGGCAAGGTCAGGCAGGGCTTCCTGCGGCGGGCACGAGCCGTAGCTGGCGATCTGATCGCCGCGAAGCACCACCGCGCCGTCCGCGTCCAGCAACTGGACCACCCGCGACAGGTGCCGGCCCAGGGGACGGTGCAAGGGTTCACTGAACGGAAGGCGCGCCACAAGCTCGTCCTCGAGACCCCGCAGGCGCAGGCGCTCGCGATAGATTTCAGCTTCCTCGCGCGATTTGATCTGACGCGAGAGATTGCGGGCCATGCTGGCTGCGGCGACACGGACTTCATGGGTCATGAGCTGGGGCCGCGCACTGTGACACGCGACCAGCCCCCACAGTTCGCCGTCCTTGACGATGGAGACGGAGGCCGAAGCGCCCACGTCCATGTTGCGCAGATACTGCAGATGGATCGGCGAGACGCTGCGCAAGGCGCAGTCGCTCATGTCCAGGGCTTCATCGGCGGCGGGACGCAGCGGCTGCGGCTCGTAGCGAACGTCGGGAATGGCCCGCACCAGATTGCGTACATAGAGAGCGCGGGCCTGACGCGGAATGTCCGCGCCGGGAAAGTGGTGGTTCATATAGGACGGAAGCTCGGGAGAGCCGTCCTCGGCCAGCACCACGCCGGATTCGTCATCCAGAAAGCGGTAGATCATCACCCGATCAAAGCCGGTCAGGCGACGAAACTCGCGGGCGGCGTTCTCACAGAGGGACTTGATGCTCGCGGCCCGCTCAAAGGCGGCGCCCGCACGATCAAGTCGCCCCAGCAGGTCGACCCCCAGGAAGGCCTCCTGAGAGCTCTGTTCGACCTCCACGATGTGAAAGTCGCCGACCCCGTGGGTCGTGACGTCGTAATGCAGACGGGACAGGGAACGCCACCGGGCCACATGCCCCGTCAGGCCAGCCGCCGCCATCTCCCGCAGGCTGTCGGCGACCGCTGCGCCAAGCACATCCGAAACTGGCGCGCCCTGCCAGTCCTCGACTCCGGCCAGACCCTCAATGTCACCGCCGACACGGCGGATGGTCAGGTCCGCACGGTCCAGAACCATGACGAAGCCGTGTGGCTGGATGGCTTCCGGAATATGGATCGGCTCTTGCGCGCACAGGTCCAGGTCGAGAGCCGTATCCGTCATATGCCGCGCCTTACTCAGTCAACCACATTCGCGCCAGTCGAAACCCGTCCAGGGCCCCGGCGACAATCTCTTTGGAGTCCGCGCGGCCCGCGGCATGCTCGCGGTCCAGAACGGCGATGAACGCACGCCATTGCGCGCCCGTCTGATCACCATAGGGATCGAAGAACGAAAGGCCGCGCTGGTCAACGTCCGTATGAGACAATTGCTTGTGGATCACCCGTCCCCCCAGGGACGACCCTTCGAGCACATAGAACAGGCCGAGCGCATAGCCCAGGGAGGTCACCGTCGGACGCTCTCGCGAGGGCGCAGGCTTGCCGCCCAGCGCCACGAGGTCCGCTCCGATGCGAGGCAGGCGCCTGCGCGCAGCGAAATCGAGGCCTTCCACCGGTTCCAGCCAAGGGGCGAGGCAGTACTCGGCGTCTGCGTGAAAACCATAGAAACCGGCCACAAGCGCGCGCCGCCGATCCGGGTCCGACAGACGGGCCTCCAGATTGACCGCGCCTTCCAGCGCCAGGTGCTCGGCGCCGGTTGCGCCGCGCAGGATGAAGATGATCTCAGGCTGCTTCATGCCGTCAAGCGTAACGGCGGTGTTTGGTCTGAAAGGGCCGCAAACTAGGCCGCACGGCCGGTTCCGGCCTCGCACGGGGCCATATCAAGGCCAAAACAAGAGCTTGGCCGTTAAATTCGCAGAATAATCAGTTCGCCAAGGGCTCCGGAAACTCCAGACGGTCGGTATCGTAGCCCAATTCTGCGGCCCGGCGGACCAGGGCGTCCAGTTGCTCAGGGGTGGGAATCTCTCGCGTGTAGATGAACAGCTTGTCGAAGGACGGGTCCGACGAGATGAACCAGCTGTAGTCTTCGGCCCGGTCCAGCACCCAGTACTCCCACACGATCAGCCACAGATAGCGGACGCGCAGTTTGGCGTTGGTTCCCGAATCGACAAAAGTCCCGACGCCGGAGATGGCGCGCTCGCGCCCCTCAGGCGTATCCACGTGGCAGGTGTCGCGCACATCCACCTTGCCGTCGTCACGCAGGGCATAAGCGGTGGCGGCGGCCACGCAACCCTCGGTGATATCCATAGGCAGACGGCCCACCTCCAGCCAGCGGCCTGAATAGAAGCGCTCCGCGTCGATGGGCTTCAGGGGCTGGGGCGCGCCGGGGCCGGAGCCGCCGCCGCTGAGGCTGGCGCATCCGGCCATGGCCAGGATCAGGGCGGCTGCGGCGATCAGGCGAAAGGCGGGCATGGGCGGGCTCCGGGCTGGGGTCGATCCCAGCTACGGAGCGCTGTCTCAGTCGGATGAGCGGGCGGCCCGAAGTTCGGCTTTGGCCTGATCGAAGGTGGCCGTGACGCTTTCCGGCGGACGACCCATCAGGCTGACGATAACGGTGGCCAGGGTCGCCAGGATGAAGCCGGGCACGATCTCGTAGATCACCGTGGTCAGGGCCTCGCCGCCCGGCAGGACCGGCGCGAACACCCAGAACAGCACCGTCACTGCGCCGACAATCATGCCGGCCAGGGCGCCGTTGCGGGTGACGCGGCGCCACATCAGGCTGAGGATCACAAGCGGTCCAAAGGCTGCGCCGAAGCCGGCCCAGGCGTTGGACACCAGTGTCAGGACATTGCTGTCCGGGTCATAGGCCAGATAGATGGCCACCAGCGACACCAGCACCACGGCCAGCCGGCCCACGGTCACCAGCTCCTTCTGGCTGGCGGCGCGGCGGAAGAAGACGCCATAGAAGTCCTCGGTCAGGGAGCTGGACGAGACCAGCAGCTGGGACGAGATGGTGCTCATGATCGCCGCAAGGATGGCGGCCAGCAGGAAGCCGGTCACCAGCGGGTGGAACAGCACGTCCGACAGGATGATGAAGATGGTCTCGGGGTCGGCGACCTCGATCCCGTTGTTGGTGGCGTAGGCCAGGCCCGTCAGGCCGGTGGCCAGGGCGCCGATGATGGTCACGGCCATCCAGGTCATGCCGATATTGCGGGCTGCGGGAATGTCCTTGACCGAGCGGATGGCCATGAAGCGCACGATGATGTGCGGCTGGCCGAAATAGCCCAGTCCCCAGGAGAGGGCGGATATGATTCCGATGAGGCTGGTCCCGGTCAGAAGTCCGAGCAGCGCCGGGTCGACGCCGCGCACCGTCTCGTTCAGGCCGCCCACCCCGCCCACGTCGGTCAGGGCCACGACGGGCACCACGATCAGCGCCACGAACATGATGCAGCCCTGGACGAAGTCGGTCATGCTGACGGCCATGAACCCGCCGAACAGGGTATAGGCCACGACCACGCCCGCAGTGACCCACAGGCCCCAGGCGTAGTCGACTCCGAAGGCGCTGTCGAAGAGCTTGCCCCCCGCCACGAGACCGGACGAGGTGTAGAGGGTGAAGAAGATCACGATCACCAGGGAGGAGATCACCCTGAGCAGGCGCGACCGGTCCTCGAACCGCTTTTCGAAATAGTCGGGAATGGTGATCGCGTCCCGGGCAAGCTCTGTGTAGATGCGCAGGCGGGGCGCCACGAGCAGGTAGTTGGCGAAGGCCCCGACAAACAGGCCCAGGGCGATCCAGGAGGCGGACAGGCCCGAAACGAACATGGCGCCCGGCAGACCCAGCAACATCCAGCCCGACATGTCCGAGGCGCCCGCCGACAGGGAGGTCACCGCCGGCCCCAGCTTCCTGCCGCCCAGCATGTAGCCGGACACATCGCTGGTGGAGCGCTTGAAGGCGTATAGCCCGATGCCCAGCATGAGGATGAAATACAGGGCGAGGGTGATCAGCGTGCCGGTTTCCATGGCCGAAAGGGGTAGCAGCCCTACGGTCAGGCTTCAAACGGCGGTGGCGAACACTTCAGCCTGGAGACGACGGCGGCGTTAGGTAGCCCCGCTCGACCATGCGTCGCATACCCTCATAGGCCTCGCTGAGCTCTTCGAAAACCGAGCGCATCTGGCCCAGACGCTGAGCCTGTTCGGCGGTGACAGCCTGACCTGCCCCGGTCAGACGGAGCGCCTCGGCCACCCAGGCGCCCCGAGCGCTCGCCGCAGCCACGGCAAGGCGCTGGAAAGCCGCCATATCGACTTGACCCAGGGTCCGCCCGATCAGCTCACGGTTGGAGATGAAGGCGGCGTAGTCGATCTGCTCCAGCTGACCGCGCAGGCGACGCTGCTCTTCCGGACTGATGTCCTGCGGCTCGAAATGATCCCGAACGCGGCGATAGCTGGAAGTCATCGTGGACGCCATGACGCCCCTCCCGTGAACGCGGCCCGATGGCCGCCAGACGCAGGATCGCGCACGTCGGTTAAGGCTTGGACAACAGGGGCTGCGGCGGAAAAAGCTTCCCTTTACGCACACGTCAAGTTATGAATGGGGCATGGCGTCCGCAGACGATCACCGCACCTATTCGATCCGCCAGCTCTGCCGCGAGTTCGGGGCCACGGCGCGCGCCCTGCGCTTCTACGAGGACAAGGGCATGCTGTCGCCAGCCCGCCGGGGCCAGACGCGGGTCTATGACGCCAAGGACCGGGCGCGGCTCAAGCTGATCCTGCGCGGCCGCCGCATCGGATTCACCCTGGCCGAAATCCAGGAGATGATCGACCTGTATGATCGCAAGGATCACAACGTCCATCAGATGGCGGTCGCCCTGCCCCGCCACCGCGCCCAGGTCGAGGCGCTGAAGCGCCAGCGCGAAGATCTGGACGAGGCCATCAAGGTGGCCGAAGAGGCCTGCGAGGCCATGGAGAAGCGGCTGTCGGAACACCGGCCCGACCTCCTGCCCGGCGCCGAGGACTATGAGTCCGCCCTGCGCTCGCGGCTGAACCACCACCATCACGACGACGATCAAGAATTTTTCAAAGCGAGAGCCTGACCCATGGCCTACAAGGCGCCTGTCCGCGATTTCCGGTTCATCCTCAACGAGGTGCTGGAGATCGACCGCTACGAAAACCAGCCCGGCTTCGAGGATGTGTCCTCCGATCTGGTGGGCCAGATCCTCGAGGAAGGCGCCAAATTCGCCGAGGAAGTGATCGCGCCGATCAACCGCGCGGGCGATCAGCACGGCTGTGAATGGAAGGACGGCGTCGTCACCGGCCCGCCCGGATGGAAGGAAGCCTACAAGCAGATGGTCGAGGCCGGCTGGCCCGCCCTGCACGCCCACACCCAGTACGGCGGCCAGGGCATGCCGGCGGTGGTGTCCATGGCCGTGGGCCAGATGACGGCGGCGGCCAGCCCGGCGTTCAGCATGTATCCGGGCCTGACCTCCGGCGCCTATGCGGGGCTGCACGCCAACGCCACCGACGCCATCAAGGACCGCTACCTGCCCAAGCTGGCCACCGGCGAGTGGGGCGGCACCATGAACCTGACCGAGCCCCAGTGCGGAACGGATCTGGGCCTGATCCGCACCAAGGCGGTTCCCAACGGCGACGGCAGCTATGCCATCACCGGCCAGAAGATCTGGATCTCGTCCGGCGAGCACGACTTCACCGACAACATCATCCATCTGGTGCTGGCCCGCATCGAGGGCGCACCCGCCGGGATCAAGGGCATAAGCCTGTTCGTGGTGCCCAAGGTGTTCGTCAATGACGACGGCTCGCTGGGCGAGCGCAACGAGGGCGTTCAGTGCGCCGGCCTCGAGCACAAGATGGGCATCCACGGCAACGCCACCTGCGTGATGGCGTACGAGAACGCCAAGGGCTGGCTGGTGGGCGAAGAGAACCGCGGCATGCCGGCCATGTTCGTGATGATGAACGAGGCGCGGCTGGGCACGGGCCTTCAGGGCCAGGCCATCGGCGACGCCGCCATGCAGGCCGCCGTGGAGTTCGCCAACGACCGCCTGCAGGGCCGCAGCCTGACCGGCCCCAAGAACCCGGACGGCCCCGCCGACCCGATCATCGTGCACCCGGACGTGCGGCGCATGCTGCTGGAGTCCAAGGCCTATATCGAGGGCGGACGCGCCTTCATCCTGTGGACCGCCCTGCAGGCCGACCTGCAGAAGTCCGGGGACGAGGCGGTCGCCACCAAGGCGAAGGACTACATGGGCCTGATCACCCCGGTGGTGAAGGCGTTCCTGACCGACCGCGGCTTCCATGTGGCCAGCCTGGCCATGCAGGTGCACGGCGGCTCGGGCTACACCGAGCATTTCACCGCCTCCCAGTCCCTGCGCGATGCGCGGATCACCATGATCTACGAGGGCACCAACGGGGTTCAGGCGCTGGACCTGGTGGGCCGCAAGCTGCCGGCCAACGGCGGGCGGGCGGTCATGAGCTGGTTCGCGGACATCGACGCCTTCGTGGGCGCGAACGGCGGGGACGAGGCGACCAAGCCCTTCATCGACGGCCTGGCCGACGCGAAGAAGAACCTGCAGGAAGCCACCATGTGGCTGATGCAGAACGGCATGCAGAACCCGGACAACGCCGGCGCGGCCTCCACTGACTATCTGCACATCTTCGGCCTGACCGCGATGGCCTACATGTGGGCCCAGCTGGCCGTGGCGGCGCATAAGAAGGCGGGCGACAGCGATCCGTTCTACGCCAACAAGCTGGCCGTCGGCCGCTACTTCGTCGAGCGCATCCTGCCCGACGCCGAGGCGCACCTGAAGAAGCTGAAGACCGGCTCGGACGTGCTGATGGCGCTGCCGGCGGAGGCCTTCTGATCCGTGCCTGCCTGCCCCGTCTGCAAGTGGGGACTGAGTTTCGACCCGACCCAGTCGTTCGAGATTTGTCCCTGCTGCGGCACCCAGTTTGGCTATGACGACGCGTCTTCAACTCATGCCGAGTTGAGGCAGAAGTGGGTCAGCATGGGTTCCCGATGGTGGTCGAAGTCAACGCCACAACCTGATGGCTGGGATGCCGAAACCCAGTTGAAGTCGTAGTCCTCGGAAGGACAGCATGAACATCCTCAACATCCCCGCCCCCGATTTCATGGCCGAGGAGGAGATCACCCTCTTCTCCGACAGCGTCGGCAAGTGGATCGACGAGCACGCCGGACCCGAGAAGATGGCCGAGTGGATCGCCGCCTCGTCGGTGCCGCGCGACCTGTGGACCAGGGCGGGGGAAGCGGGCTTGCTGAATCTGTCCATGCCCGAGGAATGGGGCGGCATGGGCGGCGACTATCGCCATGAAGTGGTGCTGATGGAGCAACTGGGCTGGAAGGGCGCGGACCATTTCGGCATCTCGCTGCACAACGCCATCGTCGCCCCCTATGTGGCCCACTACGGCTCCGACGAGCAGAAGGGGCGCTGGCTGCCGAAACTGGCCTCGGGCGAGCTGGTGGGCGCCATCGCCATGACCGAGCCGGGCGCGGGCTCGGACTTGCAGGGGGTCAAGACGACCGCCATCAGGAAGGGCGAACACTACGTCCTGAACGGCTCCAAGACCTTCATCACCAACGGCCAACTGGCCAATTTCATCATCGTGGTGGCCAAGACCGATCCGGCCGAGGGCGCCAAGGGCATCAGCCTGGTGGTGGTGGAGACCGACGGGCTGGAGGGCTTCGAGCGCGGCCGCAACCTGCACAAGATCGGCATGGAGGCCAACGACACCTCAGAGCTGTTCTTCAACGATGTGAAGGTGCCGGTGGAGAACATCATCGGCGAGGCGGAAGGGCGCGGCTTCTATCACCTGATGGAGCAGCTGCCCCAGGAGCGGCTGAACATCGCGGTGCAGGGCGTCGCGGCGGCCGAGCGCGGGCTCAGGGAGACCCTGGCCTACGTCAAGGAGCGCAAGGCGTTCGGCAAGCGGGTCATCGACTTCCAGAACACCCAGTTCAAGCTGGCCGAGGTCAAGACCAAGCTGACCGTGGCGCGGGTGTTCGTGAACCACTGCATCGGCCTGCACCTGAAGGGCCAGCTGGACGCCGCCACCGCCTCCATGGCCAAATACTGGGTCACCGACATCCAGGGCGAGACCATCGACGAGATGCTGCAGCTGCACGGGGGCTACGGCTACATGACCGAATATCCCATCGCCCAGCTTTACAAGGACGCCCGCGTCCAGCGCATCTACGGCGGCACCAATGAGATCATGAAGCTGCTGATCGCCCGGACGCTGTAGTCCTCGTCAGCAGGAAGAAGAACGGCGCCGGGGTCGGCCGCAGGTCCATCAGGCCCAGCAGCCGGTCCTCGTCCACGCGGCGGAAGTGATCGATGATGGGCTGATCGTCATAGATCATGGCCGCCGAGATCAGACCCCGGTGCTCCATGGAGCGCAGCCGGGCTGTGGGCCGGTCGGTGGCAAGCACCGGCAGCAACAGGCGGAACAGGCCCTGGGCCGCGCTCGTGCGCGCGATCCGCGGCAGGGCCAGCGCCAGACCGAGGGGCAGCCGGGCCGGATCCACCGCACGCACGGCGCCCGAATCCATGAACAGCAGCGGATCGACCCGGTCGCGGTCGGTGAACCGCTTGCCGTACCAGCCATAGGCCGCCAGCAGCCCGTCCAGCGGATGGCCGCTGGGCAATTCGCTCCCACGCCACTCGCCCGTCATGTCCTCGGGACGGACGGCGGGGAGGCTGTCGAAGAAGGCCAGACCCGCCTCGGCGGTCCAGCCCTGTTCGGCCCATTGCTGCAATCGGGGCATGGCGGTCTCCGCGACAGTGGAATGATCCCCTCATAACGATCTAGAACACGGCATGATCCGTCTTCATGTCCGCTCAGACCTGTCCCCCGGCGCCGCTGTCGCGCTGACCCTTGAGCAGGCCCGCTACCTGACCCAGGTGATGCGGCTGAAGGGGGGCGACGACCTGCTGGTGTTCAACGGCCGCGACGGCGAATGGCGGGCGACGGTGGCCGAGGTGCTCAAGCGCGGCTGCGTGCTGAAAGCGGAGGAACAGGTGCGGCCGCAGTCCTTCGGACCGGACCTGGACCTGATTCTGGCGGTGGTGAAGAAGGCGCGGGTGGAGACGGTGGTGGAGAAAGCCGCCGAGCTGGGCGCGCGGCGGGTGCGGCTGACCCTGACCCGCTACACCAACGCCGAGCGGCTGCGCATGGACCGGCTGGACACCATCGCCGAGGAAGCCGCCGAACAGACCGGTCGTCTGGATGTGCCCGAGATTCACGATCCGCTGAAGCTGGACGCCCTGCTGGACGGCTGGCCTGAGGGGCGGCAGTTGATGTTCTGCGACGAACGGGGGGGGCCGCCGGCCATGGAGGCCCTGCGCGACGGAAGCACCCCCTCCACCGCTACGCGGTCCCCCTCCACCGGTGGGGGAGGAGAGCCCTGGTCCATCCTGATCGGACCCGAGGGCGGGTTTTCGCCGGATGAGCGCGAACGCCTGCTGTCCCTGCCCTTCGCCACGCCCGTGTCGCTGGGGCCGCGAGTCCTGCGCGCCGACACCGCCGCCATATCGGCCATGACCCTGTGGCAGGCCGCGCGAGGCGACTGGAAGGGCGCGCATGTGACCACATGGTCAGAAGGGGCTTGAGCATTGACCCCGGCCCGCCCATCTAGCCGCCACAGGCCGCGCATGCGGCGAAGGGGCGACCGACATGGCCGACGACGCGAACGAGCCGCTGACGCTTGAGACCATGGCGGGCTATCTGGCCGAGGGCGCGAAGCCCAAGGACCAGTGGCGCATCGGCGCCGAGCACGAGAAATTCGGCTTCCTCAAGGACGGCTTCGGCCGCCCGGACTACGAGGGCCCGTCGGGCATCCGCGCCATGCTGATGGGCCTGACCCGCTTCGGCTGGGCGCCGGTGGAGGAAGGCGGCCACGTTATCGCCCTGGAGAAGAAGAACACCGAGGGCTATGCCGCCTCGGTCAGCCTCGAGCCGGGCGGCCAGTTCGAGCTGTCGGGCGCGCCGCTGAAGGACATCCACGACATCTGTTCGGAGACCGGCCAGCACCTGGTGGAGGTCAAGATGGTGGCCGACGAGCTGGGTCTGGGCTTCCTGGGGCTGGGGTTCGACCCCCTGTGGACCCGTGCCGACATCCCGGTCATGCCCAAGGGCCGCTATGACATCATGCGCGCCTACATGCCCAAGGTGGGAAGCCTTGGCCTCGACATGATGCTGCGCACCTGCACCATCCAGGCGAACATGGACTTCGAGTCCGAAGCCGACATGGTGATGAAATTCCGCACCTCACTGGCGCTGCAGCCCGTCGCCACGGCCCTGTTCGCCAACAGCCCGTTCACCGAAGGCAAGCCCAACGGCTTCCTGTCGGCGCGGGCCAATGTCTGGACCGACACCGATCCGGACCGCACCGGCATGCTGGATTTCGTGTTCGCCGACGGCTTCGGCTTCGAGACCTATGCGGAGTACGCGCTGGACACCCCCATGTATTTCGTCAAGCGCGACGGGAAATATGTGGACGCCTCGGGTCAGTCGTTCCGCGCCTTCCTGAAGGGCGAACTGCCCGCCCTGCCGGGGAATGCCCCGACCCTCAAGGACTGGACCGACCACCTGACCACCCTGTTCCCCGAGGTGCGGCTGAAACAGTATCTGGAGATGCGCGGCGCCGACGGCGGGCCGTGGAGCCGCATCTGCGCCCTGCCGGCCCTGTGGGCGGGGGTGCTGTACGACGCCCCGTCGCTGGCCGCCGCCTGGGACCTGTGCAAGGACTGGGACATCACCGATCATGAGCGCCTGCGCCGCGACGTCACCCGGCTGGGACTGAGGGCCGAGGTGGCCGGGCGTTCGGTCCAGGACGTGGCGAAGGACATGGTCGCCATCGCGCGTCAGGGCCTGAAGAACCGCGCACGCTTCTCCGGCGGCATGGTGGACGAGCGCGGCTATCTGGCGGAGCTGGAGGACATCGCCGAAAGCGGCGTCACGCCCGCAGAGCGCCTGCTGGAGGCGTATCACGGCCGCTGGAACGGCGATGTGCGTCAGGTCTATGCGGAGCAAGCGTACTGAGGGCGAAACCCGACCTTAACGGGTCATGGTCAAGCTGGCGGCAGTTCGCCTAGAGAGTTCGCCCATGACCTGCCAGCCGCTCGAAGCCTCCCCTCGTCCGAACGACGCAGGCGGGGCGTCGTCCGAGGTGGACTTGGGCACCTTCTTCGACGTGTCCCTGGACCTGCTGGTGGTGCGCGACCTGGACGGCACGGTGGTCAAGGCCAGCGCGTCCTGGCGCGCTGTACTCGGCTATCGCCCCGACGAGATCGAGGGCCACGGCCTTTTGCGCCTGGTCCATTCCGACGATCTGGCCGTGACCCGGCACAGCATCGTCGAGGTCGAGACCCGACGGCCCGGCGATCCGGTGCTGGGCCAGGTCAACCGTTATCGGCACAAACAGGGACATTACGTCACCCTGGAGTGGCGCGCCCGGCGACACGGCGACCGCATCTACGCGGTGGCGCGCGACGTGACAGACAAGGTCGCCGCCGAGCGCGATCTGATCGAGGCCAAGGCCGCGGCAGAGGCGGCCAGCCGAGCCAAATCCGACTTCCTTGCCAATATGAGCCACGAGATCCGCACGCCCCTGAACGGGGTGATCGGCATCGTCGACGCCCTGTCGCGGACGCCCCTGTCGCCGGACCAGTCGGAGATGGTCGCCCTGATCGCCTCGTCGGGCGTCACCCTTGAGCGGCTGGTGTCGGACATCCTGGACGTGTCCAAGATCGAGGCCGGACAGCTGGACCTGGAGGCGCGCCCGTTCGATCTGGACGAGGCCCTGGCCGCGCCGCTCGACGTCATGCGGCTGCGGGCCGAGGACAAGGGGCTGGATTTCGTCGTGCGTCGGGAGCCGGACGCCCGCGGCCTGTTAATGGGGGACAGCACCCGCATCAGGCAGGTGCTGGGCAACCTGCTGTCGAACGCCGTAAAATTCACCCACCAGGGCGCGATCACCGTCGGCATCGCCGTGGCGGAGTCCCGGGACGGCGACTCGCGGGTGATGCTGACGGTGGAAGACACCGGCGTGGGCTTTGATTCCGATCACGCCGCGCGCCTTTTCGACCGGTTCAACCAGGCCGACGCCACCATCACGCGCCGGTTCGGCGGCACCGGCCTGGGGCTGTCCATCTGCCGCTCTCTGGTGGAGATGATGGGCGGCCGTATCGCCGCGTCCTCCACCCCGGGCGTCGGCAGCCGGTTCGAGGTGGAGATCCCGCTCAGCCGCGCCGCCTCCCTGGCCGACTATGACGCCCGCGAACGCACCACCACCCTGACCGGCGGCGGATTGGACCGGCCATTGCGTGTGTTGCTGGCGGAGGATCACCCGACCAACCAGCGGGTGGTGCAGCTGATTCTGGGCGCCCACGCCGCCGAGGTGGTCATCGCCGAGGATGGGGCCCAGGCCGTGGCCGCTTTCGCAAATGACCGCTTCGACGTGGTGCTGATGGACATGCAGATGCCGGGCATGGACGGCCTGACGGCCACCCGCGAAATCCGTCGGCTGGAGGCCGAGCGAGGCGCGGCCCCCACTCCCATCGTCATGCTCAGCGCCAACGCCATGCCCGAGCACCGGGACCAATCCCGCGACGCGGGTGCGGACATCCATGTGCCCAAGCCGATCACCGCCGCCACCCTGCTGGCGGGCATACTGGCGGTGACATCGCCAGGATGCGCGGGCGAACAGACTGCGTCATAGTCCGAGGGCCGCATCAGGCGGCTGAATACGGAGCGGGACCGGTCATGAGCGGAGCCATCCACATCGGCGTCGGCGGCTGGACCTATGAGCCGTGGCGGGGCGTGTTCTATCCTGACGGCATGGTCCAGAAGCGGGAGCTGGAATACGCGGCCTCGAAACTGACCTCCATCGAGATCAACGGCACTTACTATTCCACCTTCAAGCCCGACAGCTGGCGGAAGTGGCGCGACGAGACGCCGGACGGGTTCGTCTTTTCAGTCAAGGCCAGCCGCTACTGCACCAATCGCAAGGTGCTGTCCGAGGGCGGCGAGAGCTTTGACCGGTTCCTGTCGCAGGGCCTGACCGCGCTGGGCGACAAGCTGGGGCCGATCAACTGGCAGTTCATGGCCACCAAGAAATTCGACCCGGAGGATTTCGAGGGCTTCCTGAAGCTGTTGCCGAGGGAGAAGGACGGCCTGCGCCTGCGCCATGCGCTGGAGGTGCGGAACCCCGGCTTCGATGTGCCGCAGTTCCATGACCTGGCGGCGAAATACGGCGCGGCCATCGTCTACGCCGAGGATGACGAGGCGCCGGAGTGGCCGCGCATCGACCAGGACACGACCGATTTCCGCTATGCCCGGCTGATGTCCAGCCGCGAGGACGAGCCCGCCGGCATGACGGCGGCGGAGCTGAACGCCGTGGCGAACCGGGTGAAGAGCTGGAGCAGGACAGGCGAGGTGTTCGCCTATTTCATCGCCGGGGCGAAGGTGCGGAACCCGGCCGCGGCCATGGCTCTCATCGAACGGATGGCCTAGCCGCCGTTCCTTGCGAACCAATCGACGATGGCGGGCATGTCTCGCTCGAAACCGCCCGGCACATAGATATTCAGAAGACCCGCGCGCCGGTCGGTGCGATTGGCGAAATCGTGGGTCACGCCCGGCGCCGCGCGCACGAAGGTTCCGGCGGGCGCCTCGATCCAGTCGTCGCCCACCAGGATGCTGACGGTTCCTTCCAGGACGTAGAATATATCGTCATTGGCCTCATGGCTGTGGGGGCCGGGGCCCTCCGTGTGCGGATCCAGCCACCATTCGGAGATAGAGTAGGCTGCTGAGGTCTCGCCTTCGTCCGCCTTGAACACCGCGCGCATGCCGCCCATGTCGTAAGCGCGTCCCTCGCCTGGCCGCAGGATGATGGGGTCGTTACGCTCAGCCGTCATTTGGAGCCCTCCGGGCGTCGGATTGCGATATTGTCGCGGCCTTCGCCGTCTGACCAGCTGAAAGGTTCCTTCATGCCTATCGCCGCCCGCGCCTTCGCCGCCGTCGCCGCAGACAAGCCGCTGGAGCCTTACCGCTTCGACCGTCGCGATCCGGGGGCGGACGACGTGGCCATCGAGATCAAGTACTGCGGCGTCTGCCACTCTGACCTGCACATCGCCAGGAACGACCTGGGCGGCACGCGCTATCCCGTCGTGCCGGGCCATGAGATCGCGGGCGTGGTGACGGCAGTGGGTGGGAATGTCAGCCGCTTCAAGGTCGGCGACCGCGTGGGCGTTGGCTGCATGGTGGACAGCTGCCGCACCTGCCCGGCCTGTCAGGAGGGCGAGGAGCAATACTGCGTCCCCGGCATGACCCAGACCTACGGGTCCGCCGATCCGTTGGGCGAACCGGTGGGTCAGAGCATCACCCAAGGCGGCTATTCGGACCGCATTACGGTGAACCAGGACTTCGTACTGCGCATCCCCGACAGCCTGCCGCTGGACGCCGCCGCGCCCCTGCTGTGCGCGGGCATCACCACCTGGTCCCCCCTGCGCCACTGGAACGTGGGCGAGGGCTCGAAAGTCGCCGTGGTGGGCCTGGGCGGCTTGGGCCACATGGCGGTCAAACTGGCCCACGCCATGGGCGCCGAGGTGACTGTGCTGTCCACCTCGGACCGCAAGAAGGCCGACGCCGAACGCATGGGCGCGAAACATTTCCTGATCAACTCGGACAAGGCGGCCATGAAGGCGGCGGCGGAGAAATTCGATCTGATCATCAACACCGTCTCCGCCACCCACGAGATCGCCGGGCACCTGAATCTGCTGGCCCGCGACGGGACCATGGTCATGCTGGGCCTGACCACCGAGCCCATGCCGGTATTCGCCATGCCGCTGCTATGGCGCCGCCGTTCGGTGGCGGGCAGCCTGATCGGCGGCATCCGTGAGACCCAGGAGATGCTCAACTTCTGCGCCGAGCACGGCATCGCCTGCGATATCGAGACCATCGCTCCGGACCAGATTAACGAAGCCTACGCCCGCATGGAAAAGTCGGACGTTCGCTACCGCTTCGTCATCGACATGGCCCGGATGAACTGACGGCGGCCGAAAGCCCCGCAGCCGGCCGTTACCGGGTCGGCTGACGGGTGGAGCGCAGCAGGGACAGATCATAGCCCAGGGCATGCGCGCGGCTCATGATCTCGTCACGGGTCGCCTCGTCTGGCCGGGGCTCGCGGCTGAGCAGCCACAGATAGCGGCCCGAGCCCTCGCCCACGATGGACCAGCTGTAGTCCTCCGCCCGGTCCAGCACCCAGTAGTTCCCGAAGTAGAACGGGCCGAAGAACGACACCTTCAGCTTGGCGCTGCCGCTGCCCTCCACAACCTTTGCGCGGCCCTCAATGGTCCGCAATTCGCCCTCGAGGCTGCCCTGGCGGCAGGCGTTCAGGACGCCCACCAGACCGTCGTCGCGCACGGTGTAGGTCGCGGTCGTTCCTTCGCAGCCCCGCTGAAATCCGTTTTCGTAGCGACCGATCTCGTACCACAGCCCCGCATAGCGGTTCAGGTCCACCGCCCGGGCGGGCTCGGGCACGGACGGGTTGCCCACCGGGCCTTGCTGAAGGGTTGCGCAGGCGCCCAGGACCGAGCCGGCGGCCAGGATCGACGCAACGGTCGTGACGGGTTTCATGAGCGGCCAAACGGCCAGGCTTGCGGCAGGTTCCGACGTGCGCAACGCCCGGAAATGGAAAACCCCCCGCCGTTTTGCGGCGAGGGGTTTATGGTGGAGCTAAGCGGAGTCGAACCGCTGACCTCTTGAATGCCATTCAAGCGCTCTACCAACTGAGCTATAGCCCCGAACCTTTCGGTCGGCCGCCGCATCCATCAGGGATGGGGCGGCGAAGGCGGCGGAACCTATGTCAGGCCGATGGGGCGATCAAGCCCTTCCGCCGCCTATTTTTTCATCCTGATTTCAGTCTTCGTCCTTCTTGGCGCCCTTGGTGATTTCTCCGTCGATGGAGTCGTCGTCCTCGTCTTCAAGGAAGGGGACGGAATCGTCGTCATCACTGATGTCGTCGTCATCGTCGTCGCCAGCGCTTACGGTGATCCCGGCGTCGTCTTCAGCCGCGTCGTCGTCATCGTCATCCGGCGTGAGGATAGGCTCATCGCCGCCCTGGTCGATTTCGGGGGCGGTGACTTCCTCGTCCTCGTCCTCGTCCGCATCGGCGGGCTTGGCCTTGACCTGATCCTCTTCGGTCTCGTCGACGAAGGGGGCTCGGCCCTTGCCACGGCGGGCCTTGACGGCTTCCTCCGGGTCGAACTCGGTGTCACATTTGGGACAATGGGCCGGGCGGCGGTTCAGGTCGTAGAACTTCGCCTGGCAGTTGGGGCAGACTTGCTTCGCGCCCAGTTCGGGATTGGCCAAGGTTCGAGCCTTACGGTTGGTCGATTTGAATTCGGGCGGCTCCCTTGCCACCACAGGACGCCGCTGTCAAAAGCGGATTCCGCGCCACGCGCATCTGATTGCAATTCGACCCACGGAATCGCGGGTGACATTCTCTGAAATCCTGACCGCGCACCGCTCGCGCGCACTGACCGGCGTGGTGAGCGCGCCGGGCGACAAATCCATGTCCCACCGGGCCCTGATGCTGGGCAGCCTGGCCCATGGCGACACCACGATCGAGGGCCTGCTGGAAGGCGACGACATCCTCGCCACCGCAAGGGCGGTCCAGGCGTTCGGCGCAACGGTTCAGCGAACAGGCGACGGCTCCTGGCGGGTCGAGGGGCGGGGCGGCTATCGAACGCCGGGCGGCGTCATCGACTGCGGCAACGCCGGAACCGGCGTACGTCTGCTGATGGGCGCGGCGGCCGGATTCGATCTGTCCGTCACTTTCGATGGCGACGCCTCGCTGAGAAAGCGGCCCATGAAACGGGTCACCGATCCCCTGTCGGACATGGGTGCGCGCTTCGACTGGGGCGGGGCAGAGGATCGGCTGCCCCTGACGCTGCACGGCGGCAAGCTGCAGGCCATGGTCTATCGCCAGCCGGTAGCCTCGGCCCAGGTGAAGTCGGCCATCCTGCTGGCGGGGCTGAACGCCGCTGGCGAGACGGCGGTGATCGAGCCGGAGCCCAGCCGCGACCACACCGAGCGTATGCTGCGGGCCTTTGGCGTGACGGTGGAGACCGTCGAGACCGTCGAGGGCCGTGTGGCGCGCCTGGGCGGCGGACAGCGGCTGACAGGGACTCACGTGGCCGTCCCGGGCGATCCATCGTCGGCCGCCTTTCCGCTGGCGGCGGGGCTGATCGTCCCGGGATCGGCGGTGACGGTTGAGGGCGTGATGCTGAATCCCCTGCGCACCGGCCTGTTCCAGACCTGGATCGAGATGGGGGCAAACCTAACCATCTCCAACCGCCGCATGGCGGGCGGCGAGGAGGTCGGTGACGTCACTGCGCGGTATTCCGCGTTGAAAGGGATTGTCGTTCCGCCTGAGCGGGCCGCCTCCATGATCGACGAATATCCCATCCTGTCGGCCACGGCCGCTTATGCGGAGGGCGGAACAGTGATGCGGGGCATAGGCGAGATGCGGGTCAAGGAAAGCGACCGGATTTCGCTCATGGCGGCCGGACTGGCGGCGTGCGGAGTGAAAGTGGATGAGGAGACGGAGGGCTTCATTGTCGCTGGCGCACTGCGCGTGGCCGGCGGCGCCACCGTGCGCACGGCCCACGACCACCGCATCGCCATGAGCCATCTGGTGCTGGGGCTGAACGCCGAGGAGCCGGTCGCCGTGGATGATCCCGGCATGATCGCCACCAGTTTCCCGGGGTTTACCGAGTTGATGCAGGGGCTTGGCGCCTCTATCGAGCGCGGATGAGCGCATCCTTCATCATCGCCGTTGACGGCCCGGCCGCATCGGGCAAGGGCTCCATCGCCTCGCGCCTGGCGGCCCTCTATGGCCTGCCGCATCTGGATACGGGGCTGCTGTACCGGGCCGTTGGGCTGAAGGTTCTGGCGGCGGGGGGCGACCTGGCTGACGCGGAGGCCGCGGCGCGGGCGGCCGAAAGCGTGACGCCGGACGACCTGATCGACGAAACCGCCCTGACCAGTCGGGGCGCGGGCGAGGCGGCCAGTCGGGTGGCGTCCCATCCGGGCGTGCGGGCGGCGCTGCTGAAGTTCCAGCAGGACTTCGCCAGACAAGCCGGCGGGGCGGTTCTGGACGGGCGGGATATCGGCACGGTGATCGCACCGGATGCGCCGGTGAAGTTGTTCGTGACGGCCAGACCCGAGACGCGGGCGCGGCGCCGCTGGCTGCAACTGACCGGGCGGGGCGAGGCCATCGCCTTTGACGACATGCTGGCCGACATCGTGCGCCGGGACGAGCGGGACGCCGGACGCGGGGCGGCGCCCATGATCATGGCCGATGACGCGGTCTTGCTGGACACCACCGAAATGGATATAGAAGCCGCCTTCGATGCGGCCCGCCGTATCGTCGAGGCGGCGCGCGTCCGGCACGGGTTCTGAACCCGCGGACAAATCCAACGCTCCGGTCCCTCGATAGCCGCGGGCGTTCAGGCCGGTTTCCTTAGCCGCCCGCATTCCAACTGCCTGACATTTCCGTTCAACCGCCGCGCGGACTCCGTTCGTGCGCCAACCTCTTTAGAAACAACACCAACGCATGACCGACACACTCTCCCCCACCCGCGACGATTTCGCCGCCCTTCTGGACGAACAGCTTTCCGGCCGTGACCTCGGCGAAGGCCAGGTCGTCCATGGCCGCGTCGTCGGCATCGAAAAGGACATCGTCATCGTCGATGTCGGCCTGAAGACCGAAGGCCGCATCGCCATGCGCGAGTTCGGTCAGGGCGACGGCGCCGCCCTGCCCAAGGTGGGCGACAACGTCGAGGTCTATCTGGAGCGCGTTGAGAACGCGCTGGGCGAAGCGGTCATCAGCCGCGACAAGGCCCGCCGCGAAGAGGCCTGGACCCGTCTGGAAGGCGTGTTCGCCGATGAGCAGCCGGTCATGGGCGCCATCGTCGGCCGCGTGAAGGGCGGCTTCACCGTCGATCTTGGCGGCGCCTCGGCGTTCCTGCCCGGTTCGCAGGTGGACATCCGTCCCGTGCGCGACGTCGGCCCGCTGATGGGCAAGGAACAGCCCTTCGCGATCCTGAAGATGGACCGTCCGCGCGGCAACATCGTCGTGTCGCGTCGCGCCATTCTGGAAGAAGCCCGCGCCGAGCAGCGCACCGAGCTGGTTGGCCAGCTGGCCGAGGGCGAAGTCCGCGACGGCGTGGTCAAGAACATCACCGACTACGGCGCCTTCGTGGACCTGGGCGGCATCGACGGCCTGCTGCACGTCACCGACATGAGCTGGAAGCGCGTGTCGCATCCGTCTCAGGTCCTGGCCGTGGGCGACACGGTCAAGGTGCAGATCATCAAGATTAACCCGGACACCCAGCGCATCAGCCTGGGCATGAAGCAGCTGCAGGCCGACCCGTGGGAAGGCGTGGAGGCCAAGTACCCCGCCGGCGCCAAGATGACGGGCCGCATCACCAACATCACCGACTACGGCGCCTTCGTGGAGCTGGAAGCCGGCGTCGAGGGTCTGGTGCACGTCTCGGAAATGTCCTGGACCAAGAAGAACGTCCACCCGGGCAAGATCGTCTCCACCTCGCAGGAAGTGGACGTGGTCGTTCTGGACGTGGACAGCGCCAAGCGCCGCATCTCGCTGGGCCTGAAGCAGGCCCAGAACAACCCGTGGGAAGCCTTCGTCGAAGCCCACCCGATCGGCTCGACCGTCGAGGGCGAAGTCAAGAACGCCACCGAGTTCGGCCTGTTCGTGGGTCTGGACAACGACATCGACGGCATGGTGCACCTGTCGGACCTGGACTGGAACGTCTCGGGCGAGGAAGCCATCCAGCGCTACCACAAGGGCGAGACCATCAAGGCCAAGGTGCTGGACGTGGACATCGAGAAGGAGCGCGTCTCCCTGGGCGTCAAGCAACTGGGCGGCGACCCCATGGAAGGCGACACCTACCGCAAGGGTCAGCAGATCACCGTCACCGTGACGGCGATCGAGAGCGGCGGCATCGAGGTCAAGTTCGGCGAGGACGACACTCCGGTCTCGGCTTTCATCCGCAAGTCGGACCTGTCGCGCGACCGGGCTGAACAGCGCCCCGAGCGTTACGCCGTGGGTGACCGCGCCGACGCCATGATCACCGCCGTGGACAAGGCCACCCGCCGCGTCTCGGTGTCGATCAAGGCGCTGGAGATGAAGGACGAGAAGGAAGCCATCGATCAGTTCGGGTCGTCGGATTCCGGCGCCTCCCTGGGCGATATCCTGGGCGCCGCCCTGCGCGAGAAGGCCGGCTCCAAGGAGTAGGTTTTCACCCCGGGAAGACAGATCAGGCGGCCGGGGCGACCCGGCCGCCTTTTTTGCGCCCGTTGAAGATTAAGGACGAATTCGCGCCTGAATCGCGGGTGGGGCTTTATTCCAAGCCCCAACGGTGGCTAAGGTCACCTCTTCGACGTCGCCCGGACGTGTGCCGGCGCGGTCTGGCGCACATCTCACGGCGGGGGCCGATCTCCGATGATCAAGTCACAGCTCATCGAAAAGCTGGCCGCGGAAAACACCCATCTGACCCACACGGAGGTCGAGCGGGTGGTGAACATCGTTCTGGACCGCATGATCGGCGCCATGAGCGGCGGCGGTCGTGTGGAGTTGCGCGGCTTCGGAGCCTTTTCCGTACGTTCGCGTCCGGCGCGCGCCGGACGTAATCCCCGCACCGGCGAGACGGTGGAGGTGCCCGCCAAGTCGGTGCCCTTCTTCAAGAGCGGCAAGGAACTTCGCGAACGGCTCAACGCCTCTGGCGACGCCTGAACACCTCCATGGACAGCCGCTGGCGCATCGCCCCGGCCGATTTCGAACATCCCCGGCTCCTCCATCTGTTGCGGTTTCATCTGGACGCCATGCGGCGGTCGTCGCCGCGCGACAGCGTGCACGCGCTCGATATCTCGGGTCTCAGGGGCCCCGGTGTGACGCTGTTCGCCCTTTGGGAGGATGACACCCTGCTTGCCATGGGGGCGCTCAGGACGAGCAATGGGTTCGGAGAGATCAAATCCATGCGCACCCATCCGGATCACCTTGGACGGGGCGCCGGGCGCGCCATGCTGGAGCACCTGATCGCTGAAGCCGCCCGGCTGGCGTGCCGGCGCGTGAGTCTGGAAACGGGATCGGGTGCTGCGTTCGAGCGCGCGCTGAACCTGTATCGTCGTCGCGGGTTCAGAAATGGGGCGGCCTTCGGCGGCTATGAAGCGACGGATTTCAACCAGTTTCTACATCTCGATCTGGCGCCTGGCTGAAGAGGCGTCAAAAGCAGGAGCAAGATATGGGCCTTTTCAGAGAGTTCCGCGAGTTCGCTGTTCGGGGCAACGTAGTTGACCTGGCCGTCGGCATCATTATCGGAGCGGCCTTCAACGGAATTGTCCAGGCCCTGGTCAACGGGGTGATCATGCCGCCGATCGGCCTGCTGACCGGCGGCGTCGATTTCGCTGAGCTGAAGTGGGTGCTGGTCCCGGAGAATCCTGCCACCGAAGCCGTGGAGGAGGTGGCCATCCAGTACGGCGCCTTCATCAACACCATGGTGCAGTTCGTCATCGTGGCCTTCGCCGTCTTCCTGCTGGTGAAGGGCATTAACAGCATGCGCCGCAAGCAGGCCGCCGAACCAGCTCCGGCAACGCCCCCCGCGCCCACGCCCACCGAGGCGTTGCTCACGGAAATCCGGGACGCATTGAAGGCGCGGCGCGACGCCTGACCGTGACTCAGGACGCAGGAACCGGGCGCAGACAGAAGCTGTAGTCGCCGTCGAAGGGGGTTGGCGACCATCCCCCCCGCAGTCGCCCGGCGTGTTCAGGGGCGAAGCGGGCATGGCCATGACCCCAACCGCCTTCTCGGCGAGCGCGGCGAGCCAGGGGGCCGAGCGCCTTGAGCATATCCGGCGAGACCACCTGAAGCCTGACCTTGGCTCCGCCGAGACGATGCGCATTGGCGATCAGGGCGCCGGCAAGGGCGGAGGCAGCGTCAGGCTCGGTTTTCAGGGTGACAAGATCGATGATGTCCAGAACCGGCGGCTCAAGGCGGCTCATCTTGGCCATCTGCCCCCATAGAAATCCGGTGATGGCGCCGTCCCGTCGGTAGGTCAGCAGGACAGGCGACAGGGTTCCGTCCGGTTCGCCCAGCCTCCAGCGCATGGTTTCAGCGCTTCGATCGGCGAGCACCCGGTCTTCGGACTTCAGCCGGGACCAGAACAGAGTCCAGTCGTCGCCGAACCCTTCGAGGGGAGTCACCCGGGGAGGCAATCGCAGCTGGGAGTTCCGGCCGAGGCGGCGATTCATCAGACGTTCGGGGCCGGATCTCCCGCTGAGGTCGGGCCACAGCCTGCGGACGATCCCGGCGCCGGCGGCGACCACCGGATCGATCATCCATGCCAGCTTCAGCGCATTGGAGGCCTCCGGGTAGGGCCCAAGGCCATGCCGATGGTACAGCGGCGCGGACAGGGCGTTGGCGTTCAGGGTGTAGATCAGGGCCGCATCGTCCCGGTTCATGATCTTGCGGATGAGACGTCCCGCCGCGCCCCTCAACTCCGGCGGCACGATAATGGAGTAGCCGGTGACGCCGAGAACCGGCTGTTCCCCGATCCAGAACCGCTGCGGAAATTCGCCCACGAAGGCGGCGCGCCCCCGGTCCTCCGCCAGCCATCCGATGGGAAAGTCGGGTGCACGCGCCGGATTGGCGGCCAGCCAGCGCCAGCTCTCAGCGGAGCGCACAGGCCAGTCCACCGCACTGTGCAGGGCGGCGACAGCGGGTGCGTCGGCAGGTGTGAACGGGCGGAGGGTGAGGGACATTGCGAGTCGGCGAGTTGGAGGGCCCACACCCTGGGGATCAAAGATTGTCATATGGTGACCTGCCTCCATGCCCGGCGAAGACCACGAAAGACTGTCACGATCACCGCTTAGGCTGGCTCCATGTTTGACTCCGGCCTTTTTCGCCGCCCCGCCACACGCGCCCAGGCCCTGACCGAGATCGTCCTGGTCGCACTTCTGGCGATTCAACCGGGGCTTTGGGCGTGGACGCTGACCGACAGGGGGCGCGGGGACGCCAAGGACTCGGTGATGCTGACGGAGGCGGCCGCCGCGCCGCATTTCACCACGACCTCGGACCCGTTCTTCGTCAGGCTATCGACGCACACGTCGCTCTTGCCCCACACCCTGTACGCCGTGAGGACTGGCGAGAGGGCAGGCGCAATTCTGGCCGGTCATGACGGAATCCAGAGGGCTGTAACGGTCGGCGAGACCGTCAGCGAAGGCGTCGTGCTGGCGGCGGTGGCGTCCGATCATGTGATTCTTGCCCACGGCGGGGCGCACACACGGCTGGATTTTCCGGCCTCGCCGCCGCCGTCGCTTTCGCCCGCGCCCCCGTCCACAGGCGTCGCCTCCGGCTACGGCGCGCCGGGAGCGGGCGCGGCCGACGCCTCCACCTACGCCACGGCGCTCCGACCAGTGTCGGGGAACGGCGCCGATGGCTATGTCTGGAGGCCAGGCGCCGACGGCGGCGTTCTGGCGGCGGCGGGATTGCGGCCGGGCGATGTGATCGTACGCCTCAACGGCACACCCTTTGACAGGGCCGAACGGATGGAAGAACTGGCTGGGGATATCGCGGCAGGCCACGCTGTCGACCTTGAGTATAAGCGAAACGGCCAGATTTTTTCAGCCCGTTACACGCCGGATTGAGTATATCATAAATATAAATATTGCTCTGCCATCGGACAGTTAGAGAATGTGGCGGAAATATTGTCATCTGATCATTGCAAAGAGCGGCTAATGCCGTCTCCCGAGTTGCGGGGGCGTCGGCATGGTGCGCGACAAGCCCTGGTTTCGCGCAACGAGGGGACTCTCATGTCACGTACCTACAAAATCCTGATGGCCGGCGCTGCTGCGCTCGCCCTGGCCTCCTGCGGCGCGGCCGAGGTGGCCTCGCCCGGCGAGGGCGGCTTCGGCGGCGGCGGAAGCGGCGGCGGCGGCGGCACCCCTCCCCCCACTGGTGGAGCAGCCGCAGACTGCCCGACCGGTTTCGACAACGTGGGCGTGATCGCGAACCTGCGCAACTGCCAGCTGCCGGCCAGGATCATCGGCAATCTGGTGGTGCCGCTGCGTGACGGCACCATCTATTCGCTGGGCGGCCGCACCGACGTGGGCGACGACCAGGGCGCCAACCCCGCCGCGCCGATCGCCGGGGCCCAGGACGGAACCCTGACCATCGAAGCCGGCGTGACCATCTTCGGCTCCAGCGGCGCCGACTTCATCGTGGTCAACCGCGGCTCGCAGATCTTCGCCGAGGGCACCGCCACGGCTCCGATCATCTTCACCAGCCGTCAGAACATCGAAGGCGCCACCGGTCCTGACTCCATCGGTCAGTGGGGCGGTCTGGTCATCCTGGGCCGCGCGCCCATCGCCGCCTGCCCGGGCGGCGTGACGCCGCCGAACATCGCCTGTGAAGCCCAGGTGGAAGGCACCAGCGCCTTCTACGGCGGCAACTCCGTGGCCGACAACTCCGGCCGCCTGCGCTATGTGCGCGTCCAGTTCCCCGGTTTCGAAATCCTGCCCGGCAACGAACTAAACGGCATCACCCTGGCCGGTGTCGGCAACGGGACCCTGATGGAGTACATTCAGGTCCACAACTCCTCCGACGACGGCATCGAGCCCTTCGGCGGCACGGTGAACCTGCGCTACGTCGTTCTGACCGGCAACGACGACGACAGCTTCGACACCGACACCGGCTATCGCGGTTCGGCCCAATTCATGATCATCCGCCAACGGGCTGCGGGTGGCGACCGGATGTTCGAATCCTCGTCCGCCGGCAACCAGGCCCTGTTCACGCGCCCCTATATCTCGAACGTGACCGCCATCGGCCGTCCGAACGGCGGCGACGCGATTATTCTGAACACCGGCCATTCCATGCAGATGTACAACTCGGTGATCACCGGGTCGGCCGCCTGCCTGGACATCGACGACGCCGCCACTGTGGCCAACGGCCCAACCTTCAACTCGGTCCACTTCAGCTGCCCGATCGCCTTCCGCGACGACACCAACGTCACGGGCGCCGAGGCCGCCGCCATCTTCAACGCCGGGTCGAACAACACCGCCAACGGGACCTCGACCCTCAATGGCTTCATCAACGGGACCAATGAGAACGCCGTGACCGCCACGCCGGTCAATTCGGTCAGCGCCTTCCTGCAGAACGTCGACTACATCGGCGCCGTCCGCGACAGCAACGACAACTGGTGGCGGGGCTGGACCTGCGGCCTGGAGAGCGGCTCGACCTGCTGATCAGAGCCCAAGGAGACGAGCGGCGACCTTTCAGGGGTCGCCGCTCATTCCCGTTTCGTCGACATCTCAAAGGCGCAAGAAGACCATGACCCGCATCATCCACACCCTGAGCGGGCTTCTGCTCGCCACAACGGCCCTGGCCGCGCCGCACTTCGCGGCGGCCCAGACCGCCGAACCTGAACAGCCCGACACCACCTCTGTCGAGGAAATCGTCGTGCTGGGCCGGTACATCCCCGAGCCCATGAGGGCGACCTCCGAAATCTCGGCCTTCGTCACGGCCGAGGATCTGCAGCGTACCGGCGACGCCAACGCCGCCGACGCCCTGGTCCGCGTCGCCGGCCTGACCGTAGCCGAGAACCGCTTCGTCTACGTCCGCGGCCTGGGCGAGCGGTATTCGGCGGCGCGCCTGAACGGTTCGCCCCTGCCCAGCCCCGAGCCCCTGCAGCGGGTCGTGCCGCTGGATCTGTTTCCAGCCTCCATCCTGCGTAGCGTCGCGGTGCAGAAGACCTATTCGCCGAACTATCCCGGAGAGTTCGGCGGGGGCATCATCGACCTCTATACCGTAGCCACCCCCAACGAGCCGTTCTTCAACTTCGGCGTCAGCATGGGCGGCAACACGGAGACGACCTTCCAGGACGGTCTGATCTATTATGGCTCGCGCTCCGATTTCACCGGCTTTGACGACGGAACCCGCGACGTGCCGGGACGTCTCCGCGCGGCCATGGCCACGGGCAACCGCGTGGTCCAGGGCGCCAATTTCAGCGCCGAAGACATCCAGCGCATCGGCTGGGACTTCGTCAACGCCCCCCTGAATTTGCTCCAGCTCGAGAACCGGATTCAGCCGGACTTCGGCTTCGACATCTCGGCGGGACGGTCTTTCGACGCGGGCTATGGCCAGTTCGGCGTCATCGCGGTCCTGGGCTATGACAACCAGTGGCGCACCCAGACCGGCGTGCAGGGCGAAGGCCGTGTGGACGTCGATCAGCTGTCCGCCACTCGCCAGTACGACTTCATGTCCACGGACAACACCATCGGCTGGGATGGCCTGCTGGGACTGAGCTGGCGCACGGCGGATCATCTGGTCCAGTGGACCAATCTGTATGTCCGGCGCACCACCAAGGAAACGCGCAGCCGCGAGGGCTTCGACTTCGACGCCCCCGGCAACAACCTTGTTCGTGACGACTACACCGCGTGGTACGTGCGCACCCTGCTGAACACCCAGCTGGCCGGTGAACACACGTTTGGCGACCTGGGCGTCAACTGGCGCGGGGCCTGGGCTCGTTCGACCCGCGACGCGCCCTACGAAAAGACCATCCGTTACTCCATCGACGATGACGGCGTGCCTTTCCACGAAGGGCAACGGAACTCGACCTCGTTCAGCGAACTGACCGACGACGTGGTCAGCGGGGGAATTGATCTGACCTACGCCGTAGCCCTGTCGAACCTGCGCGACATGACCTTCACAATCGGCGCGGAAACCTATGAGAACACGCGCGACGCTGAACAGCGCATCTTCTCGTTCCAGGGTTCGGGCCTGTCGCCCGAGTTCCAGCGCCAGCGGGTCGACTTCTTCTTCGCCGACTTCAACCAGGGCCCTGGCCTGATCCGCCTGGTGGAAACCACAGGCGGCGGCGGCGCGGCGGCCTATGACGCTGAACTGACCGTCAACGCGGCCTATGCCCAGGTGGAGGCGGACGTGCTGCCCCTGGTCAGCGCGTCCGTCGGCGTGCGCTACGAAGAAGCCGAGCAGACCGTCGTCTCGCGTGACCTGTTCGGTGGGACATCCCCGTTCCAGCCCACCCGGCTTGAGAACGAGTACTGGTTGCCCGCCCTCACCCTGACCTGGAACTTCGCCGAGAACATGCAGGTCCGTTTCGGCGCATCCCAGACCATCGGTCGTCCCCAGTTCCGGGAACTGGCGCCCCAGCAGTATCTGGATCCGGACAGCGACCGCCTGTTCATCGGCAACCCGTTCCTGACGGACAGCGAGTTGATGAATCTGGACCTGCGCTACGAGTGGTACTTCCAGCGCGACCAGTATCTGACCGCCGGCGTGTTCTACAAGGACATCGACCGCCCGGTTGAATCGGTCATCAACGACGTGGGTTCCGTGACCCAGCAGACCTACCTCAACGCTCCGCGCGCGGAGCTGTGGGGCATCGAACTGGACGCGAAGAAGTACTTTGACAGCCCGATGCGCGGCGGGTTCTGGGACGGCAAGCGCTGGCTGGTCCAGGCCAACTACACCTATGTTCAGTCCGAACTGCGGGTCGGGGCGGATGACCTGGTGTTCCCCCTGTCCGGCAACGGCACGTCTCAGTTGGCGACGAACTTCTTTACCGACGGCGTGCGTCTGCAGGGCCAGTCCGAGCATCTGGCCAACCTGCAGTTCGGCTGGGAGGACGACATTGTCGGCTCCCAGGCGACAATCCTGGTCAACTACGCCTCGGAACGGTCGTCCGCGCGGGGCCGTCCCGGCGAGCCGGACCTGATCCAGGAACCCGGCGTCATGCTGGACTTCGTCTATCGCCGGGACTTCGGGGCGTTCGGACGGGACTTCCGCTTCGGACTGGAGCTGCGCAACCTGCTGAACACCGAGTTCCAGGAGTATCAGGAACTGGGCCAGCGCGTGGACATCAACCGCTACGACATGGGCGCTTCCGGCTCCATCAGCCTGAGCACCAGCTTCTGACGCCCTGACCGAAATCGGCTCCTCCGGACGCCCGTCCAGGGGAGCCGAGATTTCGGGCAGCGCCAAAACTCTGGTCCGGCGGGGCGGTTCGCCGCCTCGCCGGATCGTCCGTGAACCCGGCGATCGTCACACGATTGTCGCCATTGCGTCATCGTCCCGAGCGGGCTTCGGACCCCTTCGCCGCGCTAATCAAGCGGCCGAAGAGGCCCGGGGGCGAACGTCCGTGTTCCAACTGATCCACAGGCTCAAAGCGGCGCGGCTCCCCACGGGGGCCGCGTTCGCCGTTCCGGGCGGCGCCCGCGGCCTGACCGAATCTGTGCTGGCGGGTTTGCTCGCGCTTCCGGCGGCCGCCGTCCTGTGGACCTTCGTTACCCCCGCCGGCCCGTTCGGAGCTCCGCCGCCCCGGGCGGTCGGCACGCCGGACATCTCCGTCCTCGCCCGCACTGACGGCTTTTTCCGCACCGGCGCGCCATCCAGTCTGGCGGAAGCCACGGCGGCCAACAGCGGCTCGCTGCGACTGTTCGGCGTACGGTCGGGCGGCTCAGGGAGCGGCTCGGCCATCATCGGCCTTTCCGACGGTCGTCAGGTCTCGGTCGCCGCAGGCGAGGAAATCGAGCCGGGCCTGAGACTGGAAAGCGTGGCCTCAGATCACGTGGTGGTGACGCGCGGCGCATCACGCACCCGCCTGGCCTTCAGCGAGGCGCCAGCAGGCGCCGCCTCCCCCCCGCCCCCGCCTTCGGGCCAGCAGATCATCGCCCCCAACCAGGCGGCTGCGGCCGGGTCGGGCGATCCCATGTCGTTGCTGACCTCCGGCGCCCTGACCCCCCATGTGGTGGACGAGCGCATCACCGGCTTCGTCGTCACCCCGGCGGGCGCCGGACCGGCCGCCCGGGCGGGCCTGCTGCCTGGCGACGTCCTCCAGGCGGTGAACGGGCAAGCGCTGGACAGCGTCTCCAGCCTGCCGCGCATCGCCGCGGGGCTGGCGGGCGCCGAGTCCCTCCACATTCGCTACGAACGCGGCGGCGAAGTCCGCGCCGCCACCTTCAGGATCGCTCAATGACCCCTGGCGCCAACCGCATCCTGGCCATTTTGGCCGCCGCCGTGATCGGCGTGTCGGCCCCCCTGGGCGCGGCCGCGCCTGCCTTCGCGCAGTCCAGCCCGCGCCAGACCCTGAATGTGCAGGGCGCCGACATCCGCGCCTTCATCCAGGACATCGCCCGCACCACGGGCCACACCTTCATTGTCGATCCACGCGTGACCGGTACGGTGACCGTGACCAGCGACCGGGCGCTCAGCCGGTCGGAACTGTTCGAGGTGTTCCTGTCGACCCTGAGGGCCAACGGCCTTGTCGTGTCGCCCACAGCGTCGGGCGCCTACCGCGTGTCGCCGGCGGAGGGCGCCGCGCAGGGGCCATCCACCGTGGGCTCAGAACGCTTCGCCACCGAAGTGTTCCAGATCGCCAACATCGACGCGGCCTCGGCCGCCGAGGTGGTGCGTCCGCTGGTGGGCGCGCAGGGGCAGGTGCTGGCCAATCCGCGAGGAAACACCCTTGTGGTGGCCGACTTCGCCGACAACCTGCGCCGCGTCCGCGGCCTGATCAGCCAGATCGACGTGGACCGGTCGGCGTACGAGGTGGTCACGCTCAGGAACTCCTCGGCCCGCGAGATCGCAAGGGTGGTGAACGAGGTGCTGGCGCCCCCCGGCGGCGGTTCGCCCGGGATGGTCAGCGTCGTGCCGGTGGAGAGCTCAAACTCCATCATCCTGCGCGGCGACCCGGCCGCCGTGGCACGCATCCGCCCGCTGGTGGACGATCTGGACCGCCGGGCGGAGTCCGCCGACGACGTGCGCGTGGTGTTCCTGGAACACGCCGACGCCGAGCAGCTTCTGCCGGTCCTGCAACAGATGACCGGCCAGATCTCGCGTCCGCTGGACGGCGTCCAGACCGCGTCGGCGGAGGGTGAGCCCTCCGCCGCATCCGCCGCCACCCCCGGCGCCCCCGGCGCCCCCGGCGCCCGCGCCAACATCGCCCGCTTCCCCGGCGCCAACGCCCTGGTCATCGCCGCCGCGCCTGAAACCCAGCGCATGCTGTCCGAGGTGATCCGCCAGCTGGACACCCGTCGTCAGCAGGTGCTGGTTGAAGCCATCGTGGTGGAGGTGTCCGACGACGCCGCACGGGCCCTCGGGGTTCAGTGGGCGCTGGCGGGCCGCGACGGGAACCCCCTGTTCGCCACCAACTACTCCAACACATCGCCCCGCATCCTGCCCATCCTTGGCGCCATCGCCGGGGAGCGCGAACTGGACGATGACGATCCGCTGCTGGAGGACCTGCGGGGCGCGGCCCTGAATTCCCTGCTGGGCGCCAACGGGGTGCTGGGCATGGGCGGCGGCCGCATCGGTTCGGACGGCCTGTTCGGCGCCATCATCAACGCCGTGCGCAGCGACGAGGGCTCGAACCTGCTGTCGACCCCGTCCCTGATGACCCTCGACAACGAGGAAGCCACCATTCTCGTCGGTCAGGAAGTGCCGGTGGTGGTGGGCGAGGTGCTCGGCTCCAACAACACCAACCCGTTCCGCACCACCCAGCGCCAGGACATCGGCGTCAAGCTGGAGGTGCGGCCCCAGATCAACGCCGGGGGCGCCATCACCCTGTTCCTGCGGCAGGAAGTGTCCAGCATCAACGGCGTGCTGACCGCCGGGGCCAGCGATCTGGTCCTGAACAAGCGAGAGATCCAGACCACCGTGCTGGTCGATGACGGCCAGATCGCCGTGCTGGGCGGGCTGCTGGACCAGAACGAGCGGCTGTCGGTCGAGAGCGTCCCGGGTCTGGGGGACATCCCGGTGATCGGAAACCTGTTCCGGTCAACCGCGCGGCAGCGGGGCCAGACCAATCTGATGATCTTCATCCGCCCCACCATCATCCGAAGCCCCGGGGACGCCGCACGGGTGGGCGCCCAGCGCTGGGACTACATGCGGGGTCGCCAGATCGACCGCGACCCGACGGTGGAGCCGTCGCTGGACATGCTGATCCGCGATTACATGGGCGGCTACCGTCCGGCCGCGCCGGCGTCGGGCGGCGACGTGATCTCGCCCGCCGGCATGACGCCCGGCCCCGTCGAAGGCGCGCCGCTGCCGCCGCTGCCGTCATCACCCGGGGGCTGATCATGATCACCCTGGTCAATCCGACCCTGCCCTATGCCTTCGCCAAGCGGCATGGCGTGGTGCTGCTGGACGCGGGCGAGACGGCTCTGGTCGGGGTGCGGGACGGCGCCGATCCGCTGGCGCTGGTGGAGGCGCGCCGGGCCCTGGGCCGGCCGCTGCGCATCGAACGGCTGACCGCCTCGGGCTTTGATCGCCGTCTGTCGGAAATCTACGCCGACGATCCGTTCTCGGGCGGGGAGCCCGGCGAGTTCGACATGCCATCCGGGCTGGACGGGCTGATCGACGACATGCCCGCCGCCGCCGACCTGCTGGACGTCACCGACGACGCCCCGGTCATCCGGCTGATCAACGGGGTGATCGCCGAGGCTGTGCGCTCCGGCGCCTCGGACATCCACATCGAGCCCTATGAGCAGGCCCTGCTGATCCGCATGCGGGTGGACGGAGTGCTGCACGAGGCCCTGCGCCTGAACAGCCGCATCACGCCGCTTCTGGTGTCGCGCATCAAGGTCATGGCGCGGCTGGACATCGCTGAAAAGCGCGTGCCCCAGGACGGGCGCATCCCCCTGGCGCTGGGCGGCAAGACCCTGGACGTGCGGGTCTCGACCCTGCCGTCCCGGGCGGGCGAGCGGGTGGTGCTGCGCATTCTCGACAAGGATCAGGCGGGCCTCAGCCTGGCCGAACTGGGCATGGACGAGCCTACGCTGGAGGCCTTCAGCCAGGCGCTGGCCGAGCCCAACGGCGTCATTCTGGTCACCGGCCCCACCGGCTCGGGCAAGACCACCAGCCTGTACGCCGGTCTGTCGGTGCTGAACGACGCCAGCCGCAACATCCTGACCGTCGAGGATCCGGTTGAGTACGCCATCGACGGGGTGGGCCAGACCCAGGTGAACACCAAGGTCGGCATGACCTTCGCAGCCGGCCTGCGCGCCATCCTGCGTCAGGACCCGGACGTGGTCATGGTCGGCGAGATCCGCGACGTGGAGACCGCCCAGATCGCGGTGCAGGCCGCCCTGACCGGACACCTGGTGCTGTCCACCGTCCACACCAACGACGCGGCGGGCGCGGTGACCCGGTTGCGCGACATGGGCATCGAGCCGTTCCTGCTGGCCTCCACCCTGCGCCTGATCGTGGCCCAGCGGCTGGTGCGGCGCCTCTGCCCCGACTGCCGCCGCCCGGAGCCGGCCGACAAGGCCACGGCCAAGCTGGCCGGGATCAAGGAAGGCAAGACCATCTGGCGCGCCGCCGGTTGCGCCCACTGCAACCAGACCGGCTATCAGGGCCGGGTCGGCCTCTATGAGACCATCCGCGTCACCGACGCGGTACGCCGCCTGATCGCCGAGGAAGCGGGCGAGGAGGCCATCACCACCGAGGCCTTGGGCAGGAAGGCCAGCCTGTCGGGTCGCGCCCGCGCGCTGGTGCTGGAAGGCGTAACCACCGTTGAGGAATCCGTCCGTGTGACCCGCCAGTCGGTGGAGGATCAGGACTGATGGCCGCCTACGACTATGTGGCGGTGGACCCGAAGGGCCGGACCCTGAAAGGGGTGGTCAGCGCGCCGGACGAGGCGGCCGCGCGCACTGTGCTGGGTCGCCGCCGGCTGATGCCGCTGGAGCTGTCCGTGTCGTCGGCGCGGCCCAATCGGGAAACCAAAGCGGGCGGGGGTCGTCTGGGCTCCAAGACCCTGGCCCTGACGACCCGCCAGCTGGCCACCCTCGTGGCCGTCTCGCCGGTGGAAGAGGCGGTGCGCACCATCGCCCTGCAGAGCGAGCGGCCCGCCGTGCGCCGGGTGCTGATGGGGGTGCATGCCGGGGTGCTGGAAGGCTTCCGCCTGTCCGAGGCCATGCGGCGTCAGGGCCCGGCCTTCCCGCCTCTGTACCGGGCCATGGTGTCGGCGGGCGAAAGCTCCGGCGCCCTCGGCCCGATCCTGGAGCGCATGGCCGATCTGCTGGAGCGCGAACAGCAGGTGCGCGGCAAGGTCATCACGGCTCTGGTCTATCCCATCGTGCTGGCGGTGGTGGCCATCGGCGTCATCGGCGCCCTGATGGCCTTTGTGGTGCCCCGGGTGGTGGAGCAGTTCACCAGCATGAACCAGACCCTGCCCCTGCTGACGCGGATAGTGATCGCGATCTCGAGCCTGATCACCGACTGGGGCTGGCTGGCGCTGATTCTGCTGGCCCTTGGCGGCGTGCTGTTCGCCGCGGGCCTGCGCCAGCCTGCCTTCCGCCTGAAAGTGGACGGGCTGATGCTGAAGCTGCCGGTGATCGGGCGACTGATGCGCGACCTGCATGGCGCGCGCATGGCCCGGACCCTGTCCACCATGATCGCGGCCGGCCTGCCCGTTCTGGAGGGGCTGACCATAACCGCCCGCACCGTCTCCAACCGGGTGCTGCGCGCCGCCACCGAGTCCATGGCCGAGTCCGTGCGCGAGGGCGGCGGGCTGTCGGCCGCCATGCGCCGGGCCGAGGTCTTTCCGCCCATCCTCGTCTACATGACCGCCTCGGGCGAAAGCAGCGGCCGGCTGGAGCCCATGCTGGAACGCGCCGCCGACTATCTGGAGCGCGAGTTCGCCACCTTCACCGCCGTCATGCTGAGCCTGCTGGAGCCGGCCATCATCGTCGTCATGGGCGGGATCGTCGCCGTGATCGTGCTGTCGATCCTGCTGCCCATTCTTCAGATCAACACCCTGGCCCTCGGATAGGGAAAATGCCCATGAATATTTTTGGCCCTAACGCTCGCCGCGCGGCGGCTCGCTGCCTGAGGGCGACGCCAGTCCGCGCCAACCGCCGCAAGCGCGCCGGCTTCACCCTGGTCGAGGTCATGGTGGTGGTGGTCATCATCGGCCTGCTGGCCACCGTGGTGGTCATCAACGTCCTGCCCGCCCAGGACCGCGCCATGATCGAGAAGGCTACGGCCGACATCGCGGTGCTTGAGCAGGCGGTGGAGACCTATCGCCTGGACAACCTGACCTTCCCCCGCAGCGAGGACGGCCTGCAGGCCCTGGTGGCGCCGCCCGCCAGCCTGACCCGGCCGGAGCGCTATCGCCAGGGCGGCTATGTGCGCCGCCTGCCCGAGGATCCGTGGGGCAACCCCTATCAGTATCGCCAGCCGGGTCGCGACGGCCGGCCCTTCGAGATCATCTCCCTGGGCGCCGACGGCCGCGAGGGGGGCGAGGGCAATGACGCCGACATCTCCAACTGGCGCTGACCGGGTCCGCCGCGCGGGCTTCACCCTGGTCGAGGTGATGGTGGTCACGGCCCTGATCGGCCTGGCCGCCGGCGCCGTGGTCATGACCCTGCCCGATCCGCGCCCGCCGGTGGGCCAGCAGGCCGAGGTCTTCGCCGCCCGTCTGGTGCGGGCGCGGGAGGAGGCGATCCTGACCGGCCGCCCGGTGGCGTTGACGGCGGACGCGCGCGGCTATGGGTTCGAGGTGTTCACCGGCGGCGAGTGGCGTCCGCTGGAGGATGGCCTGTTCCGCCGCGCCGACTGGGGCGAGGACGTGCGCGTCGCCCTGCCGCGCGAGACGGCCCGCACCGCCTTCGACCCCACCGGCATGGCCGAGCCACTCACCGTGGCCCTGTCGCGTGGCGAAGGCACCGTGAGCGTGACCGTGGACGGCTCCGGCGAGGTGCGCATTGATGACTGAGCGGCCGGGGTTCAGCCTGATCGAGATGGTGGTGGCCCTGGGCGTGTTCAGCCTGGCGGCCCTGGCCCTGCTGAACCTCATGGGCGAGGGGGTGCGCTCGGCCGTGCGCGCCGAGACCCGCGCCTTCGGCGCCGTGGTGGCCGAGAACGTGGCGGTGGAGGCCGTGGTCGCCCGCGATCCGCCGTCACAGGGGACCAGTGACGGACAGGTTGAACTGGCCGGGCGCGACTGGCGCTGGACCCGAACGGTGACCGTAACGGAAGACCCAGGCATCCTGCGCATCGACGTGTCGGTCACCGATGGCGGTGAGCACGCAGCCGACCTGGCCGTCTTCCGGAGCGTGCGATGACCCGGCGCGCGGGCTTCACCCTGGTGGAGGTTCTGGTGGCGCTGGCCATCTTCGCCATGGTCG
The DNA here is from genome assembly GCF_046299535.1 of Brevundimonas sp. Classification (GTDB taxonomy): domain Bacteria; phylum Pseudomonadota; class Alphaproteobacteria; order Caulobacterales; family Caulobacteraceae; genus Brevundimonas. The sequence continues at coordinate 185,523 of NZ_JBKBIB010000001.1, read as the reverse complement.
CCTCGGCGGGCGTGGGCCTGCTGTCCTTCGCCATCGACAACCGTCTGGCCGTGCGCGAGGTCAGCGAGCGCACCGCCGCCTTCCAGCGCGCCCGCGCCCTGATGCGGGCTGATCTTGGCCAGGCCGCGCCCCGGCGAGTGCGCGGCGCGGACGGCGCCCCGCAGGCGGCGTTCGAACTGGGCGGCGATTCCCTGTTCGCCGTCACCCGCCGCGGCTGGATCAATCCGAGCGAGGCGCCGCGCGCCTCCATGCAGCGGGTGGATTACCGGCTGATCGACGGACGGCTCGAGCGCCGGGTGCGCGAGCGTCTGGACGGCGCCCGTCCGGCTGAACCGCAGGTGCTGCTGGAGAATGTGGAGAGCGCACAGGTGACCGTCATTCTGGACGGCGACCCTATCGCCGACTGGCGGCCGGTGCAAAACCGGCCTCTGCCCGACGCGGTGCGCATCGATCTGACGCTGGCGGGCTACGGCCCGGTCAGCCAGCTGTTTCTGGTGGCGGGAGCGGACGCATGAAACCGTCCCGGCGCGAGCGCGAGGGCATGGCCCTGCTGACCGTCCTGCTGCTGGTGGCGGTGATGGCGGCACTGTCCGTGGTCATGCTGGACGACATCCGCTTCTCCGTGCGCCGGACCACCAACGCTTCAGCCATGGACCAGGCCCGGTGGTACGGCCTGGGCGCCGAGACCCTGGCTCGGAGTCAGGTGCGCCGGCTGATGGACCAGAACAGCAGCCGCACGCCGCTGGAGCCCGAATGGAACGGCCGCACTTTCGACTTTCCCGTCGACGAGGGCGGCGCGATCCGTGTGACCGTGCGCGACGGTCAGGCGTGCTTCAATCTGAACAGCGTGGTGACCGGCCAGGGTGAGGCGCTGGCCCGCAATGACGACGGGGTGCGCCAGTTCCTGGCCCTGTCCCGCGCGGCGGGCGTGGCCGAGGCGCGGGCGCGGGCCATGGCCGACGGGCTGGTGGACTGGATCGACACCGACAGCCGGTCCGAGCCCCTGGGCGGAGAGGATGGCGCCTACGCCGGTCAGGCGACCCCCTACCGCACCGGCGGCACCCTGCTGGCCGAGGTCAGCGAACTGCGCGCCGTGCGCGGCGTGTCGGCCGAGGACTACGCCCGCCTGCGGCCCCATCTGTGCGCCCTGCCGGTGACGGGGGTCACCGGGATCAATGTGAACACCCTGACGCCGGATCAGGCCATGCTGCTGGTCATGATGACCGACGGCCGGCTGTCGGAGCCCGCGGCCCGGCGCGTGATCACGGCGCGTCCCCGCGGAGGCTGGACCGACACCGCCGCCTTCTGGAGCCAGCCGACCCTGGCCGGAATCATGCCCTCCAACGCCGCCTATGATCAGGCCGGCGTCTTCACCCGCTTCTTCGCCCTGGACGCCCGGGTCGCCCATGGCGGCGCCGAGGCGGTCATGAGCGCCCTGATCGAGGCCGTCCCCGGCGGGGCGGTGCGGACCGTGGCGCGCCGATGGACAACCGACGAATGACCCTGACCCGACTTCTTCTGCTGGCGCCCTCGGCGGACCAGCCCTCCCCCTGGCTGGCGGTGGACCGCGACGGCCGCGTGATGCAGCGGGGCCTGCTCACGCTCGACCGCGCCGGCGCTCCGCCGACCCCCATGCGCACCGTGGCCGTGGCGCCCGGCGCCGACGTGATGGTGCGCTGGCTGGACCTGCCCGGACGCAACGAGGCGCAGGGCCGGGCCGCCGCCCTGTGGGCCCTGCGTGACGATCTGGCCGCCCCGCCAGACCGGCTGCGGGTGTCGCTGGGCCCGCGACGGGAGACGGACGGAAAGCGTCTGGTGGCCGTGGCCAATGCGGCGCTGGTTGACGCCTGGATCGCCTATGCCCAGTCGCTGGGGGTGACGCCGGACGTGATCGTGCCGGATCACCTGACCGTGGCGCGGCCGCAACAGGGCGGGGGCCTGACCTCGGTGGGCTTCGGGCCGATGACCGCGCTACGGGGCATCGATCTGTCGGTGACGGTGGAGCCGGATCTGGCGCCCCTGATCGCGGGCGAGCGCCCCGTGACCCCGGTGGAGCGGGCCGAGGACGTAGAGGCCATGTTGATCCAGGCCGCACTCAACCCGCCGGTCAATCTGATCGGCCGCACCCGTACCGCCGCCGAAGGGCTCGGCGCCTGGCGCCGCGCGGCGGTGATGGCGGGCCTGCTGGTCCTGTCGCCCCTGCTTCTGCTCGGGGTGACGGCCGCGCGGGACGACCTGGCGGCGCGTGAGTTGAACAGCGAGAGCACGGCCATGCTGCGCGAGGCGTTCCCTGACATGGCGGCGGACGCCGATCCGGCTGCGGAGGCCCAGCGGCGCCTGAACGCCACCGCCGCATCCGGCGGCGTCTCCGGCGTCACCGCCGCCTTGTTCGCCGCCGTGGAGCAAGTGGCGGGGACCGAGCTGGACGCCCTGTCGGTCTATGACGACGGTCAGGTGCGGGCGACGCTCTCCTACGGCGCCTACGGGGATCTGGAGGCGCTGGAAGCGGCGCTCGCCGCCTCGGGCCTCGGCCTGACCGACGAGACCACCCTTGAGGAGGACAGCCGCATGGTCAGCGACGTGATCATCGGAGCCGCCGCATGAACGCCTTCAACGAACAGATAAAGGCCGCTCGCGTCTGGTGGGACGGCCGCACCGCCCGCGAGCATGTGATGTTGGGCGTGCTCGGCGGGGTGCTGGCGCTCGTGCTGGCGTGGTTCCTTATCCTTGCGCCCCTGCTGGCCTGGAAGGACGGGGCCGCCGACCGTCTGCACGCCGCCGTTCAGACCCACGCCCTGGCCTCGGCGGCGGCGGGGATCGACACCTCCGGCGGGGTCCCGCGGACGCCCGCCGATCTCGAGACATTGCTGACAGACAGCGCGGCCGAGGTGGGCGTCGCCGTTCAGGTTTCGCAGGATGGGGCCGATACGACCTTCACCGTGGAGTCCGCCGAGACCGCCCGCCTGTTCGGCTGGATCGCCGCTCTGGAGCGCAGCGGTTTGAGCATCGCCAGCCTCAGCGTACTGGAGAACGCCGACGCCACCCTGCAGGCGCAGGGGACCGTGGCGCCGTGAGCCGTCTGACCCTGTTGATCGTCTTCGCCGCGTCGCTGGTGCTGATGCTTGCGGTGCTGACGCCGCTGCGACTGGTGCTGGGCATGGCGGGGGCCGACGATCTGGGCCTGTCCGCCGAGCGGGTCGAGGGAGCCTTCTGGGGCGGGCGGGTGATCGGGGCGCGGGCGGGCGTCATGCCGCTGGGCGACCTGAAGGTTTCGGTCAATCCGTTCGGCCTGATGCTGGCGGGCGATGACGCGGGGCGGCTGAAGGCGGTGACCGTGCGGGACGCCTCGGGCGAGCGCATTCCGCTGGAAGGCTTCGCCGCCTACAGACCCAGCGGCCCGTAGAGCCAGGTCATCCAGATCCCGAGCGCCAGGAAGACGCCGAAGGGCAGGCGGTCCTCGCCCGACACCGGCTGTTTCAGGACCAGGCGCGCCAGCACCAGACTCAGGCCCGCCACGGAGGCCCACAGCAGCACGCTGGGCAGGCCCATCCATCCGGTCCAGGCCCCCGCCGCCGCCAGCAGGCGAAAGTCCCCGCCGCCCAGCCCCTCGCGTCCCCGCGCTCTTCGATAGAGCGCCGCAATCCCCCACAGCACGGCGAACCCTGCCGCCGCGCCGATCAGATGGTCGATCAGGGCGGGTCGGTCGAACAGCGCCGTCGCCGCCAGCCCGCCCGCCAGCAGCGGCAGGGTCAACCAGTCCGGCAGCCAGAAATGCCGCGCATCCACGGCCGCGATCAGCAGCAGGCTCCAGCCCAGCATGGCGGTCAACACGACTGGCGTGGCGACGCCTGTCCCGGCCCAACCGCCCAGCACGGCTCCGACAGCTGCAGATACGGCGACGAGAAGAATCGACGGCCGGCCCGGCCCCACTTCATCCAGCCGCGCGGTCAACCATGCTGACGCCGCGCCCGCCAGCAGGCCCAGCGGGATGAGAGCCCATGAAAACAAGAGCTCAGGCCCTAGGGTCGGTTCAGATCGGCAAGGGCGCGCGACAGGTCCAGCCGGATCAGACGCGCAGCCTCGGCCACGGCGCGCTGTTCGCCGTCGCGCTGGGCGGCGATGGCGGCGTAGGCCTGGTCGGCGGCGGCGTAGGTGACCGTGGCGGTCACGGCGTCGGTGATGGCTTCTCCGCCGGAAACGGGCGCCAGCTGGTACCGCACCGTCAGCACCAGCTCATAGCGCGAGACGGTGTCGTCCACCCGGCGCCCCAGGGCAACGCGGCGTTGCTCCACATCGGTCTGGAGGCGCCACAGGGGCGTCTGGCCGCGATCCCAGGCCAGTTCATCCTCCAGCGCCTGGCGCAGTTCGTAGCCCGCCCGGGTGTCCGGGACCGAAACCGAAATGCGCGACAGGGTCGGCGACACGCCAGGCTCGGCGTAAAGGGGCGTGAAGCCGCAGGCGGCCAGCATCATCAGGGCGCTGAAAGCGGCGCCGATGCGGGCCAGACGGGTCATCCGGCCACCAGGTTGATGATGCGGTCGGACACCACGATGACCTTTCGGACCGACTGGTTGACCGAGGCAAGGTAGGCCTGAACCGCGGGGTTCGCCAGAGCCGCCTCGCGCACCTGGTCCTCGGGCGCGCCGCGCGGCATGACCACCTCGCCCCGGCGCTTGCCGTTGATCTGGATGGGCAGGGTCACTTCGTCATCGGTCGCCAGCGCCGGATCGTACTCGGGCCAGGGCGCGTCCAGCACCATCCCGTCCTGACCCAGGCGGGTCCAGCATTCCTCGGCCAGATGCGGGGTGAAGGGCGCGATCAGCCGGGCGAGCGCCGACAGGGCCTCGCGCCGGGCCTCTCCGCCCGCCTCCGCATGGGCGCGGATGACGGCGACGAAGGCGTAGAGCTTGGCGATGGCGGCGTTGAAGCGGAAGCCCTCGACCCCCTCGCTGACCGCCTTGATCGCCTTGTGGGTTTCGCGGCGCAGGGCCTCGTCCAGCTTGATGTCGCCTGTCTTCGCGGCGTCGAAGCCGTCGAACTCGGTCCATACCCGCTGGACGAAGCGGCTGGCTCCCTCGACGCCGCCGGAGGTCCACTGCACGTCGCGCTCGGGCGGGCTGTCGCTGAGCACGAACAGGCGCCCTGCGTCCACGCCGTAGGTCTCCAGAATCTCTTCCGGGGCGACCACGTTCTTCTTGGACTTCGACATCTTCTCGATGTCGCCGATGGTCAGGGCCTCGCCGGTGGAACGGCGCGTCGCGGTGCGTCGGTCGCCCTCGGTGACGATCTCCACGTCGGTGGGCTCGACCCACTTTCCGTCAGGCGCCTTGTATGTCTCGTGGACCACCATGCCTTGGGTGAACAGGCCGGCGAACGGCTCCTTCACGTTCATCAGGCCGGCGTCGGACAGGGCGCGGGTGATGAAACGGGCGTAGAGCAGGTGCAGAATCGCGTGCTCGACCCCGCCGATGTACTGGTCCACCGGCAGCCAGCGATCCGCCGCCGCCTTGTCGATGGGCGCGTCGGCCGTGGGGTCGGCGAAGCGCGCGAAATACCACGAACTGTCCACAAAGGTGTCCAGGGTGTCGGTCTCGCGCCGGGCGTCCACGCCGCACGAGGGGCATTTGACGTGCTTCCAGGTGGGGTGGCGGTCCAGCGGATTGCCGGGCACGTCGAAGGTCACGTCCTTCGGCAGCTCCACGGGCAGCTGGTCGTTCGGGACCGGGACGGGTCCACACGCCTCGCAGTGGATGATCGGGATGGGGCAGCCCCAGTAGCGCTGGCGCGACACGCCCCAGTCCCGCAGGCGATAGACCGTGGCGCCTTCGCCAAGGCCCGCCGCCTCGATGCGCCCCACCGCCGCCGTCTTGGCGGACTCCACGTCCAGCCCGTCCAGATCGGCCGAATTGAAGATGCGGCCCGGGCCCACATAGGCCTCGTCGGCCACGGTGAAATCCTCGCCGGCGTTGTCGGGGCGCACCACCGGAATGACCGGCAGATCGTACTTGCGGGCGAAATCCAGATCGCGCTGGTCGTGGGCCGGGCAGGCGAAGATGGCGCCGGTGCCGTATTCGGACAGGATGAAGTTGGCGATCCACACCGGGACCTTGCGCGCCGGATCCAGCGGATGGACGGCGGTCAGGCCGGTGTCGAAGCCGATCTTCTCGGCCTGGTCGATTTCGGCCTGACTGGCGCCGCCCTTCTTGCACTCGGCGATGAAGGCGGCGGCCGCCGGATTGCGCGCGGCGAGGGCGGCGGACAGCGGATGATCGGGCGCCAGACCCACGAAGGACGCGCCATACAGGGTGTCGGGCCGCGTGGTGAACACCTCGACGCTCTCGAAGCCGGACGGGACATCACCCTTCAGGGGCCAGGTCACCCGGGCGCCGGTGGAGCGGCCGATCCAGTTGGCCTGCATCAGCCGGACCTTTTCGGGCCAGCGGTCGAGGGTGGACAGACCCTCCACCAGATCATCGGCGTAGTCGGTGATCCGCAGGAACCACTGGGTCAGCTTCTTCTTCTCGACCTCGGCGCCGGAGCGCCAGCCGCGGCCGTCGATCACCTGCTCGTTGGCCAGGACGGTGTTGTCCACCGGGTCCCAGTTGACGACGCCTTCCTTGCGATAGACCAGACCGCGCTTCAGCAGTTCGATGAACCACGCCTGCTGCTTGCCGTAATAGGCCGGGTCGCAGGTGGCGAACTCGCGGCTCCAGTCCAGCGACAGACCGAGCAGCTTCAGCTGGTCGCGCATGGCGGCGATGTTGGACCATGTCCAGTCGCCCGGATGCACGCCCCGCTCCATGGCTGCGTTCTCGGCCGGCATGCCGAACGCGTCCCAGCCCATGGGGTGCAGAACATCGAAGCCCTGGGCCCGCTTGTGACGGGCCACCACGTCGCCCATCACATAGTTGCGGGCGTGGCCCATGTGGATGTTCCCGCTGGGGTAGGGGAACATCTCCAGCACATAGTATTTGGGCCGCCCGGTGTCGCCGGTCGGGGTCACGAAGGCCTTCGCCGCCTCCCAGCGCGCACGCTGGCGGGGTTCGGCCGTCCGGGGATCGTAGCGCGTCATGCGGTCAGTCTGGCTCCGGCGATCAGCCGGCGTGGGCGAGGTTCAGTTGCCGGGCCCGCGTCAGGATGGCGTTTTCCAGGTCCGTTTCGGTCTGGGGATTCACCGGCTGTGCGATCCACTGGCCCGCCTCGTTTCGGACTTCGCGGGTCACGGTGACGTTCAGGGCGTCGGCGCGCAGGCGGGTGTCCAGAATGAACACCGTGGCCTTGAAACGCTCGCCTGGCGACGCGGCCGGGGTATGCCAGTCGTAGTTGATCACGCCGCCCCACGGGTCCGCCGTGATCAGCGGCATGAAGGACAGGGTGTCCAGGGAGGCGCGCCAGAGGAAGCTGTTGACCCCGATGCCTTGCTCGGCCCCGGCGGAAGCCGTGCCGCCCCCGCCACGCGAAAAGGGGTTCAGGCCGCCGCAGCTCGCCAGGGCGACGCTGGAGGCGATCAGGGCGATCGACACGCCGCGAGTGATGGCCATGGGAAACTCCGTCAAATATATTGCCGTCCCGCCCGGACGCGCACGACCGGACGACCGGCGCCGCGCCCCCACGGACCGCCTGAGCGTCTATAGCATGGCGAACCGCCGCGCTGACAAGCGGTCCCGCGCATTCTGATCCTGAACTCCCGTGTTGCGCGAGCCACAGGCCTGCATGAACCTGTCACGGAACCTTGTCAGGGCCATCGCATTGCGTTGACCGGGCTGTGAGACCATGTCTAATCGACTTCGCCGGTATCGGTCCCACCGACCGGTCGGCGAAGGGACGACCAACGGTCCACGCCGCTTTGGAAGGGCGGAAAAAAGGTGATGCGAGTCCAGGGACTCCTTGTTGCGATGGCCGCTGCTGCGGCTCTGATAGCGGCGTCGGATGACGTCGCCGCGCAGACTCGCGACTCCGCCAACGCCTCCGTCCAGCCATCCGCCGCCGTCCGCAACGATCTGGTCTCCGGGCGCGACACGCCAAGGCGTGGCCTGCAGTGGAACGAAGACGGTCGCTGGGGCCTTGACCTGAACCTCAGTCAGCCGGTCGGCCGTGAAGCGGACTGGAGCGACGTTCAAGCCGGCGCCTACTATCGTCTTAACCCGCGCCTCCGCGTCGGCGCCGCAGCCTCGCTGTCGGAGCCGCAGACCGATCCCGCCCGGCCGGTGGAGACGGACCGCCGCTCCCAGCCCCGGGTTCGGCTCGAGACTATTTTCAAATTCTAAGCGGATTCCGGGGCGAAAGCCCTGACGATCCCGTCGACCGCGCAGAGACCCGCAGCGCCGCTGGAGGCCAGCATGCGGACGTTCGCCGCGTGAATTCCGCCCAGCGCCAGAACCGGCAGGCGCGCGCCGCTGATCATTGCGCCGAAGCGTTCAGATCCCAGTGCCTCTCCGCCGGATGGACTGGCCGTCGGAAAGACGGGCGACAGCACAGCGGCGTCCAGTCCCGTGTCCGCAGCCCGGTCCAGCGCCTCCGGGGAATGGGCCGCGCCGGTGACCAGCGCCAGTCCGGCCGCTCGCGCCTCCCCCGCCCGGTGAAGCGTGCGTTCTGGCAAATGCACGCCGTCCGCGCCGACGGCGACGGCCAGGGCGATGTCCAGCCCGATCAGCAGGCGCACCTGCCCCTCAAGGGTGACAGCCCTCAGCCGTCGCGCGTCGGCCTCCGCCTCGGCACGGCCAAAGCCGCGATGAATGACGGCGGCGCCGGGAGGCAGGCGGGCTGCGATCTCCCATGGACGAGGCGTGCGGTCCGGGTCGGTGACGAAAAGGAGCGGCGGCAGGCGCGCCGCAGACGGGCTGACACGGGCCGCGGCGCGGTTTAAGGCCTTGGCTGTCTCCCACAGCCGGGTCGCTTCCTCGGACAGGACCATGGACTCTCTCGTCGCCTCAGCTCTGGAAACGGTGCGCCGCCGCATCACCAGGGCGGCCCGCGCGGCGGGGCGGGATCCCTCGGATATCACGCTGACCGCTGTTTCCAAGCAGCAGCCCGAAGCAGCGGTCCAGGCCGCCCTCGATACAGGCCAGCGTATTTTCGGCGAGAACCGGGTTCAGGAGGCGCAGGGCCGCTGGGCGGAACGGCGGGCCGTCCTGCCCGATCTGCATCTGCGGCTGATCGGCCCCCTGCAGTCCAACAAGGCGGATCAGGCCCTGGCCCTGTTCGACGTCATCGAAACCCTGGACCGGGAAAAGCTGGCGCGGGCGCTGGCCGAGGCGGGCCTGAAGGCCGGGATGCGGCCCCGGGTGCTGATCCAGATCAACACGGGCGAGGAACCACAGAAGGCGGGCGTCATTCCCGCCGGGGCGGACGCCTTCATCGCCCGGGTCCGCTCTGACTACGACCTCGACCTGCAGGGCCTGATGTGCATTCCGCCGCTGCAAGAAGAGCCGGCCATGCATTTCGCCCTGCTGTCGCGAATCGCCGCCCGCAACGGCCTGGGGGTGTTGTCCATGGGCATGAGCGGTGACTACGAGACGGCCGTACGCTTCGGCGCGACCCATGTTCGGGTGGGTTCGGGCCTGTTCGGCGCCCGTCCTGCCCCCTGATCGGTCGCAAAGTCCCGCCTCGGGAGCGAATTTCGCCGTTCAAGCCTTGGCGATCGGCCCGGCGCTCGCCATTCTTGTTGCATGGCGCAATCCAAGACCCTGCTGATCATCGACGACGATAACGAACTGCGCGAGGCCTTGGCCGAGCAGCTGGACATGCATGACGAGTTCAAGACCGTCCAGGCCGCCACGGCGACCGACGGCGTTCGCATGGGCCGCGAGATCCGCGCCGACCTGATCCTGCTGGACGTGGACCTGCCCGACATGGACGGACGCGAGGCCTGTCGCCAGATGCGCAAGGCCGGGGTCAAGTCGCCCATCATCATGCTGACCGGGGCGGCCGCCGATTCGGACGCCATCCTGGGGCTGGATTCCGGCGCCAATGACTATGTCACCAAGCCCTTCCGCTTCGGGGTGCTGCTGGCGCGGATCCGCGCCCACCTTCGCAGCCACGAACAGTCCGAGGACGCGGTCTTCGCCATCGGCCCTTACGAGTTCCGGCCCGCGGGCAAGATGCTCATGGGTCCGAAGGACAGGAAGATCCGGCTGACGGAGAAGGAAACCAACATCCTCAAGTACCTCTACCGCGCCGGCGCCAAGCCGGTGTCGCGCGAGGAGCTGCTGACCGAGGTGTGGGGCTACAACGCCGGGGTCACCACCCATACCCTTGAGACCCACATCTATCGTCTGCGGCAGAAAATCGAGCCCGAGCCGGGCCAGGCCCGCCTGCTGGTCACCGACGCGGGCGGCTATCGCCTTCAGCCTTAGGCCTAGACCCCGAGCGCGGTTTTCAGGGTCTCCAGCATGCGGCGGGCGTCCACGGGTTTGGGCACCCAGCCGTCCATGCCGACGGCCAGATAACCGTCGGTCTCGTGGGCCAGGATGCTGGCGGTCACCGCGATGATGGGCGTGCGGGGCCGGTCCTCGGATTTTTCGCGTTCGCGGATGCCGGCGGTGGCGGCGATGCCGTCCATCCTCGGCATGTGGATGTCCATGAGGATGGCGTCCCAGTCGCCCGACGCCCAGGCCTCGATCGCGGCCTCGCCATCCTCGACAGTCTCGCTCTCGATGGCGAACTGGCTGAGCAGGGTCGAAAGCACCAGCCGGTTGGCGGGATTGTCCTCGGCGATCAGCACCCGCACCGGGCGATCCGGGGCTGCGCCGCGGGCGTCCTCGCGCGGCGCGGAGTCCACGGGCGTCAGGGCGATCTCCAGCGCGAAGGTCGACCCCTCGCCCGGTGTGCTTTCAACGGTAACCGCCCCGCCCATGAGCGCGGCCAGATCCCGGCAGATGGCCAGACCCAGCCCGGCGCCGCCATGCTTTCGGGTGCTGGAGCCGTCGGCCTGGACGAAACGGTCGAAAAGGCGGGCGCGGTCCCGGGCGGCGATGCCCGGCCCGGTGTCGGCCACGCTGAGGCGCAGGATGTCGTCCTCCCGGGCGATGCGGCCCTCGATCCCGCCGGTTTCGGTGAACTTCAGGGCGTTGGAGAACAGGTTGCCCATCACCTGACGGATGCGCACCACGTCGCCCAGGAACCAGCCCTCGGCCTCCGGCTCCACGACCAGGCTGAACGCAAGGCCCTTCTCGGCGGCCAGCGGACCATAAAGGGCCGCCAGATCATTCCCGAAATTGCGCATGTTGAAAGGCGCAGGCTCAAGCGACAGCCGCCCGGCCTCGATGCGCGAGATATCGAGGATGTCGTTGATGATGCGCAGCAGGGCCGCGCCGGACTCATTGATGGTGTCCAGCCTCTGGCGCTGGGCCGGGGACAGTTCGTCGTGCGCCATGATCTGGGCCATGCCCAGCACGCCGTTGAGGGGGGTGCGCAATTCGTGGGTCATGGTGGCCAGGAATTCGGACTTGGCGCGATTGGCGGCCTGGGCCTCGATCATCAAGGCTTCGGTCTGGCGACGATGCTCCTCGGCCTCCCTTTCAAGGCGCATCTTGACCACGGCGGCGCGGCGGAAAGTGTCCACCGCCCGCGCCATGTCGCCGATCTCGTCGCGACGACCCACGCCGGGCGCGACGAAGTCGGTTTCGCCCGCGGCCAGGCGACGCATGATCCGGGTCAGGGCCGAGACAGGCGAGCCCATATCCCGCACCAGAATGGCGCCCATCAAGGCCGCGATCAGGGCGGCGCTCAGGATGCCCCCGACCAGGGCGATCTCCATGACAACCAGCGCCCGGCCGTTGGCCCCGTGGTATCCCCGCAGGGCGCTGCGAGCGTCATCGCGCAGGGCGTCCAGCACGTCCTCGGCCGGAGCGATCAGGCCGTCCGCCAGCCCGGCTTCGCCCACCAGGGCGACGGCCTCGGCCCGGCTTGCGGGGTCGGCGGCCAGGGCCATGGCCGGCGTCATGGCCTCTGCCTCCCAGCGGGCGTAGGCGGCGTTCAGGGCCGCAACCCGCGCCTGCATGGGGGGATCATCCGCCGCGAGACGCGCCAGTTCGTCGGCGTGCCGGATATAGCTGGGCCGGTGAACGGTCTCGATGCGGCGCAGATAGTAGGGCTCGCCCGTCAGCATGAAGCCACGCAGCGAGTTCTCTTGGCGGGCCAGGTCAAATCGCGCGCCGGCAGACGCGCTCAGGGTCGCCAGGGCCTTGACGCTGGCGGCCTCGAACCGCTTGACCGTCTGCATGTGGGTGAAGAGCACCACGCCCATCACGGCGATGGCCGTCAGGACCACCGAGAAGGCCACAACCATCTTCAGCGGGGTGCGCAGATGGAACAGGCCCATGCCCCGACTCAGGAGGGCCGTCAGTGCGCGCGAGGCTCCATAGTTCGGCATCAGCCCCCCTTGGACCGGCCCTCAATCCTGTACGGTCACACTAGGCCCTGACGCCGGTTGCAGGGGCGTTAATGTCAGACCATTTCGTCGATCAGACCGCCAGGTCGAGGGCCACGGGCGCATGGTCGCTGGGCCGTTCCCATGCGCGGACGTCCTCGTGGATGCGGGCCGAACCGGGGATGACGGCGGGGGTCAGACCGGGCGAGGTCCATAGGTGGTCCAGCCGAAGGCCCCGGTTGGACTGGCGGAAATCGGCGGCGCGGTAGCTCCACCAGCTGGCCAGCTTCTGGTCTTCGGGATGGGCGGCGCGGACCACGTCGGTGAACCCCAGCGAGGCCTGAAGCGCGCGCATGGCATCCACCTCGACCGGCGTGTGGCTGACGATCCTCGACATGTAGCGGTGGTTCCACACGTCGTTCTCGCCGGGCGCGATGTTCAGGTCGCCGGCCACCAGCAGGGGGGCCTTCGGGTCCCGGGCGCCGAACTGGCGGGTCAGGCGCTCGTAAAAATCCAGCTTGTGATCGAATTTGGGATTCAGGGTCCGGTCGGGAATGTCGCCGCCGGCGGGGATGTAGAAATTCTGGATCTCCACCCCCTGGATGACGCCGGAGACGCAGCGGGCGTGGCCTTCACGACAGGCGGCCAGATCGGGCGCATCGGCGATGGGGTGGCGCGAGGCGATGGCCACGCCATGCCAGCCCTTCTGGCCCGCCACCTTCAGGTGGGGCAGGCCCATGTCGCGAAAGGCGCTTTCCGGAAACTGGTCCGGCAGGCATTTGATTTCCTGCAGGCACAGCACGTCCGGGGCCTGTTCGGCCACGAAGCGGGCGACCTGTTCGGCCCGCAGGCGCACGGAGTTGACGTTCCAGGTGACGACGCGAAGGGACATGGCCCGGACCTAGAGGATTAGGGGGTGGCGCGCCACTTTTGTGCGCTACCGCGCGCCGCGCGGCGCTCGCTGCTTGAGCGCGTTTAGGGCGCTACCGCTCTCGGGACGCGGTCCCTCGCTGCTTGAGCGGGTTTCCTGGTGCGCTACCGCTCGGCGCGCGGCGCCTCGCTGCTTGAGCGCGGGCGTGCGCAATTGCTTGGGCTGAGCCGCGCTCAGGCTGAAGCGCCCGTCGGTGCGGGTTGATGGGAAGGGGACGGGGCGCCGGGCCATCGCCCGGTGTAGGGATAGACAAATACCGTTTCGACGAAGGCTGACGCCCCGCGCGATCGTTATCCCAGAGCCCCCGGTGGGCACGCGTCTTAGGCGCTAGCCGGTGTTTAGGCCCTGAACGGGCGGGCATGGACAGCGCTCCATGTCCCGGACCCGGCGAGTAATCCGCCCCGCCGCTATATCCCGCTCGATCACAGCCCGTCGCCGCAAGGTCGCCGGCCGAGCGCCCTTCCCGTGCGACGGGATGGGAAAAGCATACGGGCCGGGGGAACGCGGTCGGAGAACTGCACTAAGAATTTTGCGGAGATCTTATGCGGCAATGCATTGGCCCGGAAAAATGCGGGACGAACTCGGCAGTTCCGCCCGCATCAGAGCTGTCCCTTCTCCCTCAAGGGGAGAAGGAAAGGCGCCGTGGATCAAACCGGGTGGGTCGGCTCCGGTTTCGGGGCCGCGGGCGGCTCTTCGGGCAGGGGGATGAACTCCAGCGAGTCCTCCGACGGCAGGGCCATGCGTCCGGCCTTCCAGTCGGCCTTGGCCTGGTCGATGCGAGCCTGGCTGGAGGAGACGAAATTCCACCAGATGATGCGCGGGCCAACCGGCTCGCCGCCCAGCAGCATCACCGAGGCCTTTTCCAGCGCCTTGATGGTCGGCTCGGCGTGGGGCTCCAGCACCGCCATCTGGCCGGCCTGCAGCACCCGGTCGCCGATCTCGATGGAGCCTTTGGCCACGAACACCGCCCGCTCGCTCATGCCCCCGGCGCCCCGGCCCGGCGGCGGGGCGGAGCGCACGCCCGGCTCCATTTCCCAGTGCACATAGAACAGGGGCGAGGAGGTCTTGACCGAGGCGGCCGCGCCATAGGCCTCGCCCGCCACCAGCCGGGCGAACAGGCCGCCGTTCTCATAAGCCGGCAGGTCGGGCTCGCCGTGGTGGAAGAAGGCGGGATCGGTCTCCTCCGCCTCGTCGGGCAGGGCGATCCAGGCCTGCATCCCGTGCATGGGGCCGCCCTGGGTCTTCTTCAGGGGGTCCGTGCGCTCGGAATGGACGATGCCCTTGCCGGCGGTCATCCAGTTGACCTCGCCGGGACGGATGGCCTGGGTGTATCCCAGACTGTCCCGGTGCATGATCTCGCCCTCGAACAGATAGGTCAGGGTCGACAGGCCGATGTGAGGATGCGGCCGCACATTGATGGCGTCCGAGCCCGGCGCGAACTCGGCCGGGCCCATCTGGTCCAGAAAGACGAAGGGTCCCACCATGCGGCGCGCATGGAACGGCAGGATGCGCCCCACCTCGAACCCGCCAAGGTCCTTTTTCCGCGCGTCGATGACCATCTCGATCATGGCCGTGTCCCCTTCATATCCCGGCGAACGCAGACTAGACGTGCGGCGTGACCAGCGCCAGCGGCAGGGCGGTGACGTTCTTCACGCCGCGGGTGACGATGTGGCTCTCGCAGTCCGAGACGATGCCCAGGCTGAGCAGCTTCTCGCGCAGGAACAGGTCGAAGGCGTGCATGTCGCTGGTGATGATGCGCAGCACATAGTCCTCGCGCCCCGTGATGGTGGCGCACTGGATCACCTCGGGCCAGTGGGCGACCGCCTCCTCGAAGATCTGGAGGTTCTCCCTGGAGGGCAGGCTGAGCTTGACGATGGCGTAGACCTCGAAATTGAGGCCCAGCAGATCGGCGTCCAGCAGCGTGACCCGCTTGCGGATCAGGCCGCTATCCTCCAGTCTCTTGATGCGGCGCCAGCAGGGCGAGGCCGAAAGGCCCACCCGTTCGGCCACCTCGGCCACCGGCAATCCGGCATCCTGCTGCAGGATATCCAGGATGCGGGCGTCGATGGGATCCAGTTCTTCGGCCAAGCCGTTTCTCCAAATTGCGATTTGGCGCAATAATCTACCCCAATTCGTCCTTGTGCAAGGGCAAAATTGGGCGGACGTGGAGCGACCCCTCGTGCTATGCGTTCGCTGAGGAAGCCCCGCCCGCCAACGGCCGCAGACGCTGAGACGGACCATGAGCAAGACGCCCCCGGCCAAGCGGCCGAACGCACGACCGCTGTCGCTGCGAATTCCAGAGCCCTCGGGCCGGCCCGGCGACACGCCGGACTTCAGCCATCTGAGGCTGGACGAGCCCGGCGCGGTGGACCGCCCCGAGACCAATACGCCGCCGCTGGACATGCGCGACCACGCCTTCCGGCTGGTGCGTGTGCTGAACGATGCGGGCGAGGCGGTGGGGCCTTGGGATCCGAAGCTGGACGCCGAGACCCTGCGCAACGGCCTGAGGGCCATGATCCTGACCCGCGCCTTCGACGACCGGATGCACCGGGCCCACCGCCAGGGCAAGACCAGCTTCTACATGAAATGCACCGGCGAGGAGGCCATCGCTGTGGCCCAGGGCATGGTGCTGCCGCGCGAGGACATGGGCTTTCCCACCTATCGCCAGCAGGGCCTGTTGATCGCGCGGGGCTATCCGCTGGTCGACATGATGAACCAGATCTATTCGAACGCCTCGGACCCCATCAAGGGCCGCCAGCTGCCGATCATGTACTCCAGCCGCGACTACGGCTTCTTCACCATCTCGGGCAATCTGGGCACCCAGTATCCGCAGGCTGTCGGCTGGGCCATGGCCAGCGCCTATCGTGGCGACGACCGGCTGGCCATCGCCTGGATCGGCGACGGGGCCACGGCGGAAGGCGATTTCCACAACGCCCTGACCTTCGCGTCCGTCTACCGGGCGCCGGTGATCCTCAACATCGTCAACAATCAGTGGGCCATCAGCTCCTTCCAGGGCATCGCCGGGGGTCTGGAGACCACCTTCGCCTCCAAGGCCGTGGGCTACGGCCTGCCCGCCCTGCGGGTGGACGGCAACGACTTCCTCGCCGTGTGGGCCGCGACCCAGTGGGCCGAGGAGCGGGCGCGCGCCAATCTGGGGGCCACGGTGATCGAGCTGTTCACCTACCGCGGCGCCCCCCACTCCACCTCTGACGACCCCAGCCGCTACCGGCCGGGGGACGAGCACGAGAAATGGCCGCTGGGCGATCCGGTGATGCGGCTGAAGCAGCACCTGATCAAGCTGGGCGAATGGTCCGACGACCAGCAGGCCGAGGCCGAGCGCGATGCGGTGGAAAAGGTCCGCGCGGCGGGACGCGAGGCCGAGGCCATCGGCACCCTGGGCCAGTCGCGGCCCAGCGTGAAGACCATGTTCGAGGAGGTCTATGCGACCGAGGACTGGCGCCTGATTGAACAGCGGCGCGAGGTGGGGGTCTGATCATGAGCAACACCACCTTCACCGACGCCGACCGCACCGACGGCCTCGAGCCGGACATGGTCGATCAGGACGCGGCCCCGAAGTCCGTCGCCCCGAAAGGCGACGTGGTCCCCATGAACATGATCCAGGCCCTGAACTCGGCCCTGGACGTGAAGATGGCCGAGGACGGCAATGTGCTGAGCTTCGGCGAGGACACGGGCTATTTCGGCGGCGTGTTCCGGGTCACCGACAAGCTGCAGGCCAAGCACGGCATGACCCGCAGCTTCGACGCCCCCATCAGCGAATGCGGCATCGTGGCCGCGGCCATCGGCATGGGCGCCTACGGCCTGCGCCCGGTCGTCGAGATCCAGTTCGCCGACTACATCTATCCGGCCTACGACCAGATCGTGTCCGAGGCGGCCAAGCTTAGGTACAGGTCGGCGGGCATGTTCACCGCCCCCATCGTGGTGCGCTCGCCCTATGGCGGCGGCATCTTCGGCGGCCAGACCCACAGCCAGAGCCCGGAAAGCCTGTTCACCCACATCGCGGGGCTGAAGGTGGTGATTCCATCGAATCCCCATGACGCCAAGGGCCTGCTGATCGCCGCCATCGAGGACGACGATCCGGTGATCTTCCTGGAGCCCAAGCGGCTGTACAACGGCCCCTTCGACGGCTGGCACGAGAAGCCGGTGTCGCCGTGGAAGGCGCAGGATCTGGCCCAGGTCCCCACCGGCAAATATGTGGAGCCCATCGGCAAGGCGCGGGTGATGCGCGAAGGCGCCGACGTCACCATCCTGGCCTATGGCACCATGGTCTGGGTTGCGCTGGCTGGCGCCGAGCACGCGGGGGTGGACGCCGAGGTCATCGACCTGCGCACGCTGGTC
The DNA here is from genome assembly GCF_046299535.1 of Brevundimonas sp. Lineage (GTDB taxonomy): Bacteria > Pseudomonadota > Alphaproteobacteria > Caulobacterales > Caulobacteraceae > Brevundimonas. Next base: position 167,866 of record NZ_JBKBIB010000001.1, on the reverse strand, counting down.
CCGCTGGACATCGAGGCCATCGAGGCGAGCGTGAAGAAGACCGGCCGCTGCGTCGTGGTGCATGAGGCGCCGCGCACGTCCGGTCTCGGCGGCGAGCTGAGCGCGCTGGTGCAGGAGCGGTGCTTCTATCATCTGGAGGCGCCCATCGCGCGGGTGACCGGGTGGGACACGCCCTATCCCCACGCCTTCGAGTGGGAGTATTTCCCCGGCCCGCAACGCGTGGCCGACGCCCTGAAAGCCGTCATGAGCGGGGGACGCTGATATGGGACGTTATGTCTTCAAGCTGCCCGACGTGGGCGAAGGCACCGCCGAGGCCGAGCTGGTGGCCTGGCATGTGAAGGTGGGCGACACGGTCGAGGAAGACCAGGTCATCGCCGACGTCATGACCGACAAGGCCACGGTGGAGCTGACCAGCCCGGTGGCGGGCAAGGTCACCGCCGCCCACGGCGAGCCGGGCGAACAACTGGCCGTGGGCTCGCCGCTGGTGGAGTTCGAGGTGGAGGGCGCGGGCAACGCCGAGGCCGCCGCCGCGCCCGCCGCGAAACCGGCTGAAACCCCTGCCCCTGCACCGGCGGCTGAACCCGCCGCTCCGCCCCGTGCGAAGGATGAGGCGCCCGCCGCCAACGTCGGCCGCGTGTTCAAGCTGCCCGACGTGGGCGAAGGCACCGCCGAGGCGGAGCTGGTCACATGGCATGTGAAGGTCGGGGACGCGGTCGAGGAAGACCAGATCCTGGCCGAGGTCATGACCGACAAGGCCACCGTCGAGATCACCAGCCCCGTCGCCGGGACCGTCGCGATCCTGCACGGCGAGCCGGGTCAGGCCCTGGCCGTCGGCGGGCCGCTGGTGAGTTTCGCGGGGGAGGCCGGGTCGGCTGAGGCCGCCGCGCCCGCCCCTGCCCCCGCCGCGAGCACGGCGTCATCGGCCCCCGCGCCGGAGAAGGCCAAGGCGCCGGCGCTCCAGCCCGCCCCGGCGCGCGACGTCATCGCCCGCCAGCCCCAGGCCCCCGGCGTGCGCCCGCTGGCCTCGCCGGCGGTGCGCCAGCGCGCCCGGGACATGGGCGTGGAGCTTCAGTTTGTGCCCGGCTCCGGCCCCGGCGGCCGCATCGAGCACGGGGATCTGGACGCCTTCCTGTCCGGCGGATCGACCCCCGCGGCGGCGTCCTCCGGCGGCTCGCTGTATGCGGCGTCGGAGGGGACCACCGAGACCCGCATCATCGGCCTGCGCCGCAAGATCGCGGAGAAGATGGCCGACAGCGTCCGGCGCATTCCGCACATTACGTACGTGGAAGAGATCGACGTCACAGCGCTGGAGGCGCTGCGGGCGCACATGAACGCGACCAAGGCCAAGGACCAGCCCAAGCTGAACGTCCTGCCCTTCATCGCCCGCGCCATCGTGGTGGCCCTGCGCGACCAGCCCACTATCAACAGCCACTATGACGACGAGGGCGGGATCCTGACCACCCACGCCGCCGTGCATCTGGGCATCGCGGCCCAGACGCCGAGCGGCCTGATGGTGCCGGTGGTCCGCAACGCCGAGGCGCGCGACCCCTGGGACACGGCCAACGAGATCGCCCGGGTGGCGGGGGCGGCGAAGGACGGCTCGGCCAAACGGGACGAGCTGAGCGGCTCCACCATCACCATCACCTCGCTGGGGACCCTGGGCGGGGTGGTGCACACCCCCATCATCAACCACCCGGAGGTGGCCATCGTGGGCCCCAACAAGATCGCCGAGCGCGTGGTGGTGATCGACGGCCAGATGGTGGTGCGCAAGATGATGAACCTGTCGTCCAGCTTCGATCACCGCATCGTCGACGGCCACGACGCGGCCGTGTTCGTCCAGCGCATCAAGGGCCTGCTGGAGCACCCGGCGACCTTGTGGATGGGGTAGGCTTCCTTTCTTTCCGCTCATCCCCGCGAACGCGGGGACCCAGTGCTTTGGGTGATGAACCGTGAGAGTCTTGTTGGAACGATCTCCTCAAGCTCCAGCGCCAGGCTGGACAGGACTGGGTCCCCGCGTTCGCGGGGATGAGCGGAGCTAGAATGGCGTTCTTCACCTACATCGTGGCGAGTGGGCGAAACGGGACGATCTATGTGGGCTCGACCGACGACCTGGTCACGCGTGTGAACCAGCACAAGAACAAGACCTTCTGTGGCTTCACCGCGAAATACGGCGTGGATCGGCTGGTCTGGTACGAGGTGTTTGACAGCCGTGAGGCCGCGTTCAAGCGCGAGCGCCGGATCAAGAAATGGAATCGGGTCTGGAAGCTGGACTTGATCGAGAAGGCCAATCCGGGCTGGGACGACCTTCACGAACGCCTTCGCCTCGGCGATCTGGTGGATGTGAAGGACTGGGCGCCTCCCGTAGAGGAAGGCTGAAACGCCGGCGTCAAGCTGGATAGAACTGGGTCCCCGCGTTCGCGGGGATGAGCGGAAAAGAAGATGCAAAACATCAAAACCAAGGTCCTCATCATCGGCGCCGGGACCGGCGGCTACGTCGCGGGAATCCGCTGCGGGCAGCTGGGGCTGGACACCGTTCTGGTGGACGGGGGCGACGGCCTCGGCGGGACCTGCCTGAACGTGGGGTGCATTCCGTCCAAGGCGATCATCCATGCGGCCTCCAAGTTCGAGACGGTCGCGAAAGCCGCTGACGGCGGCACGCTGGGGATCACGGCGGCGAAGCCGGCCATCGACCTGAAGGCGACGGTGGCATGGAAGGACGGCATCGTCAAAAAGCTGAACGGCGGAGTCGCGGCCCTGCTGAAGAAGGCCAAGGTAAAGGTCATCACCGGCTGGGCCACCTTCTCCGACGCCAAGACCTGCACCGTCTCCACCGATGACGGCGACATCCGCATCACCGCCGAGCATGTGATCCTGGCCACGGGGTCCGAGCCGGTGGAGCTGCCGTTCCTGCCGTTCGGCGGCGACGTGATCTCGTCCACCGGGGCCCTGTCCCTGTCGGAAGTGCCGAAGAAGCTGGTGGTGGTCGGCGGCGGCTATATCGGGCTGGAACTGGGCATCGCCTACCGCAAGCTGGGCGCCGAGGTGACGGTGGTGGAGATGGCCGAGCGCATCCTGCCGCTCTACGACAAGGCCCTGACCGATCCGGTGATGAAGTGGATGGAGCGCCACGGCGTGACCCTGCATCTGGGCGCCCGCGCCGGGGGCTTCGAAAAGGGCAAGCTGTCGGTGACGACGAAGGACGGCAAGCCGATCCAGATCGCGGCGGACAAGGTGCTGGTGACCGTGGGCCGGCGCCCGCGCACGCAGGGCTGGGGTCTGGAGACCATGGGCCTGGCCATGGACGGGCCGTTCGTGAAGGTGGATGAGCGCTGCGCCACCGCCATGAAGAACGTCTGGGCCGTGGGCGACCTGACCGGCGAACCCATGCTGGCCCACAAGGGCTCGGCCCAGGGCGAGGTGGTCGCCGAGATCATCGCCGGGCATGAACGGGTGTTCGATCCCGTGACCATCGCGGCGGTCTGCTTCACCGAGCCGGAGATCGTCTCGGCGGGCTTGGGCCCCGACGACGTGAAGGGCCGCGACGACGTGATCCAGTCGGTGTTCCCCTTCTCCGCCATCGGCCGGGCGCTGGCGCTGGAGGCCGGCGACGACGGCGGCTTCGTGCGGGTGATCGCGTCGAAGGCCGATCACCGCATTCTGGGCATTCAGGCCGTCGGCCAGCATGTGTCGGAGCTGTCCAACAGCTTCGCCCAGATGATGGAGATGGGCGCGGTGCTGGAGGACGTGGCCGGCGTCATCCACGTGCACCCGACTCTGGGCGAGGCCTTCCACGAAGCCAGCCTGCGCGCTCTGGGCCATGCCATACATATTTAGGGCCCTACCGCTCGCGCCGCGGGCGCTCGCTGCTTGAGGGCGTGGAGCGCTTCTCCTCCCCATCGCTTGGGATGGGGAGGTGGCGCGGGCGCGACTCAGCGCCCGTGACGGAGGGGGCGTTGCGGGCGGTCAGGAACTGGCGATCATGGGGCGACACCGAGCCGCCCCCTCCACCACGCGGGCTGAGTCGCCCGCGCGGTCCCCCTCCCCGCAGGCGGGGAGGAGAAGATTGGCGCGAGGCGCTCTCGCGCCTGCGCTCAAGCAGCGAGCCGCCGCGCGGCGAGCGGTAGCGCACCTTAATGAAACACCGTTTTAAGCATTAACCGGCATGGTCCCCTGAAATCCGCGCCAGAACGGCGTGAAAAGGGCTGGCTTTCCATGTTTCAGATCATCGGCATCATCGTGCTGTTCGCAATGGTGTTCGGCGGATACACCATCGCGGGCGGGAAGATGGGGGTCATCCTGCACTCCCTGCCCTATGAGATGATGATGATCGGGGGCGCGGCCGTCGCCGCGCTGCTGATCTCGAACTCCGTCACCACCCTGAAAGGGGTGCTGGGCGGCCTGGGCAAGGTCTTCGCCGGGCCCAAGTGGAAGAAGGGCGATTACCGCGACCTGCTCAGCCTTCTGTTCCTGCTGACCAAGACCATGAAGTCCAAGGGCGTGATCGCCCTGGAAAGCCACATCGAGAAGCCGGCGGAGTCCACGATCTTCCAGAAGTATCCGAAGATCATGAAGGACCACTTCGCCACGGACTTCATCTGCGACACCCTGCGCATGATGACCATGAATCTGGAGGATCCCCACCAGGTCGAGGACGCCATGGACAAGCAGCTGGAGAAGCACCACCACGAAGCCCTGGCCCCGGCCCACGCCCTGCAGAACACCGCCGACGCCCTGCCGGCGCTGGGCATCGTCGCGGCGGTGCTGGGCGTCATCAAGACCATGGCCTCCATCACCGAGCCGCCGGAAATTCTGGGCGGCATGATCGGGGGGGCGCTGGTGGGCACCTTCCTGGGCGTGTTCCTGGCCTATGGCCTGGTCGGGCCGCTGGCCACGCGGCTGAAGGAGATCATCGACGGCGACGCGGCCTTCTACAAGATCATCCAGTCGGTGCTTGTGGCGCACCTGCACGGCAATGCGGCGCAGATCTCGGTGGAGATCGGGCGCGGCGACGTGCCGTCCAGCGCACAGCCGTCCTTCATCGAACTGGAAGAAGCCCTGTCCGAGGCCGGCGCCGCCGTCTGAACGCCAAAAGCTTGGCCGTAATCACGAACCCGTGAGAATCCGCTTGACGGGTCGCCTCACGATCGCGTTATCTGAGGGAGCGGGAATCATGACCCCGCACCACCCTTCTGAAGGATATCCCATATGACCATCCGTCAACTGCTCGTCGCCGCCGCCGGCGTCGCCGCCCTGTCCGTCGCCGCCTGCCAGCCGGCCGCCGAAGCCCCCGCCGCTGAAGAAGCCGCTGCCGAAGCCGACGCCGCCGCCGACACGGCCGCTGACGCCGCCGCCACTGCGGACGCCGCTGCTGAAGACGCCGCCGTCGCCGCCGGTGAAGCCGCCGCCGCCGCTGGCGAAGCGACCGAAGAAGCCGCCGCCGAGCCCGCTCCGGCCGCTCAATAATCCTTCGCTCGCAAGAGCACGGGATAAGAAAGGGGTCGCCCGTCGGGCGGCCCCTTTTTGCATGTCCGGCCTTGATCGCGCCGCCACGCGGATGCTCTAGCCCAGTCCATGACTGACGCACCCGACGCCCGCCTGGACTGGTCCGAGCCCGGCGCGCCGCGATCCCGGCGCTTCGGCGACGTCTACTATTCGATGGAGGACGGCCTCGCAGAGAGCCGCGCGGTTTTCCTCGAAGGCTGCGGCCTGCCGGACGCCTGGCGGGGCCGCTCCGGCTTCACCGTGGCTGAGCTGGGCTTCGGCACGGGACTGAACATCGCCGCCCTGCTGCACCTGTGGCGCGAGAGCGGCGCGACGGGACGCCTGCATGTCTTTTCCGTGGAAGGCTTTCCGGTTTCGCGCCAGGACGCCGCGCGCGCCCTGTCCGCATGGCCCGACATCGCCGAAGACGCCCGGGCCCTGTTGACGCGCTGGCCAGACGCCACGCCGGGCTTTCACCGCATGGACCTGCCCGGGTGGAACGCGACTATCGACCTGTTCGTGGGTGATGTGGCCCAGGCCCTGGCCCAGTGGAGCGGCATGGCCGACGCCTGGTTTCTGGACGGGTTCTCACCGGCCCTGAACCCGGACATGTGGTCAGACGCCGTGCTGGACGGCGTGGCCGCCCGGTCAGCGCCGGGCGCCCGCGTGGCCACATTCACCGTGGCGGGAGCCGTTCGCCGAGGCCTGACGGAGCGCGGGTTCGAGGTCCACAAGCGGCCCGGTCACGGCCGCAAGAGGGAGCGGCTGGAAGCCGCCCTGCCAGGCAAGCGGGCGGATCCCGGCGCGACCCGGGTCGCGGTCCTCGGGGCGGGCGTCGCCGGGGCGAGCATGGTCCGGTCCCTGCGCGCGCTCGGTCTCGACCCCCTGGTGATCGCGGAGGCGACAAGGGGCGCTTCCGGTTTTCCCGCCGCCCTGGCGACTCCCCGTCTGGACGTGGGCGACGAGGAGTTGGCCCAACTATTCGCCCAGGCGCTGGAGCGGGCCGGACAATTGTACGACGGCGTGGCGGGCGCGGTGGTGTCGCGCGGCGTGCTGAGACTGGAGCATGGCGACCGGGATGCGGGACGCTTCGACAAGGTGGCGAGACAGCCGATCTGGGGGAGCGCGGCCATGACCCGCATGGACGCCGCCCGGGCGTCAGGGATGCTGGGCGAGGCGGTGCGCGTCGGCGGCCTTATGATGCATGACGCCCTGACCGTCCGGCCGCCGGCGATACTGGACGCGTGGCTTGCGGGCGCGCCACGCGTGACGGCCCGGGCCGCGCGGCTGGAGCGAAGCGGCGCCGACTGGCGCGTCCTGGGCGAGGCCGGCGAGGTGCTGGCCCGGGCGGGGGCCGTGGTGCTGGCCGCCGGGTGGGGCGCAGCGGGGTTGGGCGTGGCGGGGCTTCAGCCTGTCCGGGGACAGGCGGGCTGGGCGGACCTGGCCGGGGCGCCGGCCATGGGTGCGGCCTGGGGCGGCTATGCCGCGCCCACCGGTGAGGGCGTGCTGTTCGGGGCCACCCATGACCGAAACGACACCGACGAAGCGGCGCGCGACGCCGACGATCAACGCAATCTGGAAACCCTGAAGGCGATGTTGCCGCAACTGGCAGGACGGCTCGGGGCCGGCCACATCCATCGCCATGCGGCGATCCGCGCGACCACCCGGGACCGACTGCCTGTGGCGGGCCGTCTGGAGGAGGGCCTGTTCGTTCTCGGCGGTCTGGGATCACGCGGCTTTACAGCGGCTCCGCTGCTGGCGGACCATGTGGCGAGCCTGATCGCCGATACGCCCTCGCCGCTGCCTCGGGCGCTGGCCCGGCGGGTAGCCCCGGACCGACCGGGGCTTGCGTCCCGCTGAGGGAAAATCAGCCCTGGGCGGGGCGAAGACCTTCGGTCGCGGCCTGCTGCGTCGGCGCGGCGCCGCCGTTGCGGCGCGCGGCGATCAGGGAGTCGATGCGACGACGCTCAGCCTGGAAGGCGGCCAGTTCACGCCCCGAAAGCTCGGACCCCTGCGGAATCTGCGCCCCGGTCGGATTGACCCGGGCGCCGTTGCGCCAGACTTCATAGTGCAGGTGCGGCCCCGTTGAGGCTCCGGTGGACCCCACATAGGCGATCACATCGCCCTGGCTGACCCGCTGTCCGGGGCGCAGGCCGCGGGCGAAGCGCGACAGGTGGGCGTAGCCGGTTTCCCAGCCGTTGCTGTGGCGCACACGCACCCAGTTGCCGTAGCCGCCCCAGCGACGCGCCTCGACCACCACGCCGTCGGAAGCGGCGAAGACAGGCGTGCCCGTAGGGGCGGCGAAGTCCATGCCCTGGTGCATGCGCTGGTAGCCGGAGATCGGGTGACGGCGCACGCCATAGTTGGACGAGATGCGCGCCCCGTCGATGGGCGTGCGCAGCAGGAAGCCGCGGATGTTCTTGCCGTCGGCGTCGAAATATTTCGCCTCGTTCGAGCCCTCGGGCTTGAAGCGATAGAACACCTGGCCCTTGATCTCGGCATAGAGCAGTTCGCCGGTGTCCACCGTGCGGCCGCTTTCGGTCACGGTGCGGTCGAACACCAGGGTGAAGCTGTCACCGGCCTTGATGTCGCGCGAAAAGTCGATCTTGTGCGAGAACAGGCGCACGGCCTGGGCCACGATGCGCGAATTGGCGCCAAGACGACCCGCAGAGGCGGACAGGGAGCCGTGAATCTCGCCGGTGGCGACCGTGGTTTCGTTGGTGACCTGCTCCTCGAGCTCGCGAAGACGCAGCGCGCCGTCGAAGCTGCGCGACACGGTCAGCTGGGTGGCCGGCCCGGTGCGCACCGTCAGCCCGATCAGGCGGGCGTCGCCGCGTCCGGCGCGGGGCCGCGAGATGGCGGTTTCGAAGCGCTGGCCCGCGCGGATGTTCACCACGTCATAGGCATTTCCGAGCGTGCGGACGATGGCCCGGGCCTCGTCGGCGCCGATGCCGGTGCGCAGCATGGCCTGCTCCAGGGTTTCGCCGCGCTGGATCTGGACCTGGACCGCCTCGGGCTGGCTCATGCCGGCCGGGGCGCCGGCGGACGCGAAGGCCTGGATTTCGAGGGCGGCTATCTGTTCGGCCGTCAGGAGCGGAACTTCCGCCGCTGTGACCGGTTGGTATAGCTTGCCGGCCAGCAGGGCCACAGCGACCGCGGCGGACGCCGTGAAAATATGCGGCGTGAAGCGCCTGGGCTGTCGGCGTGGATCGAACTGAGCCATCGGTCCCCGTCATTCGGCAGCGCCCTTACCGTGGCGCCTTGTCACTGAAAACTGTCTCGCCGGGGCTGGTCAACCCCGAAGATGCGAGCCGAAGCCTATAGCCCGCATGTCCCTTAATGGGAAGCATCCCGTTACAAATCGTTAACCGCCACCGTTTTCTCCGTGCAGGAGATGTTTTAACCGCGTTTGCCGAAGATCGCGCGTAAAGCTGCGCCGTTCGCCCGAATACCGTCACAGGCGAGGGGCAAGACCAGCGCCCCAAGCAGGATTCAAGGCTGGTGGTTTGCGCGGTCGCGCGTTCCGGCTATCCCGGTAGCGGCCATGCAGGACGATGGAGCGCGCGTGAGCGATACCCAGATCAGCCAGCCGGCCTCCCCCGTCATTCCCGACGGCGTCCGCCGTCGTCGCCGGCCCGGGGGCGGCCCCGGGCGTCTGCTCGTCGTGGCGCTGGTGATCCTGGGCCTGCTGCTGGCGGCCGCCCTGTCGCTGTACGCCGCGCGCCGCGAGGCGGCCCGGCAGATTCTGGTGGGTTGGCTGGAACAACGGGGGATCGAGGCCGACGTCCAGATCGAACGGCTTGAGCTGGACACCCTGACGGCCCGCATCCGCGTCGGCGACAGGGACAATCCGGACTTTTCCGTCGAGCGGGTCGAAATGGACTACGCCCTGGGTCTTCCTTGGTCTCCGTCCGGGCTGGGCGTGACTCCAAGCCGCATCCGCCTGATCCGCCCGATCCTGCGGGCCGGCTGGCGTGACGGAGTGTTCAGCATGGGATCGCTGGACCCCCTGATCGACGAGTTCCGCGGTCGCCCGCCGGGTCCGGACGCCCGCGGACCGCTGGTTCTGATCGAACAGGGCCGGTTGCTTCTGACCACAGACTACGGACCTCTGGACGTGCGCGCCGACGCCCGGATCGAGGACGGGCGTCTGATGCGACTGAGCGCGCGGGCGGCGGAAGCGAATCTGGTCAGCGGCGACACGCATCTGGCCCTTTCGGGCGCCCGTCTGGATCTGGCCACCACGGGGGAGCGCACCCGGTTCGACGTCGCAGCAGTCTTCGCGGAGGTCAACGCCCCGGGGCTGTCGGGCGAGGCCGTACGCGCGGGGTTGATCGGCGAGGCCCCCTACCCCGACCTCAACGCGCGGCGCAGCGAAGGCGATCTCCACCTGACCGCGACCCTGGCGGCCGGGCGGCTGGAGGCTGGCGATGTGTCCGGTCGGGCCGTGGGCGCGCGGGTCGGCCTGAACGGCCGGGTGAACGGCTGGCTCGAGTCCTTCACCCTCTCGGGCGAAAGCGAGGGCATGATCGGCGCCGACGTCCTGACCCTCGGCCAGACCAGCGCCTCCGGCGCGCGCATGTCGATCAGCGAGACAGTGCTGGACATGAGCCGGCGTGACGGCGCCCTGCGATGGCGGCTGGACGGGCCCATGACGCTGCTGGCCGACCGTATGCGGTCGGGCGACCTGACGCTGGCGGGTCTGGATGTCCGCTCCGGCGCCGTATCGGCGGGCGGGCGCAGCGGCGCGGGTCGGGCGAGCGCCTTCGAGATGACGGCCCCGGCTTCCTTCCGCGCGCGCCGCCTGCAGTTCGGCGACCTGAGCCTCACCGGCATCGACGGGCGGATGGACGCCGACGTGACCGGTCAGGGCGTCGTGCTGGTGGAGGCGGCCGGGCGGCTCCGGGCCGCGCGGGGCCGCTGGCCGCTGCTGGGCGAACCGGGCGCCGACGATCCGCCCGAGCTGGCGGCCCTGAAGCAGGCGCTGGGCGGCTTCGGTCTGGAGGCGTCGTCGTTCCGGCTGAGGACCGGCAGCACCGGCACGGAACTGGTGCTGGGCCAGGCGGCGCGCATCACCCCCCTGAACGGCGGCCTGATCACGCTGGGCGCCCACTCCGGCGCCCCGCTGTACGCCGCGAGGCCGGGTCAGACCGGCGGCGGGGCCTTGATTCTGACGGGAACGGCGCCGGAGACGGATGTGCGGGTCGCCGTTCCGCAATGGCGCCTGACCTCCGGCGGATTCACCGCCCTCCTGGACGGCGCGGCGGGCTTTAACTTCGGCTTCGCGCGCGATGTGAACGTGGCGGGGGCCGGGACCCTCACGTCCGGCGGCGGACGGCTCACATTCCGCCCGGACGGCTGTGTGGCGATCACCGCGGCGCAGCTGGCCTTCGGCGAGAACGACGCCCGGGGATTGTCGGGCGCCTTGTGCGCCCGTGACGGACCGCTGGTCACCGTGGCGGACGGGGGCTGGACGGCCGCCGGGCGCATGCAGGACGCCGCCGCCGAAGTTCCTTTCCTGGCCATGGGTTTCAGCAATATCGCCGGGCCGCTCACGGTGCGCGGGACCAGCGACGGGCTGGCTCTGGAGGCGGAGGTCGAAACCGCACGGGCGGCCGACACGACCCAGCCGCAGCGCTTCTATCCGCTGGAGGCCGCAGGCGCTGTTTCCCTGGCGGAAGATGTCTGGCAGGGCCGGTTCGACCTGTCGCGAGGCCCGCACAGGCTCGGGTCGGTGGACCTGAAGCATGACGGGCGCGCAGAGGCGGGCGGCGTGGCCTTCGACGCCTCGGGCCTGACGTTCGCAGAGGGTGGCCTGCAGCCGGGTGATGTGACCCCCCTGACCGCCGGTTTGGTCGATCCGCCCGTGATCGGCGGCGCGGGCTTTACAGGCCGATTCGACTGGACGCCCGAGGGCGCGACCAGCAGCGGCGTGCTGACGGTGCGGGACCTGGATTTCGTCAGTCCGGTCGGGCCGGTGACGGGCCTGAACGGCGAGGTGGCCTTCACCAGCCTCACGCCCCTGATCACCGCGCCCGATCAGCGCCTGACCGCCGAGGGGCTGGCGGCCCTGGCGCCGATCACGGACCTGAATCTCCTGTTTGAACTGGGGGCTGGATCCTTCCAGGTCTCGGGCGTGGATCTGGACGTGGCCGGCGGTCAGGTGATCATCGAGCCGTTCACCGTGCCGCTGGACCGCACCTTGCCCTTCGCCGGGACGCTGGTGTTCGAGAACGTGCAGTTGAGCGAACTGATCGGCGGCGCGGGCTTCGGCGAACAGGTGCTGTTGAACGCAGTCGTATCGGGGCGCGTGCCGTTCACCTGGGATCAGGCCAACGGCTTCCGGGTGGTCGACGGCTCGCTGTATGCGGTTCAGCCTGGCCGTCTGGAGATCGAACGCGAGGCCCTGAGCGGGCTGGAGGCGGGCGGCGGGGGCGAGGATGTGCCGCCCAACGTGGTTCAGGACCTGGCCTACCAGGCCATGGAGGATCTGGCCTTCGACATCCTGACGGCCCAGGTCAACAGCCTGGACGAAGGCAGGCTCGGCGTGCTGTTCCGAATCCGGGGCAGGCATGATCCGGCCCAGCGACAGGAGTTGCGCCTGACCCTGTCGGAGTTGATCAGCCGGGACTTCCTGAATCGCGAACTGCCCCTGCCGTCGGGCACCGAGATCGACCTGACCCTGGACACCACCCTGAACCTGAACGAGCTGGTTTCGGACCTCCTGTCCCTTAATCGGGCCCGACGCGGCGAACGTGACGAAAATTCTCGTGAAGATTGATGAAACTTCGCCGTTCAGGGCCGGTTCAGGCTAGATGGCGCTTGTTGGATGCGAACCCGTAAGCCGTGGAGCCTGCCGCCCATGATCTCGAAACGTGAAATCATCGCCGTCTGCGGCATCGCCCTGATCGGGTCCGCGGCCGCCTGCGCCCCCACGATCCGCCTGCAGGTGGACCCGATCCAGATATACGCCAAGCTGGACGCCGACGTGCGTGTCCGTCTCGACCAGGAGCTGCGTCAGCTTCTGGAAGAGAACCCCAACCTGTTCTGATCGGAGGATCGGATGATGAATTTTCGCAAGCTGTTCGTAATCGGCGCCGCTGTCGCCGCCCTCGGCGTAGCCGGCGCCGCCCTGGCCCAGACCAACGCACAGAAGTCCCTGATCGACCAGGCCAAGGTCGAGGGCGTGGTGGGCGAGCAGGCCGACGGCTATCTGGGCTTCCGCGCCGGATCCTCGGACTCCGCCCTGCAAGAGGCCGTGCGCGTCACCAATGACGCCCGCCGTCAGGCCTACGCCGCCCGCGCCGCCGAGACCGGCGTGTCCACCGAGGTGGCCGCCGCCCGCATGTTCGAGGCCCTGCTGCGCGCCCGCCTCTCGCGGGGCGAATGGTACCGCAACGCCCAGGGCCAGTGGGTCCAGAACTGATCGATCGGGCCTGACCATGCCGGCCTCCGCGCCCGCCCCGGATCCCCGGGCATCGTCGGCTCCGCGCCGAAAGGGGCCGGGGCCGCGCGGACGCGTGGCGCTGATCCTTCTGGGCGCCGCTGTTCTGTCAGGTCTGTCCGTGGCGGCCATGGGGTGGGCCTGGGAGGCCATCGGCGCGTCGCCCATGACGGTTCACGGCTGGATCGCCCTGGGCATCGGCGTGGTCGGCACGGCCCTGCTGAGCGCCGGTCTGATGATGCTGGCCTTTCACTCGGCCCGCAGCGGCCACGACGACCGCGTCGAGTCCGCCGACGAGCGAATCAGGCGGCGGTTCTGACCCCGCGCTCCAGCAGCGGCCGCAGGATCTGATCCGCCAGGGCGCGGACCACCGGCACGGCCACCGCGTCTCCCATCAGCTTCAGCGCCGCCACTTCGCTGGCCGGCAAGGCGTAGCTTTCCGGCAGGCCCATCAGCCGCGCAGCCTCGCGCCCGGTCAGACGCCGCACGCGGGCCCGTCCCCCCTCACAGACCACCACGAACTGGCGTGACGAGCCCCCGGCCGGCGTGCGCAGGCATCCGGCCAGGCCGTCAAAGCGGATCTCCAGCCGCTGGATCTTGGCCCCATTCTCCGTGCGCACCCGTCGATAGGCCGCGCCGACGCGCCGTTCGCCCGAGGCGATCACCGCATCCAGACGCGCCCGGTGCAGGGGCGACAACAGGTCCAGCAGAGCCGCGGCGCTGGTCTCATCCAGCCAGCCGGCGGACTGATCCGGCTGAAGCAGGGCGGCCAGATCGGTGTTGCGGCGCGCCGGCGCGGCCAGCCGCCACCAGATCCAGCCGGCCTTCAGTTCGTCCGGCAGAGCCGCCTGGGCGGCGCGGATGCGGCCGGTATGAAAGGGATGCTCCCCCTCCTCGCCCCCCGCCACCGGCTCGCGAGAAGCGATGATGAACAGGCGCGGCCGCGACTGGGGCAGCCACAGGGCCGCGTCCGCCTCCACCGCCCCGAACACATAGCCGCCGTCGTGAAGCGCCTGGCATACGGCGGCGAAATCGCGCCCCTGATTGGAGGTGAGAAGGCCCATGACGTTCTCGATGACGATGAGGCGCGGGGCCCGGCCCTGTTCGGCCAGGCCGGTCATGAGCCGCCAGAATCCCCAGAAGGCGCCCGAACGCCGGGCGTCCAGCCCGCCCCGCGCGCCCGCAAGGCTGACGTCCTGACAGGGCGACGACGCCCAGGCCAGGTCGGCCCGGCCCGGCAGGTCGCTCGGCGTCAGGTCCCAGACATCGGCCAGTTTCAGGATGTCCGGATCGGCGTGATTGGCCCGCCAGCTGGCCGCCTTGGCCCGGTCGAGGTCATTGGCGAAGGTCGTGCGAAACCCGGTCAGGCCCAGCCCGGCCAGCCCGCCCCCGGCGAAGAACTCATAAAGGTTGAACGGCCCGCGATTCGCCATGCGGCGACGCTAGCCCACCACGCGCCCCCTTGCACGACTGTCGTCGGCGCAGGCAGTCTGCAACTGAATACGGAGACCTGATCATGCGCGCCCCAGCCATCCTCGCCGTCCTCGCTCCTTTCGCCGCCCTGACCCTGGGCGCCTGTGCGGAGGGCGAAGCGCCGGATCAACCCGCGCCCGCGCCGGCCGCGCCCGAGGCGGTTCTGGGCGGGGTGACTCTGACAGAGCCCCTGCGGGTGATCGGGACCGAGCCCTTCTGGGCGGTCAACATCAATGGCGACGGTCTGGTCTATGACGGCGTCGACCGGCCCGAGGAGCGCGCGCCCAACGCCGGGCCCCAGATTGCGGGAACCACGGCCAGCTGGAGCGGCCAGACCGATCAGGGCCGGGCCCTGAACGTCACCTTGATCGAGACGCCCTGTTCGGACGGCATGAGCGACCGCACCTATCCCCTGACGGCGCGGGTGCAGATCGGCGAGGAGGCCCTGAACGGCTGCGCGGCCTCGGTGGATTTCCTGATGAATACGGACGAACAGGGCCAGCCGCGCACCTGAATGGCGGATTTCGCCCACCGCCGATCGCCACGAAAAGACCCAAATTGATCCCGGAAAGGGTTCTTCAACCCTTCGCGAACATGATTTATGCCTTGTGACGCGAAACGTCCGGAGCACGCCAGAATGATGAAACGGCTCACCGCCGCAATGGTTGCGGTCTCGCTTGGGGTTTTCACCCTCGCCACGCCCCAGACCGTCAGAGCCGATGAACCCTACTGGCAGTGCGTGACCTTCGCGCGCCTGCTGTCCGGCATCCAGATCTTCGGCGACGCCTGGACCTGGTGGCGTCAGGCCGTCAGCAATTTCCGCACCGGCGAGGCGCCCGAGGCCGGATCGGTGCTGGTGTTCCAGCCCCACGGCCGCATGAACCGGGGTCACGTGGCGGTGGTCAGCGACATCCTGACCGAGCGGGTCATCCGCGTCACCCACGCCAACTGGGGCGGCAGCCGCGGCCGGGTCGAGGAGAACGTCACCGTGGTGGACGTGTCGCCCGCCGGCGACTGGAGCCGGGTCAAGGTCTGGTACAACCCCATCAACGGCCTGGGGTCCACCGTCTATCCCACCTACGGCTTCGTCTATCGCAGCGCGGAGGGCGCCACCCGCGACGCCATCCAGACCGCCCGCGCCGGTCAGGCCCAGGGCCAGCCCTGATCCGATCCTGAAAGGCGGCCCGGCCTTGTCCAAAGCCGCATTCGGCGCCCTGACGTGGCGGCCAATGACGGACGCCGATCTCGATGGCGTCGTGCAGGTCGCCGCCGAGGCTTTCCCGGACCATCCCGAAGACCGCGCCTGTTTCGCCAATCGCCTGGATCTGTATCCGGCCGGATGCCGGGTTCTGGTCGATGAGAGCGGCCTGGTGGCCGGCTATCTGGTCAGCTATCCGTGGATGCTGGACGCCGCCCCGGCGCTGAACGCTCTGCTGCCCGCCCTCCCCAAAGC
Source organism: Brevundimonas sp. (assembly GCF_046299535.1). GTDB lineage: Bacteria > Pseudomonadota > Alphaproteobacteria > Caulobacterales > Caulobacteraceae > Brevundimonas. The sequence continues at coordinate 152,015 of NZ_JBKBIB010000001.1, read as the reverse complement.
GCCCGAGGTCTATTATCTGCATGACCTGGCCCTCGCCTCCGGTGCGCGCGGCGGCGGACATGCGGCGCGCGGAACCGCCCTGGCGGTGGAGGCGGCAAAGGCCGCCGGCCTGCCCGCCGTCAGCCTGACCGCCGTCAACAACGCCGCGCCGTTCTGGACGCGACAGGGCTTCATCGTCCGGTCCAGCCCTGCCCTGGCCGCGAAACTGTCCAGCTATGGGCCTGACGCCGTCTATATGGTGCGCCCCGTCAGGGCATGACCGGCGGATCCGGCAGCCGGGCGCGGCACTGGTCGGCCAGAGCCGTGACCTCCTCGGTGGACCGCGACTCCAGGGCCTGGGCCTCCCGCGCCCGGATGGTTTCGGCCTGCTCCATGCGGGCGAAGTCGAAGCGCTCGCCCATGCTGCCGATCAGGGACATGGCCAGGTCGTCATACAGGACGGCCCGGTCGTCGTGACCGGCGCCCGAGTCCTGGACGTGGGCGGCGAAGCTCTTGGAGGCGGCGGTCTCGAAGGCGGCCAGACAGCGGACCGCCTCGCGCCAGTCTGTGATGGGCTCTGCAGGCTGGGTGGCGTTCAGGGATAATGCGGCGAACACTGAAACAAGCAACAACATGACTCTTCCTCCCCGGAAGGTGTTGAAACTATTATAGTTCAGGCGTCAGTCGCGGGTGGCGACCATCATGTAGTTCACGTCCGCGTCCACGCCCTGCGACCATCGGTCAGAGAGCGGATCATACGCGATCCCGAACGGGCCTTCCACTGCAACCGGCTCGTGCGACAGCATCAGGCGGATTTCGTCCGGCTTGAGGAACTGGCGCCAGTCATGGGTGCCGGCGGGCACCCAGCGCAGGACGTATTCGGCGGCGACCTTGCCGAGCGCCAGCGACTTCAGGGTGCGGTTGAGGGTGGCCACGATCATCAGGCCGCCGGGGGCCGTCAGCCGCGAACAGGTGCGGATGAAGGCCTCCGGATCGCGGACATGCTCGATCACCTCCATAGTCAGGACCACGTCGAAGGGACCGGCGCGTTCCGCCTCCAGCTGCTCGACCGTGGCGGCCCGGTAGGCGATGGGCAGACCCTGCGGCGCCGCATGGGCGCGGGCGGTGCCGATGTTCTCGGCCGAGGCGTCGATGGCGGTGACCGCAAAGCCCAGACGGCTCATGGGCTCGGCGATCAGCCCGCCGCCGCAGCCCACGTCCAGCAGGGACAGGCCCTGGAACGGCTTGCGGGCGCGGCTGTCGCGGCCGAAGCGGGCGGCGGCCTGATCGCGCACGAAGGCCAGACGGGCCGGATTGAACTTGTGCAGGGGGGCGAAGGGGCCTTTGGCGTCCCACCATTCCGCCGCCTGGGCCGAGAAGCGCGCCACGTCGGCCGGGTCGATGGAAGCGCCGCTGGCGCCATCGGCGAGGATTTCTTGCGGCGGCGGGGCTTCTCGCGCCGGGCGGGTGTGACTAGAAGCGGCCATGGCTCAAGGGATGAACGCCCGGGCCGCGGTTTGCAACGGGGGATTCGCGCCACGATGACGCGCCTGGTGATGAAGTTCGGCGGCACCTCCATGGGGGACCTGGAGCGCATCCGCCGCGCCGCGCGCATCGTCGCCGCTGAGGTCAGGGCCGGGCGCAAGGTGGCGGTGGTGGTCTCGGCCATGGCCGGCAAGACCAATGAACTGGTGGCCTGGACCGACGGGGCGGGCAAGCCGGGGGCGGGCGTTGCCCTGTCCGACGACGAATACGACGTGGTGGTGGCCTCGGGCGAACAGGTGACGGCGGGGCTGCTGGCCCTGACCCTGCGCAATCTGGGTCTGGACGCCCGCAGCTGGATGGGCTGGCAGATCCCGATCCTCACCGATGACGCCCACGGCCGGGCGCGCATCGAGGACATTCCCGGCGAGGTGCTGGGCGCGGCGGTGGACTCCGGCCAGGTGGCGGTGGTGCCGGGCTTTCAGGGGGTGACCCGCGACGGCCGGATCACCACCCTCGGCCGGGGCGGCTCGGACACCTCGGCGGTGGCGGTGGCCGCGGCGCTGGGCTGCCCGTGCGACATCTACACCGACGTGGACGGGGTCTACACCACCGACCCGCGCATCGAGCAGAAGGCGCGCCGGCTGGAGCGGGTGTCCTACGAGGAGATGCTGGAGATGGCGTCCCTTGGCGCCAAGGTGCTGCAGACCCGCTCGGTGGAGCTGGCCATGGCGAAGCAGGTGCCCGTGCGGGTGCTGTCCAGCTTCATCGAACCGGACGAGAACGGAACCCTGCCCGAGAAGTCGGGCACCCTGATCTGTGAAGAGGACGAGATCGTGGAAAAGCGCATCGTGTCGGGGGTGACCATGAGCGGCGACGAGGCCCGCATCACCCTGCTGGGTCTGCCGGACCGGATCGAGACCACCGCGCGGCTGTTCACCCTGCTGGCGGAAGCGAACGTGAACGTGGACATGATCGTCCAGTCCCGCGCCCGCACGCCCGAGACCGTGAACCTGACCTTCACCACCGGCCGCCGCGACGCCTCGCGCGCCGCCGACCTGACCCGCGCCGCCCAAGGGGAGCTGGGCTTCGACGAGGTGGCGGTGGACGAGGACGTGGCCAAGGTCTCGGTCATCGGGGTGGGCATGCGCAGCCACGCGGGCGTGGCCCAGACCATGTTCCAGGCCCTGGCCGACAAGGGCGTGAAGATCCAGGCCATTTCCACCTCCGAGATCAAGATCAGCGTGCTGATCGACGCCGCCTACGCCGAACTGGCGGTGCGGGCGCTGCACGGGGCCTATGGTCTGGAAGCCGCCTGAACCGGGCAGCCCGTTTACAGGGGAGCTGTAACGACTCCTGTCCCGACCGGGCGGTCCCGCTCGAAGGCCTCGAAGGTCTGTCCTTCGCGCAGCGGCACGGGACAGGTCAGGGTGATGCGTCGGGTCGTTCCCGGAGCGACGCCGCCCCCGCCGGGAACCGCCACCACGCATTCCACCCGCGGACCGCCGTCAAACGAAACATTGGGGCGATAGGTCCTGTAGATCGAAGTGGTTCGACCGCCTCGCGGGCTGCGTTCCTGGAGGCTGAAGTCCACGGTCGCAGCCTGGCCGGCCGGGTAATGATGACGGTCGGCGGCGCCCGGTTGGGCCATGACGGGGCTGGCGGCGAGCAGGCCGACCATGAGCAGGGGCTTGAACATGCCCCAAGGCTAACCTGTAATTCGCGCCCTGCAAGTCGCAGCCGGACAAGGGGGCTATGCCGTGGGCGCGCCCGCCATTAAGACAGCGCCATCATGATCGAGCTCAAATTTCCCGACGGCGCCGCGCGCCAGTATCCCGCAGGTGTGACGGGCCGCGAGGTGGCCGCGTCCATCTCCCCGTCGCTGGCCAAGAGGGCCGCGCTGGTCGAGCTGAACGGCGCCCAGCTGGATCTGGACCGCACCCTTGAGACCAGCGGCGACTTCCGCCTGCTGATGCGTGAGGACCCCGCCGCCCTGGCCACCATCCGCCACGACGCTGCCCACGTCATGGCCGAGGCGGTGCAGAGCCTGTTCCCCGGCACCCAGGTCACCATCGGCCCGGCCATCGAGGACGGCTTCTACTACGACTTCGCCCGCGACGAGCCCTTCTCCACCGACGACTTCGCCGCCATCGAGAAGAAGATGGCCGAGATCATCGATCGTGGCGCGAAGCTGGAGCGCGAGGTCTGGGACCGCAACGAGGCGATCAAATATTTCGAGGGCATCGGCGAGGCCTACAAGGCCGAGATCATCCGCGACCTGCCGGAAACCGAGACCATTACGGTCTACCGTCAGGGCGAGTGGCTGGACCTGTGCCGGGGGCCGCACTTCCCATCGACCAAATTCGTGGGCAAGGCCTTCAAGCTGACCAAGCTGGCGGGCGCCTACTGGCGCGGCGATCACCGCAACGCCCAGCTGCAGCGCATCTACGGCACCGCCTGGGCCACGAAAGAGGATCTGGACGCCCACCTGCAGCGCCTCGAGGAGGCCGAGAAGCGCGACCACCGCAAGGTCGGCCGCGCCATGGAGCTCTTCCACATGCAGGAAGAGGGCCGGGGCATGGTGTTCTGGCACCCCAAGGGCTGGGTGCTGTGGCGGGTGATCGAGGACTACATGCGCCGCCGCCTGGACGCGGCCGGCTATGTGGAGGTCAAGACGCCCCAGGTGCTGGACCGCAAATTCTGGGAGGCCTCGGGCCACTGGGAGAAATACCGGCCCAACATGTTCGTGTGCGAGACGGTGGAGGGCGAGACCCTGTCGCTCAAGCCCATGAACTGCCCCGGCCACGTGCAGATCTTCGATCAGGGCCAGCGCTCCTATCGCGAACTGCCCCTGCGCATGGCCGAGTTCGGGGCCTGCCACCGCTATGAGCCGTCGGGCGCCCTGCACGGCCTGATGCGGGTGCGCGGCTTCACCCAGGACGACGCCCACATCTTCTGCCGCGAGGACCAGATCGTCGCCGAGACCTCGGCCTTCATCGAACTGGCGCGCAGCGTCCACGCCGATCTGGGCATGGAGACCGCCTACATCAGCCTGGGCACGCGCCCCGAGGTGCGGGCCGGGTCCGACGAATTCTGGGACAAGGCCGAGGCCCTGATGGCCGAGTCCGCCCGCGCCGCGGGCACGGAGCCGGTGGTGACCGAGGGCGACGGCGCCTTCTACGCGCCCAAGCTGGACTTCATCGTCAAGGACGCCATCGGCCGCGAATGGACCTGCGGCACCATCCAGCTGGACTATGTGCTGCCCGAGCGGCTTGACGCCTCCTACATCGCCGAGGACGGCCAGAAGCACCGGCCGGTCATGCTGCACCGGGCGATCCTGGGGTCGTTCGAGCGCTTCATCGGCATCATGATCGAGAACTACGCCGGGGCCTTCCCGCTGTGGCTGGCCCCGGTGCAGGCGGTGGTGGCGACCATCACCTCCGACGCCGACGGCTATGCCGAAGAGGTGGCCGCGAAGTTCAAGGCCGCGGGCCTGCGGGTCGAGACGGACCTGCGGAACGAGAAGGTCGGCTACAAGGTGCGCGAGCACTCGGTCGGCAAGGTGCCGGTCATCGCCGTGGTGGGCAGGAACGAGGCCGCCGAGGGCAAGGTGGCCCTGCGCCGCCTCGGCTCCCAGGCCCAGGAGATCCTGACGGTGGAAGAGGCCATCCGCGTCCTGACAGACGAGGCGACGCCGCCGGACCTGAAACGGGCGGGCGCTAGCTAGTCAGTTCTGGCTGGCTTTAGCTACAGGGCGTTTTTCGACCTTGACCTTTAGCCTATTACAGGTATCTTGCCGTCAAGCACAAGGATGAATAGTCATGCGCCTTGTGTTTGCCGCGACGATTTCCGCCATTGCTCTTATAGCGCTAAATTCTTCGACTGTCGAAGCTGCATCTGCGTCCTTTAATGCTGAGCAACAGTGCGAAGGATGCTTGTTTCAGAAGCTACCTGTTTCAAACCTCTATGTGTAGTGGGTGGCCAACGCCACGCCAGCGTGAAGGATGCTACGCTGACGCGGCCGATAGTCTCGGCCGATGCAACAGTAACTGCCAGGTAATCCCATTCCCTTAAACATTAAGAATATATCGGCTAAGGACGAAATTTCAGTCGAAATATTCGAGCCAAATTTTGACAGCAAAATGCAGGCATTCGGCTGCAGAGTTGTCATTCAAGGTGATCAATCGATCGATCAGGTAATATACGGCGAAGACGAACTTCAATCTATTCAGCTGGCGGCTTTAGTTGCCAAGATGACGATTTACGGATGACTCTATAAATTCCTCACCTCGCACGTTAGGTTTGCGAATAGTAACGGGGAGGGGCGGTGTGCGCGGCCTGATCAGACCTTCCGGAATGGCCCGGCGCGGCTGAGGCTGGACGGGGGCGCCTTGCCGAGGCGCTGGCCGACCCAGCGGGCCGTCTCGATCAGGGCGTCCAGATCATAGCCGGTCTCGAACCCGCCGCGGTGCAGCATGTGCACCAGATCCTCGGTGCCGATGTTGCCGGTGGCGCCCGGCGCGAAGGGACAGCCGCCGATGCCGCCCACCGAGGCGTCCAGAATGTCCACCCCCGCCTCCACGCCCGCATAGGCGTTGGCGAGTCCCGTATTCCTCGTGTCGTGGAAGTGCAGCCGCAGCGTCGCGTCCGGCGCGGCCTTGCGCGCGGCCTCGACCTTTTTCGTCACGGCCCAGGGATCGCCGGCGCCGATGGTGTCGGCCAGGGCGATCTCGTCCACGCCCAGCGCGCCGATGCGGCCCACCAGATCGGCCACCTGATCCACTGACACCTCGCCGTCGAAGGGGCAGCCCCAGACGCAGCTGATGGTCACCGACAGGGACGGCGCCGCGTCGCCCGGGGCGGCGTTGTGACGGCGGGCGACGATGTCGGCGAGCATGGCCGCCTGACCCTTCAGGTCCAGGCCCTGGTTCTTCAGGCCGAAGCCGTCGGTGGCGGCCACCGAGACATTGACCTCGTCCACCCCGGTCGTAAGGGCGCGGTCATACCCCTTGGCGTTCAGCACAAGACCGATGCGGCTGTGTCCGGCCTCGGGGCGCAGGTCGGCCATGACCTCTTCGGCCCCGGCCATCTGGGGCACGTATTTCGGGTGAACGAAGCTGACCGCCTCGATGCGGCGCGCGCCGGCCGCCTCCAGCCGCCGCACGAACCCGGCGCGGACGGCGGGCTCCAGCACGGCGTTCTCGTTCTGGAGGCCGTCGCGGGGGCCGACCTCGACGATCTGGATGAAGCGGCTCATTGGTCGGGCCCAGGCTCCGGCGCGGAGGGTGGCGAGGCCACAGGCGTGTCCGGGTCCTCGGCGGGCGCCGCCGCGTCGAGCGCCGGATCGGCGGCCTCCCCATCCGGATCGGGCAGGGTCTGGTCGTCGGTCCCCGGTTCGGCGTCGGGATCCAGCAGCGCCGGTTCAGGCTCGGCCTCGGGCCGCGCGGGACGGCGCACGGGCGCGGGCCGGGGCGCGGGGCGATACAGGATCAGCTCGACCCGGTCTCCGTTGGCGTAGTTGACACCCTCGACCCGGTCCTCGGCCCGGGCCTCGGCGCCCAGGCGGCCCAGGGCGGCGCGGAAATTCGCCTCCTGCCGGGCCTCCACCACGGCGGGGCGACCCGCAGCGATGGCGGCGGCGGCTCCGGCTTCATCGGTGAAGCGCGCGGCCGGTCCGAACAGGAACAGCACGCTGGGCTGGCTGTAGCCGGTCACCGCCACCGGCCCGGGCAGGCGCCCCTCGACCGGATGAAGCCCCGTCTCGATCATGGCGGCCTTCAGGCGCGGCGACACCCACAGAGGCTCCAGATTGCGCATCAGGCCCGCCAGGCTGGCGTGGGCGAGGATGCCGAGCGCCAGCGAGATCAGCACCGCCGTCACGCCCATGCGGTGGTACAGCAGGAAGCCGCCGATGGCCGCCGCCGCGAGAGTCAGGCCGATGGTCGGGGTCGCCCAGGCCTGGGACGCCTCGCCGCCGAACTCGGACAGGGCGTACAGGGTGGCGCCCAGCACATAGACCCCGCCCAGCACCGCCAGCGCGGTCCCGGCCCAGCGCGAGACGCGGCCCAGCGGACGGGTCAGGGCCGCTGCGGCCAGCCAGGTCACCGCGCCGTACAGGGGCAGGGTCTGGTGCCACATGGGGTCGGGCGCCACTTCAAACAGCAGCCAGGCGGGAACCAGCCAGGCCACGGCGAAGCGCACCCCCGGCTCGGCCCGGCGGGTCAGACCGGTCACCAGGGCCGCCGGAAGCATGAGGGTGGCCGGGAACAGCAGCAACGGCGCCAACAGCAGATGGCGCCCGGGAACCCCCCAACTCGCCTCACCGCGGACGATCCGGGCCATGATGTTGTCGTTCAGGGCCTGGCGCCACACCTCGCCGTCCGTCGAGACGGTGGCGGCGATGGCCCACGGCCCGACGATCAGCGCCAGCAGAGGCAGGCCGCTCAGCCAGCCCAGCCGCCCCATCCATCCCCAGCGCCCGTCCATCAGCCCGAGAGTGACCAGCGCCAGGCCCACGACCAGCGGTGCGGTCAGGCCGCCCACGAGGATCGCCGCGCCCAGGGCGCCCCACACGATCAGCTTCAGGGGGCGGGGCAGGCGCGGCGGCGGCCCGCCGCTGGCCGAGGCCTCCGCCTCGCCTTCCCGCGCCAGCACATACAGGCGCGCCAGGGCTGCCATGGCCAGCGTGATCAGGCCGGCCAGCAGGGCGTTGGCCTGGGCCACCCCCGCCAGGGTGGACATCAGGAAGGCGCCGCCCAGCAGGGCGCCGGCCAGAAACCCTGCGCGGGCGCCGAACAATGCGGCCGCGCCCCAGGCGCAGGCCCAGGCCGCCAGCATGGCCCCCAGCAGGGAGGGAAGACGATAGGGCCGGATGTTGCGGTCCTGGACGTCCGAGGTCAGGGCGGCTGAAACGGCCTGTAACCAGTGAAGGCCCGCAGCGGTTCTGAGCCTGTCCTGATCGTCGGCCCGGGTGTCGATCCAGTCTCCCCGGTCCAGCATCCGGGCGCTGACCTGGGCCGTTCGCGCCTCTGTGCGATCCAGCACAGGCGTCATGATCAGGCCCGGCAGGCCCGCGATCAGAGCGATCAGCGCCGCCAGCACAGGGCCGCGCCAGCCGAGGATCAGGCGGTCAAGGTCGGGTCGCTGCATCATCGTTCCTGTATCACGCCCGCGCCCGCCGTCTCCAGAAATCCTCGCCCCGGGCCTCAAGCGAAGCCGTAGCGATCCGTTCCGAACGGCGTTATTAACCATTGTGAACGGGCGTCGCCGCCCCTGCCTGGAACGAGACGAGGAGGACGACCATGCTGATCGCCTTGCCGCTGCTGGCCATTCCGGTGCTGCTTTACACCCTCATCGTCATCTTCGGCATGGACGGAGGTTTCACCGCCGCCGGGGCTGACGCCGCGCTCAGGGATCCGCTCTTCACCATTCCCATGACCTCGGGCGCCACCTGGACCGTCGGGCCGGGAGACCTGCTGATCCTGTTCTCCCTGATCCTGCTGTTCTTCGAGCTGTTGAAGTCCACATCCAGCCAGAAGATCGCGATCGTCAATCACGCCCTTTCGATGATCCTGTTCGTGATGTGCCTGATCGCCTTCCTCCTGCTGCGGGGCTTCGCGACCTCGACCTTTTTCCTCATCACGGCCATGGTGATGCTGGATGTTCTGGCCGGCTTCATCGTGACCATCATCAGCGCGCGCAAGGATTTCGAGATCGGCGCGCCGGGCTGAGCGGCTCAGCCGAAGGCCAGAAACACCAGGCTCACGGCGAGAATGTCGAAGAAGCGGGCGGCGAGGGCGGTCATGGTCGGCGGTCCCTGAAGACGGATGTCGTCGTTCAGGACTGCAAGGACCGGGCCAGTCGAAGGCCTTGATCAGACGTCTGTGCGGGTGGTCTTGCCCGGCTTCGGCCGACGGTCGCCGGCGCCGGAATACTCGGCCCCCATATAACTGCCCCGGGCGGCGTCCAGCACGGGCGGGCCGCCCTTCAGACCTTTCCTGGCGCCGGTCTGGCCGATCATCTGGGCCGCAAATGCCGACGGCTGCGAGGGATTTGGCGGCGTGGGCGAGGCCGGCGGCTCATCGGACAACGCGGCCGACTCGCCGCGGGGAACAAGGGCCCTTACCGGGCGAGGGGTCCCTTCGCGGCGCTCCTCTCCCTGACGGCGGTCGCCGGTGCGGCGCTGGGGGCCGCGCGGCTCGACGGGACCGACCGGGCGCACCGGACCGGTCATTTCCTGCCGGGCTCGTCGGCGCGGGCGCCGGCCAGACGATCCAGCTGGGCGCGCATCTCCTCCATCTGGCGACGCATTTCGTTCAGGGTGGCGTCACCGGCGGGGGTCGCGGCCTCCGCGGACTTTTCAGGCTCGACCCTGGGCGCATAGGCCATGGGGGTGAACATCTTCATGGCCCGTTCGAACATGGCGATGTTCTGCTTCACCTGCTCATCGAACATGCCGACACCCGGCGCGGCCCCGAAGGCGCGCGAGAACTGCGAGCGGAACTGCTCCTGCTGGCTGACGAAATTGTCGAGCGAGAGTTCAAGGTAGCTGGGCAGGACCGACTGCATCTGGCCGCCGTAGAAGCCGATCAACTGGCGCAGGAACTGGACGGGCAGCAGGGCCTCGCCCCGGCTCTCCTCCTCGAAGATGATCTGGGTCAGCACCTGACGGGTCAGGTCGTCGTTGGTCTTGGCGTCATAAACGAGGAAGTCGACGCCCTCGCGGACCATCCCCGCCAGATCTTCCAGCGTCACATAGGCGCTGGTGGATGTGTTGTAGAGGCGCCGGTTGGCGTACTTCTTGATGACGACCGCGCCGCCGTTCCTGTCGCTCTGGGCCTTGCTGGATTTCTTGCCGGCTGCCGGTTGGGTATCCGCCACGCTGTCACCGTCCATTGTTGTTCGACCTCGCATTATTCCGCAGCGCGGTGCCATGCGCCAGTGCATTGCGAAGCGCTCAGGCGGGCGCCAGAACGACTCCCACCAGAATCGCCGCCCAGTGGGTTCCGGCGCCGGCCACCACGAAGCCATGCCAGATGGCCCGGCGGAACTTTACGCGCTGGTTGATGAACACGAAGACCCCCGCCGTATAGATCAGTCCGCCCGCCACCAGCAGGCCCAGGGCGAGGGGGTGGACCGTCTCGATCATGGGCTTGAGGGCGAACACCGCGAGCCAGCCGAACAACACATAGACCCCGCTCCAGAAGGCGTCGGAAATGCGCGGCGCCAGCATCTTGGCGAACACCCCGGCCAGGGCGAAACCCCAGACCAGCAGGGTGAAGCCGACGGACCAGGCGCCCTCGAACCGCAGGACGGTGAAGGGGGTGTAGCTGCCGGCGATCATCAGGAAGATGGCCGCCTCGTCCATGCGCCGCAGTACGGGTCGGGCCGCGCAGGGATGGGTCAGATTGTAGATGGTCGAGCAGGTCAGCATGGCGATCAGGCACAGGGCGTAGATCGCGGTGGCCATAGCGGTTCCCGCGCCGCCGTATACGGCCGACAGCACCGCCAGAACGATCCCGCCCACCGCCGCGAGGGCCAGGCCGACAATATGCACCCACTTATCCGCCAGCCGCTCGCCACGTGTAAGGTAGTGCTCCGCCATGTCCTGCTCGTCTGGCGTGCAGATGTGACTGGCGAGGCGGCGGAACAACACGAGCATGACCTTTCAAGCGGGGAAACGGGCCGATCGTTCCCGCCCAGCATGGCCTCCACATGGTGACGAACCGCTGAATCAGCGGCTTTATGGTGACGAAACGCCTGCGTTGAGGCAGAACCGCCACACCGAAATTCCTCCCGGAGTGAAATCCCATGTCCGATATCGTCATCGTCTCGGCCGCCCGCACCCCCGTCGGCTCCTTCCTGGGGGCCCTGTCCTCCCTTTCCGCGCATGAGCTGGGCGCCGTTGCCGTCAAGGCGGCGCTGGAGCGCGCCGGGGTTGACGCCGGCGACGTCGACGAGGTGATCCTGGGCCAGGTCCTCCAGGCGGGGGCCGGGCAGGGCCCGGCGCGTCAGGCGTCGATCGCTGCGGGCCTGCCCGTCGAGACCCCCGCATGGAGCCTGAACCAGCTGTGCGGCTCCGGCCTTCGGGCTGTGGCCCTGGGGTACCAGCAGATCCTCTCCGGCGACGCGAGGATCGTCGTGGCCGGCGGTCAGGAAAGCATGAGCCAGGCGCCCCACGCCGCGAACCTGAGGGGCGGCCAGAAGATGGGCGACCTGTCGTTCACCGACACCATGATCAGGGACGGCCTGTGGGACGCCTTCAACGGCTATCACATGGGCCAGACGGCCGAGAACATCGCCGAAAAGTGGTCCATCGCGCGCGCCGATCAGGACGCCTTCGCCGTGGCCAGCCAGAACAAGGCCGAGGCGGCGCAGAAGGCCGGCAAATTCGATGACGAGATCGCCCCTGTGACCATCACCACCCGCAAGGGCGACATCGTGGTCGACAAGGACGAATACATCCGCCACGGCGCGACCATCGAGGCCATGGAGAAGCTGCGCCCCGCCTTCACGAAGGACGGTTCTGTAACGGCCGCCAACGCCTCGGGCCTGAACGACGGCGCCGCCGCCGTGGTGCTGATGACCGCGGAAGAGGCCGAGAAGCGCGGTATCAAGCCGCTGGCGCGCATCGCGTCCTGGGCCACCGCAGGGGTCGACCCGGCCATAATGGGCACGGGCCCGATCCCGGCGTCGAAGAAGGCCCTGGCCAAAGCCGGATGGTCCGTGGGCGACCTGGACCTGATCGAGTCCAACGAAGCCTTTGCGGCCCAGGCCCTGTGTGTCGTCAAGGAGCTGGGTCTGGATACGGCGAAGGTGAACGTGAACGGCGGCGCCATCGCCATCGGCCACCCCATCGGCGCATCCGGCGCCCGCATCCTGACCACCCTGCTGCACGAAATGAAGCGTTCGGGCGCCCGGAAGGGTCTGGCGGCCCTTTGCATCGGCGGCGGCATGGGCGTCGCCATGTGCGTGGAGGCGGTCTAGCGCTCCATTGAGGCCCGGACCACGGGAGCGGCGCCCGGGTCGTCAAGCAGGGAGGGCAGCAGGACGGGCAGGACGGCCCTGCCGGCGCCGATGACCGCAGCGGCGACGATGAAGGCGGAGACCACGGCCACCCCGGTCAGGCGCAGGCCCTCCCGGACATCGTCGTCATCGCTGTGCTGATCCATGCCGCCTCCCGGTTCGCCCATCGGCGAACACGGGATTGAGAACAGCATGGGCGCGGGCTGCTTCGCAAGCGCAACCAAAGGAAAAGGCGGCGGTTTCCCGCCGCCTTCGCCATTTTCACGCGATCGCGTCGCCGAAGATCAGGTCAGCGGGCGGATCAGGATTTCCACACGCCGGTTCTGGGCGCGGCCATCCACGGTGTCATTGGATGCGATCGGATTGCGCGAGCTGGCGCCCGCAACATACAGACGCTCGCGCATCACGCCCTCGCCGATCAGGAACTGGGCCACCGAAGCGGCGCGGCGCTCGGACAGGGGCTGGTTGATCTGGTCCCCGCCCGTGGAGTCCGTGTGGCCGACGATGTCCACCACCGAGCGGTCATACTCGTTCATGATCCGCGCCACGTCCCGCAGCACCGGATAGAACCGCGCGTTGATGTCGGCGCTGTTGGTGGGGAAGGTCACGTCGCCGGGCATGCGCAGGACGAGGTTGTCGCCCTGACGGGCCACGCCCACGCCGGAACCGGACAGCTCGGCCTCGAGCGCGCGCTGCTGGCGGTCCATGTACTGGCCGACGGCGGCGCCGCCCAGGGCGCCCACGCCCGCGCCGATCAGGGCGTTGCGACGGCCCTGCTCGGAATTGTTTGTGTTGGTCAGATAGCCCAGCACGGCGCCGCCGAGCGCGCCGGCGACGGCGCCCTGCGCGGTCCGGTTCGGCTGGGGCCCCGAGCGATAGGGGTCGGTGGTGGTGCAGGCGGCGGCGACGAGCGCCAGGGCGCTGACGCCGGCGATGATCTTGATGTTCATGACGGTAGTCCTTCCAGGGTTTCTTCAGTGACCCAGCCGCCGGAACGTCCGATGAACGGTCAAGGTTCCGGTGCGGCCGCTTGAAGCGTGGCCATAACGACCTTTTGCCATAGGCTTGATGAACGGCGTAAGACGATCTCCGTTCACCTCCGCGAGAGTTTCCGTGACCGACAGCGCCATCACCCCCGTTTCCATGACCCGCTTCGAGGCGGATTTTCAGGGCTTTTCCGACGATCTGGGGGCCTCTTTCGCCCGCTACGGCTTCGCGGTGGTCGCCGATCACGGACTGGACGAAGCCGTGATCGGGGCGGCCCTGGACGACGCCAGGGCCTTCTTCGCCCTGCCTGACGCGGTCAAGCGCGCCTATCACCAGCCGGGAACCGGCGGCGCGCGCGGCTACACCCCCTTCGGCGTCGAGGCGGCGAAGGACGCCGCGGCCGTGGACCTGAAGGAATTCTGGCACGCGGGACGCGAACTGCCGGAAGGGCACCCCTATCGCAAATACATGCGCGACAACGTCTGGCCATCGGAGGTCCCGACCTTCCAGGAGCACGTGTACGGCATGTTCCAGGCGCTGGACTCGCTGGGCGCGAAGCTGCTCAGGGCCATCGCCCGCTACCTGAAGCTTACGGACGATTTCTTCGCCGACAAGGTGGCGCTGGGCAATTCCGTGCTGCGCCTGCTGCACTATCCGCCGGTGCCCGCCGATGCGCCGGGGGTGCGGGCCGGGGCCCATGAGGACATCAACGTCATCACCCTGCTGCTGGGCGCCGAGGAAGCCGGGCTTCAGTTGCTGGACCGGGACGGGCGCTGGCTATCCATCGCGCCGCCGCCCGGCGCCCTGGTGGTCAACATCGGCGACATGCTGCAGCGCCTGACCAATCATGTGCTGCCGTCCACCACCCACCGGGTGGTCAATCCGGCGCCCGAGCGGCGGGGCTTCTCCCGCTACTCCACGCCGTTCTTCCTGCATTTCGAGCCGGAATACGAAATCCGCACCCTGGACAGCTGCGTCTCGGCCGACAATCCCGAGCGTTACCCCGAAGCGATCACCGCCGAGGACTATCTGCTGCAGCGCCTGCGGGAGATCCGCCTGCTCTAGAGCCGGTCGGGGATGATCGGCGGGGGGGATCCCTGCGGGTCGGGGTTGCCGGTGGTGCGATACTTGACCGACTCGGGCGAGATGACCCCGGCGGAAACGATGAACTGGATGGCCTCGTTCAGGGTCCAGTCCAGCCAGACCAGCCGGTCCACCGGCACGATCTCCACATAGCCCGAGGTGGGGTTCGGCGTGGTGGGCACATAGACCGCCGCCAGCTCCTCGCCCGTGTCCGAGGCGCGGAAGCGCTGGGTCACCAGTCCCACCGTGCGCATCTCCGGCGAGGGAAATTCGATCAGCACCACCTTCTGGGCGCCCTCGGTGGGCGACTGGAAGCTGGAGATCAGCTGGCGCGCCGAGCCATAGACCACGCTGCCGACCGGGATGCGGGTGATGAAGTCCTCCACCATCTGACCCACCACGCGCCCCACCACGCCCTTGGCCATCAGCCCGATCACGATCAGGGCCCCCAGGGCCACCACGATGTTCAGGACGGTGGAGGTCACCGGATGCAGCAGAAAGCCTTCCAGCCCTGGCGCGATCAGCAGCAGGGTGGCGGTGAACGGACCGGTCATCAGTCCGCCCACGAAGGCGGCCACCTGAAGCACCAGCCACAGCACCCACAGGGTCAGAGCCAGCGGGGCCACGGCGATGGCCCCCACCACCAGCGCCTGCGACGCCCGGGCGGCCAGGCTCTTGACCCGGATACGGGTCAGGCGAAGTTCTTCCTCGGTGAAGGCCCAGCGTTTCATCAGAAGTCCACCGCCAGGCCTTTTTTCTCCCAGTCGCCATAGCGCGTGGGCTCGGCCCCGCGCGGTCCGCCCTGTTCGGGCGGCAGATCCAGCGGCGGCGCGGCGGCGCGGCGCGCGGCGGCCTCCTCCAGCGCGCGGCGCGCGGCGGGGCTCAGGCGCTTGTCCTGGGCCGCGTCCGGCAGATCCGGGTTCAGCAGGACGGGGATTTCATCGGCGGGCTGATCGGTCACGGGTGCGGGCTCTTGAGGCGGGAACGGTCCCCCTCCACATAGTATGTCACGGGGCCGGCGACAAAGCCCGGCCGATCATTCACATGGAAAACCATGAACCACATCAAGACCTTCATGCTGCTGGCCGCCATGACCGCCCTGTTCGTGGGGGTCGGTTACCTGATCGGCGGCGCCACGGGCATGCTGATCGCCGTGGTGTTCGCGGTGGCGCTCAACTTCGTCAGCTACTGGAACGCCGACAAGATCGTGCTGAAGATGTACCGGGCCCAGCCGGTGGACGAGACCCACCCCGACCCGGTGGTGCGCAACTATGTGGCGGACACGAAGGCCATGGCGACGGCGGCGGGCCTGCCCCTGCCCAACATCGTCATCATTCCCAATGACCAGCCCAACGCCTTCGCCACGGGCCGCAATCCCGACAACGCGGCGGTGGCCGCCACGACGGGCCTGCTGCGCATGCTGGACCGGGCCGAGATCCGGGGCGTCATGGCCCACGAGCTGGCCCATGTGAAGAACCGCGACACCCTGGTCATGACGGTGACCGCCACCATCGCCGGCGCCATCGCGGCCCTGGCCAATTTCGCCCTGTTCTTCGGCGGGCGCGACCGGCCCGGCGGGATCATCGGGACCCTGGCCATCATGCTGCTGGCGCCCATGGCCGCAGGGCTTGTGCAGATGGCCATCAGCCGCACCCGCGAATACGGCGCGGACCGCGTGGGCGCGCAGATCGCGGGCGATCCCCAGGCCCTGGCGTCGGCGCTGGCCAAGATGGAGCGCTACGCCCGGGGCGAGCTTAACGTGGCGGCCGAGCGCAATCCGGCCACCGCCCACATGTTCATCGTCAATCCTTTGAACGGGAAGGGCGCGGACAACCTGTTCTCAACCCACCCGGCCACCGCCAACCGCATCAAGGCCCTGAACGAAATGGGCGGCGGCGCGCGCCCGGCGTTTTTCGCGGAGCCGGAAACTCCGCGGGGGGCCTTCGTGCCGGTCACGGGCGAGCGGCGCGGGCCGTGGGGGTGAGAGGCTGGTCAGGACGAACCCCGTTCGCCTAGTATCGAGACATGCAGGCCTCGATCATCGTTCTGGTCATTCTCTATCTGCTGGCCGCCGCCCTGTTGGGGCGATGGGCTGACCGGCGGCTCGCGGCCCACGACCGGCTCCCGATGCAGTGGGGCCTGAACGGCCGCCCGAACTGGTCCGCCCCGCGCCGGCCGGCCCTGATCGTCACGCCCCTGCTCAGCGGAGCGGGACTGCTGGTCGGCGCGGTCCTGATCCTCTTCGCCAGCGGCGAACCGAACGTGCGCGAGTCGGACATCCTTGGCCTTCTGGCGGCGCTGGCCGTCGTCGGGATCGGCGTCTATGCGGGTTGGCTGGCGTTTGTGACGCGGTCGGCCCGGACTCCGAAACGGCGCCAGTAGGGTTTCCGGTCTCCGAAATCCTCCCATTTCCCGCCCTAGATCCCTTTCAGAACAACACCTCGCCGCCGGAATCCCGCCTTTTACACCGCCGCGTCCGGGGGCGCCTCACACTGTCCGGCATGGACATCAAATTCAGATACCTCCCCGACAGCCCGCCCGTCTTTGACGCCGCCAAGTCTCGCGCCCGCTGGGCCGCCGCCAGGGCCGACTATCTGGCCGGCGGGAGCGCGCCGGAGGTGTGCGAGCGCCACGGCCTCAGCCTGCGCACCTTCCGCCATCGCGCGAAGATCGAAGGCTGGCGCCGCGCCGACCAGCCCGCCCCCTTCATCGCCCCGGATCCGGCGCCCACGCCTGAGCCTGCGCTCGATCCTGCGCCGACATCTCAGAACCAGCCCCTTGTCATCCCGGACGCGCCGACAGGCGCGATCCGGGACCAGCCCCTCACCACCCTGGAGATGGTCGACAAATGCTGGTCCCACGTCCAGGCCGCCGTGGCCGCCGGCCAGCTGATCCAGGCCCGCGGCTGGCTGCGCCTGTACCGTGAGCTCAAGCCGCTGGTGCCCTTCACCGAGATCGAGGCCCGCGAAGCCGAACAGGCCGCCCCCGCACAGACCCTTGCACCCCCGTTGCACTGTTTTTCCGCCCCGGAGTCGCACACGCCCGAACCGGCGCCAGAACCAGAGCCCTCACCCGCTCCGTCCGCCCCCGAACCGGACCCCACCGGCGATCTGGTGCGCCTCACCACCCGTCTGGCCGCCATCGCCCGTCAGGCGGAAAAGGCCGCCCTCCAGCCGGACCTTGCACCCCCGTTGCACTGTTTTTCGGACCCGGAGTGCAACCCCGCCGACGACCTCACCCGCCTCGTCGCCGACATCCAGGCCCTCACCGGCAAGGCCGAACGGGCCGTCGCCGACGATGCCCTTGCACTCCGGTTGCACTGTTTTTCGGGCGCCGAGGGCGACGGCGTCGGACCGGGGCCGTGACCGGCGCCTCGTCATCCCGGAAACGCGAAGCGCTATCCGGGACGGGAAGGGACGCCGCCCCTTACCCGAACACCTCCACCCCGATCTCGCCCGACACATCCAGCCAGGCGCGCTTCATGCCCTGGCTGTTGAAGGGGTCGGCGCGGGCGCCATTGCGGTCCAGGGCGATCAGGCCGCCGTCGCCGCCCATGGCGCCGATCTGGTCGATGACGGCGCGGGCGGCCGGGGCCAGCGGCTGGTTCGCGGCCACGCGCCAGGCGGTCTGGGCGGCGGCGGCGGTGCGGATGAAGTACTCGCCCTGGCCGGTGCAGGACACCGCCGCATGGTCGTCGGCCCAGGTCCCGGCGGCGGGGATGGGGGTGTCGCCCACGCGGCCGGGCATCTTGCCGAACACCCCGGCGGTGGAGGTGGCGGCCGCCAGCCGGCCCCGGGCGTCCAGCACCACGCAGCCCACCGTGCCGTGCGCGAGCGTGCCCGGCGGATGGTTGTCGTCGCCCTGGCCGGCGCGGGTGAACCAGCCGTCGGGATCATCCACCGGCTCCAGCCTCTGGTCGCGGGCGAAGTCGCCGGCGCCCTGGCCGGCCAGCATGACGTGGGGGGTCTTCTCCATCACCGCCCGGGCGGCGCGGATGGGGTTGCGGAAGCCCTGCAGGGCGGCCACGGCGCCGGCCTTCTGGGTCGCGCCGTCCATCAGGCTGGCGTCCAGCTCATAGCGGCCGTCCAGATTGGGCGAGGCGCCGCGCCCGGCCACATAAAGCCCGGAGTCCTCCAGCATCACCACCGCCTCCACCGCCACGTCCAGAGCCGCGGCGCCGCCGGACAGGCGTGCGGCCATGGCCTCGACCACCTGACGCATGTTGGCGGTCTCGCGGTCGTAGTTCACCGAGCGCCGGGCGCCGGCGCCCCCGTGCAGGATCAGGGCGGGACGGGTCATGGGACTTCCTGAGCGTAATCTGTCTTCGCCCTTTTCACGGGCCTTCGCGCTCATTAGCCTTCGGAGGAGACGGGCGCCACCGCCCGGGCACCAGCTTCAAGCGAGGTTCGATTTGCGCGCGGTCCTGTCCCATGCCCCCGGCGGCCCCGAGACCCTCAAGATCGAGGAGGTCAACGACCCTGCGCCCGGCAAGGGCCAAGTGGTGATCGAGGTGAAGGCGGTGGGGATCAATTTCCCCGACACCCTGATCATCGAGGACAAATACCAGTTCCGCCCCGAGCGCCCCTTCTCTCCGGGCGCGGAGGTGGCCGGGGTGGTCGAGGCGGTGGGCGAGGGCGTCAAAAACGTGCGCAAGGGCGATCGCGTCATCGCCGTGCCGGGCTGGGGCGGTCTGGTGGAGCGCATCGCCGTGCCCGCCAGCCAGGTCATTCCCATGCCGAAGGCGATGTCGTTCGAGGAGGGCGCGGCCCTCGTGATGACCTACGGCACCAGCTACTACGCCCTGAAGGACCGGGCCCGGCTGAAGGAAGGGGAGACCCTTCTGGTGCTGGGCGCGGCGGGCGGCGTGGGCGCGGCGGCGGTGGAGCTGGGTAAGGCCATGGGCGCGCGGGTCGTGGCGGCGGCCTCCACCGGCGACAAGGTGGAGTTCGCCCTGGAGCTGGGGGCCGACAACGGCCTGATCTATCCCACCGGCCCCATGGACAAGGCGGCCCAGAAGGAGCTGTCCGGCGAGCTGAAGCTGGCCACCGGCCGCGACGGCGCCGACGTGGTGTTCGACGGGGTCGGCGGCGACTACGCCGAGCCGGCCCTGCGGGCCATGGACTGGGACGGCCGCTATCTGGTGGTGGGCTTTCCCGCGGGCATTCCGTCCCTGCCGCTGAACCTCACCCTGCTGAAGTCGGTCAGCATCGTCGGGGTGTTCTGGGGCGCCCACGTGGCCCGCGAGCCGGAGCTTCACGCCGCCAACATGGCCGACCTCATGCGCCTGTACGCCGAGGGGAAGATCCGGCCGCGCGTGTCGCGCACCTTCCCTCTGCACAAGGCGGGCGAGGCCATCCAGGCGCTGGGCGACCGCCAGGCCCTGGGCAAGGTGGTGGTGACCGTCGAGGATCGGTGAGTGCCTACTCCTCGCGCAGGGACTCCAGCGTCCGTTCCGCCGCCTGATAGTGGCGCGTGCGGATATGAGAACCGACCAGGGCGATCATGGCCGCGATCACCGCCGCGTCGTCGGTGAAGCCGATGCCCACGAACACATCCGGGATCGCATCCACCGGCATGACGAAATAGCCCAGTCCCGCCAGCATCAGCCCCTTGGCCCTGAGCGGCGTCTCGGGATCGCGGGCGGCGTGCCAGGCCGCCACCGCCTCCCGCGCGAAGGGGATGCGCGTGGCGGTCCGCCGGATCTTGGGCCAGAATCCGCGCCGCACCCGCTGGGCGTTGGTGCGGATCACGCTGGGGACCAGGGCGCGTGACGGCTCCAGCACCTCTTCGGGCGTTTCAATTGAAGACGGTTTGGCGTTTGGCGTCATGGCGTCTAAATCCTCCGCCCAGCTCAACAGTTCAAATCAATATAGGACGAAAGCCATGAAACTGGACGGTTTGATCGCGGCGGTGGTGACGGGTGGAGCTTCCGGCCTGGGCGAAGGCACGGCGCGGGCCCTGGCGGCGCGCGGCGTCAAGGTGGCCATCTTCGACCTGAACGAGGAAGCGGGCGAAAAGGTCGCGGCCGAGATCGGCGGCGTCTTCTGCAAGGTCAATGTGACCGATGACGCCTCGGTGGCCGCCGCCTTCGACAAGGCCCGCGCCGCCCATGGCCAGGAGCGCCTGACCGTCAACTGCGCCGGCATCGCCACCGGCCAGAAGACCGTGTCGCGCAAGAAGGACACCGGCGAGATCCGCGCCCACGACATGGCCCAGTTCGAGAAGACGGTGACGGTCAACCTGTTCGGCACCTTCCGCGTGGCGTCCCAGTCGGCGGCGGGCATGGTGACGCTGGACCCCATGGACGACGGCGAGCGAGGCCTGATCGTCAACACCGCCAGCGTGGCGGCCCAGGACGGCCAGATCGGCCAGGCCGCCTATTCAGCCTCCAAGGGCGGCGTCTACGCCATGACCCTGCCCATGGCCCGCGACCTGATGAACGAGGGCGTGCGGGTCAACACCATCCTGCCGGGCATCATGTGGACGCCCATGATGGCGGGCATGGACCAGAAGGTTCAGGACGCCCTGGCCGCCATGATCCCTTTCCCAAAGCGCCTGGGAACCCCCGCCGACTACGCCGCCCTGGCCCTGCATCTGGCGGAGAACACCTACATCAACGGCGAATGCATCCGTCTGGACGGCGGAATCCGGCTGGCGCCGAGGTAAGGGGGCGCTACCGCTCGCGCCGCGGACGTTCGCTGCTTGAGCGCGTTTCGGGAGGGGATTTCCGAATTTCGGCGATCCCCCCTTGCGGCCCCCGCCGCCCCTCGGCTATAGGCCCGCCCTCGACTGAGAGCGCGGGCGTAGCTCAGGGGTAGAGCATCACCTTGCCAAGGTGAGGGTCGGGCGTTCGAATCGCCTCGCCCGCTCCAGTCGAAACGCAAAGAGCCTCGTCCCCGGACGGGGCTTTTTTGTTTTGGGCGTCAGGGGTCGCCGCGCGTCGTCAGAATGGGCTTGATCCGTTCCCTGCGCATTTCAGGCCCGGCGACACGCCCCTGTCATACACAGGCGTCACCATGCATCATCCCCTCACGATGGCCGGCGCTTGCGCGCGGTCTTGTTCAGGAACGCCGCACCATGTCGCGCAAGCTTCTTCTCGCCCTCGCCCTGTCCGCGAGCCTGGCCTTTTTGCAGACGCCGGCGCTGGCGCTTCAGCCGACCGTCGTCGCGGCGCCCGCTTCGCCCCACGCCGCCCTCGAGGCCGCTGTCTCCGACATCCTGGACCGCATGGTGCGCGAGATGGGGCCGGACGAGCGTCTGGCGCTGACGCCCGAAAGCGCCGCGGCCTTCCTGAATGCGGAGGAGCGTGAGCGGCTCTCGACCGGGTTCACCCGCTTCATCGTCGACCGCCCGGCGCGCCTGTTCGTGGCCTTCGACAGCACCTATGGCGAGACGCCCTTCTGGCTGACGGACCTCGGCTTCCAGCGCCGGGCCGATCTGGACTTCATCGTCGATGTGGAAGACCCCTTCCACGTCTGGGAGACCGTCGTGCCTGCCGGCGAGGTGAACCTGGGCGTGCCCGGCCTGTCGGGCGAGATGAAGCCCTATGTCGTCTTCGCCGCGCCCGCCGAAGGCGAGGGGACGATCGTCATGACGCCGCTGGTTCCGGGCGCCGATGTTCAGACCGCGCGCGAGGGCGGCGAGCCCTATGTGGACGATAACGACTATTTCAACGCCCTGCCCGCCGCACTGGACGGCCTGCCTGTGCTGCGCAGCTTCGAGAGCTGGGAGTTCGTCTCGCGCATGGTGGGCTTCTTCCGGGCCACCGACTATCCGTCGTCCGCCTCGCCCGACCATCTGCAGTTGACCTGGCAGGACGATCCCCGCACCGGGGTGACGGTGCAGTGGCGCACCGACGAGACGGTCGCGGAGTCCATCCTGTGGCTTGCGCCAGCGGGCGATGACGGGGCGGGGCGCATGCTGGCGGCCCGGGCCGCAGCCTTGACCAGCCGCCAGATCGTCAACGACCCCGACATCCGCCTGCACCGGGTCCGGCTGGACGACCTGACTCCGGCGACGGACTATGAGTACGCCGTCAGCGCCGACAACGGCCAGACCTGGACCCGGCGCCGCCCGTTCCGCACCGCCGCCGAGGCGGGGGCGGAGCCCTACGCCTTCATCTATCTGGGCGATCCCCAGAACGGTCTGGACGAGTGGGGCGACCTGATCCGGCAGTCCGACGCCCGCTTCCCCGAGGCGCGCTTCTACATGATCGCCGGCGACCTGATCGACCACGGCACCGAGCGGGACAACTGGGACCAGTTCTTCCACGAAGGCTCGACGGTGTTCGACCGCACGCCGGTGGTCCCCGCGCTGGGCAATCATGACAGCCACGGCGGCCACCCGACCCTGTATCTCCAGCAGTTCGCCCTGCCGGACAACGGCGCCGAGACCTTGGATCCGGGCCGCACCTACCATGTGACCTATCAGGACCTTCTGCTGGTGGTGATGGACTCCAACTACGACCTGGTGGAGCCGGAGCTTCAGACCGAATGGCTGGACCGGGTGCTGGGCGAAAGCGACGCTCGCTGGAAGGTGGTGATCTATCACCACCCCTTCTACGCCTCGCGTCCGGGACGGGATAACCATCCGCTGCGCGACTCCTGGGGGCCGATTTTCGACCGGCACAATGTGGACATCGCCTTCCAGGGCCACGACCATGCCTATATGCGCACCGTGCCCATGCGGGGACATCAGCCGGCCGCCGAGGGCGAGCACGGCACGGTCTATCTGGTCGCGGTGTCGGGGACCAAGATGTACGAGCAGGAGCTGCCCGACTTCGCCGCCTTCGGCGCGGTCAACACCCGCACCTATCAGATCATCGAGGTGGACCCCGTTGCAGGAACCCTGACGTACCGGGCCGTAGACGCCGACGGCGGCGTCATCGACAGCTTCGCCCTCTCCAGGGACTGACGGTCGCCGCATTTTCTTTGGTCAACGAACGTTGATCGGCCCGGCTCTTGCACCGACGTCACGGAATACGGTGTAAGGCGAACGCATGTTTCTCGAAGGCGAGGTCAACTGGGCTCTGGTGTTCGGCATGGCGGCGGCGATCTGCGCCGTGGCGGCCATTACGGGACTCTCTGCGGCCGCCCGCTGGGGGCTGGCGTATCGAAATGCGACGGCCCGCCTTGATCACGCCCTGATGAGCCACGAAGGCTCGGCGCGGCGCCTGCGAGAGGTTCTGGACGCCATTCCCGTCGCCCTTGTGGAAACGGACATGAGCGGCAAGTTCATCTTCGCCAACCGCGCGGCCCACCAACTGCTGGGCCGCCGGGACGCCGAACTGCTGGGCCTGCGCTTCCATTCGGCCACCTGGGGCATCACCTACCCGGATGGCCGCCAGATTCCGCCCGACCTGCTGCCCGGCGCCCGGGCCCTGCGCGGCCAGACGGTCAAGGGCTTCCAGCACATCATGGCCAACCCCTCCAGCCGACGGAAGATGCTGGTCTCGGTGACGGCCATGCCGATCCTGAATCCGGTGGGCGAGGTGATCGGCTCCACAGCCGCCCTGGTCGAGACCGAGAGCCTGATCCAGCCTGAACCCGCACCGGAACTGGTCGCCGCCCCGGTCGACCCCGGCCTGACCCGGCGGGTGTTCGACGCCGCTTCCAGCGCCCTGGTGGTTCTGGATGCTGAAGGCCGGGTGCGCGAGGCCAACCGCACGGCGCTGGAACACCACGGGCTTGATGCGGATGCCGTGAAGGGACTGGATTTCGCAGAGCTGTTCCTGAGCCTGGACGAGAGCGCCCAAGGCCGCATGGCGCTCAAGACCGCCCGCACCGCCGAACCCGGCATGGCCGGGTCGATCACTACCGCGGCGGGCCTGACCTGGCGCATCCTGCCCCTGCCGGGCGAGGATGGCGCCCTGCTGCTGGCGGGTGAGCGGACGCCGGCGCCGATGCGGGAAGCAGGGGACGGGAATTCGGCGGAAAGCCGCCGCGCCATCCCTTTGGAAGAAGCTGACGATGTCCTGCGCGCTGATCTGGAGCAGGCTCGGGCCCGCCTGACGGCTCTGGAAGAGCGCGCCGCTGAGGATCGGGCCCAGCTGACGACCGCCCGGCGGCTGGAGACCGTGGGCCGCCTGACCGGCGGCGTGGCGCACGATTTCTCGGCCCTGCTGGGGGTCATGACCAGCGCCCTCGACATGCTTCTGAAACAGGCGGACCAGCCCGACCGGGTGCGCCGTCTGGGCGGGGCGGCCCTGAACGCGGGTCGGCGCGGCGAGGCCCTGACCCGGCGCCTGGCCGCCTTCAGCCAGGGCGAGGACGCGGTCATGAACCGGCTGGACCTGTCGGTGCTGCTGAAGAGCATGGAGCCGACCCTGCGCCAGATCGCGGGTGAGGACGTGGATCTGATGATCGAGGCGCCGGACCGGCCCATGGACGCGGTGATCGATCCGTCCGCCTTCGACGGCGCCGTGCGGGCCTTGCTGGAGAACGCGGTGCAGGCTCTGGAGGGGCGGGGCTCCGTGGCCATCCGGCTGGACGAAACGGCTGACGGCCAGTGGCGCCTGTCGGTCCGGGACAACGGGCCGGGCATGGGTGGCGACGTCCTCGCCCGCGCCTCGGAGCCCTTTTTCACCACGCGTGACGGCGCCGCGGGTCTGGGCCTGTCGGAGGCCTACGCCTTTGCGCTTCAGTCCGGCGGACGGCTGGCCATGGACAGCGCCCCGGGCGAGGGGACCGAGGCGGCCCTGATCCTTCCGCCCGCGGCGGAAACCCCCGCAGAACCGGCCCCCGCCGCCCCCGAGGCCGAATCCGCCGCGTCCTGAATCGGGATTTCGCCGTTCTTTCAGCGCCCGTCCCCTGCTAGGCTGCGGCCAGAGGGAACAGGGAGGCGGTCATGAAGATCCTGCGGTTCATCCTGGTCATGGTGGTGATCGGCTATGCGGGCTGGCTGGCCTGGCCGTTCATCTCGCCGTTCCTTGAGGGGGCGGGGCCCGAGGCGGCGGCGGCCCGGTCCGGGGCCGTGGTGGCGCTGGACTCCGGCGGCGACATGCCCACCGCGGCCCTGTGGATCGGGGCGGTGGTCCTGTATCTGGTCAGCGCCCTGCTGCTGGGGGCGGGCAATCCCCGCGCCGTCGTCGCCTATTTTCTGGGCTTTCTGGCAGACATCGTGCTGCGGCTGGCCATGAGCCCGGATCGGGGCGTCTCCGCCGACATCGCCGCCCGCTCGGCCGAGGCCGTCCCGGCGCCGGCGGGGCTTGATCCCCAGTGGATCGTCATCGCGGCCCTTTTGCTGGTGGGCCTGCTGGTCATGGCGGCCAGCCGCCGGGTGCGCCGCAGCCGCGCGCCGGGGCAGCTGACGTCCTGACGCCGGACGCGGCGGCTTGCCCTCGCGGCCGCTGAGGCCATATCAGGGGTGGAGACGGCCGCCTGTCCCGGGTTATGAGCGGGCGCGCGCCTCCCCGCCAGAACTCAAGGAACCCTCATGGCCGACGCCCCCCAATCCGCTTCGCAATATGACGTGGTCATCATCGGGGGCGGGCCCGGCGGCTACAACGCCGCCATCCGTGCGGGACAGCTGGGCCTCAAGGTCGCCTGCATCGAGATGCGCGACACCCTGGGCGGCACCTGCCTGAACGTGGGCTGCATGCCCTCCAAGGCCCTGCTTCACGCCTCCGAAATGTACGAGGCGGCCGGGAGCGAGTTCGCCGGGCTGGGCATCAAGGTCGGCGACCGCGCGCTCGATCTGGGTCAGATGATGAAACAGAAGGACGACAGCGTCGGCCAGCTGACCAAGGGCATCGAGTTCCTGTTCAAGAAGAACAAGGTGGACTGGCTCAAGGGCCGGGGCCGCATCGCCGGAAAGGGCCAGGTCGAGGTCGAGGCCGCTGACGGCGCCAAGACCACCGTGGCCGCGAAGAACATCATCATCGCCACCGGCTCCGAGCCCATGCCCCTGCCGGGCGTGGAGTTCGTCCCCGGCAAGGTGATCGATTCCACGGGGGCCCTGGCCCTGTCGGCGGTGCCCAGGAAGCTGATCGTCATCGGCGCCGGCGTGATCGGGCTGGAGCTGGGCTCGGTCTGGCGCCGTCTGGGCGCCGAGGTCGAGGTTGTCGAGTATCTGGACAAGATCGGCGCGGGCATGGACGCGGAGGTGGCCACGGCCTTCCAGCGCGGCCTGACCAAACAGGGCATGACCTTCCGCATGGGCACGAAGGTCACCGCCGCCAAGGTGGTCAAGGACGGGGTGGAGCTGACAGTCGAACCGGCGGCCGGCGGCAAGGCCGAGACCCTCAAGGGCGACGTGGTTCTGGTGGCCATCGGCCGCCGCCCCTACACGGCGGGCCTGGGGCTGGAGACCGTGGGCATCGAGACCGACAAGCGCGGCTTCATCGCCAACGACCACTTCAAGGCCGGTCAGGACGGCGTCTGGGTCATTGGCGACGTGACCCACGGCCCCATGCTGGCCCACAAGGCCGAGGAAGACGCCGTGGCCGCCGTCGAGCTGATCGCCGGCAAGGCGGGCCATGTGGACTACAACCTGGTCCCCAGCGTCATCTACACCGGCCCCGAAGTGGCCTGGGTCGGCAAGACCGAGGAGCAGTTGAAGGAGGCGGGCGTGGAGTTCAGGAAGGGCAAATTCCCCTTCGCCGCCAACAGCCGCGCCAAGATCAATCACGAGACCGAGGGCTTCGTGAAGGTGCTGGCCGATCCGAAGACCGACCGCGTGCTGGGCGTGCACATCTATGGCCCCCAGGCGGGGGAGCTGATCGGCGCGGCCTGCATGACCATGGCCTTCGGCGGCGCCTCGGAAGACATCGCCCGCACCTCCTACGCCCACCCCACGCGCTCGGAGGCCCTCAAACAGGCCGCCATGGGCGTCGAGGGCTGGATCATGCAGGCCTGATTCCGGGCCCGCATCCTGCCCTTCGTCAGGCGATGATGTCGGGCAGGATGCGAGCCTCGATCTTCCCGATCTCGTCGCGCAGGGACAGCTTGCGGCGATTCATGCGGGCGATGCGCAGCTGATCGGGGACGGGCACGGCGCCCAGGGCCTCGATGGCGGCATCCAGGTCGGCGTGCTCCTGACGCAGGGCCTTCACCCGGTCGTGCAGCTCGCGCTCTTCGGTGTCGGAAAGGTCTTCGTCGTCGTTCATGGAGCCCCCGTCCGCACCACTATAGCCGCGCCCGATTCACGCCGGAAGACGCTTGGCCAGAGCCTCGGCCAGATGGCCGAGGGCGGGCCGCGGGATCTGGTCGCCCCATGCGCGCGCCACCCGCACCAACAGGTCGACCGTCGCCGGCGCCTTGCCACGCGGCTCGGGGGCCAGCCCTTCCAGCGCCAGCATCAGGCGGCGCTCGGCCTCCAGCTCCACCGCCTTGACGTGGGCCCGCACCGCCTCGCGGTCGGCGTCGGCCATGTCCGGGCGGCGGGTCTTCAGGGCGCGGCGCAGCTCGCGCAACGGGACCACCGCATGGTCGGCCCAGACCCGGGTGGTGTCGATGGCCCCCTCAAGGGCGTCCTCGTCCGGCGCGCGGCCGGTCTCGGCTTGCCAGGCGGCCCACAGCAGAAGCGGGACGGCCTGTTCGTGAACATCCTGAAGGTGCAGACATTCCTCGGCCACCCCGGGCGCGGCGTAGGCGGCCACGGCCCAATCCCAGAACCCCTCGCTCATTCAGCGTCCGCCGCCATGCCCTGCCAGCGCTGAACCGGATCCCAGTCCAGGCCGAACAGATCCAGCACCCGGCCCACCGACTGGTCGATCATCGCCTCGATCGAGGCGGGCTTGGCATAGAGGGCGGGCAGGGGCGGGGCGATCACCGCGCCCATTTCGGCCAGGGCCGTCAGGGTGCGCAGGTGGCCCAGATGCAGCGGCGTCTCGCGCACCATCAGCACCAGACGGCGGCGCTCCTTCAGGGTCACGTCGGCGGCGCGGGTCAGCAGGGTCGAGGTCACGCCGGTGGCGATCTCGCTCATGGTCCGCACCGAACAGGGCGCCACCACCATGCCCAGGGTGCGGAACGAGCCGGACGAAATCGCCGCCCCCACATCGCCGATCTTGTGCACCACGGAGGCCTTGTCGTTCAGCTCGGCGAGAGAAAGATCGGTTTCCTGAGAAAGGGTCATGGCCGCCGCGCGGCTGACCACCAGATGGCTTTCCACGCCCAGATCGTTCAGCGCGTCCAGCGTCCGGACGCCGTAAGCCACGCCGGATGCTCCGGAAATTCCGACGATCAGGCGCGGCCGGTCGCCGGATACGGCTCTGTTCACATCATCGGCCATATTGGGCGCCATGCTCCTCATGTCCGGCGGCGACCGCCCGTCACCAGAATGTGACTCCACAGGCGGCCGCTTCGGGCGTTGGATTGTTTGGTCCCTTAAACATGGAGGCGCAAGCCATGGCCATTGACGCTCGCATTCGCGAACTGGGAAATCGTCACCGCAATCTGGATGAGACCATCCAGCAGGAAATGACCCGACCCGGCGCCGACTCGCTGCGCGTCAGGGAGCTCAAACAGCAGAAGCTCCGATTGAAGGAAGAGATACGAACGCTGGAGGCGCGGCTGTATTAGCGCGCCTCTCCGTGACAGAACGAAGGGCCCCGCCTTTGGCGGGGCCCTTCTTGCATCAGGACGCCGGGTCGCGCGGAACCAGGCGCCACATGCGCAAGGGGTGACGCACTGTTCCCGCTTCTTCACCCGCCAGAGGGCCGCGGCCCATGTAGAAGTCCGCGCGCACCCGGCCACGGATGGCGCTGCCCGTGTCCAGGGCTGTCATCAGGCCGAAATAGCTGTCGCGCGCCCCGATAAGACCGGCGCCGTTGGCGGCGATCCACACCGCCTCCCCATAGCGCCAGTGGGCCGGGTCGACGGCGATGGCGCGGCGCTCGGGCAGAGGGACCCCCGCAGCACCGGCGGGGCCCTTGCCGTCGTCAGGCTCAAGCCGGAAAAATATGTAGCGCGGGTTCAGGCGCATGACCCGGTCCGCTTCCTGACCCCTGTTGGCCGCCAGCCAGCGCCGGATGGCTTCGCCCGACGTACCGTCGCGGGGCAACAGGCCCTCGTCGGCCATGGGCCGGGCGATGCCCAGGAACCGCAAACCGTTGTCGGCCGCATAGGCGGCCCGCGCCGTCGATCCGTCGGCGAAGGTCAGATAACCCGAACCCTGGATCTGCAGGAAGAAGAGGTCCTCCGGCTTCAGCCAGGCCATGACCAGGGCGGGATCATAGGACGTCTCGATTGCGGCCCGGTCCGGATAGTCACGGACCGACCCATTGGGCAGACGCTGGCGATAGACGGAGCGCCCGTCGGGCCCCTGGGACCGCGTCAGGTCCGGGGGCGGGGCCAGCAAGGGCGCAGAGAATTCAGCGTCGCGCACCGCTCGAGCCTCATACTCGGGCGCGAAATAGGCGGTCAGCAGACCCGTCTCGTCCCCGCCTTCAGGGCGGAAACGGGTCTCGAAGAACAGGCGGGCGTTTTCGCGTGTCACGCCGGGCGTGGCGACCAGCAGTCTTGCGGCCTCGCACACGCTCCAGGCGCGACTGTCGGCGCCGCAGCCCTCGGCATAGCCGCCGAGGGCCGCTAGATGATCGTCCCCGGCCCAGCCGGGCAGGGCGGCGAAGGCGGGGTCCACGGGACCTGGCGTCCACGGGGCCGGCTGGCCGGGAATCTGCGGGGCGGGCTGGGGCTGGGGTTGCGGCGCGGGGGACGGGCCGGTGGCGCAGGCGGCCGCCATCAGGGCCAGGGACCCGGCCAGAAGGACGCCCCGCATCAGGCGCTGGCCGCCTCAACCCGGCTCAGCACCCAGTTTGGATCACTGGCCCCGATGGACCGCTCAAAGGTCCACAGCTCGGCGGTCCGGCGCTCGTCCGTGGTGTCCTCGCCCGAGCCCGAGGTGGCGACGCTGCGCAACTCGGCAAGGAACAGGACCTTGGCCACCGCGCGGTCGCCCTCCGCCGTGGCGGTTTCCAGATCGGCGCGGGGCGGATGGACGAATTCCACGCTTTCGCGTTCGCCGCGAGCCTCGCGCGCCGTGATCCCGGCCTCGAAAGAGGTAAGGACGGCAGGCGCCAGAAGGGGTCTGAGCGCCTCGCGATCGCCCGAGGCGTAGGCCCGTACGATGGTTTCATAGGCGCCGCGCGCGCCGTCCAGGAACCGGACCGGATCGAACGAGGGATCGCGCGCCTTCAACCCCGCTGCTGCGGACGCCAGGGCGGCGTCAACCGGGGTATCGGGGCGCTGCTCGGGGTCAGGGGCCGCCGGGGCTCCGGGGATTCTGGGCGGCTTCTTCACCCCGTCCTCGGGCTGACGTCCCACCTTCTTGCCCAGCACGTTATAGAGCTGGAACAGAACGAAGGCGGCGATCGCCGCCATCAGAAGAAGTTCGTAGGGGAAAGAGGACACGGCTATGGCTTTCTGATCGGCTGCAGTCGGGGCTTAAGGGCTCATATGGGGGCGCGCAAGGCGGGCGCGAGCCTTCGCCTGCCGGGTGCTGGGGCGTTGCGGCCCGTCGCTGCCGATGCTAGCAGCCCCGCGACCGCCATTTTCGGCGAAACCATGGCGCATGGCCTCAAACCGGAATCTTCCCAGCTCATGACCGACACAAACGCCGAGAACGGCGCATCCAATCCCGTTCCCCAGGGCGGCCAGCCCCCCGCCGGCCCGCACTTTCGCGTCCTGACCCAGTTCATGCGGGATTTCTCGTTCGAGAATCCCAAGGCGCCGGAAAGCCTGCGCTTCGAGGGCAAGCCCCAGATCGACATGGGCGTGGAGATGAACGCCCAGGGCCGCGCTGACGGCCTGTTCGAGGTTGACCTCAAGCTGTCGGTGAAAGCCACCACCAATGATCAGGCCATGTTCCAGATCGAGCTGGTCTATGGCGGCCTGTTCCAGATCGGCGGCGTCGAGGAAAAGGCCATCGAACAGATGCTGCTGATCGAGTGCCCGCGTTACCTGTTCCCCTTCGCCCGCCAGATCATCGCCACGGCCAGCGCCGACGGCGGCTTCTATCCGCCCTTCCTGCTGGAACCGCTGGATTTCGCGGCCATCTACGCCGCCCGCAAGGCCCAGCAGACCGGCGCCCCGGCCATTCCGCCGGCCCAGGGCCAGGCCTGATCGCACGTCAGGAGGCGGTTTCGGCCGCCTCCACCCCGTAGCCGCGCCACAGGGACAGGTCCTTGAACTGGCTCTGCAGGAAGGCGGCGTGGGCCGCCGCCTCCTCGGGCGAGACGCGGCCGGGCAGCGGCCGGGGCCGTTCGCCATGGCTGACCGGCTTAAAGCCCGGCGCCGTGGGGCCGCGTGCGGCGCTCAGGTCCAGCACCCGCTCCTTGCCGCCCTTCAGCTCCAGATAGACCGAGGCCAGCAGCCGCGCATCGATCAGGGCGCCGTGCAGGGTGCGCTCGGCCAGCGAAATCTTGAAGCGCTTGCACAGCGCGTCCAGCGAGTTCGCCATGCCGGGAAACCGGGTCTGGGCCAGACCCAGGGTGTCGATCCAGCGCACCTCCTCCACCACCAGCCGGCCGCACAGGCCCAGCTCGTGGTTGATGAAGGCCCGGTCGAAGGCGGCGTTGTGGGCGATCACCGGCGCATCGCCGATGAATTCCAGCAGATCGTCGGCCATTTCGGCGAATTTGGGCGCCCCGCGCACCTTGTCGTCGGTGATGCCGTGAACCCGGATCGCGTCGGGCGGGATCAGCCGCTCGGGATTGACCAGCCGATGGAACGTCCGCCCCGTGGGGAGCAGGTCGTCGATCTCGATGCAGCCCACCTCGATCAGCCGGTCGCCCGTCTTCGGATCAAAGCCGGTGGTTTCGGTGTCGAGAACGATTTCGCGGGCCATTGACCCTTATTGCGGCGTTTCGACGCCCTTTGGAATCCCCCGGCGCCCCGTCCAGCCGGGTTTCAGCACCTCATCCACAACCGCGCGTACCTGATCGCGCGCATGGTCCAGCCCCTTGTGGGTTTCGATGATGAAGTCGGCCCGGGCGCGCTTGTCCGCGTCGGGCGTCTGTCGCGCCAGAACCTCGGCGAACCGCTCCGGCGTCATGCCCGGCCGGGCCAGAACCCGATCACGCTGGACCTCGGCCGGAGCCGTGACCACCACCACCGCGTCCACCTCGGCGTCGCCGCCGGTCTCCATCAGCAAGGGAATGTCCAGCACCAGCAGTCGCGCCCCCGCCGCGCGGGCCTCGGTCATCAGGTCGGCCCGGTGGTCCCGCACCAGGGGATGAACGATGGCCTCCAGCCGGGCGTAGCCGTCACGGTCCGTCCCCAGGGCCGCGGCCAGCTTCGCCCGATCAATCCCTTCCGGCCCCGTGACGCCTGGAAAGGCGGCCTCAACCGCCTCAACCGCCACCCCGCCCCAGGCGTAGAGATCGTGCACCGCCGCGTCCGCGTCCCAGATCAGGGCGCCTTCCTCGGCGAACAGGGCCGCCGTGGTGGACTTCCCCATGCCGATGGAGCCCGTCAGGCCCAGCACGATCACGGCTGAAGACCTTGCAGGTGGGCCAGCACCACCGCGCGAGCGTCCAGATCGGGCGCGGGCCGGTCGAAGATGAATTCGAACGACGGTCCGGCCTGTCCCGTCAGCATGCCCAGCCCGTCCACGCCCGTCAGGCCCCGCTCGCGCGCCGCCATCAGGAACGGCGTCTCCAGCGGCTTGTAGGTCATCTCCAGCGCGGCCGCCGCGTCAGGCGTGCTCCCGAAATCGAACGCCATGGGTCCGCTGACCGCATTGATCACCAGTCGCGCGCCGGCGATGTCGGCCGGATTGTCGCCCGCGACCCCCACCCGTCCGTCGAAGGTCTCCGCCAGCGCCTGCGCACGGTCCCGCGTGCGGTTCAGGATCACCACCTCCTGCGCGCCGCCCGCCAGCAGGGCCGCCACCGCCGCTCGCGCTGCACCGCCCGCGCCGAGAAACAGCACCGGCCCCGCCGTCAGGTCGAAGTCCGGCGCCTGTTCGGCCAAAGCCTTCAGCAGGCCCTCGCCGTCGGTGCTGTGCGCCCGCACCCGGCCGTCCCGGAACGCCAGAACATTGGCCGAGCCGCAGGCGCGCGCGGTCTCACTGGCCTCATCGGCGCAGGCCAGCGCCTGTCCCTTGAAGGGGGCGGTGACGTTCAGCCCGTGGATCATGCCCGCCCGGCCCGCCTGGATCAGCAGGTCAAAGGCCGCCTCATCGGGCGGAGCGAAAGCGGCGTAGACCGCGTCCATGCCCGCCGCTTCGATCCAAGCATTATGGATCACCGGGCTGAGCGAGTGGGCCACGGGCCGCCCCACGACCCCGGCCAGCAAGGCCGCGCCTGTAATCGTCATGACGCCAGAACTCCCCGTGTCCGCAGCTCCGCAAGCACCGGCCACAGCGGCATGCCCAGCACGGTGAAGTAGTCCCCCTCGATGCGCGCGAACAGCTGGGCGCCCAGACCCTCCAGCCGGTAACAGCCGACGCTGGACAGGATCGCTTCACCCTCCGCCGCCAGATAGGCGTCCAGAAAGGCGTCCGAGAAATCCCGCACCTGCATCCGCGCCGAATCCGCCGCGCTCCACACCGTCTCGCCGCCGACCGCGAGGGCCGCCGCTGAATGCAGCACGTGGCCCTTGCCGCGAAAGGCGCTCAGCCGCGCCCGCGCCTCCTCCAGACTGTCGGCCTTGTCGATCAGGGCGCCGTCCAGATCCAGCGTCTGGTCCGACCCCAGCACCAGCCCGGCGTGCGCGCGCGAGGCCGCCTCCGCCTTGGCCCGCGCCAGAGCCAGGGCCACCCCCGCCGGATCGGCGCCGCCGGCCAGCAAGCCCACCTTGAGCGCGCCTTCGTCCACATCGGCCGAGGTGGCCTGATGGGGCACGCCGGCGCCGGTCAGCATGGCCCGCCGCGCCGCGCTCTTCGACGCCAGAATCAGGGTTCCGGTCATGACTGCGCCCCGCCCGCGTCCGGCTCGCCGGTCTTCGCCCGGCGTTCGTTCAGCAGATTGATGACCTGGGCTGCGGTCTCCTCGATGGAGCGGCGGGTCACATCGATGGTGGGCCAGCCGCGCCGCTCGAACATGCGCCGGGCCCGCACCGTTTCATCGCGCACCGCCTCGTGGTCCACATAGGTGGAGCCGCGCACCTCCCCCAGACCCTCAAGGCGGTTGCGGCGGATCTGCACCAGCCGGTCCGGCGACACGGTCAGGCCCACGATCAGCGGAGTTTTCAAGGCGTTGAGCTTTTCGGGCGCCTCCTGGCCAGGCACCAGCGGCACATTGGCCGCCCGCACGCCCCGGTGGGCAAGATAGATGCAGGTGGGCGTCTTGGAGGTGCGGCTGACCCCCACCAGCACCACGTCGGCGTTCTCCAGATCGTTCTGGCTCTGGCCGTCGTCGTGGGCGATGGCGTAATCCAGCGCGCCGATACGGTTGAAATAGTCGGTGTCCAGAGCATGCTGGGCCCCGACCCGCGTCGAGATGGCGGCGCCCAGATAGCGGGACAGGGCTCCCACCAGCGGATCCAGCGCGCCGATCTGGGGCATGCCCAGTCGCCGGCAGCCGTCCTCCAGCGCCGCGCGCAATTCGCGGTCCACAATGGTGTGCAGCACGACGCCGGGCGAGGCGGCGATGGACTCCAGCACCTTGTCCAGCTGCTTGTGGGAGCGCACCAGGGCGTAGATGTGCTCGATGGGAATGACCCCGTCGAACCGGGCCACCACGGCCTTGGCCATGGCGTTCAGGGTCTCGCCGGTGGAATCCGACACCAGGTGCACATGGAAATAGGTGGCCAGACGGCCCGGCTTGGCGATCATCGGGGGGCGAACCTGTGGGCGGCGACCCGGACGGCTGGGGACGGTTTCATGACTTTTCCATAGCCTCTCGAGCAGCCGGGCGCATCCTCCGGGATTGCGGGGACGATCCCGTTGATCAGGACCATTCCGTCCCACGTGTGTTATCCGCGGCGCCCAGCATGGGGACGGGCGCCCCGGATGTGGACTTATCCCCGCCGCGCAGGTTTCCACCAGGCCCCACGCCCAAAGGGCTGGTAAGGTTTTGTTAACACTATCCCGCCTGATCATCCCCATGGTCGTCCCCGGTGGATGATCGGCGACCGGCGGGGGAGGAACGGGGCGCCGTCGGGTCGCACCGCTGAAACTGTCCCCGTCGTCCCCGGCCCAAGACTCTACCCCCATCTCTCAAGACTCTAATTCATGAGTAAGGATTGAGTGGGACGGTCAGGGCCCGTAAACCGCTCGGCATGGCCAGTGACGACCCCGTTTTCCTTCGCGCCCTTCGGGGAGAGACCCTCGAGCGGCCCCCGGTATGGTTCATGCGTCAGGCCGGGCGCTACCTGCCGGAGTACCGGACCTTGCGGGCGAAATCCCCTGACTTCATCGCCTTCTGTCTGAACCCCGAGATGGCCGCCGAGGTTACGCTGCAGCCCATGCGGCGTTTCGGCTTCGATGCAGCCATCGTCTTCGCCGACATCCTGCTGATCCCCCGCGCCCTGGGCCAGGAGGTCTGGTTCGAGGCCGGCGAGGGCCCCCGGCTGGGCGCCCTGCCCGATGTGGCCGCCATGCGCGATCTGGCCGCAGGCGCCGGCGAGGCCCTGTCCCAGGTTGGCGAGACCTTGTCGCGGGTCCGGGAGGCCCTGGAGCCCGAGCGCGCCCTGATCGGCTTCGCCGGGGCCCCCTGGACGGTGGCCACCTACATGCTGGACGGCGAGGCCCACACCATCGGCAAGGGCGAGCGGGCCCAGGCGCGCACCTACGCCTATGCGGAGCCGGAGAAGGTGGACGCCCTGCTGGACGTGCTGGTGGAGTCCAGCGCCTGGTACCTGAAGATGCAGGCGGACGCCGGCGCCCAGGCCCTGAAGATCTTCGAGAGCTGGGCCGAGGGACTGCCTGACGACCTGTTCGAGCGTCTGGTCCTGAAGCCGCACCAGAAGCTGGTCGCCCGCCTGCGCGAGCTGGGCGTCACCGTGCCCCTGATCGGCTTCCCGCGCGGCTCTGCAGCCCTGGCCGAGGGCTATGCGCGCGATGTGGACGTCCAGGCCGTGGCGCTGGACACCGCCTGCCCGCTGGCCGTCGGTCGCCGGGTCCAGGCTATCAAGCCCATCCAGGGCGCGCTGGACCCCCTCCTGCTTCGGGCGGGGGGCGCGGCGCTAGACCGCAGGGTGGATCAGCTGATGGAGGCCTGGGGCCAAGGTCCCTGGGTCTTCAATCTGGGTCACGGCATCCTGCCTGATGTGCCCATCGCCCATGTGGAGCAGGTGCTCCGACGGATCGGAGCCCAATGACCGACACAGCCTCGCCCCGCCGCATCGCCGTCGTCCTGATGAATCTGGGCGGGCCCGATGGTCAGGAGTCCGTCCGGCCGTTCCTGTTCAACCTGTTCAACGACCCGGCCATCATCGGCCTGCCGGGCCTTGTCCGCACCCCGCTGGCCAAATTCATCTCCTCGAAGCGCGAGGAGGAGGCCAAGGCCAACTATGCGATGATGGGGGGCGGCTCGCCCCTTCTGCCCGAGACGGAAAAGCAGGCCGCCGCGCTGCGCGAGCGTCTGAACAAGGACTGGCCCGGCGACGACGTCCGGGTCTTCATCGCCATGCGCTACTGGCATCCCCTGACGCCCGAGACGGCGAAGGCGGTCGAGGCGTTCGCCCCGGATCAGGTGGTGCTGCTGCCGCTTTATCCGCAGTTCTCCACCACCACGACCCAGTCGTCCCTGAAGGCCTGGCGCGAGCACTATCGCGGGCCCGGCCGGATCAGCGCCGTGTGCTGCTATCCCGAGGCCACCGGCTGGATCGAGGCCCAGGCGGCCCTGATCACCGCACAGCTCGCGAAGGCCGGGGACAAGCCGGTGCGGGTGCTGTTCTCGGCCCATGGCATTCCCGAAAACCTCGTCCACAGGAAGGGCGATCCCTATCAGGAGCAGGTGGAGCGCACCGTCTTCGCCGTGGTCGAGCGCCTCGGCTTGCAGGACTGGACCATCTGCTACCAGAGCCGGGTCGGACCGCTGAAATGGCTGGGCCCGTCGACACCGGACGCCATCGAGCAGGCCGGTCGTGATGGCGTCGGCGCGGTGGTGGTTCCCATCGCCTTCGTCTCCGAGCACGTGGAAACCCTGGTCGAGCTGGACGTGGAATACGGTCATTTGGCGCAGGAGAAGGGCGTCAGCCCCTATCTGCGCGTGTCGGCGGTGGGCGTGGCCGGTGATTTCATCGGCGCCCTGGCCGACGCGGTCGGCTCGGCCGTGGACCGGACCGGCATCGCGCCTTACGGGCCGGGCTGTCAGGGGGACTGGAAAGCCTGCCCCTGCCGCGGGATGGCGGCATGAACGCCTATGATCTGGCTCGGGCCCTGCACATTCTGGCGGTGATCGCCTGGATGGCGGGCCTGCTCTATCTGCCGCGCCTCTACATCTATCACGTCAAGGCGGCCCCGGGTGGGGAGATGGACCAGACGTTCCAGACGATGGAACGCAAGTTACTGAAATTGATCATGAATCCATCCATGATCGCGGCCTGGGTCTTCGGCCTGTGGCTGTTCTGGCTGCTCAGCGGCTCCGGCGCGGACTGGTCCTTCGCCCATCAGCCCTGGATGGTCGCGAAGATTGCGGGCGTCCTGTTCCTGACCGGCTGGCATCACTATCTGGGCGTGGCGCGCAAGCGGTTCGCCGCCGGGACCAACCAACGGTCCGAGCGGTACTGGCGCATGACCAACGAACTGCCCTTCATCGCCGCGATCGTCATGGTCCTGTCCGTGACCCTGGAGTGGACCTTCTGACCCGTTCCGCTTGACCTTGCCGCCGGCCTGTGGTGTCGCTGGCGGCGAGGCGCAGAAATGCGCTGCCCTTCTCTCAAGACGCCCTGACCGTCCCGCTTGACGCTCGGGTGTTCGTCTTTCCCCTCCGGCCTTGCGGCCAGACATCGCCTTTTCCTCCCCCGTCCGCCCGGCCCTCGCCGCGCGGCCTCTTCGCGATACGCTCATGACCGACACCGAAAACCAGACCCCTGCCGACGACGCCTCGGTCGAGGATCAGACCGCCGACACCCC
The DNA here is from genome assembly GCF_046299535.1 of Brevundimonas sp. Taxonomy (GTDB): domain Bacteria; phylum Pseudomonadota; class Alphaproteobacteria; order Caulobacterales; family Caulobacteraceae; genus Brevundimonas. The sequence continues at coordinate 113,495 of NZ_JBKBIB010000001.1, read as the reverse complement.
GTCCGACAGCGAGGGTGAGTCCGAAAACGGCGATGAGGAACGCGGCGCCGGTCTGGGCGAGCGCATCTCGCTGGAGGAGTTGAAGGAGAAGTCGGCCGCCGACCTGGTCGCCTTCGCCGAGGGTCTGGAGATCGAGAACGCCTCAAACCTGCGCAAGCAGGATCTGCTCTTCGCCATCCTCAAGGTGCTGGCCGACGAGGAGGTGGAGATTTCCGCCGACGGCGTGCTGGAGGTTCTGCCGGACGGTTTCGGCTTCCTGCGCAGCCCCGACGCCAACTATCTGCCCGGCCCCGACGACATCTATGTCAGCCCGTCCCAGATCCGCCGCTTCGGCCTTCGGTCCGGCGACACGGTTCACGGTACGGTCCGGGGCCCCCGGGAGGGTGAGCGCTATTTCGCCCTGCTCAAGGTCGACACCATCAATTTCGAGGACCCGGAGACGGTCCGCACCAAGGTCAATTTCGACAACCTGACGCCGCTTTATCCCGACTCTCGCCTGAACATGGAGATTGAGGATCCGACGCTGAAGGATCGCTCGGGCCGGGTCATCGACATCGTCGCGCCCCTCGGCAAGGGCCAGCGCTGCCTGATCGTGGCCCCGCCGCGGGTCGGCAAGACGGTGATGCTGCAGAACATCGCCAAGTCCATCGAGCAGAACCATCCCGAGGTCTATCTGATCGTCCTGCTGATCGACGAACGCCCCGAGGAAGTCACCGACATGCAGCGCACGGTGAAGGGCGAGGTCGTGGCCTCCACCTTCGACGAGCCGTCCACCCGTCACGTGGCCGTGGCCGAAATGGTCATCGAAAAGGCCAAGCGCCTGGTCGAGCACAAGCGCGACGTGGTCATCCTGCTGGACTCCGTCACCCGCCTGGGCCGCGCCTACAACGCCACCGTGCCGTCGTCGGGCAAGGTCCTGACCGGCGGTGTGGACGCCAACGCCCTGCAGCGGCCCAAGCGTTTCTTCGGCGCCGCGCGGAATGTGGAGGAGGGCGGCAGCCTGACCATCATCGCCACCGCCCTGATCGACACCGGCAGCCGCATGGACGAGGTTATCTTTGAAGAGTTCAAGGGCACCGGCAACTCCGAGATCGTGCTGGACCGCAAGGTGGCCGACAAGCGCATCTTCCCGGCCATCGACGTGCTGAAGTCCGGCACCCGCAAGGAGGACCTGATCGTGCCCAAGGATCAGTTGGCCAAGACCTATGTGCTGCGCCGCATCCTCAACCCCATGGGCCCCCAGGACGCCATCGAGTTCCTGCTGGACAAGCTGCGCCAGTCCAAGAACAACGGCGACTTCTTCCAGTCCATGAACACATAATCCGGCCCTGACGCCTCGCACGCGGTGCGACGCTGCTTGAGGGCTGTTTCACGTGAAACACGGGAGCCTGCGATGAAGGTCAAGATCGAGATCGACTGCGAGCCGGCCGAGGCCCGGGCCTTCCTGGGACTGCCGAATGTGGAGCCGCTGAACGACCACATGGTGGCCGAGATGCAGCGCCGCATGGACGAGAACATCGCCGCCATGCAGCCCGATGAGCTGATGAAGACCTGGACCAGCTTCGGCCTTCAAGCCCAGGACCATTTCCGCCGCCTCATGGAAAGCGCGACGAAGTCATGATTGGTCTCCTCCCCCTTTGGGGGAGGGGGACCGCGAAGCGGTGGAGGGGGCCTGTCCGCCGCTCAGACTTTTCCTCACCCTGCCAATGACCGACACCCTCTACGCCCTCGCCACTCCGCCCGGTCGCGGCGCCATCGCCGTGGTCCGCCTGTCGGGCCCCGCGACCGAGGCGACGCTGACAGCCCTCGGCGCCGGCGGCCTTGAGCCGCGCCGGGCCTCGCTCCGCAGCCTGCGCGACGACTGGGGCGAAGTGTTCGATCAGGCCCTGATCCTCTGGATGCCCGGCCCGGCCAGCTTCACCGGCGAGGACTGCGCCGAGCTGCACCTGCACGGCGGCCGCGCCGTGTTCGAGGCCTGCGCCCGGGCCCTGTCCGATCTGGGCCTGCGCCCCGCCGAGCCCGGCGAGTTCTCGCGCCGCGCCTTTCAGAACGGCCGCATGGACCTGACCCAGGCCGAGGCTGTGGCCGATCTGGTGGATGCGGAATCCGACGCCCAGCGTCGTCAGGCCCTCGGCCAGCTGGGCGGCGCCCTGTCCGAACGCTACGCCGGGTTCCGCGCGTCCCTGCTGTCCATCCTCGCCCTTCTGGAGGCCGAGATCGACTTCCCCGACGAGGAGGGCGTGCCGGGCGGTCTGTCGGACCGGGTCGGCCCCATGATCGCCGCCCTGTCCGCCGACATCGACGCGGCGCTGGGTCAGGCCCGGCGCGGCGAGCGCATCCGCGAGGGCTACCGCATCGTCCTGATCGGCGACACAAACGCGGGCAAGTCGACCCTGTTCAACCGGCTGGCAGGACGCGAGGCCGCCATCGTCACCCCCACCCCCGGCACCACCCGCGACGTGCTGGAGGCTCATCTCACCATAGGCGGATACGCCGTCACCCTGATGGACACGGCCGGCCTGCGCGACACCGCCGACCCCATCGAGGCCGAGGGCGTGCGCCGGGCGCGGGCACGGGCGGCAGAGGCGGAGCTACGCCTTTGGGTCCGCGCCCCGGGCTTCGACGGCGCGGCCGTGGCGGATCTGGTGCAGCCGGGCGATCTGGCGGTGCTGAACAAGGCCGATCTCCAGACCCAGCCGCCGCCCGACGGCATGGCCCATCTGGCGATCAGCGCCGGGCGCGGGGAGGGGCTCGACGCTCTGGAATCCTGGGTCGCCAGCCGCATCGCCGAAGATCTGTCCGGCGCCGACTTCCCCGCCGTCACCCGCGAACGCCACCGCATCCGGCTGGAGCGGGCGCGGGATCATCTGGCCTCGGCCGGGACGGCCATGGCCATCGGCCCCGAGATGGCGGCCGACGACGTGCGACAGGCCGCCAACGCCCTGGCCGAGATCGTCGGCGCGGTCGGGGTGGAGGATGTGCTCGGCGAAGTCTTCGCCAGCTTCTGCATCGGCAAGTAGGGCTGTTTCACGTGAAACATCGCCCGCCTGCTCACGAACCCTCGCGCAAGGATGACCGGGCGCCCATCTGATGCTATAGGCCCCGCCCCGAGTTCAGAGTCCCCACCCGTGACCCATTCGCCTGAAAACACAGTCTGGGATGTCATCGTCGTCGGCGGCGGCCATGCGGGCTGCGAGGCGGCGACGGCGGCTGCGCGCATGGGGGCGGCCACCCTGCTGCTGACCCACAAGCTGGACACCATCGGCGAGATGTCCTGCAACCCGGCCATCGGCGGCCTGGGCAAGGGTCATCTGGTGCGCGAGATCGACGCCCTCGACGGGGTCATGGGCCGTCTCGCCGACCGCTCGGGCATCCAGTTCCGCCTGCTCAACCGCTCCAAGGGCGCCGCCGTGCGCGGCCCGCGCGCCCAGATCGACCGCAAGCTCTACCGCGAGGCCATGCAGGCCGAACTGGCCCGGACCCCGAACCTGACCATCGTCGCTGCGGCGGTGGAGGATCTGGTCATCGAGCATGGCCGCGTGGTCGGCGCCGTGGCCGACGACGGCCGGACGTTTCGCGCCGCCGCCGTGGTTCTGACCACAGGCACCTTCCTGAACGGCGTCATCCACCGCGGCGACGAACGCATTCCCGCCGGCCGCCACGGCGACCAGCCCGCCATCGGCCTGTCGAAGCGCCTCTACGGGCTCGACCTGAACATGGGTCGCCTCAAGACCGGTACGCCCGCGCGTCTGGACGGCCGCACCATCGCCTGGGACCGGCTGGAGATGCAGCAGGCCGACGAGGCCCCGGTCCCGTTCTCCTTCCTGACCGACCGGATCACCGTCCCCCAGATCGCCTGCGGCATAACCGCCACCAACGCCCGCACCCACGAGATCATCGCCGCCAACCTGGGCCAGTCCGCCGTCTACGGCGGCCATCTGTCCGGGCGCGGCCCGCGCTACTGCCCGTCCATCGAGGACAAGGTGGTGCGCTTCGCCGACAAGGACAGCCATCAGGTCTTCCTCGAGCCCGAAGGGCTGGATGACCCCACGGTCTATCCCAACGGCATCTCCACCTCGGTGGCGCCGGAAACCCAGCTGGCCTTCCTGCGCACCATGGCCGGACTCGAGGCGGTGGAGGTGATCCGCTACGGCTACGCCATCGAGTATGACTACATCGACCCGCGCGAGCTGGACCCGAGCCTTCAGATGAAGCGCCTGCCGGGCCTGTGGTGCGCCGGCCAGATCAACGGCACCACGGGCTATGAGGAGGCGGGGGCCCAGGGGCTGGTGGCCGGGCTGAACGCCGCGCGCGCCGCCTCCGGCGCCGACGCCGTCACCTTCGGCCGCGACGAAGCCTATATCGGCGTCATGATCGACGACCTGGTGACGCGCGGTGTGACCGAGCCCTACCGCATGTTCACCAGCCGGGCCGAGTACAGATTGACTCTGCGGGCCGACAACGCCGATCAACGCTTGACCGGACGCGGTGTGGACCTGGGTCTGGTGGGCCCCGGGCGCGCCGCCGCCTTTGCCCACAAGGCCCGCCTGCTGAAGGCGGCCGATGAGGTGGTCCGCACCACCATCTTCACTCCCAATGAAGCGAAAGCCCTGGGCGTGGCGGTCAATGCGGACGGCCAGCGCCGTTCGATCCGTGACCTGCTGGCCTATCCGGGCGTGACCCTGGACAACTTCTCCGCAGTCGTCCCCGCCATGGCCGACTGGCCCGAGGGGGTGCGCGAACAGGTGGTCATCGACGCGGGCTACGCGGGCTATATCGACCGCCAGCGGATCGAGGCCGAGTCCCTGCAGCGGGAAGAGGCCCTGATCCTGCCCGACGGGCTGGATTACGCCGCCGTGGGCGGCCTCTCCAACGAGGTGCGCGAGAAGCTGGAGCGCATCCGCCCGCGCACCCTCGGTCAGGCCGGCCGCATCGAGGGTATGACCCCCGGCGCCCTCACGGCCCTGCTGTTTCACGTGAAACACCGCCGGACCGTCGCGGCGTGAGCCTGACTGTGGAGCAATTTCAGGCCCTCAGTGGCGCCACCGACGCCCAGATGGCCGATCTGGAGCGCTTCCGGGTCCTGCTGACCGAGGCCAATCAGGTCATGAATCTCGTCGGACCCTCAACCTTGCCCGACTACTGGGCCCGCCACGTGCAGGACAGCTGGCAACTGTTCGAACACGCGCCCGAGGCCCTGACCTGGGCCGATCTGGGGGCTGGGGCTGGCGTGCCCGGCGTGGTGTTGGCCATCTTCATGAAAGGGCGCCCGGGCGCCCACGTCCATCTGATCGACAGTTTGGGCAAGCGCTGCCGCTTTCTGGATCAGGTGAAGGCCGAGCTGGATCTGCCCGCCACGGTCATCAATGGGCGAGCTGAAGACCAGACGATCACCGTCGATGTCGTCACCGCCCGCGCTGTCGCCCCCATGGACAAGCTGCTCGGTTATGCACAGCCCTACATGGATCGCGGTGCACAAGGTCTGTTCCTCAAGGGAGAAAAGGCCCCCGACGAGTTGAAGTCGGCGCGCTTATCCTGGCATTTCAAGGCTCAGCTCCATCCGTCGCGTCTCACCGACGGCCGGGGCCATGTTGTTCACGTCCGGGGATTGCGCCGTGCCCGCTGATCGTCACCAGACCCGAGTCCTCGCGGTCTCCAACCAGAAGGGCGGGGTGGGCAAGACCACCACGGCCATCAATCTGGGCACCGCCCTGGCCGCCATCGGCCAGCGCTGCCTGATCGTGGACATGGATCCCCAGGGCAACGCCTCCACCGGTCTGGGCGTGGGCCGCGAATCCCGCACCGTGACCATCTATGACGTGGTGGTGGACGGCCGTTCCATCGACGACGCGGCGGTGAAGACCGCCGTGCCGGGCCTGGACATCGTGCCCGCCGATGCGGACATGTCCGGGGTCGAGATCGAACTCAGCCAGGCCGATCGCCGCGCCTATCGCCTGCGCGACGCCCTTCGCGCGCAAGGCGAGGGCGGCCATACCCGGTATGACTATGTGCTCATCGACTGCCCGCCGTCCCTGAACCTGCTGACCCTCAACGCCATGAGCGCGGCGGACGCGGTGCTGGTGCCCCTTCAGTGCGAATTCTTCGCCCTGGAAGGCCTGACCCAGCTCATGAAGACCATCGAAATGGTCCGCCAAAGCCTTAATCCGGCTCTGGAAATTCAGGGATTGGTGCTGACCATGTACGATCGGCGCAACAGCCTGTCGTCCCAGGTGGAGGCCGATGTGCGGGCCCATTTCGGCGACAAGGTCTATGACGCCGTGATCCCCCGCAACGTCCGGGTGTCCGAGGCGCCGTCCTTCGGCAAGCCGGCCCTGATCTATGACCTGAAGTGTGCGGGCAGCCAGGCGTACCTGCGTCTGGCGCGCGAACTGGTGGCCCGGGAGAAGTCCCGCCGCCAGGCCATCGCTGCCTGATTAGTGTAACGGAATCAAACAAGTGGCTGAACGTCAAAGAGGATTGGGTCGGGGTCTGTCGGCCCTGATCGGGGACACCGCCGAAGCGGTGGCCGCGGACATCGAGGCCCGCGCCGGCGTGCGCGAGATCCCCATCGAGCAGCTGCACCCCAATCCGGACCAGCCCCGCACCCATTTCTCGGACGACGAGATCGCCGAACTGTCCGCCTCCATCCGCGACAAGGGCGTGCTCCAGCCCCTGCTGGTGCGCCCGGCGCCCGGCGGAGACGGCTGGCAGATCATCGCCGGCGAGCGGCGCTGGCGCGCCTCCCAGAAGGCGGGCCTCAAGACCATTCCCGTGCTGGTGCGCGAGCTGGACGACGGACAGGTGCTGGAAATCGCCATCGTCGAGAACGTCCAGCGCGAGGACCTGAACCCGGTGGAGGAGGCGCGCGCCTACCGCACCCTGATGGAGCGCTTCAACCGCACCCAGGACGTGGTGGCCGGCGTGGTGGGCAAGAGCCGCAGCCATGTGGCCAACACCCTGCGCCTGCTGGCCCTGCCGGACCCGGTGCTGGACCATGTGGTGGCCGGGCGCCTGTCCGCCGGCCACGCCCGCGCCCTGATCACCGCTCCCAACCCCGATGAGCTCGCCGACACCATCATCAAGAGCGGCCTGTCGGTACGCCAGACCGAGGCCCTGGCCCGTCAGGCGGCCGAGGGGCCCAAACCGGCCAAGGCGAAGCCCGCCCTCGACCGCTCCGCCGACACCGTGGCCCTCGAACAGGATCTGGGCGACGCCCTGGGCCTCAAGGTCGAGGTCCGCGACAAGGGCGGCAAGGGCGAACTGGTCATCCGCTACGGCGCCCTCGAGCAGCTGGACGACCTCTGCCGCCGCCTGACGCGAGGCTGAGACAAAGCGGTGGAGGGCTCTGCTTCTCCCTCCCCGTTCGGGGAGGGCGGTCGGCGCGAAGCGACGGCCGGGTGGGGCGGGCGCGGCGACGAGGGCGCTGTTTCGCCTTAGCCGCCCCCCCCCGCTTCGCCTTCGGCTCAGCGCCCTCCCCGAACGGGGAGGGAGAAAAAAGCGGGACGAACTCCGTCCCAACACCCGCATTTTTCCGGGCCAATGCATTGGCGGACAAGGGTTCGAGAACATTCTTCGTCCAGTTTTCCGACCGCGTTCCCCCGGCCCGTATGCTTTTCCCATCCCGTCGCACGGGAAGGGCGCTCGGCCGGCGACCTTGCGGCGACGGGCTGTGATCGAGCGGGACTCAAGCGGCGGGGCGGATTACTCGCCGGGTCCGGGACATGGAGCGCTGTCCATGCCCGCCCGTTCAGGGCCTAAACACCGGCTAGCGCCTAAGACGCGTGCCTACCGGGGGCTCTGGCAGAACGATCGCGCGGGGCGTCAGCCTTCGTCGAAACGGTATTTGTCTATCCCTACACCGGGCGATGGCCCGGCGCCCCGTTCCCTTCCCATCAACCCGCACCGACGGGCGCTTCAGCCTGTCCGGCGTTCAGGAACCTGCGCAATGACTCGACCCCGACCGCCCCGTCCCGAACCTGTCGATCCGCTGGACCGCGAATTGGCCGAGGCGTGCGCTGAAGCCGAGGAGATCGAAAAGCGTGACTTTCTGGCGCTGATCCGGCGCGCTAACGCTGAATGGTGGGACGAACAGCCCCGCCAGCCCTGCGCCCCGCGTCCCTAGAGCCCCAGACGCCGGGCCCGGCCCGCCACCTCGAGCAGAAGCCGCTCGGCCAGCAGGGCGTCGGGGGAGCCGGCCGTCTTGCACGCCTTCTCACATTCGAGAGTGTTATCAAGGACTTGTGACAAGTCCTCATGCCGCCACGACCGCATCTGGCGCAGCATTTCCGCTTCCTGCTTCCAGAACACGCCCGCAGCCTTTGTGGCCTCCTTGGGCCCGGCGCCGTTGTCGGTCAAGGCGCGGATGCGGCGCAGGCGGTTCAGGTGGCCGCTGACCGCGCGCACGGCGGCCACGGGGCTTTCGCCCTCCGCAAAGGCCCGGCGCACGTTGGCTTGCGCCTGCGCCGCCCGTCCCCCGAAGGCCTGCAGCGCCGCCTCGAACAGGGAGGCGTCCGGCTCCACCCCCAGATGCTGCTCCAGTTCGTCGGGGCCCAGGGTCCGGTCGCTGCCCGGGCCGATGAACAGGGCCAGGCGCTCGATCTCCTGGCGCATAAGGCCCCGTTCGCGGGGCAGGCGGGCGGTGAACTGGGCCAGGGCGTCGGACGTCAGGCCCACCCGGTCTTTCGCAAGGGCCTCGCGCACCATGCGGGCCACATCGCCCACCTCGTCCTCATAACAGGCGATGCTGACGGCCGCCTTGGACGCTTCGGCGGCCTTGCGCAGGGCAGACTCCCGGCCAAGCGCCCCGGCCTCCACCACGAACATGGCGTCGGGGTTGAAGCCGCCGTCGGCGTGAATCTTCAGCGCCGCGGCCACGGCCTTGTCGGTCGACGCCTTGTCGGTGGACAGACGCAGCCGCACCAGCCGCCGTCCGCCGGTCATGGACTGGGCCGACAGGGCGTCGTCCAGCGCCGCGCCGTCGGCTTCCACATCGCTGTCGGTCAACAGGGTGACGTCGAAGGGGTCGTTCAGGTCGGGCACGATCTTCAGGCACAGGGCCTGACCCCGTTCGCCGACGCCGCCCCGGTCCTTGCCGTGGATCACCACCGCCCGCACCGCCGGGTCCGGCGCGGCCAGAAACCGCTCGACCTCGGGGCGCTTGGACAGGATCATTTTTGGCGGGTCAGTCCCAGCGGGTGAAGACGCCGCCGCCCTCGTCCCATTCGCCGCCGGCGTCAAAGGCGTCGTCGAAATTGAGCAGCCGGTCCAGCACCACGCCGGCGATCAGGCCCAGCCCCGCCACGGCGATCAGGGTCGCAGCCGAGCCGATGCCGATCTTCTGGGCCCCGGTCAGGGGCGCGCGCACGGCGCGGACGGCCTTGCGGCGGGCGTTGGCGCGGGCCATCATGCCGCCACCCGTTCGCGCATGACCTTCTTGACCTTGGTCATGGCCCGGTCCCGGCGCAGCCGCGACAGGTGGTCGATGAACAGCACGCCGTTGAGGTGGTCGATCTCGTGCTGGATGCAGACGGCGTAAAGGCCGTCGGCCTCTTCCTCCACCGTTTCGCCCTCGCGGTTCAGATAGCGCAGCCGGATCCGCGCCGGCCGCTGAACCTCGTCGAAATACTCGGGGATCGACAGGCAGCCTTCCTCATAGGGCGTGGTCTCTTCCGACGCCCACAGGATCTCGGGATTGATGAAGAAGCGCGGGTTGGGCTTGCGCGCGTCCTCGCTCTCGGGGGCCTCGCCGTCCTCGCCGCCGTCGCCCAGATCCATCACCACGATCCGGCGCGTGTCGCCGATCTGTACGGCGGCCAGGCCGATGCCCGGCGCGTCGTACATGGTTTCAAGCATGTCATCCATCAGGGCGCGCACCTCATCCGTCACCGTCTCCACAGGGGTGCAGACGGTCTTGAGCACCGCCAGGTCAGCGGGATTGTTCACGGTCAGGATGCGACGAATAGCCATGACTGGGAGGTAGGCGCAAAGGCCCCGCCGGTCAAGAAATCCGCCCCTGGCGCAGGGTCACTCCCCGCCGGGCAGGGGCCGGGGCTTGCGGTCCTGATCGATGGCCACATAGGTGAACACGCCCTCGGTCACGCGCACCATCTCGTCCTTGCCGCGGCCCCGTTTCCAAGCCTCCACATGCACGCCGATGGAGGTGCGGCCGGTGCGGATGACCTTCGCATAGATGCTGACCTCGTCGCCCACGGACACCGGCTGGTGAAACACCATGGAGTCCACCGCGACGGTGGCGCAGCGGCCCCGCGCCAGATTGAAGGCCGGCGAGGACCCGGCCAGGTCCATCTGCGCCAGCAGCCAGCCGCCGAAGATGTCCCCCTCGGGATTGGTGTCGGCGGGCATGGCGATCATGCGACCCACGGGCGGCTCGTCGGGCGGGCAGGGGGACAGGGCGGCTGTATCGGTCATGGGCGCGGATTAGCGCCCGGTACGGGGCAAGTCTATTGCGTCTTGCCTGCGTCTGACGCGCTCTCGATCAGTTCGGGACGGCTCAGGATGCGCGTGGATTGCTCCACAGGCGCCAGTTCGGGCAGATCCTTGCCCTCGTGATCGACCTGCAGGTCCTCGAACCGGCGGGCCTGCACCATCACCTGGCTCTCCAGCGAGCCGACGAACTGGTTGTAGCGCTTAACGGCCCGATCCAGATCCGCCCCCAGCGAGGAGGCGTATCCGCCCATGGTGGCCAGGCGCTTGTAGAGCTCCTTGCCCAGCCGGGCCACGTGCTCGGCGTTGGCGCTCTGCTCCTCGGCCCGCCAGCCATAGGCCACCGCCTTGCACAGGGCGAACAGGGTGGTGGGGGTGACGATGACCACCCGGGAATCCATGGCCTGGGTCATGATGTCGGGCGCATGGTCCAGCGCCGAGGAGAGGAAGGCGTCGCCGGGCACGAACAGGGCCACGAAATCGGGGCTGGGCTTGAACTGGTCCTGATAGGCCTTGGACGCCAACTGGCGCACATGGGTCTTCAGGCTGGCGGCGATGCGCAGCGAGCGGGCCTGGGCCCGGCTGTCCTCGTCGCCCTCCTCGTCGGCGTCGAAGGCCAGCGGCACCTTGGCGTCGATCACGAACATGCCGCCGCCCGGCAGGCGCACGATGAAGTCCGGCCGCGACTGGCGGCCCTCGTCATTGGCCTGGGACGTCTGTTCCTGAAAATCGAAGCGGCCCGCCATGCCGGCGGCCTCCAGCACATTGCGGCAGGTCTGCTCGCCCCAGCGGCCGCGCCGCCCGGTGTTGCCGCGCAGGGCCTCGGTCAGCTTGCGGGTCTCGTCCCGGGTGGCGGTGTGGGCGGTCATCAGCAGGCCCAGCTGCTCCTTGAGCCCGCCGGTCTCCTCGGACCTTGCCTTCTCCAGCGCCTGCACGTGCTCCTGAAACTTCGCCAGGGTCTCGCTGACCGGCTTCAGCTGGGCCTCCATGCGCTCGCGGGCCACCCGGTCCTGGGCCTGAAAGGTTTCGGTGGCGCGGGCCACCATCTGGTTGGCCACCGACTGGGCCGATTCCGCCGCCTGGGCGCGCAGATAGTCGGCCATGGAGGCTCGGGCCTCCTCGATCACCTCGATCTTGTGGTGGGCCGCGTCGGCGGCGGATTTCGCCTTCTGCCAGCCCAAGAAGGCCCAGACGAAGGCGGCCGAAGCGGCCACGAAAAGCCCGGCGAAGACGAGGATCAAGGTGTTCATGCTCCGTTCCTAGCCGGAGTCGGCGTCAGGCGAAAGCCGGAGGGCGTCAGGCCGGACGGCGCTGCCGCATGGCCTGGACGATGGTGCCGTCGTCGAGCCAGTCCAGCTCGCCGCCCACGGGCACGCCCCGGGCCAGGCTGGTGATCTGGACCTCCGTCCCCGAAAGCCTGTCGACCAGATAGTGGGCGGTGGTCTGGCCGTCGACAGTGGCGGGCAGGGCCAGCACCACTTCCTTGACCGCGCCTTCGCGGGCCCGGCCCACCAGCTCGCTGATACGCAGCGCCTCGGGGCCTACCCCGTCCAGAGCCGACAGCAGGCCGCCCAGCACATGGTATTTGCCGCGAAAGGCGCCGGACCGCTCCATGGCCCACAGGGCGCCGGCCTCCTCCACCACGCAGATCAGGCCGCCATCGCGGGACGTGTCGGCGCAGATGGAGCAGGGATCGCGGGTGTCCGGCGCGCCGCAGACCGAACAGGACCGAACCTTGGCCGCCGTCTCCGCCAGCGACGCCGCCAGCGGTTCCAGCAGTTGCTCGCGCCGCTTCAACAGAGCCAGCGCCGCGCGGCGGGCCGAGCGCGGGCCCATGCCCGGCAGCTTGGCCAGCAGGCCGATCAGGCGCTCGATCTCGGGTCCGGCGGACGCGGCCATGGAGGCGTCAGAACAATTTGGGCATGCCGGGGATGTTCATGCCCGCCATGGGACCGGCGGCCTCGCGCATCAGCTCGGCGTTTACGGCATCCAGCTTGCGCTTGGCGTCGGCGTGGGCGGCCACGATCAGGTCGGCCAGGATTTCCCCCTCGCCGGGCGCCATCAGGCTGTCGTCGATCCGCACATGGGTGATGTCGCCGGGACCCTTGAGGCCTACCGTCACCAGACCCCCGCCCGAGGTGCCCTCGGCCGAGGAGTCCGCCATCTTCGCCTGGGCGTCCTGCAGCTTCTCCTGCATGGCCTGGGCCTGCTTCATCAGTTCGTTGAGGTCCTTCATGACGCCTATCTAATCGTCCCTGCCGAAGGATGACAGGGGGCGAAGACGATTGCCGCTCAACAGTCGGTGCAGCGCACCTGCTCCACCTTGCGGGGCCGCAGATAGTAGGTGTGGCTGAATCGCGTCAGCCCGGGCAACAGTTCGCCAAAGGGCGATTCGTAGTCATAGACGATCTCGGTCATCACCAGGCTTTCGCCGTTCGCGATCAGTCCGGCGGGAATGTCCACCGTCGATCCGGCGCCTCGCGCCGTCATGCCTTCGGCGCGGGACCAGTCTACGCGGATCTGGCCGTTGTCGCGTCGCGTCACAGCGGTGACCCGTTGCTCCAGCGGACGGGCCGGGAAGGGCCGCATCATCAGTACGCCCACCTCAAACACATCGGCGATGTCCGCGCGCGTGACCGTCTCGTTCTGGGTGACGAGGTCGGCCACGGTGGCGGCGGTCCGACCCATGCGCTTCTGGGCCATGAAGCCCTGACAGAACTCGGCCAGACCGAAATAGAACAGCAGGATCACCGGGGCGATCAGGGCGAATTCCACCGCAGAAACGCCGCGCCGGTCGCCGCGGAGGCGTTTCAGCAGGCCAGGCGTGCGGTTTCCCTCCACCACTAGAACGGCTCGTTGCGGAAGGCGGTGGTGACGTTCAGCACCCTGTGGCCCGCCACCCGCTCGGCGCCCTGGCTGACCAGGGGCGTGAACAGGGGCTGGGGATACCATGCGCTCAGCAGGATGATGTCGCGGGGTCCGCCGATGGCGAACAGCAGGCCGCTTTCCGAAAGCTCGCCGTCCGCGTCCACGGGATCGGGCGGCGTTTGACCGGTAAAGCGGGGAATCACCCGCACGTCCACCAGAAGCCGGTTGTCGCACTGGCTCTCGAACACTCCCATCCGTGAGCAGACGTCCTGCTTGAACTCGGAAACGGTCAGGGCGCGATCATGGGCCTGGCCTGTGCGGACCAGCCGCCCGGTCTGGCTGACCGCCGATTCCAGGGCCACGTCGACCACGAACAGCACGCCCAGTTCGATCAGGGCGAACATCATGAAGAAGAAGGGCGCCGCCACAAAGGCGAACTCGATAGCGGTGGCGCCGCTTTCGTCACGCCGAAAGCGGCCCAGACCCCGCCGTTTCAATGCTGATCGTCCCATCATCCTGGCCCCGGTCTGTGTCAGGGGGTTCCGTCGGGCGCGGAGGCGGGGGCCGGCGCCTGATGCTGGCTCGGCGCGCAGCCGGTGGTGCACGACATTTCCGTCGCGACGCCGCCGCGCCATACCCGCACATGGCCGGCGGACGGCGCGGTCACATTGATTACGGACTGGAACAGGGTTCGCCCGATGGCGTCCACAACCACAACCTCGGTGGAGCCGTAGCCGCGCCCGGTCACGTAAAGGGTAGAGGCGTCCACCACAGTGACGTCGGCCACAGCCGGGTTGGCCACGATCACCGAAGAGGCCGCGCCGCGCAGCTGGACGCGCTGCGCGCGGTCGATCTCCACATCCATGCCGCGGCTCTGGGCCAATGCGGGAGCAGCGGCGGCGAGCACGGCGGAAAGTGTCAGGAGGAGGCGCATGGGCGGTCTCATTCAAGGAGCGCGTAAGCGCGCGCGAGAGCCGACACCCTGGCGGCGAACCCTCAATAAATTCTGAAGGTGGAAGGGGAGGCGCCGGCATGGTTAACAGATATTCAGCGTAAATACTTGGTAACTATAGAAACTGCCGGAACTTCTTTGTCATTTTACTTGGTATTAACAGGAGCGCGGGCATTGTCGGTCGCGTAAACGGGGGTCTGGCGGGCAATCCGGCGGCCCTTACCAACCGTCAAGTTGCTCGCTTGGATAAAAGGAAAATCCACATGAAGACGTTCATCAACAAGTTCGCCAAGGATGAGTCCGGCGCCACGGCCATCGAATACGGCCTCATCGCCGCGCTGATCGCCGTGGTCATCATCGGCGCCCTGCAGCTGCTGGGTGGAAATATGCGCGATGCGTTCAACTCGGTGGCTGACGCCGTCGGCACTGAATAAAGATCCCGTAGTTAGGCGTAACGGGGGCCGTGGCGGAACGCTGCGGCCCCTTGTTATTGGCCGATGTGCGAAACACGTTCTTAAGGGATCGCCCGCCACACCCGCCCCATGGATGTTCTGACCATCGTCTTCCTCGCCATGCTGCCAGTGGTCGCCGTGATGGCGGGCGTGCGCGACCTAGCCACCATGACCATTCCCAACTGGATGTCGCTGATCCTGATCGCCGCCTTCATCCCGGCTGCCCTGTTGGCCGGGCTGGGATGGCAGGCCTTGCTGGTTCACCTCGGCATCGGCGTTGCGGCGCTCATCATCGGAATAGGCCTGTTTGCGCTTCGGGTGATTGGCGGCGGCGACGCAAAGTTGATGGCGGCCCTGAGCCTGTGGATGGGCCCAGAAGCGGTTCTGATGTTTGTGCTTTGGACGGCAATGATCGGCGGGCTGTTCAGCTTGGGCCTGATCCTGGCCAGGCGCCACTTCGCCGACTTCACCCCGCTCGGCCTGGCCTGGGTGGGCCGCCTTCTTGAGCCAAAGGGCGACATCCCTTATGGCGTGGCCATCGCAGCCGGCGCGCTTCTGGCCTGGCCGTCCAGCGCCATGATGGCCGCCGCCTTCTGAAATTCCCGGCTTAGGGGCGCGTTAACCCGCGCCCGGCATGTTCGTTAACGGCAAGGGAGTCGGAGTCCGATTCCGCTCGCTTCTTCGGAGACGGACAGGATGAGACCCGCCCGCATCGCAGTCATCGGCATCGCCGCTGTCGCCGCCGTCGCGCTGGCCCTGGTGGTGCGCGCAATGGGTAATTCCGGCCAGCCCGCCGCCACGGCCGAGGCCGCAGTCGAAGCGCCCCGCATGGCGAGAGTTCTGGTCGCCGCCAGGGACATCCCGGTCGGCAAGCGGCTCGACGCCGGCGACATGGAATGGAAGGACTGGCCCATCGAGGGCTTGAATCCGGCCTATGTCACTGACGGATCCGTGCCTCTGCCGGCCTCTGCGCCTGCGCCCGCCAGCGAGGCCGCTTCACAGAATCAGGTGGAAGGCGCCGTCGAGACCGTCACCCGCGCTGTAAACGCTGTCGCCGGAATCGGCGCCCAGTCCGACTTCGTAGGGGCCGTGGTCCGCGAAGGCTTCGTGGCCGGCGAACCCATCGTCACGCGCAAGATCGTGCGTTCGGGCGACAGCGGTTTCCTGGCCGCCTATCTGGAGCCGGGCATGCGCGCCATGGCCATCCGCGTCTCGGTCGAGACGGCCGCCGGCGGCTTCATCCTGCCGGGCGATCGGGTGGACGTGATCGTGACCCGCGAAATCCGCAATGACAACAATCAGGGGGGGGGCGCCCAGCGCCACACCACGGCGACGGTCATGCAGAACGTCAAGGTCCTGGCCATCGACCAGACATCGCAGGCGCAAGATGACGCCCAGACCGTCGTCGGCGCCACCGCCACCCTTGAGGTTTCCCCCGGAGACGCCGAAGTGCTGTCCCTGGCCCGCGCCGAGGGCGACCTTTCGCTGGTGCTGCGGTCCTACGCTGATGCGGCCGGGCCATCGGGACGCACGGGTCGACTGGCGTCGGGCGGCGGGGAATCGCGCGTCGTGCGCATCCATCGCGGGGATCAGGTCGAGACGGTGGTGGTGCAATGAGACGCTCCCTCGCCCTCCTCTCGGCTCTCGCCCTGGCCTTGGCGCCGCTGTCAGGCGCTCCCGCTTCGGCCCAGTCCAGCGTCCGCGTAGCGGTGGGCGGAGAAAGCCAGTCCCTGAACCTGCCGCGCGGCCGTTCCGCCGCAGTCGACCTTCCGGTGGACGCCCGCGACGTCATCGTCTCCAACCCGGCGGTTGCCGAAGCCATGCTGCACTCACCGCGCCGTATCACCGTGGTGGGGATTGCGCCGGGCGAGACGGACGCGGTTTTCCTGGACGCATCGGGCCGGGCTATCCTCAATCTGTCCATTCGCGTGGACGCCGGAGTCGGCGCCCTGTCAGACACGATCGCCCGCCTTCTGCCGGGATCCTCCATTCGCGCCGAGGCGGTGAACGAGAGCATCGTCCTCACCGGCACGTCCCCCACGCCTGCCGAGGCCGATCGCGCCGTCCAGATCGCCCGCCAGTTTGTCAGCGACCCCGACCGGGTGCTGAACCTGATTGGCGTCGACAGCCCTGATCAGGTCACCCTGCGCGCCCGGATCGTGGAGGTTCAGCGGTCTTCGGTGAAGCAGTTGGGCATCGATCTGGACGCGATCATCGCCGACGCCAGTGATAACCTCGCCTTTGTCCAAGGCTCCACATTTCCCATCAATTCGGGCCAGCAGGGCGGGGGCCTGCTCCGCTACGAGCATACCGGACCCGACGGCGGCGTCGCGGGGACCTTGCGAGCCTTCGAGCGTGTCGGCTTGGTCCGCACCCTGGCCGAGCCCAATCTGACGGCGGTCAGCGGAGAGAACGCCAACTTCCTGGCGGGCGGAGAGTTTCCGGTTCCGGTGGGCCGCGACCAGCAAGGCAACATCCTGGTGGAGTTCAAGCCCTACGGCGTCTCCCTGTCCTTCCGGCCCATTGTCCTCAGCGGCGGGCGCATTTCGCTTCAGCTTTCCACGGAAGTGTCCGAACTGAGCAATGCGGGCGCCCTCACCCTGGGGGGCGGCGCCGACAACGCCATCACCCTGTCGGGACTGAATGTACGCCGGGCGCAGACCACGGTGGAGATGCCGTCGGGCGGCGCCATGATGATCGCCGGTCTACTGCAGGAATCGACGCGCCAGAACATTGACGCCCTGCCCGGCATGACAAGCCTGCCAGTGCTGGGCGCGCTGTTTCGGTCGCGTGACTATCTGATGGGCGAGACCGAGCTGGTGATCATCATCGAGCCTTTCATCGTCTCACCCACCGGCCGCGGCGTCCAGCAGACCCCCGCCGACGGCCTGCAGATCGCCGGCGACGCCCAGACCATCTTCTTCGGCCAGTTGAACCGCAGCTACGGCACCCCCGCCCCCTCCGCCGCCTCGGCCGGTTGGCAGGGCCCGGTGGGCTATGTGATCGAATAAGGAGACGGCCATGTCGCTCACCCGCCCCTTCATTCTGATTGGCGCCCTGGCCGCCGCCGCCGTGCTGTCCGCCTGCGCCGGCGGAGCGGGCACGACCACGCCCCTTCCCCTGAACCCGACCTCCCGCTGGAGCCTGCAGGTGGAGGAAGGCCACGACCGGATCGCCCTGGCCGTGCATCAGACCGGTCTCTCCGCCAATCAACGCGCCGCCCTGTCGGCCCTGGCGGGGCGCTTCGCGCAAGCCGGCGGCGATGTTCTCGTGGTTCAGGCGCCCGCCGGGAACGATCCTGTAGCCGGCGAGGCGGCATGGAGCGCACGCGCGGCCCTTCAGGATATGGGCGTACCCCCCCACCGTATCCGCGTTGAAAGCTATTACGCCCCCGATCCCCGTGCGCCGATCCTGGCAGGGTTCACGACGGTTCAGGCGCGCGTCCCCAGATGCGGCACGGCCTGGGAAGGCCTGTCGCAAACCGCGTCCAACCAGTCACAGTCCAACTTCGGCTGCGCTGTGAACGCAAACCTGGCCGCCCAGATCGCTGACCCGCGTGACATCGTCCAGCCGCAGGCCATGACGCCCGGCGACGCCGCACGCCGTACGGTGGTGTTCGATAACTACCGTGCGGGCCAACCCACCTCGGCCCCCCAGGAAGACCTGGTGCGCAGCCGGGTCTCCCAGGCTGTGGACTAGGAGCGGGCAAGACCGATGACCAACGCCTTCGCGCCGCAGCCTTATGAAGAGTTCGAGGACGACCTCGATCTTGATCTCGGTCCTCCGCCCGGTGCGGGCGCTACGCCCGACACCAGGCGGCAGCCCGCGCAGGTCATCGGACCGAACGAGCCCGTCCCCGCGCCGCTCCCGGCTGCACCTCCACCCTTCAATCCCGTAGGCGAGCTGGTGGCCGGCGCCGCCACGGCCCTGACGCCCGTGGGCGCCCAGGTGGCGGTTTCGGTGCCTCGCATCGCCATCCACATCTTCGCCGAACGTCAGGACACCCTGGCCGCCGCCGAGCGGGCGGGTCAGGACAGGCGCTTGTCTCGCGCCACCACCCAGGTGCGGCTGGGCGGTGTCGCGGCGGCCGTGGAGACCTATGGCCATGAGCCGACACCACCCCTGATCGTGGTGGAATGTCTGGCCGGGGCGCAGGATCTGCTCAACGAGATCGATCATCTGGCCCAGGTCTGCGACCAGGGCACCAAGGTGGTGGTGATCGGTCCCACCAACGACATCCTGCTGTACCGCGAACTGATGCGGCGCGGGGTCAGCGAATACCTGGTGGCTCCCATCCAGCCGCTGCAGCTGATCGCAGCCATCGGCGGGCTGTTCAACGACCCGGCGCAGCCATTCGTGGGCCGCTCGATCGCCTTCGTGGGCGCGCGCGGCGGCGCTGGCGCCTCGGCGGTGGCCCACAACACGGCATACGCCATGTCCGAAAGGATCGGCGCCAACACCGTCATCGTGGATTATGACCTGCCGTTCGGAACGGCGGGTCTGGATTTCAATCAGGATCCCCTGAACGGCGTCGCCGACGCCCTGGGCCAGCCGGAGCGGCTGGACCAGACCCTGCTGGACCGCATGATGGTGCGCTGCACCGACCGGCTCAGCCTGTTCGCGGCGCCCGCCACCCTCGACGGCGACTGGGACATCGCGCCCGAAGCCTTCGAGGAAGTCACCACCCGTATCCGCCAGACGGCGCCGTTTGTGGTGCTGGACCTGCCCCATCTGTGGTCGGGCTGGATGCGCCGGACCCTGATCGCGGCTGACGAGGTGGTCGTGGTGGCGACGCCGGACCTGGCCTCGCTCCGCAACGCCAAGAACATGATGGATCTGATCCGTCAGGGCCGGCCTAATGACGCACCGCCCCGGCTGGTGCTGAATCAGGTGGGCGTGCCGGGTCGGCCCGAGATTCCGGCCAAGGATTTCGGCGCGGCGCTGGGCGTTCATCCCAGCCTGACCATTCCGTTCGAGCCCAAGGTGTTCGGCGCCGCCGCCAACAACGGCCAGATGATTCTGGACGCTGCGGCCCGATCGAAATCGGCCGAGGCCTTTCAGACCCTCGCCCAGATCGTCTCGCGTCGCGAGATCGCCGCCGCGCCATCCGCCAGAAAGTCGGGTGGCAAATCGTTGTTCGGCAAGCTGTTCAAGCGCTAGGGAGGCAGGGCTGCATCGTGTTCGGCAAGCGCACAGGATCGGCCGGCCAGACCCTGGCGCCCGCACGCCCGGCGCCGGCCCAGGCCGCGCCCGTCGAGGCATTCGGATTCGATGACACGGATGTGGTCCCGGCGCCGGGACAGGGCCGTCAGGCCCAGCCTTATGTCTCGCCGCCCCTCGACGATCCCCCGTCCGATCGGCTGGAGGCGCTGGCTGCCCGGCCCCAGGTGAATCGCCCCGCCTCGCCTTCGGGTGGAAGCCCTCGCCCGTCCGGATCCGGGCCCCGCGCCACCCCCGGCTTCGAGCAGCTGAAGAAGGCCCAGGCGGTCGCCGAGATCGTCAGCGAGCAGTCCGACTATTACCACGCCACGAAGACCACCATCTTCAACGCGTTGATGAACACCATCGACCTGGCCCAGCTGGCCCAGCTGGACACCAAGGCCGCGTCGGAGGAGATCCGGGACATCGTCGCCGAGCTGGTGGCGATCAAGAACGTCTCCATGTCGGTGGCCGAGCAGGAGCACCTGGTCCAGGACATCGTCAACGACGTCCTCGGCTATGGCCCGCTGGAGCCGCTTCTGGCCCGCGACGACATCGCCGACATCATGGTCAACGGCGCCACCCGTGTGTTCATCGAGGTGGGCGGCAAGGTCCAGCTGACCAATGTCCGATTCCGCGACAACACGCAGTTGATGAACATCTGCCAGCGGATCGTGTCGCAGGTCGGCCGCCGCGTGGATGAGAGCTCCCCGATCTGCGACGCCCGCCTGCCGGACGGGTCTCGGGTCAATGTCATCGCCCCGCCGCTGGCCATCGACGGCCCGACCCTGACGATCCGGAAGTTCAAGAAAGACAAGCTGACGATGAAGAATCTGGTGGAGTACGCCTCCATCAGCCCCGAGGGCGCGCGCGTGCTCGGCGTCATCGGCGCCTCGCGATGCAATCTGGTGATCTCGGGCGGCACCGGTTCCGGCAAGACGACCCTTCTGAACACCCTCACAGCCTTTATCGACCCCACCGAGCGGGTCGTGACCTGCGAGGATGCGGCCGAACTTCAGCTTCAGCAGCCGCACGTGGTGCGGCTCGAGACCCGCCCGCCGAACCTTGAGGGCCAGGGCCAGATCACCATGCGCGATCTGGTCAAGAACTGCCTGCGCATGCGTCCCGAGCGGATCATCGTCGGCGAGGTGCGCGGCCCGGAAGCCTTTGACCTGTTGCAGGCCATGAACACCGGCCACGACGGCTCCATGGGCACCCTGCACGCCAACTCTCCGCGCGAAGCCATCAGCCGGATGGAGTCCATGATCACCATGGGCGGCTACGGCCTGCCCTCCAAGACCATCCGCGAGATGATCGTCGGCTCGGTGGATGTGATTATCCAGGCCGCGCGTCTGCGCGACGGCTCGCGCCGCATCACCCACATCACCGAGGTGGTGGGGCTGGAAGGCGACGTGATCGTCACCCAGGATCTGTTCGTCTACGAAATCACCGGAGAGGACGAAAACGGTCGCGTCATCGGCCGTCACCGCTCCACCGGCATCGCCCGGCCCCGTTTCTGGGACCGCGCCCGCTATTACGGGCTGGAGCGCGAACTGGCCGAAGCCCTGGACGCGGCGGAATAGGCCATGCTGGAGCTCACCGCCGCCGTTCTCGCCTTCGTCGTCATCGCCAGCCTGGGCTGGGTGTTCGTAGGCGGCGAGGATTCCTCGGGCCGGGCCGTCAAACGCGCCCAGGCGTTCGGAAATCCCCGGAAGGCCCAGGCCGCCCGCGCCGCCGCAGCCAACACGCCCGAACAGCGCCGCAAGCAGATCATGGATCAGCTGAAAGAGGTCGACCGCAAGGAGCGCAAGGCCCGGGTGACCATGTCCGCGAGACTGCGCCAGGCGGGCCTGGCCATGAGCATGCGCACCTTTATCGTGTTCAGCCTCATCTCCGGTCTTGTGTTCGGCCTGATCGCCTTGGTGCTCGGCCTCAATCCCCTGTTGACCCTGGGAGTCGCGCTGGTCACGGGCGTGGGCCTGCCCCGCTGGGTGGTGGGGTTCCTGGCCCGGCGGCGGATGAAAAAATTCTCCGGTGAGTTCGCCAACGCCGTGGACGTAATCGTGCGCGGCATAAAGTCGGGTCTGCCAGTCCACGACTGTTTCAAGATCATCGCCCGCGAAAGTCCCGCCCCACTGGGGCCGGAATTTCAGCGGCTGGTGGAGGGTCTGGGCGTGGGCCTGACCCTGTCGCAGGCCCTGGACCGGATGTACGAACGCATGCCGACCCCGGAACTGCGCTTCTTCGCCATCGTCATCGCCATTCAGCAGAAAACCGGCGGCAATCTGGCCGAAGCCCTGGGCAACCTGTCCACGGTCCTGCGCGCCCGCCGCATGATGGGCGAGAAGATCAAGGCCATGTCGTCCGAGGCCGTGGCCTCCGCCGGCATCATCGGCTCCCTGCCCCCGGCGGTCATGCTGATCGTGATGATCACCACACCGGCCTACATGATCCTGCTGTTCACCGATCCGCGCGGCCAGATCATGCTGCTGATCTCGGCCCTTTGGATGTCCATGGGGATCTTCGTGATGAAGCGCATGATCTCGTTCAAGTTCTAGGGGCGGTTGATGGACCTGATCGCCTTCTTCACGGACGTGCAGAACCTGCTCTCGATCGGGGTCGGCGTGCTTGTGTTCGCCACCGTGGTCACGGTTCTGGGGTCCATGAGCCAGGGCGCGCAACTGGAAGGTCGCATGAAGGCGGTGGCCGTGCGCCGCGAGGAACTGCGCCGCCGTTCGCGCGAGGCCATCGTCCGGGCGGCGCCGGGCGGCCTGCGACACACCGACGACGGCTTCAAGAAGCGGGTTGTTGAGCGGCTGAACCTCACCAAGTTGCTGGAAGACCCGAAGGTCGCCGACAAGATGGCCCAGGCGGGCTTTCGCGGCCCGCGGCCGCTGACCACCTTCTACTTCTTCCGTTTCGCGACACCCTTCGTTTTCCTGTTTGTCGCGGTCTTCTACTTTTACGGGCTGGGGGTCATGGACCTGCCGTCCATGTCGCGGCTGGCGGTGACGGTGCTGGCTTTCGGAATCGGCTTCTATGCGCCGAACCTGTATCTTGAGAACCGCATCGCCAAGCGCCGCACCTCGATCATGCAGGCGTTTCCCGACGCCCTGGACCTGATGCTGATCTGTGTGGAATCCGGCATGTCCGTGGACG
Organism: Brevundimonas sp.; assembly: GCF_046299535.1. Taxonomy (GTDB): domain Bacteria; phylum Pseudomonadota; class Alphaproteobacteria; order Caulobacterales; family Caulobacteraceae; genus Brevundimonas. The sequence continues at coordinate 90,422 of NZ_JBKBIB010000001.1, read as the reverse complement.
CGGCCATCGCCAAGGTCAGCCAGGAAATCGGCGGTCGCTCCATAGAACTGGCCGAGGAAATGTCCCTTCTGTCGGCCGAGCTCAGCTATCTGCCGGAGCGGCGGATGGCCTATGAGGGCATGTCCCGGCGCACAAACCATCCCGGAGTGAAGGCGGTCATGACCTCCATGATCCAGTCCGAACAGTATGGCACGCCCCTGGGCACGGCCCTTCGCGTCATGGCCAAGGAGAACCGCGACCTGCGGCTGTCGGCCGCTGAGAAGAAGGCGGCCTCCCTGCCAGCCAAGCTGACCGTGCCGATGATCCTCTTCTTCCTGCCGGTGCTGTTCATCGTCATTCTTGGGCCGGCGATCATCAAGATCCAGGACACCATGTAGGGTCCGTTATCCGCGTCCGCCTCGTGGACTCCCGGGGCCAGAAAGCCTGTTCCCCCAGGTTCAGGCGTATGACTTAACGGCCCGACAGCGACTCCCATGTGCGCTGCGTGCTGGCGTTCGACGGCGTCCCCGCCTGTTCGCCCAGCCACTGAAGATTCCGGTCGGCCTGTTCGGGCGGCAGGTGGCGGCGCAGGATCTGTTCGGCCTCCGCCCGATTTCCGTTCAACCCCAGCACCAGGGCGAGGTTCTGACGCATCTGCAAGGTGGCGCCCGGCTGGGCCACAGCGCGACGCAAAAGCGGCTCTGCCCCGCCAGAGTCTCCACCGGACACCATGGCCATGGCCATGTTGGACAAAACCGTTGGATTCTCCGGAGACAGTCGCAGGGCCGCAGTCCAGGCGGCCTGGGCGTCTCCAGGGCGCCGGACCTGTTGATAGGCCACGCCCAGAAGCGAAAGTGGTCGCCAGTCGTCCGGCGCCGCATCGCGCGCCTGCTCCAGGGTCGCTATTCCATAGAAGGCCTGTCCCCGGGCGATGTGGGCGCGACCTACCTCCAGCATGGCGTCAACATTGCCGGGCTGCACCATCAGCACGCCCTGGGCGGCCTCGGCTGCGCGGTCATGGCGCCCCAGCTCGCGCAGCGCCTGGGCCAGGCGAACGCCCGCCACCGGGTCATTCGGATTCAGCTCGGCCTCGCGCGACCAGAACACCGATCGGGCAAGCGGATCAGCCCGGTCATAGGCGGCGCGCTCCTGGGCTGTGGCGGCGCGCGGACCGGGGGCGGCGTCCTGGGCCATGGCCGGGACAGAGGCCAGCATCAGGGCTGCGGTTGCGGCGAGGGTCAGCTTGCGCGACATGGGTCGGGTCCGAACGGTTTCCTGCATTCCCGAGTCTGGCCCGTTCGCGTCAATCCTTGGTTAATCCGTGAAAGGCCGCCATGCCCAACGCCGTCATTCCCTCCACCACAGGACGCGTCGTTCCCATTCGCCTTGTCGCAGAGGGGGTGGAGATCATCGGCAATCGCGCTGCGGCATGGGCTGAAGCCAATGGCTTCAAGGGCGGGCGCGGCGAACTGCTGGCGCTTCCGGACGATGACGGCGGCCTCGATGCCGTCCTGTGGGGCGTGGGTGAAGCCCTCGACCCGATGACAGCGCGCGCCCTGCCCTCCCGGCTGCCATCAGGGGATTATGTTTTCGAGGGCCTGGACGACGACGCGGCGCTGGCGGCGCTGGCGTTTGCTCTGGGCGCCTACCGGTTCGACCGCTACAAGCCCTTGAAGGACAGCAGCCTGGTCCGTCTGGTCGCCCCGCCCGGTGTCGATCTGGAGGAGATCACCCGCATCGCCGCCGCCGCCGCCCTCGCGCGTGAAATGGTGGACACGCCCGCCGCCGACATGGGCCCGCTGCAGATCGAGACCATCGCCCGCGAGATCGCCGAGGAATCGGGCGCTGTGATCACCACGACGACCGGCGAGGACCTTCTGACGGCGAACTATCCGGCCGTCCACGCCGTCGGCCGCGCCGCCGCACCGCACCGGGCGCCGCGTCTGATCGAGATCGGCTGGAATGTGGATCAGGCCGACCTGCCGCTGGTGGCGCTGGTGGGCAAGGGCGTCGTGTTCGATTCCGGCGGGCTGGACATCAAGCCTGCCGCAGGCATGCGCAACATGAAGAAGGACATGGGCGGCTCCGCCCACGCCCTGGCTTTGGGGCGGCTGGTCATGCAGGCGGGGCTGAAGGTGCGACTGGTGGTGCTGGTGGCCGCGGTCGAGAACGCCATCTCCGCTGACGCCTTCCGGCCCGGAGATATCCTGTCCACGCGCGCCGGTCTGACCGTTGAAGTCGGCAATACCGACGCAGAAGGCCGGCTTGTCCTCGCGGACGCCCTGACGCGGGCGGGTGAACACGAACCGGATCTGACCATGGATTTCGCCACCCTCACCGGGGCCGCCCGTATCGCCCTCGGGCCGGAGCTGCCTCCGGTCTACACCGATGACGACGCCCTTGCCGCCGATCTGATGGAAGCAGCCCGGCAAGTGCGCGATCCGTTGTGGCGCATGCCTTTGTGGGCCGGCTACAACGACAGCCTCAATAGCGGACTGGCCGATCTGCGCAATGACCCGGCGTCATGGGCGCAGGCGGGCTCGATCACCGCCGCCCTGTTCCTGAAGCGGTTCGCGCCAAAGACGGGGTCCTGGGCGCATCTGGATATCTTCGCCTGGAATCCACGCGCCCGCCCCGGCCATCCGGAAGGCGGTGAGGCGCAGTCTCTTCGGGCCTGTTTCGCCATGCTCAGGACGCGGTATGGCCAGAGTAACCATCGATATTAACCGCCCCTTCGCCTTCGCGGTGTAGGGATGACGCTCCTGATCGACGGACGTCCGCCTCTTGCCCCTGCCTTCCGACCACGATCCGCGCGTCACGCTCGCCCGGCCCGACCTGGCCGCGCTGGTGTTCGAGGGCGTGCTCGAGGCGGAACGATACCGCGCCACCATGCCGATGCAGTGCGTGGTTCCGGCCACGCCGGTGCGCGCCGGGACCGACGACATGGCGGAGCTGATCGACCAGCTGGTTTTCGGTGAAATCGTCGACGTTCTGGAGGTGTCGGACGGACGGGCCTGGGGCCGATCACGCCGGGACGGCGTCGTGGGCTACGTCGCGATCGACGCCCTGAGCGAAGATGTGGTTGAGCCGACCCACCGGGTGGCGTCGGTTGAAGCGCGGGCCTTCGATGCGCCAGGCGATGCGGAGCGGGACGTGCTCCCCCTCAACGCCCTGGTGAGGGTTTTGGAGACGAAGGGCGGATTCGCCCGCCTCGCCCGGCTGGGCTGGATCGCCCTTGCCGACCTCGCCGATTTCCACGCCTTTGATCCTGAACCCGCGGCTGTCGCCGAACGCTTTGTCGGCGCGCCCTTCAGGCCGGGCGGGCGCGACCGCACGGGCCTCGACGCGGCGGCCCTTGTGCAACAGGCGCTGTACGCCTGTGGCCTGGGTTGTCCCCGCGCGCCGGATCAGCAACAGGCCCTGGGCCGCGCCGCCGCTGTCGAGAGCCTCATGCGCGGTGATCTCATTTTCTGGCCCGACCATGTGGCGATCATGCTGGACGCCAGGCGATTGATTCACGCCGACGCCGACAAGGGCGTGGCCGTCGAGACTTTCGCAGAAGCCGTGGCCCGCCGGAACCAGCCCAGCGCCTGCCGTCGACTCTAGGCTTTTGGACGCAGAAACACCGCCCGGACCTGAAAGGGGCCGGGCGGTGTTTCGGGATATCTGATCTCAGTTCTGGGGCGCGCTGGTTGCCGCGGGCTGTGCCGGGCTTGTGGCTTCCTCCTCCGGCTGGGCGGCGGCGCCGTCCTCAGGCGTCTGCTCCAGCCCCTGACCGTCCACGGCCTCGCCTTCAACAGGCTCTTCTGTCTGGGCGCCGGGCTGGCGCGCCGGATCGGGCGCGGGAATGGCGTAGCCGGTGGAGCCTTGCGACCGGAGGTAGGCGATCAGGGCCACGCGCTCCTCGGTGTTGCGAATGCCGGCGAATGACATCTTCGTGCCGCGCACCAGTCGAGACGGCGCCGTCAGGAACTGATCCATATCGTCATAGGTCCAGGTCGGGTTCTGGGCGGCGTATTCGCGCAGGGCCGGCGAATAGTCATAGCCCGGCCGGTGCAGGACCGGCCCGCCGACCGTGCCCCACAGATTCGGTCCGATACCGTCGGCGCCGCCCTGGTTGAGGGTGTGACACGCGGCGCAGCGCGCGAACGCCCGCTCTCCCGCAGCCATGTCGGCCACAGGCAGGACCGTGCCCCAGTCCACGGGCAGGGCTTCCTCCGCCGGTCCGCCCGCGACTTCCTCGGGCGCGTCGATGAAGTAGCCCATCTTCTCTGGCGGCGCGCTGGAGTAGACCATGCCGGACACCTGGTTCACCGCCAGGATGGCGAACACGGTCGCCAGACCGGCGCCGAAAATCTTGTTCCACTTCAGATCGCCGCTCATGCGCGTGGTCGAGTCCCGTGTAGAGGGCCGTAATCCGGCCAAGGTCCATGGTTTGCGGCTGTCTTACACGGCCCGGCCGGGTTCGCAACCGCCTGGACGGCGTCCCGGCGTCGCAGGGGTCAGTCTTCGGCGTCGACCCAGGCCTGAAGCAGGGTGCGGGCGATGGCGATGGGCGGCGGGGCCAGAACCTCGGCATGGGTTCCGGCAAGCACGGCGCGGGCCTCCTCGCGGGTCAGCCAGGCCACCGCCTCCAGCTCGGTCTGGTCCGGGGCGGCCCGGTCGTGGCTGACGCCGCAGATCAGGCCGATCATCAGCTGGGATGGGAAGGGCCAGGGCTGGCTGGAGTGATAGCGTACGGCGGTGACCTCAAGACCCGCCTCCTCCTCCACCTCGCGGGCGCAGGCCTCCTCGATGCTTTCGCCCGGCTCCAGAAATCCCGCCAGCGCCGACATGCGCCCGGCGGGCCACGAGGCCTGACGACCCAGCAGGCAGCGGCCCTCAAAGGTCGGCAACATGATCACAACCGGATCGACCCGCGGAAAATGCTCGGCCCGGCACGCCGGGCAGGCCCGTCGCCAGCCGCCGCCGGAATCCCGGGTCTCGGTCCCGCAGGCGGCGCAGAAGCCGTGGCGCCTGCGCCAGTCGAACAGGGACTTGGCCGCCCCCGCCATGGCCGCCTCGTGGCCGGGCAGCAGGGCGGCGGCCGCCCGCATCTCGTGAAAGGCGCCCAGACCCATGACCGGCCCGGCCGCCGGATCGGCCGCACCCTCGAACTCCACCGCGAACACCGGCGCGTCCTTCCACAGGCCCAGAAAGGCGCGGCGGTCTCGGGTCAGGTCCATGGCGTGGGGCATGGACAGCCAGACCAGGCGCGGCCCGTCGGCATGTTCCTCGATCAGCGGTCGACCCTCCCACAGCGCCAGCGCCATGGCGTGGGGATTCTCCTCCTGTTCGGCGATCCAGTCGGGATCGTTGCGCCGGTCGCTGACGCGCTCCAGCGGGTTGCCGGAAAAGGTGTTCTGGAGAAAGGCCATCGCCGCCTATCTAGGCCCGACCGGCCGGCGCCGGAAGGCCCCGCTTGATCAATCGGCGTTTAGACGCCATATCCCCTCTCGGAGATCGGTGCGGGCGGAGGCTTCGCCAACCTGGTCAGGGCCGGAAGGCAGCAGCCACAACGAATTCACCTTCGGGTCGTGTCGGTCTCCACCTTCATTCTTTGTTGCCCTATCGCTCGGCCCGCGGGGCCTCGCTGCTTGAGGGCGCTCTTCGAAACTGTTGGAAATCGAGCGCGCCGTCTTCGCAGCGGCGGACTTCGCGCGCTATGACAGGGCATGAGCGACACGGACCTGAAATCGGACGGGCCTCCCTGGGAGGACGACGCCCTCGACGGAGGCGAGGCTGACTCCGAAGCCCAGGAGCGGGACCCCAACACTGAAGACATGTTCGGCGCCCCTGCAGAGCCGGCTTCCGCAGCACAGATCGAAGCCCCTGCGCCCGCCCCGCCGCCGACCTCTGACGTCGCCTACACCGTTCTGGCGCGCAAATACCGGCCGCTCACCTTCGAGGACCTGATCGGTCAGGAGGCGATGGTGCGCACGCTCACCAACGCCTTTTCCAGCGGCCGCATCGCCCACGCCTTCATGCTGACCGGGGTGCGCGGGGTGGGCAAGACCACCACCGCCCGCCTGCTGGCCCGGGCGCTGAACAACGAATCCGACACCATCGACCGCCCCTCCCTGGCCCTGACAGCCAATGGCCGCCACGACGCGGCCATCATGGAAGGCCGGCACATGGACGTCATGGAGATGGACGCCGCCAGCCACACCGGCGTGGGCGACATCCGCGACATCCTGGACAGCGTCCGCTACGGCCCGGTCGAGGCGCGCTACAAGGTCTATGTGCTGGACGAGGTGCACATGCTCTCGACCCAGGCCTTCAACGCCCTGCTGAAGACCCTGGAAGAGCCGCCGCCCCACGCCAAATTCGTCTTCGCCACCACCGAAATCCGCAAGGTGCCGGTGACGATCCTGTCGCGCTGCCAGCGTTTCGACCTGCGCCGGGTCGAGCCCGAAACCCTGTCCGAACACCTGGCGAAGGTGGCGGACAAGGAGGGCATGAAGATCGACAGCGAGGCCCTGGCCCTGATCGCCCGGGCCGCCGAGGGATCGGTGCGCGACGGTTTGTCCCTGCTGGATCAGGCCCTGGTCCAGGCCGAGGGCGGCCAGATGGTCAGGGCCGAGGTGGTGCGCGACATGCTGGGTCTGGCCGACCGCACCCAGACCATCGGCCTGTTCGAAAGCCTGATGGGCGGCCGCACCCCCGAGGCGCTGGAGATGTTCCGCCAGCTCTACGGCTTCGGCGCCGATCCGACGCAGGTGGTCAACGATCTGCTGGAGCACTGCCACGCGGCGTCAGTGTCCAAGATGCTCGGCCCGGCCGCCACTCGCCTGCCCAATGATCAGGCCCAGAGGCTGGCGGCGCTGGGCGCTTCCATCTCCGCCGGATCCCTGTCGCGCGTCTGGTCCATGCTGCTCAAGGCCCACGAGGAGGTGCGCCGCGCGCCAAATCCGGCAGACGCGGTGGAGATGGCCATCGTTCGCCTCGCCTACGCCGCCGACCTGCCCGGTCCGGAAGAGGCGCTGAAGAAGCTGCAGTCCGGCGACCCCATGGGCGGCGGCGGCTCCGGGCAGTCCGCGCCGCGTGGCGGGGGCGGCGGAGGCGGGGCCAGCGCCCAGATCGCAGCGCGGCCCAGCGCCCAGGCCGAGACGCTTCCCGATCCCCAGACCTTCGACCAGACCGTCGCCCTGATCGGGGAGAAGCGCGACATCGGCCTGCAGATGGACGTGCAGCGCTATGTACGCCTGATCGCCTTCAAGCCCGGCGCCATCACCTTCGAGCCGGTCCCCGGCGCGCCCCACGATCTGGCGCGGCGGCTGGCCTCCCGTCTCAAGGACTGGACCGGCCGCACATGGCTGATCGCCGCCAATGGCCAGGGCGGCGGCGAGACCCTGATCGAGCGCGACCGTCGCGAGAAGGACGTGGCGCGTCAGGCGATTCTCGACGATCCCTTCGTCAGGGCGGTCATGCAAACCTTCCCGGGCGCCGAACTGGGCGAGGTCCGCACCCTGGCGCCCGCCGCGCCCGAAACGCCGGCCATCCCGGACGATGATCCCGACGAGAGTTGACGGGGGCAGGCGCGTTCCGGCTCCCCCGCCGAAAAGGGAGCCGATCGCATCCGCTCGTTGCTATCGCAACGTGGCGCTGTCCAGGTTCAGGTCTTCCAGCGCTATGACCTCGGTCTGCGGATAGGCGGCCCGCAGATCGTCGATGAACAGGGACGCATCGCCGACGATGACGAGGCTGACCTCGTCCACAGCCAGGGCCCGCCCGGCGGCGGCCTGCACTTCGGCGGGCGTGACGGCGTTGACCCGCCCCGCGTACTCGGCCAACTCGCTCATGGGCAGGTCATAGAGTGCCAGGTTGGCGACCCAGCTTCCCAGACCGTCCACGGTCTCGAGCGACCGGCCGAAACCGCCCACCAAAGTGGCCTGACGCGGGCCGAGATCGGCTTCCGAGGCCGGTTCCGCCGACAGCCTGGCCAGTTCGGCCAGGATCAGCCCGGCGACCTCGGCGGCGTTTTCATTGGGCGTCTGGGTCGAGGCCGTGAACACCCCCTGCTCCGCGCGCGCCCCAAGCGAGGCGCCGGCGCCGTAGGACAGGCCGCGCTTGATACGGATTTCCTGGTTCAGACGCGATGAGTAGCCTCCGCCCAGAAGATTCGCGCCCACCAGCAGCGGATAATAGTCGGCGTCGTCCCGCGCCACGCTGCGGCGCGCGGCAACCACCGCCGCCTGTCCGGCGCCGGGCTGGTCGATCACGACGACGCGCGCGGCGACCGACGCTCCCGCCGCATCGTCAACGGTCGCCGCCGGAATCGAGGGCTCGGCCCAGTCGCCGAAAGCCTGCTCGGCCAAAGCGTAGGCCGCCTCGGGCGTGATGTCGCCAGAGAACACCAGGGTCGCCGTGGAGGGGCGCCAGTTGGCGGTATGGAAGGCGGCCAGATCGTCACGCGTGATCGCCGGCACGGTGGTCAGGGTGCCCGACCCCGGCGCTCCATAGGGCGCGTCGCCGTAGATCACCCGGCCCGCCGCCTGGGAGGCGATGGAGCCCGGCTGGCTCAACGCCACCCGCAGGCCGTCCAGGGTCTGGCTCTGCTGACGCTCCAGCTCTTCGGCGGCGAAGGCGGGATCCCGCACCAGCTCGGCCATAAGGGTCAGGGTCTGGCCGAACACGTCGGAGGGCGCGTTGGCGTAGACATTGGTGAAGTCCACGCCGGCGCCTGCCCCGACGGCCGCGCCCAATTGCTCGATCTGGGTGGCGATCTCCGGCGCCGACAGGCGTGAGGTGCCCTGGGTGATGAGGCTGGCGGTCAGGGCCGCCACGCCGGCGCGCCCCTGCGGATCATCGGACGATCCTGCATCAAAGCTGAGCCGGGCTGAAACCAGCGGGAGGGTGTTCGTGGGCGCCACCAGAACGCGCAAGCCGTTGGTCAAGGTGTGCTCACTGACGGTCGGGGTGAGCGGCGCCAGGGGTTCGCCCGGATGAGGCAGGGGAATGCGTTCCGCCTCCGGCGCCAGGGTCACCGGCTCGCCAGCCTCGACCATGTCGGCCAGAGAAATCGGCGCGGCTACCTCAAGGGGCAGGTCGCTGGGGGAATTGGCATCGTCGGCGTTCAGATAACGAACAGTGACGGTGCGCTGGTCGGTCAGGTAGCGTCGCGCCACCCGCTGAACGTCCGCCGCCGTGACGGATTGCAGGGCGGCGATCTCGTTGTCGGCGGCGGCCGGGTCGCCGGTCATGATGAGCGACCAGCCGAGCGCCATGGCGCGCTGGTCCACCGTCTCGCGCTCACGCAGGGCGGCGGCGACCAGTTCGTTCTTCGCTTCATCCAGCTCGGCCGCGCTGACAGGCGCGTCGCGCAGACGCGCGATTTCGGCGCGGATGGCGGCGATTCCGGTCCCGGTGTCGTGCTCGCCCGCCATGATGGCGTAAGCCGCCAGATACCCGGCCTGCTGTTCAAAGCCGGGCATGGAGCTGGCCTGGGCCGCGATCTGCTGATCATAGACCAGCGAGCGATACATGCGCGAGGATTCCCCCGTGGACAGGATGCCGTCCAGAATCGTCAGGGCCGCGCGGTCCGGGTGGCTGTAGGGGACCGTCGGCCAGGCCAGGACGACCGCCGGCAGAGGCACGTTCGGCGCATAGAAGGTCGCCTCCCGCGGAGCGGTGATGTCCGGCTCGGCCACGTCGTGGGTCGGCATGGGACGGTCAGGCCGTTCGATCGGGCCGAAATACTGATCAACCCAGGCGTCCAGTTGCGCCTGATCGAAATTGCCCGCCACAATCAGGACGGCGTTGTCCGGGCGATAGTAGGTGGCGTGGAAACGTTGCGCGTCTTCCAGGGTCGCCGCGTCCAGTTCCGGGATCGATCCGATTCCGGGACGGCGGTACGGATGTTCCTGGTACACCACTTGCGGCATGAACAGGCCGAACAGACGGCCGTAGGGGCTGGCCAGAATTCGCTGGCGATACTCGTTCTTCACCACGTCGCGTTCGGAATCGAAGCTGGCCTCGTCCACTACCAGCGAGCCCATGCGCTCAGCCTCGGCGAACAGGATACGCTCGATGTGGTTCGCCGGCACCACCTGATGGTAGGTGGTCATGTCGTTGGTCGCGAACGCGTTGTTGAAACCGCCCACATCCTCGGTCAGCCGGTCAAAGGTTTCTTCCGGCAGGTTGCGCGTGGCCTTGAACATCAGATGTTCGAACAGGTGAGCGAAGCCGGAGCGACCCTGCGGGTCGTCCTTTCCGCCGACGCGGTACCAGACCTGGACCGTCACATTGGAGGTGTTGACGTCGCGCGCTGAATAAACCTCCAGCCCGTTTTCCAGCACCCGGCGCTGGAAGCCCAGGGGGGGCACCTCGACGCCGGCCGGCGCCTGGGCGACCACTGTATGGGCGGATGCGCCGGAAGCCTCGAAGGCGACTGCGGGCAGCGCCGCTCCCATCAGAAGCGCCGTGGCGGCGGCGGTGACGATCAGGCGGCGTTTGAACATGGAAGCTCCCCTTGCAGACCATGTGACCATAGGCGCGCGAACCGAAGGCCGCACCTTACTGACCTGTAATGTGAGGGGCTCAGGTGTCGGCCCACATCCGGAGCAGGTTGCCGATGGTCTTGTCGGCGAGCAGGCGGGGCTCTCCTTCGGGCGTCGACCAGCGCAGGCGCTCCAGATCGAACAGGATTTCCCGCTGGTCCTGACGCCGGACCAGGGACTGGATCCACCCCACGGCGGCAAGGCGCTCGCCGGCGGTGACGGGGGTGACCCGGTGCAGCCGGCCGGTCTGGTAGATCACCGCTGAGCCGGCGGCGGGGCGAAACTCGCGCTCCCCGTCCAGATCGTCCAGCAGCAGGGCGCCGCCTTGATAGGTTTCGGGATCCGACAGGAACAGGGTGAAGCTGAGGTCGGTGCGCATCCGCTCTCCGTCCTCGCTGCGCATGGCGGCGTCATCGGTGTGCAGGCCGTACTGCTGGCCCCGGGAATAGCGCGAGAAAATGAGGTTCGACCACCGGGCCGGGCGTACCAGCGGAGGAAATACCGGGTGCCGCTCCAGCGCATCCTGCACGAAGCGGGCCAGGGCCTGGACCCTGGCGTCGTCGCTCCGGGCCTGAAGGTTCTCCTTGACCTTGCGGGCGGCCGGACCAGCGGTGGTCCGGCCGTCCCGGAACGGCGTCGTGGCCAGCGCGGTTCGGACGCGTTCGAGGTCGTCAGCAGACAGGACATCGGCCAGAACGATCACGGGGGGGGGCTCCATCATCTTCGGTCTGATCGTTGGCGCCCGCAACCGTGGAGCGCAACCCCGCCGCCAGCTTGAGCGTTGCAGCCCTGAACAATCGAAGGAGGGCCCGCCCATGACCGCTCGCTACAAACCCCTGACCGCTCTTGCCGTCGTGGCCGCCCTGTCGCTGGGGGTCGTGGCCTGCACCGAGGCCGAGCAGCAGCAGGCCGAACGGGACGCCGAAGTCGCCGGGGAACGGATCGAGCAGGGTGCGGCCGAACTGGGCGAACGAATCGAGGCGGGCGCGATGAAGGCCGCGCGCGGCGTTGAGGACATGGCCGGAAGCGCCGCCGAGCGCCTGGAAAACAACCAGCGTGAAGCCGCCGCCGAAAGCCGCGACGGCGCCGTGGACCCGGATACGGGCGAACGGGTGGAGTAATTCATTTCCGCAGCTCGACGGCCAGACGAGTGCTGGCCGTCATTAAATTACTGTCATGCGCATCCGCAGGGCTGTCGCGAGGGCTCTCCTTCCAAATGTCGAAGGAAGAACCGCCATGCGCGTCATCGCCGCTTTCGCCCTGATTCCGATGCTGCTGGGACTGGCCGCCGCACCCGCCCCGGCCCAGACGCCGGGTGCTTTCGATCCGCGCGAGCACCGGCACCGCCTGCACGGAGAACCGACCCGGGTGCTGGTTATCGGCACGCCCCATCTGTCCGGGACGCCGGATGATTTTGACCCCGCTGTTCTGGAGCCGCTTCTGGAAAGGCTGGCGGCGTTCGGTCCTGATGTCATCGCCATCGAGAATCTCTCCGGCGAGAGCGTGCATGCGCTCAAGACCTATGAGGCTGTCTATCCGGAAAGCGCCGACTGGTTCGGCGGACGGTTCCTGCGTCTGGCCGCCGTTGCGGAAGCGGAGACCGGCCTGGGGATGCCCGCCGCCGAGGCCGAGGCCCGCCGCCTGCTGGCCGCGTTTCCCGAAAACCCGACGCCCGCCCAGCGCCGCCGACTGGCGGCCGTGCTGACGGCTGCGGGTGACGCCCATTCGGCCCTGGTGCAGTGGTGGCGCCTGGACGCAGCCGAGCGCCGCGCCGGGGATGGGATTTCGGACGAGCTCGCTGGTTTGCTTGATGAATACGAAACGCGCCGCAACGAAAGCCATATGATCGCTGTGCGTCTGGCGGTTCGTCTGGGTCTGGACCGCGTTTATCCCGTTGATGACCACCACGGCGACGACATCATGGGTGACGGCGTGATAGACGATATGCGGGTCTTCATGGAGCAGGAGGACTTCGCCGCCCTAATCGCCTCGCCGGAGTTCCAGTATCTGGCCGAGGCTTCCCAGCGCCTCGGAACGCCTGAAGATGCGCTGGAGACCTACCGGTTTCTGAACAGCCCCGAGGCCGGGATCACAGACGTGCTGGGACAGTGGGTCAGCATGATCGACCGCGCCAGCCCCAATAGCGTGGGACGAGTCCGCATCGCAGAATGGGAGACCCGCAACCTGCGTCAGGTGGCCCATATCCGCGAAGCCGTGGCCCAGTCCCCGGGCGGGCGGGTGCTGGTGATCGTAGGCAGCGCGCACAAGCCCTGGTTTGACGCCTATCTGGGCATGATGATCGATATGACGGTGGTGGATGCGGGGGAGGTGCTGCGCTGATTTGTGCCGGGTCACTTCGGCGTCTGAGAAGCATTTGCATCTTTGGCGCTCCGGTCTATAGGTCACGGACCTTTCCGACCGGAGCGCTCTTCCCATGTCCGACACCCGCCTGTTCCGCCCCCGTCTGTGGACCGCCGCCGGCTCCGCCCTGCTGATCGCGGGCGTCGCCGCCTGTTCCGACCAATCCGGCGAGGCCCCGGCCCAGCCGACCGCCGCGCCTGCCAGCGCGGCCGGGGAAGGCGAGGGCGAGGGCGGTGAAGCGGGCGCGGTCAGCGCCTATGGCGCGGTGCCGGAAGAGAGCCGTCTGGCGCTGCGGCTTCAGCATCTGAAGGGTTTCTTCCTCGTGGCCCAGGCCGCTGCGCCGGTGGAAGGCGAGGAATCCGCCGCCGCCCTGGCCGGTCAGGGCATGCTGGAAGTCTATGATCCGGCCAAGGCCGACTATGACGCCGCAGGCGTGGACGAGGACGTGCTGCGCCGCGCCGCCGAAAGCGGGGCCCCCGGCGCGCTGAACGCCGCCATCGCCGAACTGGACCGCGCCGCGCGTCAGGCAGGCGGGAACGCCGGCGACGTGATCACCGGGCTGCTCAACATCTCGACCGGCCTCTATGCGCTGGTGGTCACCGAAGACGGCGTCGATCCGATCGAGTGGCAGCACTCCTACGGCGCGGCTCTGGCGGCCCAGCAGGTTGCGGCCCGCGACGGCGCCCTGCGACCGGTGCGCGAGGAGATCGACGCCTTCGTCGCCAACTGGACCGCCGTCACCGCCCCGACCGACCCGGCCGAGGCCACGGCGCCGGGCGCGCTTCAGGCCCAGGCCTCGCGCATCGAACTGAGCCTGTCGGGGGTCTGATCCGGGCGCGTCCCGGATTTGAACCCGGGGGGCGCGGGGCTTAAGGAGGGCCTTATGACGCCCGCCGGGCGCGCCGTTCACGGAGCCCTCTCATGATCCGCCCCTCCGCCCTGGCCATCGCGGCCGCTCTCGCCCTTTCCGGCGGTCTGTCGGCCTGTGCGACAACGCTTGCGACACAAGCTGCGGGCCCGCAGATCCCGACCCAGGTTCAGTACGTGGCCGACGCCCACTCCCACGCCCGGCCCGAGATCGCGCGCGTCCACCACGTGGACCTGAACCTGATGGCGGACTTCGACCGGCGCATGCTGGCGGGCACGGCCAGCCTGGACATCACGGCCGAACAGGGGGCGAATGAGATCATTCTGGATATCCGCGACCTGGACATCCACGGCGTAAGCTCGGACGACGGCCCGCTGGACTACACCATCGGCGAGGAAAGCCCCTTCATGGGCAAGCCGCTGGTCATCGCGATCCCCTTCACCGAAGGGCGCATCCACATCGATTACTCCACCCGGCCCGACGCGGCGGCCCTGCAGTGGCTGACGCCCGAACAGACTGCCGGCGGGCGACTGCCCTATCTGTTCAGCCAGGGTCAGGCGATCCTGACCCGCACCTGGATCCCGACCCAGGACAGTCCCGGCATCCGCCAGACCTATTCGGCCCGCATCAGTGTGCCCGAGGGAATGACGGCGGTGATGAGCGCCGAGATGCTGACGCCGCAGGGTGAGCCGGACCCGCGCGGCCGCGCCTTCCGCTTCCGTCTGGATAATCCGGTGCCGCCCTATCTCATCGCCATCGGCGTCGGCGACATCGCCTTCCAGCCGCTGGGCGCGCGCACCGGCGTCTACACCGAGCCGTCCATGCTTCAGCGCTCCGCCGCCGAGTTCCCCGAGGTCGAGGCCATGGTCGAGGCGGCCGAGGACCTCTACGGCCCCTACATCTGGGGCCGCTATGACATGCTGGTGCTGCCGCCCAGCTTCCCGTTTGGCGGCATGGAGAACCCCCGCCTGACCTTCGCCACGCCGACCATCATCGCCGGCGATCGCTCGCTGGTGTCGCTGGTGGCCCATGAACTGGCCCACAGCTGGTCCGGCAACCTGGTCACCAACGCCACCTGGGACGACTTCTGGCTCAACGAGGGCTTCACCGTCTATTTCGAGAACCGGATCATGGAGGCCATCTACGGCCCCGAACGGGCCGAGATGCTGCGCGCGCTGGAGTGGACGGATCTGCAGGCCGCACTGGCTGAACTTCCCGAGGCGGACCAGAGCCTGCACCTGGAGCTTGCCGGCCGCGACCCGGACGAGGGCATGACGTCCATCGCCTATGACAAGGGCGCCTTCTTCCTGCGCACCATCGAGCGCACCGTCAGCCGTGACCGGTTCGACGGCTGGCTGCGCGGCTATTTCGATCGCAATGCCTACCGCCCCATGACCACGGCCATGTTCCTGGCCGACATCCGCGAACATCTGATCGCGGGTGATGCAGCGCTGGAGGCAGAACTGCAGATGGACGCCTGGATCTACCGTCCCGGCCTGCCGTCGAATGCGGTGCAGCCCGCCTCGAACGCCTTTACCGAGGTGGAGGCCCAGGTCCAGGCCTTCGTGAACGGAACGCCCGCGGCGCAGCTGAACACCGGCGACTGGGTGACGCAGGAGTGGCAGCACTTCCTGGGCTCCCTCCCCGGAACCATGACCGACGCCCAGCTGGCCGATCTGGATAACGCTTTCGGTCTGTCCCAGGCGGGCAACAGCGAGATTCTGTTCGGCTGGCTGATGATCGCGGTGCGCCATCAGTACGACCCGGCGGTCCCGGCGCTGGAGCAGTTCCTCACCGGCATGGGCCGCCGCAAGTTCACCCAGCCCCTGTACGTGGCCCTGATGGCCGAGGGCGACTGGGGCCGTCCGCTCGCTCAGCGCATCTATGAAGAGGCGCGGCCCGGCTATCACCCCATCACCACCGGTTCGGCCGATCCGGTGGTTCGGGGGCAGTGAGCTAGAGCCTGATGCTGGACCGAAATCTGAGCCCACTTGGGCTGCGCCCAACGGGACCGATTTCGGTCTAGAGGTTCACCACCTCGAAGCCGTCCTCGCGCGCCAGCCGCTCGGCGAGGACCGAGCGGTGGCACCCCGCGTGATCGGCCTCGAAGCACAGCAGGGCGACGGGCCGTTCGCGCGCCAGATCGCGCAGCTGCTCGAACGCCAGCTGACTGTCGGGCTCGGCCATGTGATCGGCGAAGATGGCGCGCATCTCGTCGATCCGGCCCTTGCGGGCGGCGTCGCGACCCGACTTGGGCGTCCCCAGCGCGCGCAGATGGACATAGTCGATGTCCGCCGCCTTCAGGCTTTCGCCCAGCACGGCCTTGGAGAACCCGGCCCGGCGCGAGGCGGCCACGGCCCGCACGTCGATCAGACGCTGGACCCCGGCGGTTTTCAGCCGCGCGATCACGGCGGCCTGGGGCTCGCCCTCATATCCGATGGTGAAAAGTTTCATGGGGTGAATATGGCCTGTCCGGCCCCGGACGCCAGCGGCGCCGGCAGTCGTTCATGCGGAAAGCCTTTCACCGGGCCCGCGTGCTCGCCATATAGGCCCCATGGCGATGCGTGGTGAGCGCTCGGGCCGTCGACGCGCCGACCCGGAGGTCCGCGCCCAGATGGCCGGGGTCGAGATGAAGGCGGAGGGACCGGGGACGCTGAACGCGCTCATGGATCTGGCGCGTCTGGTGGGCCGCTCGCGGGCGCCGCTCCTGAGAACCCGTCTGACCGGCGCCATCCTGCTGACTCTGATCGGCAAGGCGCTGGGCGTGCTGGCGCCGCTGGCGCTGGGCGCGGCGGTCAACCGGCTGGCGGCTGATCAGGGCGCCGCCGTCGGCGTGGCGGCGGGATTCGTCGCCTTCGCTGTGGGCTGGGCGGTGATCCGGTTCCTGTCTTCCACCGCGCCGCAGCTGTCGGACATGGTGTTCGCGCCTGTGCGTCAGGCGGCCCAGCGGACCACGGCGGCCGAAACCTTCGCCCACGCCCTGAACCTGTCGCTGGATTTTCACCAGACCAAACGGTCGGGAACCCTGTCGCGCACGGTGGAGCGGGGCTCGCGCGCCGTGGATTTCCTGCTGCGCATCCTGGCCTTCAACCTGATCCCCACGGGGCTGGAGCTGATCCTCGCGGCGGGGGTTCTGGCGGGCGCCTACGACTGGCGCTTCGGGGCTGTGGCCGTGGCGGTGGTGGTGATCTATGCGGTGATCACCTTCGCCATCTCAAACTGGCGGCTGGAGCATCGCCGCATCATGAACGCGGCGGACTCCGAGGCCGCGGGCCAGGCGGTGGACGCCCTGCTCAACTACGAGACGGTCAAGGCCTTCGGGGCCGAGGGCCGCGCCGCCGACAGCTATGAGCGGGCGCTGGGCGTCTATGGCGATGCGGCGGTCAAGGCCAACAACTCCCTGGCGGTCCTGAACATGACCCAGGGCCTGATCATGAACGTCGGCCTCGGCGTCATGGCGGTCATGGCCGGGTTCGAGGCGGCGGCCGGGCGCATGGGGCCGGGCGACGTAACCGCCGCCGTGCTGATCCTGATTTCCCTCTACGCCCCCCTGAACATCCTCGGCTTTGCCTATCGCGAGATCCGCCAGTCCTTCATCGACATGGAGGAGATGCTGAAGGTCACGCGCCAGTCGCCCCAAGTGGCCGATGCGCCGGACGCCCTGGACCTGCCGCCCCCCGCTGACAACCGGGGCGGGGCCGTGGTCTTCGAGGGCGTGGGCTTCCAGCACGCCTCGCGCGCCACGGGTCTGGACGACATCAGCTTCATCGCCGCGCCGGGAACGACCACGGCGCTGGTGGGGCCGTCGGGGGCGGGCAAGTCCACCATCGTCAAACTGGCCCTGCGCCTGCTGGACCCACAGGTCGGACGGGTGCTGATCGACGGGCTGGACGCCCGCGCGGTGACCCAGGCGTCCCTGCGCCGGGCCGTCGCGCTGGTGCCGCAGGACGTGGCCCTGTTCAACGACAGTCTGGCGGTCAACATCGCCTTCGCGCGACCGGGCGCGTCCGAGGCCGAGGTCTGGGCCGCCGCCGACGCCGCTGAACTGGGCGACTTCATCCGGGGCCTGCCTGAGGGCATGGAGACAAAGGTGGGCGAGCGTGGCCTCAAGCTGTCCGGCGGCGAGCGCCAGCGGGTCGGCATCGCCCGCGCCCTGCTGGCCGATCCGCGCATCCTGATCCTTGACGAAGCCACCAGCGCCCTGGACAGCCGTACCGAACAGGCCATCCAGAAGACCCTGTGCAAGGCCCGCGCCGGACGCACCACCCTGGTGGTCGCCCACCGCCTGTCGACCATCGCCGACGCCGACCAGATCCTGGTGCTGAAGGACGGCCGCATCGTGGAGCGCGGGACCCACATGGAGTTGGTGGCCCGTCAGGGCGGCGAATACGCCGCCCTATGGCGCAAGCAGACCCGCGGCGCCCGCACGGTGACCTGACCGTCGACAGGTTTCGTGGTCTTGCCGAAGGTCCGGTTTCGTCGCCAAACTGAAGCGGAAATCAGGGCGCACGCCCGAATGGAGGCAGAATGTCCTTTAGGCTTGGTCTGGTCGGAGCGATGGCCCTGTCCGCCGTCTCAGCGGCAACCGCGCGGGCGGAAAACACCGTGCTGGACTGCGAGGTCCAGGTCCAGGTTCTTTCGCTGCCCGATGGTCGTGTCGTAGGCGAAGCCGAGGATCGCGGGACCTGGAGTCTGAGCATCCACCCCGGCGAAAGGACGACCATCCACCTCACACGATCAAACGCCTACCTGCCACCCAACGTCTTCCTGAAGGATCCTCTCGCCAACCATATTGATGACGACGTCTGGGTCACCGACGATGCATACAGGTTCTGCCTCGAAGCCTTTGGACGCTGCGGCGAGGCCTGCATCGAGATCTATGAAGCCTGCGGATCAGAGATCACGGATCGGCATGTGGAGGCCGGCTGGCATCGCGTCCATGAGGCGCGGCTCGACCGGCGCCGGAGCACCTTCGAGGTCATGATCGACGTCTTTGATCCGGCCGTCGGCGCGCTGAGGCGCCAAGTGTATTCAGGGCCTTGCACCCGACTGCCCGAACCTCGGTTTTGAGCGGTCAAGGTATGGCCTTCTAGCCGCCGTTCAGATCATCAAGCGCGGCCCTGTGCGCCTCGATGCGCTTTGTGCAGCGGTTCTGGTGACGCAGGTAAAAAGCCAGGCAGCCCAGCAGGAACACGGCCGCCCCGGCGTATAGTGCGACCGGCGGCCCCTCGACCGCATCGCCGGCGGCTGCGGCCCCGCCGAACACCGCCGCGCCCATGCAGACCGCTATCCCCGCCTGCGCCCAGCGCCGACCCGCCTGGGCCTGACGGATGGCGGCGTCCAGGGCCTGCTCCGGCGTGTCCAGATCATCGGGCGTCGGCCCGCCGCGCGCCCAGAGCGTCATGGCGGCGGCGAACAGGCCGAAGATCACCGCGCCTGAACCCAGCAGCCAGTGGGTCTCCGGGCGGGTCGCCAGCACCCAGCCTCCGATGATCGCGGCGAGCACACATCCCGCCATCTCGAAGATATAGTTCAAGCGGCCCAGCCGGCTGCGGCGGCGCACCTGCCGGGCAAGGTCGGCCAGTCCCTGATCGTCTCGGCTTGGCGCGGTCCAGGCGTCGCTCAGGTCGGTCCAGTCTTCGTTCGGCGTCATGACGAGGCCTCCGGGTTCATCAGATCTTTCAGGGCCGCCTTGGCGCGGGTCAGGCGGATGGAGACGGCGTTGGCGTTCAGGCCCAGCATCGGGCCGATCTCGGCGGGGCTGAATCCCTCCAGCGTCAGGACCGCGGGCTGGCGCAGAGACAGGGGCAGGGCCCGCACCGCCTCGGTCAGCCGCGCCCGCAGATCCTCGGCCTCCACCTGATCGTGGGGCGTGGGATCGTCGGACGGCATGGCCTCGTCCAGCGGCGCGCGGCGCGGCTGCACCGCCTCCCTTGAGACATGGGTCACGGCCCGGTTGTGGGCCACCCGCGCCAGGAACGCCTTGATCGGCGCTTCGCCGCGAAACCGGGGCAGGGCGCGCCAGACCGCCAGCAGGATGTCCTGCTCCAGCTCGCGGCGCCGCTCGGGATCGGCTTCATAACTGCCGGCGATGCGGCGCAGCATCGGGCCGTGCTGGGCCATCAGCGTCTCGAAGTCCCGGTCTCGTCCCAATCCCATGCCCCCGACCATCGGCGATACGATTTCCACCGTCACCTCTGAAAGACTCCCGGCGGAGGCGAGACTTTCATTTCCGAAGGCGGATTTCCGCCGATTGAATGAGGAGACCCCCATGACCATCGAAACCCCCGCCGCCGCGCCGGAAAAGACAAGCGTCCTCAAGAAGGGCCGCGGCTTTCTGATCGGGCTCAGCATCGTCGTCGGCGTCGCCGCTGTCGCCGCCTGGATCGCCCTGGGCGTCGGGCTCTACATGGATGTCTCGCGTCAGACCCGCATCATTCTGGCCGTGGTCGCCGCCGTAGCCACCGAAGCCCTGTTCTGGAGCGTCGCCGCCACCCTGGGCCTGTCGGTGTTCGAGGCGCGCAAGCGCATCTGGCGCAAGATCACCGGTCGGGGCTGAGCGACGGGCGGCTTCACCGCCGCCCGAACAGCTTCTCCAGGTCGTTCAGCTTCAGCTCCACATAGGTGGGGCGGCCGTGGTTGCACTGGCCGGAGTGGGGCGTGGCCTCCATCTGGCGCAGCAGGGCGTTCATCTCGGGCGCCGACAGCACCCGGCCCGAGCGCACCGAGCCGTGGCAGGCCATGGTCCCGCACACCTCGCCCAGCCGCTCGCTCAGGGCCAAAGCCGAGCCGTGTTCCGACAGGTCGTCGGCGATGTCGCGGATCAGCCCCTGCACGTCGCAGTCGCCCAGCAGGGCCGGCGTCTCGCGCACCAGCACGGCTCCCGCCCCGAACGCCTCGACGATCAGCCCGAGCGCCGCCAGTTCGTCAGCCCGGTCCGCCACCCGTTCGGCCTCGGCCGGGTCCAGTTCGACCACCTCGGGCGTCAGCAGGGCCTGGCGCGCCACGGCGCCCTCGGCCATCTGGGTCTTCATGCGCTCATAGACCAGCCGTTCATGGGCGGCGTGCTGATCCACGATGACCAGACCGTCGCGGGTCTGGGCCACGATGTAGTTGGCGTGCAACTGCGCCCGGGCGGCGCCCAGCGGGTAATCCAGCGGGTCGATGAACCCTGCGGCCTCGCCCGACGGCGGGGCATCCGGGGGTGCCGGCCATGCCGTCTCCACCCGGGCCGAGCGTTCGTTCAGGCCGGGGATGACCTGGGCCGCCGCCTCGGGGCGGCTCCAGCCCGTCCAGCCGCTCCATCCCTCTGCGGCGGGACCGGAAGAACTGTGGGCTCCCGTAACCCCCGCGTGGGGCTGGAACCCGGACAGGGCGTCCGTCGCCACTGTGGTGGAGGCCCGGTGCCCCGCCGCCGCCAGGGCGTGACGCAGGGCGCCGACGATCAGGCCGCGCACCAGCGCCGGGTCGCGGAACCGCACCTCCGCCTTGGCCGGGTGCACATTGACGTCAACGGAAAGCGGATCGATGTCCAGGAACAGGGCTGCCGCCGGATGCCGGTCCCGCGCCAGGAAGTCGGCGTAGGCGCCGCGCAGCGCGCCCTGCAGCAGCCGGTCCTTCACCGGCCGCCCATTGACGAACAGATACTGGTGGGCCGCATTGCCCCGCGAATAGGTGGGCAGGCCCGCATAGCCCGACAGCCGGATTCCATCGCGCGATTGCTCGATCAGCAGGGCGTTGTCCTCGAAGTCCCGACCCAGCAGCGCCGCCAGCCGCTTCAACCGCCCCTCGTCGCCCGGATGTTCGGCGGGCAGGCGCAGGGTGGTCTTTCCGTCCAGGGTCAGGGTGAAGGCTGTGGCCTCGTGGGCCATGGCCTGGCGTCTGATCTCGTCGGAAATGGCCATGGCCTCGGCGCGGGCCGACTTCATGAATTTCAGCCGCGCGGGGGTGGCGTAGAACAGGTCGCGCACCTCGACCCGCGCCCCGTGGTCGCCGGGGAAGGCGCCGGGCGCGATGGGCCGCTGGTCCCCGCCTTCCACCGCAACGGCCCAGGCTTCCGGCGCGCCCATGGCCCGGCTGGTGATGGTCAGGCGCGCCACCGAGCCGATGGACGGCAGGGCCTCGCCGCGAAAGCCGAGGGTGAAGATGCGCAGCAGGTCCACGTCCCCCGCGTCATCCGCCTCCAGCTTGGAAGTGGCGTGGCGCTCCACCGCCAGAGGCAGCTCGTCTTTCGGAATGCCCTTGCCGTCGTCGGCGATCAGGATGCGCGACAGGCCCCCGCCGTCGGCCTGGATGTCCACCCGGCGCGCGCCCGCGTCCAGCGCGTTCTCGACCAGTTCCTTGACGGCGCTGGCCGGGCGCTCGACCACCTCGCCGGCGGCGATGCGGTTGACGGTTTCAGGGGGGAGGCGACGGATCGGCATGCGAGCAGCCAGTCTAGAACGAAACCGGCCCGGGCGCGATCACGCCCGGGCCGGAAATGTCTGGATTGAAGAGCGGACGGTTCAGAGCCCGGGCAGCTTGATGCCGCCGCCGCCGCGCTGGATCACCACGTCCCGCCCGCCGGTCAGGGCGCGCAGGCGCTCGGCCTCCGTCGCTTCGTCGATGGTGGTGACGCCTTCCGCAGTCCGGACCTGGGTGGCGGCTTGTGAAGCTGCGTCGCCGCGGCGCCAGAACATGACGCGGTTGGCCCAGCCCTCTTCCTTGTGAGCCAGATCTCCGAACTCGTCGTCGATGACATAGCGCGCCAACGGATCGGCCTGGGCGGCGCCGGCCGCGGCCACGAGGGACTCCTCGCCCGCCGAGCGGGTGATGGCCTGTCGCTGGCCCAGAAGGATCTGGCGGGCCGAGCTTTCCGGCGCCAGTTCGGCCGGGCGCGGCTGGCCGGGTGCGGGCGGGCGCAGGCCGTACTCTGGCGGCACGCTGAGCGGAGCCTGGGAAATGACGCGGAACTCATCGGGCGTGACCCGCTCCAGGCCCACGCCCTGGCGGATGCTGTTGCAGCCGGTCAGAACGACGGCGGCGGCGGTGATGGCGCCGAGGGTGAAGGCGGAGTTCAGTCGCATGGTCAGCTGCTCTTTCAGGCGGTCGTGCGTTCGCGCTCGCGATTAACCGGGGTGATTACGACTTTTCATGGGCCGCGCCAACCTTCACGCCCCGTTCTGAGATGAAGCTGTCGGCGATCAGAAGCACCACCCCGATAGAGATGGCGCTGTCGGCCACGTTGAAGACCCAGGGAAAATACAGACCCGAGAAATCAAGAAAATCCACCACGCCTCCGAAGCGGATGCGGTCGATCACATTGCCCAGCGCCCCGCCCATGATCAGCCCGATGGCCGTGATCAGCAACCGTCGGTCCGCCCGCGTGGCCCAGAAGGCCAGCAGCCCGGCAACCGCGATGGAAAACACGGTCAGAAGCCAGCGCCCCGTCTCTCCGCCCGTCAGCAGGCCGAACGACACGCCGCGGTTGAGTACGAAGGTCAGATTGAAGACGGGCTCCAGCACCTGGATCTGGCCGACTTCGCGCAGATGCAGGCCGTGCAGCATCCAGGCCTTGGTGATCTGGTCCAGAATGATCACTGTGGCGGCGAAGGCGTAGGCGGCCCAGGTGATGCGGGGAATGGTCATGCGCGTTCCGTAGGGATGGGAACGGCGTCGTTAGCAGGCGGCGAAGCCGGGGTGAAGGGCGCTTGCTCAGGCGCCTTTAGCAGGAACCGCGCGGCACAGGACTTCGCCCACGCCGTTGAACACCACCCGCGAGGACTGGCCGGCGACGATGTCATGGATGCCCGTGGCCGCGCCGGTGGAGATCAGGTCGCCTGCCTTCAGGGGCCGCCCGCGCCGGGCGTTGAGGTTCAGCAGAAAGGCCAGGGCCTCCAGCGGCCCCCCCGGAATGGTGGCGGCCCCGCCCGTGCCGACGCTTTCGCCCTCGATGAAGGTTTCGCACGTCAGGTCCATCAGGCGGTCGCGCCAGTCCGGAACCTCGTGACCCAGAATAAGGCCTGCGTTGTTGCCGAAGTCCGAAGCGACCACCGGCGGTCCAAGAACATTGATGGTGGCCAAGGGGCTGCCCGCCGGTTCAACGCCGACAATCAGGGTCTCGACCAGATCCGCGGCCTCCGCGGCGGTCCAGTCTGTGCGGTCCGCCGGAGCATCCTTGGCAAGCTTCAGGATGAATTCGGCCTCGACGGCGGCGAACCCGCCTTCGAAGACGGGGAAATCCAGAACTTCGCCTTCCACAGCCGTCCAGACGGCGCGGCGGAAGATGGGTCCGGCCAGACGCGGAGCGTTCAGGCGTTCCAGCCAGGCGTCGGGGATGCGGCCGATCTTCCAGCCGGCGACCTGATCGTCCCACAGGCCGATGGCTTCGTCCTGAATTGCGTAGGCGGCGTCCATGCCGTCCGGAACCTGTCCGGGATAATCCGGCAGGGCGACAGCCTTGCGACGGGCGTCGACGAAGACCTCCGCGATCGCCTGTCCGGAATTGCTGCTGGTGTCGGCCCCGCCCAGGGGTTTGATCGCCATGGTCACGCTATCTTGTTCCGTCTGTTTCACGCTGTCGGGATCGTCGTCCCGCGACCCGGGCGTTCATTGCGCCGGTGTCTGCACTCCCCATGGTCGTGACATTGCGGCGATGGGAAACCGGTGTCAATTTCATTTCGCCACCGGTGGACATTTGCCCGGCTCCTCACAGGTGGCGCGTCGCGTCCCGCGGGGCTATGCAGGGATCGGGAGACGCGAGAGGGACGGACTGCAGTTGAGCACGATTGAAGACGACGGCGGTGACGCTGGCGCAGCCGACCACGGGCTGACTCCAGGCCGGGCCGCGACCATCAATGACATCGCCCGCATCGCCGGGGTGTCCAAGAAGACCGTGTCGCGGGTCATCAACCAGTCGCCCTTCGTCAAGGCGGACACACGCGAGAAGGTCGAGGCGGTGATCGCCGAGCTGGGCTTCTCGCCTGACCCGCAGGCCCGCGGCCTGGCGTTCCGGCGCTCGTTCCTGATCGGCATGATCTACGACAACCCCAGCCCAAACTATGTTGTGAACATGCAGCAGGGCATCCTGGATGCCGTGCGGGGCTCAGGCCTCGAGCTGGTGGTGCACCCCTGCGACCGGACCAGCGACGACTTCATGGCCAATGTGCGCGGGTTCGCGGTGCGCCAGAAGCTGTTCGGCGCCGTCCTGCCGCCTTCGGTGTCCGAGGACGAGCGGGTCACCGGCATGCTGACGGAAGTGGGCTGTCCCTATGTGCGCATCGCCTCGGTGTCGCTGGATGCGCCCGAACGCATGGTGGTGACCAACGACAGTCTGGGTGCGGCCGAGGCGGCGCGGCATCTGGTCGGGCTGGGGCATCGGCGAATCGCCATGATCACGGGTCCGGATCTGTTCCGCTCGACCCATGAGCGGGGCGAGGGATTCCGCAGCGGTCTGGCCGAGGCGGGCGTCACGCTGGATGACGACATGGTCGTTCGCGGCGCCTACACCTTCGACTCCGGCGTGGCGGCGGCGCGCGAACTGCTGTCGCGCAAGCTCCGGCCCACCGCGATCTTCGCCGGCAACGACGAAATGGCCATTGGCGTCTATCAGGCGGCGCGGGACGCCGGACTGGATGTGCCGTTCGACCTGTCCATCGTCGGATTCGACGACGCGCCCATGTCATCGCGCATCTGGCCGACCCTGACGACGGTCAGGCTGCCCATCCGCGACATGGGCCGCATGGCTGCGGAAAAACTGCTGGCGAAAAGCCGTGGACTGGACCCGGCCAGGCTGGATCAGCCGGTGGTCACTCCCGCCCTGATCGCGAGGGATTCCAGCGCCCCGCCGCGCCGGTGACGGCGGGCGGGGCCTGCGGCATTCAGCGCCCGACGACGCCCTGGATGTAGTCGCGAATGCCCTGATCCGTGGCGTTGGCGAAGAAATACTCAGAGAAGCGCTCGCCGGCGACGGCGGCCTTGAGCAGGTCCTGGTCGACGGCCTTCAGGACCGTCAGCATATCGTGGCAAGTCACGGCCTTGAGATCCTTCAGGATGCCGCGGTTCCTGGCCATGATCTCGGCCCGCTCCTTGGGATAGCCGAGGCCGCGCTCGCCTTCGAACAACTTGCGGTAGACGTCCTGCAGGTTCAGCTCCGCCGCCCAGCCGAAGCCCTTGGCGTAGGGCATGGCGATGGCGTTGCCGTCGTTGATCTGGCCGAACAGGAAGGCGTCAGTGGGGTCGATGATCAGACCACAGAAAACGCCCGGCATGGCGTTGGCGGCCAGCATGGAGCCGGTCCCCGTGCCGCAGCCGGTGACCACGAAATCGGCCGCGCCCGAATTGATCAGGATGCCGGTCAGCAGGCCGTTCATCACATAGGTCAGCGAGGCCTTATCCTCGGGCGTGTACATGCCGTAGTGGAAGACCTCATGGCCCAGCGGCTCGGCGACCGCGGTCAGGGCGTCGTGGACGATCTGGCTCTTGGCCGCCTGGCTGTTTTCGATGATCAGGGCGATTTTCATGGAAGTCCTTCAAGGCAAAGAGGACGGGAGCGCTGGTCGGTCGCTCTGGCGCCGGAGTCCCCCATCGGTTGCATCCTAGTATGACACCGGTTACCACCTGAGACAAATCCGCACCACAACAGGCAGCAGGGAAATCCGGGATGTCCGTTTCTTTCGATCTTTCGGGGCGCTGCGCCCTGGTCACCGGCGCCAACACCGGCATCGGCCAGGGCATGGCCGTGGGTCTGGCTGAGGCCGGCGCCGACATCGTCGCCGTGGGCCGTTCCGATGCCGACGAGACGGGCGACAAGGTCCGCGCCCTGGGCCGCAAATTTCACTTCATCACGGCCGACCTGAGCTCCATCGCCCCCATCGAGACGGTGGTGGCCGAGGCCTGGGACAAGGCGGGCGGCGTCGACATCCTGATCAACAACGCCGGCATCATCCGCCGCGCCGACAGCCTGGACTTCTCGGAAGAAGACTGGGACGCGGTGATGGACACCAATCTGAAGGTCTTGTTCTTCCTGAGTCAGCAGGTCGCCCGTCGCTGGGTGGCCGAGGGCCGCAAGGGCAAGATCATCAATATCGCCTCCATGCTCAGCTTCCAGGGCGGCATCCGCGTGCCCTCCTACACCGCGTCAAAGTCCGGCGTGGCGGGGCTGACCAAGCTGATGGCCTGCGAATGGGCCTCGAAAGGCATCAACGCCAACGCCATCGCGCCGGGCTACATCGCCACCAACAATACCGAGGCCCTGCGCAACGACGAGACGCGAAACCGGGACATCCTGACCCGCATCCCGGCTGCGCGCTGGGGCGACCCTTCAGACATGGCTGGGGCGGCTGTATTCCTGGCGTCTTCGGCGTCCGACTATATGCACGGGGCCATTGTTCCGGTCGACGGGGGCTGGCTGGCTCGCTGAAGCGCACCCGAAACGCCGCACTTGCGCCCCAATCGATTTTGGAGTTAGTGTCGCTCATTGATACCGGTGTCAGAAGTTCAGCGCAGCTTCATGACACCGGTGTCAAATAATCAAGTCAAATGACCGGGGGGCAATGCTCTCTCCGGCGAAGGCCGCAAAAGGCCGAACATGGGAGGAGGATCCGATGACCCAACAGAACCTGTACCTGCGTGCGCGCAAATTCGGCGTTTCGCTCGGCGCGATGAGCATCGCCATGGCTTCGGCCGGGGCTGTCACGGCGCAGGAAGCGCCCGGAGCCACCGAAGTCGAGGAAATCATCGTCACCGGCTTCCGCAGCAGCCTGGCCCAGGCGCTCGGCGCCAAGCGCAATGAGGCCGGCGCCATCGACGTCATCATGGCCGAGGACATCGCTGATTTTCCCGACCAGAACCTGGCCGAAGCCATTCAGCGGGTGCCCGGCGTCACCATCACCCGCGACGCGGGCGAGGGCCGCAACATCTCGGTCCGTGGTCTGGGGCCGGACTTCACCCGGATCCGCATCAACGGCATGGAGGCCCTCGGCACCACCGGCGGCACTGACTCGTCCGGCGGCGCCAACCGCGGCCGGGGGTTCGACTTTAACGTCTTCGCTTCCGACCTGTTCAGCAGCATCACCGTCCGCAAGACCGCCTCGGCCGAAACCGAGGAAGGCTCGCTGGGCGCCACCGTGGATCTGCGCGCAGCTCGTCCCTTTGATCGGCCCGGCTTCAACATGGCCGTGTCCGGCCAGGCCGGCTGGAACGACCTGTCCCAGAATCTGGATCCGCGCGGCGCGTTCCTGATCTCCAACACCTGGAACGATCAGTTCGGCGTCCTGTTCTCGATCGCTGCCTCCAGCCGCGAGGGTCTGGAAGAAGGCCACAGCACGGTTCGTTGGGTCGGCGGCCCCATCGGCATCGACGGCCAGGGCGCCGGTCAGGTCAACGCCTTCACCCCCCGCCTGCCCCGTTACGGCATTCTGGAGCATGATCAGGACCGACTGGGCGCCACCCTGTCGCTGCAATGGCGTCCGTCAGCCGCGACCGACATCTCTCTGGACGTGCTCTACGCCGACTTCAGCGCCAACCGCTTCGAGCACTTCCTCCAGGCGCCGACCTTCAGCGCGGGCGGCGCGACGGGCCGGGCCGGCATCGTGGTTCAGGATTACGAACTCGATGCCAACGGCAACATGATCTACGGCGTCTTCGACAATGTGACGACCCGGGCCGAGTCCCGTTTCGACAGCCTGTCCACGGAGTTCACCCAGGTCACGCTGAACTTTTCCCATGAGTTCTCGGATCGCTTCGCCATCGACGGGCTGATCGGGCGGTCGGAATCGGATCACGACAACCCGATCCAGACGACCCTGTTGTTCGATAACCCCGGCACCACCGGCTACAGCTACGACTATCGTGAGAACCGCAATCTGCCGGTCATCAACTACGGCTTCGACGTCACGGATCCGTCCAACTACCGCCTCAGCGAAATCCGCATCCGGCCCCAGACCGTGGACAATACCTTTGACACGGTCCAGCTGAACGGCCGCTGGTCGATCAACGATACCTTCACCCTGCGCGGCGGGGTATTCTACAAGAATTACACGTTCGAAACGACCGAGCTGCGTCGCGACCCGACCTCATGTGGCCTTGCCCCCACGGGCAACGCCGAGGCCTGCGTGGCCCAGATCGGCATCGATCCCTTCGCCACCGGCGGCATCAGCCGCGTGGTTTCGCTGGCCGATCAGTGGGACATCCCCGGTGGAAACACCATGCGGTGGTTGATCCCCGACTATCACGCGGCTGACGCATTGTTTGACTTCGGTTCGTTCCCGCTGAGCTGGATTCCATCACGCGGCAACAACCGGTCCGTGGAGGAAGAGAGCCGCGGCGCCTTCGTGCAGCTGGACTTCGACAGCCTCGTCGGATCGGTGCCGGTTCGAGGCAATATCGGCGGTCGATACATCAGGACGGACCAGAGCTCCACGGGCTTCCAGCTTGTGGCCGGCGCGCCTGTCCTGGCTGAAGCCAGTCGTTCCTATGATGACTTCCTGCCCGCCGCCAATGTCGTGTTCGAGGTGACGCCGGAGTTTCTTGTCCGGGTCGGCGCGGCCGAGGTCATGACCCGTCCCGGGCTGGGCAGCCTGACCCCCGGCGGCACAGTCGCCGTCTCGGGAAACAATCGAACCGTCACTTCGGGCAACCCTGAGCTGGACCCCACCCGGGGCAAGACCTACGACATTGCCTTCGAGTGGTACTTCGCGCCTGAATCGATCCTGTCGCTGGCCTTGTTCCACAAGGAGATCGAGAGCTTTGTCGCTAACGAGACGATTACCCGCCCCTTCACGGGAAACCCCCTGGGTCTTCCGGACAGCGTTGCGACCGACGCCTGTGGCGCGGTTGTCGGCTGTTCGCCTGGCGCGGACTGGAACTTCAACCAACCGGTCAACACCGATGGCGGCGACATCTCGGGGTTCGAGATCAGCTACCAGCAGCCGTTCACCTTCCTGTCGGGCGTCTGGTCGAACTTCGGCGTTCTAGCCAACTACACCTATGTGGACTCCGAAATCGAGTATCCGAACGGAACCACCAACACCCTGACGAACCTTTCCAAGCGCGCCTACAACGGCACCTTGTATTATGAGGACAGCCGTCTCAGCGCGCGGGTTTCGGGCACCTACCGTGACGGCTACCTGACCAACGTTCCGGGGCGTGACGGCAACGCCATCGAGGGGGTGGTCGACACCTTCAACGTGGACGCCTCGGCGGCCTGGACCATCAATGACAATCTCCAGTTGACGCTGGAGGGCATCAATCTGACCGACGAGGTGGCCACCCAGTACGTGGGCGACTACGAGCTGGTGAGCGTCCACCATCACACCGGCCGCCAGTTCTTCGCCGGCTTCCGCTACCGCTTCTGATTTCTGACACTTCCTGAGCAGACTGGGCGTCGGACCTTCGGGTCCGGCGCCCTCTTTTTTCCCGTTGACACCGGTGTCATCATCCGGTTTTCTACGCTCAACGAGAGCCCCGCTCGAACGGCGGCTTCGCAGGGACGGTTGAAGACTCCGAACCAGGCCTGTGCTGAATGCACCCGATGGGCGCCGCCCGGCGCGCCTGTCGCCTCCGAACGGCCGGGCCCGAAACACGAGGGAAAACGCCGTGGCCGACAACATCCTGAACATCCGCCCCGCCAGCGAGACGCGCTGGGACTGCGCGTCGTTCGGCGAGGTCATGCTGCGCTTCGATCCCGGCTTCGGCCGCGTGCGCAACGCCCGCACCTTCCAGGTGTGGGAGGGCGGGGGCGAGTACAATGTGGCCCGCGCCATGCGCAAATGCTGGGGCAAGCGCTCCACCGTCGTGACCGCCCTGCCGGTCAACGACCTGGGCTGGCTGGTCGAGGACTGCATCATGCAGGGCGGCGTGGATATGAGCCACGTGGTCTGGCGCGAGTTCGACGGCCTTGGCCGCAACACCCGCGTCGGCCTGAACTTCACCGAAAAGGGCTTCGGCGTCCGCCCGGCTCTGGGCTGTTCGGACCGGGGCCATTCGGCGGCCTCGCAGATCCGCCCCGGCGAAGTGAACTGGGAAAAGCTGTTCGGCGAGGAAGGCGTGCGCTGGTTCCACACCGGCGGCATCTTCGCGGCCCTCGGCTCCAACACCGCCGAGGCGGTGATCGAGGCGGTCGAGGTCGCCCGCAAACACGGGACCATCGTCTCCTACGACCTGAACTACCGCCCTTCCCTGTGGAAGTCCCAGGGCGGCAAGGAAGGGGCGCAGAAGATCAACCGCAACATCGCCCAGTACGTCGATGTCATGATCGGCAACGAGGAGGACTTCACCGCCTGCCTCGGCTTCGAGGTCGAGGGTCTGGACGAGCACATCTCCTCCATCGACCCGGCCAACTTCAAGAAGATGATCCAGACCGCAGTGAAGGAATTCCCCAACTTCAAGGTGGCCGCCACCACCCTGCGCAACGCCAAGACCGCCAGCGTCAATGACTGGTCCGCCATCATCTATGCGGGCGGCCAGTTCTATGAATCCATGATGCGCGAGGATCTGGAGATCTATGACCGCGTCGGCGGCGGCGACGGCTTCGCCTCCGGGCTCGCCTACGGCTTCATGGAGGGCAAGGGCCCCCAGGCGGCGGTGGACTACGGCGCGGCCCACGGGGCCCTGGCCATGACCACGCCCGGCGACACGTCCATGGTCAAGGCCGCCGAGGTCGAGGCGGTGATGAAGGGCAAGGGCGCCCGCGTCATCCGCTGATTCTTTTTCCCGAAACCCGCCCGCGCATTGTCCTCTCCCAAGGCGCGCGGGCGGCGCCGGAACCGGTCCTTTGTCCTCCCCGAAGGCCGGTCGCCCCGACGCCCGCTCTCCCTCACCGGAGCGCGGGCGTTGTTGCATTCCGCTTCAGTCTGTCCGCGGCGTCGCCATGTGGGCGGTCATCATGTCGGCGAGCTCGGCCATGGCGTCCAGCAGCACGTCGCGCCGGTCCGCCGGCAGGGCGGCGAAGGCGTCCTCGAATCCCCGGCTCAACAGCCCCGGCGCCTGACCCAGCGCGGTCTGGCCCCCCGGCGTCAGGCGGGTGTGCACCACCCGCCGGTCCACCTCCGAGCGATAGCGCTCGATCAGCCCCTTGGCTTCCAGCTTGTCCATCACCGCCACCACCGTGGCGGGCGACATCGACGCCTCCCTGGAGACCGCCTGCGTCGTCACCTGTCCCAGCTTCCTGATCGACTGCATGACGATCAATTGGGGGATGGTCAGGCCGCTGGTGCGGGCGATTTCGCGCGACCGCACCTCGATGGCCTGGGCGATGCGGCGCATCGATTTCAGCACAGCCGCGTTGGGGTCAGCATTGCGGGAATTCTGCGGCGTGTCGGTCAGCTTGACCATGCGGGTTGAAATCCTTTGTGTGCGAACTATTTGTGCACACTGTTTCCACATTGCAAGACGACTTCCGGGGGGTGCCCATGTGCGGCCTGAATGGCGAGATCAATTTCGACGGCAAGCCCGCTGACGCCGGCGCCCTGCAGCGCATGTGCGACGCCTTGGCCCCGCGCGGGCCTGACGGATCTGGCGTGGTCCTGCGCGGCAATGTGGGCCTCGGCCACCGCCGTCTGAAGATCATCGACCTGTCCGAAAAGGCGCAGCAGCCCATGGTCGATTCCGACCTCGGCCTGTCCATCGCCTTCAACGGCTGCATCTACAACTACCCCGAACTGCGGGGCGAGCTGGAGGCCGCGGGCCACCGGTTCTTCTCGCACGGCGACACCGAGGTCATCCTCAAGGCCTGGCGTCAGTGGGGCATCGAATGCGTGGACCGCTTCAAGGGCATGTTCGCCTTCGTCATCCACGAGCGCGACACCGGCCGGGTGGTGATCGCCCGCGACCGCTTCGGCATCAAGCCGCTGTATCTGGCGGAAAAGGGCAAGCGCCTGCGCTTCGCGTCCACCTTGCCGGCCCTGCTCGCCGCAGGCGACGTGGACACCACCATCGATCCGGTGGGCCTGCACCATTACATGACCTTCCACGCGGTGGTGCCGCCGCCGCACACCATCATCAAGGGCGTGACCAAATTCCCGCCGGCCACCATCCGGGTGATCGAGCCGGACGGTACGTCGAAGGACCGCCTGTACTGGACCCCGGTGCTGGAGCGCGGCGCCGGCGACGCCGAACGCTCCGCAGAGGAATGGCGCGATCTGGTGCTGGACAGCCTGCGCACCGCCGTGGAGCGCCGCATGGTGGCGGACGTGCCGGTGGGCGTGCTGCTGTCGGGCGGGGTGGATTCCAGCGTCATCGTCGGCCTGCTGGCGGAAATGGGCCAGAAGGACCTGATGACCTTCTCCGTCGGCTTCGAGGAGGCCCACGGCGAGAAGGGCGACGAGTTCGTCTATTCCGACCTGATCGCCAAGCATTTCGGCACCAGGCACCACAAGATCTTCGTGCCCCACGACCGGCTGCTGGACGCCCTGCCGGGGACCATCGGCGCCATGTCCGAGCCCATGGTCAGCTACGACAATGTGGGTTTCTATCTGCTCAGTCAGGAAGTCTCGAAGCACATCAAGGTGGTCCAGTCCGGCCAGGGCGCCGACGAGGTGTTCGGCGGCTATCACTGGTACCCGCCCATGCAGGGCTCGGCCGACCCGGTCGACACCTACGCCCGGGCCTTCTTCGACCGCAGCCACGACAAACTGAAGACTCACCTGAATCCCGAGTGGATGGCGGACACGGACGTCAGCCGCGCGCTGGTGGCGGAGCATTTCGCCCGCGCCGGGGCCGAGACGCCGGTGGATCAGGCCCTGCGGCTGGACAGCCAGGTCATGCTGGTGGACGACCCGGTCAAGCGCGTGGACAACATGACCATGGCCTTCGGTCTGGAGGCGCGGGTGCCGTTCCTGGATCACGAGCTGGTCGAGCTGGCCGCCCGCATTCCTCCCGAGCACAAGCTGAGCCAGAACGGCAAGGGCGTGCTGAAGGAGGCCGCGCGTCTGGTGGTCCCGCACGAGGTGATCGACCGCAAGAAGGGCTATTTCCCCGTGCCCGCGCTGAAGTACATTCAGGGCCCCTATCTGGACATGGTCCGCGACGCCCTGGGCTCGCAGGCGGCCCGCGAACGCGGCCTGTTCCAGCAGGGCTATCTGGACCAGCTGTTCGACAAGCCCACCGACCACATCACCCCGCTGCAGGGCTCCGAGCTGTGGCAGGTCGCCCTGCTGGAAATGTGGCTGCAGAACCATGGCGTCTGACTCCCGGCCGCGCTTCAAGGGGCACCGCCTCAAGCGCCTTCGAGATGAAGGCCTGAAGCCGGTGGTGGGCGGGCAGGACGGCCCGGCCATCACCGAGAACGCCATTCTGGACTGCGGCTGGGGCCGGTTGCTGTTCGCCCAGACCTATCCCGAGGCCGGGCCCCTGATCGAGGCCCTGCGCGCCGAGGGGCCGGACCGGCGCGACATCGCCTTCTATGTGCGCAATCCCCACGTCCTGCTGGCCCATGCGCCGCAGGAGGTGTTCCTCGACCCGTCCCACACCTACCGGCTGGACCTGTCGGTGTACCGGGCCGCCCGCCGCCAACCGCGCGGCTTCACCGTGCGCCGTCTGGCCTCCCAGGGCGACGCCGAGGCCATCAACCGCATCTATGCGGCGCGCAAGATGGTTCAGGCCCGCCCCGACTTCATGTGGTCCCAGCGCGAGGGCTCGGCCCTGACCTATCTGGTGGCCGAGGACAGCGCGAGCGGTCAGGTCATGGGCACGGTCACGGGCGTGAACCACCAGCGCGCCTTCAACGATCCGGAGAACGGCTCGTCCCTGTGGTGTCTGGCGGTGGACCCCCAGGCGACCCAGCCGGGCATCGGCGAGGCCCTGGTGCGGCGGCTGGCCGAGCATTTCCAGGCGCGCGGGCTGGCCTACATGGACCTGTCGGTCATGCACGACAACGAGCAGGCCATCGCCCTGTACGAGAAACTGGGCTTTCGCCGGGTCTCCTTCTTCGGGATCAAGCGCAAGAACCCCATCAATGAGTCCCTCTTCACCGGCCCGGCCGCCGACGAGGCGCTGAACCCCTACGCCCGCATCATCGTCGACGAGGCGCGCCGGCGCGGCATCCAGACCGACATCATCGACGCGGAGGGCGGCCTGTTCCGCCTGACCCACGGCGGCCGCTCGATCCGCTGCCGCGAGAGCTTGTCCGAGCTCACCTCTGCGGTGGCGCTCAGCATCTGCGACGACAAGCGCATGACCCGCCGCATCGTCGAGCAGGCGGGGGTCGTGGTCCCCGAACGCATCGACGCCGATGATCCGGGGGCGATCCGGGCGGCGCTGGAGCGCCACGGCGCCCTGGTGGTCAAGCCCGCGCGCGGGGAGCAGGGCAAGGGCGTGGCCGTGGGCCTGAAGGGCACGGACGCTGTCGACAAGGCTATCGCGGCCGCGCGGAAAATCTGCCCCGAGGTGCTGATCGAACAGCATGTGGAGGGTGAGGACCTGCGGCTGGTGGTGATCGACTTCAAGGTGGTGGCCGCCGCCATCCGCCGGCCGCCCCGGGTGGTGGGCGACGGCCGCTCCACCTTCCGCGCCCTGATCGAGCGCCAGAGCCGCCGTCGCGCCGCCGCCACCGGCGGGGAATCCCGCATCCCCCTGGACGGCGAGACGAAGCGCTGTCTGGCCGAGGCCGGCTATCAGCTCGATGACACCGCCCCCGAAGGGTTGGAGGTGGAGGTCCGCAAGGCCGCCAATCTGCACACCGGCGGCACCATCCACGACGTGACCGAAGAGGTTCACCCCGCCCTGATCCGCGCCGCCACGGCGTCGGCGCGGGCCATCGACATTTCGGTCACCGGCATCGATCTGATGGTGAAATCCTGGCGCGAAGCGGACTATGCCTTCATCGAGGCCAATGAGCGCCCCGGTCTGGCCAATCATGAGCCGCAGCCTACGGCCGAACGCTTCGTGGACCTGCTGTTTCCCCTGTCCATGCCCGCTGCGGCCGCCCGGGTCGCGCGGGCGCCGAAAGACCACTGAACGGAGGCTTCCCCTGGCCCGCCTGACCATCGACACCGAATACCTCACCGCCCGTCTCGAGCGTCTGCTGGGGATCGCCAGCCCCACCGGCTACACCGACGAGGTGGTCTGGGAGGTGTGCCGCGAGCTTGGTCGGCTGGGGGTGGACTATGAGCTGACGCGCCGCGGCGCCATCCGCGCCCGCATTCCGGGCCAGGAGCCCCGCCCGGCCCGCGCCGTGGTGGCTCACGTGGACACCCTCGGCGCCCAGGTGAAGGCGGTGAAGGACAATGGCCGGCTCGAGGTCGTGCCCATCGGCCACTGGTCCTCGCGCTTCGCCGAGGGCGCGCGCGGCACGGTGTTTTCGGAAAAGGGCGGCTGGCGCGGCACCATCCTGCCGCTCAAGGCCTCGGGCCACACCTTCAACGAGGAGGTGGACACCCAGCCCGTCAGCTGGCGTCAGGTGGAGATGCGTATCGACGCGCGGGTGAGAAATCGCCACGACGTGCTCAAGCTGGGCATCGACGTGGGCGACATCATCGGCATCGACCCCCAGCCCGAGTTCCTGGACAATGGCTTCATCGTCTCTCGCCATCTGGACGACAAAGCGGGCGTGGCCACCATGCTGGCGGCCATGAAGGCCATCATGGAGGATGCCCAAATCCCCACGGTGGACACCTACTGGCTGTTCACCATCGCCGAGGAGGTGGGCTCCGGGGCCTCGTCGGTGCTGGTGCCCGACGTGGCCTCCATGATCACCGTGGACAACGGCACCACCGCGCCGGGCCAGAACTCCGACGAGTTCGGCGTCACCATCGCCATGGCCGACCAGACCGGTCCCTTCGACTTCCATCTGACCCGCAAGCTGGTGAAGCTGGCGCGGGAGGAGGACATCCGTTTCCAGAAGGACGTGTTCCGCTACTACCGCTCGGATTCCGCCTCGGCGCTTGAGGCGGGCGCCGACATCCGCACCGCCCTGGTCACCTTCGGCGTCGACGCCAGCCACGGCTACGAGCGCATCCATGTGCACGCCCTGCGCTCGCTGGCCGAGCTGCTGACCGCCTATGTGCTCAGCCCGGTGGAGATCGAGCGGGACGCCAGCCCCATGGCCGGGGTCGAGGGTTTCACCCATCAGGACCACAAGGAAGCGCACGAACGGGCGGGCCGCGAAAAGCCGGCGCCCGCGCGGGATGATCTCAAACCCCGTTGACGGAACAGGGGCTTGCGCCGTCCGTTGCCCTTTCAGACCCTGAAAGGAGACCGACATGCTGGCATGGGAACTGATCTATCCGCTGGGCGCCCTGGCGCTGGGCGTCCTACTGGCCGTGATGCTGTGGCGAAACCATAACCGCAACAAGCGGGTGGACCCCGTCACCGAGGCTGCGACGAAGGAAGAATACGACCACCCGGATCGCTACGACAACAAGACTCACGATCAGTTCGAGGCCGAGGCCGAGCGTCGCAAATAGGTCCCGCCCTGCTATAGGGCGCGGATGAAGACGGAAGAATTCGATGTCCTGATCGTCGGCGCCGGCGCCGCGGGCATGATGTGCGCCATAGAGGCGGGCAAGCGCGGCCGTCGTGTGCTCGTGGCGGATCACGCCGCCGCACCAGGTGAGAAGATCCGCATCTCCGGCGGCGGGCGCTGCAACTTCACCAACCTGGGGACCGGTCCGGCCAATTTCCTGTCGGAGAACCCCCGCTTCGCCACCTCGGCCTTGCGGCGCTACACCCAGCACGACTTCATCGCCCTGATGAACCGTCACGGGATTGCGTGGCACGAGAAGACGCTGGGCCAGCTGTTCTGCGACGACAGCGCGAAACAGATCATCGCCATGCTGACGGCGGAGATGCGCCAGGCGGACGCGGTCCTGCGCCTGAACACCGGCGTTGAGACCGTGGAAGGCGGCGAAGACGGTTTCCTTTGCCGCCTGTCTGACGGCCGCACCGTGCGGGCCACATCTCTGGTGGCGGCGACGGGCGGCAAGTCGATCCCGAAGATGGGCGCCACCGGCTGGGCCTATGATCTGGCGGCGCAGTTCGGGGTTCGGGTGGTCCCGACGCGGCCTGCGCTGGTCCCGTTGACCTTCGAACCGGGCCTGCTGGAACAATTGAAACCTCTGGCGGGCATCTCCGTGGATGCGGTGGTGGCCCACGGCCGTACCCGTTTCGCCGAAGGGCTGCTGTTCACCCACCGGGGCCTGTCCGGCCCCTCCATCCTTCAGATCAGTTCGTACTGGCGCGAAGGCGACGCCATCACCATCGATATGGCTCCGGGGTCCTCGGTGTTCGAGGCGCTCAAGGCGTCGCGCGCCGAAAACGGGCGCCAGGCGGTCCATACCGCACTGGGGCGCCATATCCCCGCCCGCCTGGCCGAAAGCATCGCCCTGCGGGCAGGCGTCGCGGGCAATCTGGCTGACCAGTCCGACAGGACGCTGAAGCAGCTGGACGAGGCGGTCAACGCCTGGTCCGTCAAGCCGGTGGGCTCCGAGGGCTATCGCACCGCCGAGGTCACCCTGGGCGGGATCGACACCGCCGCCCTGGATCAGCGCACCATGGCGGTGAAGGCCGTGCCGGGCCTCTATTTCATCGGCGAGGCGGTGGACGTCACCGGCTGGCTGGGCGGCTATAATTTCCAGTGGGCCTGGTCGTCGGGCTGGTGCGCGGGGCAGGCCTGCTGACAGGGCCCGACTTGATCACGCGGCCAGCCCGGCCGCCTTCATCAGGGGATGCAACGGCGCCAGGGCGCCCGGCTCGGCTGACAGCGCCGCCCGCACGTCCGGGGCCTTGAACAGGCGTATGGCCTCGGCCCGGGCTCTTTCGGCGACAGGGCCCGGCGGCGCCGTGTCCCCGCTGGCCAGTCTGAGAAGCACGGACAGCTTCCGCACGGGCGACGCCGGGGAACGGACGAGTTGTGCGATCAGCCGGGCGTCCCTCTCCACCCGGTCGGCCGTCAGGCCGATCCGCTGACTGATCTCACGCTCGTCGGGCTCCCCCAGGGCCGCCGCGCAGACCTCTTTATGAAGGGCGGCCAGGGCCGCCAGACGCGAGGCCGCCTGGCTGGCCGGACCGCCTGACAGCTCGGTTTCGAACCTGAGAGCGCCGACGCATGCCGACAGCCAGCGGGCCGCCGCCCGCTTGTTCGCGGCCCCGGTCACATTCTCGCACAGCCTCACCAGGGCCGCCGCCTCATCCAGCGGCGAGGGCGCGCCCGCGGTGTAGGCCCCCACAAAATCCGCCGTGACGAGGGTTCTGGAGCGCTGCACGAAGGCGTCCTGAACCTCTTCCAGCGAGAGCAGGCGGCCGGTGGTGGCCGTCA
The DNA here is from genome assembly GCF_046299535.1 of Brevundimonas sp. GTDB lineage: Bacteria > Pseudomonadota > Alphaproteobacteria > Caulobacterales > Caulobacteraceae > Brevundimonas. Next base: position 51,445 of record NZ_JBKBIB010000001.1, on the reverse strand, counting down.
GGGCCATGGCCAAGGTCCTGAGGATGTCGATCTCGCCGGCGGCGTCGCCCGGCCGCAACCGCCGCGACCCCTTCAGCTCGCGGATCACCTCGCGGGCCATGGCTGCGGCCAGCAGTCGGAACTCGCCCGCCGCCAGTCGTTCCGCCAGCCGCCGGGCCGGGCCGTCGACGGGGGGAACATCGGCTGCCAGACGCGGCTCTATCCGGATCAGCGCCTCCATCTCGTTCGGCGCCACCATGCGCACGATGGCGGCGAGATTGCCGCCCAGGTCCAGCGAGGGCCCCAGAATTTCCGCGCGCCGCGCCGTGGCGGCGAACAGTTCGCACAGGATCTGCTCCACGGCGACCAGCACCATGGCGCGGGGCGGGCCTTCGGCGGGCGCGGCGTCCAGCAGATCCATCATGCGGTCCAGCCGCGCGCGGCCGCCTCTGGCCCCCTTCAGCGCGCCGCAGACCGCGCCGCCCATGAGGAAGCCCCGGTCAGGGTCGCCCTGCAGCGTCTCGGCCAGGGCGCATACGCCGGCGCCGTCGGGGCCCAGATCGGCGAAGCGCCCTTTCCGTCCCGCGTCGATGACGCGTTCCGTCGCCGCCTGCGCCAGCTTCTGATAGTGCCGGATCAGGTCGTGTACCGACAGGCCGGTGGCCTGGCTCTCGGGAACCGAAACCTTCTGCACCGCGTGCAGAAGCTCGACCCCGGAGGCTTCGAGCACCTCGGCCAGATCCGGCCTGTGCAGCAATTCGAAGGGGGTCGCCTGATGACGCGCCAGCCAGTCCTCCAGAACCCGGCCGATCACCTCCCTGGCGTGAGGCGCATAGAGATCCTGCGGCGTCAGACAACTGGAGGTCTGCTCGTCCTGCCTCACGATGCGCCTCTGTTTCACCTCGGGGGCGCCCAGGGACAGGATCGTGATGCTCTGGAACTCCATGGTTTCCGGGTCCAGGGTCTCCTTGGTCACGCGCACGGCGACGGCGCGCTTGTCCGCGATCGTGTCTTCGGCCGTCTCCACCGCCTGCTTCCGGTTCTCCGTCGCCTGCAACAGCGCCCAGGAGTCCTGGAGCGACTTGCGGGTATAAATCTCGTAGTGGACGGGTCCGGCCATTCCAGCCTCGAAAAATGCGTTTCATCGCCATCATGCCGCCCAGCCTTTAAGGTGGCGTGAAACGGCGACGATGAAACAGGGAAATCTGCTCGAGAACGGTTACGCTTGTCGGGCGTTCAGGGGTGTCAAGTTTCGCCGCGCCGCACTATCTGTGATTATGTACGCGGACTTCGGGCCGCATGAGGAGACATCATGGCCAACATCACCCTGGTCGATGACGACGAGAACATCGTCGCGTCCGTTTCGATGGCGCTGGAAAGCCACGGCCACAAGGTGACCGCCTATCACGACGGCGCCTCGGGCCTCGAGGCCCTCGAATCCAGCCCGCCCGATCTGGCCATCCTGGATGTGAAGATGCCCCGCATGGACGGCATGGAGGTGCTGCGTCGTCTGCGCCAGACCTCCGCCCTGCCGGTCATCATCCTGACCTCCAAGGACGAGGAGATCGACGAGATCCTGGGTTTCAACCTGGGCGCCGACGATTACATCCACAAGCCGTTCAGCCAGCGCCTGCTGATCGAACGGGTGAAGGCTCTGCTGCGACGCTCCGGCGCCGAGAGTCTGGAGGCGGACAGCCCCGGCGACGTGGCCGGACGCGCCATAAAGCGCGGCAAGCTGAGCATGGACCCGGCCCGTCACGAGTGCACCTGGGAAGGTCGGCCGGTGAAGCTGACGGTGACCGAGTTCCTCCTGCTTCAGGCCCTGGCCCAGCGGCCGGGCTTCGTGAAGAGCCGGGACAACCTCATGGACGCCGCCTACGACGATCAGGTCTATGTGGATGACCGCACCATCGACAGCCACGTGAAGCGGATGCGAAAGAAGTTCCGCGTGGTCGATCCCGAGTTCGACGCAATCGAGACCCTGTATGGCGTCGGATATCGATACAGAGAAAGCTAGGGCCCCGGACAATCGGTCGAGGGGCTGGGCGCCGCGCTTCAGCGCCCTGCGTCGAAAGCTGGCGGGATCGCGCCTCGGCGGATTGATTCTGGCCCTCAATCTGCTGAGCCTGCTCATCCTGTTCGTGGGCGCCCTGCTCCTGAACGAATGGCGGCGCAATCTGGTCGATGCGCGGCTCGACTCCCTGACGTCCCAGGCGGAACTGCTGGCCAATGTGCTGGGCGAACTGGGCATCACCCAGGGCGAACCCAGCCCCTATCTGGACGCGCTCGCCGCATCCCAGTGGCTGCGGGACAACTTCATCCCCCAGGGGCAGCGGGTCCGTCTCTACGACCAGAACGGCCTGCTGATCATCGACAGCTACACGGTCACGGAACAGATTCCGGGAGAGGCCCTGCAACCCGCCCTGCCCGCGGACGTGCCCCCCCCGGCCCCGGCCGACCCCGAGCGGGAGGGCGTGCGGATCGAGGAGGCCCGCCAGGCCCTGAGCCGCGAAGTGGATCGCGCCCTGGGCGGCGAGCCCCAGACCAGCATCCGGCGCGCCGAGACCGGGGAGCGGGTGGTGTCGGTGTCCCTGCCTGTGCGCCATGTGCGCGACGTGCTCGGCGTTCTGACCCTCGAGGCCGGGGACGTGGACGAGACCCTGGCGGCCCAGAGGCGGGCCCTCATGCCTTTCGCCTTTGTGGCCCTGGCGGTGTCCCTGCTGACCGCCCTGTTGATTCACCTGTTCGTCGCCCGGCCGATCCTTCGCCTGTCGGCGGCCGCCGATCAGGTCCGGCTTCAGCGCGCCCGGGCCATCTCCCTGCCCGATCTTGAGGAACGCAAGGACGAGATCGGGGATCTGGCGCGGTCTCTGGAAACCATGACGGCGACCCTGTCCGATCGCATGGACGCCATCGAACGCTTCGCCGCCGATGTCAGCCACGAAATCAAGAACCCGCTGACCTCCATCCGCTCCGCGCTGGAGACGCTGGAACTGGTCAAGGCGCCGCAGGACAAGGCGCGGCTTACCGTCCTGCTGCAACAGGACGTCAGCCGCCTGGACCGCCTGATCACGGATATTTCCAACGCCTCCCGCCTGGATGCGGAACTGTCCAGAGACCGGCCGCGGCCGGTCAATCTGTCCAGATTGCTGGGCGACATCGTCAGCGTCTACGAAACCACGGCCAGACCTGACGACGTGGCGGTGCGCTATATCGATGGCGCCGAGGACTCCGGCCTGGTCCTGGGCCGGGAGGGGCCGCTGGGCCAGGTTTTCCGCAATCTCGTGGACAATGCCCGCTCCTTCAGCCCGGCGGGCGGCTGTGTGCGTGTTTCCCTGACCGGCGAAGGCGACAGGGTGCGGGTGGTGGTTGACGATGACGGGCCCGGCATACCCGGCGAGAATCTCGAAACCGTGTTCCAGAGATTCTACACCTCGCGGCCCAGGGGGGCGGCCTTCGGGGGGAATTCGGGCCTGGGGCTGTCCATCGCCCGACAGATCATCGAGGCCCATGGCGGCGCCATTCACGCCGAGAACCGCCTGGATTCCCGGGGCGCGGTCACGGGCGCCCGCTTTGTGGTCAGCCTGCCGCGGGTGCGGGCGGGCGCGCCCGCCAGGCCGGTGAAACCGGCCCGGACAAAGACCGATGACGCCGCCGGCTGAGTTGATCCACGCCAACGCCGTCGCCGTCAGGACAACCGGACCGGAGGGCGGCTGGAGGGGCGCCTTGCTGACCGGGCCGTCGGGGGCCGGCAAGAGCGATTTGTCCCTGCGGCTCATTCAGGCCGGCTGGCGGCTGGTCGCCGACGACTATGTGCGGGTGTGGGGCGTGGGCGGCCGTCTCTACGCCAGGCCGCCCGAAACCCTGGCCGGACGCATGGAGGTCCGGGGGCTGGGCGTCATGGGCGCCCCTCATCTGGAGATGGCGCGGATGGTTCTGGTGGCGCGCTGTGTCGGCCATCCTCCGGAGCGCCTGCCCGAGCCGGCTTTCGAGACCTTCGCCGGCGTCCGGCTGCCGCAGGTCGAGATCGAGGCGTTGCAGCCCGCGGCTCCCGCGCGGCTCGCCGCCGCGTTGAGGAGTCTTGGACAGGCCGGTCCTTTGGCCTATTGAAGCCGCTCTGGTCGATGGGCGCCGAGAACCCCGCGCCAGCGACAGCGGGCCCTGGGGCCCGACGGGGGCGTGGAGTCACATGAGGCGTTTCATGGCCAGGTCTGGCATCTCATCATCGGTCGCGGACGGATTCGCATGATCGGACTGGTGATCGTCACCCACGGGGGGCTGGCGACAGAGTTTCTTTCGGCCATGGAGCATGTGGTCGGGCCCCAGCGGGCAACCGCGGCCATCTGCATCGGCCCGGACGACGACATGGAGCGTCGGCGTCAGGACATTGTCGACGCCGCCGCCGCCGTGAACGAAGGCCAGGGGGTCATCCTGCTGACCGACATGTTCGGCGGAACCCCGTCGAATCTCGCCATTTCGGTGATGGAGCAGACCGGGGCGGAGGTGATCGCCGGCCTCAACCTGCCCATGCTCATAAAGCTGGCCGGCGTCCGCCAGCGCGAAGACCTTGAGGCCTGCGTGGCCCACGCCCAGGATGCGGGCCGCAAATACATCGCCGTGGCGTCCTGGGTTCTGGCGGGCGAGAAATGAGCGAGACGGCCAGCGTCACTGTCGACATCTGCAATGCGCGGGGCCTGCACGCCCGCGCCTCGGCCAAATTCGTCAAGCTGGCCTCCGGCTTCCAGTCCGAGGTCAGGGTGACCCGCGAGGGCGTCACCGTGGATGCGCGCTCCATCATGGGCCTTCTGATGCTGGGCGCGGGTCAGGGCTGCCCTATCGACATAACCGCCGAGGGCCCCGACGCCGTCGAGGCCGTCGCCGCCCTCAGCGATCTTGTCGGCTGCCGCTTCGAGGAAGAGCAGTAGCGATCAGTCGTCCAGATCGCGCCGCACGATCTCAAGCGTGCCCGGGCGCAGCTTCAGGTCATATTCGCGGCCGTCGCGGGTGACGGCGTCGTCCACTTCCCAAAGTCCGTCGTCGAGCTCGATGTCTTCCCAGCGCACGAACCCTTCGGCGCGCAGCTTCGCCTCGATGGCGGTGCGTTCTTCCGCCGTCGGCGGTCGGTCGTCATCGGCCATGGCGGGCGTGGCGAGGGCGGCGGTGAGGGAGAGGGCGGCGAGGAGCCTCAGGGCGGACATGGTCATCTCCGTAACGGTGAATGTTACGAAACCAACGCCGGCCCGGGCCGATCGTTTCCTTTAACGGAAGCCCTGACGTTTTCGGGAATGCGCCTGGTGGAGCCGAGGGGAGTCGAACCCCTGACCCAAAATCCAGCAATATCAACAACGGCTTGGACCAACCGGAGCAGCTACGCGATCCTATGCGTAGCAGGAGCGCGTAGCAACTCCGGGGCGGTGGTCAGCGTAGAATAGCGAGCGCGTCCCCTGCGATGCGCACCTTGCCATCGAGCGTTGCCTGGACGAGCTTCTGTTGACCACGTCGTCGTTCATGGTGCTGGTCCAGTTGCGCCATGAGGTCGTCCAGGCCGGTGTTGACGAACCACTCTTTCGCGTCCTCGAAGAAGTGACTGCGGAAGGGTTCATCCCAACTCGTCACCTCTTCCTCTTGGTCGAGGATGAGTTGGATCGGATCAGCTCCCAGCAGCTTGCAGGCCGACGCAATGGCTGCTGGGCTCACATGGGGCTCTTCGACGTAGCTTTCCGCATGGGCGATCAAGCGACGCTTCAGGAACTCACCAACTGGTTCTTTCTCACCCTTTTGGTGCGGGGCTTGGAAGGCAATCAGATCGTTGAGGGTGGCGGGGGTTTTCAAGTTGGATCTCCGTAATCGCGTCGAACGCCGCCGGAGATCATTCTGCCGGTCGACTGACGCGGCTATCCATATATATGGCTTTTTGTGAGCTGGTTCTGGCAAATGCACTCGGCACAACCCCATGGATAGGAAACAGAAAATGAAAACTATCCACAGGGCTGCAACCTTGACGGGCGCAAATGAGGGGTATTCGCGCAGCTCCCGGCCCTAGTTCCCTTCGCCCGTCGGCTGCCAGAGCAGCTTCGTCCCACCGTCATGCTCGACGATGTGCCAAGTGCCGACGGTTGTTCCCGTCCCGACCGTCAGCTCCTCCAGTGAACGATGGCCGTGGTCGATGACGTATCGGACGCCCAGCTTGGCGAGGAAGTTGGTTTCGCCCTTGGTCCGCTCCGCCAGCAACCCTTGGACGAAGGCGACGGCTTCGCCAGTGGTGGGGGCGGTTATGGGTTCATACGCGACGAGCCGCTCGCCCGACCATGTCGTCAAACTATATTTTTGCATCTGGTATTCTCCTTGTCGCTCATTGCGATATTGAAGAATACCAGCTTGAAAACGCTGAGGTTTCGGCTTTTGTCGCGGGAGTTCCGGGAAAGCGTCAGTCCGTCCTGAGACGGGTGACCAAGGCGTAACCGTCGTCACCGATCCGGCATTGTCCGGTAGACCTAAGCCCGCTGAAGTCGTCGCTGCTGGCTTCCCATGTCAGCCGCACGCTCCAGGACGTGTCGTTTCGATCCGCCGTTGCGGACACGGTCGTCAAAGTCGCTGGCCGGATGTCCTCGTTGAAGCGCCGTTCTAGAACCTGTCGACAAAGATCCTGGGCTGCCGCTTGGTCGGTGACCTCCCCCGGAGACGCCATCTGCCAACCGAAAAGGCACCGCTCCATCGGGCTCGATAGCCCAGTTGCACCTCTACATTCGCGATAGTCCGTGTCGAAGGCGCACTGCTCCACCTCCTGAATATATTGCATGGATGCGGGGATGCTGTTTCCAGCGGGGTCCAGGCTGACGATGCCCACTACGGATACGAACTTGATCGGTTCGCCATAACCCCCAAAGCCGTTCCTGCCCCGGACAATGCCGCATACCTTTTCGTTACGCACCTCGACATCCGAGAACTGTGCGGACGACGGGTCGCGCAGTTCTTGGGCCACGCTCGCCTGGGCCACCTCGATCATCGCGGCTTGATCCCGCCGCGCCTGCTCGGCTTCGCTCACACAACCACCGGCCCCGATCAGCACGGCCATCGGCACACAACGCAACGCTTTCACTAAGCACCCCATGAACCCGTTATGGGTTATCCCGAAACGGGTTCTAACCGGGTTGTCGCCTTTCGCAAGCGGCTTCCCGATGACTTCGACCCTCCATGATCCAGACTACCGGGTGTTCGTCTCGCACCTGATCGCCCTGCGTCGGGAAAAGGGGATCACTCAGGCGACGCTGGCGGCAAGGCTAGGAAGGCCACAGTCGTTCGTTTCGAAGAACGAGCGGTTCGAGCGGCGGATCGACCCGGCGGAGTTCCGGCAGATAACCGTGGCCCTCGGCTGCGATCCCGTCGAGCAGTTCGCCGCCATTGTGCGCAAGCTCGCATGAGTGTTTGCACCCTTCTCGCGTGACGCCATCCACACGATGTTCCTGCTATGTTCTTGTCAGCCCGCTGCGCCCGTCATAGGGGTCAAACGTCGGCTGGCGCAGGAGATGGAACATGAAGACGGACTGCGGGGACATCGAATTGGTGCGGCTGGTCGCCGGACTAGCCGTGGAAGGCGCTGACGGCAGGGCAGGACTGCGCACGCTGCTGCGAGAGGTCGAGGCCAAGTATCCTGGAGAGATCGAGCGCATGGCCGCCGCGCTCCAGCTCGACAAGTCCGGAGCCCGTTGTCCGCGACGCGCCTGATGGGTCGACGTAATCCAGATCGCTACAGCGATGAGGACTGGAGGCTTGCGGGTCCAACGGTGGGGGTGATCCTCTCCAATCGCTGGCCGGTCTACACCGAGTGCGACCTGTGTGAGCTACGGATCGAGGCGGATCTCAAGCGGGTCGCTCGGGAGCGTGGCCCCAATTACGTGCTTTGGGGTCGAACGGCTCGATGTCGCCGGATGGGCTGCCCAGGCAGGGTGACCTTCTGGTGCAGGCCGCACGGCGCACTCTCCGATGTCTGTATGACGGCCCGACGTTGAGGTGGATGGCAGGACTGGCGATGCCATCTGCACGATGCCTGGGGTGACAGGTGACGCCCCCGGTGTAGTCTCTCTCCATGTGCGGACGCTTCGACACCAGCCACCTGACCTGGCGTGACATCCATGATCAGCTGTCGAGGTTCGCGAATGTCTCGACCCCGCCCCTGAACATCGAGCCAAATGACGACGTTCGTCCCACCACCCGGCAGCTGACTGCTCGCCTCGTCGAAGGCAGCTGGGTGATCGAGAAGATGCGCTGGGGTCTGGTGCCCTTCTGGCGGTCAGGGAAGCCCCTCAAGGACACCGAGAAGGGCAAGGGCGACGGGTTCAAGCTGACCACCTTCAACGGTCGCTGCGAGACAGTTTCAACCTCAGCGGTATTCAAGAGGGCGTTCGCTGGACGCCGGTGCGTCGTCCCCGCGTCGGCCTGGTATGAGTGGACCGGGGAGAAGGGCGCGAAGGAAAAATGGCGCTTCAGTCGGACGGATGGAGCACCGGTATTCTTCGCCGGGATCTGGGATCAGGCTGAGACCACCGACGATGGCAAGGTGGACAGCTTCACTATCCTCACCATGCCCTCTGGAGGCCCGCTGGAGCGCTTTCACGACCGCGCCCCAGTCATTCTCGATCCGGAAGAGATCATGCCCTGGGTGACTCTCTCTGGGGCTCCTGAGGGGTTCTACGATCCAGATCGATGCGGACGGTTCCAGGTGGCGCGTGCGGCTTGAGCTTGTATGAGCCCGAGGATCGGTAAGGCCACGCTTGCCGGGCTGCCGTTCAGCTGTGCTATTCGAGGCTGCTTGGGGAGCAGCGCATGAACCACCAGTCCTTGTCGGCCTTCATCTGGTCGGTCGCCGACCTTCTGCGGGGAGACTACAAGCAGTCCGACTACGGCAAGGTGATCCTGCCGTTCACGGTGCTGCGGCGGCTGGATTGCGTGCTGGCGGCGACGAAACCGGCGGTGTTGGCGGAGTTCGAGAAGCGGTCGGGTGAGGGCCTGAACCCCGAGCCCTTCCTGCTGCGGGCGGCTGGGCATAGCTTCTACAACACGTCCAAAATGGACATGGGCAAGCTGATCGGGGACGCCGATCACATCGCCCAGAATTTGTATGCCTACATCCAGGCGTTCTCGCCCGCCGTGCGCGACATCTTCGAGCGGTTCGAGTTCATCGCCCAGGTGGACCGGCTGGCGAAGGCTGGCCTGCTGTATCAGGTGACCGAGAAGTTCGCCCGGATCGATCTGCACCCCGGCGAGGTGGACAACCACCAGATGGGACTGGCGTTCGAGGAGCTGATCCGCCGCTTCGCCGAACTGTCGAACGAGACGGCGGGGGAGCACTTCACCCCGCGCGAGGTCATCAAGCTGATGGTGTCGCTGCTGTTCGTCGAGGACGACGATCTGCTGTCGAAGCCCAGCGTGGTGCGGACCATTTATGACCCCACGGCGGGAACCGGTGGGATGTTGTCGGTCGCTGAGGATTATCTCGCCGGCCTCAACCCGACAGCGAGGCTCACCATGTTCGGTCAGGAACTGAACGACGAGTCCTATGCGATCTGCAAGGCGGACATGCTGATCAAGGGGCAGGATGTCGGCAACATCGTCGGCGGGAACACCCTGTCAGACGACGGCCATCCAGGCCAAAAGTTCGACTACATGCTCTCAAACCCGCCGTTCGGTGTGGAGTGGAAAAAGGTCGAGAAGGTCGTCCGCCAAGAGCATGAGCAACAGGGCTTCAACGGGCGGTTCGGGCCGGGGCTGCCCCGGGTATCCGACGGGTCCCTGCTGTTCCTGATGCACCTGTTGTCCAAAATGCGCCCGGCGTCAGAAGGCGGCTGCCGGTTCGGTATCGTTCTGAACGGCTCGCCGTTGTTCACCGGCGGAGCGGGGTCGGGGGAGAGCGAGATCAGGCGCTATCTGCTGGAGAGCGATCTGGTCGAGGCCATCGTCGCCCTGCCGACCGACATGTTCTACAACACCGGCATCTCGACCTATGTCTGGGTTGTATCGAACCGGAAGCCCGCGCATCGCAGGGGCAAGCTCCAGCTCATCGACGGCAGCGTATTCTGCCGGAAGATGCGCAAGAGTCTGGGGTCGAAGCGGCGCGAGATGTCGGACGACGACATCGGCACGGTGACGCGGCTTTTCGGAGCGTTCCAGGCGGCACAACTGGTGACCGTCACCGGGGCGGACGGCAAGGAGGTCGCCCGCGAGGTGGTCCTCGAAGGCGAGACGCCACCGGCTGCCCCGGAGGGAGGCAAGGTTCGGCGGCAGCCCCTGTCCCGCCTATTCGACAATGCCGACTTCGGCTACCACACGATCACTGTTGAACGTCCCCTGCTGGACGACGATGGGCGGCCCGTGATGGGTCAGAAAGGTAAGGCCAAGGGCAAGCCCATGGCCGACAGTGCTCTGCGCGACACCGAGAACGTGCCGCTGGTCGAGGATGTCGAGACCTACTTCAGGCGGGAGGTCCTGCCATACGCGCCGGACGCCTGGATTGACGAAACAAAGACGAAGGTCGGCTACGAAATCCCGTTCAACCGCCACTTTTATGTGTTCGAGCCGCCCCGTGATTTGGCCGAGATCGACGGGGATCTGCTGGCCGTCACCAACCGGATCAAGGCCATCATCGAAAGGCTGGCGGCGTGAAGGAAAGCGCCTACGACAGCTATCGAGAAAGTGGCGTGCAATGGTTGGGCGAGATCCCGACCCACTGGCATGTGACGCGCCTGAAGCACGTCGGTGAGGCAATCACTGGGCTGACCTATTCTCCGGAAGACGTGGTAGCGAACGATGTCCAAGGAACCCTGGTTCTCCGATCCTCAAATGTCCAAGGCGGTAGGATCGCCTTAGATGACTGCGTCTACGTCAAGTGCGACATACCGGACAAGCTCCGCACCCGCGCAGAGGATATTCTGATTTGCTCGCGAAACGGCAGTCGAGCTCTGATCGGCAAGAATGCCCTCGTTGGCCCGTCACTGACGGGGCAGACCTGGGGAGCCTTTATGACAGTCTTCCGAACCCCGGATGCACCGTTCCTTTATTGGATAATGAACTCGCCGATTTTCGCTTACCAAGCGGCGACGTTTCTGACGTCCACAATCAATCAACTTACTATCGGCGATTTAAATAACTTCGAAGTTCCCGCTCCTCCAGCCTCGGAACGCTCCGCCATCGCCGCCTTCCTCAATCGCGAGACCAGCAAGATCGATGCGCTAATTGAGGCGCAGCTGAGGCTAATCGATCTACTGAAGGAGAAGCGGCAGGCCGTTATTTCCCACGCCGTCACCAAGGGCCTCGACCCGACCACCCCGATGAAGGACTCGGGCGTCGAATGGCTGGGCGAGCTGCCTGCGCATTGGAAGGTGCTTCCCTTGAAGCGCGACCTGGCATTTCTGACCAGCGGTTCGCGAGGTTGGGCGGAGCACTATGCGGATGAGGGTGCGCTGTTCATCCGCATCGGCAATCTCACTCGAGACACTGTGGATTTGAACCTGGCAGACATCCAGCGAGTCGCGGTCCCGCCCGGGGCCGAAGGCGAGCGAACTCGAGTGAAACCTGGCGACGTGTTGTTTTCGATTACCGCATTTCTTGGATCAGTGGCGGTTGTCCCGAACGATGTGGAGGACGCATTCGTGAGCCAACATGTCGCTCTCGCCCGCCCAGCACAGGTCAGCCTTCTTCCACGTTGGATTGGCTACGTCACGCTGTCGCGGGTGGGAAAAACCCAACTCGAGATGGGCGGCTATGGTGGCACGAAGGTTCAACTGGCGCTGGGTGATGTGGGTGACCTCCTGATGACTGCCCCGCCACTTGAAGAGCAGGCGCTGATCCTCCGCGCGCTGGAGCATCAGCTGACGCTCTTCTCGGATCTGATGAGCGAGGCAGAGTCGGCAGTTAGGCTTCTGCATGAGCGCCGCAGCGCGCTAATTTCAGCCGCTGTCACCGGCAAGATCGATGTGCGCGGCCATGTTCCCGAACAGGTGGAGGCGGCATGACCGACATCGGTATAGGCAAGCTGGAGCGCGTTGCTCTGCGCGAGGTTTGGCGGCACGAAGCCTACGATTTCACCCGCTGGCTTCAGGAAAATATCGACGTCCTGAACAGCACCCTCAACCTCTCCCTGGTCAACGTCGAGCGCGAGCAGGCTGCCGGAGCCTTCAGCATCGATCTCGTCGCTGAGGTTGAAGGCGGCGGCAAGGTCATCATCGAAAATCAGCTGGAAAGGTCGAACCACGATCACTTGGGCAAGGTCCTAACCTATATGGTCGCGATGGAGGCTCAGACCTCCGTTTGGATCGTATCGGAGCCGCGCCCTGAGCATGTCTCGGTCATCGCCTGGCTGAACGAGTCCAGCAGTTCGGACTTTTACCTCGTCAAGGTCGAGGCTGTGCGGATCGGGGGGTCGCCGCCAGCGCCGCTGCTGACCCTGATCGTCGGTCCATCCGCCGAGACCGCAGCCGTTTCCCGAAGCAAGCGCGAATATGCGGAACGGCACGATTTGCGGCGCGGTTGGTGGACGCGCCTGATCGCCCGACCAGATGCAAGATCTCACAGCCACATCACCCCTGGCGAGGCGCTCTACATCGGCGTGAACACCGGGTGGCGTGGCCTGAGCTGGAACTACGTCATCACCCAGCATGACTGTGGGGCCGAACTCTACATCGACCGGGGCAAGGGGGCGGAAGAGGAAAACAAGGCCATCTTCGACCGGCTGTCGGAGAAGCGCAGCGAGATCGAGAGCGTCTTCGGTGGCACCTTATCTTGGGAGCGGCTCGATGACCGCCGGGCGTGCCGCGTGAAAGCGCGCGTGAACACGGGCGGCTATCGTGCGGCGGACGATCAGTGGGACGCCATCCAGTCAGTCCAGGTCAATGCCATGAACCGCCTGCGGCGGGCTTTGGAGCCGCATGTAAAGGCGTTGAAGCTCTCGTCGGAGGCGTCGCAGTGAACATCAAAAAACTGATCGCAAGTCTTCCGGCGCGGTCGGAGGCAGAGCGCAGCGACATGCGACTGAAGGCCGAGGCTTGGCTGGCGTCCGGAGACGTGGAAAAGGCGGCGCAAGCAGCTGAACTTCTCTCGGCGCTGAATGATATCGAGGCTGCCGCCATTGAGGTATTCGAGCGGACGCCGCTATCGAAGCGCGTTTATGAAGCCTTCCGGAGACGTCCCTGGTCTGACAATGAGCGCAAGCTGATCCAGTCGCTGCTCGATCATCCGGGCAGCACGACGACCGAGTTGAACAGACTGTCGGGATTGGGCGACAACATGGTCTGGCAGATGCACTTCGGAAACATGTGCAAGGCCCGGACAGATCTTCTCGGGCCGCCGCCGCTCGCAGAGAAGCGTGGAGCACCGTTCTGGAGCGGCCTCCTCGCCGATGCTGAGATGCCGAGCAACCGCTTCACCATGAAGCCAGAGGCCACCGAGGCGTTTGCGCGCCTCGGGCTGAAGGCCACCAAATGAGCGTCCACAAGGAGCTCAGTTTCGAAGACGAGATCTGCGAGCACTTGAGCGCCAATGGGTGGCTCTATGCGGTCGGTGACCACGCGGGACACGACCGGAGCCGGGCGCTGTTCTCCGCCGACCTAACGGCATGGATCCAGGACAGCCAGCCCGCCGCATGGGCCTCCCTTGAGAAAACCCATGGGGCCAGCGCCGGGACCATCCTCGCTGACAAGCTGAGGAAGGCGCTGGACGAACGCGGAACGCTATTTGTGCTGCGAAATGGTCTGGACGTCGTCGGGCTGAAGACAACACTAGCAATGGCACAGTTCAAGCCCGCCATGGGCATGAACCCCGACATCGCCGCCCGCTATGCGGCAAACCGGCTGAGGGTCGTGCGGCAGGTGCGCTACTCGACCTCGAACGAGAACGCCATTGATCTGGTCCTGTATCTGAACGGTCTGCCGGTCGCGACGTCGGAGCTGAAGACCGACTTCACCCAGAACATCCGCGATGCGGTCGATCAGTATCGCTTTGACCGTCACCCCAAGCCCAAGGGGCAACCGGCGGAGCCGCTGCTGACCTTCCCGGGCGGTGCGCTCGTCCATTTCGCGGTCAGCAACAGCGAGGTCGAAATGACGACCCGGCTGGACGGACCGGCGACGCGGTTCTTGCCCTTTAATCAGGGCGACCACGGGGGCAAGGGCAACCCCCTGAACCCATCGGGGCACCGCACGGCCTATCTGTGGGAGCAGGTGTGGCAGCGAGACAGCTGGCTGGAAATCCTGGGTCGTTATCTGGTCACCAAGCGGGACACCAAGAAGGCGATCACAGGCGTGATCTTCCCGCGCTATCACCAGTTGGACGCGACCAGGAAGCTGACGGCGAAGGTTCTGGAGGAAGGTCCTGGCGGACGTTTTCTGATCCAGCACTCGGCGGGGTCCGGCAAGACAAACTCCATCGCCTGGTCGGCGCACTTCCTGTCCGAGCTGCACGACCCCGCCGACAACAAGCTCTTCTCGAGCGTAATTGTCGTCTCCGACCGGAACGTCATCGACAGCCAGCTTCAGGACGCCCTGTTCGACTTTCAGCGGACCACCGGCGTGGTCGAGACCATCAAGAGCGACGGCGGTTCCAAGAGCGGCCAGTTGGCAAAGGCGCTGGCCGACGGCAAGAAGGTCATCGTCTGCACGATCCAGACCTTCCCGTTCGCCCTGGAGGCCGTGCAGGAGCTGGCCGCGACCGAGGGCAAGGCGTTCGCGGTCATCGCCGACGAAGCTCACAGCAGTCAGACCGGCGAGGCCGCGTCCAAGCTGAAGGAACTGCTGTCAGCCGCAGAGGTCGCCGAACTGGCGGACGGCGGCGAAGTGTCGAACGAGGACATTCTGGCAGCGAAGATGGCGGGGCGGGCCGACGACAAGGGCATTACCTACGTCGCCTTCACCGCGACGCCGAAGGCCAAGACGATGGAGCTGTTCGGTCGCAAGGGTGACGACGGCCTGCCCGCGCCGTTCCACGTCTATTCTATGCGGCAGGCCATCGAAGAGGAGTTCATCCTCGATGTCTTGAAAAACTACACCCCCTACAAGCTGGCCTTCCGTCTCGCCCACGACGGACGGGACTGGGAGGACGCTGAGGTCGAGAAATCGGCAGCCAATAAGGCGATCATGAAGTGGGTGCAGTTGCACCCCTGGAACATCAGCCAGAAGGTCCAGATCGTCGTCGAACACTACCGCGAAAACGTTCAGCCGCTGCTCGAAGGCAAGGGCAAGGCCATGGTGGTTCTGGGCAGCCGAGTCGAGGCGGTCCGGTGGCAGCTGGCGATCCAGAAATACATCGCCGACAAGGGCTACACGCTCGGGACGCTCGTCGCCTTTTCCGGTGAGGTGAATGACAAGGCGTCGGGCGAGGACCCGTTCACCGAGACCAGCGCGACGATGAACCCCGGCCTGAAGGGGCGGGACATCCGCGACGCCTTCGCGGGACCGGACTACCAGCTGCTGCTGGTCGCCAACAAGTTCCAGACCGGGTTCGACCAGCCGCTGCTGTGCGGCATGTATGTGGACCGCCGACTGGCGGGGATCCAAGCCGTTCAGACCCTGTCCAGATTGAACCGGGCGCATCCCGGCAAGGACACGACCTATATCCTGGACTTCGTGAACAGCTCTGAGGAGGTGCTGACCGCCTTCAAGATGTATTTCGAGACGGCAGAGCTGGAGGCGGCGACCGATCCCGACCTGATCTTCGCCCTGCGCTCCAAGCTCGACTCCGCCGGACACTACGATGACTTCGACGTGGACCGGGTGGCGCGGGTCGAGCTGGACCCGAAGGCAACCCAGGGCCAGTTGATCTCCGCCTTGGAGCCGGTGGCGGACCGGGTGCTGAAGGCGTTCAGCGGGGCGAAGCAAGCGCTGACGACTGCACTGGCGACCGGCAATGAGAAGGCCGCGTCGGACGCCCGCGACCACATGTCGGCGCTGGACCTCTTCAAAGGGGACATGGGCGCATACCTGCGCCTCTACAGCTTCCTGAGCCAGATCATCGACTACGGGAACACCGACATCGAGAAGCGGGCGATCTTTTACCGGCGGTTGCTGCCGCTGCTGGAGTTCGGGCGGGAGCGGGAAGGCGTTGACCTGACCGGCATCAAGCTGACCCACCACACTCTGAAGAACGAAGGCAAGCGCGACCTCGTCTACGGTGTTGGCGAGACGCCGAAACTGCCCGGCGTGTCAGAGGTTGGGTCAGGGGGCATCCACGAGAAGGAGAAGGCCCTCCTCGACGAGATCATCGCCCGCGTGAACGACCTGTTCGGAGCCGACACCACCGACGGCGATCAGCTCGTCTATGTGAACCAGGTGTTGAAGGGGAAGCTGCTGGAGTCCGACGAGCTGGCCCAGCAGGCGGCGAACAACACCAAGGCCCAGTTCGCCAGTTCGCCCACCCTCGGCAAGGAACTGCTGGACGCCATCATGGACGCCCTCGTCGCCCACAACAGCCTCAGCAAACAGGCGCTGGAGTCCTCGAAGATCCAGGAGGGGCTGAAGGACGCCCTTCTAGGGCCGGGTCAGTTGTATGAGGCGCTGCGAGCTCGGGGCGGCAAGTCGATCCTCGATTAACAAGGAGCCGTCGCACGCCTTACGCAGACCGGCCCCCCTATAAGGGCTCGGCAATATCTATCGTCGGCGGCAGGAGGCCGGACCGGTGTTTTGGGCGTTTCCGATGTGCACCCCGAACATCTTATACCCATGGGCCAACTCTCTCCGATCCTATCGTGGCCTGCACTGGCTCCTGGATCGCCCTTACATAAGACCCGGTTCCGGGCCGTTTGCCCTGGGTATCGCGAAAAGTGGTGCCCAGGTGTTGCATTGAAATGGTCAGCTGGGCCCATCCTTATAGAGGCCCTTTCAAGACGCCGGGATATAAGGGTTAGCCCAAGGCACGGTCGGCACTGAAGGGACCCTCATGGCGGAGGGCGAGCGGCTGGTAGGACTTCGTCTTTCCCCCCAGCCCCACGCATCACCCGACGCCCAGTCGCTGCTCCTGCTGCATGATCAGGCCCTGCAAACTCTCTACGAGGCCCTCCGGACAGCGGAGATAATGACGCGACCGGTCCCTGGGCAGCGCCAGCTCAATCAGGCCCCAACAACCCTTTTCGTGGAAGAGCCGCTCGATCTCGGCCTTGAGCCGCAGGCGGGTCATGGGGGCCACCTCCACTCCTGCCCGCTGCTCCCGGACATGCTCGTCGACAAGGACCTCGATGCACCGAGCGACCAGGCTGCGCGCCCGGGTTTGCTCGTCGAGTGTGCTGCGTAGCGCTCGAACCTGTTCGAACCTCCAGTCCGGTGTCAGCACCGTCCGGTCGTTCTCCTCGGTCAGATACCAATACGACCGGGAGAAGATGAACCGGATTGCCTTGCGACAGGCGTCCACCGACACGGGCTGGTCCAGGCCCACATATCGACGGGCGTGCCAGCGGGTATCCGGATCATCAAGCCCGGCGATCTCGACCTGGATCTTCCGCTCCCACTCGGGGATGGAGTCCTCGAAATGCGCGACGAGGTCATCAAGGACTGTGTCCCGGATCCGGCGTTCCAGGTTGCTGAGCAGGGCTTCGGCGACAGCGTCCTCGGGGGTGTCCGGAAGCTGGAGGGAAAAGCGGCGGATCGAGGTTTTATCCATCGACGCGGCCAACTGGACCACGCGCCCGCAAATCCATGCGCGGGCTTGGTCCCGGGCCTTCCAACTCTCTGCGGCGGCAAGGCTTTCAGAGAAGTCGTCGTCTTGCTCCACCGAGAGGGTGACCGGCGATAGCGCGACCAGCTTCAGACGCCAGTCCATCCCGCTGAAAACGTCATCGAACGCGCGCCAGGCCATCGTCGACGAAACGGTTTGAGGGAGCGTTTGCCAAGGACCTGGAGGTGTGGGACGGACTGGTCCCCCTGCGGACGCCGGAAGAGTATCGACAGGCATAATCATGCCTCCTCCACCCCGATCCGCCGTTCCTGTTGACGGACCAGATCCCAGATTTCCGAGGGCAATGCCGTTGGCAGCGTGAGACCTTCCATCACCCGATCACGCTGGATAACGGCGTCGATCAGGCCCCAGCTTCCATCCTTCACGACCCGTTCGCGCAGGTTGGCTTCCAGTGTCGACAGGAGGTTGTTCACGTCGCCTGTCGGACAAGAAGCCAGACTGGCCTCCAACGCGCGGAGGACGAGGTTCCTAGCCCGGGCCTTCAGATTGGGGTCGTTGCGGGCGGCCCTGGCCTCACGCATCTTCCTCTCCTGACCGACGAGGATCAGTCTCTCCTTATCGCGAACGATCTGTGGCTCAAGGGTCTGGAACACGTAGTTCAGCCCGGCCCTGATCTCCTTGGGATCGCGTTCCTGGTCGAGGCCGGAATATCGCGCAACCTGATTGCCCTGCTCCGACGGCAGCGTCGCGATTAGCGTCCTCAGTCGCTCTGCCCAGACGGTGGGACGAGCGTCGAACAACTTGGTCAGTTCCGAGCGTAGTCGCCCGACGACCGCATCCCGGATAACCTGCAACGTCTTCGCCCGAGTTGTGGCGCAGGAGCGAACCTCTTCGGTGGAATGACCGAGGACCCGGAGACGGTTTTCATCCAATGACGCCGCGATCTCCAGCACGCGCATCGCCATGTAGCCGCGCGCCTGCTTCTGGAAGTCAGAAGTGCCTGCGCCGTCCAGGCAGAGCTGAAAGCCGACGTCGTGGTCGACGTCCAGCGTCAGTGGATCGAAAGTTTCGAACCGGAGGGTCCAGGGCAGCTTCTGGACATGATCAAAGGCCGCCCAAGCGGCACCGTCGTTGATGGAGGCCGGAAGCGAGGCTCCGGTCGTTTCTTGTGACATGAAAATGGGAAAAGTTCGGAGGGAACTTGGGGCCGGGAGCAGCGAAGTGCAGCATCCTGGGTGAGGTGCTCGTGGGTCCGGAAGGACATCCGAAGAGCAAAGGAACTATAGCCGATCAATCAACCAATGTCGACCTCCGGCCCCCGAATGGGATGACCAGCGTCGGGGCGCTCGGAGCGCGCCGCAGGCGCAGCGGAGGCGTCTCGATGCTGGTCGCTGCCGTTGCCGAAGGCGACGGCTGACGCGGCGCTGTCTAAATATTATCGATTATCGTCTATGTAGATGAGTATTTTATAGTTCTTAAGAACGTGCGCCTGAGCCTGCGGGCGTGTGCGCGTTATTATAGACGAAATCGTCTAATAAGCAAGCCTGCCGGTGTAGGCATTTTGTTGCTGATCAGCAGATAACGACGATGCGCGAAAAACGCTCCAGGAGCGCCGGTTCGGGTCGGCTGGGGCCAGTGTGCCGAGAAGGTCAACCCTCCGACTCAGCGGTCCTCCTTGGGGCCTCGGGGGGCATATAGTCCTCGCCGGTAGGCCCGCAAGTTTCCGGCTGTGCTGTGACGCTTAGACCCGACGCATGACCCGCTCTGACCGGGAGGCGAGATACCTGCGCGGGTGACCACTCTCCGCCTCGTGGCGCAGCGATGCATCGGGCGTTCAACTCCCGGGCGATGCCGCGCCAGCTCGTGACTCCCGCGCGCCTGATGTCGTCAACAATAGCGAGGCACTCGACGGCACGAGCCGCAGCGCGGCCTCGACGAACCTCAAGAGAGCGGGTGCGTCCGCCCTCCGAGTGCCCCTCGATACGGAATGTCCCCCGCCGACCACCAAGGGTGACGCCACGTTCGCGGGCGGCGGCAAGCGCAACCTTCGTTCTCTGGGAGATCATCTCCCGTTCCTGTTCCGCCATGGCTGCCATGATGTGAAGCGTGAAGCGGTTGGCGGATGGCATGTCCACAGCGACAAAATCCGCTCCCTCCTCCATCAGCCGGGATATGAAGGACACGCTCCTGGAAAGGCGATCGAGCTTCGCGATCACCAGCGTCGCCCCCCGCAGTCGGCACTCTCGGAGCGCGGCGTCCAGTGCGGGGCGATCAGCACGGGTTCCGCTCTCCACCTCTTCGAACTCGGCGATCAGCGCGTTGTCCCCGATGAAGCGCTTCACGGCCTCCCGTTGCGCATCCAACCCCAAGCCGGACTGACCCTGCTTGCGGGTGCTGCACCGATAATATGCGACGTAGCGCTTGGACATTCGTTACATTTGCTTCAACGGTCGTTGAACCAAACGTAACCGGATGCGCAGCGGGTGCAACTGACGAGTCGTCGGCGTTTGTGCGACCGTGACGACACCGTGGCAGTGTATTTTTAGGGTTAGACCTGCAGCTGGGTCAGCTCACGACGCCTCGATCCAGGGCTGTGGGCTTCCGATGCGTCAGCTACCTCAACGTTGACTCGCGGTCTGCCGCTCCAAGTCACAGCTATTCGACCTCGTCGCCGTCTATCAGCTGTAGCCCCGCGCCAGACGACATCATCCGTTCGAAGCGTCTTATGCGGCGACTGATCTCCGGATCGCCCAGCCTCACCTCTGCGGCTTTCAACTCCTTTAGTGCAGTCTGCAGAACTTCGATCTCGCCGGTGAGCTTGTAATAGGCAACTCCAACATCGCAGTTCGCTGAGAGCACATTCTTGTTGTTTCGATACCGGCTAACTGCTGAGGCGGCGTAAGACCGAGCTTGCTCGATCATTACCACCCTATCTTCCGGGAGAACGCCCTTGGTGTGTAGCGCACGTTCGATCATCAGCGAGATCTTGTATCGGGCCATCGGTCCATCAGACCGGAAGTCGGACTCGAAGATCTTAATCTCCGTATCGGCTTTTTCGTATTCGCCCATGTCGATGAGGTTCCTCACGAGGCGGTGTCGGGGGACCCTCTCACTCGGAGCTACGGACATCATTCGCCTGAGCAGCCGATTTTGAACTCGTTTGTCTGGTATCCGGGACAGCCCCGACTGTAGGTTGCAAAGTTCACGAAGTGACCTTATCTCCACCTCGTAGGTAGCGGAAATGCTATCAATGACTCGCTCGAATAGCTCGACAAGCCTGTCAATGTCATTGAACTTGTATCTAGCAATAATGTCGACGATGACCGGATGGCGTCCTCTCCATCCATAAACGCTTTGCCTATCATCGATACTATACTCTGCCACAATATCCTCAAGAGCGTTGAGGATCCCGGCAATCGCGTTGACATCGATAGATAACAATCTGATGACGAGCTGCCGATGAACCCGGATGCCTGCGCTCTCCATCGCCGCCACCAGCCGATAGACTTCCTGCAGCGGCTCTGACAAAGCCGCATATTCACGCAGGATGATGTCGTCAAATCGCTCTGACGCGAATATATTCCGAAGGCATACGAAAGTTTCGGACTCGCACTTCACGGTCAATCGACGACGCCTCTCTACACTCGAAAACCCGCTGAAAGCATCTTCCATTAACGGCTTAAATGCCGGGTTCGTATCGACGAGATTGAGAAGTCTATCGATTTCCGCTCCGCTTAGCCGAGTGACCAAGAACTCTTTGCCACGTTTATACACATTGGGTGATTTGACCCTCGGTCCCCAGTGGTTTCGGCTAGAGGCCATTACGATTTTTAAGGCGTCGGTTGACTGCGCAGCTAGGTCGTCGATTAGCTGGTTCAGTTCGGAAAGGTGGTTGTGAGCCTCATCGACGAACAGCACTCCCTGCGCACCCTCGCGAGCCAGCGCTGCCGCCACGGCCACCCATGATTTCGGCTGGAGGGTATGGTCGCCCTTGTGTTCGAACGCCTGCCAGCCTTTCGAGCGCAGTCGGTAGAGTGCTTGGCGGGCAGCAGTTGTCTTCCCAAGACCGCTGGCTCCCAGCAATACCGCAAAGTCAAAATCTCCTTCGACGAGACCGTCGATGACTTTGTCGGTGACGCCCCTTTCAAAGGTGAGGTTCGCGGCGACATCGGCATAGGTAGCGGGCCACCCGTTGAACATCGCGCTAACGTCTGCGCCGAGCGCGGTAACTGCGTGCCCTACGTCGACGGTCGTTGGCCGCAAGATCGCTTCGCCATCCAATGGACTGCCGGTCGCCTGGTAAACGAGCGTGTGATCCGGAGCTACGGCTGCGAGTTCCGCAAAGAACTGATCAATGCCCCCGAAACAAACCCGGATATTGCGTTCTTCCCACAGTCGGGCGCGGTCCGGGTCTTCTTCAAAAAGGAGAAGCGAGATACGCCCCGTTCCACCGCCATTTGTATTAATGCGGGCACATTTATTGACCATGGCCCGGATGTGAGGGTCAGCTAATGAATGACCGATGATGACGAGATGTGAACCCGCAAGATCTGCGCCCAGCCGGTAGTATAACTGCTCCCTGTATTCCTCGGTGCGCTCATAATCGGCTTCTGTGATGATCAGGCGAGCGGCGTGGCCGTCGCTCACGTCCTTCTCTATAGTGCCGTGCAGCTTGAATAGCTTCGTCGTTTCTGGGACTTCATCCCCGGTGAAATCGAAGTTACTGGATACTACAGACAGGCTCCTTTGACGCCCCCCATAGGTCATCTCAACCAAGCGGTCGTAGTTCGTCGTATATATAGACTTCCAGTCGTAGCGAGGCAGGTTGATGAGGCCCCCGGTTGGCTTCACCTTCTCCAATCGTTTGCGCAACGTAGCAACGAACGGTCTGCGGGACTGGTCGCGGGCTTCAAGAATGCCCGTCAGCTCGCTGAGCGAATAGTCGCCGTGTTGATTGTGGGTTTGGCCCAAGAGCGCGATCAGCTCCTCGACGGACGGAGCGCCCGATGGAATAGACGAACCTGCCCCAAACAAAAGCACCGTTCTGCGCGGCACCACGGCTTCAGCCAAGGCTTTCATTGTGATCGGCATCTCACCCCCTCTCCGTCACGATACGACGGCCATTCTGCCCTCGTTGGTTTTCGCGGCGACGGGCCGTTCAGATGTCTTGCGTTTCAAGTCGGCGCGCAAGTGTCCATGCCTGCAACCTCCGATTATCTCGGCTTGCGGTCGTGGCAGGCTCTGCTCACCGATGCGGCAGCCGAGCAATGGTTTGCAGCACATCCTCGGGGGTCAGCAGGGACGTGGATCGGCATTTGATCGATCTACATCCATCCATCTGAATACAAAGGTGAACTTTCAGCTCGCGAGCTTCTGGTTTCCCTTCGCTTTAGAGCTTCGGCAACCGTAGCGCCCTTAGGTCTAACGTCGGCCACCCTACCGCCTGCACCGCCTCGTTAAGCCGGTCCATCGGCTCCGACCCGTAGGCTTCGTGGACCCCGCCATCCTCGTGCCCGACCAGCGCCGTCCGCACCTCACGCGGCACCCTTGCCTTCCTCAGGCCGGTAATGAAGGTGTGACGGAAGGAGTGAAATACGACCCCCTCCTGTTTCCCAAGCACCCGCTCGATGAACCGCCCGTAGAACTTGGACGGCTTATGCGAGAGGTATCCACGCGGTCCTGGCGTGAGGTCGGGAAACAGCCGCTCTCCGCCAGCTCGGCGAAGTCGATCCACCTCGACAAGCAGGCCCAGACCGACCAACTCTGCGTGAACTGGAACCACCCGCTTGGATGATGTGGTCTTTAGGCCCCGGTCGTCAGACGGCCTGACGTGGAAGAATGAAACGCCATCTTCTTCCTCGAAATCGTCGAGGCGCAGGCCGCAAAGCTCATTGAGGCGCGCACCGGAATAAAGCGCCATGATGGGCAGCCAGTAGCGCCAGTCGTCGACCCGCTCGGTTCCCGGCTGATATAGCCCGAAGCCCTGGTCCGACGCGGATCCTGTGAACAGTGGAGCGGAGAATAGCGCCCGCAGCTCTTCAATCCGGAAGTCTCGCCGTTCGTCGCCGCTGCCGCTCTTCGCTGTCGAGACGTTGATCCCGGTGAACGGGTTCGAGTGGACCCGTCCGGTCTTCTTCGCCCAGTCGAAGATGCCGCGAAGCGGATCGAGGTATTTCCCGTTCGCCGTTTCTGCGCTCAGCGTCGCGGTATCGGCAGTGTCTTTTGCCTTCGCGATCCGGTCTGTCACGGACAGCCCTTTATAGATCGCCCGCTTCGAGGCGTTCGTGGGATACGCAATCAGGTCCTCACGAAACCGGCCCGCGACAGCCGGGGTCACGTCGTCCAGGTCGAGATCCCCGCCCGCCCACTGGCAGAACAGCTCGGCGGCGCGTTCATACTCGATCAGCCTGCCCTCGCTCAGCTCGCCCAACCTGCGGGCTTCGGCGACCCTCAGCGCAACCGCCTGCTTCAACGTCGTGCCCGAAGCCGGTGAGGGAGGCTCAGCCGCAGCCCCGAGAAGCTCCGCTGGCGGGGCAGCAAGGCGGGAGAGGAGGAGACCGGCGGGATCTTCATCCAGGTCAGGTCGCCAACGTGCAACGTCACGGTGCTGAACGGCGAGTAGCAGATCCCGGTGGGCGCGGATCATCAGCCGGGTGGCGACCTCGAACGCCTCCGAAAAAGGAGTTGTGTCATAGCCCGCACGCCTGAAAACGTCGGCTACGTGGCGCTCTGCCAGCGCGCCGTCATTTTCCTGGTGCCGCTCGACCGCTCCCTCCAGGCCCCGTCTGAACGCAGCCTGACGGAGGTGTAGGTCGCACACGTCGGTTACAAGGTAGCCGCTCGGCCCGATGCGGGCCGCTCGCTCGTCTTCAGGAAGAGCGAACAGTTCGCGCAGTTCCGTGTCGCCGAGGACTTCGATGACCTCATCCTGAAGGCTCTCTGGATCACGCCTCAGAATGACGCCCTCGTGCCATTCGCCCTCCGGAGCTTTGCGAAGATAGGCGTCCTCGCTCAGTTCGGCGCGGAGCCAATGATCAATGAGGGACTGGAGTTCGTCAGAGGAGGGGACGTTACGCATATTCGACATAGCGCGCTCAAGATCGCGCCAGAGCGCCTCCGTCA
The DNA here is from genome assembly GCF_046299535.1 of Brevundimonas sp. Taxonomy (GTDB): domain Bacteria; phylum Pseudomonadota; class Alphaproteobacteria; order Caulobacterales; family Caulobacteraceae; genus Brevundimonas. Next base: position 26,692 of record NZ_JBKBIB010000001.1, on the reverse strand, counting down.
AGAGGACCGCAATGGACGCTCTCTGACGCGCTTCACGCGCGTCTGTGGTCCGTAGCGACCTCCACAGCTCCTTGCGCTCCAGGAGCGCTCTGAAGCGCGCTGGAACGCGTGTCCGGAAGTAGTAGGAAGCACCGCGTCGAAAGACGTTGGTGACCAGGGACATTGGGCCTCGCGTAGCAAACGTGCGTAGCAACGCTGCTCCGGGAGACCTAAGTCATTGTGGGATATAGCCTGGTGGAGCCGAGGGGAGTCGAACCCCTGACCTCGTCATTGCGAACGACGCGCTCTACCAACTGAGCTACGGCCCCGTTGCCGGGGTTCCAGGCGAGGGCGCGACATAGGCGGGGCGGGCCTGCGGTGTCAATAGAATTGGAGGGCGGCCGCGCTTCGCTATTCTCGGGGTTTGGCGTCGGCGGCGAAGACCGCTAGAAGCGGCGCTGAACCTTCCTGGGAGACGAACACGGCATGGCCGGCTTCATCTGTTTCATTGTCGGCGCCCTGCTGACCCTGCTGTTCTGGGCGATCATCATCAGCGCGATCATGAGCTGGCTGTTCGCCTTCGATGTGATCAACTACCGCAACCGGTTCGTGGCCCAGATCGCGAGCTTCCTGGATCAGGTCACCGGGCCCTTGCTGGCGCCCCTGCGCCGGGTCATCCCGCCGCTGGGCGGCATCGATGTGACGCCGATCATCGTGCTGCTGGTCCTGCGCGGGGCGCAGCTCTACCTGCTGCCGCCGTTCTGCCGCCTGCTGTACGACGTCCTGCCCTTCTGATGACGCGCCTGGCGGTGCGGCTCACGCCGAAAGGCGGGGCCGACCGCATCGACGGCTGGGACGTGGATGCGCAGGGTCGTCCGCTGCTGAAGGCCCGGGTGCGCGCCGCGCCCGCAGACGGCAAGGCCAACGCCGCGCTTGTGGACCTGATCGCCCGTGTGCTGGGGGTCCCCCGGTCGGATGTGACGATCGCACGCGGCGCCGCCGCCCGCGTCAAGGCGCTCGAGATCGAAGGCCTTTCCGAAGCCGACGTGCGGGCGCGTCTGGATTTGCACCCCTGAAGCGGACTTTCGGGCTTTTCCTCGCCGCCGCATCGCGCTTTGATGGCCCTGCTTCCGGATCTGGAAACGCAAGGGGCTGAAATATCCATGATTTCCCATCGCTTGCGAGGCCGCAGTCTCGCACTGGCGGGCTGCGCGCTCGCCGCCATGACCCTGTCCGCCTGCGCCACAACCGGCGCCGCTGACACCCGCGAGGGCGCGGCCGCCGCCACCACCACCGAGCGGGCGGCGCTGCCGCGCGGGCTGGACGGCGCGGCCAATCCCGATCCGTTCCCCTCCACCTATCAGGCCATGCCCCGGCGCGACGCCGCCATCGTCGGAGCCACCGTGTTCACCGCCGCCGGCGACCGCATCGAGAACGGCGTGGTGATCATGACGGACGGCCGCGTGGCCGCGGTCGGCGGCGCCGACACCCCCGTGCCCCAGGGCCATCAGGTGATCGACGCGCGCGGCCGCTTCGTGACGCCGGGCCTGATCGACGTGCACAGCCACCTGGGCGTCTATCCGTCGCCCGGCGTCATAGGCATGTCCGACGGCAACGAGGCCACCAACCCGAACACCGCCTATGTCTGGTCCGAGCATTCCATCTGGCCCCAGGACCCCGGCTTCAACACGGCGCGGGCGGGCGGGGTCACCACCCTGACCATCCTTCCGGGCTCGGCCAACCTGTTCGGCGGCCGCTCGGTGACCCTGCGCAATGTGCCCTCGGTGACCATGCAGGGCATGAAGTTCCCGGGCGCCCCCTACGGCCTCAAGATGGCCTGCGGCGAGAACCCGTCGCGGGTCTACGGCTCGCGCAACCAGTCCCCGGCCACCGGCATGGGCAATGTGGCGGGCTACCGCACCGGCTTCATCGAGGCCCAGAATTACGCCCGGCGCTGGAACAACTGGCGCGAGAGCGGCACGGGCGAGCCGCCCAACCGCGACCTGCGGCTCGAGACCGTGGCCGGCGTCCTGTCCGGCGACATCCTGGTCCAGAACCACTGCTATCGCGCCGACGAGATGGCTGTGATGCTGGATATCGCGGAGGAGTTCGGCTTCTCCATCCGTACCTTCCACCACGCCACCGAGGCCTACAAGGTGGCCGACCTGCTGGCCGAGAACGGCGTCTGCGCCGCCATGTGGACCGGCTGGTGGGGCTTCAAGATGGAGGCCCTGGACGCCATCGAGGAGAACGTCGCCTTCGTCGACGCGCCGGCGAACAGCTGCGCCGTCATCCACTCCGACGACGACACCCTGATCCAGCGCCTCAACCAGGAGGCCGCCGCCGCCCTGTCCGCCGGCCGCCGCGCCGGGCTGGACCTCAGCGAGGAGGACGCCCTGCGCTGGATCACCATCAACGCCGCCCGCGCCATCGGCGTGGAGGACGAAACCGGCTCGCTGGAGCCCGGCAAGCGCGCCGACGTGGTGATCTGGGACGTGAACCCGTTCAGCGTCTACGCCCGGGCCCAGCAGGTCTTCATCGACGGCGCCCTGACCTGGGACCGCACGGACCCGGCCTATCAGCCCCGCACCGACTTCGAACTGGGCCAGCCCGGCCAGCCCAACACCGTGGGAGGCGCCCGATGATCCGCCGTCAAATGTTCGCCATGGCGGTCTGCGCCCTGGCTCTCGCCGCCGCGCCCGCCATGGCCCAGGACACGGTCGCCATCACCAATGGCCGCATCCTCACCGGCTCGGGCGAGATCGCCTCGGGCACGGTGGTCATCTCGGGCGGCCGCATCAGCGCCGTGGGCGCCAATGCGGCGGTCCCGGCCGGCGCCCGGGTCATCGACGCCGCGGGCCGGGTCATCACCCCCGGCATCGTGGCGGTGGACTCCGGCATCGGCGGCAGCGAGGTCTCCTCGGTGCAGGGCTCCAATGACCTGCGCCAGTCCAGCAACAGCCTCAGCGCGGCGTTCGATGTGTCCCGCGGCCTCGACCCCTGGTCCATCACCATTCCGGTGGCCCGTCTCGGCGGCGTCACCCGCGCGGTGGTCATGCCCCAGCATCCGGGCTCGTCCGGCGGCCATGTGCACGAGCACGAAACCGCCGGCGCCGGTCACGGCGGCTATCACACACCGGGCCTGTTCGCGGGTCAGGCGGCCGTGGTGCATCTGGCGCGCGGGACCGACATTCTTGTCCGCGCCAATGTGGCCATGATCGCCCCCTTCGGCGAGGCGGGCGCCTCCATCGCCGGCGGCGCGCGCGGGGCCGAGTTCACCCTGTTCCGCGAAACCCTGGCCGAGGTCCGCCTCTACGCCCGCAACCGGCAGGCCTATGAGCGCGCGGGCCTGCGGGACCTTTCCCTGTCCCGCGCGGATCTGGAGGCCCTGATCCCGGTGGCCGAAGGCCGCATGCCGCTGGTGGTCACCGTTCACCGCGCCGCCGATATCCTGCAGGTTCTGCGTCTGGGCCAGGAGGAGAACATCCGCCTGATCCTCGACGGCGCCGAGGAGGGCTGGCTCGTGGCGGACCAGATCGCGGCGGCCCGCACGCCGGTGCTGCTGAACCCCCTGGCCAACCTGCCGTCCAACTTCCAGGTGCGCGCGGCCCGGCAGGAGAACGCCGCCCGCCTTCACGCGGCCGGAGTGACCATCGCCATCAAGCCCGGCGGTTCCGCCCACCGGGCCCGCGACGCCCGCTACAACGCCGGCAACGCCGTGGCCAACGGCCTGCCGTTCGAGGCCGCCATCGCCGCCATCACCGTCAACCCCGCCCGCATCTTCGGTCAGGAGGGCTTCGGCGCCCTGGCGGTGGGCCAGGCGGCGGACGTGGTGGTGTGGTCCGGCGATCCGCTGGAGCCGCTCAGCCAGCCCGAGGCGGTGTTCATCGCCGGGGTCGAACAGCCGTTGCAGGCCCGCAATCTGGAACTGCGCGATCGCTATCACCCCGGCCGGGACCGCACCCGGCCCGAGGCCTACAGCCCGCGCTGATGAGGTCCTGAAACTGGAAAGGGCGGTCCTGCGGGGCCGCCCTTTCTGTTTGGGGCGGCTGCGAGAAAGCGCCGCAGCACCGCGTTAAGCCCTGAATAACCGCTTCGAGCGCAAGGATATGATCATTCTTGCTGCGGGGTCGAATCCGCTCTTATTTTTCAGGACGTTATTCGTGTCCGTCGATATTCTCTCCCAACGCATGGCCTTCATGCGTCTCGCGGAACCTTCCGCAGCCTATCGGGCCATGGAGCCCATTCTGCGCGCGGCCCTGCCCGGGGCTCTCGGCCATTTCTATGACCAGATCGAGCAGACGCCCGAGGTGCGGCGCTTCTTTTCGGACCCTGGCCACATGCAGGCCGCCCGCGCCGCCCAGGCCCGACACTGGGACGCCCTGATTCAGGGTCGGGCGGACACGGACTACGCCGCTTCCGTCCGCGTGATCGGCCAGGTCCACGCCCGCATCGGGCTGGAGCCGCGCTGGTACATCGGCGGCTACAGCGTGATCCTGGCCGAACTGGTCAAGGCCGTCGCCGCCCGCCCGCGAAAGAGGCTCGCCGGCGCCGCCCATGAGGCGCAGACCGCAGAGGCCGTGGCGGAGCTCACCCAGCGGGTCATGCTCGACATGGATCTGGCCATTTCCATCTATCTGGAGGCCCTCCAGGCCGAGCGGGATCGGGTCGCGGCCGAACAGCAGGAGGCCGAAGCCCGGCAGGCGCGCGTGGTGACGGCGCTGGGATCCGCCCTCAAGGCGCTGGCCGCCGGCGACCTGTCCGTGTCCATCGATCAACCTTTCCCGGACGAGTACAGCTCGCTGCGGGATGACTTCCATACCGCCGTAGGCGCGCTCGAAAGCGCCATGTCGGGGGTTGTGGAAAGCGCGGCCGCCCTGTCTTCGGCCTCGGCCCAGCTGGCCAGCGCGTCGGACGATCTGTCCCTGCGCACCGAACAGCAGGCCGCCCACCTGGAACGCACTGTGGCCACGGCCGACGAGATCGCCCGGGCCGTGTCCCAGACCGCTTCCGACGCGGTCCAGGCGGCGAGCGCGGCCGCCTCCACCCGCCGTGAGGTGGAGCAGGGGGTCGCCGTGGTGGCCCAGGCCCGCACGGCCATGGAGGCGATCCGCGCCTCCTCGGAAAACGTCGCCGGTTTCGTCAGCCTGATCGACGAGATCGCCTTCCAGACCAACCTGCTGGCTCTCAACGCGGGGGTCGAGGCCGCCCGCGCCGGTGACGCCGGTCGCGGCTTCGCCGTGGTGGCCTCGGAGGTGCGCGCCCTGGCCCAGAGGTCGGCCGAGGCGTCCGGAGAGATCAGGGACCTGATCCGTCGGTCCGGCGAACAGGTCAGCGATGGGGTGCAACTGGTGGAGCGCACCGGCCAGGCGCTGGAGCGCATCGACACCCAGGTGGCCAGCGTGGACGGTCTGGCCGAAGCCATGGCGTCCTCGGCCCGGCGGCAGGCGGACGATCTGGCGGAGGTGAAGTCCGCCTTCGCCCAGATGGACTCCATCACCCAGCAGAACGCCGCCATGACCGAGCAGGCCACCGCCGCCACGCGCCAGATGGCGGGCGAGGCCGACGGATTGAATCGCCAGATGGGCCGGTTCCGTCTGGGCGGCGCGAGAGGCGCGGTGGAAACCCTGCGTCTGGCGAGCTGACGATTGCGGGTTCATCCCCGGCCCGGGCGCTGCTAAGCCGCCGGTCCGAGGAGGCCCCCATGAACGCACCCGTCCGCATCCATGACCTGTCCGTCCCGCGCCATGACTGGACGCTGGATGAGGTGGAGGCCCTGTTCGCCCGGCCGTTCATGGAGCTGGTGTTCGACGCCGCCACCGTGCACCGGCGCGGGTTCGACCCCTCCGCTGTCCAGAAGTCCCAGCTGCTCTCGGTCAAGACCGGCGGCTGCGCCGAGAACTGCGGCTACTGCAGCCAGTCGGCCCACTTCAAGACGGGCCTCAAGGCCGAAAAGCTCATGGACCCGCAGGTGGTGATCGCCGAGGCCATGGCGGCCAAGGCGGGCGGCGCGGACCGCTTCTGCATGGGCGCGGCCTGGCGCGAGCTGAAGGACCGCGACCTGCCGAAACTGGCGGCCATGATCGGCGGGGTGAAGGCCCTGGGTCTGGAGACCTGCGCCACCCTCGGCATGCTGACCGCCGATCAGGCGAAGCAGCTGAAGGACGCCGGGCTCGACTACTACAACCACAACCTGGACACCGGCCCCGAATATTACGCTGAGGTTGTCACCACCCGCACCTATCAGGAGCGGCTGGATACGCTGGAGCATGTCCGCAACGCCGGCATGGCCACCTGCTGCGGCGGCATCGTCGGCATGGGCGAAAGCCGCCGGGACCGGGCCAGCCTGCTGCACGCCCTGGCCACCCTGCCCGAACACCCCGACAGCCTGCCGGTCAATGCGCTGGTCCCGGTCACGGGCACGCCCCTTGGCGAGCGTGTGATGCGCGAAGGCGAGATCGATCCCATCGAGTTCGTGCGCACCGTGGCCGTGGCCCGCATCGTCTGCCCCAAATCCATGGTCCGCCTCTCGGCCGGACGCGAGGGCATGAGCCCCGAGATGCAGGCGCTGTGCTTCCTCGCCGGCGCGAACTCCATCTTCGTGGGGGGCAAGCTGCTGACCACCCCCAACCCGGAGGAGGACGAGGACGCCCGCCTGTTCGCCCTGCTGGACCTGAAACCCTACCTTTCCGCGGCGAGCTGAGTTCTCCCTCCCCGAACGGGGAGGGCGGTCGGCGCGCAGCGACGGCCGGGTGGGGAGGGCTCGGCGACCCATCCGCGCTGTTTGGCCTTAGCCGCCCCCACCCGCTTCGCCTTCGGCTCAGCGCCCTCCCCGAACGGGGAGGGAGACATGGTAACGGGTCTTCAACAGCATTCGTGCATGCTGCGCCCATGGATCGCCGCGCCCTCATCGGACTGGCTCTCGTCGCCGCCTCGGCCGGATCGGCTGCGGCCGCCGCGCCCCCGTCGGACAGCGGCGGCGCCCCGGCCAGCAGCTACATCAATCTGAACAGCATCAACGGCTCGGTCACCCGCGCCAACGGCCGGCTGGGCGTGCTGACCGTGGAGGCCGGCATCGACGTGCCGGACATGGATCTGCGCGCCATCGCCGCCGCCTCCGGGCCGCGCCTGCGGTCTGAAATGGCCCAGGTGGTCCAGCGCGCCGCCGCCGGGCTGCGGCCCGGCGCGCCGCCGGATGTGCGCCAGCTCTCGCGCGACCTGCAGTTCGCGGTCAATCAGGCCCTGGGCCGTCGCGGCGCCCGGGTTCTGCTGGGCACGGTGATGGTGGTCTGAGCGGCAAGCGATCAGGCTCTATTGCGCCGACATGCCTCCGTCGATCTTGAACTCGGCCCCGGTGATGAACTTGCTCTCGTCCGAGGCCAGATAGACCACGCACCAGGCCACGTCGTCCGGCTCGCCGATGCGCTTCAGGGGAATGCCTCGCGCCAGCTTCTCGTGAGCCAGCGCCTCGTCGCCCCCGGCCATGGCCGTGAAGGGGTCCAGGATGCCGGTCTTGATGAACACCGGATGCACCGAGTTGGACCGCACCCCGTTGCCCGCCTTGGCGCACTCCAGCGCCACGGTCTTGGAAAACAGCCAGACCGCCGCCTTGGACGCATTGTAGGGGCCCATGCCCGGCGCCGCCGTCAGCCCGGCGATGGACGAGATGTTGACGATGGACCCCCGCCCGGCCTTCGCCAGATGGGGAATGGCGTGCTTGCAGCCCAGCATGACGGACTCGACATTGATCGCCTGCATCCGCCGCCAGGCGTCCAGGTCGCAGTCCACCACCGGCTTCAGCTCGCCGCCGATGCCCGCATTGTTGACCAGCACCGACAGCCCGCCCAGATCGCTCACCGCCCGGTCGATCACATCGATCCACTGCCTCTCGTTGGTAACGTCGTGGGCATAGGCGAAGGCCGCGCCCGGATGGTCGGCGTTGACGGCGTCCGCCAGCGCCCGCGCCCCGGCCTCGTCGATGTCGGTCAGGGCCAGCCGCGCGCCTTCCTCGGCCATGCGCCGCGCCATGGCCTGTCCCAGACCCCCCGCCGCCCCGGTGATCAGGGCGATCTTGCCTTCAAGCCGCCCGCTCATTTCCCGCCCAGCCCCACGGCCACGCCGTCCATGAACCCGGCCATCTCCACGTCCAGCCCCGTGACCCCGTCCGCGTCATGGGTGGTCAGCAGCACTTCGACCCGGTTGTAGACATTGGACCACTCCGGATGGTGATCCATTTTATCCGCCTTCAGGGCGACGCGGGTCATGAAGCCGAAGGCCGCGTTGAAGTCCTCGAACACGAACTTGCGCACGATGGCGTCCCGCTCGCCGGGCGCCCGGGCCCAGCCCGGCAGTCCTTGCAGAGCCTTTTCAGCCCCCATGCGTTCAGCGGCCATGTCCGTCTCCTTTGACAATCCTGTCACCGGCCTATCGCGCACCGCCCCCTGCGGCAAGCGGATGCGGCCACGTGCGGCGGTGACGGCGCGCCCCGCACCCGCTAAAGCGATGCCATGACCGAGCCTGCGCAAAAGACCTCACCCTTCGGCTTCCGCGACGTGGACGCGCGCGAGAAGGTCCAGCTGGTGCGCGGGGTGTTCGATTCCGTGGCCTCCAGCTACGACCTGATGAACGACCTGATGAGCGGGGGCGTGCACCGGCTGTGGAAGGACGCGGCGGCGGCCAAACTCAATCCCCGCCCCGGCGAGCGCATCCTCGACGTGGCGGGCGGCACCGGCGACATGGCCCGCCGCTATGCGAAGATGGCCCGCCGGGCGCAGCAGCGTCTGGGCGGCGCCGACGCCGAGGTGGTGGTGCTGGACTACAACGCCGAGATGATCCTCGCCGGCGTCCAGAAGGGCGGCGAGCCCGAGATGACCTGGACCGTCGGCGACGCCATGAATCTTCCAATGCCCGACGCCAGCGTGGACGCCTATTCCATCAGTTTCGGCATCCGCAATGTGGCCGACATCCCCCAGGCCCTAAGCGAAGCCCGCCGCGTCCTGAAACCCGGCGGCCGCTTCCTGTGTCTGGAGTTCTCGCGCCCCACCGCCGAGCCGATCCGCAAGGCCTATGACCTGTGGTCCTTCAACGCCATTCCCGCCATCGGCGGCTGGGTGGCGAAGGACCGCGACAGCTATCAGTATCTGGTCGAAAGCATCCGCCGCTTCCCCGACCAGAACACGTTCAAGGCCATGATCGAGGACGCCGGGTTCAGCCGGGTCACCGTCACCAACCTGTCGGGCGGGGTCGCCGCCATCCATCACGGCTGGGCGATCTGACCGTGCCCTTCGATCCGTCGCCCGGGACCGCCGCCCCCCTGCCCAGCGTGCGCGTGCGCGACCCGGTCGGGTCGTTCCTCAGGCTGCAGGGCTGGCTGTGGGTGCTGATCCGCCACGACGCCCTCGTCCCGCGCGAGATCACCCCCCTGCTGCCCGCCTGGACCCGGCCCATCGCCCGCGTCCTGCACCTGTTCTCGGGGCCCCAGGGCCGCGCCGGTCGCCCCGGCCAGCGTCTGGGCGCCGCCTTCGAGCATCTGGGCCCCGTGGCCATCAAGCTGGGCCAGGTGCTGGCCACCCGCGCCGACATCTTCGGGACCGAGTTCGCCCGCGATCTGGGCCGGCTCAAGGACCGCCTGCCGCCGTTCCCCATCGATCAGGCCCGCCGCGAGGTCCAGCGCTCGCTGGGCCGCCCGGTGGAGGCCCTGTTCACCGATTTCCAGCCCGCCATCGCCGCCGCCTCGCTGGCGCAGGCCCACCCGGCGTATCTGGCCGACGGCCGCAAGGTGGCGGTCAAGGTGCTGCGCCCGGGCGTGGAGCGCCGCGTGGCCCTGGGTCTGGACGCCATGCGGCTGGGCGCGAAACTCACCCGCCGCTTCGTGCCCCTGCTGCGCCGTCTGGAGCCGGAGGCCTTCGTCGAGACCATCGCCCGCGCGCTTCAACTGGAACTGGACATGCGGCTCGAGGCCGCCGCCGCCAGCGAGCTGGGCGAGATCATGTCCCGCGACGGCCACATGACCGCCCCCGCGGTGATCTGGGACGGGGTCGGCAAGCGGGTCCTGACGCTGGAGTGGGCCAACGGCATGCCCATGACCGACCCCGCCGCCGCCGAGCAGCCGGGGCTGGACAAGAACCAGCTTGCCGACAACATCGTGCGCGCCTTCCTGTCCCAGGCCCTGGACCACGGCGTTTTCCACGCCGACCTGCACGAGGGCAATCTGTTCTGCTCGGCCCCGGCCCAGGCCGTGGCGGTGGACTTCGGCATCGTCGGGCGCCTCGGCCCCGGCGAGCGCCGCTACCTGGCCGAGATCCTGTGGGGCTTCCTGACCCGCGACTATCCCCGCATCGCCCGGGTCCATTTCGAGGCCGGCTATGTGCCCCCGGTCCATTCGGTGGAGACCTTCGCCCAGGCCCTGCGCGCGGTGGGCGAGCCGGTCATCGGCAAACAGGCGTCCCAGGTCTCCATGGGCCGCCTGCTGGGCCAGCTGTTCGAGATCACCGACCTGTTCGACATGCACCTGCGCCCCGAACTGATCCTGCTGCAGAAGACCATGGTCTCGGTGGAGGGCGTGGCCCGCCGCCTCAACCCCGATCACGACCTGTGGGAGGCCGCCAAGCCGGTGGTCGAACAATGGATCCAGCGCGAGCTGGGCCCCAAAGCCAAGGCCCGCGACGTCTTTCAGGAGGGCATGGACACATTGCGCGCCCTGTCGAAATGGGCCCAGGCCCCCCACGCGCCCCAGACCATCGTCATCGAGCGCCGGGTCGCCGCCCGCTGGCCCGCCGTGCTATCCATCATCGCCGCCGCCGGGGCCGCCGTCGCCCTGATCCTGTCCACGGGCGTCCTGTAAGCCCAGCCGGAGCACCGCCATGAAGCCGATCCTGTTCGCCGCCGCCTTGACCCTCGTTCCCGCCGCCGCCCTGGCGCAAGACCCTCACGCGGGCCACAGCGACCACGCCGCCCATGCGCAGGCCGAGGTCTCCGCCGAGGAGACCATGCTGCGCACCACCATCGCCGCCCTTCAGGCCGGAACCCCCAACTACGACGACATGGTCAGCGAGCTGTCCGACGCCGTCCGCGCCGGCGAAGCCTCCATCATCCCCATGATCCAGGCCTTCGGCGCCATCCAGACCCTCGACCATCAAGGCGAGGTCCAGGGCGCCCAGCACTTCCGCGTCGCCTTCGAAAACGCGGAGACGGACTGGTTCATCGCCCTCGGCGACGACGGCAAGATCGCGGGTCTGGTGTTCCGCCCGGCGGGGTAGGGGGGCAGAGAGAGAATGGCCCCGTGGCAATGCGGATTCAGAATGGAATGTCGTCGTTCAAGTCGTAGCTCTCGGGCGGATTTCTGAAGCGGGTCGGCTTCGCTTCGTCGTAGGTCGGGCCAGTGATCGCCTTTTGGTCCGGAGCTGGCAGAAGCGCGGCCTTTAGTTCGTTTTCAACTGCTTTCGCCTCTCCGAGCGCTTGGATGACGTTTGTAGTCAGCTTCGCGACGACATCGCTGGAGGCCCAGAGGCCCCCTGGCACCGCCAATATTTCCATCGCCAACAGGGTCACCCGCAGAATATTTATCCGCTTGCCCCCATCCAGTTCATCCTCGAACTCTTTGAGCTTCTTGTGGAGGGCCGACTTCTTGGCATCGCTAATATTGGCCGCATCCACGGCCTCTCGGAGGCGGGAAACATATGTCCGAACGTTCTGGGCCGGCTTCCCTTCTAACTTGACGCTCAATTGGCGATTTCGCAGAGCGGAACGGGCAGTGTGTTGGGCAAGGAAGTGGTTGAGGTCTGACGTGAAGCGACGAAAATAGTCGTTGTCGAAGTCTCCCGGTGCCGGGAGATGATAGTCTTCGAATGCCGACACCTCGAGCCCCTTAGCCACGCCGATCAGGCTCGACATGAATCCGTACTGGGCGTCTTGAAGGGCTGTGTAGTCGGGTCGATCGCTGTCGAATTCTTCTGCGACGCGACGTAGCTCACGGAACCGGCCATCCGCGCGACCTAGTGCCAAGTTCAAAATCATCGAGAAGGCTGCGTCAGGTTCTTCCGGGATTGTCTCCCAAACAGCTTCTTCGATTAGGTCATGGATGTTCATATGCTGATGATGGCGCCAAGCTCTGTTGGGGTCGAGAGCGATGCACGGATCTCAGTTCGCCCCCAAGATCCGTTTCAACTGGTTTTTCACTTCGTGCAGACCTGAGGCTCCGAGAGGCTATGGACCATCAAATGTTGGCGGCGACTCAGCAAGCGGCCATAGCCGCCCAATCGGCCGCCGATGCCGCTTGGTGGGCATTGGTAGTGAATGGCTCTGTCGTTCTCGTTGCGATTGGCACGACGTTTTTCCAAGAGTGGCGGGTACAGCGTCGAATAGAGCTTGGAGAGAGGGCCCTTCATCAAGGGGCTGTCGATACAGTTAGGCAGGGCTGGATCGCGGTAGATGAAGCAAGTCTGACGTTTCGCGCCGCCGGATTAGTCGATGTGCCGCGCTTGCAGAGACGGCTGGAGCAGGTGCGACGCGCTCGTCGACTCCTCGCACTGTTCACGGCGCGAGAGGTTGATCCCAAAATTCTTATCGGCTTATTGGCGATGGACGACCAACTAGCCGTGGCTGAAAATGTTCTAGCCCATGCGGCTAACCGTCAAGGCGCTGCGGCCCGCGAAAACGCCGAATACAACGGTGAGCTTAACGAGGCGGCGTCCGCGGCCGAACGGATATTCATCAGTCTTGTTTGATGAGTAGTTGAAACCGCTCCTCAACCTAAATGCTCGGCCGTGCCCGCCAACCTCGGCTGAAGCCGCCGTTCCTTTGGAGTCTTGGCCCGCACTGTGCGGATGCCTTTTACGGCCGCCAAGCGGCCCTTTTCGATCAGGGCGTTCAGCCGCTCCGCCGCCTCGTCGCGTTGCCCCGCCCCCACCCCCTCACATCCCGCTTGGATAATCCCGTTCTTGGCCGTAAGACTCCGGCCGGGTCGGGGGACAATCCATGAGCTTCAGTGTCGTCGCGCTGTCTGCGCTCGTGCTGTATTCGCTGTGTTCGGTGGCTTACGTCTATCGCTGGCGCGGCCGCACCCGCTGGGCCGGGCCGACCCAGTATCTGCGCAAGTCCTGGCCCATCTTCGCGCCCCTGAACTGCATCCTGTACATGACCACCCGCCCCTGGGCGCGCGGCCCCGTGACCGCGGCGGCGCGGATGCCCAACCTGGCCCTGCTGCGGGACAACTGGCAGGTGATCCGCGACGAGGCCCTGGCCCTGCAGGCCGGCGGCGCCTTCGAGGCGGCCAAGGCCGAGGGCTCGGCGGGCTCCTACGACCTGGGCTTCCGCACCTTCTTCAAGCGGGGCTGGAGCAAATTCTATCTCACCTGGTACGGGACCACCCACCGCTCGGCCCGGCGCACCTGTCCGCGCACCGTGGCCCTGCTGAACCAGATCCCCGAGGTGAAGGGCGCCATGTTCACCATCCTGCCCGCCGGGTCTGAACTGACCCTGCACGCCGACCCGCTGGCCTGTTCGCTGCGCTATCATCTGGGATTGCAGACGCCCAACGCGGACGCGTGCCTGATCGAGGTGGACGGGACGCCCGTGTCGTGGCGCGACGGCCAGGACTTCATCTTCGACGAGACCTATCCCCATCAGGCCCGCAACGACACGGGCGACAGCCGCCTGATCCTCATGTGCGACGTGGCCCGGCCCCTCAATGTCTTCGGCCGGGTGTTCAACGCCGGCTACCGCCGTCTGGCCGCCGGAACCCTGGTGCCCAATACGGCGGAGGACCAGCGCGGTTTCGTCAGCGCCCTGTTCGCCTCCCTGGCCCCCATCAGCGCCCGGATCCGGGCCCTGAAACAGACCGACGTCCGCCGCTACAAACTGATCAAGCACACGGTCAACGCCACCCTGCTGCTCGTGGTCATGGCCGGGGCCTACGGCCTGTTCGAGCTGGCCGAGGTCGCCGTCGACGCCCTGATCTGAGCGCACGGCGCGGGACCCCAAAAAATCCGTCATCCTCGGGCTTGTCCCGAGGACCCATTGCGGCCTCAGGCACAGCTTGCGGTCCGTTTCACCGATCAGTGACGACCTGCTGACGTTCGCGGCGCCGCCCCCATGGGCCCTCGGGACAAGCCCGAGGGTGACGGGGTGTGGGAGGCCGCGCCTCAGTCGGACAGGCCCGGCCGTCCCCGCGCCGCCTTGATCTTCGACCGCCCCGCCTTGGCCTGAAGCCGCCGTTCCTTGGACCCCTTGGTGGGCTTGGTGCGGATGCGCTTGATCGGCGCCACCCGGGCCTTTTCGATCAGGGCGTTGAGCCGCTCCACCGCGTCGTCGCGGTTGCGCTCCTGGGTGCGGAAGCGCGTGGCCGTGATCTGGATCACGCCCTCATTGGTCAGGCGCGAGCCCGCCGCCTTCATCAGCCGCGTGCGCACCGCCTCGTCCAGCGACGGCGAGTTGGCCGCGTCGAAGCGCATATGCACGGCGGTGGACACCTTGTTGACGTTCTGCCCGCCCGGCCCGCCCGCGCGGAAATAGCGGAACTCCAGCTCGTCCTCGGGCACGAGGGGTTCGGTCATGTCATCCTCCACCGCTCACCCCGGCGAATGCCGGGGCCCCGATCATAAGGCGCTGACGACAGGGTCAGCGAGCCCGCGCCATCGCCCCCGCCGGCGCCCGCCATCTGGACCCCGGCATTCGCCGGGGCGAGCGGACAAGAGAGATAAACATATAAAGACATCCTTATATGTTTGTTGCCCCGGACGGTCTGGACCGCTATAGCGCGGCCTACACTTCAAGACACGTCAGGAACGAACATGGTCGACTACATCGTCCGCGATATCTCCCTCGCCGACTGGGGCAACAAGGAGATCGAGATCGCCGAAACCGAAATGCCGGGTCTGATGGCCCTGCGTGACGAGTACGGCAAGGCCCAGCCCCTCAAGGGCGCGCGCATCGCCGGCTCGCTGCACATGACGATCCAGACCGCTGTGCTGATCCAGACGCTGGAAGCCCTGGGCGCCGACGTGCGCTGGGCCTCGTGCAACATCTATTCGACCCAGGACCACGCCGCCGCCGCCATCGCCGCGTCCGGCACCCCGGTGTTCGCCACCAAGGGCGAGACCCTGGAAGAGTACTGGGACTACGCCCACAAGATCTTCGAATGGTCCGACGGCGGCTACCCCAACCTGATCCTGGACGACGGCGGCGACGCCACCCTGCTGACCGTGCTGGGCCCCAAGGCCGAGAAGGACGCCTCGGTTCTGGACAACCCCCAGAACGAGGAAGAGGAAGCCCTGTTCGGCGTCATGAAGCGGTACCTGAAGGAGAAGCCCGGCTTCTATTCGGCCATCCGCGACGCCATCAAGGGCGTGTCCGAGGAAACCACCACCGGCGTTCACCGCCTGTACGAGCTGGCCAAGAAGGGCGAGCTTCCCTACCCGGCCATCAACGTCAACGACAGCGTCACCAAGTCCAAGTTCGACAACCTGTACGGCTGTCGCGAGTCGCTGGTGGACGCCATCCGCCGCGGCACCGACGTGATGCTGTCGGGCAAGGTGGCCGTGGTCTGCGGCTACGGCGACGTGGGCAAGGGCTCGGCCGCCTCGCTGCGCCAGGGCGGCGCCCGGGTCATCGTCACCGAGATCGACCCCATCTGCGCCCTGCAGGCGGCCATGGAAGGCTATGACGTCCAGACCCTGGACGACGTGTGCGACAAGGCCGACATCTTCGTCACCGCCACGGGCAACAAGGACGTGATCACCGTCGATCACATGCGCCGGATGCGTCACAACGCCATCGTCTGCAACATCGGCCACTTCGATTCCGAGATTCAGGTCGCGGGCCTGAAGAACATGAAGTGGGACGAGATCAAGCCGCAGGTGGATCACATCGAGTTCCCCGGCGGCAACAAGATCATCCTGCTGTCCAAGGGCCGTCTGGTGAACCTGGGCAACGCCACGGGCCACCCGTCCTTCGTCATGTCGGCGTCCTTCACCAACCAGACCCTGGCCCAGATCGAGCTGCACACCAATCTGTCGGCCTACGAGAACCAGGTCTACGTCCTGCCCAAGCATCTGGACGAGAAGGTCGCGGCCCTGCACCTGGACAAGCTGGGCGCCAAGCTGACCGTTCTGAACAAGGAGCAGTCCGAGTACATCGGCGTGCCCGCGAACGGCCCGTTCAAGCCGGACCACTACCGCTACTGATCGATGCGATAGATTTTGCAAAAGGCCCGCCTCAGAAAAGGGGCGGGCCTTTTTTCTATGGGGCCGGGCCGGCCTATTGCGGCCGGGCGTGGACCACGATCACCGTGCGCCGGCGCAGGGGCTCGGCCAGGCCGCTGTCGGTGACGGCGCCCGTGTCGCCCGCCGCCGACAGGGTGAACTGCGGCGTCGGCCAGCCGGCGTCCGTCAGCGCCTGGGCCACCGCCCGCGCCCGCTGTTCAGACAGGGCCTGGTTGCTGGCGGAATCGCCCGTGGCGCTGGCCAGGCCGATGACCTCCACCCCGTCGACCCGGCAGCCCTGCAGCCGTTCGCCCGTCATGGTGATCAGCTCCCGCGCCGGCTCCGCGATGGTCGCCTGGCCCTCGTTGAAATAGATGTCCAGCCGCTGCTCGGCGCAGCCGGCCGTGTCCGCGATCAGCTCTGACCGGTCCCACAGCCCGTTCGCGCCGCAGCCCGACACCGCCATGGCCGCCAGCGCGGCCGTCGCAACCTTGAAACGCATTGTCTGTCCCCTCCCAATCCTGCGGCCGGCCATTCCGGCGCACGAAAAAGGGCGGCCCGCGTCGGGACCGCCCTTCATCCGTCTCACCCGAAGGGTTGAAACGCCTACCAGCGGACGCGCGTGCCATCTTCCCAATAGCACTCGGTCTGCCGATTGTCGTAGCAGTAGTAGTACTGGCCGTTGGCGGCGCGATAGCGTTGCTGGTTGGTGCGGTCCTGGGACGAACCCCGGATAGCGCCGACAGCGCCGCCGATGGCGGCCCCGGCCACGGTGGCTTCCGTGTTGCCGCCGAGAACCTGTCCGGCGGCGGCGCCGATAGCGGCGCCGATGGCGCCTTGGCGAACGGTCTGATTGGTGTTGCCGTACGGGTCGCTGGCGCAGGCGCTGGCCAGCAGTCCGGCGCCGGCGATGGCGATCATGATCTTTTTCATTGGATGTCCCTTCGGTCCGAGTAAGTCGCCCCCGAGGCGAGAACGCTGGATTACGGCTGCGGTTCCGCGACTATGATTGTGGTTAAGGTTGCGTTAAACATTTCAGAGGGGCCGTGCGGGGCGGTCCGGGATGTTCTGCGGCGCGGAGACGCGGCGTTTTGAATAGGGGGCTTTCATGCGTTTCTCAGAACCTGTCCGTATGGCCGATGACGACGTCGGGCCCGTGTGGGCCCGCAGCAAGCGTCGCCGGGGCGGTCCGCCGATCGTAGGCTTTATCGTCACCCTGCTGGCGCTCTTCGGCGCACTGACGGCGGTTCTGGGCATCAAGGAGCGGTCGGTGGGCGAGGGGGGCGCGATCATCGACGGCTGGATCTCGACCGGCTGGCAAAAGGCCAGGGAGATCACCGGCCAGGCCGGCGAGGCGACTGATCAGGCCGTGTCCGAAACCGCCGACGCCGTTGACCGCGCCGGCGCAGCTCTTGGCGAAGGCGCGGGGAACGCCGCCCCGGAACTTCAATCCGAATAGCTCGTCTCCGGGTGAGATACGGCCGCTTGCGGTCAGGCCTGGAACGCGGCGGCGCCTCGAACGTTCGGCCCGGATGACAGACACTCTGGGCGCGCCGCCCGAAAAACACCTGCCGGGCGACTCCGGGGCGTCCGAGGCGCGCCGTCCCATGACCTGCCATGCGCCGATCACGCGCGTGGTGGTTCTGGTCAATCCCATGTCGGGCGGCGTCGGCGCCAATGCCGCAGCCGAGGCCGGGGAATTGCTGGCCGGTTTCGCCTGTGAGGCCGAAGTCATCCTCCTGGAGGGTGACGACATGGCCGCGACCATCGACCAGGCGTTGGCCAGCGGCGCGGATCTGGTTGTGGTGCTGGCCGGGGACGGTACAGCCCGCGCTGTGGCCTCGCGCGCCGGCCCGGACGGGCCCTTGGTGGCGCCGTTGCCTGGCGGAACGATGAACATGCTGCCCAAGGCCCTCTACGGCACGACCGACTGGAAGAAGGCCCTCACCGTTATCCTTGAGGACGGCGAGCCCCAGTACGTGTCTGGAGGGGAGGTTGACGGCCACGCCTTCTACTGCGCGGCCATCCTGGGCGCGCCGGCCCTGTGGGCGCCGGCCCGCGAAGCCTTGCGAGGTGGAAAGCTGAAACTGGCAATTGCTCATGCCCGCCGTGCGTGGCGCCGCGCATTCTCTGGCCGTATACGCTTTGATCTGGATGGAGGCCCTCGCCAGCGGGCCGAGGCTCTGGTGCTGATCAGTCCCATGATTTCGCGCGCGCTTGAGGAGCCGGTGGGGCTTGAGGCGGCGGCGATGAATCCTCACGACGCATCGGACGCTTTCCGGCTGGCGGCTCACGCGCTGTTTGACGACTGGCGTCACGACCCGGCCGTGACCACCAGGCCGGCCCGCCGGATACGCGTGTCAGCCCGCTCACGGGTGCCGGCGGTTCTGGACGGCGAGCCCCTTTTGCTACCGGCCGAGAGCACGGTGCGGTTTCTGCCCAAGGCGTTCAGGGCCCTGGCTCCACGTCCGGCCGCCGCCGAGGATTCAGTTTGATGACGCGACGCATGGCGACCCGCGCCTGATGGGCCGTGTCCTTCAATTTTCTGATGTTCACTTCGGCCGTGAGCACGCGGATGCCGCTGCTGCGGCGGTGGATTATGCCAATGCCACGCCCAATGACCTGGTCCTGATCACCGGGGACATCACCCAGAACGGCTATACGGCGGAGTTTGAAGCGGCTGCGCGCTGGATAAAGGCCATGCCCGATCCCGTCTTCGTTACGGTCGGCAATCACGACGTGCCTTACTGGAATGTGCTGGACCGCCTGTTCTGGCCCTGGCGGCGGTTCGAACGGGCTACAGGTCACCCGGCCCATGATCATGAATTCCGGCGCGAGGGCCTCATGGTCCGCGGCGTGACCACCGCCCGCGGCTGGCAAGCTCGCCTCAATTGGTCCAAGGGCGTCATAGATCTGGACCAGACCCGCCGGGCCGCGGAGGCCTTGATGAACGCGCCGGCAGGTGCGTTGCGCATTCTCGCCTGCCACCACCCCCTGGTGGAAATGATCGGCACGCCCATGACCGGCGACGTGATCCGAGGTCGGGAGGCGGCGCGTCTGTTCACCCAGGCGGGTGTCGACCTGATCACCACGGGCCATACGCATCAGCCTTTCGCCCTGCCCTTGGAGGTGGGCGACTCATGTTCCTACGCCGTGGGCTGCGGAACCCTGTCCCACCGCGAAAGGGGCGCGCCGCCCAGCTTCAACCAGATCGACTGGACCTCCGATGAAATAGTGGTCACGGCCATGGCATGGGAAAGGGGCGGTTTCGTCTCGAATCGCAGCTGGACCCTTCCCCGCCGCCGCCATGCGACAGCATGAGGGACAACAAAAAACCGCGGGATCGAAATCCCGCGGTTTTGAGAATGGATTTGAGCCTGATCTAGACTCTCGGCCCTCGTCCTCGCAGTCCTCCCGCCACCAGGGCGATGACAAACAGGATGATGGCGATGACGGCGATGAACTTGGCGATCTCGAACGAGAAGTTCGCGATGCCGCCGAAACCCAGCACTGCGGCGATCAAGGCGATCACCAGGAAAATAATGGCCCAGCGAATCATGGGGCGCGCCTCCGAAGCGGTTGAAACCAACGGTCGCGACCTAGCGCCGGACCTGTGTTCTCAACGCTCCGGTGGGGTTACCGTTCCGCTTCAATAGCGTCGGCGACCGCGCGTCTTTTCCGTGAAAGCCGCCGCGACCATGGTGGCCAAGGCAGGGTTTCTAAGAAAGATCCAGCCTCCCGCCAAGGCGGCGACGGTGGCCAGCATCGGCCGACTGCGGAACAGGATAAACGCCCGCTCGCCAAGCCCCACGTCCTCTTCGTCGTCATCAGGCTGTCCGCCCCTGGCCTTGGTCAGGAACATCATGACGACCACAAGGGCGGCAACGGCCGCGACCGCAGCGGTGATGGCCGCCGCCGCTGCGGCGGGAACCACCATGAGCAGGACATAGAAGAGCGTCGCGCCCAGCGCCACGACGGCAACGAAAGCAAAGGCGGCGGCAATCGCCGCCGCCACCAGCCTATCGACCAGCCCCTTGCCCGGCATCAGCGACGACGGCCAGCCAGCAGGAGCCCCAGAACGACGCCGACGCCCAGCGCGATCGCGGTGGACTGCATGGGCCGCTCCTGAACACGCTCGACAAGGGCCCGTTGCGCCTCGTCGAACCGCTCGGTCGCCTCGTCATAATATTCACGTCCGCGGACACGCGCCTGGTCATAGTAGTCGCGGGCGCGCTCACGCACCTCGTCGGACTTGGCGCGCACACGGGCTTCTGTTTCGGCGGCGATCTCACGCAGGCGGGCGCTTTCCTCGCGCGCGCCGACCTTCAGGTCCTCCTTGAGGGTCTTCAGGTCGTTCTTGATGTCTTCCCGGGCCTTGGTGGTGGCCATGATGCGCTCTCCGGCTAGCTTGGCGGTAAAATGAGAATAGGTACCCCGTCATGGCAACGCCAGAGGGGATGAGGGGTTCCGTGACAGGATCGGGCGACGTAAGGACGCAGCCATGACCTGGCTGTTCAATCCCCCCGCCCCCGTCGCCCTGTCGATCATCGGCAGGCAGGCCCTGTTCCCTGTCCGCCGCATCCTTTGCGTGGGGCAAAACTACGCCGCCCATGCCCGAGAGATGGGCGCCGACCCCACGCGCGAGGCGCCGTTCTTCTTCGCCAAGCCGTGCGACGCCCTGACAACGGAGGCCGAGGTTCCCTTCCCGTCCGCGACGGAAAATCTGCACCATGAGGTGGAACTGGTCTGCGCCATCGGCGGCGAGGGGGCGGATCTTTCGCCCGCAGCCGCAGGGAATCTCATCATCGGTTGGGCCGTGGGCGTGGACCTGACCCGACGCGACATTCAGGCCGAGGCCAAGTCCCGGGGACGGCCCTGGGACGCGTCCAAGGGCTTCGACCATTCCGCGCCCTGCGGCCCGCTGACCCTCGGCGCCTTGCCGAACCCCGGCGGGGCCATCGCCCTGGCTGTCAATGGAGAGATGCGTCAGTCCGCTCGACTGGATCAGATGATCTGGAGCCCCGCCGAGGTCGTGGCCCAGGCCTCTCGCCTGTGGCGGCTGATGCCCGGCGACCTGATCTTCACCGGCACGCCCGAGGGCGTCGGTCCCGTCGTGCGTGGCGACCGGATCGAGGCGGCCATCGCCGGGCTGGCGCCCCTGACCTTCACACTGACCTGAAAGGAGAGGTCATGATCCTGCACGGCTACTGGCGGTCCGGCACATCCTACCGCACCCGCATCGCCCTGAACCTCAAGGGGCTGGCCTATGATCAGGCGGGCGTGGATCTTCGCCTCGGCGTCCAGAAGAGTGACGCCTATATTTCGATGAATCCTCAGGGGCTGGTCCCTGCGCTGGAGACGGATGGGTCTGTGTTGACCCAGAGCCCGGCGATCCTCGAATGGCTGGAGGAGGTGCATCCCGAACCACCCCTGTTGCCCGGGGACGCCGTGGCGCGCGCGCAGGTCCGGGCCATGGCCGCCCTGGTCGCCTGCGACATCCACCCCCTGAACAATCTTCGGGTGCTCAAGGCCCTGCGCGAGAGTTTCGGGGCTGATCAGGCCGCCACGGACGCATGGGCCGCGCGCTGGATCACCGCAGGCTTCGAAGCGCTGGAGGCCCTGATCCTCCGGCACGGCGACGGCTGGTGCTTCGGCCATGCGCCGACCCTGGCCGACTGCTGCCTGATCCCCCAGGTCTATTCCGCCCGCCGGTTCAACACGCCGCTGGACGCCTTCCCCCGCATTCTGGCCATTGAGCAGAAGGCGGCGCAGCATCCCGCTTTCATGGCCGCCCATCCAGACCGCCAACCCGACGCTGACGTCTCGTAAACCCTGTCTGGTAAGGCTTTGTAAAACTTCCGATCAGCGCTCCTTAAGCTTTGTGGGCGCATGGTCCACGTCGTGACTTTTCAGGCTGAAACTCGGACCGGCGCCGGACCGGCGTCCAGGCTCGCCATCAATGTGATGGCGCCGCCTGCGCATGCGCAGGGCCTGGCCTCTCGCGAAGAAATGGTGCGGGCCATGTTGCGCACTGCGGCCGACGGCGGCGTCGGCGTTGTGGCCACCCGTCCCTTCAGCGACATGGAGCGTCTGCTGGGCCAGTGCTGGCCTTTTCCCAGTCCGTTCCGGGTGACTGTGCGCACTGTATCGGCGGCGGAAGGGCTGGACCGGGTTGAGGCCCGCGCCCGTCGCTCGCTGGAGCGCATGGGCCTGCCGCGCGGCGAGGCGATCATGGTGTCGTCCGCCACGGACCTGGCCGGCGCCGAAGGCCGCGCCCTCTGGGACCGGTTGGAGCGTCTCAGGGACATGGGCCTGTTTCGCCGCATCGGCGTCTGCGCCCGGGTCGAGGATGGCCCCGAGTTGCTGGCGCGCCGCTTCCGCCCCGACCTCGTGGAACTGCCGTGCAATCTGCTGGATCAGCGGGCGGCCGTGTCTGGCCTGATCGAGGGACTGGCCGGCCATGGGATTTCGGTGCAACTGCGCTCGATTTTCGCCGGGGGGGTGCTGTTCGCCCCGCGCGAGGATCTGCCCGCTCACCTGGTGCGCGCGGGCTCCGGGGTGTCGCGCGCGAGACGCAGCCTGGCCGAGAGCCGCGCGGATCCCATGCAGGCGGCCCTGGCCTATGGCATGATGTTGCCGGGGGTCGAAACCGTATCCGTGGGCGTGCCGTCCGCCGCCGAACTGCGCGCCGTCCTGGCCGCCGCCCATGCCCCGGCGCCGGATCTGGACTGGGCGGCCCTGGCCCTGAATGACCCGGCGACGCTGGGCGCCGCCGGGTCTTCCGCGGTCAGTAGCGCAGCCTGATCCCCACATAGCCGCTGCGGCCGGGTTCGCCGTAGCCGCGCACCTGCTGATAGTGCGTGTCGGCGAGGTTCTCGATCCGCGCCGTCAGGCTGATGCGGTCGCTCAGCGCAAAGGCGCCGTTCAGGTTTGCGGTGACGAAGCTGTCGCGCACCCCGCCGGAATCCTCCTGATCGCCTTCACCCCGCACGGTCAGGGCGCCCGACAGGCGCTCGCCCGCCCAGCCCAGCGTCACTGAACCGGAATGCTCCGGCACGCGCAGCAGCCGCGAGCCGTCCGTCACGTCCACGGCGTCGGTCCAGGCGTAGGCCACAGCCAGATCAAACCCGGCAGGCAGGACCGCGCGGCCCTCGACCTCCACGCCGTCGGTGCGGGTCTCGTCCACATTGGCGTAGAAGCTGTTGCCGCCGGGCGCGTTGAACCAGACGATCTGGTCCTCGATCTCCAGGCGATAGACGGTGATGCGACCCTCGATCCGCCGGTCAGCCGAACGCCAGCCCAGCGCCGCTTCATAGCCGTCGGCGTGCTCGGGGCGCAGGTCCGGGTAGGGGATGGACGACCAGCAGTAGTCGCACACCGCCTGGCTGATGGTCGGCGCCTTGAAACCCGTGCCCCAGGCCCCGGACAGGATGAAGCCCCCGCCCAACTCATAGGCCGCCGCCAGACGTCCCGTGGTGGCGTCGCCGAAGTCATCGGTGTCATCGTGGCGCATGCCGCCGGTCACGCTGAACCGGTGCGACAGGTCGATTCGGGCCGTGGCGAACACAGAGCTCGTGGACAGATCCTCAGCGACCCCGCTGGACAGGGCGCCGCTGCTCTCCTCATGCTCGACCCCCAAGGCGTAGGTGACCCGGCCCTGGGCCGAATCGCCGGACGCCTGCCAGCGATAGACCTGGCGCTCCGCCTCGAACACCGACGGAAAGGCGCTGAACGTGCGGCGCGTCAGGTCCGAGGCCGAAACGCTGAACTGGTGTTCCAGCCCTGCGGCCTCCACCGTCAGGCGCGCGAAGCCGGACAGCTGCTCGCGCGAGATGCTGTCGTCGGTGTCGGCCAGGACGTAGGTCGGGGCGGGGAAGCCGTCGACGTCGGCGTCGGTCTCGTTGTAACGGACGCGGCCCTCCAGGGTCACGGCCGGGCTGAAGCTGTAGCGGGCGTTGGCGCCCAGGGTGGTGATGGTCGCCCCGTCCGCCTCGGTGTTGCCGTCCGCCTCATCGGCCGCGGAAATGCCGCTGGTGTCGAAGTGGGAGACGAAGGCGCCCAGGGCGTAACGGTCATTGGCCACGCCGCCCGCCAGGCGGGCCCGGATGGTGTCGAAAGACCCCGCCTCCGCCTCGGCGCGCACGCCGTCCAGTTCGCGGGTGGTGAAGGCAATCACCCCGCCGATGGCCGATGATCCCCACAGGGAGGACTGCGGTCCGGACAGAACCTCGATGCGCTCAACATCGCCCAGGTCGAAGCCTGTGAAGTCGAAGGCGCCGTCGATGTCGGCCACGTCATTGACCACCGCGCCGTCCACCAGAACCAGCGTCTTGCCGGGGTGCGCGCCCCGGATGCGCACATTGGCCGGCCCGCTGAAGGCTCCCGAACGGGTGACGCTCAGCCCGGGCACGTCGGCCAGGATGTCGGCGGCGAACACGGCGCCCTGCCGGGCGATGGCGTCCTCGTCGATAACGCGGGCGCCGGGCGTGTGGGCGACGATGGCGGGGATGCGGGTGGCGGTGATGATGACCTCGTCCACATCCGTAGCGTCGTCTGCGGATGCAGGCAGGGCGAAGAGGGCCGCGGATGCGGCCGAACACAGGATAAGGGAACGCCTCATGGGGCGATGCTCCGTCTAAAAGCCCCTGCGCGGCGCGCGCGGCGGCGTTCAAAGCGACCAATCCGCCCCCTCGCACGGAAAGGGCGGCGCCGGATCGGGTCGCTTCGACGGACTTAAGTCCCCGCGCCTCTGTCTGGTCCCGGACAGCGGACGAGCGACGTCGGCGGCCAGGTCTCCTGGCTTGCGGATCATCAACCCTCGTCCTCGCCTTCCCGGATCGCTCCAGTGGCGCCCTGCCCGAAGGCAGGGAGCGGACGACGGTCTAACCGCCTACAGTTGCGGGCACAGCCGCGGTGTCTGACCGCGTTCCCTTAACCGCCTGCCGCGCTTGTGACAGGCGTCCCGACCTTGCGCAAGAACCGTCAGCAGCTAGGGTTCGGGTCATGTCCTCCCCAGTACCCGACCGCCATACGCGTGAGTTCCGAAACGTCACCGCCGAGACCTTTCGAACCGACATCCTTCCCGCCGCAAAGCCCGCGATCCTCCGCGGTCTTGTCGGCGACTGGCCCGCAGTTCAGGCCGGCCTGACGTCTCCAGAAGCGCTGACCGACCATATCCGCGGCTTCGACACTGGCGCGCCGGTGCGCTTCGCCGAAGCGCCGCCCGAGGTCGAGGGCCGCTTCTTCTACAACGACGGCATGACCGGGGTGAACTTCACCCAGCGCGAGTCGACGGTCGGGGCGGTTCTGGATCGGCTGCTGGCGCTCAGGGGGCAGGACGCCCCGCCCGCCGTGGCCATGCAGTCTGTCCCCGAGCCACAGGCCCTGCCCGGTTTCGCCCGCGCCAATCCTTCCCCCCTGCTGGGCGACGACGTTTTTCCGCGCTTGTGGATCGGCAATGCGGCCACGGTCCACACCCATCACGACATGAATGACAACATCGCCTGCGCCGTGGCGGGCCGCCGCCGATTCATCCTGTTTCCGCCCGACCAGACGCAAAACCTCTACATCGGCCCGTTCGAGCGCACTCCGGCCGGCCCGCCGGTCAGCATGGTGTCGGTGATCGAGCCCGATCTGGACCGCCACCCCCGTTTCGCCGCCGCCTGGGCCGCTGCTGAGGTCGCGGATCTGGAGCCCGGCGACGCCCTTTTCATTCCCTATATGTGGTGGCACCACGTCCAGTCGCTGGACCGGTTCAGCGTGCTGGTGAACTACTGGTGGAACGACGCGCAGATGCAGGCCGGGCCGCTGGAAGCCATGATCCATGCCATACTGGGAATCCGCGATCTTCCGCCCTCCCAGCGCGAGACATGGCGGGCCATGTTCGACGCCTTCGTGTTTGAGGCCGATGATCCGCCGGGGGGCCACCTGCCGGAGGACATGCGCGGCGTTCAGGGTCGCCTGTCGCCCACCGCAGCAGCCCGGGCGCGACAGATTCTGGCCCGGACGCTGGCCAACTGACCCCGTCCCGGGATTCGTCCACGATCCCGTGGCGGACAGAGCGTCGTCAGCCTTGAGCGCGCCCCCGCGATCCTTCACCCTGCGCGCTTCATGAACGCCCCCGTCAAACAGCCGACCGACGCCCGCCCGATCACGCCCGACCCGGGCGTGACCCCGGTCATGGCCCAGTTCCTGGACGCCAAGGCGCGGCACCCGGACTCCCTGCTGTTCTTCCGCATGGGCGATTTCTACGAACTGTTCTTCGAGGACGCGCAGAAGGCGGCGGCGGCGCTCGGCATCACCCTGACCAAGCGCGGCCTGCACAAGGGGGAGGACATCCCCATGGCGGGGGTGCCGTTCCACGCCGCCGAGGGCTACATCGCTCGCCTGATCCGCCAAGGGTTCAAGGTCGCCGTCTGCGAACAACTGGAGGACCCGGCCGAGGCCCGGAAGCGCGGCTCCAAGGCGGTGGTGCGTCGCGACGTGGTGCGGGTCATCACCCCGGGCACCCTGAC